>NZ_JAPFRB010000002.1:420834-428558 GCF_035726885.1 Leucobacter sp. M11 | reverse complement strand
GAAGAGCACGCGGGTCTGGGCGCTCACCGTGCTGTCTTTGGTCGCGTCGAAGGAGGCGAAGTGCTGGCATGGTTTGTTCCCGGGCAACGATGCGCTCTGGTTCCAGCGGATGTGCGCGACGTGGGTTGTGACCGCTGCCGCGGAGAGGGCCATCTCTCCGACGGAGGTACTCGTGAAGCAGAGCTCAACCTCTTTGGGCTGATTCGGGTCGGAGCCGGTGACCACGAGGGAAGCGTCTACGATCGTGGCATCGCCCGCACAGACGCTGACCCCGCTGAGGCCATTCCCGGCGAGAGAGATGGGCTGCTGGAAGACATTGGTGCGGAGCACGACCCGGGCTTGCTGGCCCACGCGGAGAGGTTCGCTCGGCTGGGTAAAGCTCAGCTCAACCGTCGGCTCATCCGGGATGAGCTCGAGGAGCCTGGCCTGCTCGGCGGCGGGCAGGTTTACCGCGCAGAGCTCGGTCAAGCCGTTCAGCCGCGAGAGTTCGTCAGCCTCGCTGACACACCAGACGAGTTGTTGCAGGGCGACTCGGTTCGCGCTCGTCGTCCCGGAGTCGGCGCGTGTGGCCGAGTTATTCGATGCGTATGGCAGGGAGCCGGTGGATTGGAAGGGCGCACCGTTTTGGATGAGGTAGGCGATCAGGCGCTCCTGGTCGGGGCTCAGCTTCTCATTGACGCCAACCGGCTCCATCGGGCCGACCGGATTGCCGTGGCCGTCCTCGAGGGTGCCCTCCCGAGTGGTGGTGCCGCACACGGCGGAGGCCAGGTCGGTGCAGAACAGCCACTCGGCAATATAACCGGTGGGGGAGTCCACGCTCGCTCGAACAACGCACAGCGGCGGGAACGAATCGTCATCGTTGTAGCCGTTCGCGTCGTAGAGCGGGACCGGGTGACCGGCGTTGAACTGGGCCAAGCGGCCCCCGTCCACGTGGGTCAGGTCGCCGAGTACGTCGGAACTCGTGGTCGGATCGGCGGAGGTCGCTCCGGCGCAAGCCGCGTTGAACGCGGCGACGGGGGCCTCGGGAACGTCAGCGTTCGCGGTGGCAACCGGGACCAGGCTCAGCGTGATCAGCGCGAGGACGGCGCCAATGACGGCCGCGCGGGGTGGGCGAAATACAGCTCGGGAGGGAGTGCTCATGAGGGGTCCTTCAGCTTCGAGGGTGGGTCACAATTCCTGTTCCGGGATCGACGCCCTCGTGTTCTGCTCCCCAACGGCCTCGGTCCCCCGGCACAGAGGCCAGGGCATTATCAGAAATCATCCGAGGAAGAACTGTGCAAAAGTTTCCGGAAATCTATAAAAGGAATCCGGGGGATGCGAAGTTTTTTTGTCGAGAAACGAGAAGGAACGAGCTGAAGTGAGATACTCGGGCATAGTGCCGCCCGCGCAGACGGGCTGAGCCGGTGGACGGCGCGGCCCGCGGCACCGGTGCCGGGCGGGCCAGGGGCCGGGTGCGGCTCAGCGGCGGGAAGCGGGGAGGAGCCCGGCGATGATGTCGGCGGCGCTCGCGATCCGGGCCTCCCGGAAGCCGGTGCCGGCCCAGAGGCTGGCGAGCCGGGGGTTGCCCTGCGCCACAGCCGCGGCCCGGAGCGGGGCGGTGAGCGAGTTGATTTCGGGGTAGCCCGCGGGCGCGAAGGGGTCCAGGGCGGTCATCCACTCGTTCTGGAGCCCCCGGGCCCACCGCCCGGAGAAGGAGCGGGTCAGGCTGGCCTCGGCGAAGCCGGGGTCGCGCAGCGCGGCCCGGTGCACGGGGTTCGTCCCGGCCTCCTCGGCGAGGAGGAACGCGGTGCCGAGCTGGGCGGCCTGCGCCCCGGCGAAGAGCACCGCGTCGAGCCCAGCGGGGGAGCAGAGCCCTCCCGCGGCGATCACGGGGACGGGGGCGTCCCGGGCGTCGAGCATCGCGACGACCGCGGTCAGGGTCTCGATGAGCGGGGCCGTCTCGGGGAGGGCCTCCTGGTCGAAGGTGCCCCGATGGCCGCCCGCCCCGGGGCCCTGAAGCGTGACGCTGGCGGCGCCAGCGGCGGCTGCCTGCTCGGCCTCCGCGACGGTGGTCACGGTCACCGAGGTGTGCACGTCGAGCTGCGCGAAGCGGTCGAGGATTTTGGCCTCGGGGCAGCCGAAGGTGAAGCTCACGAACTCCGGTCGGGTGTCGGCGAGCAGATCAAGCTTTTCCTGCCAGCCGTCGTCGTCCCCGAACCGCGGTTCCGGCACCTCGACCCCGAGGGCCGCGGCGAAGGGGGCCAAGCGCTCCGCGTAGTCGCTAATCCGGTCGTGGCTTGCGGGGGAGTCGCTCGGCACAAAGAGGTTGACCCCGATCGGACCCGGAGTCAGTCGCCGGGCCTCCGCGATCTGCTCGGCGAGGGCACCGGCACTCCGGTAGCCCCCGGCGAGCGTGCCGAGGCCGCCCGCGTTCGTGACGGACGCACAGAGAGCCGGGGTGGACGGTCCGCCCGCCATCGGCGCGGCGATGATCGCTGCGTTGAGGTCTGCGGGCTGGAACATCACACTCCGGCTCTCTGAGGGTCGAACGGTCGTCACGCGGCGAGTCGCCGCGTTGAGCGAGCTTAGTCGTTCCCGCGGAGGATCGCGAGGATGCGAAGGATCTCGACGTAGAGCCAGATCAGAGTGACCATGAGGCCGAAGGCAGCGGTCCAGCCGTACTTGCGGGGCACGCCGTTCTTCACGCCGTTCTGCACGAACTCGAAGTCCATGACGAGCGAGTAGGAGGCGAGGAACACGGCGAGCAGGCCGATGATCACGCCGAGGGGGATGCCCATCACGGTGATGTCGCGGGCGCCGAACATGCTGTCGGTCACGCCGGTGAGCATCATGACGAAGTTGGCGAGCGAGAAGACAAGGTAGCCGAGCATCGCGACGAGCACGATCTTGGTCATCTTGGGGCTCGTGCGGACCTTGCCGCTGCGGAACAGCAGGAGGACGACCGCGAACACGGAGAGCGTGCCGACCACGGCCTGCATCACGATGCCGGGCCACATACCCTCGAAGGTCATGGAGATGCCGCCGAGGAACAGGCCCTGGGCTGCCGCGTAGCCGACGATCAGCGGAACGCTCGGCTCCTTCTTGAAGGAGTTGACGAGGCCGAGGACCAGGCCGGCGATCGCGCCGGGCCACATGAGCGCGGGGAACATCCAGCCGACCGCGCCGAGTGCGAGCACGATGACGAACAGCCCGGCGGTCTTCGCGATGGTGTCCTCGTAGGTCATCGGGTCGCTGGAGCGCTCGATCGGGGCCGCGGGCGCGGTCTGCGGGGCAGCCTGGTCGACGCCGGGGCGGTTCAGCGTTGCCGACGGCTGGTTGTAGATCCGGTTCAGCTCCTCGGCGGTGAGGGTTTTCCCGTTCAGCGCGGGGTTGTTGTTGAAGGCCGGGTTGTTCAGTGCCATAGTGTCGCGGAGTACTTTCTCTCGAAGCGGCGGGCGTTTTGACTCAAGATTACCGGGGTTCGCCGTGCGTTGGCCGGGAATGCGCGCATTTTCACCGTGTTCTCCAACGGCGGACGCGATCTCGGGCGCCGGGTAGGCTGATGCCATGAGCTCGGCCGCGCGCATTCCCCTGATCATCGGGCACCGAGGCGCCCCCGGCTACCGGCCGGAGCACACCGAGGCGTCCTACCGGCTCGCCTTCGAGCTGGGCGCGGACGCGGTGGAACCCGATATCGTCGCCACCCGTGACGGGGTGCTGGTCCTGCGGCACGAGAACGAGATCTCGGGCACGACGGACGTCGCGAAGCGGCCGGAGTTCGCCGCGCGCAAGACGACAAAAACCGTGGACGGGGTGACGCTCACCGGCTGGTTTACCGAGGACTTCACCTGGGCGGAACTCAGCACGCTTCGGGCGCGCGAACGCCTCGCCAAGCACCGCCCGGACAGCGCGGGCTTCGACGGGAGATTTGGCATCCTCCGGCTCACCGACCTGCTCGCGATTATCGACGAGGAGAGCGCCCGGCTCGGCCGGGACCTCTCGGTCGTGGTCGAGATCAAGCACGCCGACTACTTCGACACGATCGGCTTGCCGCTCGACGAGCTCCTGCTGCGGGACCTGGACCGGACGGGCTGGTTGCAGCGCGGGGACCGGCTCATCGTCGAGGCCTTCGAGCTGGACGTGCTCGACCGGCTCCGCGCGTCCGGCCTGGACGCGCACCTCGTGTTTCTCGTGGAACGGACCGGCGCTCCCGCGGACCAGGTGGCGCGGCACGGCGCCGCGGCGACCCCCTTCGAGGCGTACCTGAGCGACGCGGGGCTCGACGGCCTGCGCGGCCGCGTTGACGGCATCAGCGTGAACAAGCACGCATTGTTCGCCCTCGGCAAGCGCGGGCACGCGGTGGGGCCGAGCGACCTCGTCACTCGGGCGCACGCGCGCGGGCTGACCGTGTTTACGTGGACCCTGCGCCCCGAGAACCGCTTCCTGAATCCCCGCTTCCAGCGCTCGGCCATCCAGAAAGCGGCCTGGGGCAACTGGCAGAGCGAGTTCCAGCTCGCGCTCGCGACCGGCATCGACGGGATCTTTGTCGACCAGCCCGATCTGGGCGTCGCCGCGCGGGACCGCTTCCTCGCGGAGCGGGACGGGACCCCCGCCTAGCGCTCGCCCGCGCACCCTGCGCGATCTCGGCCCCGCCCGTCAGCGGTGCCGCCTAGACTGGTGAGCGATGAGCGACTTCGAACTTCTTGACCCGTCCGGCGCCCCGTACCCCGAGGGGAACGGTGACTCCGGCGCGCCCGGAATCGACCCCCTGCTCGAGGGCATGAACCCGCCGCAGGCGCACGCGGTGGCGTACCGCGGCCCCGCCCTGCTCATCGTGGCCGGGGCGGGCTCCGGCAAGACCCGGGTGCTCACCCACCGGGTCGCGAGCCTTATCCAGTCCCGCGAGGCCTGGCCCAGCCAGATCCTCGCGATCACCTTCACGAACAAGGCCGCCGCCGAGATGCGCGAGCGCGTCGGCGAGCTGCTGGGCGGCGTCGCCGACGGCATGTGGATCGCGACCTTCCACTCGGCCTGCGTGCGCATCCTCCGCAAGGAGGCCGACCGCTTCGGCTACGGCTCCGGTTTCACGATCTACGACTCCGCCGACTCCCGCGCCCTGCTCAAGCGCCTCATCAAGGAGCTCGAAGCCGACACCTACGGCTTCACCCCGGCGAACAGCTCCGCGAAGATCTCCCGGCTGAAGAACGAGCTCGCCGACGCGGAGAGCTACGCGGCCACCGCGAACCTCTCCGATCCCCGCGAGCGCCTCTTCATCGAGATCTTCCGCGGCTACGAGAAGGAACTGCGCCGGGCGCACGCCTTCGACTTCGACGACCTGATCGGCCAGACGGTGCACCTGTTCCGCACCTTCCCCGATATCGCCGCGCTCTACCAGCGCCGCTTCCGGCATATTCTCGTGGACGAATACCAGGACACGAACCACGCCCAGTACGCCCTGATCCGCGAGCTGACCCGGCCCGTCACCGCCGAGGTCATCGAACGCGTCGCCCTCCCCGTTCGCCCAGCGGAGCTCGACGAGCGCGGCGAGATCCCCGGCGCGAGCCTGACCGTCGTCGGCGACTCTGATCAGTCGATCTATGCATTCCGCGGCGCGGATATTCGGAATATCTCCGAGTTCGAGAAGGACTTCCCGGGCGCGGAGGTCGTGCTCCTGGAGCAGAACTACCGCTCCACGCAGAACATCTTGAGCGCGGCGAACGCCGTGATCGGCAACAACTTCGACCGCCAGGCGAAAAACCTGTGGACCGACTCGGGCAGCGGCGAGAAGATCGTCGGCTTCACCGGGTACTCGCAGCACGACGAGGCCCGCTTCGTCGCCGACGAGATCGAGTCCCTGCACGCAAACGGCATGGACTACAAGGACATCGCGGTGTTCTACCGCACGAACGCGCAGACCCGTGCCCTGGAGGAGCTGTTCATCCGCTCGGCCATCCCGTACCGGGTGCTCGGCGGCACGAAGTTCTACGAGCGGGCCGAGATCAAGGACGCGATGGCGTACCTCACGACGATCGCGAACCCCTTCGACCCGATCGCCTGGTCCCGGATGCTCGGCGCGCCCAAGCGCGGCATCGGGCCGATGGCCGAGGGCCAGCTCGCGAACTTCGCCGAGGAGAACGAGGTCTCCTTCCTGGAGGCCATGCTCCGGGCTGACGAGATCGGCTTCGGTCCGAAGGTGCGCGGCACCGTCCTCGGGCTCGGCGACCTCATCATGCGCGCCTCAAGCATCGCGCTCGGCACGAGCGGCGCGGGGGAGACCGACGACGCCGGGCAGCCCAAGCCCGGCCCGGTCGCGGACGTGCTCGCCCTCATCCTGAACGAGACCGGCTACGTCGAGCAGCTCCGCGCGAAGAAGGACCCGCAGGACGAGGCCCGCGCCGAGAACCTCGAGGAGCTCCTGGCGGTGGCGAAGGAGTACGACGTCCAGCACCCCGAGGCGTCCCTGATCGACTTCCTCACCGAGGTGAGCCTCGTGGCCGCCGCCGACGACCTCGACGACACGAGCGGCACGGTCTCGCTGATGACCCTGCACACCGCGAAGGGGCTGGAGTACCGCGCGGCCTTCATCACGGGCGTCGAGGAGGGGCTGCTGCCCCACCAGATGTCCGTGGACGAGGTGGGCGGCCCCGCCGAGGAGCGGCGGTTGTTCTACGTCGGCATCACGCGAGCCCGCGAGCGCCTGTATCTCACGCTCGCGAGTACCCGCTCGCAGTACGGCGACGTGTCGGTCGCGCTGCCCTCCCGGTTCCTGCAGGAGATCCCCGACGAGCTCATCGACTGGAAGCAGTCGCCCGGGATGGTGACCTCGCGCGGGGGCACGGAATCGCGCGCGCTGAACCAGCCGCGTTCCGGGCAGGGCTGGCGCTCGGGATCGTCCGGGTCCTCCGGCTCGTTCCGCAGCAGTGACTCCGCCGTGTCCTTCGGCTCGGGCGGCTCTTCCGGCTCGGCCGCAATCGAGACGCCCGCGAGCGGCAACATGCAGTCGAGTCTCGACAAGTGGCGGGAGCGCAAGAAGCTCGCCAAGGAGACCGGCTCCTCCTTCCCGAACACGATCGTCGGCAACCTCCGCGACAACGGAGACATGACCCTCGACACGAACGACCGCATCCGGCACGACGAGTACGGCGAGGGCCGCGTCAACCGGGTCACGGGGGAGGGCTCGAAGCGCATCGCGCACGTCACCTTCGACTCGGTCGGCGACAAGAAGCTCCTCATCAAGCTCGCCCCGATCGCGAAGCTCGACGCGGAGTAGCCCCGTGCGGACCGTCGAGCTGCGCACCGAACGTTTGCTGCTGGATCAGCCGCGGGAGGCAGACATCGACGCGATCACGGCGTTCTGTCAGGACCCGCTCTTCGAGCGATTCCTGACGACGCCGTGGCCCTACCGGCGCGAGCACGCCGAGGGCTTCATCCGCGAGATCGTCCCGGCGGCCTGGACCGACGGGAGCGAGGCGACCTGGGCGATCCGGCTCGCGGAGCGACCGACGGAACTGCTCGGCGTGGTCTGCGTCGGGCGCGAGCCGCGCGGCGTCGGCTACTGGCAGGGCGCCGCGCACCGCGGCGCGGGCATCGTCACGGAGGCGCTCGCCGCGGTCATTGACTGGCGGGAGCGCGAGCGGCCCTTCGGCGCGGAGCCGCTGAGCTGGTCATGTTTCACGGGCAACATCGCCTCCGCGCGCACCGCCCGCGCCGCGGGCTTCCACTTCCTCGGCACGGGCCCGAGCCCC
>NZ_JAPFRB010000002.1:413376-420741 GCF_035726885.1 Leucobacter sp. M11 | reverse complement strand
TAACCGAGTGTCAGAGGGCGCGACGAATCGTTCCGGGTGACGCTTGTGCGGGAGGCCAGGTGCTCTGAGGTCAGGGCCGGCCGTGGTTTGGGCTTGAGCACGGTGACTGTTTGCGCTAACGTTAGCGCTAACATAGTCCGTACTCACCGAGGAGACGCATGCGCTATCGAGGGCTCACCTGGGACCATCCGCGCGGGGAACAGGCGCTGCGCGTCCTTGCCGCGAAATTCAACGCAGAGCAGCGGGGAGACACGCTGGAATGGGACACTCATCCGCTTGAGGGTTTTGAATCTGCTCCGATTGCGGAGGTCTGTGCTCAGTATCACCTGGTCGTTCTCGACCACCCGCATCTCGGTGATGCTCTCGAGAGTGGGAGTCTCCGCGCAATCACCGAAGCCTTCGCGGGTACTCCGGTGCCGTGCGCGGAAGAGCAGTACATCGGAGCTTCGGTTGCCTCGTACACCGTGGGCGGGCAGTTGTGGGCGCTCCCGTTGGACGCGGCTACTCAGGTTGCCGCTTACGACCCGGAATGGATTGCGAGTCCGCCCAGAGAGTGGAACGACGTTGAGCAGCTTGCCCGTGAGGCTCCGGTCGCACTCTCGCTCGCAGGTCCGCATGCGTTGATCAGTTGGTATTCGGTGTGCGGCGCTTTGGGCGCGCCTGTGGCTCCGGATGGCAGTGTGGACGCAGACGCTGGGGCTGCGGCATACGCTGTCCTGGCCCGATTGGCAGCGAACAGTCGGGCGGAGTGGGCCGAGTTGAACCCCATTGCGATGCTGGAGCTGATGTCACGAGGTGGCGAGATTGCGTACGCCCCGCTGATCTACGGCTATGTGAACTATGCCAGGCCGAAGCCCTCTCAGCAGGAAACGACGCCTCGACGGGTTGCGTTTGCCGATGCACCGCGTTTCCCGGGCCGTCCCCCCGGATCGACGCTGGGGGGCACGGGCCTCGCGGTCACTGCTGGGACGGTGCTGAGTCCAGCGCTCGCCGAACACCTTGCGGGACTGGTGGGGGTTCCTGTGCAGAGCGGCCTCCTCGTTGATGAGGAAGGTCAACCCGCGAGAAGGGAAGCTTGGCTGGACTCCGGGGTGGCGAGGCGAACTGGCAGCTTTACTGCTGGGACCGCGCAGACTCTTTCCGCCGCGACGGTTCGGCCCCGGTTTCCCGGCTATACCGCTTTTCAATCCACTGCTTCCGCCCTGTTTCGCTCCGCGCTGCTCTCGGGCAGTGGCGCCGCTCAGGTCCTGCGGCAGTATGACTCGCTTCGGAGAGCGGCGCTTGCCGCGACCGGGCCCTCCAGAAAGGTGAACTCATGACCGCAGTAGAACACAGAATTCGAGTGAACTGGCCCCCGAGCGCCGCCGAGACGCTTCCGGAGGATGCGGACCGGGCGGTCCTGGTGGGGCGCGCCTGGTCTCCCCACCACGATGGGCCCTCCGTAGTGACGGTTCGGAATGGGCGATTGGTGGATGTCACCGCCAGTTTCCCGACGGTCTCGCAGGTGACTGAGTCCCCCGATCCCGCTACCGTGCTCCGAGGCGCCTATGGGGAGGACCTGGGATCGCTCGGTGAAGCGCTCGCAAATACCGACCCTGAAGTTCGGGATCCTGCTCACCCGTGGCTCCTGTCTCCCCTGGACCTGCACGCGGTCAAAGCTGCCGGAGTCACCTTTCCGGTTTCAATGCTGGAACGGTTGATCGAGGAGCGTGCGGGAGGCGAGCCCACCGCGGCCGCAGAAATGCGGCTGACCATTACCGAAGCGCTCGGAGGATCACTCGCCGAGTTGGTGCCGGGATCAGAAGCGGCCACGCGGCTCAAGGAACGGTTGCGGGAGCGTGGTCTCTGGAGCCAGTACCTGGAGGTGGGCATCGGCGCTGACGCCGAGATTTTTACCAAGGCCCAACCGCTGTCCAGCGTGGGAACGGCCGGTCAGGCCGGAGTGCTCAGTACCTCTGACTGGAACAATCCAGAGCCAGAGCTCGGCGTGATTGTCTCTTCGTCCGGGGCGATTGTGGGAGCGACACTGGGTAATGACGTCAATCTGCGAGATGTTGAGGGGCGCTCAGCGCTGCTGCTCTCCAAGGCAAAGGATAATAATGCCGCCGCGGTCATCGGGCCGTTTCTTCGGCTGTTTGACGAGGAATTCACTCTGGACGATGTTCGGGCGGCAACGGTTCAGCTGGATGTCATGGGTGAGGACGGTTTTCTTCTGGGCGGCAGCTCCTCCCAGCGGGAAAGTAGTCGTGATCCAGCGGACCTGGTTGGTCAGCTCCTCGGTGATCACCACCAGTACCCCGACGGCGCCGTCCTCCTGCTCGGTACGCTCTTCGCGCCGGTTACCGATCGTGGGGCTTCCGGTCAGGGCTTTACGCACCATCGGCGAGACCTGGTGCGCATTGCGACACCGCGTCTTGGCGCGCTCGTGAGCCGAGTTGAGCATAGTGAGCGCTGTGAGCCCTGGACAATGGGGATATCGGACCTTTTTGCCCGGTTGAATCGTCGTGGGGTGCTCGGGGGCTGAGCCGCCGACGAGCGAGCTACTGTCGCCGGGTCGTCTCTCGGATCGCAATCTTGTACGCGACTCGGGTGGCGGCCTGGCCCCTCGCACGGCCCTCCATTTTTTCGAGCAGTCGTTCCGCGGCGATGTGACCCAGCTCGGCGGTGGGCACCGAGACGGTCGTCAGTGACGGGGAGAGCGCGGTTGACAACTCGAAATCACCGAAGCCGGTGATGCCCAGATCCTCTGGGACGCGCAAGCCACGGCGCTGCGCGGCGAGGAGGGCGCCGTTTGCCAAGATATCCGTTGAGAACATCACGATGTCAAGGTCGGGAAACGCCCTGAGCATTCGGTCAAGGAGGAGGGCACCAGATTCCAGGGTGAGCGGGAGATCAGAGGAATCGACGAAACGATCCACGGAGCCGGGGGTGAGTGTCGACCGCGCTGTACGAAACCCGGCGATTCGCTCTCGTGAGCGATGATCGCCGGGGATCAGAGAGCCAGCGAATACCGGGTTCCGGTAGCCCAAGTCGTGCACGGCGGTTACCAGGTCGACCACCGCGTCGTGGTTGGAAAAACCCACCTGATCGTCGATGGGGCTTTCAGACCACCCCCAGGTCTCGACAACGGGGACACCTGAGGATCGCAGCATGTGGACGGAGGCGTCCGTGTGGACGTTCCCGATGAGGAAGACGCCGTCTGGGCGGCGGCCAACTAGCTGTCGGACCAGCTGCTCTTCCTGATCGTCGTTATAGTCGCTGAAGCCGAGGATGAGCTGGTACCCGGCCGGGGCAAGGACCTCATTGGCAGCGGTGACGGTCTCTGCGAACACCGAGGTCGAAATTGAGGGGACGACCGTGGCTACGAGCCGGCTTCGGTTTGACGCCAGATTTCTCGCGGCCAGATTCGGCACATAGCCTGACCGGTGTATGGCTGCGTCGATTCGTTCCCGAGTGTGCTCGGCAACCTCCTCGGGGTTTCGCAACGCCCGAGACACCGTCTGAGCAGACACACCCGCAAGGGCGGCGACGTCGGCGAGCGTGACGGACCGAGTAGATGCCCGACTGGGCGTGCGGCGGGTGGCGCGGACGGGCTCAGAGGCTTCCTGGGGAGCTTCGATACTCACCGACTCTCCTTAGATGGGGGTGCCTCGTGAGAGCGCACCTGCGGTCAGCTTGACCTTAGCAGGGCCGAGATTTTTTGACCGCCATTGAATCGCTTGTGTTAGCGCTACCGTTAGCGCTAACATAACCAGTGGCTCCGCCGGAGTCTTCTGACAACGCTGTTCGCAAGAGGTGCACTATGAGGGTTCTCGACAATATTCGAGTGATCGACGTCTCAATCGCGATGTCCGGTCCGTTTGCCGCGCAAAAACTCGCGGATTTGGGCGCGGACGTCATCAAGGTTGAACCGATCGGTGGGGAGTGGCAGCGACACGTTTCCGCGGGCGGGGCCGCGGGCAACCGTGTCAACGCATCATTTCTTTCGCTCAACCGGAACAAGCGCTCTCTCTCGCTGGACCTCAAGTCCGAGGAGGGTCGTGCCGTCCTGTACGAGCTGATCGCGGAGGCCGATGTGTTCTTGCAGAACTACCGCCCCGGCGTTGCCGCCCGACTCGGCGTGGATTACGACACGCTTCGAGAGATCAAGCCCGATCTCGTGTATGTATCCATGTCCGGTTACGGCGAGGACGGACCGTATGTCACTCGTGCCGGGCAGGATGTTCTGCTTCAGGCCATGAGCGGTGCCCTGCATAGCGCAAAGCGCGCTGGCGAAGCCCCTCGGCCGGCTCCTTTTTTCCTGGTTGACGCCTTCGCCGCATATTCCGCGTTCGAGGGTGCGCTCGCTGCGCTCTTTCATCGGGAGCGAACCGGAGAGGGCCAGCTGGTTCGGGTAAATATGCTGGACGCGATCATCGCGGCGCAGATGCAGGAGATCAGCGTGCGAACGGTTGGTGGGGTTCGTCAGGAGCCCAGCGAGCAGATTCACGCGCACAGCTACATCCGCGCCCCCTACGGGGTCTATCCGACGCGGGACAGTTTTCTTGCCATTTCCTTCGCGGAAGCGGATGTTCTTGGGCAGGTGTTCGCCGACCCGCGCTTTGATGCCTATGACTCAGAGCGCGACGGCTTCCGGCTCCGCGATGAAATATCCGCGCTGGTCACCGAGCACCTGGCCACTCAAACGACCGAACACTGGCTGCGGGTTCTCGGCGACGCAGGAGTATGGGTCGGGCCGGTGTACAGCTACGAGGAACTGCTCGAGGACCCCCAGGTGAAGCACAACGGTTCGTTCGTTGAGTACGAGCATCCGACTGAGGGGCTTGTGACCACCCCCGGCTTCGCCTTCGACTTGGTGGGCACGCCGCAGTCCGTTGAGCGGCCTGCCCCGGTGAACGGTCAGCACAGTCGTGAGGTGCTCCGAGAAATCGGTATTCCCGAGGACCGGATTCTTGCCCTCCTAGCATCCGGAGCGATGCATCAGGACGCTGAGCTGGGTGCTGACCCCGACCCCACCGCGTGACCACGGGGCCGTTCAGCGCGGCCCCGTCCCATTCGCTTTCTTCCGTTTCATCGTTCACCATTGCAAAGGAGCATCATGAACCAGACCCACGCAAACCCAGAGGCCGTGCGGCGCTCGCGACGCGCTGCGACCGCATCCGCGGTCGGGAGCCTCGTAGAGTGGTACGACTTCGCGCTGTATGGTGCCGCAGCAGCGCTCGTCTTCAATACCTATTTCTTCGTCAATGAGGATCCGGCCACGGGGCTCATGTACTCGTTTGCGACCTTCGCGGTCGGGTATTTCGCCCGCCCCCTCGGCGGTATCCTCTTTGGGCATCTCGGCGACAAAATCGGCCGCAAACCCGTCATGATTGCTTGCCTCCTCCTCATGGGTATTTCGACGGCGCTCATCGGGCTTTTGCCCAGTTACGAATCAATTGGCCTCACCGCCCCGGTCCTGCTCGTCGCGCTTCGAGTGCTGCAGGGGCTTGGCGCTGGCGCTGAGTACGCCGGTGCGATCATTCTCTCCTCAGAGTCGTCAATTCCCGCACGGCGCGGCTTCTACGCCTCGTGGTCCGGTGCCGGGGTGTGGATCGGGTCCGCGCTCGGGTTGCTCATGATGCAGCTGATGGTCTTCCTGACGGGGGACAACTTCACCACCTGGGGCTGGCGGATCCCGTTCTTGTTCAGCCTGGTGATGCTCGGGGTAAGCATGTACATCCGGCGGCGGGTGAGCGAAACGGAGCAATTCAAGCAAGCAGAGTCTGAGGACAAGATCGTTCGGGTTCCCCTGTTCACACTCATGCGAACCGAAAAGCGTCGGCTTCTGGTCGCCCTCGGCTCCAACTTCATGCTGTCCGGGTTCTCCTACATCCCACAAGTGTGGGCCCTGAGCTACCTGACGAACAATCTTGGGTTCGCCGCGGCGCTCGGGCTCGGGATCAACGCTACGATTCTGCTTGCCGGCTCGATCTTTATGCCCGTCTTTGGGCGGCTTGGCGACCGGATTGGGCGTCGGAAATTGTTCCTCTTTGGTGCGGCGTTTGGGGCGCTTTGGGCGGTGCCCATGTTCCTGCTGATCGACACGAAGAACCCCGTGCTGACGACGCTGGCTCTGGCCGTATGCTTCGTTGGCGCAGTCGCGACCTGCTACGCGGCCCAGGCCGCATTCCTCGCCGAGCTGTTCCCTCCGGCGCTTCGATACTCAGGCGTGGCATTTGCCCGAGAGGTTTCCGGAGCCATCCTGGGCGGGACCGCGCCGCTCATTGCCACCTCACTGATTGTGTTGACCGGACACTGGTTTGCCATTGCCGCGTTCATGATTGCCAACGCGACTGTAGCGTTCATCGCGGTCTATTTCTCCAAGTACTTCCGTTCGGACCGGGACCAGGGCGATGAAGAACGTTTCACCGAAGACACCACGGGAACCCTCCGCGTCATTGGCAGCGCACAGGTGGCGGAGCGGGTTTCCGCGTGAACGCTCAGGAGGTAGTGCCCCGGACGTATGGGGAATACACGATCGGAGAGCACCAGTCGACTCGCGTACGGGTGATCACTGCTGCGGATATCTTGGCGTTCGCCGACCTCACCGGTGATCACCATCCCGCCCACACGGATATCGAATTCGCACAGGAGCGTTTTGGGGGGCAGCTGGCCCACGGGGTCCTGACCTTCGGCATCGTTGTGGGGCTCACGGTTGAGGACAACCCGCTTGCGGTGGCCTACGGCTACGACCGAATTCGCTTCCCCGGTCCCGTCCTTGCGGGGGATACCGTTCGTGCTTCCTCAGAGGTGATTGAACTCCGAGATCACAAAAACCCCGAGATCGGTTTGGTCGTGAAGCAGTACACCGGGATCAACCAGCGGGGCGAGGTTGTGCTCGTGGCGCAGCACACCCTGGCAGTGCAGCGGACTCGCTCAGCCGAGGAAAGCCCCAGCGTCGAGGAGACTACGCTGGCAGAATGAGAACGGCTCGTAGCGCTCCGGCCCCCGCTCGGTTTTCCCCGGGCGGGGGCCGCCTCGTCGGGATCGACCTGGCGCGGTTCCTCGCGATCTGCGGGATGGTCGTTGCGCACGTGCGCGTGATCGATTGGGCGGCCGACAAGCCGCTCAACACCGTGTTCGACGGGAACCCCTCAACGCTGTTCGCGGTACTCGGCGGGGTGAGCGTCGTGCTGGCCACGCGGCGGTACCTGGTCGCGGGAGACGTGGCGGCGGCGCGCTGGTCGCTGTTCGCCCGCGGCGGCATCGTCGTGCTGATCGGCCTCCTGCTGGGCCTGCTGGAGGACGCCCCGGCGGTCGTGGTCCTGGTGCCCTTCGGCGTGGCGATGTGGGGCGCGATCCCCTTCCTTCGGGTGCGCTCCG
>NZ_JAPFRB010000002.1:410073-413347 GCF_035726885.1 Leucobacter sp. M11 | reverse complement strand
ATCGCGGTGACGCCCGTGCTCATCGGGGCGGTGAGCGCGGCGCACGAGTCCGGCGAATTCCTGACGTACGAGGACCAGGGCTCCCTGACCTTCGAGAGCTTCGCGGAGCCGGTGGACGCGTTCCGCAGGCTCCTCATCACGGGCAGCTACCCGGCGCTGACCTGGCTCGGCGTCGTTCTGCTCGGGATGCTCGTCGCGCGCGGGCTGCTCGCGGCCCGGGATCGGGGCACGGAGCGCCGCTTCGCGCTCGGGACCGCCGGGCTCGGCGTCGCGCTCGCCGCCGCTGGCCTCGGCGTGGCCGCCTGGGCCGAGGCACCGGCCGGCTCGCTGGCCCTGGCCGACGCGGAGCAGGGCACCCGTCCGCTCTGGACGGGCTGGCTCGGGGACTCGGGCTGGGCCGCGTTGCTCCTCGCCGAGCCGCACACCGGCACGGTGCCCGACGTCGCCCGCGGCGTGGGCATCGCCCTCGTCGTGATCGCGGCCTGCCTCCTGCTCACCTGGGCGCTGCCCGGGCCAGCGCTCACCGCGCTCCGACCGGTGACGGCGGCCGGAGCGGCCCCGCTCACCGCCTACACCGCGCACATTCTGCTGCTCAACTGGCTCACGAGCCTTGAGCCCGATGGCGCCGTGGCCCGGTTCTCCGACGAAGCGCCCTGGTGGCTCAGCGGCGGCGGCGCGATCGCCCTGCACCTCGGCATGGTCCTCGCTCTCGGCGCGCTCCTGGCCGCGCTCGGCCGCCGCGGCCCCCTCGAAACCCTGACGAGCACCGCGGCCTCCCTCGCCGCGCAGCTGGGCGCGCCCAGGGCACCCCGCCGGCCGTGAGCCACCGCGCGGTCCGCGCGTGCATCACCCAGTCAGGGGCCTGACTGCGTCGGGGCCGGACGCCCCGATGGGGCGCCGCGCGGACCCCGTGCCGGGGGCCAGCACACCGTCCAGCTGGACGGGGACGTGGGCGCGACGCGGGTGTAGGGTTGAAGATGCGTTGGCGCGTCCCCCTTTGCGGCGCGCAGCGCTTCCTAGTGAACAGTGCGCGTTGTTGCCCACAACCCGGGTGCGGCCGCGAACCAGCTGATTGGACAAGCGTGGATCTTTACGAGTACCAGGCCCGTGACCTATTCGAAAAATACGGGGTGCCGGTGCTCGCCGGTATCACCGCGGACACCCCGGAAGAGGTGCGTGCGGCGGCTGAGAAGCTCGGCGGCGTGACCGTGGTCAAGGCCCAGGTCAAGGTCGGCGGCCGCGGCAAGGCCGGCGGCGTCAAGGTTGCCAAGAACCCCGATGAGGCGTTCGAAGCGGCCCAGTCCATCCTTGGCCTGGACATCAAGGGCCACGTCGTCAAGCGCGTCATGGTCGCCGCGGGTGCCCGCATCGCCCAGGAGTTCTACTTCTCCGTGCTGCTGGACCGGGCCAACCGCTCCTACCTGTCGCTCACCAGCGTCGAGGGCGGCATGGACATCGAGCAGCTCGCGGTCGAGAAGCCCGAGGCGCTCGCCCGCATCGAGGTCGACCCGAACACCGGCATCGACGAGGCCAAGGCCCGCGAGATCGCCGTTGCGGCGAACTTCCCCGCCGAGCTCGTCGACAAGGTCGCCGCGGTCTTCGTCAAGCTCTACGAGGTCTACGACAAGGAAGACGCCACGCTCGTGGAGGTCAACCCCCTCGTGCTGACCGAGGAGGGCGAGATCGTCGCCCTCGACGGCAAGGTCTCGATCGACGAGAACGCCGGCTTCCGTCACGCGGACCACGCCGCGCTCGAGGACAAGTCCGCCACGGACCCCCTCGAGATCAAGGCGCAGGAGTTCGATCTGAACTACGTCAAGCTCGACGGCCAGGTCGGCGTCATCGGCAACGGCGCGGGGCTCGTCATGAGCACCCTCGACGTGGTCGCCTACGCCGGTGAGAACCACGGCGGCGTCAAGCCCGCCAACTTCCTGGACATCGGCGGCGGAGCCTCCGCGACCGTCATGGCCAACGGCCTCGACGTGATCCTCGGCGACGAGCAGGTCAAGTCCGTCTTCGTGAACGTCTTCGGCGGCATCACCGCGTGTGACGCGGTCGCCACCGGTATCGTGCAGGCGCTCGAGATCCTCGGCGACGCAGCTTCCAAGCCCCTCGTGGTGCGCCTGGACGGCAACAAGGTGGAGGAGGGCCGCGCGATTCTCGTCGCCGCCAACCACCCCCTGATCACCCTCGCAGAGACCATGGACGAGGGCGCCGACAAGGCCGCCGAGCTCGCCGCGAAGTAAAGGACTGAATCCATGACTATCTACCTCAACAAGGACTCCAAGGTCATCGTCCAGGGCATCACGGGCGGTGAGGGCACCAAGCACACCGCCCTCATGCTCAAGGCCGGCACGAACATCGTCGGCGGCGTGAACGCCCGCAAGGCTGGCACGACCGTGACCCACGACGGCGGCGTCGAGCTGCCCGTCTTCGGCTCCGTCAAGGAGGCCATGGAGGCCACCGGCGCTGACGTGTCCATCGCATTCGTGCCCCCGGCCTTCACCAAGGACGCGGCCATGGAGGCCATCGACGCGGGCATCGGCCTGCTCGTCATCATCACCGAGGGCGTGCCCGTGCAGGACGCGGCCGAGTTCTGGGCGCACGCCAAGGAGCAGGGCGGTGCCACCCGCATCATCGGCCCGAACTGCCCCGGCATCATCAGCCCCGGCGAGTCCCTCGTGGGCATCACGCCGAACAACATCACCCAGAAGGGCCCGATCGGCCTCGTCTCGAAGTCGGGCACCCTGACCTACCAGATGATGTATGAGCTGCGCGACCTGGGCTTCTCCACCGCGATCGGCATCGGCGGCGACCCCATCATCGGGACCACGCACATCGACGCCCTCGAGGCCTTCGAGAACGACCCCGAGACCAAGGCGATCGTGATGATCGGTGAGATCGGCGGCGACGCTGAGGAGCGGGCAGCCGACTACATCAAGGCGAACGTCACGAAGCCCGTCGTGGGCTACGTCGCGGGCTTCACCGCCCCCGAGGGCAAGACGATGGGCCACGCTGGCGCGATCGTCTCCGGCTCCTCCGGCACGGCCCAGGCCAAGCAGGAGGCCCTTGAGGCCGCCGGCGTCAAGGTCGGCAAGACGCCGTCCGAGACCGCCCGCCTGCTGCGCGAGGTCTACGCCGCGCTGTAAGCACCTGATCGACACGGCCCCCGGCGCTCGCTCCCGCGAGCGCCGGGGGCCGTCGTTTTCGCTCCGCAACCCGGCGTCATCTGCCGTGCGCGCGGGGCGCGCGCACGGCATACTCGTGGGCAGGA
>NZ_JAPFRB010000002.1:408753-410032 GCF_035726885.1 Leucobacter sp. M11 | reverse complement strand
AGCTGTCGCCCCCCACCCAAAGGCTGCCAGCGCGCCGCATCGCAGCCCCCGACCCAACCCGAGGAGCCCACGCCATGACCCAGCCACAGGGAGCCCTGCTCGTCGGCAGCATCAACCTGCCCGACGCCGAGCACACCTTCCGCGCCGCCGCGGAGACCCTCGGCGCGCACCTGCGCCGCCTGCCCGACGGTGAGCCCGGGGAACGCTTCCATTGGATCGTGTTCCAGCCGGATGTGCTCGGACGCGCGGCGGGCATCGAGCGCGTCGGCGAGGAGCCCGTGCGCATCCGCACCTCGGATGTGCGCCCGCTGCGCATCGCCGAGGGCGTGGACCCGGCCACGATCGAGCTGCCCCCGCTCGGCTACGCCGCGGCCGCCCGCGACTCCTACGCACGCTTCGTGCGGCTTCGCGCGGAGGGCGTCATCCCGAAGCACCTGCGCTTCCAGGTCTCGCTGCCCACCCCGCTCTCGGTGATCCAGAGTTTCGTCGTTCCGGAATCCCGCGCCGCGTTCACCCCGCTGTACACGGCCGCGATCTTCCGCGAGCTGGCCGAGATCCTTGCCGAGATCCCGCACCACGATCTCGCGATCCAGTGGGACTGCGCCCTGGAGTTCGCCCTGATCGAGCGGGCGGGCGTCGGCGCGAGCGCCGTGGAGACCGCGGAGGAGCGCGCGGCGCTCTGGGACGACCTGATCGCCCGCGGCGCGGAGCAGGCCGCCCGGGTTCCCGAGGCCGTCGAGCTCGGCTACCACCTCTGTTACGGCGATGTCGCGGAGAAACACTTCGTGGAGCCCACGGACACGGCCAACCTGGTGGCCTTCGCGAACCGGCTCGCGGCGGCCGCGCCCCGGAGCCTGACCTGGGTCCACCTGCCCGTGCCGATCGAGCGCGACGACGACGCCTACTTCGCCCCGCTCGGCGAGCTGGCGCTCGCCCCAGAGACCGAGCTGTTCCTCGGCCTCGTACACCGCGAGGACGGGGCCGCCGGGGCCGAGCGCCGGATCGCGACCGCCCTGCGGCACGTTTCCGCCTTCGGCGTCGCCACCGAGTGCGGCATCGGCCGCGCCCCCGACGGGGTGACCGTGCCGCTGTTCGAGGCGCACGCCGCCGTCGCGGCGCCCGTCGTCTGATCGCCCGGGAGGCGGGCTCGGGCGGCTCCGGCGCGTCCGGCGCAGAAAACGCCAACTCACGGAGGGGCATCGGCTTCTGCTCGGGGAGCCAACGCTAGACTCGAAAAACCATGAGGCGAATCGTCACGGCAGCCGTAGCTGCGTTGGAA
>NZ_JAPFRB010000002.1:408257-408662 GCF_035726885.1 Leucobacter sp. M11 | reverse complement strand
GTTTTGTCGCCTCGCTCGTCGGCGGTGCCTGGCTCCTGAGTACCGGGGTCCCGCTGCGGATCTCCGTGGACGAGCTGTGGGCCTCCTCGCTCGGCCTGGACCCGGAATCGATCAGCTTCGCCCTGGATCTGATTCCCCTGGGCCTCACCGCCATCACCCTCGGCCTGGCCGCTCGGGTCGGCTGGCGGCTGGGCGCGCTCGGGCCCCGCTTCGGGGGCGCGGGCGTGGTCGCCGCGGTCCTCGGCTTCGGCTGCGCGGCCTGGATCGTCGCCGCGCAGCTGCCCGCCGGGCTGGTCGGCGTGCCCCCGCTCGGCGCTGCGGCCATCGCCGGGGGCGGCTTCGCCCTCGCCGCGCTCGTGGGCGGCATCGTCCGCTCCGTGCGCGACGGCGCGCCCTGGCTGTTCC
>NZ_JAPFRB010000002.1:407210-408199 GCF_035726885.1 Leucobacter sp. M11 | reverse complement strand
GTTCCGCCTCGCCGGGCGGCTGACCGCCGGGACGATGGCGCTGCTCATCGGCCTGGCCGCGCTCGGCTTCGTGCTGGCCCTGCTCACGGGCTACGTCGAGGTCGTGACCCTGAGCCAGCAACTGCACCTCGACGGGGCCGGGCTCGTGACCGTGTTCCTGCTGAATCTCGCCTTCCTGCCCACCCTGATCGTGTGGAGCCTGGCCTGGTTCGTCGGTCCCGGGTTTGCGATCGGCGCGGGCTCCTCCGTGAGCCCCTTCGGCACCCAACTGGGGCCGGTGCCCTCCCTGCCCATCTTCGGGGCGCTCCCCGATGGCTGGGGCAGCCTCGGCCTGATCGCGCCCATCCTCGTCGTGCTCTGCGCGCTGATCGCGGCGTTGTTGCTCCTCGGCACGGGCGCGCGCCCGTCCGGCCAGCGCAGCCGCTGGGGCTGGCCCGGCACCGCGCCGGGGGCTCGCGACGCCGCCGCCGACGCTGACCCCGCCCGCAGCGCGGCGGCGGAGCCGAGCGGGGCCGCGGCCAGCGGCACGAACACCGACCCCGGCACTGAGCCGGACCCCGCCTCAAACACCGACCCAGCCACGGACACCGAGCAGGAGGCGCGCGACGACGCACAGCCGGGCGACGGTGACCCCGTTGCCGACCCGGCAGCAGAGCCGCTCTTCGGGGGCCTGCCGGACGCCGCGGACGCCGAGACCCGCGAGGCCGCCGCGGCATTCCCGACGCTGGCGGTCCTCATTGCGGTGCCCCTCGCGGCGCTCGTCGTCGGCGTCATCGTGTGGCTCCTGGGCCTCGCGGCCAGCGGCGGCTTCGGCCCGGGCCGCCTGGCGGTCGCCGGACCCGACGCGCTGCTCGTCGCGGGCACCGCCGCGCTGGAGGTCCTGATCGGCGCGACGCTCGGGGCGCTCATCGTCCGCGTGGACTGGAGCGACCGCCTGAAGCGCTCCCGCCGCCGCCTCGCGGGCCTCCCCGAGGCCCTGGCCGCCGCCC
>NZ_JAPFRB010000002.1:404621-407041 GCF_035726885.1 Leucobacter sp. M11 | reverse complement strand
GGGTGCGCCCATCTGGACCCGGGAGACCGCGCCCATCGGGATCGCCCTCGGCGGAGACACCGACGACTACGAGCCCGTCCGGCTGCGCAACACGGGCTCCCAGCCGGTGGGCGACGGCGATGCCCCCGAGCCCGACGCGGGCCGAGCCGGGGCAGCCACCCCGCCCCGGGCCGCGCAGGTGCCCCCGCGCCCGTGGTGGCGCAACGCGAGCCCGGAGCGCGCCGACGAGGACGAGCAGCCGACGGACGACGCCCCGGGGCCCGAAACCGGCCGCTGACCCGGTGCCCGAGCTGGGCTAGACTGATCGGGTACACACGGGAGTCCGGGCGTCCGGACTGAGAGGAAGCGCAGCCGCTTCGACCGTCAACCTGATCTGGGTCATGCCAGCGTAGGAAGGAACACCATGTCGCATATCACCGCGCCCGAAACGTCGTCCCCCGAGGCCCCGGCCCCGGCCTCCCAGCCCCGCCGGGGGAGCAGCCGCTGGCGGGTCGTCGATATCGTCGTCGCCGCCGTCATCGGCGTGGCCGCCGGCGTCATCTACTTCGTCTGGAACCAGCTCTACAATCCGCTCACGGAGCCGCTCAAGCTGCTGCTGCCGGGCCTCCAGGGCATCCTCTACGGGGTGTGGCTGCTCGCGGGCGTTGCCGCGGGGCTCATCATCCGAAAGCCCGGGGCGGCGGTGTTCGCCTCCGTGGTCGCGGCCTCCTTCTCGGCCATGCTCGGCGCGCAGTGGGCCTTCATGACGATCGAGGGCGGCCTCGTGCAGGGCCTCGGCGCGGAGCTGGTCTTCCTCCTCGTGGCGTACCGCCGCTTCGGCCTGCCGACCGCGCTCCTCGCGGGCCTCGGCTCCGGTATCGCCATGGGCATCAACGACCTCATCTTCTGGTACCCGGGCGCGGACACGCTCTTCCAGGTCGTCTACCTGAGCGCCTGCGCCGTGTCCGGGGCCGTGATCGCGGGCCTCGGCGGCTGGGCGCTGACCCGGGCGCTCGCCCGCACCGGGGCACTCAGCCGATTCGCCTCGGGCCGAGAGGTTACGGCCCGGGCGTGACCGGGAGCACCGTTCCGGCGTCGCTCGCGGCGGAGGGCTGGGGCTGGCGCCCCGCCGGCCGCGAGCGCTTCGCCGTCCGCGGCCTCGACCTGAGCGTTCGGGCGGGGGAGCGCGTGCTGCTCCTCGGCCCGTCCGGGGCTGGGAAATCGACCCTGCTCGCGGGGCTGGCCGGGGTGCTCGGCGGCGACGACGAGGGCGAGCGCGAGGGCCGCCTGCTCGTGGACGGGGCGGACCCGGTCGCGGCCCGCGGCCGAGTCGGACTCGTCCTGCAGAACCCCGAGTCCCAGATCGTGCAGGCCCGGATCGGCGACGACGTCGCCTTCGGCAACGAAAACCTCGGCGTCCCCCGGGAGGAAAACTGGCTCCGCGTCGGCGAGGCCCTCGACGCGGTTGGCCTCGGCGGCTTCCCGCTGGGGCACTCCGCCCAGGAGCTGTCCGGCGGCCAGCAGCAGCGGCTCGCGCTCGCGGGGGTGCTCGCGATGCGGCCCGGCGCCCTCCTCCTGGACGAGCCCACCGCGAACCTGGACCCGGCCGGGGTGACCAGAATTCGCGACGCGGTGCTCGCGGCGTGCGCGCAGACCGGGAGCACCCTGCTCGTGGTGGAGCACCGGGTCTCCGTGTGGGCGGACGCCGTGGACCGGGTGATCGTGCTCGACCCGGGCGGGGGGCTCCTCGCCGACGGGGTGCCCGCCGAGGTCTTCGCCCGGCACGGCGCCGCGCTCGCCGCGGCCGGGGTGTGGGTCCCCGGGCACGAGCCGAGCACCGCCCGGACGCGGCCCGCCGTCGCGGACCCCGGGGCGAACCCCGGGCCCGACCGGCTCCGCGCCGAGGCGCTCTCCGTCGGCCGCCGGGCCGCAACGCCCGCGCTGAGCGACGTTGATCTCGCGGTGCGCGGCGGAGAGATCCTCGCGATCACGGGGGAGAACGGGGCCGGGAAGTCGACGCTCGGCCTGACCCTCGCCGGGCTCCTCCCCGCCCTCTCGGGGCGCGTCGTCTCCGACGCCCCGGACCGCGCGGGGCGCACGGACCCCGCGCGCTGGCGCTCGGCCGATCTCGCGGCCCGGATCGGGGTCGTCTTTCAGAACCCCGAGCACCAGTTCGTCGCGGGCACCGTGCGGGAGGAACTGGCCATCGGCCCCCGCCTCGCCGGGCGCAGCGAGGCCGAGATCGCGGCCCTGGTTGCGCAGTTGGCGGAGCGGCTCCGGCTCGGGCACCTGCTCCAGGCCAACCCCTTCACGCTCTCCGGCGGGGAACAACGGCGGCTCTCCGTCGCCACCGCGCTCGGGGTCGCCCCCGCGGTGCTCATTCTCGACGAGCCCACCTTCGGCCAGGACGCCCTCACCTGGGCGGAGCTGGTTCGCCTGCT
>NZ_JAPFRB010000002.1:403677-404545 GCF_035726885.1 Leucobacter sp. M11 | reverse complement strand
CGGGTCATCGTGGCCGGGCACGGCACGATCCGGCAGCGAACGGGGGAGCGCGCATGACCCTGCTCGACATCGCCCGGAACACCGGCGACCGCCGCGCCGGCATCTGGCTGATCAACCCCGTCGCGAAGCTCGCCGCGAGCGCGGTGCTCGCGATGGGTCTCGTGCTCACGATCGACCCGGTCAGCCCCCTCGTCGTGCTCGCCCTGCTCGCACCGCTCATCCCCTGGTGCGGGGTGCCGCCGCTGACCCTCGCCGTCCGGCTCGCCCCCATCGTGCTTGCCGCGGTGCTCGCCGGGCTTACGATCGTGCTCTACGGCACCCCCTCGGGGGACAGCCACTTCCGGTTCTTGTTCATGCACGTCACCGACGGCTCCCTCGCCTTGGGGCTCGCGACGGGGCTGCGCATTCTCGCGCTCGCCGCCCCCTCCGTCGTGCTGTTCATGACGATCGACGCGACCGACTTCGCCGATGCCCTCACCCAGATCCTCCGGCTGCCCGCCCGCTTCGTGCTCAGCGCCCTCGGCGCGCTCCGCCTCGCCGGGCTGTTCCTCGCCGACTGGCGGACGCTGGAGCAGGCTCGCCGAGCACGCGGCCTCGGCGACTCCGGCAGGATCCGCCGCCTGCTCAGCCAGGCCTTCGCCCTGTTCGTGCTCTCGATCCGGCGCGGCACAAGCCTCGCCACCGCGATGGAGGCGCGCGGCTTCGGACCGGGCATGGTGCGCGTCCCCGCCCGCGTCTCGGTGTTCGGCCGGACAGACGCGGCCTTCGTGCTCCTGTTTGCGGCGGTGACCGCCGCCGCGGTGACCGCCGCGATCCTGAGCGGGCAGTGGCGGTGGCTCTTTGCGTAGCGCCGCGGCGGACCTGACCC
>NZ_JAPFRB010000002.1:396790-403622 GCF_035726885.1 Leucobacter sp. M11 | reverse complement strand
CGGAGCGATCCTCATCGACGGGCGCGCGGGATCCGGGAAGACCACCCTCGCCGCGGCGCTCGCCGACGCGCTCGGCGCGGACGTGGTGCATCTGGATGACCTCTACCCGGGCTGGCAGGGCCTCGCCGCGGCCTCAGCCCAGGTCGCCGACCTGCTGCGCGAGGGGCGCTGGCAGCGCTACGACTGGGCCGCGGAGGCGCTGGCCGAGTGGCACCGGCTCGCGCCCGACCGCCCGATCGTGATCGAGGGCTGCGGGGCCACCACCCGGGACAGCGCGCCCCTCGCGGCGCTGACCATCTGGGTGGACGCCCCGGAAGGACTGCGTCGCGACCGGGCGCTTCGCCGCGACGGAGAGCTCTTCCGCCCGCACTGGGACGCCTGGGCTGCGCAGGAGGCCGAGCACCTCGCCAGGAACCGACCCGCGGAGCGCAGTGACCGGATCATCCGGGTCACCGCGGACCGCGCCCGGCTGTTGTCTGACAACGATTCTGGCCCGGAAGAACCCGGTACACTCGTTTCGTGCTGAGAATCGTGGTCCTCATTTCCGGCGGTGGCTCGAACCTGCTCGCCCTGCTGGAGGCCACGGCCACCCCGGGGTTCCCGGCCGAGATCGTCGCCGTCGGCTCCGACACCGACGCCGCCGGACTGGCCTACGCCCGCGAGCGCGGCATCCCCCACTTCACCGTCCGCCCCGCGGACTTCGCCGACCGTCCCGCCTGGGGCGAGGCGCTCCTCGCCGAGATCGGCGCGCACACCCCCGACCTCGTCGTCAGCGCCGGGCTCATGCGCATCCTGCCCCCGAACGTGGTCAGCGCGCTCAGCCCCCACCTCATCAACACACACCCCGCGCTCCTGCCGCTCTACCCCGGCGCGCACGCCGTCCGCGACGCCCTCGCCGCGGGGGCCACCCGCACCGGGGTCACCGTGCACGTCATCGACGCGGGCGTCGACACGGGCCCCACGATTCGCCAGGCCGCCGTCGACGTGCGCCCGGGCGAGAGCGAAGCCGAACTTCACGAGCGGATCAAGACGCTGGAGCGCCCGCTCCTCGTCGACGTGGTCCGCGACATTGCCACCCAGAAGATCATCCTTGAGGAGCTGAACGAATGGCCGTCCTGAGCCACGACCCGAGCCTGTACGAAGCACGCGACCTGGTCCCGATCCGGCGAGCCCTGCTCTCGGTCAGCGACAAGACCGACCTGATCGAGCTCGCCACCGCGCTCGCCGCCGCGGACGTCGAGATGGTGTCCACGGGCTCCACCGCCGCCACGATCCGCGACGCGGGCTTCCCCGTCACCGACGTCGCCGCCGTCACCGGCTTCGCCGAGTGCCTCGATGGCCGCGTGAAGACCCTGCACCCCGCCGTGCACGCCGGTATCCTCGCCGACCTGCGCCTCGCCGACCACCGCGCCCAGCTCGCGCGCCTCGACATCGCCCCCTTCGACCTCGTCGTCGTGAACCTCTACCCCTTCGCCGAGACCGTCGCCTCCGGCGCGCCCGCCGCGGACGTCGTCGAGAACATCGACATCGGCGGCCCCTCGATGGTGCGCGGCGCGGCCAAGAACTTCGCCAACGTCGCCATCGTGGTCTCGCCCGACAGCTACCGCGATGTGATCCAGGCGCTCGCCGCCGAGGGCACGACGCTGGCCCAGCGCCGCGACCTGGCCTCGCTGGCGTTCACCCACACGGCCGAGTACGACGCCGCGGTGGCGCAGTGGTTCCTCGCCGAGGACGCCTCGCAGCAGCTGCGCGCGGCGGCCGACCGCGGCCTGGACAGCCTGTTCAGCGCGGACGAGCCCCTGTCGGCGACGACCGTGAACTTCCCGGCGAGCAAGGAGCAGGTGCTCCGCTACGGCGAGAACTCGCACCAGCGCGCGGCGCTGTTCACCGTGCCAGCGGGCCGCGGCATCGCCCAGGCCACCCTGCTGCAGGGCAAGGAAATGTCGTACAACAACTACGTTGACGCCGACGCCGCGCTGCGCGCCGCATACGACTTCGCCGAGCCCGCCTTGGCGATCATCAAGCACGCGAACCCGTGCGGCATCGCCGCGGTCGCCGAGGGCACCGCGGACGCGATCGCCGAGGCGCACCGCCGGGCCCACGCCTGCGACCCGCTGTCCGCCTTCGGCGGCGTGATTGCCGCCAACCGCGAGGTCACCGCGGAGATGGCCACCACGGTCAAGGACATCTTCACCGAGGTCATCGTCGCCCCGAGCTTCTCCCCGGAAGCCCGCGAGATTCTGGCCCCGAAGAAGAACCTGCGCCTGCTGGAGCTGCCGGAGGACTTCGCGCGCGGCGGGGTCGAGCTGCGCCAGATCTCCGGCGGCCTGCTCCTCCAGGAGCCGGACACCTTCGACGCCTTCGATTCCTCGGGCTGGACGCTCGCCACGGGCGAGCCCGCCGACGCGGCGACCCTCGCGGACCTGGAGTTCGCCTGGCGCGCCTGCCGCTCGGTGAAGAGCAACGCGATCCTGCTCGCCAACGACGGCGCCTCCGTCGGCGTCGGCATGGGCCAGGTCAACCGCGTCGACTCCTGCCACCTCGCGGTGACCCGCGCGGGCGAGCGCGCGGCGGGCTCCGTCGCCGCCTCCGACGCGTTCTTCCCCTTCGCTGACGGCCTCCAGGTGCTCCTCGACGCGGGCGTCCGCGCCGTCGTACAGCCGGGCGGCTCGGTCCGCGACGAGGAGGTCATCGCGGCCGCCGCGGCCGCCGGGGTTACGATGTACCTCACGGGCGAGCGGCACTTCTTCCACTAGGCGATGGGCTCCCCCGGCTCGGCATGACGCCGGGGGAGCGCCCGCTCGCCCAGGGTGACCAGGCGCAGCCAGGCCCACAACCGGTCGAGGGGCTGGTCGAGGCGGATGCCGAAGTCGGCGCTGATCCGATCGAGGCGATAGCGCACGGTGTTCTGATGCACCCGGAGCTCCTCGGCGGTGTGCCGGATGCTGCCGTGCTGATTGAGAAAGGTCAGCAGCGTCTGGGAGAGCGGGCCATCCGTGCGCTCATCCTCGGCGAGTAACGCGGTGATGGCGTCATCGTCCGAGTAGCCTCCCTGGCGGATCGCCTCCCCGGCGGCGAGGAGCCCGAGCTGCGTGCGCACCTCATCGAAGGAAACGCTGTCCGCAGCCGCCTCGTGCGCGGACGCCCCGATCGCGAGCGGCTTCTGGCGGGTGCGCAGGGCGAGAATCGCCTGCCGGTAACTGTCGCCCAGCGCGGGAAGCGTCTGCGCGACCCGGCCGATCCCGGCCGAGGCTCGAAGCCCGATGGCCTGGGAGGTCAGCTGTACCGTTCTCGCGGTGAAATAGCCGATCGCGGCGTCGTCTGCGCCCTGCCCCACGAGCACGACCATTGAGCCCAGCAGCGCGCTCGCCGACCGCGGGAACGCGGTCTCGGCGCTGACCCGGACCAGGTGCAGGAGCCGCCGCTCGGGGCCGACGAAGGGGTCCCGGGAGTGATCCCGCAGGGCGAACGCGATGACGGTGTGCGGCTGGCCGTGCACGAGCCCCAACTGCTCTGAGGCCGGTGAGCTGTGCCCCGGGTCCTCCAACAGGGTTCGCAGCAGGTGCGTCTTGCGTAACTCGCTGTCCGCCCCCGCCTGCCGCGCGTGCACCATGTGCAGCGCGACCAGCGGCTCAACGGCGGCCAGGAAGGCCTGCGTGCTCGGGTGTTCCGCGACGTCGGTTTTGATCACCCAGATGGCACCCAGGGGTTCCCCGTCCGCCCGGATCGCGATGGCCACTCGGGGCAGCTGCTGCGCGGAGCCGGGGAACGACAGCGCGCCGACGCTCTGATACACCCGGCGATACGTGGGGTTCTCAGAGGGGGGCGTTGGCTCCTGCAACGCCAGGGTGGACTGGCGGCGCATGTCGTCGATGGCCTGGCCGGGGAGGGTGGAATAGCCGACGACCCGCCCCAGGTAGTCGACGAGGCTGACCGCGCCCCCGGCCAACTCGGCGAGGGCGTGGGCCAGACCGAAGAGGTCTCCCAGGGGGACGCCGCTCGTGCTCGCGGCCCCGTCGTGCGCGGTGAGCCCGCGGAGCACCGCAAGCACGCCGCCCCAGTCCGCGTTCCGGGTGAGCAGGAGCACCGGAATCGGGCCTGCTCCGGGCAGCGAGTGTTCGGGGCGGTCGGGGCCCTCCTTGACCAGGACGGCCGTGGCCCGGGCGCGGGTGGCGCGCTCGGCGAGCTCGAAGAAGGCCTCGCTGCCCGGATCGTACCCGATTGCGAGCACGATTTGGCCCTCCAAAAACGTCTCCGGGTCCGCCGGGTCGTAGGCGATGACCCCCGCGACCGGGGCCCCGAGTTGCTCCGGGTCGGCGGAAAACGAGCGGAGCTGTGCCTCAAGCACGCGGAGGCAGCGACGGAGCGTGAGCGGCGTCGCCGCGGAGGGAACGGCCATAGGATGAACTTACAAGAAATATAGAAAAAGGCCAGAGAATTCTCTATATCGCTTTGGCTGCGCACCCTCGAAACTGAGGACGACACAGTGACGTGGAAGACGAAGGAGCAGCACGTGCGCATCGGTGATTTCGTTGGTCTCATCCAGCGACCCCAACCTGCCAAGACCCCGGCGGAACGGCTCTCGCGGCGGTTCTTGACGATTGAGGATCTGAGGGCTGGCGCGAAGAAACGCCTCCCCGGCAGCATGTTCGACTACATCGAGGGCGGCGGAGAAGACGAACGCTCCCTCTCCCGGAACCGGCAGTCCTTCCGCGACTACTCGTTCCTGCCCCGCTGGGGGAGCACCGAGGCCCCGGACCTGCAGACGCAGATTCTGGGGCGCATGAGCCCCCTGCCGCTGATCCTGTCCCCGACCGGGGGGACCCGGCTGTTCCGCCCCGAGGGGGAGATCGCCGCGGCCCGAGCCGCCGAGCGGGCCGGAATCGTCTACGGCCTCGCGGGCCTGAGCAACACCTCGCTCGAACGGGTCGCCGAGGCCGCCCCCGGGGCCCGGCGGTGGTTCAACTTCAAACCCCGCCCGGACAAAGCGCTCACGCAGGCCATGCTGGATCGCGTCGCCGCCGCAGGCTACGACACCCTGGTGGTGAACCTGGACACCCGGGCGATCGGCCAGCGGGAGCGGGACTTCACCAACGGCTTCACCGCCCCGCCCTCACTCAAGCCCAAAACCGTCTGGGAGGGCATGACCCACCCCGCCTGGGCGATGGGTTTTCTGGCCAACGAGGCAATCGCCTTCCCAAACCTCACCCCGGAGGCCCCCACGGGGCGGATCACCAGCACGCCCGCGATGTGGAAGGAACTGCTCGGTGGCTCCTACACCCCCCTGGGCTGGAGCGATATGGAAGACCTCCGCGCCCGCTGGGACGGGGGGATCGTCGCCAAGGGCGTGGTGCATCCCGAAGACGCGGTCAGAGCGGCCGAGATCGGCTGCGACGCGGTTCAGGTCAGCAACCACGGCGGGCGACAGCTCGACCACATGGCCAGCCCGATGGATGTCCTGCCCGAAATCGCGCAACGCGTCTCCGGTCGAGCCGAACTCATCGTCGACGGCGGCGTGCGCCGCGGCACCGACGTGGTGAAGGCCCTGGCCCTCGGCGCAACCGCGGTCGCGATCGGGCGACCCTATCTCTACGGGCTCGCCGTCGCCGGTCAGGCGGGCGTCGAGCACAGCATCCAGATCTTCCGCGCCGAAATCGAGCGCGCGATGTTCCTCATCGGGTGCACCAGCATCCAGGAGCTTCGCGACCGCGGCCCGGAACTCGTGCGACACACTGCTTCCTTCCTGCCCACTGCTCCACAACACTCGAATACTCACTGAGGAGACTCCCGTGTATACCCAACAGTTCCCGTCCCGCTCGCGCCGTCGCGCCCTGCCCCTCCTGGCCGCCGTGGCCGCCTCGTTCCTCCTGGTCAGCTGCGCGGCCCCGGCGGCGACCGACGAGGGGACGCCCCCGGTCGACGCGGGCACCGACCCGACCTTCGCTCCGGTGGCCGCCGCGGTCGACCTGGTTCCCGAGGCCCTGCGGGAGTCGGGAACGCTCCGCGTTGCGATGCCCACCAACGAACCGCCGACCCAGTACTACCGCGAGGGCACCAAAGAGATGACGGGCATCAACCCGGACATGGCTCGCCTGGTCGCCGGGGCGCTCGATCTGGAGCTCGAGATCGTCGTCACGAACTTTGACTCGATCATCCCGGGCCTGAGCGCCGATCGCTTCGATATGACGGTCGCCTCGATGTCCGTGACCGAGGAGCGGATGGAGACGCTCGATTTCGTGGACTACATCCAAATGGGCAGCGCCATCGCGACGCCCTCGGGAAACCCGGAAAAGATCCAGCTCAAGGACCTGTGCGGCGAGCGGGTCGGGATGCTGACCGGCTCCTATCAGCTCACCGCTCGCATTCCCGCGGTCGTGGAGGAGTGCGAGGCAGCCGGGGACAAGGCCCCCGAAATCCTGCAGTTCCAGGACACGCGTCAGGCCATCACCGCGATGCTGTCCGGCCGCTCCGACGTCGTCTACGCCGATCTGCCCATCCTGAGCTTCGCCGCCAAGCAGAACGACAAGATCGAGATCGCCGACACGAACACGCTGTCCCCGGTGGGGATGGGCATCCGTCGGGACACCGGCCTCACGGAGGCCGTGGCCGCGGCAATGACCGCGGTAGCCGCGAGCGACGAGTACACCGCACTGCTGGACCAGTACGGCATGGCCCAGGCCGCGATTGATGAGGCCCGAGTCAACGCCCCCGCCGAAGGATGACGATGACCGCCCCCGCTCACCCCGCGGAGTCTCCGCAGGCCGGACCTCCGACCACGATCCAGCGCACCCTCACCACGCTGGACATCCAACGCCTTCGCCATCCCGGTCGG
>NZ_JAPFRB010000002.1:394698-396737 GCF_035726885.1 Leucobacter sp. M11 | reverse complement strand
GGCGACCAACGAGGGCTTCGGCTGGCCGACCGTTGGCCGGTATCTCTTTGCGCCCGAGATTCTCCAGGGCGCGCTCCTCACGATCGTCCTCACCGTGGTGTCCATGCTGGCGGGCACCGTGCTCGGGGTCGTACTCGCGATCATGCGGTTGTCCAGCAACCCGGTGCTGTCCCTCGTGAGCCAGGCATATATCTGGTTCTTCCGCGGGACCCCGCTGCTCGTGCAGCTGATCTTTTGGTACAACATCGCGGCGCTGTATCCGACGATTGCCCTCGGCCTGCCCTTCGGTGGGCCCTCGATCGAACTCGGGCAAGCAAATGTGCTGATCACCCCGCTCGTGGCGGCGTTGCTCGGGCTCAGCCTGAACGAAGCCGCGTACATGGCGGAGATCGTGCGGGCCGGGATCAGCTCCGTTGACCCCGGCCAGCGGGATGCGGGGCGGGCAATCGGCATGAGCTCGGGGCTGATGATGCGCCGCGTCATCCTGCCCCAGGCCATGCGCGTGGTACTTCCGCCCACCGGAAACCAGGTGATTTCCATGCTGAAGGGCACCTCGCTCGTCAGCGTGCTGGCGATCTCTGACCTGCTCTACTCGGCGCAGATTATTTACTCGCAGAACTATCAGACGATCCCCCTGCTCCTGGTGGCCAGCGTCTGGTACTTGGCGATGACCACCGTGCTGACGTTCTTCCAGGGCCGCCTGGAGACCCGCTACGGGCGCGGATTCCAGCCGCGGCGAACCCGCCGCCCGGCGGCCGCTCCTCTCCGAGAGGAGGTCGCGGCATGAGCGGCACCGTGATGGTTGAGGCGCGAGGGGTGCGAAAGTCCTTCGGGGGTACCGAGGTCTTGAAAGACCTGTCCCTGACCGTGGTCGAGGGCTCCGTGACCTGCCTGATCGGTCCGTCCGGCTCGGGGAAGACCACCTTCCTGCGCTGCCTGAACCGGTTAGAGACGGTTGACGCGGGGATCATCATGATCGACGGAGCCCTCGTCGGGGTGGACCAGCGCGGCGGTCGACTCGTCGAACAGCGGGAGCGCGACATCGCGAAAACGCGGCAACAGTCCGGAATGGTGTTCCAGCGCTTCAACCTGTTCCCGCACCGAACCGCGCTGGAGAACATCGCGGAGGGTCCGCTCTTCGTGCAGAAGCGCCCGAAGGCCGAGGTGCTTCGCGAGGCGCGCGAGCTCCTGGCGCGCGTGGGCCTGGCGGACCGGGCCGATGCCTACCCGCAGGAGCTGTCCGGCGGGCAGCAGCAGCGCGTGGCGATCGCCCGGGCCCTCGCGATGAAGCCCAAACTGATCCTGTTCGACGAGCCCACCTCGGCGCTCGACCCGGAGCTGGTCGGGGAGGTGCTCGCGGTCATGAAGCAGCTCGCGCGGGAGGGAATGACCATGATCGTCGTGACGCACGAGCTCGGGTTCGCCCGCGACATGGCGGATCAGGTCGTGTTCATGGCGGACGGCGTCGTCGTGGAAACCGGGCCGCCAGCGCAGGTGCTGGGGAACCCGATCGAGACGAGAACGCGGGAGTTCGTTGCCAGCGTGATCTAGCCCCGGGTCCGCCGCCCCGTCACACAGGGTCCCCGCCGAGCGTCGCCCGCACGCGCGCTCGGCGGGGACCTGCTGCGCGGACGCGCTGCGGCGCTGCCCGCGTACTCCTGCGGGATGATTCTTGGGCGTCAGCGGCGGATCCGCGGGCAACGGTCGGGAAAACGCCGTAGCGTGTGAGGTGTGTTCCGACAGATGACTCCGTGGCGAATCGCCGTTGATGCGGTGATCGCCGGTGTGTTCCTCATGCTCCTGATGATGGGGCTCACCGGCGGTCGCTCGACGGCGCAGGGCCTCGCCGAGCTCGGCGTGATCGTGCTGTTGTGCACGGCGCTGGCCTTCCGCCGCTTCTCGCCGCCGCTCTCGCTCGGCCTCGCCTGGGCCGCGGCGCTCCTGCAGATGGGGGCGGGGTTCTCGGTGCTGTTTGTGGACCTCGTGATCCTGGCGGTGCTCTACTCCGTGGCCCGCTACGGCTCGAAGCGGGTGCGCAC
>NZ_JAPFRB010000002.1:393189-394639 GCF_035726885.1 Leucobacter sp. M11 | reverse complement strand
TCGAGCCCGCGATGCACAACGCGGTCGGCAGCCTCATCGAGGTCGGCACACGGGTCGTGATGCTGACCGTCAGCTCGGTCGCGGTGCTCGGGTTGTCCTGGACGCTCGGCCTGCTCATGCGCACCCGGGACCAGAACCGGAACGCTGAACTCCTGCGGGTCGAGGAACAGTCCCGCCGCCAGCTCGCCGAGCAGGAGACGGTGATCGAGCAGGAGCGCAACCGGATCGCACGCGACATGCACGACGTCGTCGCGCACTCCCTCGCCGTCGTCATTGCCCAGGCGGACGGTGCCCGCTATGCCGCCGCCGCGAACCCCGCGGCGGCGCCAGCAGCGCTCGAAACCATCGCGGCGACGGCCCGGGAATCCCTCGCCGAGGTGCGGGCCCTGCTGACCGCGATGCGGCACCAGGAGCAGGACGGCCCGCAGCCCGGCATGGCCGATCTGCCCCCGCTCCTGGCCCAGTTCCGCGACTCCGGCCTGCCCGTGGTCGAGCGCACCTCCGGCACCCCGGTGACCCTCGGGCGGGGGCACGAGATGGCCGCGTATCGCATCATCCAGGAGGCCCTCACGAACGCCCTCCGGCACGGGCAGCCCGGCGGCCCGGCCGTGCTGGACCTGTTCTGGGGCGCGGAGGGCCTCGACCTCGTCGTGCACAACCCCGTCGGCGCGGCCGAGCCCGGCGGTCCGGGCGGCGGGCACGGCCTGCCCGGCATGCGCGAGCGGGCCGCCCTGGCTGGCGGCTTCTTCAGCGCGGAGCGGCAGGGGGCGCGCTTCCGGGTGGCCGCCCGGATCCCGTCCTCCGTGCCGGGCACCGCGACCCAGCCGATCAGCGTCCCGCCGGCCACGACTCCTGCCCGGCCCGCGCCAAGCCAGCCAGCGGCCCCCATCCTGTCTCCCGCACCTGCCCCGCCCGTCGCCCCGGAAGAAAGCGCAACGCCATGATCGAAGCCCCCATCCGAGTCGCGCTCGTCGACGACCAGGCCCTGTTCCGCGCCGGAATCCGCATGCTCGTCGAGTCCCAGCCGGATCTCCTCTTTGTGGGGGAGGCCGCGGACGGCGCGGAGGGCGCGCGCATCGCGATCGAGGCAGCGGCCGATGTCGTGCTCATGGACATCCGGATGCCGGTGCTCGACGGGATCGCCGGCACCGAGCGCATCGTGACCGAGGCCGCGGCGCGGGGCATCCCCGGCCCGCGGGTGCTCGTGCTCACGACCTTCGACCTCGACGAGAACGCGGCCCGGGCGATCCGGGCGGGAGCGAGCGGCTTTGTGCTGAAGGACGCCGCCGCCGAGTTCTTACTCGCGGCCATCCGGACCGTGCACGCGGGCAACTCGGTGTTCTCCGCCTCGGCGACCCGAGACCTCATCACCCGCTTCACTCCGGCGCCGGTGGCCCCGCAACCCCCCGCAGCCTTCGCCGAACTCACCGCCCGGGAACGGGAGATGTTC
>NZ_JAPFRB010000002.1:387612-393145 GCF_035726885.1 Leucobacter sp. M11 | reverse complement strand
CGAGTTCCTCAGCGAGGCGACGGTCAAGACCCACATCAGTCGGGTGCTGCAAAAGCTCGGGCTGCGCGACCGCGTCCAGCTCGTGGTCTTCGCGCACGAAAACGGCCTCGTCGGATAACGCTCAGCCGAGGGGGATGCGTGCCGTCGCCGGTATTTTGCTATAGTGTATAGCTAAATTCATTGGCACAAAGGAGTCACGATGAGCGAACTGCGTCCCCCGAACATCAGCGAGGCACGTCTCTCGCCAGAGGTTGGCCGCAGCGCCATGAAAAAAGCAATATGGCGGCTCGCTCCGTTCCTCGGGGTGCTCTACCTGGTGGCCTACATCGACCGCAACAACGCGGGCTTTGCGAAAATCGAAATGACCGCCGCCCTCGGGATGACCGAGGCCGCCTTCGGGCTCGCGGCCGGGATCTTCTTCATCGGGTACCTGCTCTTCGAGGTGCCCAGCAACCTCCTGCTCGAGAAATTTGGTGCCCGGAAATGGATCGCCCGCATCATGTTCAGCTGGGGGATCGTGGCCGTCCTCACCGCGTTCGTGCAGGATGCCACCCAGTTCGGTGTCATCCGCTTTATCCTCGGTGTGGCCGAGGCCGGATTCTTCCCCGGGGTCCTGTTGTACCTCACCCTGTGGTTCCCGCGTGAGTACCGCACGCAGGTCCTCGTGATTTTCAGCCTCTCCAACCCACTGGCGAACGCGATCGCTGCGCCGCTGTCCGGGTGGATCATGGGGTTGCACGGCATGTGGGGCCTGGAGGGCTGGCAGCTCGTGTTCATCCTCGAGGGGATCCCCGCGGTGCTTCTCGCGTTCGCGGTGCTGGCCTGGCTCCCGAACAGCCCCAAGGACGCGAAGTGGCTCACCGCTGACGAGCGCGCCTGGATCACCGACTCGCTCGCCCGCGAACAGGCCGACACCGAGTCTCGCCACGGCAAGGTGCGCCTGCGCGAGGTGTTCAGCAACGGCAAGCTCTGGGCACTGATTCTGTTGTTCTTCGGGATTGTCTTCGGCGCCTACGGGCTGGGCATCTGGTTGCCCACCATTGTGAAAGCGATGGGGGACTTTACGATCGGCACCACGGGCTGGCTCGTCGCCATCCCCAACCTGTGCGCGGCGCTCGTCATGATCCCCTGGGAGCGGGCCGCGCGCAAGCAGGGCAACATTCCGCTCCAGGTCGGCATCGCCCTCACGATCACCGCGCTGTCGCTGCTCGCAGCGGTGGCCGCCCAGCACACGCCCTGGCTGGCCCTGATCGCGCTCTGCGTTGGAATGTCGGCGCTGTTCTCCTCCACGCCGCTGTTCTGGAGCCTGCCGCCCCTCCTACTCACGGGGACCGCGGCTGCAGCCGGCCTCGCCTTCATTAACTCCGTGGGAAACCTGGCCGGTTTCGCCGGGCCGTTTGCCATCGGCTGGATCAGCGAGACGACCGGATCCGCCATCTGGGGATTGCTGCTCATCGCGACGCTGACGCTCATGGGGGCAGCAATCGCCTTCACCCTGAGCCGCCGGCAGCTGTTTGCCGGGCAACTCCCCGGCGATACCCTTCGCTAGCGCGAACCGCGTCGCTGCCGGAGGCACCCCCTAGCGGGTGCCCCCGGCGGCGAGGATCAGATCGGCGAGGCCCGTGTACCCCTGGGCCAACGCATTGGCGAGCGGGGTGTTGCCCTCTGCGTCACGCAGGTTCGGGTCCGCCCCGCCGGCGAGGAGCAGCCGCACTGTCTCCCGGTGATCTGCTCCGTCCGTGCCGAGCAGCACCGCTTCCTGGAGCGCGGTCCAGCCCAGGTTGTTGACGTGATTCGGGTCGATGCCCGCGTCGAGGAGCATGCGGGTCACCTCGACATGGCCGTGCTCGCCCGCGGGAATCAGTGCGGTGCCGCCGTAGCGGTTCGTGCTCGCGAGATCCGCGCCGTGTTCCAGGGTGAGCGCGAGGATCTCGACGTAGCCCTCGGCCCCCGCGTAGAGGTACGCACTGTCGCGCATATCGTCCTGCGCGTTCACATCCGCCCCCGCCTCGATCAGCGCGGTGGCCGCGGCGATCGCGTTCGCCTTGGTCGCCACCACGAGCGGGGTGCGCCCCTCCTCCGTCCGGCGCTCCAGCTCGGCCCCCTGCTCCAGGGCCGCGGTCACCGCCTCCCCGTCGTCCGCCAGGATCGCCTCGGCCAGGTGCTCGTTCGCGCGCGGGTCTGGCGTCGGCGCATCCTCGGCTGCCGCCGTGGGCTCGGGGGTGGGGCTCGTCATCTCGGACGGGGCCATCGTCGGTCGTTTCTCGGGCACGTCGGCCCCCTCATCTGCTGAGGCGCACCCCGTGAGGAACCCGAGGAACGCGATGGACACGCTTGCGGACACCCCGACCGCCCGGGTGGTGAGCGAGCGGGTGCGGCGCAAACCGGGCATCGCGCGAGCGAGGTGTGATCGAGGGGGAAATGACACGTCGCGCTCCTTTCGCCGGGTGGAGTCTCATCCTGACGGACCACCCTGAACGCTCCCCGCACAACACAGGGGAGGAGCCCGAGAACGCGGCACCGCGTCCGGCCGTGCTCGCCACGCACGCCCCCGCCCCGGGCGGGCGGTCCCAGGGTGCCACCCGCCCCGGTCCCGGATCATCCGGGCGGATGACCCCGATCAGCTCCCGGGCCGACGCGACCCGGGCGGCCGGTTTTCTACGCTGAGAATATGCACATTCAGACAAGCGACATCGGCCTCATCGCCCGCGTAGCGGAGGTCAGCAAGCACTTCGGCGTCGGCGAGAACCGCGTGGCCGCCCTCGACAACGTCTCCGTCGGCATCCGCCGCGGAGAGTTCACCGCGATCATGGGCCCCTCCGGCTCCGGAAAATCCACGCTCATGCACGTCATGGCCGGACTCGACAACGCGACGAGCGGGCGAGTGTTCCTCGGCGACAGCGAGATCACCCAGATGCGCGACGCCGAACTCACCGTGCTCCGCCGACGCCGGGTCGGATTCGTCTTCCAGGCGTTCAACCTGGTGCCCACCCTCTCCGCCATCGACAACATCCTGCTGCCCTTCGAGCTCGACGGCCGCACCCCCAGCCCCGAACAGCGCGCCTGGATCGACAGCCTCATCGCCTCGCTTGGCCTGAGCGACCGCACGAGCCACCGACCGCACCAGCTCTCGGGCGGCCAGCAGCAACGCGTCGCCATCGCCCGCGCCCTCGGCGCCCAACCCGATCTCATCTTCGCCGACGAGCCCACCGGGGCCCTCGACTCACGCACCGGACGCGAGGTCCTCGGCCTGCTCGCCGCCGCAGCACGGGACTACGGACAGTCCATCGCGATGGTCACCCACGACCCCATCGCCGCCAGCCACGCCGACCGCGTGATCTTCCTCGGCGACGGCCGCATCGTCGGCGACCGCCCCCGGATGAGCGCCGAGGAGATCTCGCGCACCATGCTCGGCATGGAGGCCGCGCGATGAGCGTGCAGGCCGCCGCGGGCCGCGCCCGCGACCACGGCGCGACCCTCGTGGTCGCCGCGCTGAGCAGCCTCTTCGCCTCCGGGCTCATCATCGCGACCGGGATCATCGCGGCCGCGCTGGACCCCGACATGATGGAGGCCTCCGGCACCATGCGCGTAGTGCTCGGCATGGTGTCCCTGATCTTCATCATCATCGCGCTCTACGTCGGCGCCGTCGTCACCGCGAACACCTTCGCGACGATCATCGCGGGCCGCGTCCGCACCATCGCGCTCCTGCGGCTCATCGGCTCCACCTCGGCCCGCGTCCGCCGCCAGGTCGCCCGCGAGGGCCTCCTCTCCGGCCTCGTCGGCGCGCTCATCGGCTGGGCGCTCGCCGCCGGGGCGAACCCGGTGCTCGTCGCGCTCGGCACGGGGGCGGGTTGGCTGCCCGATGGTCGCCCCTACCCGATCTTCGAGGCGCTGACCCTGCTCCCGGTCGTCGTGGTCGCCCTGACCACCTGGGCCGCGGCCTGGGTGGGCTCGCGCCGGGTCGCCGAGGTCTCGCCGATGGCGGCGACCGGCGCCGCGGTCGAGATGACCCGCGAGCAAAGCTCGGGGCGGCGCGGGCGCAACGTCACCGCGATCGTGTTCATGGCGCTGGGCTTTGCGGTGCTGGCCCTCGGCGTCCTGATCGGCATGATCAGCCCGCTCGGCCTCTTCGTCGCCTTCCTCGGCGGGCTCGCCTCCTTCACGGGCATCGTCCTCGGCGCGCACCTCGTGATGCCGGGGCTGCTCCGGGTCGTGGGCCGCCTGTTCGGCACCGGGCCGACGGCCCGGCTCGCGGCGGAGAACGCCGTGCGCTTCCCGGAGCGCAGCTCCCGCTCCACGATCGGCCTCGTGATCGGGGTCACGCTCGTCGTGCTCTTCGCGGTTGCGATGCAGACCTACAACGAGATGACCAAGCGGGTCTTCGAGAGCGACCCGATGATGGAGGCCGCGCTCGACCAGACCCTCTCGATCACCACGGGGATTCTGTCCGGCCTCGTCGGCTTCTCGGCGATCATCGCCGCGGTCGGCCTCGTGAACAACCTCTCGCTCAGCGTCCTGCAGCGCACCCGGGAGCTCGGCCTGCTCCGCGCCCTCGGCTTTACGGGCAAGCAGGTTACGCGGATGATCGTGATCGAGAGCGCGCAGATGACGATCGCCGCGCTCGGCTTCGGCCTCGTGCTCGGCGTGATCTATGGCTGGGCGGCGGCGCAGTCGCTCATCGGCTCCCAGGGCGGCTTCCTGCCGCCGTCGATCCCGTGGCCGATCCTGGTCGTCGTGGTGTTGGGCGGCGCGGCCCTCGCCATCGCGGCCGCGCTCGGCCCCTCCCGCCGGGCGACTCGGGTGTCCCCGGTGCTCGCCCTCGCCGTGGACTGAGCCGAGAAACGAGACAGCCGCGGGTGCGGGACGCTGAAGCGTCCCGCACCCGCGGCTGTCGGTGCGGGCTAGCGGCCCGAGGAGCCCCACTCGGTGGACTCACCGGCGGGCGCGATTGCCTGCGGCACGCCCCACGGGTTCGCGTCGACGAGGGGAGCGGGCAGGAACGCCTCGGGGGCGCTCTGGTAGGCCACGGGACGCTGGAAGCGCTGGATCGCGGCGGTGCCGACCGAGGTGCTCGTGTCGTTCGAGGTCGCGGGCCAGGGGCCACCGTGCTGCATCGCGGGGGTGACCGCGACGCCGGTGGGCCAGCCCCCGAAGAGCACCCGGCCCACCTGCAGGGTCATCGCGGTGACGAGGGCCTGGATCTCCTCGCGGTCCTGTTCCCCGGCGCGCTCGGCCTGGCCGAGGTGCAGGGTCGCGGTGAGGTTGCCCTCGAAGAGCTCGGGCAGCAGGGCGGCCCGGTCGGTGCCCTCGGGGATCTCGACGAGGACGGCCATCGGCCCGAAGACCTCCTCGACGAGCACCTCGCGGCCCGCGCGCAGGTCGGCGAGGGAGACCGCGACGATCGTGGGGGTGGCCCAGCCGTGGCCCTCCTCGTCAAAGCGGATGCCGCCCTCGGCGACCAGGCGGACGCCGGGGGTGCCGATGACCGCGCTGCGACGCTCGTCGTAGCTCTTCGCGATCTTCTGGTTGAGCA
>NZ_JAPFRB010000002.1:382795-387577 GCF_035726885.1 Leucobacter sp. M11 | reverse complement strand
AGACGCTCATCGAGGCCGTGACCCTCAGGGAGGAAGACGAAGCCGGGCTTGGTGCACAGCTGCCCGGCGGAGCCGGAGACGCTCGTGACGAAGCCGGAGACGATGTCGTCGCCGTTCTCGTCGATGGCCGCGCGGCTCACGAAGACAGGGTTGACGCTGCCGAGCTCGCCGTAGAAGGGGATCGGGGCGGGGCGGCTGGCGGCGATGTCCGCGAGCAGGCGGCCGACGAAGATCGAGCCCGTGAAGGAGCCCGCCTTGATGCGCGGGTCCTTGAGGACGTCAACGCCGGCCTGCTGGCCCTCGATGTGCTGGAAGGTGCCCTCGGGCATCCCGGCGGCGGTCAGCGCGTCGCCAATGACGGTCGCGGTGGCGCGGGAGAGCTCGATGTGGCCGGAGTGCGCCTTGACGATGAGGGGGCAGCCCGCGGCGAGGGCGGCGGCGGAGTCGCCGCCCGCGACCGAGAAGGCGAAGGGGAAGTTGGAGGCGGTGAAGTTGATCACCGGGCCGACGGGGATGTGCACGCGGCGCACGTCGGCGCGGACGCCGAGCACGAAGGCGTCGTCGGCGTAGTCGATGCGAGCATCGAGGTAGTCCCCGGCGACGAGGGTGTCGGCGAAGAGGCGCATCTGGACGGCGGTGCGCTTGACCTCGCCGGTGAGGCGGGCCTCGCTCAGGCCGGTCTCGCGCATCGCGATCTCGATGAGCTGGGGACCGTTCGCCTCGAGGGCGTCCGCGGCGGCGACGATGGCGCGTGCGCGGTCCTGGGGGAGTACGGCGGCGACGGGGCCCGCGGCTGCGGCGGCCCGGGCGACAACGGCGTCAAGTTCGGGGGTCAGGGCTTCATTGGCCATGCTGGGGTGTCTCCTTGGGGATCACAGAACGGGAAAACCTCCCGCGTACCCCTCTATTCTGCACCGTCTGGCCGGAAAAACAGAACCGGAAGGAACGGTATGCCAAATTGGGATACCAATTCGTTGGTGCCGCCTCAGCCGCGGCCGTGACGCCGGTCCGCTCGCCCGCTTCGCGGCGGGAGCGCTGGGGAAAGAAATCCTGGGCATGGCATAGAATCTCAGTATGATTGAAATTCTGAGAAACGTGTTCCTGGTCCTGCACTTCGTCGGCTTCGCGGTCATCATCGGCGGGGTCCTCGCTCAGATTCCCGCGATGAAGGTTGGCGCCGCGAAGGTCAAGGCTGGCGTGCTGCACGGCGGCTGGCTCATGCTCGCGACGGGCCTCGCGCTCGTCGGCATGATGTACGCCGCGGGCAACGGCGACGCCGTCAACAACGCCAAGATCGGCGTGAAGCTCATCGTGCTGCTCGCCGTCGTCGTGATCGCCCTGATGAACAAGAAGAAGGACCGCGTCGCCACCTGGGTGCTGCCCACGATCGGTGGACTCACCGTGCTGAACATCGTGCTCGCGGTGTTCTGGTAAGCAGCCCCTGCCCGGCCTGGGCACGGAACGCTCGGAAACACGGAACGGGCCCGGAAGCGACTGCTTCCGGGCCCGTTCCGTGTCTGCGCGCGGCGAGGCGATTACTCGGCGCGGTCGAGGGTGCCGAGCTCCTTGCCGTCCTCGTCGAGGAAGGTCATCGTGTCGCCGGAGACGGTCGCGCTCACGGACTTGCTGAGCCACTGGTCGACGCCGTCGCAGGCCATCATCGTGGTCGCGAAGGGGCTGAAGGTCACGGTCGCCTTGTCCACGGTGAACGTGCCGTTCATGGTGTTGCAGCCGTCGTTGCCGTGGGCTTTGCCGTCCTCGGAGAGGGAGAGCGCGGGCTCGCCCCGGGTCTGCTTCCCGGATGCGCCCCAGTTGCCGTTGACATCGGGAGTTCCGGCTGAGCAGGCGGTGAGCGTCAACGCGGCCACCGCAACGATTCCAGCGAGCATCAGTTTCTTCATGCTCTCAGAGTAGCCGCAACCGCTGACACAGGCCAGGACTTTTCTTTGAGGGTTCTGAGTGGGGCCGGTACGCCAGCTGGGAGCGAGCCTGACGTCCCGACCCGAGCGCATCAGCCCTTCGAGACCGGCTGCTGCTGCGTGATGCAGTGGATGCCGCCGCCGCGCGCGTAGAGCGGGCGGGCGTCGACGGTGCGGATTTCCCGCCCGGGGTACAGCTCCCGGAGGACGCCAGCGGCGTGGTCGTCGGCGGGGTCGTCGAAGGCGCACGCGATCACGGCGTTGTTGATGACGACGTGGTTGATGTAGCTGTAGTCCACGAAGTCCTCCGCGTCGCGCAGCACCTCGGGCGCGGGCAGGTTCAGGATCTCGTAGCCGCCGCTCGTGCGGTCGCGGTGCCGCTCGGCGACCTCGCGGTTCTGCTTCGCGATCGCGTGATCCGGGTGGTTCGGGTTGCGCTGCTCGTGCATGAGCAGCGTGTCGGGGGAGGTAAAGGCGACGAGGATGTCCGAGTGCCCGCGGGTGCCGAACTCGTCGGAGTCGCGGTACAGGCCGCGGGGGAGCCAGAGTACGTCGTGCGCGCCGATCGTGCGGGCGAGCTCCTCCTCGACCCGGCCCCGCTCCCAGCCCGGGTTGCGGTGCGGGTCGAGCTGGACGGTGTCGGTGATGACGACCCGGCCGGTGCCGTCGACCTGGATGCCGCCGCCCTCGTTGACCATCTCGGACTCGATCCGAACGGCCCCCGTGGCCTCCGCGATGATGCGGCCGATGTGCCGATCGTTGTCCCAGCTGGCCCAGTCCTGGGCGCCCCAGCCGTTGAAGACCCAGTCGACGGCGCCGAGGCGACCGGCCTCGTCCAGCACGAAGGTCGGGCCAATGTCGCGCATCCACGCGTCGTCGAGCGGGGCGGAGAGCCGGTCGATCTGCCCGGAGAGGAAGCGCGAGGCGATGGCCTCATCGCCCGGGTTCACGACGACCGTGACGGGCTGATACTCGGAGGCGGTGTTGGCGACCGCGGCCCAGGTCTCGCGCGCGGAGCGGACCTCCTCCTCGGTGTCGCCGAGGGTGTAGCCGCCGGTGGGCCAAGCGAGCCAGAGCCGTTCCTGCTCGTGGCCCTCAATGGGCATGTGCCAGGTGGACTGCGTCACGATGATGCTCCTGTGGATCGAGGGACGAATGCTGCACAGTCTAGCCGGTGTAGTGAAACGAATGTTGCCTGGGAGGCACTCCGGGGCATTTGCTTGAATGTTTGACAAAGTCTATTCACTTGAATACACTTGAGGGACACAGCAGCTCAGGGAGGGCATCTCATGGAATTCGGAGTTTTTTCGGTCGGCGACCTGACGCAGGACCCCGCCACGGGGATCACCCCGTCGGAGAACGAGCGCATCAAGGCGCACGTCGCGATCGCCCAGAAGGTTGAGGAGATCGGCATGGATGTCTTCGCCACCGGCGAGCACCACAACCCGCCGTTCTTCCCCTCGTCGCCCACGACGACCCTGGGCTACATCGCCGCGAAGACCGAGCGCATCACGCTCTCCACGGCCACCACGCTGATCACCACGAACGACCCCGTCAAGATCGCGGAGGACTACGCCACGCTGCAACACCTCGCCGAGGGGCGCGTAGACCTCGTCATGGGCCGCGGGAACACCGGGCCGGTCTACCCTTGGTTCGGCAAGGACATCCGGCAGGGTATCCCGATGGCCATCGAGAACTACGCGCTCCTGCGCCGGCTGTGGACCGAGGACGTCGTGGACTGGGAGGGGCAGTTCCGCACCCCCCTGCACGGCTTTACCTCGACGCCCCGCCCGCTGGATGACGTGCCGCCCTTCGTCTGGCACGGCTCGATTCGCAGCCCCGAAATCGCGCACCAGGCCGCGTTCTACGGCGACGGCTTCTTCGCGAACAACATCTTCTGGCCGAAGGAGCACTACCAGCGCCTGATCGCGATCTACCGCGAACGCTTCGAGCACTACGGGCACGGGCAGGCGCACCAGGCGATTGTCGGCCTCGGCGGCCAGTTCTTCATGCGGAAGAACTCGCAGGACGCCGTGAACGAGTTCCGGCCCTACTTCAACAACGCCCCCGTCTACGGACACGGGCCGTCGATGGAGGACTTCATGGAGCAGACCCCGCTGATCGTGGGCAGCCCCCAGCAGGTCATCGACCGCACCCTCTCCTTCCGGGAGTGGGCGGGCGACTACCAGCGCCAGCTCTTCCTCGTCGATCACGCCGGGCTGCCCCTCAAGACGGTGCTTGAGCAGCTCGACCTGTTCGGCGAGCTGGTCCTGCCGACGCTCCGCGCCGAGTTCGCGAAGAGCCGCCCCGCCGACGTCCCCGAGACGCCGAAGCACGCCACCCGCGTCGCCGAGCACCGCGCGGCGCAGGCGGCCGCCCTCGTCGCGAGCGAGGCGGAGGCCGCGGAAAGCGACGCCCGGTGGTAACCCCGGTCGATCGGATCGCCCTCGCCGCCTGGGAGGGGCTGTTCCGCGCGCAGGTCACCCTGATGCGCGGCTTCACCGCCTCCCCGGTGTGGGCGGGCCGCTCGACCCGCGAGTACGACGTGCTGTTCCGGCTGAGCGGCTCCCCCGAGGGGCTTCGCCAGGTCGAGCTCGCGGAGGGCCTGCTCATCTCGCAACCCTCCCTGAGCCGGATGCTGGAGCGGCTCTGCGGGGACGGCCTCGTCGAGCGCACCCCCGACCCCGCCGACGGGCGCAGCTCCGTGCACCGCCTCACGGCGCGGGGCCGCGAGCTACAGCGCGAGATCGGGCTCGCCCACGCCCGCGACGTGACCGCCGCCCTGACCGGGGCGCTCACCCCGGCGGAGATCACCGCCCTCGGCGACATCACCGACAAGCTCATCGCCGCGGCCGAGCGGCGG
>NZ_JAPFRB010000002.1:381042-382749 GCF_035726885.1 Leucobacter sp. M11 | reverse complement strand
ACGCACAAAGCCAGACCAACGCACCAGCCCAGACCCAGAAAGAAGCAACGCCATGACCGTCACCATCGCCGCCGTGCACGCCGGGCTCGGGGTGCCCTCCAGCTCCCGGATGCTCGTGGACCGCATCGCGCACCACCTCGCGCACCAGGCGGGCCCGGGCGAGGTTGCCGTCGAGGTGATCGAGCTGCGCGAACTGGCCGGACAGATCGCCAACCACCTGGTCACCGGCTACGCCGAGCCCGAGCTTGACCGCGCGCTCAAGCTCATCGCCGCCGCGGACGGCATCGTCGCGGTCACGCCCATCTTCAACGCCTCCTACGCCGGGCTCTTCAAGTCCTTCTTCGACCTCGTCGAGGCGGAGGCCATCTCGGGCACCCCCGTGCTCCTCGGGGCGACGGGCGGCACCGCCCGGCACTCCCTCGCCGTGGACTTCGCGATGCGCCCCCTGTTTGCCTACCTCAAGGCGCTGCCCGTGGCCACGGGCATCTTCGCGGCCACCGAGGAGTGGGGCGGGAAAAACGTCGAGGGCGGCCTGGAGCACCGCATCGCCCGCGGGGCCGGGGAGCTGCTCGCCGCGCTCCGCCGGGGCACGGGCCAGGCCGAGGGGACGGCCGCGCAGGTCGCCCCGACCATCGCGGCCACCGCCGCGGACTTCACGACCGGCGCCCAGCGCGAGGCCGAGAAGCGCGCCGAGCACGACGGCTTCGCCGCGCTCATGCAGCAGTTCGCGGGCGAGCGCCCCTGAGCCGCCCGGCCCCGCGTCGCCGTTTCGGGGCGCGGGGCGCCCGGTCCGGCCGGTTCGGGCTCCGCCCGGGGCCGTCACGGATCGTCACAGTTCGCATTCGCTGCGCTTATGTATTTTAATAGGATTCATTATGAGTGACGTTCAGCCCCCCATCGCCCTGTCCGCGGACCGCGCGGCCCACGACGCCTGGCGCGTCCAGCGCACCGAGTCCGTGACCGGCCCGACCGGCAATCTCGCGCTCGTGGAGACCCGCTGGCTGCCGGCCGGCGAGATCCCGGACACGGTCGCCGAGCAGGCCCAGGCCCCACAGGGCGTCACCGTGACCCCGCTCGCGCGGAAAAACATCGACACGGGCGCGGCCGAGCACGGCCTGCGCGTCTGGGACGCGGCCTCGCCCGCGATCCGCGCTTTCGACCGCATCAGCGCCTTCGACTACGACCCCGCCTGGGTCATCACCGCCCGGTTCACCCCCGTGGCCGCGGACCGCACCGTGCCCTTCGAGCACATCCGGGACAACGGCGGGACCCGCGACCTCGTCGTCCCCGGCGATATCACCTTCTCCCGAGACGGCGTGGACTACCGCTTCGCGGCCTTCGACGACGGCGGCACGCTCCTGCTCGTCTTCGGCGACCCGACGAACACCGCCCAGGGCGACGACGCCACCTACGGCGCCGGGCGCTTCCTCTTCGTGCAGCGCGCCGATAACGCCGCCTTCGGCGACCCCGGCACGGTGCTGCTCGACTTCAACCGCGCCTTCGTTCCGCCCTGCGGCTTCTCGGTGCAGTACAACTGCCCGATGCCGCCCGCGCAGAACCGGTTCCCCGAGCCCGTGCGCGCGGGCGAGAAGCAGGTCGTGTTCCGCGACGGCTTCGACATCTACGCGCTGTAAATCCACCCTCGTTCCGAGCCCATCCCAGGAGAACACCCGTGAAGAATCCCTTCCGCCCCGCTTTCCCGAAGCG
>NZ_JAPFRB010000002.1:378792-380984 GCF_035726885.1 Leucobacter sp. M11 | reverse complement strand
GCTGGCGGCTCCGGCGCGAGCGGCCCAGAGGCCGTCATCGCGGTCGGCTCGCTCTACGAGCCCGTCAACCTGTCCAACACCGCGGGCGGCGGCCAGGGCGTCACCGAGGCGCTCACCGGGAACGTCTACGAGGGGCTGTTCAAGCTCACCGACTCCGGCGAGGTCGAGAACCTCCTCGCGGAGACCGTGGAGACGAGCGAGGACGGCCTGACCGTCACCGTGACCCTGCGCGACGGGGTCAGCTTCCACTCCGGGAAGGCGCTGACCTCCGCTGACGTGAAGTCCAGCATCGAGGCGGTCACCGCCGAGGACTCGCAGTCCGCGCGCAAGTCCAGTTTCGCGGTCATCGAGACCATCGACACCCCGGACGAGCAGACCGTGGTCTTCCACCTGAACGACCGCTCGATCTCCTTCGTCTACAACCTCAGCTACGTCTGGATCGTGAACAGCGAGGCGACGGACCTCATGAGCGCCGAGGACGGCACCGGCCCCTACACCCTGGACGAGTGGAAGCGCGGCAGCAGCCTCGCCCTGACCCGCTGGGACGACTACTGGGGTGAGCCCGCGAAGAACGCGGGCGTCGAGTTCTCCTACTTCACCGACGCGACCGCGCAGAACAACGCGTTGCAGACCGGCAAGATCGACCTCATCACGAGCGTGCAGAGCCCGGACCTCCTTGACCAATTCGAGGGCAACGCCGACTACACCATCAGCGCGGGCGACTCCACGACGAAGGAGGTGCTCGCCTTCAACGACCGGGTGGAGCCCTTCAGCGACCCGAAGGTGCGCAAGGCCCTCACCTCCGCGATCGACACCGAGAAGCTGCTCTCCGCCGTCTGGGGCGACTACGGCACCCTCATCGGCTCGATGGTGCCCCCGACGGACCCCTGGTACGAGGACCTCACGGGCGTGAACCCCTACGACGTCGAACTCGCGAAGCGCCAGCTCGCCGAGGCGGGCTACGCCGACGGCTTCGCCTTCACCCTGGACACCCCGAGCTACGACCCGCACCCCGTGGTCGCCGAGTTCGTCCAGTCCGAGCTGGCCAAGGTCGGCGTGACGGTCACGATCAACACGATCAGCGCCGACGAGTGGTACTCGAAGGTGTTCAAGGAGCGCGACTTCGAGGCCACCCTGCAGGAGCACGTGAACGACCGCGACGTGGTCTGGTACGGCAACCCCGACTTCTACTGGGGTTACGACAACGCCGACGTGCAGCGCTGGGTGACCGAAGCGGAGCAGGCCCCGGACGAGGCGGCGCAGACGGAGCTGCTGAAGCGGGTGAACCGGCAGATCGCGGAGGACGCGGCGAGCGCCTGGCTCTACCTCTTCCCGCAGATCGTCGTCTCCGCGAGCGATGTGACCGGGTACCCCGTGAACGGGCTCAACTCGCAGTTCTTCGCCTACGACATCGTGAAGGGCTAAACCGCAGAAACACCCCAGGCGAGCGGACCGCTGCTGCGCCGGTGAGCCCGGCTCACGCGCAGCATCGGTCCGCTCGCGACGGGCTGTGCCGCGGTAGAATGTGTGTTGATGCTTCGTTACCTTGCGCGCCGACTCGGCTTTCTGGTCGTGTCCTTCGCGGTCGCCATGATCGTGATCTTTGTGCTGCTCCGGCTGCTGCCCGGGGACCCGGCAAACGCGCTCCTCTCGGTGAACGCGACCCCGGAACAGATCGCGGCCGCGCAGGAACAGGTGGGCTCGAACCTGCCGCTCGTCAGCCAGTTCACGCTCTGGGCCGGGCAGATCATCCGCTTCGACTTCGGCACCTCGCTGATCAGCCAGCTGCCCGTCGGCCCCGAGATCGCCTCCCGGCTCGTCGTGACGCTTCCGCTCACGGTGCTCGCCTTCCTGCTGGCCACCGTGCTGGCCCTCGTGATCGGGATCACCGCCGCGGTCAAGGCGGACCGCTGGTACGGCACCCTCCTGTCCGGCTTCGCGCAGCTCGGCATCGCCGTGCCGACCTTCTGGGTCGGCATCCTGCTGGTCTGGTGCTTCGCGCTCGGCCTCGGCTGGCTGCCCTCGGGCGGCTTCCCCCGCGGCGACTGGCAACACCCCGGCGAGGCGCTCACCTCGCTCGCCCTGCCCATTCTCACGATCGCCATCGTGATGAGCGCGTCCCTCGCCCGATACGTGCGCACCGCGACGCTCGACGTGCTCGGCAGCGACTACCTGCGCACCGCGCGCGCCCA
>NZ_JAPFRB010000002.1:378183-378739 GCF_035726885.1 Leucobacter sp. M11 | reverse complement strand
TGCCCGTCATCGCGATCCTCGGCATCGAGCTGTCCACCGCCCTCATCGGGGCCGTCGTCGTGGAGAGCGTCTTTAGCCTGCCCGGCCTCGGCAGCCTGCTTCTGAACGGCATCACCCAGCACGACTACGTCACGATCCAGGGGGTGCTCGTCGTGAGCACGCTCTTCGTGCTGCTCGTCGGCTTCGCCGCCGATATCGCGCAGCGCCTCGTGGACCCGCGCCTGCGCCAGTCCGTCTCGGGGAACCGATGAGCGGCCCGGCCCCCGCGGCCCCGCCCGCCCCCGTGCCGGGGACGCCGGTCGCCCCGCCCGCCCGCCGCCGCTCCCGCCGCGGCACGCTCGTGCTCGGCCTCGCCCTCACCGGGGTCATCGTGCTGCTCGCCCTGGTCTCGCTCGTCTGGTTGCCCTACCCGCAGGCGGACACGAGCGGCGGCCGCCTGGAGGGCGCGAGCGGCGCGCACTGGATCGGCACCGACAAGCTCGGCCGCGACCTGTTCACCCAGCTCATGATCGGGGCGCGGATTGCGCTCTCGGTCGGCCTTGGCGCGGTGCTCATC
>NZ_JAPFRB010000002.1:377861-378125 GCF_035726885.1 Leucobacter sp. M11 | reverse complement strand
ACGACACGCTTTCCGCCTGGCTCGACGTGATGATCGCCTTCCCCGTGCTGCTGCTCGCGATGCTGATCGTCGCCGTGCAGGGCGCCTCGCTCTGGTCCGTGATCCTGGCGATCGGGCTCGGCATGTCCGCCGTCATCGCCCGGTTGACCCGGATCCTCGCCAAGCGCGTGCTCCAGGAGCAGTTCATCACCGCCGCCCGGACGAGCGGCACGGGCTGGGCAGGCATCGTCTTCGGGCACGTCCTGCCGAACATCGCCCCGATGC
>NZ_JAPFRB010000002.1:372550-377816 GCF_035726885.1 Leucobacter sp. M11 | reverse complement strand
AGGCCAGCCTCAGCTATCTGGGCCTCGGGGCCCCGCCGCCGAACGCCTCCTGGGGCCGCCTGCTGCAGGAGGCCCAGGGCACCGTGCTGACCGCGCCGCTCGGCGCGATCGTGCCGGGCATCGCCCTCGTCGTGCTCGTCCTCGGCGTGAACTTCATCGCCGACGGCCTGCGCCAGGTCACCGATCCCACGACCCGGAGGGCCCTGTGAGCCAGACCCCACTGCTCAGCGTGACCGGGCTCGACGTGCGCACCGCGGCGGGCGCGGCGCTCGTCGCGGACGTGTCCTTCCGGATCGCCCCGGGGGAGCGGCTCGGCCTCATCGGCGAGTCCGGCTCGGGCAAATCCGTGACCTCCCTCGCCCTCACGGGGCTCCTCGCGCCGGGGCTGAGCGCCTCGGGTTCCGTGCTCCTCACGGGCACCGAGACGATCGGCGCGACGGAGGCGACGCTGCGCCCCCTGCGCGGCCCCGCGGCCTCCGTCGTCTTCCAGGAACCCCTGACCGCGCTCGACCCGCTGATGCGGGTCGGCACGCAGATCGCCGAGCCGCTGCGGCGTCACCTGGCCCTGCGCGGTGCCACCCTGGACCGCGCCGTCGCCGCGGCCCTCGCGGAGGTCTCCCTCCCCGAACCGAGGATCGCCCGCGCCTACCCGCACGAGCTGTCCGGCGGACAGCGGCAGCGGATCGCGATCGCCATCGCGCTGGCCGCGCAGCCGCAGCTGCTCATCGCGGACGAGCCGACGACCGCCCTCGACGTGACCGTGCAGGCGGAGGTGCTGGACCTCCTCGACCGGCTCGTGCGCGAGCGCGGGATGGCGCTGCTGTTCATCAGCCACGACCTCGCCGTCGTCTCCCGGATGGTGGACCGCATCGTCGTGATGCGGCACGGCCGCGTCGTCGAGACGGGGCGGCCCGAGCAGGTGCTCGGCGCGCCCAGCCACGAGTACACCCGCACCCTGGTCGCGAGCGCCCGCGCCCTGGACGCCGCCCTCGACCCGGGGGAGACCCGATGAGCCTGCTGGAACTGCGCGACGCGAGCTTCGCCTACGGCGCACGCACCGTGGTGCACGGCGTCTCCCTGGCCGTGGCCGCGGGCGAGACGCTGGGCCTCGTCGGCGAGTCCGGCTCGGGCAAGTCCACCATCCTGTCCCTCCTGCTCGGACTGAACGCGCCGAGCGCGGGGGAGGTGCGCTTCGAGGACGCACCCCTGCGCCTGCGCGACCGCGCCCAGATGCGCCGCTTCCGCTCCAGCGTGCAGACCGTCTTCCAGGACCCGTACTCCTCGCTCGACCCGCGGCAGCGCATCGACCGGATCGTGACCGAACCGCTGCGCTCCCTCGGGCTGGCGCGCGGGGAGGACGCCCGCCGCCGCGCGGCCGCCGCGATCGTCGCGGTCGGCCTCCCCGAGGACACGCTGGACCGCTTTCCGCACGAGTTTTCCGGGGGCCAGCGCCAGCGCATCGCGATTGCCCGCGCGACGGTGTCGAACCCGCGGGTGCTCCTCGCCGACGAGCCCGTGAGCGCGCTCGACGTGACCACGCGGATCCAGGTCATCGACCTGCTGAACGAGCTGCGCGCCGAGCAGGGCCTCGCCGTCGTCATGGTCTCCCACGACCTGAGCGCGGTCGCCGCGGTCTGCGAGCGCACCGTCGTGCTGCGCGCGGGACGCGTCGAGGAGGAAGCCCCGACCGGGCAGCTGCTCGCGGCCCCGGCCACGGACTACGCGCGCGCCCTGATCGCGGCCGTGCCTCGGCTGCCCGCCGCCTGAGCCGCCGCAGGGTAACGCCTGTTCCGCGCTGACCGGGCTCGGGGACCTCGCCGATCCGAGCGCCATTTCGCCGGGAAACGCACCTCGGCCCCGGACCGCTGTCGCGGGCCGGGGCCGAGGGGTTTCCCTGAGGAGGCGGGAAGTCGGTGACGCCTAGTCGAAGGTCAGCGCCTCGCGGATGAGCTGCTCCTGCTCGACCGCGTGCACCTTCGCGGAGCCCGTGGAGGGGGCAGCGGAGGCGGCGCGCGAAACGACGCGGATCTTGTCGTTCATGAGGTGCTTGGACAGCTCGAGCGAGATGAAGGGCCAGGCGCCCTGGTTCTCGGGCTCGTCCTGCACCCAGACGAGCTCGGCGTCGCCGTAGCCGCCCAGGGTGCGGATGAGGTCGCGGCCCGGCACCGGGTAGAACTGCTCCACGCGGACCAGGGCGATGCGCTCGTCCGGGGTCTGGGTGAGTGCGTTGCGCAGGTCGTAGTAGGTCTTGCCCGAGACGAGGATCACGCGCTGCACCGCGGCCTTGTCGGCGACCTGGGGGTCGTCGATCACGGGCTGGAAGGAGCCGTTCGTGAAGTCCTCGATCTCGCTCGTCGCACCGCGCAGGCGCAGCATCGACTTCGGCGTGAACACCACGAGGGGCTTCCGCGGCTTCTGGTACGCCTGACGGCGCAGCAGGTGGAAGTAGTTCGCGGGCGTCGACGGACGGGCCACGATCATGTTGTTCTCGGCGCACAGCTGCAGGTAGCGCTCGATCCGGGCCGAGGAGTGGTCCGGGCCCTGACCCTCGTAGCCGTGCGGCAGCAGCATGACGACGGAGGACTCCTGGCCCCACTTCTGCTCGGCGGCCGAGATGAACTCGTCGATCACGGTCTGCGCGCCGTTGGCGAAGTCACCGAACTGCGCCTCCCAGAGCACGAGGGCGTCCTCGCGCTGCACGGAGTAGCCGTACTCGAAGGCGAGGGCGGCGTACTCGCTGAGCAGCGAGTCGTAGATCCAGAACCGGGCCTGATCCTCGGAGAGGTTCAGCAGCGGCAGCCATTCCTGGCCGTTCTCCCGGTCGTGGAACACCGCGTGGCGCTGCACGAAGGTGCCGCGGCGAGCGTCCTGGCCGGCGAAGCGCACCGGGGTGCCCTCGACGAGCAGGGAGCCCAGCGCGATCAGCTCGCCGAAGCCCCAGTCGATCTGGCCGGTGCGGCTCATGTCGACGCGCTTCTTGATGAGCTGCTGCAGCTTCGGGTGCACGTCGAAGCCCTCGGGCTTGTTGCCGTAGGCGTCGCCGATGCGCTCGATGACCTCGCGCCCGATCGCGGTGTCCAGCTCCTGGACCACCTCGATCTCCGTCGTGGCCGTCGGCACGATCCCCGTGGTGTCGATCACGGGGATCGAGGAGGTCTGCGCGGCGTGCGTCTCCTGGAAGGCGCGCTCCAGGCGGTCGTGGAAGTCCTGCTTCGACTGCTCGTACTCTTCCTGGGTGATGTCACCGCGGCCGACGAGCGACTCGGTGTACAGCTGACGCACGGAGCGCTTCGCCTCGATCAGGTTGTACATGAGCGGCTGCGTCATCGAGGGGTCGTCGCCCTCGTTGTGCCCGCGGCGGCGGTAGCAGACCAGGTCAATGATGACGTCCTTGTGGAAGCGCTGGCGGAACTCGTACGCCAGGCGGGCCACGTGCACCACGGACTCGGGGTCGTCGCCGTTCACGTGGAAGATCGGCACCTGGGTGGCCTTGCCGATGTCCGAGGAGTACGTCGTCGAGCGCGAGTCCAGCGGCAGGGTCGTGAAGCCGACCTGGTTGTTCACGATCACGTGGATCGTGCCGCCGACGCGGTAGCCGCGCAGCTGGCTCATCTGCAGCGTCTCGTAGACGACGCCCTGGCCGCTCATCGCGGCGTCACCGTGCACGAGGATCGGCAGGGTGGTGAAGGAGCCGATCGGCTTCAGGTCCTGCTTCGCGCGGACGATGCCCTCCAGGACGCCGTTTACGGCCTCCAAGTGGGACGGGTTCGCGGCGAGGTACACGGGGACCTGGGTGCCGTTCGGGGCCGTGAAGGTGCCCTCGGTGCCGAGGTGGTACTTCACGTCGCCGGAGCCGGTCGCGCCGGTCTGGGTGCCCTCGAACTCGCGGAAGATCTGCCCGTAGGTCTTCCCGGCGATGTTCGACAGCACGTTCAGGCGGCCGCGGTGGGCCATCCCGATATCGACGGAGTCCACGCCGTCCTCGGCCGCGTCCACCAGGATCGCGTCGAGCATGGCGATGACGGACTCGCCGCCCTCCAGGCTGAAGCGCTTCTGGCCGACGTACTTGGTCTGCAGGAAGGTCTCGAAGGCCTCGGCCTCGTTGAGCTTGCCGAGGATGCGCAGCTGCTCATCGTGGTTCGGCTTCGCGTAGGGCACCTCGACCTGCTCCCGGATCCAGAGGCGCTGCTCCGGGTCCTGGATGTGCATGTACTCGATGCCGATCTTGCGGCAGTACGAGTCGCGGAGCACCCCGAGGATGTCGCGCAGGGGCAGCGAGCGCTGGCCGCCGATGCCGCCCGTGACGAACTCGCGGTCCAGGTCCCAGAAGGTGAGCCCGTGGCTCTCGATCTCCAGATCCGGGTGCGAGCGCTGCTGGTACTCCAGCGGGTCCACGTCGGCCATGAGGTGACCGCGCACGCGGTACGCGTTGATGAGCTCCTGCACGCGGGCGGTCTTGTCGACCGCGCCGGAGACGTCCACGCTGATGTCCGAGGCCCACGCGATGGGGGCGTAGGGGATGCGGAGCGCGGCGAAGATCTCGTCGTAGAAGCCGTGCTTGCCGATCAGGCGCTCGTGCACGAGCTTCAGGAACTCCCCGGAGCCAGCACCCTGGATGACGCGGTGGTCGTAGGTGCTCGTCAGGGTGATCGTCTTGCCGATGCCGAGGTTCGAGAGGACCTCCTGCGAGGAGCCCTGGAACTCGGCCGGGTACTCGAGCGCCCCGGCGCCGATGATGCAGCCCTGGCCGTTCATGAGGCGGGGGACCGAGTGTACGGTGCCGATGCCGCCCGGGTTCGTGAGCGAAACCGTGGTGCCGGAGAAGTCATCGGCGCCCAGCTTGTTGTCGCGGGCCCGCTTGACGAGGTCCTCGTAAGCGAGCAGGTACTCGTTGAAGTTCAGGGTGTCCGCGCGCTTGATGCTCGGCACGAGCAGGGCGCGGGTCCCATCGGACTTCGGCACGTCGATCGCGATGCCCAGGCCGACGTGCGCCGGGGCCACCACGGAGGGCTTGCCGTCGACCTCGGCGTAGAACACGTTCTGGCTCGGGAACGTCTTGAGCGTCTGGATCAGCGCCCAGCCGATCAGGTGCGTGAACGACACCTTGCCACCGCGGCTGCGGCGCAGGTTGTTGTTGATCACGATGCGGTTATCGATCAGCAGCTTCGCGGGGATGGTGCGTACGCTGGTCGCGGTCGGCACCGCGAGGCTCGCGTCCATGTTCTTGGACAGCGTCCGGGCCATGCCGCGCAGCGGGGTGACCACA
>NZ_JAPFRB010000002.1:372365-372519 GCF_035726885.1 Leucobacter sp. M11 | reverse complement strand
TGACCACGGCGGATGCGCCGGTGGCCGGAGCATCGGCGGGAATGGGGCGCGGGCGGGGCGCGGTGTTGGTGGTGCGGGCCACCGGTTGAGCACCGGTGGGGGGAGCAGCGCTGCTCGGGGTCTCGGCGTGCTGCGCTGCTGCCGGTGAAGCTGA
>NZ_JAPFRB010000002.1:371823-372300 GCF_035726885.1 Leucobacter sp. M11 | reverse complement strand
CCGTTCCCGTTTCCTCCGGTTGGTACTGTTCCAACACGGGCCACCAGGACTCATCCACCGATTTCGGGTCCTCGCGGTACTGCTTATACAGCTCGTCGACTAACCAGGCGTTTGCGCCAAAATCCTCTGCAGTGTTTCCGTGGCTGGGTTCTGTCTTTTGGCCAGTCAAGCCGATCGCCTTCTCTCTCCGAACGAACACGCGCAGTATGCAAGCATGGGGGTCAAGCAGCAATGCCTACCCCAGCTTCAAGCCTACGACAAAAAACCGTGCTGTGCGTGTGAGTCCCTCGGGGGTAGCGTAAGCACCATGAGATATCTGCACGACGAAGACCAGCGCGGCGATCTTCCCCGCGATCTCACCTACGCGGACGTTTTTCTGGTCCCGCAGCGCACCGATGTGCGCAGCCGCTTCGACGTCTCCCTCACCCCCAACGAGCCGACCCGGGCAACGCTCCCGATCGTCTCCGCCAACATGAA
>NZ_JAPFRB010000002.1:368931-371767 GCF_035726885.1 Leucobacter sp. M11 | reverse complement strand
TCCTCCCGCAGGACCTCAGCGCGCAGGAGCTCGACACCGGCATCCGCTGGGTCAAGGCCCAGCCCGTCCGCTTCGACAGCCCCGTCACCCTGCCGGACACGGCCTCCGTCGCCCACGCCCTCGCGCTCGTCACCCCCACCCCGGGTCAAGCGATCATTGTGATGAACGCGGCCGAGGAGATCGTGGGCATCGTCCCCGCCGTCGCCCTCCCCGGGGTCCCCGCGGACACCCCCATCGCCCAGATCGCGGCCCGGGAGTGGCTCTCCCTGAACGCCGAGCAACTCGACACCCCCCGGGCCGCCTTCGACGCCCTCGCCGCGGCGGACGTGGACTTCGCGCCCGTCCTCGACCACGGCCGCCTCGTCGGGAGCCTGAACCGCGACAGCGCCCTGCGCGCCGTCCTCTACGCGCCCCACACCGACGCGGACGGCCGGCTCGCGATCGCCGCGGCCATCGGCATCAACGGCGACCCCGTGCAGCGGGCCACCGCCCTCGCCGAAGCCGGGGTCGACGTGCTCGTGCTCGACACCGCACACGGGCACCAGAACAGCATGCTCGCGGCCATCGAGGCAGTCGCCGACCAGGGGCTCGGCGTGCCCATCGTCGCCGGCAACGTCGTCACCGGCCAGGCCGTGCGCGACCTCGTCTCCGCGGGCGCCGACATCGTGAAGGTCGGCGTCGGCCCCGGGGCCATGTGCACGACCCGGATGATGACCGGCGTTGGTCGCCCCCAGCTGTCCGCCGTGCTGGATACCGCGGCGGTTGCCGCCAAGGCCGGCGTCGGCGTCTGGGCCGACGGCGGCATCTCGCACCCCCGCGACGTCGCCCTCGCGCTCGCCGCCGGGGCCACGAGCGTCATGATCGGCTCCTGGTTCACGGGCACCCTGGAGTCCCCGGGGGAGCTGCGCTTCGGGCCGGACGGCTCCGCGTATAAGACGAACTTCGGCATGGCCTCTGAGGCCGCGGTGCGCGCCCGCTTCGCGCGCCTGGACCCCTTCGAGCGCGCGAAGAAACTGCTCTTCTCCGAGGGCATCAGCGAGAGCCGGATCGCGGTCGACCCGCAACACCCCTCCGTGGAGGACGTGATCGACCGGATCGTCGCCGGGGTGCGCAGCGCCTGCACCTACGCCGGGGCGCGAACCCTGACCGAGTTCCGCGACCGGGCCGTCTACGGTGTGCAGTCGGCCTCCGGCTACGCCGAGGGGCAGGCGAAGGCGATCATCGGCTCGGTGACCGGGTAGCCACGGGTGCGCGATGACCGGGGGAGGGGCGACACGCGGTCGATCCGCGGCAAGCCGTGAGAATGCTCGGAAGCGGGGATGGCCTCGGCCCGATCTTGGTATAGTTTGTGCAACTATGGACGACCCTCCTCCTGAACGCGCGGTGCCCCGGCACCGCCCCCTGACCATCCACCAGCCGATGCACTGCGCCGCGCCCGTCGAACGGAGCCGGCGATGAACGACTGGATCCTCCTCGGCATCGGCCTCGTGCTCACCGTCGGCACCGGATTCTTCGTCGCCGCCGAGTTCGCGCTCGTCGGCCTCGACCGGAACGAGCTGGAGCGCCGCCGCGAACGCGGCGAGACCGGCCTCGACCGCGTCATCTCCGGGCTGACCCGCACCTCGACCCACCTGTCGAGCGCGCAGCTGGGCATCACGCTCACCACGCTGCTCGCCGGGTACACGCTCGAGCCGTCCATCAGCCGCTTCTTCGACGCGCCGCTCGGCGCGCTCGGGGTGCCCCCGGAGCTGCGCCGCCTGATCTCGGCCCCGCTCGCGGTGATCATCGCGACCCTGCTGTCCATGATCGTGGGCGAGCTGGTGCCCAAGAACTGGGCGCTGTCCCGGCCGCTGAGCGCGGCCCGCTTCGTGATGCCCTTCCAGGCGGCCTTCACCGCCGTCTTCAAACCCGTCGTCCTGTTGCTGAACAACAGCGCGAACGGGGTGCTCCGCGCCGTGGGCATCGAGCCAAAGGAGGAGCTCTCTGGCGCGCGCAGCGCCGAGGAGCTGTCCTCGCTCGTGCGCCGCTCGGCGAGCGCGGGGATGCTGGAGGTGGACACCGCCACGCTCCTGGACCGCACCCTGCGCTTCAGCGAGCACACCGCGGCCGACGTGATGACGCCCCGGATGCGGATGGAGACCATCCAGAAGTCCGAGCCCGCCCAGGCGGTGCTCGACCTCACCAGCCGGAGCGGCTTCTCCCGCTTCCCCGTCATCGACGAGGACCAGGACGACGTCGTCGGCGTCGTGCACGTGAAGCAGGCCGTCTCGGTGCCGCGCGCCAAGCGCGGCGAGGTCCCGGTCGCCGCCCTGCAGGAGGACGCGATCCGCGTCCCCGAGACCATGCGCCTCGACCTCCTCCTGGAGGAGCTGCGCGGCACCGGCTTCCAGCTCGCCATCGTGATCGACGAGTACGGCGGCACCGCCGGGATGGTCACGCTGGAGGACCTGGTCGAAGAGCTCGTTGGCGAGGTCGCCGATGAGCACGACCGCGCGCACGCCGGGGTCGTCGGCGGCGCCGACTCCCTCACCTTCCCCGCCTCGCTCCGCCCGGACGAGGCGCTCAGCCAGGCCGGGATTCAGGTGCCGGACAACGGGGCCTACGACACGGTCGCTGGCTTCGTGATCAGCGAGCTGGGCCGCCTGCCCGCCGTCGGCGACGAGGTGCCCATCGAGGGCGGCTCGCTCACCGTGACCCGGATGGACGGCCGCCGAATCGAACGACTGCGGTTTACCGCGGCAGCTCCCCAGGAGGTGAGCGGAGATGAGTGATTGGGCCGGAATTGCCTGGCTGGTGGTCCTGCTGCTGGCGAACGCCTTCTTCGTCGGCGCTGAGT
>NZ_JAPFRB010000002.1:362311-368886 GCF_035726885.1 Leucobacter sp. M11 | reverse complement strand
AGGCGGGCTCGAAGCGGGCGAAGACCGCGCTGTACGCGATGGAGCACGCGACGCTCATGCTGGCCACCTGCCAGCTCGGCATCACCGTGTGTTCGCTGCTGATCTTGAACGTGTCCGAGCCCGCCATCCACCACCTCATGCAGGGGCCGCTGGAGTGGCTCGGATTGTCGGCGCAGGCCGTCGGCATCGCGTCCTTCGTGATCGCCCTGGTGCTCGTCACGTACCTGCACGTCGTCTTCGGCGAGATGATCCCGAAGAACGCGTCCTTCTCGGTGCCGGACAAGGCCGTGCTGTTGCTCGCGCCGCCGCTCGTGCTCGTGTCCCGGGTCCTGGGGCCGATCACCCGAATGCTGAACCGGATCGCCAACGGGGTGCTCCGCTGGTTCAAGGTGGAGCCCAAGGACGAGGCCAACAGCACCTTCACGCTGGACGAGGTGGCCAACATGGTGCAGCACTCGACCCGGGAGGGCCTGCTACAGGACACGACGGGCGCGCTCACCGCGGCCTTCGAGTTCACCACGAAGAAGGCGAAGGACCTCACGCTGAACCGGGCCGAGCTCGTGACCCTGCCGGTGACGGCGACCCCGGCGGACGTCGAGGCCGCGGTCACGCGGCACGGCTTCTCCCGCTACCTGCTCGCGAACGCGAGCGGCGAGCTCGTCGGCTATGTGCACGTCAAGGACATCCTGGGGATGGGGGAGACGCGCGCGCACGAGCCGATCCCGGCCAAGCGGGTCCGCAGCACGATGACCGTGCACGAGGAGACGGATCTGGAGGACGCCCTGGCGCGGCTCCAGAACGCCGGGGTGCACATCGCGCGGGTGCTCACCGCGGACGGCACGGAGACCGGCGTGCTGTTCCTGGAGGACATCATCGAGGAGCTGGTCGGCGAGGTTCGCGACGCGACCCGCCGGATCCGCTTCGAGTAGTTCACCGCTCCGCCGCACACACCAACGCCCCGCCCGAGAACGTTCGGACGGGGCGTTGGTGTGTCGTGGGCGCGGCGGGTGGGCCGAGCGCCTACTCGGGGTCGATGACCTCGGGCTGCACCTGCACGGTGACCTCGAGGGTGCCGGCGTCGGGGGTCTCCGCCTGGAAGAAGTTCTCGGGGAGTCCGATGCTCGCCGTGACCGAGCCGCCCTCGGCTGTCAGGGCCGGGGTGATCCGGATCTCCGTGTTGGGCAGCACCGTCTCGCCGTAGGTCAGGGTGCCGACCGCGGCGAAGGCCTCGCCGTCGTTTCCGTCGCGGCGCAGCAGGACGGGCTCGGAGAGCGCAAACACGACGTTGGTCACCATCGGCGCGGTGACCGAGATCGTGGCCTGGGTGATCAGGCCATCGGTGACGCTCAGGTCACCGGCGGCCAGCAGGGGACCCGCGAAGGATTCCGCTCCCGCGGCGTCCAGGAGCCGGCCGCTCGCGATCGAGTCCACGAGGAACGACTGGTGCGTTGGCGCCTCAAGCAGGCCGGAGTCTGCGGCCTGCAGGCGCACGCCCTCGGACTCGGCGGAGCCGTCGAGGGAGCTGAAGAGGCTCGCGCCCGAGCTGGGAGCGCACCCGGTCAGGACCAGGGGAAGCGCCGTGAAACCGAACACGAGTACCGTGGCCACGCGCAGGGGGTGACGGGGCACAACGGGCACGGCGATCTCCTAAATTCACGGCTCGGGGAGGACTCTGGAGCTACGCTATCCGGGGAAAGTGGGAGGCGGGTGTGAGCAGGGAGGACGAATCGTCCGAGTCCGCTCGGTCGGGGTGAATCGCTACGCCTCCGTTGCGAGCAGGCGGCGCAGTTCGGCCCCGACGAGCTCGTGTTCGATCAGGAAGCTGTCGTGCCCGAAGGGGGAGTCCAGCACGGAGGGGACGTCGCCGTCGATGTTGCCTGGGGCGTGCCGGGCGATCTCTTCCTGCCCGTCGATCGTGAACAGGCGGTCGCTCGGGATACCGATCACGAGGGTCGGCATCGTGAGCGCGCCGAGGGCGGCCTCGACGCCGCCGCGGCCACGGCCCACGTCGTGCGAGTTCATGGCCTGCACCAGGGTGACGTAGCTGTTCGCGTCGAAGCGGCGGGTGAACTTGTTGCCGTGGAAGTCCAGGTAGGACTCGACGGCGAAGCGCCCGCCGCCGCCGAGCGGGCTGACCGCGGACTGCCAGGAGCGGCCGAAGCGCTCGTTGAGCTCGGTGAAGCTGCGGTAGTTCAGCAGCGCCATGCGGCGCGCGGTCGCGAGCCCGTGGTGGGGGCCGGTGCCGTCGATCGTGTCGTAGTAGTTGCCGTCGTTGAAGAAGGGGTCGCTGCGGATCGCCTCCAGCTGGACGAGGTTCAGCCCGATCTGGTCGGCCGTCGTCACCGGGGGCGCGGCGATCACGGCGAGGCGGCGCACCCGCTCGCCGAACATGATGCCCCACTCCAGGGCGTGCATGCCGCCCATCGATCCCCCGATGACCGAGTGCCAGGCATCGATGCCGAGGCTGTCGCCGAGGGCGGCCATCGCCCGCACCTGATCGCGAATCGTGAGGAAGGGGAAACGGCTGCCCCACTCCGCCCGGTCCGCGGCGAGCGAGGAGGGCCCCGTGGAGCCCTGGCACCCCCCGAGCACGTTCGGGGCGACGATGAAGAAGCGGTCGGTGTCGAGCGCCTTGCCCGGTCCGACCACGTCCTCCCACCAGCCGTCGGTCGGGTGGCCCGCTCCTGCCTTGCCGATCAGGTGGCTGTCGCCCGTGAGCGCGTGGATGACGAGGAGGGCGTTGTCTTTGGCCTCGTTCAGCTCGCCGTAGGTCTCGTAGGAGATCCGCGCGTGGGGCAGCTCGGCCCCGGTTTCGGCCGCGAAGCGCCCGATGTTCGCGAAGCGACGGCGGCCGATCGGGTCCCCGTCCCGCCACGCCCCGGTCACGGGCGGCTTGCCGATCAGCCCGCGCAGTTGCGCGTCCGTGACGAAATCCGTGAGCGCCGAGTCCTCGGGTGTCTGCCAGTCCATAGCCCCTATTCTGCCCGGCTTTCGGCGGCGCCGGTGCTTTATGACAGCGGGGAGGCCGCCGGGCTCGGCTCCGCCCCATCGGCCCAGCGCCGGAGGGCGGCCCGGGTGTGCTCGCCGACCCCGAGCCCTTCGGCGAGTCGCAGGTCCTCCCGCGTGTCCACATCGCGGCGCAGCGTGTGGTCCCGGGGGAGCCGCAGCTCACGGAAGCCGGCCCGCCGGTGCCGGGCGGCCGAGTCCGGCCCGAAGCTCGGCGAGAGTTCGGCGGCGGGCGGCAGCGTAATCGCGGTGGTCCCGGTGCCCGCGGCGTCGACGACGAGCCGGGGGCGCCGGTGCCCGGCAGCCGCGAGCGCGGCATCGACGTGATCGGCGCGGAGACAGGGCAAATCCGCGACCGCGATCAGGATCGGGTCCCCGGGCGCGGCCGCGTGGGCCACGAGCCGGGCCTCCCGCAGGGCCGGGTTCAGGCCGGTGCCCCGCTGGACCAGCACGCTCGCGCCCTCCGGGACCGGCAGCCCCGCGGGCGGCCGGTCGCTCACGATGATGAGGCGTCGGACGGCGGGCGCGAGGAGGAGCGCCCGGATCGTGTCCCGGGCGAAGGCGAGGGCGAAGTCGGCCCGGGCCGGGGCGGCGAGCTCGGGGGACAGCCGGGCCTTCGCCGTATCAAAGCGCTTCACGGGCACGATGACGGTCCAGGCGGACTCAGCGGGGCGGTCCGGCGGCACGGGGCTCACCTCCCGCTCCGGGCCCGGGGAGCTCGGCAAGCGGCACGCCCCGGGAGCCGTACTCCCAGCCCAGCCGGAGGGCCTCGGCGCTGCCCAGCCAGAACGCGTCCTGTGCCCGGGGCCGGTTCAGCTCCCGCGTGGGCGGGGCCTCGGCGGCACTCCGGGGCGGGGCGAGGCCGCGGAGCACCGCGACGGGCAGCCCGTCCCGTTTCCCCTTCACGAGGTCCGCGGCCCCGGCGATCTGGTCGCCGAGGCAGCGGACGGTCGCGCTGAGCACCGCGCCGTGCGAGTCGTGCTGCCCGCGCTCGTCCGCGAGGAGCGCGACCCCGGCCGAGCCGATCGCCAGGTCGGTTTGCCCGAGCCGCCAGGCGCGACCGGCGGTGTCGGTGATGAGCACGCCCACCTCGATACCCGCCCGGGCGAGCACCCCGGCGCGAATGGCCGCCGCGGAGCGGTCCGGGTCGCGCGGCAGGGTCAACACCGTGCCCCGTTCCGTGTTGCTCGCGTCCACCCCGGCCGCGGCCTGCACGATGCCGAGGTGATTCTCCACGATGGGCACGGGGCCGTCGGGGGCGTGCACGGTGGCCACGGCCCGCGCGGTCTCCGCCTCGATCAGGGCGGCCCGCGTGTCGGCCGCGTGAATCCGACCCTCCGCCTTCGACACGATTTTGCTCGTGACAACCAGGACATCCCCCGGGCGGAGGCTCCCGGCGGCGGCGGTCAGGATGAGGGCGACGAGGTCGTCCCCGGGGACGACCTCGGGCAGGCCGGGCAGCGCCCAGGCCAGCACGGCCCCGGGCGGGAGAGCATCAGTAGCGGACACGAGTGCCCCTTTCGGAAGACGGTGAACCCCGGCCGCGGCTCCGGGCGGAGACGCGGCCGGGGCCGGGCGGTGCGTCAGTTCCCTCCCTCGCGTAGCTCGACGGTGATCGGAGTGAAACCGGGGTCTTTCGTGTCGAATCCGTCCGACTCGAGCTCCTCAAGCGCCTGGCTGATGAACTCGTTCGTGAAGGCGTTGTCCGGCGGATCCGTCGTGATAATCGTCGCCCCGCTCTCGTTGCGGGTACCCAGCGCGATCTCGACCGTCTGATCCCAGGCGGTCTGATCGATGTAGCCCACCCCGTTCGTCGACGGCCAGATCACCTTGTTGACCTCGTTGGTCATCCAGAGCTGGTGGCTCTCGCCCAGGGTCGACCCGGCGGCCGCGACGATCGACGCCGCCTCCTCCGGGTTGTCCTTCGCGAAGGCCCAGCCGCGGACGACGGCCTTCAGGAAGCGAACGGTGGTCTCGCCGAACTCCGCATCGCTCTCGAGCCGCTCCGAGGAGGACCAGATCGCGTCCTGCAGCATCGCGGTGCCCTCGTCGTTCCAGTTGATGACGTTGAGCTCCTCAGGCTGATACAGCTTCCCGGTCGCGGGGTTCACGGTTTCCAGGACCTGGGCGTACTCGTTGTAGGTCATCGCCTGAGCCGCGTCGATGTCGCCGGACAGGAAGCCGTTCATATCGAAGGCCTGCTGGATGAGGGTGATGTCCGCGAGCTCCACCCCGGCCTGTTGCATCCCGGCGAAGAGCTCCCACTCGTTGCCATAGCCCCAACTGCCCACGGACTTGCCATCCAGATCGGCGGCGGTGGTGATGTCCTGATCCACGAAGGAGATCTGCGTGGTGGCGGAGCGCTCATAGATCTGGGCGACGTTCGTGATCGGGGCCCCCTGCTCGATCGAGCCGAGGACCTTCGGGACCCAGGCCACGGCGTAATCGACGTCGCCCGCGGCGAGCACATCCTGGGGAACGATGTCCGGTCCCCCCTCGACGAGGGTCACATCGAGGCCCTCGTCCTCAAAGAACCCCTGATCGAGCGCGGCGTAATACCCGGAGAACTGGGCCTGCGCAACCCACTGCAGTTGCAGGGAAACCGGGGTGAGGCCGGAGCCATCCGCGGTCGAGTCGTTCTCAGTGCTGCAGGCAGCCAACGAGAAGACGAGTCCGAGGGCGCCGAGCACCCCGACACCCCGTCGCGTCCACACCCGTGTGGGTGGAGCTATCTGTGTCATGTGCTGCTCCTTTCTGTCGTTGCTTGGCGCTGCTGCTGAGCGGTGTGCGCCGAGCGAGGTCGTCGTGGTGGTCGTCGTAGGCGGGGAAAGAACGGGGGCCTGTGCGTCGCTTCCGGGCTCAGCCCGCCGCGGCGGTTCGGGGCGCGAGCCGCGTGCTCACCGCGCGCTCCAGCGCCAGCGTCACGGCGTAGAACACGGTGCCGAGCACGATCGAACCGAAGACATAGGCCCAGGCCAGCGAATAGTTGCTGCTGGAGGCGGACGAGGTGATCGCCTTGCCAAGGCCGCTCACCGGCCCGCCGAAGTACTCGGCGATCAGCGCCGAGACCACCGCGAGCGAGGACGCGATGCGCAGCCCCGTGAACGCGTGCGGGATCGCCCCGGGCAGCGTCACCTTCCGGGCGCTCTGCCACCGGCTCGCCCCGTAGGCGCGCAACAGGTCCCGGTGCACGGGAGCCACCTGTCGCAGACCCCGCAGCGTATTCGTATACACCGGCACAAACGTCGCCAGCCCCGCCACCACCTGCCGGGTCGTCTCCCGATCGGCCCCATACATGCTGTAGAGCACGGGCGCCAGCGCGACAATCGGCACCACCGCGACCGCGGCGACCAGGGGCGCGCTCATCTGATCCACGGGCCGCAAAAACCCGGACAGGGTGGCGAGCAACACCGCGAGGACGCTGCCCGCCACGAGGCCAACGAGCGCGTTCAGCCCGGTGTTGATGCTCCCGCTCACCACGCTCCCCCCGAACGCGACAAGCTGCTCCCCGATCGCGAGGGGCGACGGCAGGATGAACTGGGGAACCCGCAACGCAGCCACGGCCCCCT
>NZ_JAPFRB010000002.1:360472-362269 GCF_035726885.1 Leucobacter sp. M11 | reverse complement strand
CCAGGCGCAGCGCCCGCTGGCCGGACCAGGCACGACTCCGCCGCGGGCCCACGATCACTCCGACCCCGGGGAGTGGGCGTTTGGGGAACCGTGGAAACTCTCCCGAACCGCGGTGAGCGCCCGAAAGAACGCGCCGTCCTCGCGGATCTCCCCGGCCCCGTCCGCGCCCGGACCGAGATCGATGCGGAGCTCGTCAATGATCCGCCCCGGCCGCTGGGACATGACGACGACCCGATCCGAGAGGAACACCGCCTCCGGGATGGAGTGCGTGACAAAGACCACCGCTGCGCCCGTCTCCCGCCGGATCCGGGCCAGCTCGTTCTGCATCCGCTCCCGGGTCATCTCATCCAGCGCCCCAAAGGGCTCATCCATGAGGAGGAGCCGCGGCTGCTCGCTCAGGGAACGGGCGATGGCCACCCGCTGCTGCATCCCCCCGGACAGCTGATCCGGGAAGTGGTCCGCAAACTCGGACAGCCCGATCATCTCGATCAGCTCGGCCACCCGCTCGCGGCGGCTCGCGCGGTCCACACCGTGAATCTCCAGGGGCAACTCGACGTTCGCGCGGACCGTGCGCCACGGCAGCAAGCCCGCCTGCTGGAACGCGATCCCATAGTCCCCGGCGAGGCGCGCCTCGCTCGCGGACTTGCCAAACACCGTGAGGGAGCCTCCGCTGGGCTCGTCCAAATCCGCGATCAGCCGCATGAGCGTGCTCTTGCCGCACCCTGAAGGCCCGATCAGCGAGACGAACTCACCCGGCGCGAGCACGAAATCGACGCCGCCGAGCGCGACCACCTCGCCCCCAGACTCATCGGAGAAGACCCGGGTGAGGTTTCGCGCGCGGACGGCCTCGCTGGCATCGATCATGGGGAGTCCTCTCCTCGTCGGAATCGCATCAGGAGCCGCCCGATCAGGGCCACGACGCCCGCGGCGACCAAGCCAACCGCAACCGCGCCGAAGATCGGGGCCCACGGTTTGCCCGGATCGCCCCCCGTCGCCGAGGCGTACTCGACGATGAGCCGCCCGATCCCCCCGCGCAGGCCGATGGACACCTCGGCGACCACCGTGCCGATCACGGCGCTCGCCGCAGCCAGCCGGAGGGCGGGCAGCACGAAGGGCACGCTCGCGGGCAGCCGCAGCGAGACGAGCGTGCGCCACCAGCCCGCCCCGAAGGAGCGCATGAGATCGAGGTGGCTCTGCTGCGGGGAGCTGAGCCCGCGGAGGGTGCCAACGGTCACGGGGAAGAACGCCAGATAGGTGGCGATCACGGCGACCGACATCCAGTTTTCCCAGGAGAACTCCCCGAGCTGGATCTGGGCGCCCCAGCGCCGCACGAGCGGGGCGATCGCGATGAGCGGCACGGTCTGGCTGAGCACGACCCAGGGCAGGATCGCGGCCCGGGCCAGCCGGAAGCGGAGCATGACGAGGGCGAGCAGCGCGCTGAGCAGCACCCCGAGCACCCAGCCCGCGGCCGCGATGCGCAGGGAAAACCTGGCGGCTTCGAGCACCGGGACCCAGAGCGCCGGGGACCCGGGGAGCGCGGTGGCGGGGAGGAACAATCGCTCGGCCATCGTCCAGACGTGCGGCATCGCGAGGTCTGAGGTGCGCGGCAGCAGGGGCACCTGGCCGAGGGAAAAACCCGCCTCTGGCCCGATCGCCTTGTAGCCCTCCCAGAGCAGGGCGAGGGCGACGATCCCGGCGAGGCCGTAGAGGAGCGTCCGCGTGGCGGGCTTCCCGCGCATTCGGCACCTCCTCGTGACGGCTGTGTGGCGAGTGGCTCAGGGGGTGGGCTGCGCTGCT
>NZ_JAPFRB010000002.1:358984-360397 GCF_035726885.1 Leucobacter sp. M11 | reverse complement strand
TGCCAGAAAACACCTGAGTATCGCGTATCGGACGCGACGGTCTTGATATCCTCGGCGACGGTCCGCCCGGGCACAAGACGTTTTCCGAGGTCCGGACACTTTGACGGGTCAGTCGGCAAAAGCGGACACAACGTGGTTTTTGGGCCGGTGAACGCGGCCCCGTTCCGGTGCTATGCTCGCCGGACTGTGCGCTGAAGCTGCTGGGGGCTCGGCGGTTATCCCGATGCTCGACCGGCGGAGGACCCCCAGATGATGAAGAGTGAGCTGGCACCGGATCGTGCCCGTGAGCGGGCGCTGGGCCGAGCGGAACAGCGCCGCGCGATCACCCGGGACGAGGCGATCGCGCTCGTTTCGGCCCGCGGCGCGGAGCTCGACCGGCTCTGCCGGGTCGCCGCGGCGGTGCGGGACGAGGGCCTGGCTCGGCGGGGCACGCCGCGCACCCTGACGTATTCCCGGAAGGTGTTTGTCCCCCTGACGACGCTCTGTCGGGATCGGTGTCACTACTGCGTGTTCGTCGACACCCCGAATCAGCTGGCCCGGCAGGCGCGGCCGGTGTTTCAGTCGCCCGAGACCGTGCTGGAGATCGCCCGTGCCGGGGCGGCCGCGGGCTGTCGCGAGGTGCTCTTCACCCTCGGGGATCGGCCGGAGGCGCGCTGGCCGGTCGCCGACGCCTGGCTGCGCAGCCGGGGCTACGCCTCAACGCTCGATTACGTCAGCGGGATGGCCGCGCTCGTGCACGCGGAGACGGGGCTCTTGCCGCACATCAACCCGGGGGTCATGACCTGGGCGGAGCTGGAACGGCTCCGCCCCACGGCCCCCTCGATGGGCATGATGCTGGAAACCACCTCGCGGCAGCTGTGGTCGGAGCACGGCAGCGCGCACTATGGCTCGCCGGACAAGGACCCCGCGCTCCGGCTGCGCGTCCTGGAGGATGCGGGGCGGGCCCGGGTGCCGTTCTCGACCGGCATCCTGCTCGGCATCGGCGAGGGGGCCGCCGACCGAGTGGACGCGCTCCTCGCCATCCGCGCGAGCCGGGAGCGCTGGGGGCACATCCAAGAGGTCATCGTGCAGAACTACCGGGCGAAGCCCGCGACCGCGATGCGGGACGTCCCCGACTTCGGGGCGGAGGCGTACCGCGCGGCGATCGCGGTGGCCCGGCTCCTGCTCGGGCCGGATGCCCGCGTCCAGGTGCCGCCGAACCTCAGCGACGAGGCGGCGCTCGCGGGGCTCATCGGGGCGGGCATCGACGACTGGGGCGGGGTGAGCCCGGTCACCCCGGACCACGTGAATCCGGAGCGCCCGTGGCCCGAGCTGGACCGGTTGGCGCACCTGACCGAGCGGGCGGGGTACCGGCTCCGGGAGCGGCTCACGGCGCACGCCGAGTATCTCGATGAGGCGGATGGCTGGGTCGAC
>NZ_JAPFRB010000002.1:358341-358945 GCF_035726885.1 Leucobacter sp. M11 | reverse complement strand
GCGGGGATCGAGCTGATCGGCGGCGGGACCGCTTCCCCGCCGCCGGGGGACGCCCAGAGCGGGGGCGGGACCGCCTCCCCGCTGCTGGGGGACGCCCTGATCGAGCGCCTGGGCCAGGACCCCGGGCGGCTGAGCGATCGCGAGGCCGTGGGGCTCCTCGGCCGGGAGGGCGCGGCGCTCCGACGCCTCACGGCCCTCGCGGATGAGCTTCGGCGGGACCGCTTCCCCGAGCTGACGTTCGTGCGCAACCGGGTGTTCCGCCTGGGCGATGCGGAGCCGGTGGACCTCGACGCGATCACCGCGGCCGCGGCCGAGGCGGAGCGATCGGGGGCGAGCGAGGCCGCTATCCTCGGGGCACCGTCCGGCGGGGACCGCGGCGCGCAGATGCTCGCCGCGCTCGCCGCCATCCGCGCGGGGGGACCCGGGCTGCACATCCACGGATTTCGACCCGCGGAGCTGGTGAGCGGGGCCGCCTCGCTCGGTCTCCCGCTGGCCGAGTTCCTCGGCAGGCTCGCCCGAAACGGCCTGGACACGGTCGCGGGCACGGGGCTGTCGGCCCTCGCCCCGAGCGCGGAGGTGGCGGCCTGGTTCGACTGCCTGGCCG
>NZ_JAPFRB010000002.1:357816-358300 GCF_035726885.1 Leucobacter sp. M11 | reverse complement strand
TACGGGCGGGACACCCAGCCAACCGCGCTCGTGGCGCTCCTGCGCCGGGTGTCCGAGCAGCACCGCGAGACCGGCGGCTTCACCGAGTTCATCGCCATGCCACGGGGCGGTGGGGCGGAGCGTGCCCGGGACGCGGCGGGCTTTCTCGACCGGGCTCGTGCCGTGACCGCGGTCGCCCGGCTCCTCCTGCACGACCGCGTCCCGCACGTGCAGGCGGCCTGGCCGGACCTGGGCCTTGGCGCGGCGAGCGCCGTGCTGCGGGCCGGAGCCGACGACCTCGGCGGCACCCTCCTGCCCGGCTGGGGCATCAGCGCGGCCGAGCAGAGCGGCCTCGACGACGAGCTCCTGCTGGCCGTCTCCGCGCGGAGCGCTCGGCCCCTCCGCCAGCGGGACACCCGCTACGAAGACCCCGCGAACCCCCGCCCCGTCAGTCGAACGGACCGGCCGCGACCGCTGCCGGAGTCGCTCCGATGAGCCGGCTGGC
>NZ_JAPFRB010000002.1:351351-357697 GCF_035726885.1 Leucobacter sp. M11 | reverse complement strand
ATTTTCTCCTCATCGAGCGCGCCGCGGGCGTCGGCGGCACCTGGCACAGCAACCGCTACCCGGGCGTCGGCTGTGACATCCCCGCGGAGCTGTACTCGTACTCGTTTCGCACCCGCTGGCCGTGGCGGAACCGCTTCGCCTCCGGCGCGGAGATCCGCGCCTACCTCAGCGCCTGCGCCGGGGAACCCGGCCTTCGGGAGCGGATCCGGCTCGGCACCGAGATGCGCTCCGCCGACTGGGACAGCGCCCGCTCGCTGTGGCGGATCAGCACCTCGCGGGGAACGCTGCGCAGCCGGACGCTCGTGCTCGCCGCGGGACGACTCTCCGAGCCCCGGCCGCCCGGGCTCGCCGAGCTCGGCCGATTCCGCGGGGAACGCATGCACAGCTCCGAGTGGCCGGAGGGCTGGTCCGCGCGGGGCAAGCGCATCGGCATCGTCGGCACCGGGGCCTCGGCGATTCAGCTGCTCCCGGCGGTCGCACGCGAGGCCGACGCGACGGTCCTGTTCCAGCGCACCCCGGCCTGGGTCCTGCCGAAGGGGGACCGGCCACTGTCGCCCATGATCCGGGCGCTCCGGGCGAGCGAGCGGGGGCGACGCTGGCGTCGACAGCGCCTGTTCCGACGGGCGGAGCGGGGACACCCCGCCCGCGTCGGGGTCGGCCCGGAACGCGAACGGCTCACGAAGACGGCGCTCGCCCACCTGCGCGCCGGGATCAGCGACCCCGCGCTCCGCGAGCGCCTGACCCCGCGCTACGAGATCGGGTGCAAGCGGGCCGTCTTCTCCGACGAGTACTATCCGGCGCTGGACACGGGATCGGTGCTGCTGGCCGAAGCGGCAGTGGGCTGCACCGAGGACGGCGTGGTCACGGCCTCGGGGGAGGCCGTGACCGGGCTCGACGCCCTCATCTTCGCCACGGGCTTCCTCGCCGCCGAGCCGCCCTTCGCGGAGCGGGTGCGGGGCCGGGACGGCCTGCGGCTGTCCGAGCACTGGTCCGAGGGGATGACCGCCCTGGACACCGTCGCGGTCTCCGGCTTCCCCAACCTCTTCCTGCTCGACGGGCCGAACGCGACCCTGGGGCATTCCTCGGCGGTCGACATGATCGAGGCCCAGATCGGCTACGTCCTGGGCGCGCTCGCGCTCATCGGCGACTCCGGCGTGCTCGAGGCGAGAGCCGAGGCCGAACGGGCCAGCGTCCGGGACCTCGACGAGCTGGCCGCGGGCACGGTCTGGCTGAACGGCGGCTGCCAGAGCTGGTACCTCGACCCGAGGAGCGGGCGGCTGACGCTGATCTGGCCCGGCACCGCGCGGGCGTTCCAGGAGCGCTTCGGCTCTTTCCGGGCCGCGGGGTACGCGATGAGTCACCGGGTCACCCCCGAGGCGGAGCGGGTGCGATGAGGGCGGGCCCCCCGGAGCGGATCGTGGTCCTGAGCGGCGGCGTCGGCGGGGCGCGGTTCCTCCGGGCCCTGACCGCATGGAACCGCGCCAGGCCGCTGCCCGCGCAGATCACCGCGGTGGTGAACACCGCGGACGACTTCTGGCACATCGGGGTGCGAATCTGCCCCGATCTCGACTCCGTGCTCTACACCCTGGCCGGGGTGGGCGACGCCGAGCGGGGCTGGGGACGCCGCGCGGACTCGGAAACCGTGCTCGATGAGCTGCGGGCGTGGCAGGCCCCGGGCACCTGGTTCTCGCTCGGCGACCGCGACCTGGCCCTCAGCCTCTTCCGAACGCAGCTCCTGCGGGAGGGCCTCGGTCTCGCCGAGATCACCGCACGCCTCGCCGAGCGGTGGCCGCTCGGGGTTCGGATCCTCCCCGCGACCGAGCAGCCGATCGAGACCCGTGTCAGCCTCGCCCCCGCGGCGGCGGGCAGCGACGAACCCGAGGACCTCGGCTTCCAGGAGTGGTGGGTGCGACGCCGGGCCTCCGCGGACGCAACCGGCTTCCGCGTCGCGGGCTTGGAACGCGCCCACGCCGGTCCCGGGGTGCTGGAGGCACTCGCCGCGGCGGACCGGGTGCTCATCGCCCCCTCGAATCCGATCGTCTCGATCTGGCCGATCCTCGGCATCCCCGTGATCCGGGAGGTCCTCGAGGCGAGCTCGGCGCGCGTGCTCGGCCTCTCGCCGCTGCTCGCGGGTCGCCCGGTTCGCGGGCACGCGGACCGCTGCCTGAGCATCGCGGGGGTCCCGCCGAGCTCGGCGGGCATCGCGGGGTTTTACGGCCCCCGCCGCCCGGCCGTGGCCGGGCTCCCGCCCGGCATTCTCGACGGCTGGCTCATCGACGAGCGGGACGCGGCCCAGCTCGACGAGGTGCGCGCGCTCGGCATCACCGCGGCGGCGGCCCCGATCCTGTTTCCGGAGGACCCCAGCGACCACCGAATCGTTCGCGCGCTGCTCGCGCTCGCCGCGGACGAGTGACACCGCGTCCGTGCCCCCCGCCGTTCCGGTCAGAGTGTCAGGGTTTCCCCCGAAGCCGGGCAGAGCCCTTGCCGGCGCGGGAGGGCGCGCGCATACTGGGGGTCCGAACGGGTAGGAACCGCGCGGGACGGCCAGGGCGGTTCGACGCAGAACCGGGGGAAAGCGCCCCATCTGAACGAGTCCCCGGCAGGCCCGGGGCACAGACCCCGGAGGTACACATGAGCATTGTTCGCGCCGCCCTCTCCCAGGCTGCCTGGACGGGTGACACCGAGTCCATGATCGTGAAGCACGAACAGTTCGTCCGCGAGGCGGCCGCGGCGGGGGTGCAGATCCTGTGTTTCCAGGAACTCTTCAACACCCCCTACATCGCCGCGGTGCAGGACGCGAAGTATTACGCGTCCGCGGAGGCCATCCCGGGGCCGACCGTTGCGCGCTTTCAGGCCCTCGCCCGGGAGCACAGCATGGTGCTCATCCTGCCGATGTACGAGCAGGAACAGCCCGGGGTGCTCTACAACTCGGCGGCGGTGATCGACGCGGACGGCTCGTACCTCGGCACGTACCGCAAGCATCACCTGCCGCACCTGCCCCAGTTCTGGGAGAAGTTCTACTTCCGTCCGGGCAACCTCGGCTGGCCGGTCTTTCAGACCGCCGTCGGGCCGGTGGGGATCACGATCTGCTACGACCGGCACTTTCCCGAGGGGTGGCGGATGCTCGGGCTGAACGGGGCCCAGATCGTTTTCAACCCCTCCGCGACTAAGCCCGGGCTGTCGAACCGGCTCTGGGAGCTGGAGCAGCCAGCGGCTGCGGCGGCGAATCAGTTCTTCGTCGCCGCGAACAACCGCGTGGGCACGGAGCGCGAGGAGGTCGGCGACGATGCCGTCACCTTCTACGGCAGCTCCTACTTCGCCGATCCGCGGGGAAACGTGATCGGGGAGCACGGCTCCGTCGACGCCGACGAGCTCGTCATCCGGGACCTGGACCTCGGCCTGATCGAGACGGTGCGCGCGGAGTGGCAGTTCTATCGGGACCGCCGCCCCGATGCCTACGCCGAGATCGTGGCGCCGTAGGGAGGCTCGGGATGAAAACCCTGATCCAGAACGGAACGGTCGTCAACGCCCGCGAGAGCCGCCCGGCCGATGTACTCATCGACGGGGAGACGATCGTCGCGGTGCTCGCCCCGGGGGCGACGACGCTCGGCGTCGACCTCCCCGGCGCGGTCGACCGCGTGATCGACGCCAGCGGGCGCTACGTGATCCCCGGCGGCATTGACGCCCACACGCACATGGAGATGCCCTTCGGGGGCACCTTCGCGAGCGACACCTTCGAAACGGGGACGCGGGCGGCCGCCTGGGGCGGCACGACGAGCATCATCGACTTCGCCGTGCAGTACGCGGGCGAGGACGTGCTCGACAGCCATGAGCGCTGGCGGCAGAAGGCGGAGGGGAACTGCGCCGTGGATTACGGCCTGCACCAGATCCTGAGCGATGTGCAGCCCCAATCGCTCACGGCGATGGACCGGCTGATCGGGGAGGGGGTCACGAGCTTCAAGCTCTTCATGGCCTACCAGGGCGTCTTCCTCTCCGACGACGGGCAGATCGTCCAGGCGATGCAGCGGGCCAGCTCGAACGGCGGGCTCATCATGATGCACGCCGAGAACGGCAGCGTCATCGACCTGCTCGTCTCGCAGGCGCTCGCGGAGCAGCGGAGCGCGCCGATCAACCACGGCCTGACCCGTCCCTGGCAGGTCGAAGAGGAGGCGACGCACCGGGCGATCATGCTGGCCGACCTGACCGGCGCTCCGCTCTTCATCGTGCACGTCTCCGCGAAACAGGCCGCGGAGCAGATCGCCTCCGCCCGGCACCGCGGCCAGCCCGTGTTCGGCGAGACCTGCCCGCAGTACCTCTACCTGTCCCTGGAGGAACAGCTGGGCGCGCCGGGGTTCGAGGGAGCGAAGTGGGTCTGCTCCACGCCGCTGCGCTCCCGGGCCGAGGGGCATCAGGACTGGCTCTGGCACGCCCTGCGCACGGACACCCTGCAACTGGTGTCCACCGACCACTGCCCCTTCTGCATGGCGGGCCAGAAGGATCTCGGGATCGGGGACTTCTCCAAGATTCCCAACGGCATCGGTTCCGTCGAGCACCGGATGGACCTGATGTTCCAGGGGGTTGTCGACGGGAAGATCTCCCTTGAACGCTGGGTGGAGCTCACCTCGGCCGCCCCCGCCCGCCAGTTCGGCCTCTCCGGTCGGAAGGGGGCCGTCGCGGCTGGCGCGGACGCGGACGTGGTCATCTACGACCCCGCGGGGCGCACCCGGATCGGCGTGAACGACACGCACCACATGAACATGGACTACTCGGCGTGGGAGGGATTCGAGGTCTCGGGGCACGTGGACACCGTGTTCTCCCGCGGGCGGATGATCGTGCACGACGACGCCTACCTGGGCGCGCCCGGGCACGGCCGCTACCTGCGCCGCGAGCTTTCCCTCGACCGCTTCTGAGGCGCAGCCCGGTCCGCGGGCCGAGCGGCCCGGCGACCGTCCCCGCGAGAGCGCACACGCAGCGCCAACGCACCCCCCCACCCACGCACCCCCCCCGACACCCCCCGACTCGACTCACCGCCCTGTTCATCCGACCCTGTGGTTCACCCAACGCGGGTCACCCAACGCAGGTCAACCGACGCAGTACGAACGAAGGAGACATCATGGAATTCGGAGTGGTTCTGCAACCCGACCCCCGGGCTCGCGAACGATCGCCCTGGCAAAGCTGGCCGAGGAGCACGGATTCGATTATCTGTGGACCTTCGACTCGCACACCCTCTGGCAGGAGCCCTATGTGCTCTACAGCCGCATCCTCGCGGAAACGCATCGGATCAAGGTGGGGCCGATGGTCACGAACCCGGTCACCCGGGACTGGACCGTCACCGCCTCGACCTACGCGACCCTCAACGAGATGTACGGAAACCGGACCGTGTGCGGCATCGGCCGGGGAGACTCCTCGCTCCGGGTCCTCAAGGCCAAGCCCAGCACCCTGGCGACCCTCCGGGAGGCCATCCACGTGATCCGGGAGCTGGCGAACTCCCGCTCGGTGGAGCACAACGGGGCCACCCTGCGCTTCCCGTGGAGCACGGGCTCCGAGCTCGAGGTGTGGGTCGGGGCCTACGGGCCGCAGGCGCTCGCCCTGACCGGCGAGGTCGGCGACGGCTTCATCCTGCAGCTCGCGGACGTGGACATCGCCGAGTGGATGATCGAAACGGTTCGCACCGCCGCCCGGAAAGCCGGGCGCGATCCCGAGGCCATCAAGTTCTGCGTGGCGGCCCCGATGTATATCGGGGACGACCGGGAGCACATGCTCCAGCAGAGCCGGTGGTTCGGGGGCATGGTCGGCAACCACGTGGCCGACATCGTCGCGAAGTACGGGGAGGGCAGCGCGGTGCCGACCGCCCTGACCGACTACATTCGGGCCCGCGAGGGCTACGACTACAACGAGCACGGTCGGGCCGAGAACACGCACACCGATTTCGTCCCCGACGAGATCGTGGAGCGCTTCTGCGTGCTCGGCACCGCGGCGGAGCACCGGGCGAAGCTCGGCCAGTTGCGCGAGCTCGGCGTGACACAGTTCGCCGGGTACCTCCAGCACGACAACAAGGAGGAGACGCTTCGCGTGTACGGGGAGACCGTCATCCCGGGCATGCGCGACGAGATCACGGCGACGTCATGACCGCGGGCGGCGCGGCGCCGACGCTGCCGACGGTCGCCCTGCTCGGCGGCACCGGGGCCCAGGGGCGGGGGCTCGCGTTCCGCTTCGCCCGCGCGGGCATCACGGTGCGGGTGGGGTCCCGAGACCCCGCGCGGGCGCGGGCGAGCGCGGCGGAGCTCACCGAACTGCTGCGCCGGGCCGAGCCGGCGTCCTCCGCGAGCGTGCTGGGCGGGGAAAA
>NZ_JAPFRB010000002.1:348875-351319 GCF_035726885.1 Leucobacter sp. M11 | reverse complement strand
TCCTCGCGGTGCCCTACGCGGGGCACGCGGAGCTGATCCGGGGGCTGCGCGGGGAGCTCGCCGGGAAAACGGTGATCTCCTGCGTCAACCCGGTCGGCTTCGACGCCTCGGGGGCCTTCGCGATTCAGCCCGGGGCCGGCAGCGCGGCGGAGGAGGCGGCGCAGCTCGCGCCGGAAGCCCGGGTGGTGGCCGCGTATCACCACCTCTCTGCCCCGAAGTTGCTCCGGCCCGAGGCCGATGTGTCCGGGGACGACGTGCTGCTCTGCGGGGACGACGAGGACGCCCTGCTGCTCGTCGACGAGCTGACCCGGCGTGGGCTCGGCGCCCGCCCGGTGCGAGCGGGCGCGCTCCGGCTGGCGGGCACGCTCGAAGCGCTGACCGCGGTGATCATCTCGGTCAACCGCCGCTACCGCGTCAGCGCGGGAGTCGCACTGACCGGCTTCCCGCGCCCGGACCCGGCGGAGGCCGAGCACGCGGCACGACCGAGCTGAGCGGGCCGGGAGCCGCGGCCCAGGAGAATTTCGCGGCTCCCGGCCCGGGGGAGATCCCCCGCCACGCGAAGCGTTTACAGTGGGGCGGTGTCTTCCCCCAGCTCCGATTCCCCCGCGGTCCCCCCGATGCCCCACACCGTCTACTTCCACTTCTGGGCGCTGTCTCGAACGGTGCGCGCCTCAGCCGCCGAAGCGCTCGCCGAGCTGGACATCAGCCTCGACGACTTCGGCCTGCTCACGATCATCCAGAGCGAGGGCCCCCTCTCGATGTCCGCGCTGAGCAAGCAGGCGCACCTCGCGCAGTCCACCCTCACGATGGCCGCGAAGAAGCTCATGCGGAAGGGGTGGTGCGAGCAGGAGCGCAGCCCGGATGACGCCCGGCAGAAGCTGATCCGGGTCACCCCGCTCGGCGAGGAACTGCTGGAGACCGGCTGCGCGGAGATGCGCCGCCGGGAGGCCGAGATCCTCGGCGCGGCGCGGACCAACCGGGCCTCGGTGATCGAGCGAATCCGCGGCCTCCGGGACATGTTTCCCGGCGGCTGAGCCGGCACGAAAGCACCCGCCGGAACGACACCGCCCGCCGCCGAAACGAGGGATCGTGTCGGCGGCGGGCGGTGTTGCCGGTCGTCCCGGTCGTGCGGCTTAGGCTCCGGCGCGGGCGGCGGTGACCACGGCGCGGGCCGCGGCGAAGCCGGTTTCCAGGTCCGCCTTGATGTCGGCGATGTTCTCGATGCCGACGGAGAGGCGAATCAGGCCCGGGGTGACCCCGGTGGTGAGCTGCTGCTCCGGGGTGAGCTGCGAGTGCGTCGTGGACGCGGGGTGGATGATGAGGCTGCGCACGTCGCCGATGTTCGCGACGTGGCTGAACAGCTCCAGGCTGTCGACGAGCGCGCGACCGGCGTCCACGCCGCCCTTCAGCTCGAAGGAGAGCACGGCGCCGACGCCCTTCGGCGCGTAGGTGTTCGCGGCCTGGTACCAGGGGCTCGACGGCAGGCCCGAGTAGTTCACGCTCGCCACATCCGGGTGCTCCTCGAGCCACTCGGCGATCTCCTGCGCGTTCTGCACGTGGCGCTCGATGCGCAGCGACAGGGTCTCGATGCCTTGGATCAGCAGCCAGGCGCTGTTCGGGGAGATCGCGGAGCCGAGGTCGCGAAGCAGCTGCACGCGCGCCTTGATGATGAACGCGATGGCGTCGCCGACCGCGGTCGTGTAGCTCGCGCCGTGGTAGGAGGGGTCCGGCTCCGTGAGCCCCGGGAACTTCTCGACGTTCTCGGACCACTTGAAGCTGCCGCCGTCCACGAGGACGCCGCCGAGGGTCGTGCCGTGGCCGCCGAGGAACTTGGTCGCGGAGTGCACCACGATGTCAGCGCCGTGCTCCAGCGGGCGAATGAGGTACGGGGTGGCGATCGTGTTGTCCACGATCAGGGGCAGGCCGTTCTCGTGGGCGACGTCAGCGACGAGGCGGATGTCGAGGATGTTGATCTTCGGGTTGCCGATGGTTTCGGCGAAAAACAGCTTCGTGTTCGGGCGGACCGCGCGCTGCCACTCGGCGGCGTCGTCCTGGTCCTCGACGAAGGTGACCTCGATGCCGAGCTTGGCGAGCGTGTACTTGAAGAGGTTGTAGGTGCCGCCGTAGATGGAGCTGGAGGACACGATGTGGTCTCCGGCCTGGGCGATGTTCAGCACCGCGGTCGTGGTGGCGGCCTGGCCGGAGGCGAGGAGGAGCGCGGCGCTGCCGCCCTCGAGCGCGGCGATGCGCTGCTCGGCGACGTCCCAGGTCGGGTTCTGGATCCGGGCGTAGATGTTGCCGAACTCGGCCAGCGCGAAGAGGTTCTTCGCGTGGTCGGAGTCGTTGAAGGTGTAGGCCGTGGTCTGGTAGATCGGCACCGCGCGGGAGTTCGTGGTGGGGTCCGGAACGGCCCCAACGTGCACCTGCTTGGTCTCAAACTGCCA
>NZ_JAPFRB010000002.1:344684-348834 GCF_035726885.1 Leucobacter sp. M11 | reverse complement strand
GGTTGCTGTCGCTGGAGTGAGCTTACGACGCGGGCCGGTCAGGGACCAAGCCGAGATGACGCGGGCTGACACGGGCCGTAATGTTGGGGGAACACGCCGCGGGGCGGCGGGAGGCGCGCACCGCGCGCAACGGCAGCAGCACACGAGAGTCTGAGGAGCACAGATGCAGCAGCGGGTGGTCATCACGGGGGCAAGTTCCGGGATCGGGGAGGCAACGCTTCGGCGCTTTGCCGCCGCGGGCTGGGCGACGGTGGCGGTCGCGCGTCGCGCGGACCGGCTGGCGCTCCTGGCCGAGGAGACCGGGGCGCACTCCATCGTGTGCGACGTCACGGACGAGGCGCAGGTCGCCGCGATGGCCGCCGAGGTCGCCGAGACGGGCGGGGCGAGCGTGCTGATCAACAACGCGGGCGGCGCACTCGGCACCGACTCCGTGGAGTCCTCGACGAACGACGACTGGCGGCGGATGTTCGAGGTGAACGTCCTGGGCCTGCGCTCGGTGACCGCGGAGCTGCTCCCGGTGCTCCGCGACGCCTGCTCCGGCGAGGGCACCGCGACGATCGTGAACCTGACGTCAACCGCCGGGCTGAGCGCCTATCCGGGCGGGGGCGGCTACAACGCGTCGAAGTTCGCGGCGCACGCCGTCACCGGGGTGCTCCGGCTCGAACTCGCGGGCGAGCCCATCCGGGTCATCGAGGTCGCCCCCGGACTCGTGCACACCGAGGAGTTCACGCTGAAACGCCTCCGCGGGGACGCCGAGGCCGCCGCGAAACCCTACGCCGAGGTCACCCCGCTCACCGCGGAGGACGTAGCCGGGGTGATTGTCGGAGCCGTCGAGCAGCCCCCGCACGTCAACCAGGACCTGATCGTCCTGCGCCCGGTCGCCCAGTCCAGCGTGTTCCACACGTACCGGGGGCCCCTGGTGGTGAAATCGGGAACGTAGCTATTCGCCTCAGGGGACACGAGCGGTGGAAGGAAAAATACCAAACAGATATACTGGCATTGTGAACTAAAAAACTAACTGGTATATTTACTGCTCGTTCTGTTTTCGCTGACCGAGGAGTTCCCTGAAGATGAGTTTTTCCCAGCTGGTACGATCCCGGCCTGGAGTCGCCCTGCTCCTCGCAGGTGTGCTCGCGCTTGGTGGGGCCGTCGCCACGAACGCCGCCAGCGTGACCCCGGCGCACGCGTCCCCTGAGGCCCCGGGCGAGCTCCTCGCCGCATCGATCGAGATCACCGATGATGGGGTGAGCTTGGTGCCGGGGGATACCTCGGTATCGGATGGAAAGCTCGCCCTGGGGAACGAGGTCTCCTTCCGCTGGGAACTCGAGACGAGTGGCGCGGCGAACCTGCGCCTCGAACAGGGACTTCCCGTGGGCTGGCACTGGGATGTCGACTCGGCGGTGTCCGCAGGTCTCAAGACCGTGTCCGAGGACCTGGGATATCGGTCAAGCTTCCGGGTGGCCGAAGACGGTCGTACCCTTTTCGCGGAGGTCGGCAGTATCTCGGGTGACCAGGACACACAGACGATTCGTTTTGACGGGATTCGAGCGCGTACCGACCGCAACGCGGCGCAGACCGGGGAACAGTACGTCCCGACGCTGATCATTTCCGAGGAAACCGGCTCCCGGCAGGTGACTCCAACGTCGGCCCCGCTTCACCTCGAAACGGTTGGCACGCTCGGAGTCGACCTGCGCGCGGAGTGGTTCAACGGTTCTGGCTGGACTGACCACGGCACACCGGGGGCCCAGATGCAGGAGAGCGTTCACGACTTCGGCTCGGGTGTGGTGGCGGCGGGAGAATCCAGGTTCCGAATCGCTGTGATCCACCCCGAGGGTGTCGGGGAGCGTCCGTATCAGCTGCCCGTTCCCCGAAAGATGTCGGGGACGTTTTCGCTCACCCAAGCCGGGGCCCCCTGGAGTGGCACCGTCGATCTGCTGATTGACAATACGGACTGGAATGCGCTGGACGGCGAGGTCGAGTTCGATCGCGCCGCGGGAACCTTCACGATCACGGTGACCGAGGCGACGGAGGCGACCGACAGCGCTGTTGACCTGTTGTTTTTTGTCCCGCGGAGCGAACTCGGCAACGCGAACGACGCCGACAACGTCCTGCACCTCGAGGCGAGCGTGGCGTTGGAGGAGCCGTGGCGAACCGTTGAGAGCGGGGAAACGGTGACCGAGACGAACACCGCCAATAACCGGTTCAACTCGGTGCTCACCTCGTGGGATGACCCCGCTCCCTGGTCGTATCCAGAGCACGTGGCAGGGCAATTCAAGGGTCCCGGGCTGAACGTGTATTTTGGCGCTGTCGTTCCCGGGGAGGATCTGACGTCAGAGGGCTATTACATGCCAACGATCCAACAGGACCCGGTGACGCAGCGATACACAGTGACTCCGGCCACAGACGTGAGCGTGATGCAACTCTGGAACCCCGCTGATCTCCAACTCAACCCCGATGCTGCCTCGTTCTACGAAGCGTACGGAGAGGACAGCGTCGGCGACCCTCGGACCATCGAGCCCGGTGATCTCCGGTACCTACTCACCACGGACCGGGTGCCCGGGACCGGCCGAGGCGAGTCTCTGGGCGGGGAAGACCTGTCCGCGCTGAACTGGGTGGATGCGGGGGAATACACCGGAGAGCTCGCTCAGGTCAGCGGCGTCCGGGTGGAATATCTCGGCAATGGCGGCGTCTGGGATGCCGGTGGGGTCACCAACTCAACGTCAGAGAGTATCCTCAGCCTCAGCGTGTCCCTGCGTGTGGCTCGAGGAGCCCCAGCCCAGACAGACCCCGAGGACACCGGAGAAGTGCGCCTCGTGCACGCGGGGACGGGCAATCGCGGCTATGCCCTGTGGCCCAGAGTTGAAGAACTCAAGGTTCGATACGGTCAAGGCACGATGACCGCGACCGGGATCGGTCTGGATGCCAACGGAGAGCCGGTGACCCCGGCAACGAAAACGATTCTTGCCGGGCAGGGGGTGCGGTACACGCTTCGACCACAGCTGAAAACAAACCTCTTTGGCGATAAGTTCGGATCCCGAGTCGGCGTGACCAACCTCGAAACTCGGGCGTGCGTCTCCCCGTTTGCCACAAACATCGATTTCACCCCGCTTGACGGCACGCACTGGTCGGCAGAAATCATGACCTCACATCGGGTGTGCGCCGCAGAGGAGACCGAGCTGCGGTTCACGTACCTGCTCCCCGCGACATACCTCGATCCACTCGCCGACATTGTGTTTGATATTGAGACCTCCCAGATCGCTCCGTCGCAGTCCCGGCTGGGCCTGACCGCGGCCCTGTTCGGTGATGGAATCGCGCCGAAAAGCGGTGTGGCCGGGGACGCCGCGGCAACCGCGTCGTTCGACATGAGCGCAGCCCAGCCCAGCGTGGCTCGGGTCGAGCTCAGGACTCCCACACCCGTCGTTGAGGCCCGGACCCCGATGTCCTATCGGGTGCAGTGGTTCAACTTCACCGGAGTTTCCCGGAAGGCCAGCACGTTCGTGGACGTGCTGCCCTACGACGGGGACCCGCGCGGGACGAACGTCTCAGGCGAGGTCGTGCTCACCGAAGCGACCCTGGCCAGTCACGAGGCGACCGGCGCAACGTTGGAACTGACGACCGACCCAAAAATTCGGGAGGGGCAGACGGGCCGAGCACCGGCAACGGGAGTCGACTGGGTCGCCTACGCAGACGCGACCCCGGCAGAGATCAGCGCGGCAACCGCGCTCCGCGTGGCACTCACGGATCACCGACCCGGGCCCGACAGCGTGGGCACCCTGGAGGTCTCCCTGAGCGCTCCGCAGGCGGCCAACGGTGAGATGCTGCAAAACTCGGTGTCCGGGATGCTCGACATCGGCGGCGACAACACGCGCCTGGCGGAGAGCAAACCCGTGAAAATTCGGATTGAATCAGCCGAAATTCGCGGCTCGGTCTGGAACGACGTGAACCGCGACGGCAACCCGGACAACGAGCCCGGTCTCGGCGGGGTGTCGCTTGCTCTGCTGGACCGGGAGGGAACGCCGGTGCTCACCGCTGACGGCACCCCGTGGACCGAGTTCACGGCCGACGATGGCAGCTACCGGTTCCCGGGACTCGCCGAGGGCGAGTACCGGGTGACCGCTGACGCTGGCACGGCAGAGCCCGCAGGCCACTG
>NZ_JAPFRB010000002.1:337564-344643 GCF_035726885.1 Leucobacter sp. M11 | reverse complement strand
AGGCGACGTTCCGGGTATCCCGCGGCGAGATCCGCTCGGACGTCAACTTTGGCTTCGCGAGGGATCTCCCCGGGGTGACGCTGAGCCAGACGATCACGGCCCCGGAGACCATCGAGCCCGGCCAGGATGCCAGCTTCTCCTTTGAGGTGACCAACACCGGCCCCGTCGCGCTGCGTGAAGTCGTGCTGACCGCAGATCTCGCCGATATCGGACCCATCGAATTCGGTTCCTGGCCCGACGATGCTGCTCCGGGTGAACTCGGCGTTGGGGAGAGCGTGTCGGCCACGGCCAACCGCTCCCTCACCCAGGCCGATATTGACAGGCTCCGGCTCGCGAACGAGGGGACCGTGACCGCGGTGACCGCGCTCGGGGTTCCGGCCACCGCGAGTGATCCAGCGGAACTCATCCTGCACGGCATCTCCGGAATTGAGCTGGAGAAGGCGGTGCTCCCGGCCACCACTGCGGCGGCACCGGGAATCGGTGACTCGGTTGAATTGACCTATACGGTGCACAATGCGGGAAACCAGACCCTGAACGGGGTGACGGTTGAGGACCCGCTTCCCGGGCTCAGCGCCATCGAGATTTCCGAGTGGCCGGCTGACAACGGGGTCCTCCTCCCCGGCCAGCGGGTGACGGGAACCGCGAGTGTGACGGTGACGCAGGAGCATCTCGACACCGGACGGGTGCACAGCACGGCAACCGTGACGGGCACCGATCCCCGGGCGAAGCACATCTCCGACTCTGCGGAAGCGGGCCTGCCGCTTTCGTCGGAGGCCGGTCTCACCCTGGTCAAAACCGGGAGCGTCGGTCCGGACCTCCGCTCCGCGGGAGTCCCGGTGACCTACTCCTTTACCGTGACCAACACGGGAGCTCGAAGTCTCACAGGGGTGGGCATCGAAGACTCGATGCCCGGGTTGAGTGCGATTGAGATGCACTGGCCAGCCACCGGGGCTCCGGGGACCCTTGCCCCCGGAGAACGTGCCACCGCCACCGCCACCGTCACGCTGACGCAGACAGACCTCGATCGCGGGGTGATCCGGAATGCGGCGACGGTGACCGGAGTGCTCGCAAACGGAGAAACAGTGACCGCTGAGGACAGCACCGTCCGATACCTGAGCGCGGGGACCCCGCAGCTCGAGGGCGACGCGGACCGGGCGGCTGAGCGGCCGGGACGGTTGCCGATCACGGGCGGCTCACTCACCGCGATCGCCGTGCTCGCCCTGGCCCTCCTCGCCGCCGGTGCGGTCCTGCGTCGAGCCCGGACCGAACCCAAGGAATGACCGTCAGCGTTGCCGGCGGGGACCACACGTGGGAACCCGCCGGCAACACTGACCGATCGCGGTTACCTCTCGGCGTCGGTGAAGGCGACCTTCGGGACCAGGAAGAGCGAGATCGCGGCCAGGAGCGCGCCGCCCGCACAGATCGACCACACCGTGAGGTAGCCGGTCAGGCTCGCGTGCGTGCTGCCGCCGCCCGCCGCGTCGCCCAGGCCGACGACGAGGACAATCGCGAACACCGTGCTGGCGATCGAGCCCCCGATCGTTTTGGTCGTGTTCGTCATGGCAGTCGCCACGCCCGTCTGCTCCGCCGGGGCTGCCGCAGCCGCGGCCGCGGGCAGCGCCCCCATGAGGATGCCCGAGCCGATGCCCGCGACACACATGTTCGTGAACACCTGCGGCACCGTGTTGTGGAACGGCAGGAACAGGGCGTAGCCGATCGTGACGAGGAACGCGGCCACGATGAGCGCCCGCCGCGGGGAGAGCGTTCGGGACAGCCACGGGAACACGAGCGCGCCCGCGATCATCGAGATCAGATAGACCCCGATCAGGATGGACCGGCTCCCGGCGCTCAGCCCCAGGCCGAAGCCCGCCTCCGCGGGATCGGTGCCCGCGAAGGTGCTGAGCGGGGCCTGCGCGCCGAGCAGGCTGATCCCGATCAGCATCGCGGTGAGCATGACGGGCCACATCTGCGGGCTCGCGAGCACGCGGACGTCCACGGCGGGGTCGTCCTGCCGGAGCTCCCAGCGCACAAAGGGAACAAACAGCACGAGCCCCGCGATCATGAGCGCCCACACCCACCAGGTGCCCGCCCCGTTGAACTTGAGGAGCGTGAGCCCGCCGGTCACGAGCAACAGCGCCGTCGAGAGCAGCAGGAAGCCCACGCCGTCGAGCGTGCGCCCGCCCGGCGGCGTGTGCTTCGGCACCCCGAACAGCACCGCGAAGAACGCGAGCGACACGAACACCGCGGGCACGATCAGGGTGGGGACCATCGCGGCCCCCGGGTCCGCGTCGCCGCCAAAGAGGCCGAAGAGCTGCCCCGCGCCCACCGCGCCCAGGATGGCCCCGGACTCGAGGCCCACGATCAGGAACGCGGCGGCCCGACGCGTCTCGGCGGCGGCGCGCCCCGTCTGGCGGCCACGCATAAAGATGATGGCGATCTCGAGCGGCAGCCACACCGTGTACACGCCCTGCAGCGTCCACGCGATGAGGAAGGTCACCGGGTTCTCCGAGAACGCGAGCGCCCAGGTCGCCGTCGCGGCGACCACGGTCGACAGCAGCAGGATCCGGCGATGCCCGTACATGTCGCCGAGCTTCGCGAGAATCGGCACCACGAGCGCCGCGAGGAGCAGCTGCGTGCCCTCGAAAATATTAAAGTCCGCGTCGTTCCCGAGACCCAGGTGCGTCACCAGATCGCTGATCAGCGGTACGTAATAGCCCTGGATAATGCCGGACACGATCTCCACAAAAAAGAGGAAGCCGATTAGCCCAAAGGCGAGCTTCGGGGCAGCGCTCGCGCCCGAGCGCCCCGAGGAGCCCCCCGCGCTCGCCGCCGTGCTCGATCCCGGGGTGGCAGCGGCCCCCGTCCCGCTCCGTTGCTGGGTCATGGGTGCATCGTAGCGAACTTCGCGCCCGGCAACGCGCGACCACGCGCGACACCCCGGCCAGTCGCTACGCTGGGAACATGAGCATCTTCCTCGTGGGCGGCGGAACCGTCCCAGCAGCCGAATCCGAGTTCCTGGCCGAGGTGCGCCTCGTCGCCGAGGAGCGCGCCGAGCTCGCCGGGGCCGACCGCGACAGCGTCACCCCCGTCCTCTGGGCCATCGGCGCGAGCGGCAAGACCGAGGCCGCCCAGGCCGGGCTCCTCAGCCGCGCCACCGCCGCGGGCATCCGCGTCGTCGACGCCTCCGCCGCCGAAGTCGCCACCGGAACCGTGCACGGGGTGCTCCTCGGCGCGCCCACCCGCGCCGCGGCGCTCGACGCCACCCACGCCGACGCCGAGCGCATCCGCGAGCTCGTCGGCGGCGGCGCGCCCTACTTCGGCCTCGGCGCCGGAGCGACCATCGCGGGCGACGTCTGCATCGCCTCCGGCGGGGAGATCGGCGGCGTCCCCGTCGGCCCCGCGGGCACCACGGGCGAGGTCAACGCCAGCGCCGGGCTCGGGCTCGTCGACCTCTGCCTCGAAGCCGACCCCATCGCCTCCGGCACCCTGCCCCGGCTCATCGCCGTGACCGAGGCCGGGATGGTCCCGCAGTCCCTCGCCATCGACGCGGCCACCGCGCTCATCATCGGGCCGGGAGCGCTCCGCGTCACCGGCTCGGGCAGCGTCTGGCAGGTCAGCGCCGCAGAGCGCGGCGTCACGGTCGCCACCATCGCCGCCGACGAGGGCTAAGGGCGCTCGACACCCGTCCCCCGACCAGAACCGAAGGACCACCGTGCCGCTCTCGCTCACCGCGCTCGCCGCCCAGGGGCGCATCGCTCCCGACTGGGCCGAGGCGCTCGCCCCGGTCGCGACGGAGATCGCCGAGATCGGCGGGTTCCTGGATGCGGAGCGAGCCGCGGGGCGGGACTGGCTCCCCGCCGAAGCGGACGTGTTCCGGGCCTTTGCCGCGCCGCTCGCGGACGTCCGGGTGCTCATCGTCGGCCAGGACCCGTATCCCACCCCGGGGCACCCCATCGGGGTCGCCTTCGGCTGCGACCGCGAGGTGCGGCCCCTGCCGCGGAGCCTCGGCAACATCTCTCGCGAGCTCGTCGACGACCTCGGGGTCGCGCCGCTCAGCCACGGCGACCTCTCCGCCTGGTCCGCGCGCGGGGTGCTCCTGCTGAACCGGGTGCTCACGGTGCGCTCTGGCGCGGCCGGATCGCACGCGGGGATCGGCTGGGAACGGGTGACCGACCGGGCGATCGCCGCGCTCGTGGCGCGGGGCGGGCCCCTCGTCTCGATCCTCTGGGGGAAGCAGGCCGAGCAGCTCGCCCCCGCCCTCGCGGGCACCGCGGTGCTCACGAGCGCGCACCCCTCGCCGCTGTCCGCACGGCGGGGGTTCTTCGGCTCGCGGCCGTTCAGCCGGACGAACGAACTCCTGCTCGCCCAGGGCGCGACGCCCCTCGACTGGTCGGTGCCCGCGGACGCGCCGGGGGAGCTGCCGGGGCTCTGGTGAGCCTCGCCGCCGCGCGCTGAGCGAGCAGCTGGGAGCCCCCTGGGCGGTGAGGGCGCAACAGTGCTGCTGGATCACGATTGGCTGAACCCGCTGGGAATTGTCCGCACTGACTCGACCTTGCTGCCCCGGCGCTCTAGTCTCGACGCAGGCGGCTCGCTGTTGCGCGCTGCCGAGCTGGGGACGGACCGGGGCCACGTGCGCCCCGCTGAACCAAGGGACGCTCGATGAGTATTGCTCGAATCCATGACCCGACTCGGCGACAGCCCGAGAGGGGGCGCCTCAGGACGAACTCCCGGGTCCTCGAGGCTTGCCTCCCCGCCGTGAACGCGGAGCACCTCCTTGAGCAAATCACGTTGCCCCGGACGGTCCAGATCCAGGCATGATCTGCTTCGGCACTGGGACCGCGTCAGCCCGCAGGATGATGTTTGGCGCTTCGTGTCGGCACTCGAGTATGACCCGGCACCACCGGGCGATAACAATTCGGCTGAGATTTTCTCTGCCGTCTGAAAAACCCCTGATGGGAGGGAATCATGACCCGGCTGAGCGCTAGCATGAATCCAGCAGAGCCGCATCGTGGCCCCGGGCGTGCCGGACAGCTCGGATTGTTTCCCCCCGCAATTCCCTCCGGAATCACCCCCGCACGATCCTTCCGCTACAGAAAGCGAGCGCAGTATGTCTCATAAATTTCCCGGCCTTGCCATCGTTCTCATTGGGGCGCTGGCGCTCGTCGCATGCTCGAGCGACGACAGCACAGAAGCGGCACCCAAGGTGGGTCCCCTCGAGGAATACCTGCAGCCGCTCGGAGACACCATCGATCAGGACGCCCTCCAGCGCGCCTTTAACAAGCAGGAAGACCTCGTGGCCGTCTGTATGACCGAGCAGGGCTTCGAGTACACCCCAAATGCCGGGGCCGGGATGTCGATCTCCCTCGAAGAGGACGACGCAGAGCAGGAAGGGCCGGCCTGGGGCAGTCTCGAATTCGCGAAGGAATTCGGCTACGGCATCGTCAGTTCCCCGCGGACCCCGGACACCGAGAACAGCACCGCGCCCCCCACGGACCCCAATGCGGAATACCTCGAATCGCTCAGCGAGAACCAGCGCGAAGCCTTCAACCTGGCGTTGAATGGGGAAGACCAGATGCCTGAGGACGGCAACTTTGATGATTGGGAGTACGACCTGGAGCGGGCGGGATGTGTCGGGGCCGCGCAGTTGGAGGTTCAACAGGACCCGGCTTTTGCGCTCTTTAACAGCCCGGAGATGGAGGCCTTGCAGGAATCGCAGGCGCAGCTGTACCAGGACGTGGAGAGTGCTCCCGACACCCTGGCGGCCGTCGAAGACTGGTCCAGCTGTATGGCCGATGCCGGGTACCCAAACCTCAGCGTACGCAGCGATTCCCAGCAGCAGCTCTCTGATCGATACACGGAGTTGAACGCTCCCAACGGCGAGGGCAACAGCCCGAAGGAACTCAGCAAAGAAGAGAAGCAGCAGTTCCAGGACGAGGAGATCGAAATGGCTACCGCTGACTACACCTGCGCAGACGAGGTCGACTTCGACAAGCGCCAACAGAAAGTGCAGTTCGAATTGGAGCAGACCTACGTCGAGGAACACAAAGCTGAACTTGACGCGTTACTCGCCAAGGTTGCCGCCGAGAAGAAGTAAGGCCGCGCCTCCGAGGGCTCATGGAAACATAGCTCTCCCATAGACTCACCCCGTACTGTCCCTCCAGACAGGGACAGCAACACATCCGCACCACACCGAACCGCCACCCATGATGAACAGAACCACACCCCGTGGCCCAGCCACCCGGATAAAGCGAGAACGAATGACTCTCAAAACCACAGGAATATTTGCAGCCATGCTCACCGGGGCTCTGCTGCTGACAGGATGCTCCGGAGGCTCGGGAGACGCGAAGCCCGAAGAACTGGAGGAGGGGCCGCTCTCGAAGGCGCTCAGTTCCCTCTACGAGGAGCAGGATCAGGAGTTCTACGACGAACAGCAGAAGCGCGAGCAGGACCTGGTCGCCGTCTGCATGACGGAGCAGGGCTTTGAGTACCAGCCGGACACGAACTCCGGAGGGGTCATCGTGAGCACGGAGGTCGAGGAGGACGACGGGCCAACCTGGGGCACCGTCGAATTCGCCAAGGAGTACGGCTACGGCATCATCGACTCGCCCTGGCAGCAGGAGGGCCCCCAAGAAGAAAAGCCGTACGAGGACCCGAACGGCGAGTACGTGAACTCCCTCAGCGAAAGCGAGCAGACCGCCTACTACGAGGCCCTGAACGGCCCCAGCGACCAGTTCCCGGAGGAAGGCAGCGAGGAGGAGTGGGTCTACGACTGGACCAAGGCGGGTTGCTACGGCGCCGCTCAGCACGAGGTCGGGGGCGAGCAGGTCTGGGACAGCCCCGAGATGGCGGCGCTCCAAGAGTCGATGGATCAGCTCTACATCGATATGGAGGAGCACCCGGACGTGATTGCGGTGCGGGACGAATGGATCACCTGCATGACCGAGGCCGGCTTCCCCGGGTACACGGAACGTTACGAACCGCAGAACGCGCTGTATGAGGAGCAGAACGAGCTCTACATGCCCGACGGGGAGTCGGGCGAGGGGAAGGAACCCTCAGCGGCGGAGAAGAAGAAGTTCCAG
>NZ_JAPFRB010000002.1:335826-337524 GCF_035726885.1 Leucobacter sp. M11 | reverse complement strand
TCAAGAACGTTGACTACGACAAGCGCCAGAACGAGGTGATGATCAAGCTGGAAACGGTCTACGTCGACGAGCACCGGGCCGAGATCGACGCCCTGGTCGCAAAATTCGGCACCGATAAGAAATAACCGGGGCGTCCCCCCGTCCCCAACCCCCGAACGAAAGCGAAACCGTGCACGAAACCGATCCTGACGACCGGGCAACCACGCCCATCGAGACGAACGAGAATGCGGGCAGCGCTGGGGCTGCGGCCGCCGCGGGTGCCCTCGGCGCCCCCGGGGTCGTGGCGGGGGACACCGAGGCTGAGGGCGCGCGAGCGCGCCGCCAGCGGGAGCGGGCGGAGCGAAAGCTCGCCCGCTCCGAAGCAAAAGAAGCAACAGAGCCCGGCGCGAAACCGGCGCGAGCGAAGCGACGCGGAGGAAAGCAGCCGGAAGCCGGTGCGCTCCTTGACACGACTGCCGAAGACTCAGAGAACGCCGAAAACGCTGAAGAGACGGGGAAACGGGAGCGCTTTTCGCTGTCCGGACTGTCCGGCAAACGCCTGGTTCTCGTGATCGCGGGCGTCGCCGTGTTCTCCTTGCTCGCGGGGATCGGCGTGATGCAGTTCATCGTGTCGCCCGCGGAGCTGGCCGCGCGCACCGCGGCCCCGAAGGGCGGGCTGATCACGGTGCCCATCGAGGAACGCAGGATTGAGAACACGGTCACGAGCCGCGCGGACGTCACCTACGCGGACGCGGTGCCCGTGAAGATCGAGACGGGCGGCCTGAGCGGCCCCGCCGTGGTGAGCGGTCAGGTGCCCAAAGCGGGCGCCGAGTTCCAGGCGACCTCCATCGCCCTCGAGGTCGCCGGGCGGCCCGTGATCGTGTTGCCCGGGGAACTGCCCGCCTACCGTACGCTGAGCATTGGGCTCTCTGGCCCCGATGTGACGCAGCTGAAGCAGGCGCTCATCAGCATCGGGATCGACGCCGGTGACCCGGACTCCAACGTCTACGACGCGGGCACAGCGGCCGGGGTCGCCGCGCTCTACGAGCGCGTGGGCTACGCGCCGCCCGCAACGGGCGAGGACGCCGCCGATGGCGTGCGAAGCGCAGAGCAGGCGGTTCGCGACGCGCAGACGGGCATTCAGAGTGCCCAGGCGGCGCTCGCGAAGGCCCAGCAGGGGCCGAACGAATCCGAGCGCCTGGGCGCCGAAAACGCGGTGCGAGAGGCGGAGCGGGCACTCCAGCGGGAACAGCAGACGGGGAAGGATCCTTTCACGATCGCGCAGCTCCAGGACGCGCTGAACCTGGCCGTGGCCACCCGCAACGAGCTGGGCAGCGGCATCGATGTCGCCGGGGAGCAGGCCGCGCTCCAGGCCGCGAACACGACCCTGGAAAGCGCTCAGGCCGATCTCGTTCGCGCCCAGGAGGGGGCGATGGCCACGCTCCCCTCGAGCGAAGTCCTCTTCCTCACGGCGCTGCCCCGCCGCGTCGATGACATCACGGTTGATCGCGGCTCGGTGTTGGAGGGCACGGCGATGACCGTTTCCGGCGCGAAGCTCGTGCTGTCCGGCACGGTCTCCGCGAGCGACGCTGAGCTCCTGAAGGAGGGCCAGGAGGCCACCTTCGATGGGCCGAAGGGCGAGGCAATCGCCGCGAAGGTCGTGAAGATCGCGAAGGTCGACGAGAAGAGCGGCGACTCGGGCACCGAGGGCAACGAAAA
>NZ_JAPFRB010000002.1:334400-335792 GCF_035726885.1 Leucobacter sp. M11 | reverse complement strand
GGTGGCGGCGACAGCAAGGGCCGCATGCAGGTCACCCTGGAACCCGTCGAGATTACGCCCGAGCAGCTCGAAGAGCTGCGGGGCAGTAACGTCCGCGTTACGATCCCGGTCGCCTCAACCGACGGCGAGGTCCTCGCCGTGCCCCTGGCCGCGCTGTCCGCGGGGTCGGGCGGAGAGAGCCGCGTCGAAATCGTCACGGACCCGGGCCCGGGCCCGGCCAGCGAGGCGAAGACCGAGCTCGTCACAGTTGAGACGGGGCTCGCCGCGGGCGGTTTTGTGGAGATCAGTTCCCAAGACCCCCTCCTGACGGCGGGGGCCACCGTGGTGGTCGGCCGGTGACCGAACGCATCGAGAACCCGCTCGGCGCGGGCCCGGCGATAGCGTCGGGGGCCCGCTCCGGGGCGCAAGCAGCGCCTGACCAGGCGGCCCCGGTCATTGACCTGGACGACGTCACCCGGATCTTTCCGGGGCCGCCCGCGGTGAACGCCCTGCGCGGAGTCTCCCTCCGCGTGAACGCGGGGGAGTACCTCGCGATCATCGGCCCCTCCGGCTCCGGAAAATCGACCATGCTGAACACGCTGGGGCTGCTCGACCGGCCCACAAGCGGTGACTATCGCTTCGCTGGGCAGACCACCGCTCAGCTGAGCGAGGACGAGCGGGCCGCCCTGCGCGGCGGCAGCATCGGCTTCGTCTTCCAGTCCTTCCACCTGCTGCCCACGCGAACCGTGCTCGATAACGTGGTGCTCGCCACGATGTACAGCGGCACCCCGCGCGAGGAGCGCGAGGACCGGGCGCGCGACGCGCTCGCCCGGGTCGGGCTCGCCCACCGGGTGGACTTCTTCCCGGGCACGCTCTCCGGCGGAGAGCGCCAGCGCGTGGCCATTGCCCGCGCGGTCTGCACCTCGCCGATGCTGCTGCTCGCGGACGAGCCGACGGGGAACCTCGACCGGCACAACTCCGATGTGGTGATGGAGCTCTTCGACGAGCTCCACCGGGACGGGCTCACGATTGTCATGATTACCCACGACCTCGCGGTCGCCGAGCGGGCGGAGCGTCGGCTCCGCATCGCCGACGGCCAGCTGACGGAGCTGTCATGAGCGCCCGGCGGAGCCGTCGAGGGACGGAGTCGGAGGTGCTCGACTTCGACGAGCTCCTCGCCGCGAACGAGGCGGGCGATGCGCGCGCCGAGGCAGCCGGGGACGGAGCAGACGGAGCGAACGGGGACGCGGCGGGCAACGGCGGAAAGCCCGGCCGGTTCCGTCGCCTGCTCGCGCGCATCGGCGCGGTCTTCGCGGCCGTGTTCACCTGGCTCGCGAAGCCCTTCGCCCGCTTCCGGAAGCCCAAGCGACCCGTGTCGAGCTTCACGAACCGCGACCTCATCAACGAGGCCGT
>NZ_JAPFRB010000002.1:333331-334326 GCF_035726885.1 Leucobacter sp. M11 | reverse complement strand
TGGTGACCATCGGGATGGCGCAGACGGCCTCCGGGCAGATCTCAAAGCAGTTCGACGCGCTCGCGGCGACGCAGGTGGTCATCGAGCCGGGGAGCAGCAAACAGGGGGAGAAGGAGCGGGCGACCGCGCGCATCCCCTGGGACGCGGTGACGCGGGTCGAGGGGCTCGTTGGGGTGGAGCGCGCGGCGCTCTTTGCCAACGTGGATATCGGCTCCGACACGGTGGCGGCGGTCTCCGTGTACGACCCCGCGGAAGCGAAGCAGGCCCCCCCGAAGGTTATGGCGGGTACGGGCGAGCTCATGAAGGTCGTGAATGGCACGCTCGACACGGGCCGCTTCTTCGACGAGGGGCACGACGCCCGCGGTGACCGGGTCGTGGTGCTCGGCGCGAAGGCCGCGAAGCGGCTTGGGGTGAACCGGGTGAGCGATCAGCCCGCCGTGTTCATTGGCGACAAGGCGTACACGGTGATCGGGATCCTCGGCAAGACCGAGGCCCGGCCCGCGCTGCTCGACGCCGTGATCCTGCCGATGGGGACGGCGCGCGGGGACTTCTCGGTCTCGAAGCCGGAGTCGCTCGACATCCGCATCGCCATCGGGGCTGGCCCTGTGGTCGGGAAGCAGGCGCCGATCGCGCTCGACCCGAACGCGCCGGAGAACTTCAAGGTGAAGGCCCCGGCCACGGCCTCGGACCTGCAGGGCAGCGTGCAGGAGGACATCAACGTGGTGTTCCTCGCGCTGGGCGTGATCGCCCTGCTCGCGGGTGGGCTCGGCATCGCGAACGTCACCCTGCTCTCCGTCATGGAGCGCGGCGGCGAGATCGGGCTGCGCCGGGCGCTCGGCGCGACGAAGCGGCAGATCGCCCAGCAGTTCATGCTGGAGTCCGTCGTGACGGGTGTGCTGGGCGGACTCATCGGTGCGGCGGTGGGGGTGTTTACGATTGTGATTATCTCCCTGGTGCAGGGGTGGACCCCGGTCCTTGCGCTCTGGGTGCCCCTC
>NZ_JAPFRB010000002.1:333198-333297 GCF_035726885.1 Leucobacter sp. M11 | reverse complement strand
CCGCGGGTACCTACCCGGCGATGAAGGCCGCCTCGATCGAACCGGTGAACGCCCTGCGCGATTCACGATAGGGCGATCCGAGCCGAACGAGCTCGACCG
>NZ_JAPFRB010000002.1:332846-333144 GCF_035726885.1 Leucobacter sp. M11 | reverse complement strand
CGGCGGTGTGTCCCGGCCCAGAGTCGGGGCACACCGCCGTTTGCGTTGGGGTGGTGGGGCGTTGCTCCGCTGTCGTGAGATTCGACTCGGCTCGGCGGAGGGGGTGTGCTGGGGCGAAGAGCTCGGGCTCAAGAAAACGATGGGGAAGGGACCGCGGGGGAGGGGATACATGGGAGGGGCGAGCGGGAAGGGTGAGCGGGAGGGGGTGAGCGGTGTAGGGGCGCGAAGGTTGGGGTGATGGGGCGGGGGCCGGGCCGCGGATGGGAAGAGGCAAGGAGCCAAAGCGGTAAAGATGCAT
>NZ_JAPFRB010000002.1:329430-332810 GCF_035726885.1 Leucobacter sp. M11 | reverse complement strand
CTATGGAGCTATGGAGCTATGAAGCCGGGGAAGCAACGGGCTTCGGCAAGAGGGCCTGGGCGCAAAGACGTGAAGACGTGAAGACGTGAAGACGTGAAGACGCAAAGACGCAAAGACGCAAAGACGTGAAGACGCAAAGAAGCAAAGAAGCAAAGAAGCAAAGAAGCAAAGGCTCGAAGAAGCAAAGAAGCAAAGGCTCGAAGAAGCAAAGACGGCTAGGGCGCTATGACGCAAAGACGCAAAGGGTCGAAGAAGCAAAGAAGCAAAGAAGCAAAGAGGCTACAGACGGCAATGATGCGATGACGGTCATGGGGCAATGGCGCTGAGAAGCGATGTTGCTCGGATGGTGAGGAGCGAGGGGGCAAGGGAGTGTGAAGGCCGGGAGGGCGGAAGGCGGGAAGGCGGAGGCGCGACTGGGCGGAGGGCCGGGGACGCTGGGATGCCGAGAGGCCGAGCCACACAAGGCTGCGAGGATGCGCCGTTCAGCAGGAAAACGTCCAGACGTCGCAGCCGCAAGAAGCACGGAATCCGAGCCCCAGCAGGGTGCATGCCTGCTGAGGGGAATACGTGGTTCTGAGGAATCGCGAAGATACATAGCGGGGATCGCATATTGTTCGGCGTGATGCGCGGACGCAAAGGCCCGTGTCGTTCTCTGGTGCTGTGGGATGGCGAAATGGGGAGCCGGCAGGTGCGTTTTCGTGTCAAGCGTTGCGGCGAAAACGCGCCATATTTTCTTGCGATAATCCGAGGCTGGGGCATATCGTTTTCGATTAGAAATAGGGCATGAACAGCACTTTCCTTCGGTTCAGTTCAGGTAAAATTGGGGCATGGTCACTTTCACTCCCGTCGCACCCCGCGACACCGACACCCGCACATCGCGGGCCGGTGCGTTTGCGCGCGTGCCGGGCACGGGAACGGTGACCGGGGCGAGCGCCGCGAAGATCGCGCAGCGCATCGCCGCCGATGCCTTTGCCGCGTCCCGGGTCATTCCGGGTGACCAGGTTCAGCACCCGCTCGCAGCCGCCAAGGTGGCCGCCTCCGCGGCCCGCGCGCACCTCAACGCTGAGGCACTGCGCGCGCGGGAGGCTGAGTTGAGCGAGGCGATCTCTGAGGCCACCCGGGAGAAGAATCGGGTGGAGGCCCGTCGCGCTCGCTTGATCGCGGAACTCGCCGACCTCAACGAGGAGCGCTTTGCGCGGGAGACCAAGGAAGACGCCGCGCGGGTGCTCGCTTCGACGGGGCAGGTCATCGACCAGACCCAGACCGGCGAGGACCGGGCCCAGCGGATGGGGCAGTTGGCCGAAGAGATCGCGTTCGCGGTCACGGTCGGGAAGCCCACGGGTGCGCGGCTCTTGAACGATGCGCTCGCGGTCGCCGAGGATCTGCCTCACGTGTGGGAGGCGTTCTCGTCCGGCTCGCTCGACCAGGCTCGCGTATCCGCGATCGTTCGCGTCACCGCCGACGCGCCGCCCGTGGCCCGCTCAATTTTGGACGAGCAGCTCGCCGAGGTTGCCCCGACGCTGACTCCCGCGAAGCTGTTGCGCGTGGCTGAGGATCTGCGGAACCGGGTCGATCCCGTGTCTCCTGAGGCGCGGCACGCAGATGCCTTCCAGCGTCGCGGTGCTTGGAACGAGCCCGCCCGCAACGGGATGATGGAGCTCACGATCCGGCACTCCGCCGTGGAACTCACCGCGGCGGTCGACCGGAGCGACGCCCTCGCAAACAGCTCGCGATCATGGAGAAGCAGGACCACCGGGAACGCGTTGACGCGCTGAAAGAGGCGCACACGGGTACCGAGGAGGAGCTGGCCGCGGCCCTTGCCGCGCTGCCGCTCCCCCGTGGCATCGCGCAGCTCCGCGCCGATGTACTCGTGGACCTGATTTCGCTCGGCGAGATCGACACGGAAGCGCCCGAGACCACTGATGCATCCAGCACCGCCGAGGCACAGCCAGCCGCACGCGCCACGACCCTGCCGCCCCGCGGGGTGCGCGGGCAGGTCCTCGTGACGGTGCCCACGCGCATCCTGGCCGGGCTCACCGAGGATCTCGGCCCCGAGGCCAGCGCCGAGGCGATCCTCGGCAAGGAGTTCGCCGAGCTGGACGGCTACGGGGTCCTCGACGACGAGACCGCGGAGCGGGTCGCCTTCGGGATCGGCTCCTTCCGGGCCCTGTTCACCGACGACCGGGGCGCGATTCTCAACGTTGGCCGCGACAGCTACGCACCGCCAAAGGCGCTTCGCAGATTCACCGAAATTCGGGACCAGCACTGCCGCTTCCCCGGGTGTGAACGTGCGGCGGTCCGGTGTGACCTGGATCACTCGGTGCCGTGGGACTCGGGCGGCGAAACCTGTCACGATAATCTCGCGTTTCTCTGCCGCACCCACCACACGATGAAGGGCCGCGGCGACCCTGGCACGACGGGGCCGGGCAAGACCCACAATGGCTGGACGCTGCTCGATAACGTGAACGGGGTGCTGGAGTGGGAGACCCTGAGCGGCCGGCGCGCGACGACGTACCCGGAACGACCATCGGCGGCCTCAGAGACCGCGTGATCGCTGGCACCCGTGGGGCGGGGAGGAGGCGGGGCGGAACGTCAGCTCTGCGTCTCGCTTCCGCTCCCGCTGCTCAGTCCCCGGCTTCGGGGAGGCGCGGTGATCGTCTCAGGCGCTGAGTCGTCTCAGGCGCTGAGATCGTCTCAGCCGCTGAGATCGTCCCAGGCGCTGAGCAGGAAGCGCAGGATGGCGGAGGCCACCTCGTCCTTGGTGCCGTCCGCGAGCCCGAGGATGGCCCCCTCGGCGCTGAGCAGGGTGACCCGGTTATCGGGCTGGTCCATCCCGAGCGCCCAGCCGACCTCGTTGAGGACGAGCGCGTCGGCCCCCTTTGCCGCCGCCTTGCGTCGGCCGAGTTCCAGCAGCTCGCGGGCGTCCGTGGCGGTCTCGGCGGCGAAGCCGACGATGCGCTGCCCCTCGGGCCGCTGGGCGACGAGCCCCCGGAGGAGATCCGGGTTCTGCACGAGCCGGAGCACGAGGTCGTCGGCTCCCGCCGTCTTCTTGATCTTGCCGTCGCTGACCGTCTCCGGCCGGTAATCGGCAACCGCGGCGGCCATGAGCACCAGGTCGGCCGTGCCCGCCTCCGCGTCGAGCGCGGCACCCAGCTCGGCCGTCGTGGACACCGGCAGCAGGCGCACCCCCGCGGGCAAGCCGCCCGTCACGCCCTCGGCGACGTTGCAGCCGATCACGGTGACCTGCGCCCCCATCCCGGCCGCGGCCGCGGCCAGGGCGACCCCCTGGCGACCGCTCGACCGGTTGCCCAGGTAGCGCACCGGATCGAGCGGTTCCCGGGTGCCCCCCGCGGTGACGAGCACGCGCTTGCCCGCGAGCG
>NZ_JAPFRB010000002.1:326051-329376 GCF_035726885.1 Leucobacter sp. M11 | reverse complement strand
GCTGCGCGGGCTCCGGAGCCGAACGCTCGCCCGCGGCGGGGAGCGCCCGGTCAACCGCGGCGAGGATCTCCTCGACCTCGCTCATCCGCCCCACCCCGCTGTCGTCGCCGGTCAGCGGGCCGTCGCCCGGCCCGATCAGGGTGACCCCGCGCTCGAGCAGCGTCGCCGCGTTCGCCCGGGTGGCGGGGTGCTCCCACATCTCCGGGTGCATCGCCGGGGCGAGCATCAGCGGCGCCCGGCTCGCGAGCACCGTCGTGAGCAGCAGCGAATCGGCGAGTCCCGTCACGAGCTTCGCCATCGTGTTCGCCGTGGCCGGGGCGATCAGGATGAGATCGGCCCGCTGCCCGAGCGCGACGTGACGCACCTCGGCGACATCGTCAAAGAGATCCTCGGTGACCGGGTTGCGGCTGAGCGCCTCAAGCGTGGGCCGCCCGACGAAGCGGAGCGCCGACGCGGTCGGAATCACATCGACGCGGTGACCGCGGGTGATGAGCGGACGGATGAGACCGAGGGCCTTGTACGCGGCGATGCCGCCGCTGATGCCGAGGACGATGCGAGCCATGCCCCCCACTGTACGCGGCTCAGCCCTTCCGTAGGAGCACCCGCTCTACGCTGTACGCGGCTCAGCCCTTCCGCAGGAGCACCCGCTCCACGCTGTGGTCGGCGGCCTTGCGCAGGACGAGGTCCGCACGCTGCCGCGTCGGCATGATGTTCTCGCGCAGGTTCGGCTCGTTCACCGACTGCCAGATCATCTGCGCGGTCTCCCGCGCCGCCGCCTCCGGCAGATCCGCGTAGCGGTGAAAGTGCGAGTCCGGCCGCGCGAACGCGTCCCGTTGCAGCGCTAGGAAACGCTCGACGTACCAGGCCTGGATGTGCCGCGGATCCGCGTCCACGTAAACGGAAAAGTCGAAGAGATCGCTCACCGCGAGCGCGTGCCCCTGCGGCGGTTGCAGCACGTTCAGCCCCTCGACGATGAGGATGTCCGGCCGGCGCACGACGATCTCCTCGTCGGGCACCCGGTCATAGGTCAGATGCGAGTACACGGGGGCGCGCACCTCGGCCCGCCCGCTCTTCACCTCCGTGACGAAGCGAAGCAGGGCCCGCTGATCGTAGGACTCGGGGAAGCCCTTGCGCCCGAGCAGCCCGCGCCGGGTCAGCTCCGCCGTCGGGAACAGCCAGCCGTCGGTCGTCACGAGCTGCACCTGCGGCTCCTCCGGCCAACTGCGCAGCAGCTCGACCAGCAGCCGGGCCACGGTCGACTTCCCGACCGCGACCGAGCCAGCCACCCCGATCACGAAGGGCGTCGGGCTGGGCTCGCGCTGCAAAAACTGCGCGGTGCGCTCCGCCAGGTCGCGGGTGCCCCCGGCGTGCAGGAACAGCACCCGCGACAGGGGCAGGTAGACCTCGCGCACCTCCGCGTCATCGAGGGGGACGCCGAGCCCGCGGATCCGGTCGATGCCCTCGGGCGTGAGCGACGCGGGCATCGAGGCGCTGGGCAACTCCGCCCAGTCGGCACGACGGATGTCGATGAAGGGGCTGATCGTCGCGGGCGAGCCGTGTGCGGATGGCATTCGCCCAACCTACCGCAGAGCGCGCCCCGGGATCAGCGCCGGTCGTCGCGCGCCGCCCCGGCGTCGCCCTCGGCGCGCTCCGGGCGGGGGAAACGCGCGAGGTCGCGCACGTTCTTCTGCACCGCGACCGAGGCGAAGAGACTCATCGCGAAGGCCATCCCGTAGAAGCCCTTCTCGCTGAGCAGGAGGCTGCCCGCGTTCCACAGGCCGATGCCCAGCAGCGCCAGCGCGGTGGCGAGCGAGAACCAGGCGAGCCCCGTGTAGAGCGAGGAGGCGGGGATGCCCTCGGCGCGGTCGCGCACCGTCTTCTGCAGCGAGACCGCCGCGAAGAGGCCGAACATCAGCACGGCGAAGTAATAGCCCTTCTCGTTCAGCTCCATCGAGGAGTTGAACAGCCCGATCAGGTACGCGGCGACGCCGAGCAGGAGCGCGGCCCAGGAGGCCCCCACGAACGCGGGGGTGGGCCGCTGCGGCAGGGGCTCCGCCGCCAGCGGGCGCTGGGCTGCGGCCGGGGCGGCTCCAGCAGCGGTGGGATCGATGGACGAGAATGCGGAGGAAGCGTCAGTGCTCACGGCGGTGGTCCTTTCGTGGGACCGGATCCGAGTGAATCCGGCAACAACACCCACGCTAGTGCGCGCGCATATCCGGAATCGGAATATGTTTTCTTCGCATGCGAAAACTGGCATGCGCTGGGGTGGCGCTGGCCTCAGTCCCGGATGGGCACGACGATCGCGCGCCCCGTGCGGGGGTGCCGGATCACCTCGACGGGGTGATCGTAGACCTCGGAGACGATCTCCGCGGTCAGCACCTCCTCGGGGGTGCCCTCGGCCGCGATGAGCCCGCGGCGCAGGAGAGCGATGCGGTCGGAGTGCGCGGCCGCGAGGTTGAGGTCGTGGAGCACCACGATGACCGCGTCGCCCGCGTCCGCGCGGTCGCGGGCGAGGCCGAGCACGGACTCCTGATGCTTGAGGTCGAGGGCGGCCGTCGGCTCGTCGAGCAGCAGCACGCCGGTGCGCCCCGCGATCACCCGCGCGAAGGCCGAGCGGGCGCGCTCCCCGCCCGAGAGCGAGGGCACCCGGCGATTGCCGAGGTGGCCGATATCGGCGAGGTCGATGGCCCAGGCAATCGCCTCGTTGTCCTCTTCCTCCAGGGCCGTGCGCCGCCAGGGCGCGCGGCCCATCTCGACGACCTGGTGCACCGTGAAGGGGAACAGCACCTGGTTGTCCTGGAGCAGCACGCCGCGGCGACGGGCCTGCTCCGCGAGGGGCCAGTCGCGCAGCGGGCGACCGGCGAACTGGATCTCGCCGCCGTCGATGTCCACGTCCCCCGAGAGCGCGCCGAGCAGGGTCGACTTGCCCGCGCCGTTCGGGCCGATGAGGGCGAGCACCTCGCCCGCGCGGACGGTGAGGTCCACGCCGCCGAGGATGTCGCGTCCCCCGCGGTGCACGCGGACGTTCGTCGCGCGGTAGACGTCCTCGCCGACCGGGGTGATGGTCGGCAGGGCGATTGCGGTTCCGAGGCGCATCAGCCCCACCCTCCTGAGCGTTTCCGGGTCCGGCGCAGCAGCCAGAAGAAGAACGGGCCGCCGACGAGCGAGGTCAGCATGCCGATGGGCAGGTCCGCCATCGGCACCGCGGTGCGCGCCACGAGGTCGGCCAGCGAGAGCAGCAGCGCGCCGCCGAGCGCGCTCGCGGTCACGAGGGGCAGGTGCGCCGGGCCGAGAATCATGCGCATGAGGTGCGGGATCACGAGCC
>NZ_JAPFRB010000002.1:316772-325984 GCF_035726885.1 Leucobacter sp. M11 | reverse complement strand
CCCGATGCGCAGGAGCTCGACATTGATGCCGAGGTGGCGGGCGTTGCGCTCGCCGAGGGAGAGCAGGTCGAGCTTGCGGGCCACCAGATACGCGACGATGATGCCGAAGGCGACGAGCGGGAAGACGATGCCGACCTGCTCCCAGCGGCTGCCGTTCAGGCTGCCGAGTTGCCAGAACACAATCTGCTCGCGGGACTGGGTGTCGCCGAGGAAGGTGAACAGGGCGAGCCCGGCGCCGGCCACGGCGTTCACCGCGATACCGGTGAGCACGAGGGTGACGACCTCGGTTTTTCCGTCGGCCCGGCTCATCAGATAGACCAGGAGCGTGGCGACGAGGCCGCTCAGGAAGCCGAAGATCGCGATCGTCCACTCGCCGAAGAAGTACCAATTGAACACGATGCAGGCGGAGGCCCCGAGCGCGGCCCCCGAGGACACCCCGACGACGCCGGGCTCGGCGAGCGGGTTCCCGAAGATCGCCTGCATGAGGAGGCCGGAGACGGCCAGGCCCGCGCCGATCACGAGGGCCATCGCGACCCGGGGGAAGCGGATCGTCCAGAGGGCGGTGTCGCCGGTGGGGTGCTCGGGCAGCGGCAACCAGGTGATGCCGATGCGGTGCAGCAGCGAGCCGAGGACCTCGGCCGGGGCGATCTGGAGTTGCCCGATCCCCGCGGAGAAGAGCACGGTGAGGATCAGCGCCACGGTGAGGCCGGTGAAGAGGAGCGCCCGCACGCCACGTTTTGGGCGCCGGATGAGGCCGGTGGAGCTGTTCATGCGGTGCCGCAGCTACTTTCTCAAAAAGGTCGTGGCCGAAACTCTCGGAGTGTTCATCGTACCTGAGGGTAGGCTTACCTAGCGAGCGGGCACAGGGCGGACGTTCAGATATCCGATGCTACCGTTCTCGCCGCCGCCACGCTGTGAGGAGATCCACCGAATGCTTGACCGAGCCCCCCGTTCCGCGCGAACCGCCCCCCGTTCCGCGCGAAGCGCCGCCGTCGGCGCCGTGCTCATCGCGCTGCTGGCGCTCACCGGCTGCCAGGGTGGCCCGAGCGCCGGGACCAGCGGCGAGGGCTCGGAATCGGTCAGCCTGCCGCCGCTGTCCGAGGTGACCGCGCTGGCGGACCCGCACAGCTACGAGGGCCCCACCGACGTCCTCGTGGGGGGCCCGACCGTTGGCCCCGTGGCCGAGGACCCGACCCCGGAGCTGCCCGTCACGGTGCCCTCCTACGACCGCGACGGCACGCGCGAGATCACGGTGGACAGCGCCGACCGGGTGCTCGCGCTCAGCCTCACGGGCAACCTGGCGGACATGGTGCACGCCCTCGGGCTGAGCGACCGCCTCATCGGGCGGGACCTCAGCACGAGCTTCCCCGGCGCGGAGGAACTGCCCGTCGTGACGAAGTCGAGCCACTCCCTCGACGCCGAGAGCGTGCTCAACCTGAACCCCTCGGTCATCCTCACCGACGGCACGATCGGACCGCACGACGTCCTCCTGCAACTGCGCGACGCGGGGATCCCGGTCGTGATGGTGCAGGAGGCCACCGACTTCACCGCGGCGGGCGAGACGGCTCGGCAGGTCGCCGCGGCCCTCGGCGTGCCCGCGCTGGGCGACACCCTCGCCACGAACCTCGAATCTGCCATCGAGGCCAAGCTCGCCGAGATCGCGGACTTCGCCCCGACGGCGGAGGAGCAGAAGCTCCGGGTCGCCTTCCTCTACATTCGCGGCACCTCCGGGATCTACTACCTCTTCGGCCAGGGCAGCGGGATCGACACCGTGATCGACGCGATCGGCGGGATCGACGTGACCGAGGAGATCGGCTGGGCCGGGATGAAGCCGATGACCGACGAGGCACTCGTCGCGATCGACCCCGATGTGATTCTCGTGATGGAAAACGGCCTCGCGAGCGCCGGGGGCATTGACGGCCTGCTGGAGGCGCAGCCCTCGGTCGCCCTCACCACCGCCGGGGAGAAGCGGCGCATCATCTCGATCGACGACACCCTGATCCTGGGCAACGGCACCCGAGTCCCGGACGTTTTGGATGGACTTGCCAGGGCTCTTTACGCTCCGGATTCGCTCGCAGGGTAAAGTAAACCCAGTCTGAGGCGCGCAATCATCGTGATGCCCTGAGGAACATGGCAGTGGAGGAGAACGGATGAGCGAGCGCTCTCGCGCGGGATCGCGCCGATCGGCGTCCCCGGCTCCGGCCCGCCGCGCCTCGTCGCCCGACGCCGGGCGTCGCGCGACAGCGAGCCCCGGACGGCGCGCGGCCGCCCCGGCCCCCGGCGAAGCGCTGGACGATCGTTTCGAGGACGCGCCCCGCACGCGCCGCGTGGGCGCGCACCGCGCCCCGGCCCGCAACGGCTCCAGCCTCGTGCGTTTCCTGTGGATCCTGCTGTCCGCCGCGGTGATCACCGTGCTCGGCATTATCTTCGTCGTGATCGGCCCGAGCAACCTGCTCTTCCCGGAGACGGGCTCGGCCGCGCCCAGCGGCTCGGGGTCGAGCAAGGCGCCGGTCAAGGCCGTCATCGACCCGAGCACCACGGTGACCGTGCTGAACGCGACCGGCGACGAGGCCCTCACGGCCGCGGTCGTGGCCGAGATCCGCGCCCAGCGCTGGGGCATCGTCGAATTCACGGACGCCACCGACGAACCCGCCGACCTCAGCGCGGTCTTCTTCACGGACCCGAAGGACGAGGCCCTCGCGAAGGGGCTCGGCGATCAGCTCGGCGGAGTGTTCTATTACCTCCGCGAGGACTACTCGATCTACGACACCCAGCTCGTCGTCCTGCTCGCCGACGACTACCGCGGGCCCGGCGCGAGCCAGTAGCTCCCTCGGGCGCGCAGCCCAGCCCGGGAAGCAGCTCCGCATCCTCCGAGCGCACTTGCACTCTCGGGTGCTGAGTGCCAGAATTGACCTGGCACTCGACTTCGAAGAGTGCTAAATCACTTTTCGTTGGTAACGTCCAGGAGGGACGAAAACACACATGGCAAAGATCATTGCGTTTGATGAAGAAGCTCGCCGTGGGCTCGAGCGTGGCCTGAACACCCTCGCCGACGCCGTCAAGGTGACCCTTGGCCCCCGCGGTCGCAACGTGGTGCTGGAGAAGAAGTGGGGCGCCCCCACGATCACCAACGATGGTGTGTCCATCGCCAAGGAGATCGAGCTGGACGACCCGTTCGAGAAGATCGGCGCCGAGCTCGTCAAGGAGGTCGCCAAGAAGACCGACGACGTCGCCGGTGACGGAACCACCACCGCGACCGTCCTCGCTCAGGCACTCGTCCGCGAGGGCCTCCGCAACGTCGCCGCTGGCAGCGACCCCATCGCGCTCAAGAAGGGCATCGAGAAGGCCGTCGAGGCCGTCTCCGCTCAGCTCCTCGCCAACGCCAAGGAGATCGAGACCACCGACGAGATCGCGGCTACGGCCTCCATCTCCGCCGCTGACGAGCAGATCGGAAAGCTGATCGCCGAGGCGATCGACAAGGTCGGTAAGGAGGGCGTCGTCACCGTCGAGGAGTCGAACACCTTCGGCACCGAGCTTGAGCTGACCGAGGGCATGCGCTTCGACAAGGGCTACCTCTCGGCCTACTTCGTGACCGACCAGGACCGCCAGGAAGTCGTCTTCGAGGACCCCTACATCCTCATCGTCAACTCCAAGGTCTCCAACATCAAGGACATCCTGCCGGTCGTTGACCAGGTCATCCAGTCCGGCAAGCAGCTCCTGATCGTTGCCGAGGACGTCGAGGGCGAAGCGCTCGCGACCCTCGTGCTCAACAAGATCCGCGGCATCTTCAAGTCGGCCGCCGTCAAGGCTCCCGGCTTCGGCGACCGCCGCAAGGCCATGCTCCAGGACATCGCGATCCTCACGGGCGGCCAGGTCATCTCCGAGGAGGTCGGCCTGAAGCTCGAGAACACCACGCTCGACATGCTCGGCCGTGCTCGCAAGGTCGTCATCACCAAGGACGAGACCACCATCGTCGAGGGCGCTGGCGAGAAGGACGCGATCGACGGCCGCGTGTCGCAGATCCGCAAGGAGATCTCCTCCACCGACAGCGACTACGACCGTGAGAAGCTCCAGGAGCGCCTCGCGAAGCTCGCCGGTGGCGTCGCCGTCATCAAGGCTGGCGCCGCGACCGAGGTCGAGCTGAAGGAGCGCAAGCACCGCATCGAGGACGCCGTTCGCAACGCGAAGGCAGCCGTCGAAGAGGGCATCCTGCCCGGCGGTGGCGTGGCCCTCATCCAGGCCGGTGCGACCGCGTTCGAGTCCCTCGAGCTCTCGGGCGACGAGGCCGTCGGCGCGAACATCGTCAAGGTTGCCATCGAGGCGCCGCTGCGCCAGATCGCCCAGAACGCTGGCTTCGAGCCCGGCGTGGTGGCCGACAAGGTCCGCAGCATGCCCGTCGGTCACGGCCTGAACGCCGCCTCCGGCGAGTACGGTGACCTCGTGGCCCAGGGCATCCTTGACCCCGCCAAGGTGACCCGCTCCGCGCTGCAGAACGCCGCATCCATCGCTGGTCTGTTCCTGACCACTGAGGTTGTCGTCGCGGACAAGCCCGAGCCGGCCGCTGCCGGTGGCGGCGACCCCACGGGTGGCATGGACTTCTAAGTCCCAGCCGCGCGCTGCGCACGCTCACGGGCGGACGATCTTCGGATCGTCCGCCCGTTGTGTGTTTCTGGCGGGGCTACGACGCCGTAATGCTCGCGGCGGCGACGTCGACCTCGCCCACGACATCGCCCGCGACATTGCCCACGACATCGCCCGCGACATCGCCCGCGGGGACCGCGTCCTCGTCAGCGACCAAGCGGATCCCAAAGAGGGTGTCGAGCGCGTCCCGGTAGCGCTCGGTCTGGCCCGCGCGGGCGTATGCGCGGGCGCGCACCGTTGGCTGGTGCAGGAGCCGGGCCATCAGGTGGCGCAGCGCGCCCTCGGCGACGCCGTCCCGGTCCTTGCTCGCGATGCGGTCGATCTCGGAGTCGAGGATCTCGGCCGCGTACTCGCGCAGGGCGACGACCTCCGGGGCCAGCCGCTGCTCCGCGGCGACCTTCGTGAACTTTGTGGCGGCCCGGTCGACGAGCTGCCTGGCCCGCTGATCCGCGAGCACGTCCTGCAGCGGGGCGTGCACCCGAATCGTTTCCAGGTCGATGAGCTCCACCCCCGGGAGCCCGGCCACATCGGGGTCAACGTTGCGCGGCAACCCGAGGTCGATGACCACCTGCGATGCCTCCTGGGCGATGGGGCAGCCGGGGGTCTCGTCCCAATCGAGGGCGGGCAAGTCCGGGGCGAAGACGCCCCGCCCCCGGCGAAGCAGCTCCGCGTCCAGCACCGTGCCCTCCGCGGTCGTGCAGGTGATGATGACGTTGGCGTCCGCGATCTCGGCGAGGAAGTGCTCCGCGAAGACCGGGCGGACGTGATGGCTCTCGGCGAAACTCCGGGCCCGGTTCGAGGGGGAGTAGACCGCGACCTCGGTGACGCCGCGATCCCGGAGGGCGGCGAGGCTCGCCCCAGCGTAGGCCCCCGTCCCGATGAGGAGCACCCGCATCGCGGGCCAGTCCTCGATCCGGGACTCGGCGAGGTCGAGGCCCAGGCGGACGAGGGAGCGGCCGACCCCGGCCAGGCCGGTGGCGTTCTTGATGCCCCGCGAGGTCTGCGAGGCGCGCTGGAAGAGCCGTTCGAGCTCGCTCGACGTGGTGCCCGCCTCCCGGGCGCGCTCGAGCGAGCGGCGCACCTGTCCGGCGATCTCACCCTCGCCGACCGCGACGGATTCGAGCCCCGCGCTGACGGCGAAGAGGTGCCGCGCCGCGGCGTCGCCGCGGAAGCGGCCCCAGACCCGGTCGAGCTGCTGGGCATCGATGCCGGCCTCCCGGGCGATCAGGGCGCTGGCCCGGGCCTCGGCGTGGTCGGCGAGCTCGGGGCGGTCCCGGGCGGCCTCGTTCAGCTCCAGATACACCTCGAAACGGTTACAGGTCGCGATCACCACGGAGCCGCGGACGCCGGCCACCCCGCTGAGCAGGGCTCGGCCCATCGCGGAGGGGACGGCGCCGAAGCGCTCCAGGAAATCGAAGGAGGCGTTCTTGTGGCTTGCGGTCAGACAGAGGAGCACGGCCCCATGCTACGACGGCTCGGGGGCCGCCCGGAGCCATTTGGGGCCAGAATCGAACTTCATCAGATGATTAACAGAAAGCGGTGATTTCGAGTGGCATACTGATCGCGTGAACCTCGACTCAGCACACCCTCTTGCCGCCGGGCGGACCCCGGACTCCCTCTTGCTCCGCGCGCTGCGCGGCGAACGAGGCGACCGCGTTCCGGTCTGGTTCATGCGCCAGGCCGGGCGTTCCCTCCCAGAGTACCGCGCCCTGCGCGCCGGGACCCAGATGCTGGACTCCTGCCTGGACCCGGCGATGGCGAGCGAGATCACCCTGCAGCCGGTTCGCCGCCACGGCGTTGACGCCGCGGTCTTCTTTAGCGACATCGTCGTCCCCCTGCGCCTCGTCGGGGTCGGCGTCGAGATCGTCGCCGGGCGCGGCCCGGTGCTCGACGCGCCCGTGCGCACCGGCGCGGACGTGGCCGAGCTGACCCGCATCGACCCGGCGACCCTCGATGACGCGATGGCCCCCGTGCTCGACGCCGTGGCCCGCACGGTGGCCGAGCTGGGGGAAACCCCGCTCATCGGCTTCGCGGGCGCACCGTTTACCCTCGCGGCCTATCTCGTGGAGGGCGGCCCGAGCAAGGACCACCTCCGCGCTCGCGCGCTGATGCACGCCGACCCCGCCGCCTGGCGGGCGCTCATGGCCTGGACCGCGGACCTCACGGGGCGCTTCCTGCGCGGGCAGGTGCTCGCGGGGGCCTCAGCCGGGCAACTCTTTGACTCCTGGGCGGGCGCGCTCTCCCTCGCCGACTACACGGCGCACGTCGCCCCGGCCTCCGCCCGCGCGCTCGACGCGGTTCGCGACCTCACCTTTGCGCATCAGGGGGTGCAGCGGCGACTGCCGCTCATCCACTTCGGCGTCGGCACGGGGGAGCTGCTCCCCGCGATGCTCGACGTCGGCGTGGACGCGATCGGCGTGGACTACCGGCTCCCGCTGGACGAGGCCAACCGTCGTCTCGGCGGACGGGTGCCCCTGCAGGGCAACCTCGACCCGGCGCTGCTCGGCGCGCCGCTTCCCGTGCTCGCGGAGCACCTCGCGGACGTGCTGCGCCGCGGGGAGGCGGCCCCCGCGCACATCCTGAACCTCGGCCACGGGGTGCCCCCGGAGACGGACCCCGACCGGCTGACGTGGATCGTGAACACGGTTCGCGGCCGGTGAACACGCGAGCGCACCTCGCGGTGATCGGCGGCGGCGTCGCCGGGCTCACCGCGGCCCGCCTCGCGGCGACGGCCGGGCTGCGCGTCACCGTCTTCGAGGCCGCCGCGACCCCGGGCGGCGCGGTCGGCTCCGCCAGTATCGCGAACATCCGCCTCGACACGGGCGCGGAGAGCGTCGCGGTGCGGGGCGGCCGGGCCCTGGCGCTGCTCGACGAGCTCGGGCTGGGCGACGCGCTCGTCCCCCCGAACGAAGCGGGGTCCTGGCTTCGACTCAGCTCGGGCCGCTCCGTGCCGATGCCCGCGGGGGGCCTGCTCGGCATCCCCCTCCGCCCCCTGTCCCGCAGCGCCCGCGCGGCCCTCGGCTGGGGTGGGGCGCTGCGCGCGTGCCGGGACCTGGCGTTTCCGGCCGGACCGCGGGCCCGGGCCGCCGCCCGGGAGGCGAGCTTCGGCGCAGTGATCCGGGGCCGCCTCGGGAGCCGCGTCCGCACCGAGCTCGTCGCCCCCGTCACCCGCGGGGTGTACTCCGCCGACCCGGAGCGCCTGGACCCCGAGCGCGCCGCGCCGGGTCTCATGGCGGCCTACGCCCAGAGCGGCTCCGTGATTCGCGCCGCCCGGCGGGTGCGCGCGGCCGGGGTCCCCGGGGCCGCCGTCCGCGGCGTGCGGGGCGGCCTGCACCGGCTCGTGACCGCGCTCGCCGAGGACGCCGCGGCGCGCGGCGTCGACCTGCGGCTCGGCACCCCGATTCTGGCTCTGGCCGAGACCGACGCTGGCGGCTGGACACTGCGCGGCGCGGACGGCGTCGAGATCGCGGCCGACGCAGTGCTGCTCGCCTGCGCGGAGGAGGCCTCGCTCGCGCTCCTCGGCGCGGAGCCCGCCGCGGCGGGAACGGCGGAGCGACGGCCGCCCTCGCGGGTGCGCATCGTCACGCTGGTCGTGGACGCCCCAGCGCTCGACGCCGCCCCGCGCGGCAACGGCGTGCTCGTCGCGGAGCCGGCCACCCGGACCGCGGGAACGGGCCCGGCGGTGCGCGCGAAGGCCCTCACCCACTCCAGCGCGAAGTGGGCCTGGCTCGCGGCGGAGCTGGCGGCTCAGCCCGGCGCGGCCGGGCGGCACGCGATCCGCCTCTCCTACGACGTGGCTGCGCTTCCGGACGACACGGTGCTGCCGGACGACACGGTGCTGCCGGACGAGGGGGTGCTTTCGAAAGACGCTGCACGCTCGGAAGACGCCGTCGACCAGGCGCTGGCCGACGCCGCCGAAATCCTCGGCATTCCGCTCGGCCGTGACCGCCTGATCGCAGCGCACCGCACGGACTGGGTCGGCACCCAGCCGAGCGCCGCCCACGGCCGCGCCGCGCGAAGCGACGCCATTCGGGCCCGCCTCGCCGAGACCGGGCGCGCGGGCACCCGGGACGGCGCGGGTGCCTGGCTCTGCGGCACCGGCCTGGCCGCGGTGATCCCGGACGCCGAGGCCGCGGCCCGGCGTATCCTGGCCGCGCTCGACCGCGACCGGCCCCGGGACTCCTCCGACATCACGCCTCACACACCAACAGACGGGACACCCCTATGACCCTGCGCATCGGCACCCGGGGGAGCGCGCTCGCGCTCACCCAGGCCGGGCAGATTGCCGAGCTGATCACCCAGCGGACCGGCATCCCCACCGAACTCATCCGCGTGGTCACCCGCGGCGACACGAACATGGCCTCCCTGGCGAGCCTTGGCGGCTCCGGGGTCTTTGCCTCGGCCCTGCGGGAAGCCCTGCTCGCCGGGGAGTGCGATCTCGTCGTGCACTCGATGAAGGACTTGCCCACCGGCGCGGTGCCCGGGCTCGAAATCGGCGCGGTTCCCGAGCGGGTCGACGCGAGCGATGTGCTCTGCGCCCGCGATGGGCTCAGCCTGGCCGAGCTGCCCCT
>NZ_JAPFRB010000002.1:315081-316599 GCF_035726885.1 Leucobacter sp. M11 | reverse complement strand
ACGCCGAGCACATCACCGAGATCTTCCCCCTGGCCGAGACGCCAACGGCCCCGGCCCAGGGCGCGCTCGCGCTGGAAATCCGGTCCGCTACGGCGGAGCGGCCGCACTCGGCCGAGCTCCTGGCCGCCCTCCGCGCGGTGGAGGACCCGGCAGCGCACCTCACCGCGGTTGCCGAGCGCGCCGTGCTCGCCGAGCTCGGCGCGGGCTGCGCCGCCCCGGTGGGGGCGAGCGCGAGCTTCGACGGAGCCTCGCTCACCCTCCGGGCCACGATCACCGCGATCGACGGGCGCGAGAGCCTCACCCGGGAGGGCAGCTGCGTGCCGGAGGCGCACGCGGAGGGGGCCCTCCGCGACGCGGAGCAGCTGGGGCGAGCCCTCGCCCGGGAGCTCGTCGCCGCGGGAGCCGACGACATCGCCACCCTGCACGACAGCTGCGGCCACGAGGTGCTCACCCCGCACGAGCTGACGGCCCCGCGCATTCTCGACGCGCCCCGGGGGGCGGTGCCCGGCCGACCCGAGATCCTGTTCCCGACGGGCGGCTCGCTCGGGGAGAGCGGCGGCGCGGAGCTGACCCGGCGCGGGGCGGTCCCCGTGCCGAGCGAGCTGATCCGAACCGAGGCGCTCGCCGGCCCGGGCGAGCGCGCCCGGGTCGCGGCGGCGCTCGCCGAGCTGGCCGCGGGGGAGTACGCGTGGCTGACCGTGACGAGCGTCACGACCGTGCGCCTGCTCGCGGAGCGCGGCGCGGCCGTGGGGGAGCGCACCCGGATCGCCGCGGTCGGCCCGGCCACGGAGCGGGCGCTCCTCGACGCCGGGTACCGGGTTGATCTCGTGCCCGGCCGGGAACACTCCGCCGCCGGGATGGTAACCGCCCTGGCCGCCGAGCCCCGAAGCGGGGACACGGTCCTCGCGCTCGGCGCGGACGGCGCGACGCCGACGCTCGCGGAGGGCCTGCGCGGGCTCGGGTTCGCGGTCTCCGAGGTGCCGCTGTATCGGACCCGGGAGGTGCCGCCCGCGCCCGAGCTGGTGACGCGGCTCCGGGCGGGCGACCTTCGCGGCGTGCTCGTGACGAGCGGCAGCGTCGCGCGCGCGCTCGGCGGCGTGTTTGATGCGGAACACCCGCAGCCCGCCGAGTGCCTGGTGATTGCCATCGGCGCGCCCAGCGCTGAGGTGGCCCGGGAGCACGGGCTGCGCGTGGACGGCATCGCCGGAAGCGCGAGCCTGCCCGCGATGCTCGCGGCCTGGGCCGAGGCGCACGCCGAGCGCGGCGGCACAGATGTTTCTCCGATCCCGGCCGGGCACGCCGTGTCCGCCGCACCGACCCAGAACAGGAAGCACTCGTGATCACACCCGTCGTTCGCCCCAGGAGGCTCCGGCAGAGCCCCGCCCTTCGCACGCTCGCCCGCGAGACCCGCGTGCACCCCGCCGATCTGGTGCTGCCGCTCTTTGTCCGCGAGGGCATCACCGAGCCCGCCCCCATCGGCTCGATGCCGGGCGTGGTCCAGCACAGCGAGGACTCCCT
>NZ_JAPFRB010000002.1:312320-315038 GCF_035726885.1 Leucobacter sp. M11 | reverse complement strand
CTGATGCTCTTCGGCGTGCCCGCGCACCGGGACGCCACGGGCTCCGCCGCCACCGACCCCGAGGGGGTGCTGAACCGCTCCCTCGCCCGGCTGCGCTCGGACGTCGGCGACGCGCTCGTGGTGCAGGCTGACCTGTGCCTCGACGAGTTCACCGATCACGGACACTGCGGCGTGCTCGACGCGCGGGGCGGCGTGGACAACGACGCGACGCTCCTCCGCTACACGGAGATGGCGCTCGCGCAGGCCGCGGCCGGGGCGCAGCTGCTCGGCCTGAGCGGGATGATGGACGGCCAGGTCGCCGCCGTGCGCGGCGCGCTCGACGAGGCGGGGCGAAGCGACGTCGCGATCCTCGCCTACTCGGCGAAGTACGCCTCCGCCTTCTACGGCCCCTTCCGCGAGGCCGTGGACTCCCAGCTCACCGGCGACCGCCGCAGCTACCAGATGGACCCGGCCAACCGGCGCGAGGGGGTGCGCGAGGCGCTGCTCGATCAGGCCGAGGGCGCCGATGTGCTCATGGTGAAGCCCGCGATGAGCTACCTCGACGTGCTCTCCGACGTGGCCCAGCTCAGCGAAGTTCCGGTCTGGGCCTACCAGGTGTCCGGGGAGTACGCGATGATCGAGGCCGCCGCCGCGAACGGCTGGATCGATCGCCGCCGCGCGATCGAGGAGTCGGTCGTTGGCATCCGCCGGGCGGGAGCCGATGCCGTCCTGACCTACTGGGCCACCGAGCTGGCCGGGTGGCTCCGATGAGCGCCGCCGAGGGCACGACCCGCAACGCTGAGCTCTTCGACCGGGCCCGGGCCGCGATCCCCGGCGGGGTCAATTCCCCCGTGCGCGGCTTCGGCTCCGTCGGGGGCACCCCGCGCTTCCTGGAGCGCGCCGAGGGCCCCCACGTCTGGGACGCCGAGGGCAGCCGGTACGTGGACCTCGTCGCCTCCTGGGGACCCGCGCTGCTCGGCCACGCCGAGCCGAGCGTCCTTGAGGCCGTGCACGCGGCCGTCTCCCGGGGGTTGTCCTTCGGGGCCTCCACGCCCGGGGAGACCGAACTGGCCGAGCTGATCGCCGAGCGAGTGCGGGCGGGCGGGCTCGCCCCCGTGGAGCGGGTCCGCCTCGTGTCCACGGGCACCGAGGCGACCATGACCGCGATCCGGCTTGCCCGCGGGGCCACCGGACGCGACCTGCTCGTGAAGTTCGCGGGTCACTACCACGGTCACTCGGACTCGCTCCTCGCGGAGGCTGGCTCGGGCCTGGCCACGCTGGCGCTCCCCGGCAGCGCGGGCGTGACCGCGGCCACCGCGGCGCAGACCCTCGTCGTGCCCTACAACGATCGCGCGGCGGTCGAGGCCGTCTTCGCGGAGCACGGCGAGCGGATCGCCGCGATCATCACCGAGGCCTCCGCGGCGAACATGGGCGTGGTGCCCCCGGAGCCCGGCTTCAACGCCTTCCTCGCGGAGACCGCGCACCGGCACGGGGCCCTGCTCATCCTGGACGAGGTCCTCACCGGGTTCCGCGTACACCCGGCCGGATTCTGGGGGCTGCAGGTCGAGGGCGGCGAGCGCTTCGTCCCGGACCTGATGACCTTTGGCAAGGTGATTGGCGGCGGCCTCCCCCTCGCCGCGCTCGGGGGCCGCGCCGACCTCATGGCGCAGCTGGCCCCCACGGGGCCGGTCTACCAGGCGGGCACGCTCTCCGGAAACCCCGTCGCGGTCGCCGCGGGCCTCGCCACCCTTCGGGCCGCCACCCCCGAGGTCTACGCGCGCCTGAACCGCACGGCCGATGCGATCGTCGCGGCGACCGGCGAAGCCCTGCACGCCGCCGGGGTCGAGCACTCGATCAGCCGGGCCGGCAACCTCTTCAACGTGGTCTTCGCCCCGCGGAGCCCGCGCGACTACGCCGAGGCAAAAACGCAGCGGGCGGAGCGCTACGCCCCCTTCTTCCACGCGATGCTGGACGCCGGGGTGTCCCTCCCCCCGAGCGTCTTCGAGGCCTGGTTCGTCACGGCGGCGCACGACGAGGCCGCGCTGGATCAGATCCGGGCGGCGCTGCCGCTCGCGGCCCGGGCGGCCGCCGCGGGCTGAGGAACGGGCTAGCGGGCCGCCTCGGCGGGGTCACCGGAGGTGAGCAGGGGCAGCTCCACCCGGAAGGTGGCCCCGCCGCCCGCGGTCTCGTGCGCGCTGACGCGGCCCTGGTGGGCGTCGACGATTGAGGAGACGATGGCGAGGCCGAGGCCGGAGCCGCCCGTTTCCCGGTTGCGGGAGTTGTCCGCGCGCCAGAAGCGCTCGAAGATCTTCTCGCGGATCTGCGGCGGGATCCCCTCGCCGTGGTCGCGAATCTCGAAGCTCGCGGAGCCGCCCTCGGCGTCAACCGCCACCGCGATCTCGATCGGGGTGCCCTCGGGGGAGTAGCGCAGCGCGTTCCCGAGCAGGTTCGTCATGGTCTGCCGGACCTTGTTTTCGTCGCCCAGGATGATGGGGGCCGTGCCGTTGGCCTCCTCGGCGGGCGGGGCCTCGACATCCGGCTCGCGCAGCTCCAGGAGCTCCGAGCGGTCGATCGGCTGCGTGTCGGTCAGGCTGGACTTGCGCATCCGGCGCTGGCGGAAGAGGTTCAGCCCGGCGATGGCACCGGTCACGGGTGCGTTCGGCTCCTCGGCGGCGGGGCCCGCCTTGGCCGCGGTCTTCGCGGCGGCCTTGGGGGTCGTCGGCTTACTCGTCGGCTTGG
>NZ_JAPFRB010000002.1:307405-312248 GCF_035726885.1 Leucobacter sp. M11 | reverse complement strand
CGGTCCAGGATCGGGTGCCGTTGCTCCCGAGCTTGCCGACGCCGCGAAGGTTCAGACCCCGCCCCGGCGTCCGCGCCTCGCTGGCGGCGGTGGCCTCGCCCGGCTCGGGAACGGCCGGTTCCCGGGGGCCCGCGTCGGGCGCGGGTGCGTCCTGGGCGGCCGGCTCGGCCGGGCCGCTCGCCAGCGCGGGGGCAAAGGCGGGCGGCAGGGCGTCGCCGGAGGCGGTGAGCGCGCTCGGGTCCACGATCACCCGGACCAGGCGATCCGGGGCCTGGGCCATCGTGTCCATCGCGGCGTCCCGGGCCAGCGGGATCAGGTTCAGGGGCTGCATCTGCATCGTGCGCCGCTCGTCGAGCCGGGCCAGCGCCAAGAGGTCCTCGACAAGGGAGCCCATTCGGATGGCCTCCTTCTCGATGCGCTCCATCGCCTGCCCGATCTGCTCGGGCTCCTGAAGCGCGCCCATGCGGTACAGCTCGGCATAGCCGCGGACGGAGACCAGGGGCGTGCGCAGTTCGTGGCTCGCGTCGCCGATGAAGCGCCGCATCTGCTCGATGGTCTGCGCGCGATCGTCGAAGGCGTCATCGATGCGGTCGAGCATGGTGTTCAGGGAGCGGCCGAGGTGGCCGACCTCGGTGCCCTCGTCTGGCACCTGGATGCGCTTACTGAAATCGCCCTTGGCAATTTCGGCCGCTGTGCGTTCGACCTCGGCGAGGGGCTCGAAGGTGCTCGTCACGAGGATGCGGGTCAGGGCGGCCCCGAGCAGGATCACGGCGAAGCCGAAGCCGGAGAAGATCGTGATGTAGCGCACCATGAAGCTGTTCACGAGCGAGGTGGACTGCGCGATGAGCAGGATGCCGCTGGGTTGGGGGCCGGCCGTGGTGCTCGTGACCGGCGTGGCGACCGCGTGCCACTCCTCGCCGTTCGGGCTCTGCAGGGAGAAGATGTTGCCGCTGACCACGTCGACGGCGGCGACGTTGACCGCCGGGGCGCTGCCCTCTGGCTTCGCCCGGAAGTTGTCATAGACGAGCTCGCCCTGGCCGTCGAGCATGGCGACGTAGTACCCCTCTGGGGCGTAGAGGACGTCGCCGCGGATGAGGCCGGCGGTGTTCGCCCCGGAGGCGAGCGCGGGGGTGGGGTCCGCGCGCAACTGCGTCAGGATCGTGTCCTGCTGCGCGATGAGTTGCGGGCGCAGGAAGGAGAGCGTGCCCGCTCCGGCGACAACGAGGCCAAGCGTCAGGATGAACACGGTCACCCCGGTGATCTTGGTACGAAGGGAGACGCTTCCCCAACGCTTGGCCATCGTTGCCACGCGGTACGGTTACTTTTGTTCGGTTTTCAGCATGTAGCCGAAACCGCGCTTGGTGTGGATCAGCGACTCCTCGGTGTGCTGGTCCAGCTTGCGGCGCAGGTAGGAGATGTAGGACTCCACGATCCCGGCGTCGCCGTTGAAGTCGTACTCCCAGACGTGGTCGAGGATCTGCGCCTTGGAGAGCACCCGGTTCGGGTTGAGCATCAGGTAGCGGAGGAGCTTGAACTCGGTCGGGCTCAGCTCGACGGGGGTGCCGTCGATCGTCACCTCGTGGGTGTCCTGGTCCATCACGAGGGGGCCGGTCGTGATGACCGCGTCCTCGTCCTCCTGGATGGTGCGGCGCAGGATCGCCTTGATCCGGGCGACGATCTCGTCCAGGCTGAACGGCTTGGTGACGTAATCGTCGCCGCCCACGGTCAGGCCCATGATCTTGTCCTCGGTGTCGTCCTTTGCGGTGAGGAACAGGATGGGGGCGGTGTAGCCGGCGGAGCGCAGGCGCTTGGTGACGCTGAAGCCGTTCATATCGGGCAGCATGACGTCGAGCACGATCAGATCGGGCTCTTCCTCAAGAACTGCGGAGATGGTTTGCGCACCGTTTGACACGGCACGGACACCGAAACCGGCGAAGCGGAGGCTCGTGGTGAGGAGCTCGCGAATGCTCGGCTCGTCATCGACGATCAGAATGCGTGGTCCCTTGTTCATACGTCCATTATCTGACAGTTTGCTATGTTCTGCCTGAAAACTTTTTTGGGCCTCGTGTGCGGCTCCGGGGAGTCACTCCTCGCGTGGGCCGTGCGCCCCGATCAGCCCGGAGCGTTTCTCGCGCCGCTACAGGCTCGTCGCGTCCGTAATCGTGTACGCGTAGCCCTGCTCGGCGAGGAAGCGCTGCCGATTCTGCGCGAAGTCCTGATCGACCGTGTCCCGGGCCACGAGCGTATAAAAGGAGGCCGTGTGGCCGTTCGACTTCGGGCGGAGCAAGCGGCCGAGCCGCTGCGCTTCCTCTTGGCGGGAACCGTAGGAGCCCGAGATTTGCACCGCGACCGAGGCCTCCGGCAGATCGATGGAGAAGTTGGCGACCTTCGAGACGACGAGGACCCGCACCTCGCCGGAGCGGAAGGCGTTGAAGAGCCGCTCCCGCTCGTCCACGGGCGTCTGCCCCGTGATGAGCGGGGCATCCAGCGCCTCGGCCATCTCCTCCAGCTGATCGATGAACTGGCCGATGACGAGCACGGACTCGCCGGGGTGGCGGGCGATGATTCGGCTCGTGATGTCGATTTTCTCGGGCGCGCTGGCCGCCAGCCGGTACCGCTCGGCGTCTTCCGCGGCCGCGTATTCGAGCCGGGCCATCTCGGGCAGGTCAATGCGCACCTCGAAGCAGGCGGCGGGGGAGATGAAGCCCTGCGCCTCGATGTCCTTCCACGGGGCGTCGTAGCGCTTCGGCCCGATCAGGCTGAACACATCGGACTCCCGGCCGTCCTCGCGCACGAGGGTCGCGGTCAGGCCGAGGCGGCGGCGCGCCTGCAGATCCGCGGTGAGCTTGAACACGGGCGCGGGGAGCAGGTGGACCTCGTCGTAGATGATGAGGCCCCAGTCGAGCGCGTCGAGCAGGCTGAGGTGCGCGTACTCGCCCTTCCGCTTGCTCGTCAGAATCTGATAGGTCGCGATCGTGACCGGCTTGATCTCCTTGACCTGCCCCGAATACTCGCCGATCTCGTCCTCGGTCAGGGTCGTGCGCTTCAGCAACTCGTCCCGCCACTGCCGTGCCGAGACCGCGTTGGTGACCAGGATGAGGGTGTTGGTCTGCACGGCGGCCATCGTGCCCGCGCCGACGAGGGTCTTGCCCGCGCCGCAGGGCAGGACGACGACGCCCGAGCCCCGGTCGAAGCTTTCCACGGCCCGCTGCTGGTAGTCGCGCAGCGCCCAGCCGTCGGTCACGAGCCCGATCTCGTGCGGGGTGCCCGGCGTGTACCCGGCGAGGTCCTCGGCCGGCCAACCGCGCTTGACGAGTTCCTGCTTGAGTTCCCCCCGGGCCCAGGGCTCCACGGGGAAGGTGTGCTCGTCGACCCGGTTGCCGAGCAGCGGCGCGATCTTCTTTGCGGAGCTGACCTCGCGGAGCACCGCGGGGTCGGAGGAACGCAGGATGAGCGCTCCCTCCGCGTCGCGTTCGATGACGAGCCGCCCGTAGCGGTTCATCGTCTCGGCGATATCGGTGCTCACGGACGAGGGCACCGGGAACTTCGCGTGCCGGTCCAGGGAGGCGATGATCTCCTCCGCCGTGTGCCCCGCGGCGCGGGCGTTCCAGAGCCCGAGCCGGGTGATGCGGTAGGTGTGCACGTGCTCCGGGGCGCGCTCCAGCTCCGCGAAGACGGCCAGCTCGTGCCGGGCGTCCTCCGAGCCGGGGTGCGCGACCTCGAGGAGGACGGTGCGGTCGCTCTGCACGATGAGGGGTCCAAGATCCATAACTCCTCAGCTTAGGACCACCCTCTGGGAGTCGGGTGCGATGTTCGCCGTGCCGGGACCGCCGACGGCGTTAGCTGGGCGGCTCGATCGCGGTGATCTGCGCGAGCGGCAGGGTGCGCTCGACCTCGGCGGCGGCGTCGACCCCGCGCAGGCGACCGTTGCTGAGCCCGGTGGGCAGCAGGAGGAAGGTGCGCTCCTGACCGCTCGCGGACACGGTCACGCGGAGGCGGGTGCGGTCCCGGACGGCCAGCTGCAGGGTGCGCTCGATCGTGTCCGATTCGACGCTGCCCTGGGAGGCGCTCAGCACCCGATCCACGAGCTCGGCCGCGGGGTCGGGGACCGTCGCCGGGGCGGCGGCAGCCGGAACGGGTGCGGGGGCCGGTGCCTCGGCCTCGGCTCCGCCCGCGGGGACGACCGGGATGCGGGCCTCGCGAAGCGCGCCGCGGAGCTGTTCGGGGCGGAAGCGGGAGGTCGCGCTCGTCGCATCGAGCTGGGCGAGGCCGAGGTGGCGCAGCCCGCTGTCCACGAGCAGCGCCGCGAGCTGGGCGGGCTCGGCGGTGTGCACGATCGAGCGGATGAGCCCTTCGGCGGCGGGGGCCTCCGCCACTCGGATGCTCCCGTGCCGGGACTCGACGTCGCTGATGAGATAGTCGAGGGGCTGCGGGATGCCCGTCAGCGAGTGCTCCGTCAGAAAGGTCCGGATGTCCGCGGCGCTCAGGCCGCGGCTCAGCGCGGTCTCCAGGGAGACGGCATCCACGCGGTAGGTGCTGGCGAGCCCGCTCTGCTCGGCGCGGGCGAAGCGGAGCAACCCGGACTCAATCCCGGGGCGGAGCGGGCCGGGGGCGATGACACTGAGATCCGGCTGCACATAGAGCTTGTCAATCTGCGTGGGGAAGGCGGCATGGGCCAGCGCGAGAGCGTCCGCGGGGGAGCCGTCGCGCAGGACCCGCCCGGCCTCGCTGAGGTGCCCGGCGACGGACAGACCCGCGCGCACGGTGAGGCGGCCGCAGGTCAGGACCCCGGCGCGGGTCTCGGGGGCGGCGAGGGGGAACCACCACGGGAAGACCGCCTCGG
>NZ_JAPFRB010000002.1:305420-307359 GCF_035726885.1 Leucobacter sp. M11 | reverse complement strand
AACGTCCTGGGCCTCCGTCAGCTCCTCAGGCATCGACCGAAGCAGGGCGGCGGCGAGGGTGAGCCAGCGTTCGGGACGCTCCTGATCCAGCCAGGCGAGCCCGCCCTCGGTGATCCGGAGCTCGGACGGCGCCTCTGCCTCGGGGCGAACGAGGGCCGCGAGTCCGGCGCTCCGGGCGAGGTCGAGGAGGGACTGGGCCGCGTCGGGCTCCTCCCCGGCGCCCTCGGCGAGCTGGCGGACCGCCCCGGCGGTCACCCGGCCGTTGGCGCGGAGCTTCGCCGGGCGCTCGCGCAGGAAGCGGAGCATCGCGCTCACGGCGCGGACCAGGTCAAAGGCCTGCTCGGACCAGGCCGAGCCGGGGGCGGCGGCGGTCGGGTCCGCCGCCGGGCCGGGCGCGGTCAGCTCGGGGTCCTCGCCCGCCGCGAGGAGCTCCGCGAGCACCTCGGCGATCTCGGGCGGTGCCACCGGGTCCTCGCCGCGCACCCCGGCGAGGCCGAGCTCCAGCGCGCGGCTCCACACGGCCGCGGGGGCTGTGCCCGTGCGCAGCGCGTGTAGCACCGCTCGATCGGCGCGGCTGAGACCCCGCTTGATGGACTCTGGACGAAGCAGGGAGCGGGCCAGGTCCAGCGGCGTTTCGACGCTGGCGGCGCCCACCACAGAGCGGCGATGGACGAGCCGGAGCAAGCCGTCCCGATCGGAGTTCGAGATGGCCGCCGCCAGGGTCAATGCGCCGCTCACTGGGGCGGCGCCGAGGGGTTAGCCGGTCGCATCCTGGCGGTTCGCCTTCTTCCGGCGGCTCATCGAGGTGATCAGCAGGATCACGATGAGCACAAACCCGACGGGGAGACCATACATGGAGATGAAGGTGACGGCCGGCCAGTACCAGGCGTCATAGATCGTGCTGTCCACCCCGGAAACCCACGCGGTCACCAGGACGAAGAGGAAGGAGATGACGGCGAGCGCCATCACGGTCACGATGAGGTAGGCGAGGACGCGCTCGAAGCGCGTTGCGGTGGGGGTATCTGCAGACATCACCCGCTAGCGTAGCCGCTTTTCCCCGGAATAACCCGTAGACTAGCGACGCGGAGCATCTGGGGTTTCCTCGCATGATCCGCTCTTTCTTTTCCGCCACTTGGCGCCCGCCCGGGACGCCGACTGAGACTGGGAGCGCGAATGCCAACGGGCAAGGTCAAGTTCTACGACGAAGACAGAGGCTTCGGCTTCATCGCCGGTGACGACGGCCAGGAAGTTTTCCTGCACGCCTCCGCGCTGCCCGCGGGCGCCGAGCCCAAGCCGGGGACCCGGCTTGAGTACGGCATCGCGGACGGCAAGCGCGGGCCGCAGGCGCTGTCCGTGCGCATCATCGACGCCCCGCCGCGATTGGCCAAGGTGCGCCGAAAGCCCGCCGATGACATGGCGATCATCGTGGAGGACCTCGTGAAACTGCTCGACGCCGTTGGTGGGCGGCTGAAGCACGGCCAGTACCCCGAGGGCGCCCAGTCCCGGCAGATCGCCACCATGCTGCGAAAGGTAGCGGACGACTTTGATGCCTAACTCCGAACATTCCCCCGAGGGGGCCCAGCCCGAGACGAGCGGGACGGACGTGTCCCGCGTGCCCGCCGAGACGGTCACCGAGTTTGATCGCTCGCTCCTGGCGGAGCGGGCGCTCGCGCTCGCCGGGATCCACGAGATCACGCCCGCCGCGACGGTGGGCGAGGCCGCTGGCTTCGAGGCGCACGACGCGCACACCGTGACGCTGTTCTTCGCCTGCCTCCTGCCGGGCTACCCCGACTGGCGCTGGGCCGCCTCCCTGACCCGGGTGGACGCGGACGCCCCGGCGACCGTGCTCGAGGTGGAACTGCTGCCGAGCGAGGCCTCCCTGCTGGCCCCGGACTGGCTGCCGTGGTCCGATCGGCTCGCGCAGTTCCAGGAGTCCCAG
>NZ_JAPFRB010000002.1:305226-305362 GCF_035726885.1 Leucobacter sp. M11 | reverse complement strand
ACATCCTCGACAACGATCACAGCGACTTCGACTCCGAGGTGGACGGGGTCGTGATTGACGACCTCGATCCCGAGCTCGCCGGCGACGCCGAGGACGACGCATCCGGCACCGACACCGCGACGGAGGCCCCACGGGC
>NZ_JAPFRB010000002.1:304183-305052 GCF_035726885.1 Leucobacter sp. M11 | reverse complement strand
GTTCGGCTTCGAGGAGGACCCGGACGACGAGGGCGAGCGCACCCCGTAGCGGACGCGCGCGCGCCGGTGCGGCGTGCGCGCCCGGCCGCCACACAGAACACCGCCCGACCCCGGCAGACGCTGGGATCGGGCGGTGCGCTGTTTCTGGCGGTTCGGGGACTAGCCCAGGCGCTCCAGCACGTAGTCGATGGCGCGGGTGAGCACGCGCACGTCCTCGGGCTCGATCGCGGTGAAGGTCGCGATGCGGAGCTGGTTCCGCCCGAGCTTGCGGTAGGGCTCGGTGTCGACAATCCCGTTCTGGCGAAGGACCTTCGCGATGGCGGCCGCGTCCACGGACTCGTCGAAGTCCAGGGTCGCGACGACCTGCGAGCGGTGCTCCGGGTCCGTGACAAAGGGGGTGGCCACGGCGGAGGCCTCCGCCCAGTCGTAGAGCACCCCGGAGGACTCGGCGGTGCGGGCGGCGGCCCAGGCGAGCCCGCCGTTCTCGTTCATCCAGGCCACCTGGTTCTCCATCATGGCCAGGGTCGCGAGCGCCGGGGTGTTCAGCGTCTGGTTCAGGCGGGAGTTGCTGACGGCGTGCGAGAGCTTCAGGAAATCGGGGATGTAGCGCCCGCTCGCGGCGATGCGCTCGACGCGCTCGATGGCGGCGGGGGAGAACAGGGCGAACCAGAGGCCACCGTCGGAGGCGAAGTTCTTCTGCGGGGAGAAGTAGTAGACGTCCGCCTCGGCGGCGTCGAAGTCGATCCCACCCGCGGCGCTCGTCGCGTCGATCACGGTCAGCGCGCCCGCGTCGCCCGCCACGCGGGTGACGGGGGCCATCACGCCGGTGGAGGTCTCGTTGTGCGCCCAGGCGTAGACGTCAACGCCCT
>NZ_JAPFRB010000002.1:298815-304097 GCF_035726885.1 Leucobacter sp. M11 | reverse complement strand
AATTTTGCGCCGAACTCGCCGAAGGCCAGGTTCTGGCTGCGCTTCTCGATCAGCGAGTGTGCGGCGGCGTCCCAGAAGGCGCTCGCGCCGCCGTTGCCGAGCAGGACCTCGTAGCCCTCCGGGGCACGGAAGAGGTCGCTCAGCCCGGAGCGAAGCGAGCCAACGAGGTCCTTGACGGGAGCCTGTCGGTGCGAGGTGCCGAGCACGGCGGGGTTCAGCTGCGCGAGCGCGTCGAGCTGCGCGGGGCGGATCTTGGACGGTCCGCAACCAAAGCGTCCGTCGGCGGGGATGAGTTCCTGGGGGAGCAGAATGTCGGCCATGACGGCTAGTGTATCGAGTGGTGGGTGTTCCCTCGGTTCTTCCGATGGTCGCCCACCGGGTAAGCTGACGATGAACGGTAACCCCGGAGGGAACACATGGCCGACCTGATCGACACGACGGAGATGTATCTTCGCACGATTCTCGAGCTTGAAGAGGAACGAATCGTTCCCCTGCGCGCGCGTATTTCGGAGCGGCTCGGACACTCCGGACCAACCGTGTCTCAGACCGTTGGCCGGATGGAACGAGACGGGCTGGTGATCGTCACCGGCGATCGTCACCTGGAGCTCACGCCGGCTGGCCGCACCAAGGCCACCCACGTGATGCGGAAGCACCGCCTGGCTGAGCGTTTGCTCGCCGACGTGATCGGACTCGAGTGGGAGTTCGTGCACGTGGAGGCCTGCCGGTGGGAGCACGTGATGAGCGAGCAGGTGGAGCGCAAGCTCCTCACGATCCTCGATCACCCCACCGAGTCGCCCTATGGCAACCCGATCCCCGGACTGGACGAGCTGGGCGAGAGCCCGACGAAGCCGTTCCTCACGGGGGTCACCAACCTGGTCGAGCTCCTGAGTGGCGGTCGCACGGGAGCGAAGGCGATTATTCGCCGCCTCGCCGAGCCGATCCAGGTTGACCCCGAGCTGCTCCAGCAGCTCAAGATGTCGGGCGTGATGCCCGGCAAGACCGCGACCTTCTCCCAGACGGGCTCCTATGTGCTCGTCGAGGTCGATGGTTTCGACGATGGGCTCGAACTCCCCCTCGAGGTTGCGGGCCACATCTTCGTTTCGCAGTAGCCCCTTGCCGGGAGTCAACCCGATCCAACAAACGCAGGGGCTCGCTAACTGAGAAGGAGCCCAGTTTGACTTTGCCAAAATCGCAGACCCACGTCAACGAGATTGCGGAGATCGCCCTCGCGCGAAACCCCGGGGAACCGGAGTTTCTGCAGGCGGTGTATGAGGTGTTGGAGTCCGTCGCGCCCGTGCTCGACGAACACCCCGAGTTTCTGGACGCGCGCCTCCTGGAGCGATTGATCGAGCCCGAGCGGCAGATCATGTTCCGGGTGCCCTGGGTCGACGATGCGAACACGGTTCGCGTGAACCGCGGTTTCCGCGTGCAGTTCAACTCGGCGCTCGGCCCCTATAAGGGAGGACTGCGCTTTCACTCCTCCGTGAACCTCTCCATCGTGAAGTTCCTCGGCTTCGAGCAGATCTTCAAGAACTCGCTCACGGGGCAGGCGATCGGCGGCGGCAAGGGCGGCTCCGATTTCGACCCGCACGGGCGCAGCGACGGCGAGGTCATGCGCTTTTGCCAGAGCTTCATGACCGAGCTCTTCCGCCACCTCGGCGAGCACACCGATGTCCCCGCGGGGGACATCGGCGTCGGCGGTCGGGAGATCGGCTACCTCTTTGGTCAGTATCGCCGCCTCACGAACCGGCACGAGTCGGGCGTCCTCACCGGCAAGGGCACCGGCTGGGGCGGGGCCGAGGTCCGCAACGAGGCCACCGGGTACGGGGCCGTGTTCTTCGCGGAGCGGATGCTCGCGCGCACCGGCTCCTCCGTGGCGGGCCGAACGGCCATCGTCTCCGGCTCCGGGAACGTGGCCACCTTCGTGATCGAGAAACTGCGTCAGCTGGGCGCGACCGCGATCACGGTCTCCGACTCCTCTGGCTACGTTGTGGACGAGGCGGGCATCGACCTGGAGCTGCTCCGTCAGATCAAAGAGGTCGAGCGCGGACGGGTCTCGGAGTACGCCGAGCGGCGGCCCGGCGCACGCTTCGTGGCCAAGGGGAACGTGTGGGAGGTGCCCGCCGACCTCGCCTTCCCCTGCGCGACCCAGAACGAGCTCCTCCTCGCGGACGCGCAGCGGCTCATCGCGAACGGCGTCAGCCTCGTGGCCGAGGGCGCAAACATGCCCGTCGTGCCCGACGCCGTGCACCTCTTTCAGGAGGCCGGGGTGCTCTTCGCGCCCGGCAAAGCCGCGAACGCGGGCGGGGTCGCCGCATCCTCCCTGGAAATGAGCCAGAACGCCGCGCGGCAGTCCTGGACCTTCGGGGACAGCGAGGAGCGCCTCCGCGCCATCATGTGCCACGTCCACGACAGCGCCTACGAGGCCTCCGAGCGCTACGGGAAACCGGGCGACTACGTCCTCGGCGCGAACAGCGCGGGCTTCGTCGGGGTCGCGGAGGCCATGCTCGCGCAGGGTGTGGTGTAGCCACCGAGCCCGACCGGGCGCCGGTTCCGGCGGCGATTTTCCGCGATTTTCCGCGAATTTCCGTCGGAGCGTGACAATTCCGTGATCTTCGGTTACGCTAAACAAGTCTCTGATCCACACGGGTCACACTTGAGTTGAACCGCAGACGAACTGAACCGCAGACGATAGGTAGACAATTGGCAGAAAATCCTGGAACCGAGCTGGCATCACTTGAGGCCCGCCGGACCAAGGCCACGACGACCAAAAAGAACGTTCGCAGCATCGTGGGTGCGACGCTCGCCGTAGGATTCATCGGCACCCTCGCCCTCCCCGCGTACGCCGCACCCTCGAGCGACGACCTCTCTGAGCAGGTCTTCGCAAAGGTGCAGCAGCTGACGGCCGAAGAGGTCGAGAAGCAGATGGAGCTGACCCGCTTCGACGCGCAGACGCAGGACGACCTCGACGCCGTCGCGCTGAAGCAGGCCGAGCAGGAGGCCGCCGAGAAGAAGGCCGCCACCGACAAGCTCGCCGCCGAAATGCTGAAGATCGAGACCGAGCAGGAAGAGCAGGCCTCCGCCGCCGCCCTCGCCGTCTCCAACAAGCCGGCCACCACCTCTCCCGCGGCCGCTCCCGCAGCCAAGGCTGGCGGCGCTCCCGCCAGCGCGAGCGCCGGGGCCCTGCTGGCCTCCGCCCGCTCGCAGATCGGCTCCATCCAGGACTGCACCGTGCTCATCGAGCGCGCGCTGCGCGACCTGGGCTACAACGTGGGCGACCTCGGTGTCTGGGGTGCGCTCGGCTACGGCACCCCGATCTCCGCGTCGGAGGTCCGCGCCGGTGACATCATGATGCGCGGCGCCGACAACGGTGGCCACGTCGCCATGTACTCGGGTGACGGCGTCAACCACCAGGCGATCCACAGTGGCTGGAACGGCGGCAACACCGTCGAGACCCACTACGACGCCGACCCCGCCGGCTACTCCGGCTTCGTCCGCATCGGCTAAGCGCCGACGCCGACACCAGTTCTCTGCAGACTCAGGGGGCCGCACCGAAGGGTGCGGCCCCCTGAGTCGTTTTATGGGTCATCCCCGGCCCGGTCATCCCCGGCCCGGTTCCGCCCGGTCGGGCCGTGGCCGCGCCCTCCGCCCCGGTCGAATCCGATAAGATGAACCGGTGCGCCCCAGTAGCTCAGTGGATAGAGCACGGCTCTCCTAAAGCCGGTGTCGGAGGTTCGATTCCTCTCTGGGGCACCAGCCCCCAGCCCCCAGCCCCCACCCGTCACCCGACGCGCCCCGTGCGGTGAGCGCCGCGCCCCTGCCGCGAGCTGTGCGCCGAGCGAACGCTGCGCTGCCGCGAACCCGGGTGGCACGCGGCAGCGTGGCGGCTACGCCTTTGGGATCGGGGTCGCGCCCATGACCCGGCGGAGCACGAGGCGCTCGACGAGCGTCCAGGCGGTCGTGGTCATGAGGTAGAGCGCCGCGGCGAGCGGCACGAAGGCCGCGATCACGGCGGTCATGAACGGCATGAAGCTCATGACGCGCATCATGCCGCTCAGGTCGGGCATGGCGGGCATCCCCGGCTGGGGCTCCGGCCGGGCCTGCTGGGGCGGCGTGGGCGGGGTGAGCAGCCGCCGCGAGAACTGGGCGACGACGGCGATAATCACGATGATGGCGAGGAAGACGAGGGCGGACGTCCAGGTGACCTCACCCGCGGTGATCTGCCCGAGGAAGCCGGTGCCGAGCGGAATGCCGAGGAAGGTGCGGCTGAGCAACTCGTTCGGCTCCCCGCCGATCTCCGGCAGGATGAACAGGCCGTAGACGCCCATCAGCACGGGCATCTGAAACAGCACGGGGAGGCACCCGGCGAAGGGCGAGGCCTTCTCGGCGGCGTAGAGCTCCATCGTCTTGCGCTGGAGCAGCTCGGGGTTCTTGCGGTACTTTTTTTGGATCTCCTGCAGCTTCGGGGCGATCCGCTCGCGGGTGATCCCCGCCTTGACCTGGGAACGCCCGACGGGGATGAGCAGGGTGCGCACGAGCACGGTGAGCAGGATCACGGCGAGCGCGGCGCTCGCCCCGCCCGCGAGCGGGGCGAGCAGCTCGCTCAGGGCGGTGACCACCCAGTAGGCCCCGTTGATCAGGGCGCGGATGGGGGCAAAATCGTAAATGTTCACGGGTCCTCCGGGGACGGGTGCGGTCGAACAACGGGCTTTGGAGCCGCGTGGCTCCGTGCGGGGCAGCCCGGGCGGGCGCCGCGCAGCGGGCGGAGACGCCTGAGCCGGAGCGGTGCGGCGGACTCCCGCCCGCACCCGAGGTGCGGCACTGCCGCGTGCGCTGTCGCCGCCACACGGAGGGGCGACGGGGAGCGGTCAGAGCTGGGAGCATCCGGACGCGCGGGCGCCGCGGAGCAGCGCCGGGTCTCGGCTAGGCGTCCGCCGTCGCCGGGGCCCGCGCGCGAACGGAGCCGCGGGTGCCCGGGGCTCCCGCGGCGCGGCGCGGCGCGAGGTGGGGGCGGGTGACCCCGCGCGCCGGGGGACGCACCGCGCCCGGGAGCGCCCGGCGCAGCACCCGGAAGACGATGGGTGCGGCCGGGACCAGCAGGGCCAGGCTGAGCGCGACGAGCGCGATCGTGCCGCCGGAGGGCTGGGAGAGCTGCGCGCCGAGCGCGAGGCTCAGGACGAGCGCGAGGAACTGCGCCATCAACCACGCGGTGACCATGCGGGCGTCCTCCTCTCGACCTGCCCCGAGTCTAGACGCTCAGCCGCGCCCGCGCCTGGGCAAAA
>NZ_JAPFRB010000002.1:297769-298780 GCF_035726885.1 Leucobacter sp. M11 | reverse complement strand
TCAGCGCAGGATGATCGCGGTGGGCTGCCCCTCCACCTCGTGCACCCGGACGGGGGTGTCGAACACATCCGTGAGCACCGCGTCGGTCATGATCTCGGCGACCGTGCCCGAGTGGCAGATGAGCCCGTCGCGCAGCGCGATGATCCGGTCGGCGTAGGCCGCCGCGAAGTTCACGTCGTGGACGATGAGCACGATGGTCTTTCCGAGCTCGTCGGCGGCCCGACGCAGCTGCCGCATCATGAGCACCGAGTGCTTCATGTCCAGGTTGTTCAGCGGCTCGTCCAGGAGCACGGTCGCGGTGTCCTGCGCGAGCACCATCGCGACGTAGGCGCGCTGACGCTGCCCGCCGGAGAGCTGGTCGAGGAAGCGGTCCGCGAGGGCCGTGAGGTTCAGAAACTCGAGCGCCTCGTCCACGAACCGGAGGTCCTCGGGGCGAAGCCGCCCCTTCGAATAGGGGAAGCGCCCGAAGCCGACGAGGTCGCGCACGGTGAGCCGGGCCTGGATGTGGTTGTCCTGCCGCAGGATCGACAGGTGCTTGGCCAGCTCGTCGGACTTCGTGGCCCGCACGTCGAGCCCGGCGACCGTGATCACCCCCGCGTCCGGCTCAAGGAGCCGCCCGATCGCGGTGAGCAGGGTGGACTTGCCCGCCCCGTTCGGGCCGATGAGGGCGGTGATGCCCCCCGTGGCGATCTCGCCCGTGACGGGGCCGAGCACGCGGGCCCCCGGGTAGTCCTTCACGACATCGGTAAACGTAATCACAGGGTGCCCTTCCGAAGCAGCAGGATGATGAAGAGGATGCCACCGAGGAACTCGATGATCACGGTGAGGAAGCCGCCCGCGTAGAAGACGTGCTGCATGATGAACTGCCCGCCCGCGAGGGTGATGAGGCCGAGCAGGAACGCCATCGGCATCACGAAGCGGTGCTGATGGCTTCCCGCGAGCTGGTAGGCGAGGGTCGCCACGATGAAACCGTAGAACGTCAGCGGTCCCACGAGCGCGGTGGAGAACGCG
>NZ_JAPFRB010000002.1:291554-297734 GCF_035726885.1 Leucobacter sp. M11 | reverse complement strand
TTCGCGGGTGTAGGCGACGCCGATGCTCGTGGCCTGGTCCCGGCCGAGCAGGAGGGCGTCGAGGCGGAAGCGCCGCCGCCAGAGCACGACCCCGATGACCGCGCAGACCCCGAAGGCGAGCGGCAGATACTCGGGGTTGACCGCGCTGATGCGCCCGAAGAGCTTGACCGAGAGCACGTCGTACTCGGTGGGGGAGAGCAACCGTTGCAGGAAGCCCGAGAGGCTGGAGAACGCCATGCCGATCACGACCCCGGCGAGGAGGAGCAGAAAGAGGCTGCCGAAGCGCCCGGAGAACAGCCACCGGTACAGGATGGTTGCGAAGACAACCATGAGCGCGGTCTGGGCGATGAGCTTTGGGATCCCCTCCGTCTGGCTGATGACGGTGCCGCCGAACACGAAGACCATGAGCGTCTGCATGAGGACGTACATCGAGTCGAAGCCGATGATCGACGGGGTCAGGATCCGGTTCTGCGTGATCGTGTGGAACACGACCGTGCCGATGCCCTGGGTGAAGGCCGCGACGGTCATCCCGCCGAGCATCGTGGCGCGCAGCCCCACGCTGTAGGCGAAGGAGCCGCGAACGAAGAGGAACATGAAGCCGAGCAGCACCACGACGGTGATCGCCGCGGTGACGGCCAGGCGCAGGCCGGGCCGCGGGGGGCGAGCCACCCGCGGGGCCTTCGGGGCCGGGGGCAGCGCTGAGGAGGAGGACTTAGCCAAGGACGTTCCTCCGCTGCCGCACGAGGAGACCGAGGAAGACGGCGGCGCCGACGAAGCCCAAGATGACCGAGGCCGGGATCTCCATCGGCGCGATGACGGTACGCCCGATGAGGTCGCAGGCGAGGAGGAAGCCGACGCCCGTCACCGCGATCCAGGGCAGGTTTCGCCGCAGGTCATCACCGAGCAGCATCGAGATGATGTTCGGCACGACCAGGCCGAGGAAGGGGATGAAGCCGACGACCACGCTCGTGATGCCGGTGGCCACGGCGACCATGATCACGCCGATCAGGGTGATGCGGCCGTAGTTCAGGCCGACGTTGGTCGCCACGTCCTTGCCGAGCCCCGCCACCGTGAACCGATCCGCGAGGATGAAGGCGGCCACCGCGACGATGACCACGGCCCAGAGTGGCTCGTAGAAGCCGCGCACGATGCTGCTGAAGCCGCCGGAGCTCCACGCGCCCATCGACTGCAACAGGTTAAAGGTGCCCGCGAGGAAGGTGATCACGGCCCCGACGACCGCGCCCATCATGATGCCGACGAGGGGCACAATGATCGAGGAGCGCACCGCGATGCGCCGCAGCACGAGCAGGAAGAGCCCGGTGCCGAAGAACGCGAAGACGACCGCGACGATCATCTTGACCATCGGGGGCGCCTGCGGGGCGACGAGGAGCACCACGAGCATGCCGAGCCCCGCCCACTGGCTGCTGCCAACGGTGGTCGGCTCGACGAAGCGGTTCTGCGTGATCATCTGCATGATGATGCCGCAGACGCTCATCGCCACGGCCGAGAAGACGAGGGCGAGCGTTCGCGGCACCCGGGAGATGAGAAACATCTCGCGCATCTCGGGGTCGGTGAAGATGCCGACCAGCGTGATCTCGTAGCCGCCGATCAGGAGCGAGGCGACGATGAGCGCGCCGGTGAGCGTCGCGATGCTCGTGAGGAGCACGGCGCGGAAGCGGGGGGAGCGGGCCCGGGCGGGCTTCGGCGCGGGCAGCGCGGCCGCCGAGGCGCGAGCGCGCGGGGCCGGGGTGGGTGGCGGCGTCGCCGCGGGGTCGGGGGTCACGGGCGGTGCGGTGGGGTGCGTCATGAGGGTCCTGGCTTGAGCAGCGCGGGGTCGGCCGGAGCCGACCCCGCGCCGGTGGTCGCGGGTGAGTCCGGGGGTCCGGGTTACTTCGCGGCCGAGAACGCGTCAGCGATCTGCTGGTAGGCCTCAGTGTACGACTGGATACCCTCGCGCGTGTAGAAGAAGGGGTCCAGGTAGATGATCTGGTCGTTCTTGCCGAAGGTGGTGCCGGCGAAGGCCTCCTGCGCCTCGAAGAGGGCCTTGGCGGGGGCGGAGTCGTCGCCGACGCCCGCGTCGCGGTCCAGGACGATCACCCAGTCGGGGTTTGCCTGGGCGATGGTCTCGGGGGCGAGACCGGAGTCGCCGTGCACGTCGCCGGACTCGCCGGCGAAGACGTCGGTGAGGTTCATCGGCTCGATGATCCGGCCGATGCGCTGCGCGCCGTTGTCGATCTTGCCGCCCGTGGCGACCGCGAGGAAGACCTTCTCGCCGTCCGTGGCGTCCTGGGCTGCCAGCTCCGCCTCGTCGAGCTCCGTGATGATCGCCGTCGCCTTCTCGGCCTCGTTGAAGATTTCGCCGAGCACCTCGGTCTGGGCCTTCAGGGACTCGACGTAGCCGCCCTCGGCCTCGTCGTCACCGGCGATGTCGATCACGGGGCCGATGTCCATGCCGACGATGTCGTCGTTGTAGTCGCTAAAGCGGTACCCGGAAATCACGAGGTCCGCCTCCAGGCCGGACAGGGCCTCCATGTCGGGCTCGCGGTGGTTGCCGAGGTCCACGATGCTGTCGTCGTCGATCCACTTCTCGAAGCCCTTGGCGGGCAGCAGGCCCTTGGGGACCGCGATCGGGGTGACGCCCCAGTCGTAGAGCGTCTCAAAGGAGGTGTTGTCGAGGGCGATCACGCGCTCGGGCTCGACGGGGACCTCGACGGTCGTGCCGAGCGTCTCAACGGAGACGGAGCCGCTTTCGGTGGGCTGGATCTCGGGCTTCGTGTCCTGGCCGGTGTCCCCGGAGGTGCATCCGCTCAGGAGCAGGCTGCCGGCAATTGCGGCGGCGAACAGGCCGCCCAGACGTGGGGAAAGCTTCATGGTGGGGAGTTCCTCTGCGTAGTAGACGCGCTTCTCGGATGGGAGACGCCCTGGTCCGACGAAGGCGAGGGTTACCTAAATTAGGATGACCTAAGCAACCTATCAGGATCGATCCGGCTTTGCACCCCTCGGCGACGAACGGGCAGCGTCAGGGCCCGGGCCCCGGGTCGGTGTCCGGGGCGGTGTCCGCGGCGGGCGTCCGGCGCGGGATGTGCGGGTGGGCGCGAGGCGGGAAAGGGGGGTACGCTAGCGAGTCAAGCCCCCGGTTTCCGGGGCGAGCACGGGAGCCGGCCTGTCGCACGCGAGGCTGAGGTGCTGAGGGGGAGAGCGTGACCGAATTTCTGTCGCTGCCCCGGCTCTCCGCCGCGGTGATCGAACGCCCCCGACTGATCGAACGGCTGGGAGACGCCGCACCGCTCACCCTGGTCCGGGGCACCTTCGGCTCGGGAAAGAGCGTCCTGCTCATTCAGTGGGCCACGCACCTGGAGCGCTCGGGTCGGGACTGGGTGTTCGTGGATTGCAGCTGCTTCGACGGGAGCTACGCGCACCTCCTGCTCGGAATCCGGGACCGGTTGCTCGGCCTGGACGCGGCGGCGGCCCTGCCCGGAGAGGAACCGCTCGCCACGATCCATCGGCTGCTCCGCGATCGGGACCGACCCCTCACGGTGCTCATCGACCACGCCTCGAAGGTGGGCAATCCGCAGGCCGAGACCCTGCTCATCGACCTGCTGGAGCGCTACCGGTTGCTCCGCGTGGTCGCGGCGACCCGCGCGGCGGCCCAGCTCGGCGCGCTGAGCCTCGGCGCGCGGCTCGACGTGACGACGATCGGCCAGGCGGACCTGTACTTCACCCCCGAGGAAACCGAGCGCGCGATCGTCGCGATCACCGGGCACCCCGTGCCCCCCACGCTCGGCACCGGGCTGTACCCGAGCCCCATCGTGACGCGCATCGTCGGGCTCGGCCTCGCTCAGGAGCACGACCGGCTCCGGCTCGCCGGCGAGCCGGTCCCCGCGGGGGCGCCCTCCCCGGAGCTGGGCGTGCTGAACGGCGAACAGGTGGCCAAGACCCTGTTCGACCTGTACTTCAACGAGCCCGAGATCGCCGACGTCGTGCGCAGCTACCTGCTGCTGTCCTTCGCCCCGGCGGTCACGCGGGCCGAGGCGGTGGCGATCACCGGCACCGAGCAGGTGGACGGCCACCTGGCCCAGGCCGTCTGCGACGACCTGGGGGAGTGGGCCCTCTGCGACGGCGAGGCCGAGCCCCGGTTCCGCTTCGCCCCGCGCTGGCAGCGGCTGTTTCACGGGCAGGCCCTCATTCGCTTCGGCGGGGAACTTGGCCGGATCAAGCAGAGCCTGCTGCGCATCGCGCTCGACAGCGGGCGCTACGCGGACGCCCTGGAGCACGCCGTGGACCTGGGCGACCTCGACCTCGCGGCCCGCGCCCTGCGCGCGGGGTGGACGCAGTTCACGGGGGAGGCCACGGCGCGCGTCTACGGCATCCTGCAACGCATCGGGGAGCGCGAGCTGGAGGCCTCCCCGGTGCTCGCCTACTACCTCGCACTCATGATGTTCGCGGCCGCGCCCGGCCCCCGCGTCGGGCTGCTCCTGCGGCGTGTGGTGAAGACGCTCGACCGCCGTGACGTCGCCGAGGAGCCCAGCGAGGCGCTCTGGGCCTTCGCGGTGACCTCGACGAGCTACCGGCTGCTCGGGGACAGCGGCCGTGCGGCGCGGCGCGCGCACCGGGCGCTCGCGGTGGCGGAGCGCCTGGGCGCCGTGGACCGGGAACGGCTCGGGGCGAACGCGCCCATGCTGCTGCAGAGCTGCGGTTTCTCCCTCGCCGCCGCGGCCGAGCTGCCCGCCGCGCACCGGGCGCTGGAGCTGGCGGAAGCCTTCGCGAGCGGGCGCTACCCGCTGGCGTCCTTCCACGGGCTGGGGCACCTCGCGGCCCTGTCCGCGATGCGCGGGGAGATGACCGCGACCCGGGAACTGCTCGCCCGCATCGACCGGGGAGCGCCACCCGCCGAGTGGACCGAGAGCTACTTTGGCGCCGGATTCCGGGTCGCCCGCAGCCTCGACGCGCTGGAGCGGCTGGATCCCGCCGCCGCGGCGGCGGAGCTCGACCGGGTCCGCCCGCACGTTCCCGGCATGGAGCACTGGGTCCAGTTCTCCGTCGCGGATGCGCTCACTCAGATATGCCTCGGGCGCAGCCCAGAGGCACTCACCCGAATCGATGTGGCCCTCGGCACGGACCGGATGCCCCCGCCCTCCGCGGACGGGCGCAGCTCACTGCTCATCGTGCGCGCCCTCGCCATCCTCGCCACGGGTCGGGTCACCGCGGCGATCACGCAGCTCGGCGAGGTCCCCAAAAACTCGGGCACCCGGGCGGCGGTCCTCGGGCTCGCCCACCTGCTCGCCGAGCGGCCGGAGCGGGCCAAGGCCGTGCTGCGGGAGGTCGTCGACCCGGCGAGCCTGTGGCGTCGCTCCCGGAACAATGCGGTGGGGCTGCTGCTCTCGGCGGCCGCCTCGCTCCGGCTCGGGCACCGCGAGGTCGCGCGCGACGGCGCCGAGGAAGCGCTCGCCGTGATGCGGAGCACCCAGGGACTCATGCCGATGCTGTTCACCCCGCGCGCGGACCTCGTCGCCCTCGCCGACCTGGTGGGGGAGGAGGACCGGGCGATGGTGCAGGGCTTCCTCGACCGGGACCCGGCGACGACGGACCTGCTCCGGGCATCCCAGCCGACCGTCACCCTCACGAAGCGCGAGCGGCTCCTGCTCGCGGAGCTGACCCGGGGCGACCCCATCCCGAGCCTCGCGACGCGATTGCGGGTCTCCCCGAACACCGTCAAAGCCCAGCTGCGCACCCTGTACCGGAAGCTTGGGGTCTCCTCGCGGGCGGACGCCGTGCGCCGAGCGACCGAGACGGGGCTCTTCGACTGATCCGGGCGGCGTCCCGGTCGGGGTGAGAAAGCGGGTGAAAAACGACGCAAAACCCTCCCCCGGTCACCCGGGAGCGGCCCGGCTGATTTACTGGTTCGGACCCCGCAAGCACGCACTGCTTCGGGGGTCGCGTCATCGGATCCGCAAGGAACCGGTGAGCGATCCGGACGGCGGTACGTCGAGCACGCTGGTGATCATTCCCCCGATCATTTGCGCCAGCAGCTCATCCCCCCAAGACGTACCGCCGACCGGGGTGTGCGCCGCCCGGTGATCCCGCCCCGGTCGCGCGCCACCCGGCGTCGCACCCCCGCCGTCCGCGGGCCGCGGCACGCCCCGGGCTCTACACTGGGCCTATGACTGAGCGCCCCATCCA
>NZ_JAPFRB010000002.1:280974-291514 GCF_035726885.1 Leucobacter sp. M11 | reverse complement strand
CATCCCGTGCCCGAGCTGCGGATTCCCGCGCTGACCCATGCCCCCGGGCGGACCCACGAGCTCGTCGCCGAGTACTACGACACCGCGGACCGCGTCCTCGCCCGCGCGGGGGCCGCGTTCCGGCACCGCCGGGGCGGCTCCGATGCGGGCTGGCACCTCAAGGAGCGCCGCCCCGACGGGGTGCACGAACTCCGCTGGCCGGACGCCGAGGAGCTCCCCGCGGGCGCTCGCGAGGAGCTGGCCAGCCGCACGGGCCAGGACCCCGCCGAGCTCCGCCTCGAGGCCACCGTGACGATGGAGACCAGCCGCGCCACGAGTACGCTGCGCACCGACGCGGGCGAGGACCTCATCGAGATCGCCGATGACCGGGTGCGCGCGACCGTGCACCGGGACGGCACCGTGCGGCAGTGGCGCGAGTGGGAGGCGGAGCTGCTCGTCGAAGACGTCGCCCTCGGCGCCGTGCTCTTCGGCCGGGTCCAGCAGCAGCTCCGGGACGCCGGGGCCACCCCGGCGGCGAGCGACGCCAAAATTCAGCGCGCGCTGGGGCTCACCTCGCACGCCGCCTGGGCCCGATCCGGGACGAGCGCCGCGGACCTCGTGCGCACCGCACTGCGCGACCTCGCCGACCGGCTCGCGGCAGCCCACGAGGAACTCGTTCGTGACGACCCGGATCGGGTGCACCAGACTCGGATCCTCGTGCGACGCAGCCGGAGCCTCCTGGACGTCTTCGGCCCCCTCCTCCGCGAGACGGGCGGCAGCCTCGCCCCCGCCGCGGAACGCCTCCGCGCCCTGGGCCGGCTCCTCGGCGAACCGCGGGACGCCGAGGTCCGGCTCGCCGCCGCGCGCGCCCGGGACGCGTCGCCCGAGCAGATCGCCGCGCTCGAGGACCGGCATCGGCGGGCGCACGAGCGCCTGGTCGCCGGGCTCGACGCGGGGGCCCTGAGCGACGCCGTGCGCGCGCTCCGCGAGGCGCTCGTCCGTGCGCCCATCCCGTCCGGGGCCGACGAAGGATCCGGAGCCGCGCCCGAAACCGAGCCGCAGGCCGCGCCCGAAGCCGCCCCGGGCCGCGCCGACACCCTGGCCGGACTCCTCCGGCTCCGGCGCGAGCGGCTGCGCACCGGGGCCGAGGACCTGCTCGCGAACTGGTCCCTCGTCCTGGACACCGCGGCGGAGGCGGAGGCGGACCCGGAAACGGTTCCCGACGCCGCGACGGAGCCGGCCGGGGAATCCCCCTGGGCCGCGCGGCTGCACCGCGTGCGCAAGGACGCTCGCCGCGTCCGCTACGCCGTCGAAGCGCTGAGCCGCGGCGCGGAACCCGGCGCGCTCCCCGCGGAGTTCAGCCCGGAAACCGCCGCCGAGGCGAAGCTCGTGCAGGATCTCCTCGGCGACGCCCGCGACCGTGCCGCCTTCGGGGATCGGGAGGGCTCGCTCGCGGCGCTCGCCGCCGCGCACCCGGTTCTTTCCGAGCTGGGGAAAGCGTAGGCTAGGGCCATGACGAAACCCGGCGAACCCAGTCAGCACGCGCGGCGCAAGCAGATGATCGTGGCCCTCATCATGGGCGCGATCATGGGCACCGTGCTCGGCCTGCTCACGCAGTTTTGGTGGTGGCTGCCCGCCGGCCTCGCGATGGGTCTGGCCACCGGCGCCATCATGAAGCCCCCGGCCGAGTAACCGGGCCGGAGCATCGCCCCGGGGAGCCGCGCCGGGGAACCGAGCGTTTCCTCCGAGGATCGGGCACCGGGCAAACTCTGAGCCACGCCGGGGCGCGAATCTGCCAGGATCGGGTTCGGGAGGACAAGAACCGTGGCAGAAACCGTATTCGAGCGACGTCGCCCTGCGGCGCGCTTTGTCGAAGACTCGCTCGCCGAGACCCGCCTGGCCTGCTACTGGCTGGAGGACGCGGCCGAAAACGCCCCGAGCTTCCCGGCGCTCCGCGACTGTCTGACCGCGGACTTCGCCGTGGTCGGCGGCGGCTACGCCGGGCTGTGGACCGCGATCCGGCTGCGGGAAGCGTTCCCCGATGCCCGCGTCGTCCTGCTGGAGGCCAAAACGGTGGGCTGGGCCGCCTCCGGCCGCAACGGCGGCTTCTGCGAGGCGAGCCTGACTCACGGGGAGGCCAACGGCCTCGCTCGCTGGCCCGACGAGATCGGAACCCTGAACCGGCTCGGGGTGACGAACCTGGATGAGATCGAGCGCTTCGTCGCGGAGCACGGGCTCGACGTCGAATTCGAGCGCACGGGTTCCCTCACCGTGGCCAACGAGCCGCACCAGCTGGACTGGCTCTCCGCCGATGCGCGCGCGGGTCGAACCGTGCTGGACGCGGAGGCGAGCCGGGCCCGAATCAACTCGCCCACGTTCCTCGGCGCGGAGTTCGATGCCCGGCAGACCGCGCTCGTGCACCCCGCGAAGCTCGCCTACGCGCTCGCCCGGCACGCGAGGGACCGGGGCGTGGAGATCTATGAGCGCAGCCGGGTCCGGGAGCTGCGCGGGCGCGCGACCGAGCCGATCCAGCTCGATTGCGGACCGCACACGGTGACAGCGGGACGGGTCGCGCTCGCGACGAATGCCTTCCCCTCGCTGCTCAAACGCTTCCGCACGCACACCGTGCCGGTGTACGACTACGTCCTGATGACGGAACCGTTATCCGCGCAGCAGCTCGCCTCGATCGGCTGGGACGGTCGCGAGGGGCTCGCCGACCTGGCGAATCAGTTCCACTACTCCCGGCTCACCGCGGACAACCGGATCCTCTGGGGCGGCTACGACGCCGTGTACCACGCGGGCGGGCGGATTCGCCCCGCCTACGAGGACCGAATGGCGACGCACCGGCGGCTGGCCGAACACTTCTTCACGACCTTCCCGCAGCTCGCCGGGCTGCGCTTCAGCCACCGCTGGGCCGGGGTCATCGACACGAGCACCCGCTTCTGCGCCTTTTTCGGCGAGGCGATGGGCGGGCGCGTGCAGCTGGTCACGGGCTTCACCGGGCTCGGCGTCGGCGCAACGCACTTTGCCGCGCGCGTGCTGGTCGACCGCCTGGCCGGGCGACGGACCGAGCGCACCGAGCTCGAGATGGTGCGCACCGTCCCCCTGCCGTTCCCGCCCGAGCCGCTCGCGAGCGCGGGCATCCAGGCCACCCGCTGGTCCCTCGACCGGGCGGACCACAACCGGGGGGAGCGGAACCTGGTGTTGCGGACCCTCGACGCGGTCGGCCTCGGCTTCGATTCCTAACGATCACCCCCAGACAGAAAGCACGGTGACGACGATGTCCCCTCAGGCAGAGACCCCACCCGCACGGAGACCGTCCGCATCCGGCGCGAGCGACCCGGCGGGCTCCGCAGCGCCGACCGAGTCGGCCGAGGCGCTGCTCCCGGCGGGAGAAAACGCCGCCGTGTACGCAACCGGCATCTCCCTGCCGCTCGCCGCCCCGAGCCTCGCGCAGACCGAGGCCGGGTCGCCCCGGGAAGGGCTGGTGCCGCTCGGGCGGATCGGCGCGGTGGACGTCGACCTCTGGGAACTGCGCACGGGCACGGTCACCGATGTGGAGCTGGAGGAGATGTTCGTGGTGCTCTCGGGCAACGCGACGATCGAGTTCCTGGACGAGGACCGCTCGCTCGTGGTCGGGGCGGGGGACGTGGTGCGCCTCACCGCGGGCTCGCGCACCCGGTGGACGGTGCTCGATCACATCCGCAAGGTCGCCGTTTCGCTCCCCGCGGGCTAGCCGCGGGGCCGCGGTGCACGGGGGCTCAGCGCCCCAGGAGCTCGATGCGCTCGGCGAGGTAGCGGTCCAGGGGCGGGCAGCTCCCCGCGTCCGCGTCCGCTCGCCAGCGGGCCAGCGGCACGCCCGAGCGCACCAGGAGCGAGCCCGCGTCGAGATCGCCCCCCGCCGCGCAGGCCGCGGCGCAGGCCGCGAGATCGATGGGCTCGGCCCCGAAGGTGACGGGCTCCCCGGGCGGGTAGCCGCCCCGAAACGCCGCGGCCTGCACATCGCGCCGCTCCTCCAGGGAGCGGGACTGGTAGCCGAGCCGCCCGCGCTCGCGGGCGGTCGTGACCGGGCCCGCCGTCAGCAGCGCCGGCCCCGCCACGAGGCCCGCCGGATCCTCGGCGGCGAGCAGGAAGACCCCGAGCCGCCAGACCCGGCCCAGCGGGCGCATCGTCGCCGGCCGGCGAACGACCCAGAGCCGACGCCCCTCCGGCACAGACTCCGCGAGCGCCTGCGTCGGGGCATTCGCGGTGCGGAGCTGATCGACGGCGGCCGCGATCATCGCGTCAAGACTGGTCACACCCCCATTCTACGGGCCGGTGGGGCGACCCCCGGACGGGCGGGGGAGCGGGAGCGCGCGTTCCCAGCGCGCCCGGAGCACGCTATGCTCTCCCCTGGTGCGCGCTTCCGGGGGCGCACCGGGCAGGCCCCGCAGGGCCCGGCCCACACGCAATGGAAAAGAGAAACACATGGCCCTGTCCTGGGAAAAGCACGGTGATGGACGGACGGTTCAGCCGGGCGCGATCGTGGCCCCCGGCGAGCGACTGAGCTGGCCTCGCACGATCGGACTCGGCGCGCAGCACGTCGTCGCGATGTTCGGCGCGACCTTCCTGGTCCCCATTCTGACGGGCTTCTCCCCGGCGACCACGCTGTTCTTCTCCGGCGTTGGCACGATCCTGTTCCTGCTGCTGACCCGAAACCGGATGCCCAGCTACCTCGGCTCCTCCTTTGCCTTCATCGCCCCGATCACCGCCGCGACCGCGGGCGGGGGCGACCTCGCGCGGGCCTCCTTCGGCATCGTCGTGGTCGGCGTGCTCCTCGCGCTCATTGGGCTGCTCGTGCAGAAGACCGGCACGGGCTGGATCAACTGGCTGATGCCGCCCGTGGTGATGGGTGCGATCGTCGCCCTCATCGGCTTCAACCTCGCCCCCGCCGCGAAGGACAACTTCGTCGCCTCGCCGGTCGTCGCGCTCATCACCCTCGCCGTGGTCATCCTCACGACGGTCGTCTTCAAGGGCATCCTCGCCCGGCTCTCGATCTTCGTCGGCGTTGTCGCCGGATACATCGCGGCGACCCTGATCGACAAGCTGGACTACAGCGCCGTCAGCGAGGCCGCCTGGTTCGGCCTGCCCGAGTTCCACCTGCCCGCGAACCCCTTCGCCTCGCCCGAGCTGTGGGGCCTGCTGCCCGCGTTCCTGCCCGTCGTGCTCGTGCTCATCGCCGAGAACGTCGGCCACGTGAAGTCGGTCGGCCTCATGGTCGGCCAGGACCTCGACAAGGTCACCGGCCGCGCCCTCTTCGCCGACGGCCTCGCGACCACGATTGCGGGCTTCGGCGGCGGCTCCGGCACCACGACCTACGGGGAGAACATCGGTGTGATGGCGGCCACCCGCGTCTACTCGACCGCCGCGTACTGGGTGGCCGGTGGCTTCGCGATCCTGCTCAGCCTCTCGCCCAAGGTCGGCGAGATCATCAACACGATCCCTCCGGGCGTGCTCGGCGGCGTCACGGTCGCCCTCTACGGCCTGATCGGCATCATCGGTGTGAAGATCTGGCTCGACAACAAGGTGGACTTCAGCCGCCCGGTCAACCAGTTCACGGCCGCGACCGCCCTGATCGTCGGAATCGCTGACTTCACCTTCAACCTGGGGACGGTGACCTTCAACGGCATCGCGCTCGGCACGATCGCCGCGATCGCGGTCTTCCACATCATGACCGGCGTCGCAAAGCTGCGCGGCACCGAGGCCTAAGCACGCCCCGCCGCGAAACTCCCGCCGAAATCCACTGGATTTCGGCGGGAGCGGCTTAGGGTGGCGGTGTGTGGACAGTGGATAGGAAACGCAGGCCGAGCGGGAAAGAGCGCGAGGCCGCCCCGGCGAGCCCGCAGCCGCCCGTCGCCGAGGGCACCCTGGCGCCCGCAACCGAAGCGGCCCCACCCCCTCCGGAGCACCTCGTGACCCCTGAATCCCCGCTCAGCCCGCTGACCCCCGTGGACCACGACGCCGCGGATCACGCGGCCTGGCGACGGGAACTCGCCCGCATCGGCGGGCGCTCCTCGCTGCTGTTCTTCGACGACGACCCGCGCAACCGGATCGAGCTGTCCACGACGCACCCCGGTGGGCTGCCCCAGTTCATCACGGGGCAGAAGATCCTGCTCTCCACGCTGATCCGCGATGATCTCGCCCTGCGGAACGCGCGCCTGGCCGCGGGCCGGATCACCGACAAGGCCATCGAGATGCGCACCGTGCGGGGCCTGGAGACCGTGCACCTGGGCATCGGCATCGCGAAGTGGACCTTCGAGGGCACGGACTACTGCGCCCCCGTCATGCTCCGCCCGCTCGCCGTGCGCCGCTATGGCCGCGACTTCGAGCTGAAGCTCAAGCGGCAACCCTATGTGAATCCCGCGCTGCACCGCGCGCTCTACGAGCAGTTCGGCATCCGCCTCGACCCGGAGGCCTTCGTCGCGCTCTCCCAGTCGGCCGGGGTCTTCAAGCCCCAGCCCGTGATCGACCGGCTACGCGCGGCGACCGCGGCCGTGCCCGGTTTCCTCGTGCAGCCCCGACTCGTGGCCTCCTCGTTCCTCGACGTGGCCGACCGGATGGTGGCCGACGCCGCGAAGCTTGACCACCCGATCCTGCAGGCCGCCTGCGGGAACGAGCCCGCCCAGGTCCAGCTCAGCGAGCGCTTCCAGCCCGCCGAGCCGACCCCGCCGAACCAGCGCCCGCCGGAGACGGACCGCGCGCTGCACGACAGCGACCTGGAACAGGACGAGGTCCTCGCGAACATCGAGTCGGGCAACTCCCTCGTCGTGCACACCCTGCCCGGCACGGGCGGCACGCAGACCGTCGTGAACGCGCTCGGCGCGCTCGTCGCGCAGAACAAGCGCGTCCTCGTGGTCTCGCCGCGCCGCGCGACCCTGGACGGCATCGCCCACCGGCTCGGGCGGGTCGGCCTGCCCGGCCTCGCGGTCACGCCGCGGTTGCTCCGCCGGAACATCGTCGAGTCCATCACCCGGTGCGAGACCGCCGTTCCGGCGAAGATGCGCGATGTGGACGAGGCCCTGTCGCGCCTGCGCGGCGTGCTCCTGGACTACCACCAGAGCCTGAACGCGCCGGACGAGCGCTTCGGGGTCTCCCCGATCGAGGCCGTGCGCGCCCTGACGAAGCTCGCCCTGCTCGACGAGCCGCCCGCGACGACCGCCCGGTTGGACGAGACGGCGCTGAACACGCTCTCGATGGACCGCACGGGCATCGCCGCCTCGCTCACCGAGGCCGCTGGCCTCGGCCAGTTCCAGTACGGGCCAGAGGACTCGCCCTGGTACGGGGTGAACTTCCGAACGACCGACGAGGCCAAGAGCGCCTACGCCCGGGCCGTCTCGCTCGCGGAGTCCGAGCTGCCCCGCCTCATCACCCTCGCGAACGAGGTCGTGACCCAGACCGCGATGCGCGGCTACGAGACGATCGCCGAGCTCGGCATCTACCTGCGCCTGCTCATGGGAATCCGGGAGACGCTGGATCGCTTCACGCCCGAGGTGTACGACCGGTCGCTGACCGAGGTCATCGCCGCGCACGCCCCGCGCAGCGGCGAGGAGATGAACGGCGCGAACCGGCGTCGGCTGCGCAAGCTCGCCCGCGAGTATGTGCGCCCCGGCGTGACCGTGACCGATATGTACGAGCGGCTCCTGCAGATTCAGCAGCAGCGGATGCTCTGGCAGCGCTACTCCTCCGTCGCGGGGGCCCGCCCCGAGGTACCCCTCGGCATCTCCGATGTCATCGTCGCCTTCCAGAGCGTCTTCCAAGACCTTGAGGAACTCGATCGGGTCCTCGACGTCACGGACAACGACCTGCGGATGAAGAACCTGCCGCTCACCGAGCTGGCCCAGCGCGTGCTCTCCCTCGCGGAGGAGTCCGAGGTGCTGCACAACATCCAGGAGCGCACGGCCCTCGTCGAGGAGCTGCGCGCCGCCCACCTGGAACCGCTGCTCGACGACCTCTCGGCCCGGCACGTGCCCTCCGCGCAGGTGTCGCTCGAGCTGGAGCAGGCCTGGTGGCAGTCCGTGCTGGAGCGGATGCTCCAGACGAATAAGGCCCTGCTGAGCGCGAACACCTCCGTGCTGGATCGCCTCGAGGCGGACTTCCGGCTCGTGGACGACGCGCACTCGGGCGCCAACGGCGCGGTGCTGTCCGCCCGGATTGCCGACGAGTGGCGCGTGTCCATCCTCGACCACGCGGAGGAGGCCCGCGCGCTCCGCGAGATCCTGCGCGGGAACCGGGTGGATGCCCGGGCCCTGATTGAGCGCGCCCCGAACCTCGTCGGTGTGCTCTCGCCGGTCTGGCTCGCCTCGCCCTACGAGGTGCACCAGGTGCCCGACACCGCGAGCTTCGACACGGTGCTGCTCGTGGACGCGGGCGCAACGACATTCGTGGAAAACGTCGGCGCGATCCGCCGCGCCGCGCAGGTGGTCGCCTTCGGTGACCCCGTCACCCAGACGCCCTCCGCGTTTGAGATCGCCGTGACGACCCCCGGCCGCGACGGCGAGGCCCCGGCCGCCGTCGACGGGGAGCCCGCTCCCGAGACCGTGGATGAGCTGCACGGTCGCTCCGCGCTCGCGGTGCTCGGGGAGTTGCTGCCCGGCTTCGTCCTCACCCGCAGCTACCGTGCGGGCGGCGAGGACCTGACGAACCTGGTGAACAGCCGCTTCTACGACGGCGCGATCGAGTCGCTGCCCTGGGCGGGCTCCTTCCTCGGCCACCACAGCATCCGCCACGAGTTCGTCCCGGGCGGCCACGGCCTGCCCGACCCGACCACCGGCGCGGTGGAGAGCACCGACGGCGAGGTCGAGCGCGTTGTGCAGCTCGTCCTGGAGCACGCGAGCGAGCGGCCGCGCGAGTCCCTCATGGTCATCACGGCGAGCGAGAAGCACGCGGTCCGCGTGCACCAGGCGGTGCTCGCGGCCTTCGCGAAGTACCCCGAGCACTCGGACATGCTCCTCACCGACCGCGCCGAGCCCTTCACCGTGCTCACCCTTGAGCAGGCCACGGCGCACAGCCGGGACCGGGTCGTGTTCTCCGTCGGCTACGGGCGCACGCCGCACGGCCGCGTGCTGTCGAACTTCGGCGCGCTCGGCAAGCCCGGCGGGGAACGCCTGCTCGCGGTCGCGATGACCCGCGCCCGCCGCGGCATGACCATCGTGAGCTGCTTCCGACCGAGCGACCTCGACGCGAAGCGCACGGGTCACGGCGTTGCCGCGCTCGCTGAGCTGCTGAATCACGAGCACGAGCCCGTCGAGGTGGGCCTGCCCGCCGAGGCGGATCCGATGCTCGGCGACCTCGCGGAGCGCCTGACCGCGCTCGGCCTCACCGTCGCGCTGGATTACCGCGGCAAGATCCCGCTGGCCGCCTCCTATGGCGAGCGGGCCGTCGCGGTCGAATCCGATCTCTGGGGCGGGGAGCACAGCCTGCGCGAGGCGCTTCGGCTCCGGCCCGCCGTGCTTCGCCGACTCGGCTGGCACGTGCACCGGGTGCACAGCTTCGACCTGTTCAGCGACCCCGACCGCGTGGCGCTGCGCATCGCCCAGCTGCTCGGATATGACGCAGAGGCGCAGGCCGCCGCGCTCGGCGAGGGAACCGCCGCCGCGGGGGCCGCTGGCGTCCGTTCCGCCGGATGACCGAGGCAGCGCCGAAGTCGCCCCGCACGCCCCGCCGCTCGCGCCGGGTGAGCCGTCCCGCCGCCCCCGGCACCGATGAGCGACCCGGGGACCACCCGCTCGACGCGCTCGCCGAGGAAGACGCGCCGGGCGCCTGGGGAGAGGGGCAGGCCGCCGAGCGTTCCCGCGAGGCGGAGCTGCGCCGCGACAAACCCCCGCACTGGTCGTAACGCACACGCCAGGCGCTCGTGCAGCACGGCGCTGCGCTTCCGAAACGAGATCGCTTCGGCCCGCAGCGCCGCCCGCGACGAACGCCTGGCGTGGGTGCTGGCTCGCTTAGGAGTCGGCGTGCTTGCTCGGGGCCGAGCCCAGCGCATCCGCGGGGGAGGCCCCCTGCTGGGCGCGGAGCAGATCGCGGATCTCGGTGAGCAGCTCGGCCTCGGTCGCCGCGGCGACCTCCTCTTCCTCGGTCTTCGCGGTCTTCTCGCGCAGCGTGTTCATCGGCATCACGAAGACGAAGTACACGACCGCGGCGACGATCAGGAAGTTCAGGAGGGCGCCAACGATCGCGCCGAAGGCCAGCTTGTCCCCGCCGGGCAGGGTGTAGACCCAGGCGGTATCCAGGCTGTCCGCCTTGAAGAGCATGCTGATGAGGGGGTTGATCAGCGCGGAGACGACCTTCTCGACGACCGCGTTGAACGCGGCGCCGATGACGACCGCGACCGCGAGGTCGATGACGTTGCCCCGCATCAGAAAATCTTTGAAGCCCTTGAACATAGTCTGCCCCTCCTCAGTGTGCCTGTTCCCGGCAGCCGGCCGGTCGGTTGCGTTCAGGCGCGCCCCAGGGGTGCGCCTGAGAAAATTCTAGGGGGAGCCGACTAGGAAGACGAGCTTGACGACGGTGCGGCGGATGAGCC
>NZ_JAPFRB010000002.1:279704-280939 GCF_035726885.1 Leucobacter sp. M11 | reverse complement strand
GGTAGAAACCCGAGCCGTGAAAGGCGACGCCAACCGCGCCGAAGACTTTGCGGAGCGTCCCGCCGCAGGCGGGGCACTCGGTGAGCGTCGCATCGCTCATGGACTGCTGGACATCGAAGGCGTGCTGGCAATCGGCGCAGCGATAGGAATAAGTAGGCATGGCGACCTCAGTCTAGCCCGGCCGGGCGCGGCGGGCCCGCTGCGGGGTGCCGGGGGCGCTAGCCCCTAGTCCCGTTCGTGGAAATAGACGATCTGATCGGGGGTGACCACGCCCGTCACGGGCTGATCGTGCAGGCTCGTGGGCAGGTGCTCGACGAACTCGGTCTCGTAGACCACCCCGAAGACGGGCGGGCGATTGTCCATCGAGCCGAGCGTCTTGTCGAAGTAGCCCCGGCCCCAGCCGAGGCGATTGCCGGTGCGGTCGATGGCGCTGGCCGGGATGATCATGAGGTCGACGTCGTTGACCGCGAGGGGGCTGAGCACCTCCCCGCGCACCTCTTCGAGGCCAAAGAGGCCCTCCTCGGTGCCCTCGTCCGAGGCGACGACCCAGTCGAGGAGCCCGTCCTCGCGGCTGAGCGGGAACAGCACGCGGATGTCCTGCTCGTTGGCCCAGGCCACGAAGCCGCTCGTGTCGGGCTCGCCGGGCGCTGACAGGTAGCAGGACACCGAGCGGGCGCCGCGGCCCGAGACGAGGGTGATGAGCTGCTGGGTGAGGCCCGCCCGGTGTGCCTCGGCCTCGACCGAGGTGACGTTGCGGCGGCGCTCTCGGATCTCGGCTCGCATGGCGCGTTTCTGGGCGTCTATTTCGTCCGACATGCTTCGCAGTCTATTCGCTTCATCCGGGCGGGGACGCTCGAGCTGAGGGTCGTGATGGTTCCATTGCGGTCTCGGGAGCGGCGTTCTGCGGCGGCATCGGGATAGGATGAGCACATGAGTTCTACGGTAACGAAGGCTGTCGTCCCCGCAGCGGGCCTCGGCACGCGGTTCCTGCCCGCAACGAAGGCGATGCCAAAGGAGATGCTGCCGATCGTCGACAAGCCGGCGATCCAGTACGTCGTTGAGGAGGCCGCCGCCTCCGGGCTGGGCGACGTGCTCATCATCACGGGCCGCAATAAAGAGAACCTCTCCAATCACTTCGACAGCGTCCCCGAGCTGGAGTTCACCCTCCAGAACAAGGGCGACGACGGGCGCTTGCAGCGCGTCCACGAGGCCAGCGAGATCGCCGAGGTGCACTT
>NZ_JAPFRB010000002.1:275845-279652 GCF_035726885.1 Leucobacter sp. M11 | reverse complement strand
CAGCACGTTAACGGCGAGTCCTTCGCGGTGCTCCTCGGGGACGACCTCATCGACGAGCGCGACCCGCTCCTGCCCCGCATGATCGCGGAGCACGACGCCCGCGAGGCCACCGTGATCGCCCTCATGGAGGTCGACCCCGCCCAGATCCACCTGTACGGCTGCGCCGCGGTCGAGGCCACCGACGACCCCGACGTCGTCAAGGTCACCGAGCTTGTCGAGAAGCCCGCCCGCGAGGACGCGCCCTCGAACCTCGCGATCATCGGCCGCTACGTGCTTCGCCCCGAGATCCTCGACGTGCTCGACGTGCAGGAGCCCGGCCGCGGCAACGAGATTCAGCTCACCGATGCGCTGAACACCGTCGCGCAGCGTCCCGGCAACGGCGTCTACGGCGTCATCTTCCGCGGCCGCCGCTACGACACCGGCGACCGCGCCGACTGGATCAAGGCGAACGTGAAGCTGGCCGTGGAGCACGACGAGCTGGGCCCCGAGCTGCGCGAATGGCTCATCGGCTTCGCCGCGGAGCTCGGCGACGCGGACCGCCCCGGCGCCTAAGCGCATGGCAGCGCCGGGCCAACCGGAACTCCGGCACGGCCGGGTCGGGCTTCGCCTGATCCGGCGCTCCGACGCGCGCACCCTGCAACGCCTCCTCGCCGAGAACCGCGACTGGCTGGAGCCCTGGGAAGCGACGAACCCGGACGGGCTGCGCCAGGTCCCCGGCAGCGCCTCGATGCGCCCGGCCGTGGCCTGGATGCTCGCCAACGCGAAGGCGGGCACGAGCGTCCCCTTCGTGATCACGCTCGACGGGCGGATGGTCGGCCAGCTCACGGTTTCGGGGATCACCTGGGGCGCGCTGCGCGCCGCCAACCTGGGGTACTGGATCGCCGAGGAGGCCGCGGGGCACGGGGTGACGACGGTCGCGGTCGCGCTCGCGACCGACGACCTGCTGTTCCGGCGCGGCCTGCACCGGATGGAGATCTGCATCCGACCCGAAAACGCGGCGTCCCTGCGGATCGTGGAGAAGCTCGGTTTCCGGCCGGAGGGCATCCGCCCGCGCTTCATCCACATCGACGGCGACTGGCGCGACCACGCGGTGTTCGCCCTCAACCGCGAAGAGGTACCGGGCGGCGTGTTGCGCCGCTTCCTCGGCTGAGCCCGCAACACGCCGCCCGGCGTTCGCCCCCGGGCGGAACGCCACCGTACAGTTGGGGCCATGGCAAACGGCATACTCGGCGGAGGCGTGATCCTGGTGATCGTCGTGCTGCTCTGGGGTGTCTACCTGGTTCCCGCCTGGGTGAAACGCCGTGAGTTTTCGGTGGCCGAGCAGAACGCGCTCCGGCTGCAGCGCACGCTTCGCGTGCTCGCCGAGACGGCCGAGATTCCCGGCGAGGTGCGCGTGGAGGCGACGGCCCGTGAGGCCCTCGCCCACGAGCGGCTGCTGGCCTCCGCGGAAAAGCGCCGCGAGGCTGAGCACCGGGCGGAGCTGACCGAGGCCAGGATCGAGGAGCGGAGGGCGAAGATGGCGGCACAGGAAGCGCAGCAGCGTGAGGCGCGCTTGGGCCGACTCGCCCGGCGACGCTCCCCGTGGATGCGGCGCGTTCGGGCGCTGACGGCCCTCACCGCGCTGCTCGGCGTAATCGCCGCGGTCGTCGGCACGGGTCTCGCGATCGCCGGCGGCGGTGCCGGGGTCCTCATCGGCGGGGCGCTGGCCGCCCTCGCCTCCGTCGGCACCCTCATCGCGATCGCCCCCGGCACGGCCGGCGCGAAGGCGCAGGCCCGCGCCGCCACCCCCGTGTCCGCGCGGAGCGCGGTGCGCACCGACGCCGAGACCACCCCGATGACGGCCCCCGAGGCGGAGGCCGCGGCCGAGCCAGAGGAGCGCCGCGTGGCGACGCCGCGGGGGAGCACCGAGGCGAGCCGCGCCTGGAAGCCGCAGCCGAATCGGGTCCCGAAGCCCCGCACGCACCCGCAGGCCCAGGCCCCCTCCGCCGACGAGCGCGAGGCGCTTCGCCGGGCCGAGGCCGCCGCGCTCGAGGAGCGCCGCACGGTCGAGGCCGAGCGCGCCGCCGCGCTCAGCGCGAGCCAGGACGCCGCGCGGAACGAACAGCAGCGGGCCGAGCGCGAGACCGCAATCGCCCGCGAGCGGGCGCTCGCCCGCCAGCGCGAGGAGCGCTCGGCCGGATCCGAATCCGCCAACCGGCTGCGCAACATGGGCGTGGTCGGCGACACCTCCGCCGGGCAGCTCGACCTCGACGCCGCGATCCGTCGCCGCCGAAACGCCGGATAACGCACCCCGGCCCCGAAACGCGCCCCGCCGATTGCGTGGCGCGGCCCCGCTTCTGCTAAGCTGATCGAGTTGTTTGGGTCTGTGGCGCAGTTGGTAGCGCGTCTCGTTCGCAATGAGAAGGTCAGGGGTTCGATTCCCCTCAGATCCACCAGTTTACTGATTCGCTTCGCGAACCTCTTCGTCTTCGGGGAATCGCAGGATTCTTGTGAATGCTTCGCGTTCACGCTGAAAGAACCTGCCCCTCAGCCCGCGTGCTCCGCGAGCAGGCGCGGGGCCAGGAAATCGAGGCACGCGGTGAGACGGCGGGCGTCCTCGGGATCCACGGAGACATAGGTGCCGATGCGCAGCTGATTGCGGCCGACCCCGCGGTAGGCGTCCACGTCCACGACGCCGTTGCGGCGCAGCTCCGCCGCGAGCGCCCGGACGGGGATCCGGGCGTCGAACTCGAGGGTCGCGTTGACGGGGGAGCGGTGCTCGGGCTCCGGCACGAAGGGCTCGGCGAAGTCGCTGGCCTCGGCCCAGTCGTAGAGCGCCCCGGCGCTCTCGGCGGTGCGCGCCGCCGCCCAGCTCATGCCGCCGCGCGCCAGGATCCAGCGCAGCTGGCTCTCCAGCAGCAGGAGCGTGGCGAGCGCCGGGGTGTTCAGCGTTTGTCCGGCCCGGGAGCTCTCGGCCGCGCGCGTGAGGCTGAGGAACTCGGGGACGTAGCGCCCGCTCGATTCGATCCTGCGGGCCCGCTCGCGGGCCGCGGGGGAGAGCACCGCGAGCCAGAGCCCGCCATCGGAGCCGAGGCTCTTCTGCGGGGCGAAGTAGTACGCGTCGGCCTCGGTGAGGTCCACGGGGATGCCGCCCGCCGCGCTCGTGCCGTCGATCAGCGTGATCGCCTCCTCCGCGGGCACCACCCGGCGCACCGGCGCGGCCACCCCCGTCGAGGTGTCGTTGTGTGGCCAGGCGTAGGTGTCCACGCCCTTCTCGGCCTCGGCTGCGACGAGCCCGCCCCACGGCGCGGCGCGCACCGAGGAGGGGTCCAGCCACGGGGTCTCGGTCGCCCGGATGAGCCGACGCCCGAACGCGCCAAAGTCCAGGCACTGGGCGCGGCGCTCGATGAGGCAGAACGCGGCGATGTCCCAGAAGGCGGTCGAGCCGCCGTTGCCGAGGGCGACCTCGTGCCCCTCGGGGACGCTCAGGAGTTCGCGCACCTGCTCCTGGATCGTCGCGATGAGCCGCTGCACGGGCGGTTGCCGGTGCGAGGTGCCGAGGATGACGCCGCGGGGGTCAGCGAGCTCGTGCAGCTGCGCCGCGCGGATCTTCGCGGGACCGCTGCCGAAGCGGCCGTCCTCGGGAAGCAGGTGGGCGGGGATCGCGGGGATGGCGGGGATCATGCGGGGCTCCTGACGGGATTCCGGCGCGGGGTGCGCGCCGCGCACCACCTCGCTTTGCTTTGACATAGGCCAAAGCGTAGCATGGGAGAAACCGATCCGATCAGCGGCGCCGAGGGGCGCGGAGGCAGCCACATGAACACACCA
>NZ_JAPFRB010000002.1:273684-275799 GCF_035726885.1 Leucobacter sp. M11 | reverse complement strand
CGACCCTGGCCCGAGAGCTCGCCAGGGCCGAGCGGGCCCTCCGGGCCGACTGGCGTCGCGCCGGGCGGGAGCCAGCGACCCTCCGCCACCTGCTCGCCGGGGGCGGTCCCGTGCCCGCGGACCTCCCCGGCCCCATCCGGCTCGGCCTGCGCTCCGTGCGCGAGCTGCGCGCCGAACTCGGGACCGCCCTGGAGGAGCCCGGCTGCCGGGATGCCGTAGATCGCGCGCTGAGCCAGCGCGCCCGAGACCTCCGCTCCGCGGTGCTCCTCGACCGCGAGGAGCGCGCCGCGGATGCCCAGCGCGCAGCGGGGGAGGCGCTGCTCACGAACGCGGCCCGCACGGGCCGCTCTCTGACCCGCGCCGAGCGAGACGTCCTCGCCCGTGCTGCCGAGCCGCCGCCGCGGGACGCGGTCCCGGGCCTGGCCCGCCCGGACGCGGTGCTGGCGGCGCTTGGCACCCTCCGGCTCCGCGAAGCGCGGGCCCAGCTCCGCGGTGGGCTCCTGCGCACGGCGCAGATGCGCGCGATCGCGCGCGACGCCCTGCCCGCCCTCGCCGCGGGGCACCCCGTCCTCCTCATCGGGGAGACGGGCGGGGCGAAGACCGCGCTCGCGGAGGACCTCGCCCGCCGGGCCGGCGGGGAGCCCGGCTTCGTCTCCGGGTACGGCGACATCACCGCCGCGCAGGTGATCGGCAGCCACGAGCTGCGCGTGCGCGACGGGGTCACCGTGACCGCCTTCGAACCCGGCCCGCTCCTCCTCGCGATGCGCGAGGGTCGCCCGCTGATCCTGGACGAGGTGAACGCGATGCCGCCGGAATTCCTCAAGCGGCTGAACCGCATCCTGCAGCTGCGCCCCGGCGCGCTCTTCCCCGTGCAGGAGCAGGCCGGCATGGTCGTGCGCATTGCGCCGGGCTTTGGCATCATCGCCACCGCGAACGAGCACGCGCCGAACCGCTATCGGGGCATCGAGCCCCTGAGCGCCGAGCTCGTGAACCGGTTCGGGGCGAACACCCATCGGGTGCGCTACCCGGACGCGGACCTCGGCTACGCGGACTACCCCCGGGAAAACGCCCTGATCGCCGCCGCGGCGCTCGCCGATGACCGGGGCGAACTCCCGGACGACATCGCTCCGGAGCTCATCGAACGACTCGCCCGCGCCGCCTTCGTCAGCCAGCAGGTCTTCGCGGGCAACCACGGCGAGGGCTTCGACCGCTACGCCTCGACCGGGGCGGCCTTCGACGCGGAGCCGGGCCTCGCGGAATCCGTCATCGCGCCCCGCACCCTCGTCGCGATTCTGGAGCAGGCCGCGCTGACCGGCTCCGCGGCGGCCGTCGAGCGCGCGCTCGCGAACTTCCTGTCCGGAGTGATGCACCGGGAGGACCGGCGCGTGCTCGGGCTCATCCTGGCGGGTCAGGGCTTCGGGCAATGAATCGTGCGGAGCCCGCGGCGCTGCCTCGCGTGGCAGCGCGAGCCGAGCGCGCCCGCATCGAGGAGCGCCTCGTGGACGCGGGCCGGATCCTCGGGGTTCGGGTGAGCGTGTCGGACGGCACCGACTGGGCGGCGACACCCGAGGGGATGCGGGTGGGTCTCGGCTTCTTCCTGGACCGCGGGCACCCCCCGGAGGAGGCGGGGGCGCTCGCGCTCCGGGAGCTGTGGGCAACGGTCCGCTGGGCCCGGCTCGCTCCCGAGCGGCTCTTCCGCCGGCGGGCCATCGAGCGGGCCCGCCCGGAGCTCGCGGCCCTGCTGCTCAGCATCGACCGGGCGCAGGCGGGAACGGAGGTGCGCGCCGCGATGCCCGGCGCGCTCGTCGGGCTCCGGGACGCCACGGAACGGTCGATCCCGCAGGACCTGAGCGACTGGCCCGTGGCGGCCCAGTGGCTCGGTTTGCTCCTGCGCTCCTCGCTCGGCCTGGGGACGCGGGTCGCCCCGCCGGTCCGGGCGGAGGCCCGGGGGCTCGCCCGCGCCGGGGCGACGAGCGCCGACGTGCTCGGGCGGGTCCTCGGCCCGGCCCCCGGGTGCAGCGCCGTTGACCGGCTCGACCGCGCGCTCGCCGTGCTCGCCCCGCCCGGGCTGCGGCTGGCCGCGCTCACGGCAGCCGGGCTCGGTGATCCCGGAGA
>NZ_JAPFRB010000002.1:273548-273663 GCF_035726885.1 Leucobacter sp. M11 | reverse complement strand
GGGGGATGCGCTCGGCCTCGGCCTCGGCGACCCCTCGGCGGGGGAGCCCGGCGCGGAGCCCGGCGCCGCGGACGGCGGAGAGTACGGGGACGCCCCGGATCCCGCGCAGCACGCG
>NZ_JAPFRB010000002.1:273383-273507 GCF_035726885.1 Leucobacter sp. M11 | reverse complement strand
GCGGCGGCCCGGGGCCGAGCACCTGGGCGAGTCCGCAGGCGCCGCGCTGCCCGCGGTGCTGCTGGACACCCCGCTCCCCGCGTCACACGCCTCCCTGGACCCGGACCGCGCCCCCGAGCCGAAT
>NZ_JAPFRB010000002.1:269633-273286 GCF_035726885.1 Leucobacter sp. M11 | reverse complement strand
GGCTCTCTGAGGGGAGCGCCGCTGCCGCCCTCGCCGAGTACCGCAGGCGGCTCGGGGGCTACCGGGCCGAGATCGAGGGCACCCGTGAGGCCTGGCGGCGGGTGCTCGGCAACGCCGCCGAGGACCGCCTCGTGCCCGGGCGCGCGGCGAGCGCGGAGGGCGAGACCCTGCACACGGGGAGGCTTGCCGCCACCGTCACGGAGGTCAGCGCGGGCCGCACGCGCCCGGACGCCTTCCGGGTTCGCGCGCGGGTCAGCCGCAGCGCTCGCGCGCCCGGGCACACCGACTACGCGCTCGTCCTGGACCGCTCGGCGTCGATGCGGGGCCGCAATGCCCAGCTCTGCGGAGACGCCGCAATGGTCATGGTCGAGGCGCTCGAGGCCGTGTCTCGGGACGTCGCCCAGGCCGCGGTTCGTCCCCGGGCCGCCCTCGCCCCGCAGCTGCGCGCCGCGCTCATCGTCTTCGACGCGGCGCCCGTCACCGTGAAGCCGCTCGCTCGACCCCTGGATGAGGCCGCTCGCGCCGGGCTGCACGCGGCGGTGCGCGGCGCCGGGGGCAGCACCCTGGGTGCCCCGGCGCTCCGGGAGGCCGCCCGCGAGCTCGGCCTGGTCACGGCGGCTTCGCGGCCGACTCCGGCAGCGCCCGGCGACCCCCGCCGGATCGTGATTCTCGTGAGCGACGGGGGCGTCACGGACGCCGCGGAGCTGCGCGGCGAGGCGAGTGCGCTCCGCCGGGCGGGCGCGGACGTGGTCGGCATCGGGGTGGGCGCGGGGGCCGGGCTGGCGGAGCTGGGCATCGAGGCGCGCCGCATCGAGCGGCTGGACCAGCTGCCCGGTGCCCTGGCGGGGCTGCTCGCGGAGCACGCGCACCCGTCGCCCCGGGGCGCAGCCTCAGGTAGCCGGGCCTGAGCTGCGGCCCTGGCGAGCCGGGCGCGTGCCGATGTGCGGCCCCTGATCGCCACGGTCCCGGGTGCTGATTCGGATCGCGCCCCGCGCGGGATCCGCGCCGTGCCGGGCCGCGAAGCGGGCGTCGGGGAGCGCTCCGGCGAGCCAGGTAAAGCCGTGCGGGTCGAGGAGCGGTTCGCCACGCACCACGCGCATCGCCTGCAGCATCAGCAGTTCCGGGAGGGAGGGGTGTTCGCCGGGGCGCGCCGCCTGGAACGGGCGACCCACCTCCGGCGGGGCCGGGTCCGCGGGCAGCCAGCGCAGGGTCCAGCGTGGCTGCCCCGGCCGCCCCCGCAGGGGCGGGATCGCGGCGTCCGGGGCGGGCACCGCGTCGAGCGCGGCGAACCAGCGGACGACCTCCGTGGAGCACACGAGGCGGGGCCACCCCGACGGCGAGGAGCCGGAAAAGAGGCGCTGCCACCCCGCCAGGCCGAGGCCGTGCGGGGCGGGCACCGGCAGGTCCCCGTCCGCGGGCTCGCCGCGCGGCACGCCCGCGACGAAGAATGACTCGGGCTCCGGCAGGAACACCCCGAGCGCCAGCGCCACCTCGCTCGCGCGCGCAAAGGCGTCCCGGAGCCGCTCTCCGGCGGAGGTGTCTCGGAAGCGCGCGAGCCCGGGGCCCCACGCCCCGGCGCGGAGGCGTTCCGTCTCCGCGCGCAGCCAGTGCTCCGCCGCGTCGCCGTCCGCGGGGCCCGGGGCCGAAGCGCCAACCCGGGCGGCCAGCTCGGGAAAGAGCGCCCGACCCAGCTCGGCGGCGTCCGAAATCCGCTCCGACGGGTCCACGATCACCCCTCCCCGACGGCGAGGCGGGCCACGCGCGGCCCGATCCCCGTGACGATCTCGTGCGGGATGGTACCGAGGTGCCCCGCCCACTCCGTCACGGGGGGCTCGCCGCGCGCCGGATCGCCGAAGAGCACGACCCGATCGCCGATCCGCACCCGGTCGGCAAGCCCGGTCACATCGAGGATGCACTGGTCCATCCCGATCCGACCGATGATCGGCACCCGCTCCCCGAGCAGGCTCACGGTCGCCCCGGAGCCGTTCAGGGCGCGCGGCATCCCGTCCGCGTAGCCGATGGGGACGAGGGCGAGCACGGACTCTCGCTCGCAGACGTGCGTGAAGCCGTAGGAGACCCCCGTGCCCGCGGGCACCCGGCGCAGCGACACGACCGGCGCGGCGAGCGTCATGACCGGGCGCAGTCCGAGCTCGGCCCCGTCCGCCGCGGCGAGCGGGCTCAGACCGTATGCCGCGAGTCCGACCCGGACCGCGTCGTAGCGGAGGGCCGGGGCGGAAAAGGCCGCGGCCGAGGCCGCAAGGTGCCGGAGGGGCGGGCGCACCCCGTGCCCGGCGAGGAGCCGCACCGCCGCGTCGAAGCGCGCGGCCTGCGTCCGGTCCTCGGCGTCTCCCGTGTTCGCCAGGTGGCTGAACACCCCGGTCACGCGCAGCCGCCCGGCAGACTCGGCGCGGGCCGCCTCGGCGCAGAGGCCCGCCCAGGTTTCCGGGGCGGCGCCGTTCCGGCTCAGGCCGGTGTCCACCTTGAGCTGCGCCCGGGCCGTGATCCCCGCCCGCTCCGCGGCGTGGGTCAGCCTCCCGAGCTGCTCGACACTGCTGAGCCCCAGCTCGATGCCGTGCCGGAGCGCCAGATCCGCGTCGATCTCCTCGTCGTGCAGCCAGCAGAGGACCGGGGCGGCGCAGCCGGATTCCCGGAGCGCGACGGCCTCGTCGAGGCTGGCGACGGCGACCATCGCCGCCCCGGCAGCGATGACCGCGGGGGCGACGATCTCCGCCCCGTGACCGTAGGCGCCGGCCTTGACGACCACGATGACCCGAGACCCGGTCACCCGGCGGATCGTGCGGATGTTGTGCCGCAGGGCGGGCAGCGAGATCTCGGCCGCCCGCAGGAGCCGCCGCTCCCGGGAGGCGGCCGGGGCCCGGGAGTCGACCGTCACGGTCGGGCCGCCGCGCGGGGGAGCGCGTCGAGCCAGTCGCCGAGGACCCGTCGCGCGGCCGCGGCGAGAGCCGGGCCGTGCTCGGCCGCCGCTGCCCGGATCGTGGCGGGATCGATGCCCTCGGCGGCGAGCTCGTGGGCGTGACCGATCAGCCACCGCTCGATCCGTTCGTGCTCGACCTCCAGGTGGAACTGGAGCGCGAGCACCCGGTCGGCCACGGCGAAGGCCTGGTACGGGAACCCGGGGGTCCCCGCGAGGAGGGTGGCCCCGCTCGGCACCGCGAACTGATCGCGGTGCCAGTGCAGCACGGGAAGCGCGGCCCCTCGTTCATCGCTGAGCCCGGCGAGCACGCTCCGCTTACCCGGCGCGGTGAACCAGAGCGGGGCGTAGCCAATCTCGGCGAAGCCCGTTGGGGTCACCGCCGCGCCGAGCGCCTCGGCGATGAGCTGTGCGCCGAGGCAGATGCCCAGGGCGGGCCGCCCCGAGTCGAGCCAGGCCCGGATCACCCGCTTTTCCTGCGCGAGAAAGGGGTAGGCGGCCTCGTCGGTGACCCCGAGGGGGCCGCCGAGGACGACCAGGAGATCGGCCTCCGGGGGCACGGCCGCATCGAGGTCGTCCTGACCCGCCTCCGCGATGCGCACCTCGTAGCCCCGCTCGGCCAGGAGCGGTGCGAGGAGCCCGGGCCCCTCGAAGCCGAGGTGTTGCACGATGAGGGCGAGCCTTCGGGGCGGCACCGCGCGCAGTGACGCGCGCCGGGCCT
>NZ_JAPFRB010000002.1:267827-269576 GCF_035726885.1 Leucobacter sp. M11 | reverse complement strand
AGACCGGGTGCGCGGAAATCGTCATCGTGCGTCCGCTGCCGCGGCGTCCGGCTCGCCCGCGGCGTCCGGCCAGTAGAAGCTGTCCGGGGTCTGCCGCTTCCCGAAGATGGCCTGGCCAACCCGCACGCAGGTGGCCCCCTCCTCGATGGCGACCTCGTAGTCGCCGGACATGCCCATGGAGAGCCCGCCGTCCCCGAGGAGGGCGGGGTCTTCGTCGCGGATCCGGTCGCGGACGGTGCGAAGCCGGACAAAGCACTCCCGGACGCGGGGAATGTCGGAGCTGAAGATCGCGAGCGTCATCAGCCCACGCACCCGGAGCGCGGAGAAGTTCGGAAGTTCGCGCAGAAAGCCCTCGACCTCCTCCGGGGGCAGGCCGTATTTTTGGGGCTCGGCCGAGGTGTTCACCTGGACGAACACATCGAGCCCCCGCCCGGCCGCCTGGAGCCGACGGTCGAGGGCGGCCGCGGCGCGGAGGGAGTCGAGGGCCTGAAACTCGCTCGCGAAGGCGGCGACGTCCCTGGCCTTGTTGGTTTGCAGGTGTCCGATGACGGACCAGGCGACGTCGAGGTCGGCCAGGTGCTCCGATTTGCGCTTCGCCTCCTGCACCTTGTTCTCGCCGAGCTCGCGGCACCCCGCCTGTACGGCGAGCCGGATGCGGTCCTCGGGCACCGTCTTGCTGACCGGCAGGAGCCGCACCTCGGCGGGGGCGCGGCCGACCCGCTCCGCGGCGGCGGCAATCTTGCCGCGCACCTCGGCGATGTTGCGGACGAACTCGTCGACGGAGGTCGCGGTGGGGAAGTCGTGGATGGGCAGCTCATCACCGATTTGCTTTGTCATAGGACAAAGTCTACCATGGTCCATGACAGGCCACTTCGGCCGTTAGGATCGGAAGCGAGACGAAAGGAGCCCCCATGACGGACACGACGAACACCACGGATCAGGCCAGCACCCTGGGCATCTCCGGTCGCACCGCTGACGACATCGCCACGAGCATCCGCTCGCTGATCGACCGTGGTGCCCTGAACGCCGGGGACTCGCTTCCCCCGGTCCGCGCCCTCGCGGACCAGCTCGGCGTGAACCGGAACACCACCCTGACGGCCTATCGCCTGCTCGTGCAGGCGGGGCTTGCCGAGACCCGCAGGCGCGCGGGCACGGTCATCACCGACCCCTTCCGGGAGGTCGAGGAGGAGGGCTACGCCCGCGACAGCGTGCTGCGCGACATTGGGGACGGCAACCCGGACCCCACCCTCCTCCCGAACCCGGCCGCGGTCCGGCTCGATGCGGCCGCCCCCCGGCTCTACGGCGAGACGACGATCGACCCCGCGCTCGCCGAGTGGGCGACCACCTGGATGGAGCGGGACCAGCCCCGCCCCCTCCGGCTCACCGTGACCGCCGGGGCCGTCGACGCCGTCGAGCGGCTGCTCGCCCAGGCGCTCACTCAGGGCGACGCGGTCGCGCTGGAGGACCCCTGCTACCTCACGAGCATCAGCACGATCCGGCAGAACGGCTACCGGGCGATGCCCGTCGAGATGGACGCCGACGGCATGCTCCCCGAGAGCCTGCGTGCCGCCCTCGAGGCCGGGTGCCGAGCGGTGGTCTGCACCCCGCGGGCGCACAACCCCACCGGGGCGAGCCTGACCCCGACCCGGGCCGCGAAGCTCCGGGCCGTGCTCGCGGACTTCCCCCGGGTGCTCATCATCGAGGACGATCACTTCGCGATGCTCTCCCCGGTGCCCTACGCCAGCGTCA
>NZ_JAPFRB010000002.1:267124-267769 GCF_035726885.1 Leucobacter sp. M11 | reverse complement strand
CGACCTGCGCGTGGCGCTCGTCGCGAGCGATCCCGAAACGGCCGAACGGCTGAGCTCCCGAATCAGCGGCGGCATTACCTGGGTCAGTCACCTGCTCCAGCGCCTCGCCCACGCCATGCTCACCGACCCGGACACCGCCGCGCAGATCCGCGCCGCGGGAGAGCACTACGCGGAGCGAAACGCGGCCTGCGCCGCCCAGCTCCGCAGGGTCGGGCTCGCCTCCGAGAGCCGCGACGGGCTCAACGTCTGGGTGGACACGGGCGCGAACGCGGCCGAGGTGCAGACCCGGCTCATGCGCCGCGGCTGGATCGCCCGGGAGGGGAGCAGCTTCGCCCTGGAGCGACCGAGCCCCGGGCAGGAGCGCCACCTCCGGCTCACCGTGCACACCCTTGATGACGACGAACTGGCCCAGCTGGCCGCCGACCTCGCCGACGCGGCAGGGAACGACGTCGCGGGGTAGCCCGCGGACGCACCCACCACCCGGAAACCGTCACACGGAAGCCGTCATCCGAATCCGTCACACCGACCCACCACCCCCGAGGACCCACCTCACCACCACGAAGGGACGCATCATGAATCACCCCACCACCGCCCCGGCCGCGTTGCAGCGTCCCGAACTGGTCACCGAGATCCCCGGCCCGATCA
>NZ_JAPFRB010000002.1:261512-267044 GCF_035726885.1 Leucobacter sp. M11 | reverse complement strand
GACGGCCCCTGGATCACCGACGTGGACGGCAACCGGCTCCTCGACCTCGGCTCCGGCATCGGCGTGACCACCCTCGGCCACACCCACCCGGAGGTCGTCGCCGCCGCGAAGGCCCAGCTCGACCTCCTCAGCCACACGCTGTTCACCGTGACCCCCTACGAGAACTACGTGCGCCTGGCCGAGCGCCTCGGCGAGCACACCCCGGGCAGCCACGCCAAGAAGACTTTCTTTGTGAACTCTGGGGCCGAGGCCGTGGAGAACGCCGTCAAGATCGCCCGGGCCCACACCGGCCGCCGAGTCGTCGCCGCGCTGGACCACGCCTTCCACGGCCGCACCAACCTCACGATGGCGATGAACCACCGCGCGGCGCCCTACGCGACCGGCTTCGGCCCGCTCGCCGCAGACATCCAGCGGGTGCCCAACTCCTATCCCTTCCGCGACGGCCTGAGCGGGGCACGGGCCGCGGCCCGCACGATCGAGTACCTGGAGCAGCGCATCGGCGCGGCCGACCTCGCGGCGATCATCGCCGAGCCGATCCAGGGCGAGGGCGGCTTCGTCGTCCCCGCGCCGGACTACCTGACGGCGCTTCAGGACTGGGCCACCGAGCACGGCGTCGTCTTCATCGCCGACGAGATCCAGTCCGGCCTCGGGCGGACCGGTACCTGGTTCGCGAGCGAGCTCTTCGGGCTCGTGCCCGACCTCGTCCTCACCGCGAAGGGCATCGCCGACGGGCTCCCGCTCGCGGGCATCACGGGCCGCGCGGAGATCATGGACAGCGCCCTGCCCGGTGGCCTCGGCGGCACCTTCAGCGGCAACCCCGTCTCGATCGCCGCGGCGCACGCCGTGCTCGATGTCCTCGAAACGGGGGAGCCCTTCGCCGAGGCCGCCCGCATCGAGCGCGCCCTGCTCACCGGCCTCCGCGAGCTGGCCCGGGACTACGCCTCCATCGGTGACATCCGCGGACACGGGGCGATGATCGCCTTCGAGCTGACCGAGCCCGGCAGCACGACCCCCCTCGCCGGGCTCGCCTCCAAGATCGCGGCGGCCGCCGCCGCGCAGGGTATCCTCCTGCTCACCGCTGGCAGCTACAGCAACGTGATCCGCTTCCTGCCCTCCCTCGCCGTGACCGACGCGCAAATCGAGGTCGCGCTCGGGGTGATCGGCGACGCCCTCGCGGAATACGCGCGGGCCTAAGCACGCGGGCCGCTGTGTGGGCAGCAGCGGCCCGTCCCCGGTGGGGTGACCGAGTGGCCAGGTCGCAACCCGCAAGGTTGCGCACGCAGGTTCGATTCCTGCCCCCACCTCGACGGGGCCGGAGTTCTCCCAGCTCCGGCACCGTTGCCCAAACCCGTTCCACCCCCGGTGGGGTGACCGAGTGGCCAGGTCGCAACCCGCAAGGTTGCGCACGCAGGTTCGATTCCTGCCCCCACCTCCGCAGCGCCCGGGCGTGCCCCGCGCGAATCGTGCACCCTGAACCGGGAGAACTCCGTGACCGCGCTCGCCGCAATCGCCCCCATCCTCGCGGTGTTGCTCGCGCTCGTGCTGGGCCGCTCGGCCCGGACCGCGGCGCTGGCCGGGTTGCTCGTCGCCGTGCCCGTGGTCTGGACCCTGTTCCCCGTGCCCGGCGCGCAACTGCTCGCGGTCGGCCGGGACTGGCTTCCCGTGACCGTCGAGGTGGTGCTGATCCTGGGCGGTGGCATTGCCTTCGCCGAGGCCGGGCGGCGCACGGGGGTGCAGGGCGAACTCTCGGCGTGGCTCGTCCGGGCCCTCGGCTCCGGGCTCGCCCCCGTGCTCGCCATCGTGCACGGCTTCACCCCGCTCATCGAATCGCTCACGGGATACGGAATCGGGGCGGCGCTCGCGGTGCCGTTGCTCTGCTCACTCGGCCTGCCGGGCCGCCGGGCCGCAACGATCGGGCTCCTCGGCCTGTGCACCGTCCCCTGGGGCTCGATGGGCCCGGGCACCCTGATCGCGTCCCAGCTGAGCGGGGTGGGCTTTGATGCCCTCGGCGTGACCACGGCCCTCTTCAATCTGCCCGTGGTCCTCGGGGCCGGAGTCGTCGCGGCGCTGCTCGGCTCCGCGCGCGGAACCCGGCTGCGCCGGGCCAGCGCCGGCCTCGCGTCCGGCCTGTTTCTCTGGGGGGCCGTGCTCGGCGTCAACCTCCTCGTGGGCACCGCGCTCGCCGGGGCGCTCGGCGGCCTGCTGACCCTGCTCGGCCACTGCCTGCTCCGCGCCCTGGGTGGGCACTCGCTCGCGGTGACCCGGGCAACGGGAGCCGCGGCCGTGCCCTACGCGATCATCCTGCTCGGCATGCTCCTCGCGACGGTGGGACTGCGCGCGGCGGGCCTCGCGGACGCCCCCGCCGCCGCGGTCCTCGGCTCCCCAGCCTGCTGGCTGTTTCTCGCCACCGGGCTCCTGCTCGCGGCCCGGCGCGGGCACCTGCGCCCCGTCCTGTCTGGCGCGGCGCGGATGTGGGCCCGGGTGGCGCCGTCCACGGTGTGCTTTATAGCCCTCGGGGCGCTCATGGGGGCCTCCGGGATGACGATCGAACTCGCGCACCGCGTGGCCGCCCTCGGCCCGGCCGCCCTGGCCCTGATCCCGATCATCGCGGCCTTCGGCGGCTTCCTCACGGGGTCGAACTCGGGGGCGAATGCGCTCGCCGCGGGGGCGCAGGCCGACCTGGCCCGCTCCCTGGGGGTCGACCTGGCCGCGGCGATGGGGGCGCACAACGCGGGGGCGGCCGCGGCGATCATGTCGGCCCCCGCCCGGGTCGAGCTGGCCACCCAGCTCGCCCGGGTGCCGGAGGCGCGGGGCGCCGTGCAGCGGCAGCTCCTCCTCGTCGTCGGCGTCGCGGTCGGGCTCATGGGCGCGGCGTGCCTGGCGCTGCTCTGAGCGGCAAGCGGGCAGACCCCCGGCGCGCATCGCGGGATGCGCGCCGGGGGTCTGCTGCGGACGCTCGCGTGGTGGGCGGGCCGCTCAGCTGCGGAAGGGCACCTCGGGGAAATCGACCGGCACCTCGAGGGCGATGTTGAGCGTGTTCGTGAACAGGTTGAGCGCGACCTGCGCGATGGTCTCGACCACCTGCTCCTCGGTCCAGCCGAGCGCGAGCAGACCGGGAACGGCCTGCTCGTCCACGGCGCCACGGCGGTCCGCGAGATCCCGGGCGAAGCCGAGCAGTGCCTCGGTCTTCGGGTCGTCCGCTCGTCCCTGCTGCGCGGCGGTGAGCGCGGCCGGGTCGAGGCCCGCCTGCTGGCCGAGCGCGGTGTGGGCGGCCAGGCAGTACGCGCAGCGATTGAGATCGGCGACGGCGACGGCGATCTGCTCGGTCAGCGCGGCGCCGAGCGCGCCGGTCGAGAACGCGCCGAAGGAGGCCCACATCGACTTCAGGGCCGCGGGCGAGTTCGCGGTCGCGCGGAACATGTTGGGGATGACGCCGCCGAAGGCGCTCTCGATCTTGCCGAGCGTCGCGGCGACCGCGGGCTGGGCGGCTGCGGGGTCAATGAGTGGGACACGGGTCATGGGGGTCTCCTTGATCGGGTTGGGGCGCCCGAGGGGGCGATGTCTCCATCCTGACCGGAGCGCGTGGACGATGCGCGGCATAAGTACCGCATTACCTGTCTGATCGTCTATTGTGGGGGAATGCCGACGACGGAAGCCCCGCACCCCCTTGACCGCCTCGACGCGCTGCTCAACCGATTCTCGGTGCGCGCGGAGCGGGTGCACACGGGAGACTTCTGCGCGGTGCGACGCTTCCCGGCGGTGCCGGGTCGGGGCTTTCTGCACATCCTGCGCGCGGGCAGCCTGACGGTCAGCGACGGGACGGGGGCGGCCCCCCGAGTGCTGAGCGAGGCGACGCTGCTCTTCTATCCGCGGCCGCACGAGCACGCCTTCCGGGCGGAAGCCGGGGACGGGGTGCTGCTGGACTGCGCGGCGCTCGACTTCGACGGGGGCTCCGCGCATCCGCTCGTGGCCGCGCTTCCCGAGGTGGTGACGGTGCCGGTGGCCGGGGTGAGCGGCCTCGACGGGGCGCTTGCCCTGCTGGGCGAGGAGGTCGCCGACCCGCGGTGCGGGCACCGGCACGTGATCGATCGGCTCTTCGAGATTGTGTTGCTGAAGCTCCTCCGGCATCTGCTCGACCGTCCGGAACAGTACGGCATCCCCTCCGGGCTGTTGGGTGGGCTCGCGGACCCCGAGATTGCGCGCGCCCTCGTGGCGATGCACGAGCGCCCCGGGGAGCCCTGGACGCTCGACGAGCTGGGCCGCACCGCGCGGATGTCGCGCAGCGCCTTCGCGGCCCGCTTTCGGGAGGCCGTCGGCGCGGCGCCCTACGACTATCTGATCGACTGGCGGCTGACGGTCGGGCAGCAGCTGCTGCGCCGCGGGGTGCCGGTGGCGCAGGTGGCCGCCGAGCTGGGCTACACGAGCAGCTCGTTCTCCCGCGTCTTTACCCAGCGGCAGGGCGAGCCCCCGCGAGCCTGGGCGGAGCGCTCCCGCCGTTAGCGGCCCCGGGCGTCTGCCGCGCCCTCCGGCGGGTCGCCGGGCAGGACGATCCCGGCCGAGAGCGCGCGGAAGAATCGTGCGGCCAGCTCGGGCGCGGACTCGGGCCCGCTCGGCGGCAACTCGGTGACGGCCCAGGCCTCGAGCGCGGCGCGGATGGCGGCGGTGCCCGCCGCGGCCAGGAGCCGGGGCGCGTGCGGCTCGGCCGTGGGGCCGAGGAGCTCCGTCATGACGGAGAACAGCCCCGCCTCGGAGTCTCCGTTGACCCGGAACCAGATGCGCTGCAGGGCCTCGTCCGTGGCCGCGCCGAGGAGGAGGGAGCGCGTGAGCAGGGCGTTCTCGGCGGCGGCCGGGTCGCTCAGGGGCAGGGTGAGGGGGCGCAGGGTCTCCCGGATGGTGGCCTCGACCACGGCGCGCGGGCTCAGCCCGGGGCGGGGAACCGCGAGGAGCGTCCGCCAGTGTTCCGCGCCCACGGTCAGCAGCGGGGCGACCGCATCCTGCTTGGTGGGGAAGTGTCGGTAGAAGGTGCGCAGGCTCACGCCCGACTCGGCCGCGATCTGCTCCGCGGTGGTGTCCGCGACGCCGCCGGAGGCGAACAGCCGCGCCGCGGTGCGGGCGATGATCAGCTGCGTGGACGCGCGGCGGCGCTCGCTGAGCAGCGGGGGCGGGGCTTCGGTCACACCCCTACGCTACGGCACCGCGCGCCGATCGAGGCGGCGCAACATGCCAGAGTGGCACAACGTGCCAAAGTGATCTACGCTGGACGCAAGGAAAGGTCCGCTTCCCGGCACAGCGCCAGCGCGGGCCGGGAAAGGACCCGCACATGAATCGTTTCGAGGGGCGTCGCGCCCTGATCACCGGCGGTGGCTCCGGCATCGGCCAGGCCACCGTGCTGAGGATGCTCGCCGAGGGCGGGCGCGTTGCCGCCGCCGACCTGAGCGCCGAGGGCCTCGCCGACACGCGCACCCGCGCCGGGGATGCGGCCGAGCGCCTGAGCACCGTCGTGCTGGACGTCGCCGACGAGGACTCGGTGCG
>NZ_JAPFRB010000002.1:260284-261450 GCF_035726885.1 Leucobacter sp. M11 | reverse complement strand
GAATCCTGCGCTCCTCGCACACCCACGAGACGAGCCTCGCCGACTTCGAACACGTGCTCCGCGTGAACCTGGTCGGCACCTTCCTCGTGACCCGTGAGGCCCTTCCCGCCCTGCGCGCCGGCACCGGCGCATCCGTCGTGAACTTCAGTTCGACCTCGGCGGGCTTCGCCCACCCGTACATGGCGGCGTACGCCGCGAGCAAGGGCGGCATCCAGTCGATGACGCACGCCCTCGCCTCGGAGTACGCGGGCGACGGGATCCGCTTCAACGCGGTGCAGCCCGGCTCGATCTCCTCCGGCATGACCGACGGCTCCGGGAAGAGCCGGCAGAGCGTCGGCCCTGGCCTGCCCGAGGACGCCGATCTCTCGCTGTTCGCCAAGCTCAGCCCAGCGATCGGCGCGGGCTACGCCGGCCCGGAGACGGTGGCAAGCGTCGTCGCAATGCTCGCGAGCGACGACGGGGCGTTCGTCACCGGCACCGAGGTGCGCATCGACGGCGGCACCCACTTCTAAGCCCCGAGGCAGCCGGGGGCCACGGGGATCCCCCGCCGCCCCCGGGCCAGGACCGCTGTCGCGCGCCGCGCTCGCGGGGTACAGTGAAAGCGCCCCGCGAGTGCGGCGCGCACACCCGTGGAAGGGACGGTCATGACCCAGCAACGCCCGCAGGGCCCCGACCTGCCCCGAGCCGCGCGGACCGTCCGCGAGCAGCTGGACGCCCACGGCATCAGCGCCGAGATCCGGGTGCTCCCGGACGTGGCGAAGACCGCGAAGCGTGCCGCCGAGGTCCTCGGCTGCCCCGTCGCGGCGATCGCGAACAGCCTCATCTTCCTCGCCGACGGCGAACCGCTCCTCGTGATGACGAGCGGTGCGCATCGCGTGGACACCGCGGCGCTCGCCGCCCGGATCGGCGCGCGGGAGATCACCCGGGCCAGCCCGGAGGACGTCCGCGCCGCGACCGGCCAGGCCATCGGCGGCGTCGCCCCGCTCGGCCACCCGGCCCCGGTCCGCACGCTTGTGGACGAGTCCCTCGCCGATCACCCGGTGCTCTGGGCCGCGGCCGGGGCCCCCGAGACTATCTTCCCGATGAGCTTCGAGGAGCTCTGTCGGATCACCGGGGGCCGCGTCCTGCCGGTGACCTGAGCCGTGTCCGCGCCGCGCATTGCGGTG
>NZ_JAPFRB010000002.1:258140-260246 GCF_035726885.1 Leucobacter sp. M11 | reverse complement strand
AAACGCGGATTAGCGGGCGCGCTCGGACCCCGCGGCGTCCTCCGCCGCCTTGCTCTGCGCGAGCCGCCGCCGACGCTCGCGCAGCTCGCCGAGCTGCGCCTCGACCTGGTGCTCTGGCACGAGGACGAGGCCCTGCGCGGTGTCGCACAGCGCTTCGAAGAGCTCGAGCATGGCGGGGTTGAGGACGGGTTCGCGGTTCCCCGAGAAGAAAAACTGCGTGGGGATCGACGGGTGCATCCAGAAAGCGATTCGCCCCGGGGCGCTGGGTCCCGGGCCCGCGTCCCCGCCGAGGGGGTGCGGCCCGATGAGCGGCCCGGGCACGCTCAGGAGGAAGGCCTGTCCGGAGCGGAACCGGCTCGCCGTCACGCGGCGGACATGGGCGAGCAAACGGTCATCGAGCGGCAGGTCCTCGCCCGCCGCGTAGCGGAGCAGGCCCACCTAGGCCTCCCGTGCCGACGGCGCCGCGGGGCGCGCCGCCGGTTCGTCCGGATCGTGGGTGCCCTCGGCAAACAGGCGCAGGCCGTCCTCGCTCTCGGCCGCCCGGCGCAGGGCCTCCAGCCAGGGCAGGCTGAGCTTCGGGCTGCGCGGCTCCGCGAAACGGAACGCGAGCGGGATGGCCGGGGCCAGCCACAGGCTGACCCGACCCGAGCCCTCGTCCGTCGAGCGGTCCCAGCTCAGGAAGAAGCCCTCGCCGTGCCGGAGCGCATGCGCGACGGCGATCTTGACGTGCGCGAGCGTGCGATCATCCAGCGAATACTCGCTGCTCCCCGCGTACACCAGAGTCCCCATGCCACGAGGCTACCCCGAAACGACATAGCGCGGTGCTTTCGGCGTGTCAACCCCCTCCCCGGGTGCTTTTGGGGCGGGCACAGTGGAAGATACCAGGCCGGTCGCTCGACGCGACGCTCCCCACCGGGAGGGCCACTGGAACGAAAGGATGGACCCCACCATGGGTTTTCTCGCATTTCTGCTGCTCGGCCTGATCGCCGGAGCCATCGCGAAGGCCATCCTCCCCGGCGAGAACGGGGGCGGTTGGTTCATGACGTTGCTGCTCGGGGTGATCGGCGCCATGCTCGGCGGATGGCTCGGCGGGCTGCTCTTCAACGCGAAGCTTGAGGAGTTCTGGTCCTTGCAGACCTGGGCCCTCGCGATCGGCGGTTCCATCGTGGCGCTGCTGCTCTACGGCCTCGTCACCGGTCGCCGAAGCAAGGCGTAACCGCCGCACGATCCAGTCCCGGAACCCCTCCGAGTGGATCCGAGCCGCAGGCACCGCGCGTGCCCTGCGGCTCGGCTCCCCGGAGGGGTTCCGTGCGCAGACCACGGCCGGGAACTCGGCCAACGGCGGCTACGCTGGAGCCATGACCGATGCCACGCCCAGCCGGGGAGCCAGCTCCCGAGCCGCCGTCACCGAGGCAGAGCGGGCGGCGCTGAACGCGGGCACCGCCTCCGCCCGAACGCTGACCGAGGCCCTGGTCATCGACCACGCGGAGCTGCTGGGGCACGCGGTGCCCGAGCTCCCGGCGGCGGCGCTCGACCGCGTGCGTGCGGCCGCCGAACTCGGCGTGCTCAAGCGGATGCGCCTCGTCGGGGCAGAGCTGCTGGCCGCCTTCGGCCCGGGCATCGCCGAGCGCCTCGCCGAACATCCCTCCGACACGGTCCGGGGCTGGGCCTGCTTCGTCGTGGGCGAGACCCCGGGGCTCAGCGTGACCGAGCGCCTCGGCCGCATCCGTGGGCTGGCCGACGATCCGGCCTTCACGGTGCGCGAGTGGGTGTGGATGGCGGTGCGCCCCGAGCTGGTCGCCGAGCTTGCGGAGAGCATCGAACAGCTCAGCGGCTGGACCGGTGACGCGTCCCCGCGCATCCGCCGCTTCGCCTCGGAGGCGCTGCGCCCCAGGGGTGTCTGGGCGAGCCACATCGGCGAGCTGAAGGCGGAACCCGCGCTCGGCCTGCCGCTGCTGGAGCCCCTCCGGGCGGACCCCGAGAAGTATGTGCAGGACTCCGTGGCGAACTGGATCAACGACGCCTCGAAGGACCGGCCCGACTGGGCGCGGGACACGGTCGAGCGCTGGCTCGTCGAATCCCCGGGCGCCGCAACCGAGCGGATCG
>NZ_JAPFRB010000002.1:256145-258105 GCF_035726885.1 Leucobacter sp. M11 | reverse complement strand
GCCCGCCGCCGCGCCGGGGAGCGACGGGCCGCACGGCTCAGATCCAGGAGTCGTAGCGCGCGATGAACGTCGTCTTGATGAACTGCGTCAGCAGGCAGTACGAGACGAGGGTGGCGATGAGCCACGGGAAGTAGCTCGCGGGGAGCGGGACGAGCCCGAGGCTGGCGCCCCAGCCGCTGAACGGCAGGATCAGCCCGAACACGCACACCGCGCCCGTCGCCAGCAGCACCGGCATGCTCGCCGTTGACTGGAAGAACGGGATCCGCCGGGTGCGGATCATGTGCACGATGAGCGTCTGCGAGATGATCGACTCGATGAACCAGCCCGACTGGAAGAACGCGGCCTGATCGACCGTGTTCGCCGCGAACACGAACCACATCAGCGCGTAGGTCGTGATGTCGAAGATCGAGGAGATGGGCCCGATCCGGATCATGAATCGCGCCAGCGTCTTCGACTCCCACACCCGGGGTCGGCGGACCTCCTCCTCGTCCACCCGGTCCCAGGGCAGGGTCAGCATGGAGAGGTCATAACTGAGATTTTGGACGAGGACGACGAGCGGGATCATCGGCAGGAACGGCAACATCGCGCTCGCGACGAGCACGGAGAACATGTTGCCGAAGTTCGAGGACGCGGTCATCTTGATGTACTTCATGGTGTTCACGAAGGTGCGCCGACCCTCCATGACGCCGCCCTCCAAAACCGTGAGGTCCTTCTCGAGCAGGATGATGTCCGCGGACTCCTTCGCGATGTCCACCGCGGTGTCCACCGAGATCCCGACGTCCGCGACGCGGAGGGCGGGGGCGTCGTTGATGCCGTCGCCGAGGTAGCCCACGGTGTGCCCGTTCGCGCGCATCGCCTCCACGATCCGCGCCTTCTGCGTCGGGTTCACCTTGGCGAATACGGTCGTGCGCTCGGTCAGGTCCGTCAGCTCGTGCAGGGAGAGACCGTCGATCTCCTGGCCGAGCACCACGGTGCCGACATCGAGGCCGACGTCCCGGCACACGGACTCGGCGACCACCGGGTTGTCCCCGGTGATGACCTTGACCGCGATGCCGTGGCCCGCGATGCTGTCGAGCGCCTCCCGGGCGCTCTCCTTTGGCGGGTCGAGGAAGGCCAGGAAGCCCGCGAGCACGAGCTCGGACTCGTGGGAGGCGACGTACTCCGTCTCCATGCCGTCCGTCGGCTCGAAGTGCCGGGTGGCCACGGCGAGCACCCGCATGCCGAGCGCGTTCTGCTCGTGGACGAGGCCCTCGAGCGCGGCGATCCGCGCGGTGCTGAGGGGGACCTCGCGGCCCCCGTCCAGCTCGTGCGTGCACTGGGCGAGCACCTCCTCCATCGCCCCCTTCGTGATGAGGAGGTGCCGGTCCTCATCGGTGACGATGACGGACATCCGCCGCCGCTCGAAATCGAAGGGGACCTCGTCCACCAGCCGGTGCAGGGACTGCACACGGACCAGCTCCGCCTCCCCGGCCTCGTCCAGGATGGCGCGGTCCAGCAGGTTGCGCAGCCCGGTCTGGAAGTGCGCGTTCGCGGTCGCGTAGCCGAGGGTGCGCTCGCTGCTGCGCCCGTGCACGTCGAGGTGGCGCTCGAGCACGATGCGGTCCTCGGTCAGGGTGCCCGTCTTGTCGGTCGCGAGCACGTCCATCGCCCCGAGATTCTGGATCGAGTTCATCCGCTTCACGATGACCTTGCGCCGGGCCATGTACTGGGCCCCCTTCGCGAGGTTCGCGGTCACGATGAGCGGGAGCATCTCGGGGGTGAGGCCGACCGCGGTCGTGACGCCGAACAGGAAGGCGCTCATCCAGTCCTTCGTCAGGCCGTTGATGATGAACACGATCGGCACCATCACGAGCATGAACCGGATGAGGGTCTTCGTGACCTGCTTGATGCCGGAATCGAAGGCCGTCTCGGGGCGCTTTCCGACGATGGACTTCGACATGTTGCCGAAGTAGCTCTGCGC
>NZ_JAPFRB010000002.1:235049-256110 GCF_035726885.1 Leucobacter sp. M11 | reverse complement strand
AGACCACGGAGGTGCCCATGAAGGCGAGATTTTCGGCGGCGAGCAGGTCCTGCTCGGAGAACGTGCGGCTCTCCGTGTGCACCTTCTCGGCGGGCAGGGCCTCGCCCGTGAGCATGGCCTGGTTGATCTGGAGGTCCTTGCTGCGGATGAGACGGAGGTCCGCGGGGATCATGTCCCCGGCGGCGAGCTGCACCTGATCGCCCGGAACCAACTCCTCGATCGGCAGCTCCCGGGTGATCGGGGTGCCGCCGATGGTGCGGGTGACCGCGGCGGTCGTGCGCACCATCGCCTTGAGCTTCTCGGCGCTCTGCGAGGAGCGGTACTCCTGCCAGAAGCGCAGGATGGCGCTCGCGAGCACCATGATCGAGATCGTGATGACGCCCGTGACCTCGGGGCCCTCCTCCGGGTCGGCGAGGAGCACATCGGTCACGAACATGATCGACACGAGCACGAGCAGGATCAGGATGAACGGGTTGGTGAAGGTCTTCAGGAACTGGACGATCGCCGGGGCGGGCCGGTCGTGGTCCACCTCGTTCCGGCCGTAGTGCTCGAGGCGCTGGGTGACGACGGCCTGCTCGAGGCCCTGTTCGCTCGTGCCGACGGTGGCGAAGAGCTCGGCCGTGCTGGCGCGGCTCGCCTCGGCGAGGAGGGTGTGCTGGCCCGTCGCCAGGAAGCGGTCGCTGGCGACGGGGTCGCGGCGGCTGGGCTGGCGTGGCGACTGGCGCGGGGCGGGGGGACCGGGCGGCGCGGCGGTGCCGCGGGGCTTGCCGCCGTGTCCACCCGGGTCGGAGACGCGAAAACGAGGCATGAGAGATCCAAACGATTCGGTGCGCCGCCGCCCCGGGCGGTCCGGAGGACCGGGCCGATGGGGGCGGGCAAGCGCAGGGGGGAGATGGTCTCCGCCGTTCTGGCCGTTCGTCAGGCGCTGCTGGGGCCGCGGGTGAGCGGGGCCAGGGAGGCGCGGGCGGCGAGCGGGGGACCGGCGGGGTCGGGAGATCGCGGGTGATCGTCGCTCATGCGGTGCCTCCTCTCGGCGCTCGGAGCCGCCGGCGCACACGGAAAGCTGAGGACGGGTTCCTCGGGGGTCGCTCTCCCATGTCTGAGCTTTGGCACTGCACGACGTATTCGGCCGGGGGTCCCGGGCAAAAGCTACTTTGGGTCAACCCTTAATCTGGGAAAACCTGTCCTAACCTTGGGCGTCTCTCGACGTCGTCAGATCAGTAGCCTGTGTTCGTGCAGGAGCCTCGCCTAACGGATCGCTGCGTCAGGAACACTAACACCGCTCCCCGGGAGGGTCAACCCTCACCTGTGCTCGTCTCCGACTGGGCGAGGGGGCGCTCCGCCGGTACTCGGCGTTCCGGGCGCAGGGCCCGGCTATGCTTGCTGTCGTGCGCGCGAACCGACTCCGAGGCCCCCAGCCGGCGCTGCCCGTGGCGATCGCCCGGGCCGTCCGCCAGGTGCCCGGCGCGCTCCTGCTCGCGCTCGCGGTCCTGCTCTGTCTGACCGGGGTGCTGTCGAACGCGGGGGCGCACGCGGCCGAGGGGGGTCCGGCGGCGCTGGCGCACACGACCGCGGCGCCGTCGGTCCAGCCCGGACACAGCGCCGGGGAATCCGCGGCCGATGCCCCCGACGGGGCGCACGATTCGCCGGGCGCCCCCGGCCACGCACCGGAGCCGGCGGTGCCCGAGTGCCCGACGGCCGATACCTCCTGCCAGAGCCCGCAGATCCAGCTGCCTGGCGCAGAGGTGCCGGTTCCGGGAGCCAGCCTCGTCACCGAAGCGGTCGCTGCACCCTCGTGTTCCGTGAGCCCGAGCACGGGGGTCCGCCCGCAGACCCCCACCCCGATCGAACTGTCGATTAGCCGGACCTGATGCGCGCGCTGGCGCGCCGCATCCGACCCCGCACGACACCGATCGAAAGAAACACTCAGATGACCCGTATTTCCCGGACCGGCGCTGCCCGGTCCCGTTCCGTCCTGCCGCTCGCCGCGGCGCTGTCCGCATCCGCCCTGCTCCTGAGCGCCTGCGCGGCGGCCGAGCCGGAGGCCGGCCCCGGCCCCGTCGATTACGCGGCCCTGCAACACGTGCACGCCCTCGACACGGCCCCCGGGGGGGACGCCATCATCGTCGCCACGCACCAGGGGGTCTGGGAGATCCCCGTCCCGGCCGCGGGCGAGGGCCCCGCGGAGACCGGGGAACGCCTCGGCGGCCAGGTCTTCGACGTGATGGGCTTCGCGATGAGCGGGGACACCCTCTTTGCCTCGGGGCACCCGGCCCCGGGCGATCGTGCCGATCTCGCGGTGCCGAACCTCGGCCTGATCGCGAGCGAGGACTTCGGCGGCTCCTGGCAGGACGTCTCCCTCACGGGCGAGGTCGACTTCCACGCCCTGGACGCGGCCCCCCTGCCCGGCGGGGAGCATCGCCTCGTGGGCTTCAACGGGTCCTCCGGGCTCATCGTGAGCGACGACTCCGGCGCGAGCTGGTCGGACGGGGCCCGCGGGTCGGCCTTCGACATCGCGATCGACCCGGAGCAGACCGACACGGTGTACGCGACCGGGGAGCAGGGCCTCGTTCGGAGCCAGGACGGCGCCGTGAGCTTCGAGCCCTGGCACGCGGAGCTCGGCATCGTGCTGGTGGAGACGGTCGCGGGGGCGGCCTTCGGCCTCGACCAGGGCGGGGTGCTCTGGCGCATTGACGGGGCCGAGCCCGAGCGGCTCGGGAAGGCCGGGGTCAGCTTCGAGGCCTTCGGCGCGGGCGCGCAGCCCGGCGGCGGCGACCCCGCGGCGGAGCCCCGCTTCGTCGTAAGCGATGAACAGGGCATCCGGGTCAGCGATGACCTCGGCGCCTCCTGGCGTCAGGTCCTCGCAAAGACCGCCTAACCCCGAACGCCCCTCCGCGAGCTGACCGGCTTCCCGCGGCGTCCCCCTCGGGGCGCGCGGAGCCGGTCACCTCGCGGGGGCGGGCTCGGCTAGCCGAGGAAGGGGCGCATGTCCGGGTAGCCCGTCGTGGACCAGGCCCCGTCCACGACGAGGTTGTCCCCATTGATATAGCTCGCGTCGTCGGAGGCGAGGAAGAGCGCCGCAGCAGCGATCTCTTCGGGTTCGGCCGGTCGCCCGGCAGGGATGCGATCCATGTAGGCCTGGTAGATCGCGGGGACCTCGGTCAGCGACTGGGTCAGCGGGCTCGCCACGAGACCGGGGGATACCGCGTTGACGCGGATTCCGTACTCCGCGAGTTCCAGGGCCGCCTGCTTCGTGAGCATCACGGTGCCCGCCTTCCCCGCCGTGTAGCCAGCCCCGGCAAACATGGGCACCTGCGCATTCAGCGAGGCAATGTTGACGATGGAACCGGGGCCATCCTGGGCGCGAAAAACGCGGGCACCCAGCTGGGTTCCGAGGAACGCGCTGTGCAGGTTCAGTCGAATGTTGAAATCCCACTGCTCGTAGGGCATGTCGAGCAGGGGAGCTGGTTTCTGCCCACCGGCGACGTTAAAGACGTGGTCGATTCTGCCGAAGCGCGACACCGCTCCGTCCATGAGCGCCTGCACGTCGCTCTCCTGCGTGACATCGGTCACGAGCCCCGCAACGGAGGCCCCAAAGGTCTCCGTTGCCGTGGCGATGGCCTCCGCGTTGATGTCGGCCACCATCACGGAGGCCCCCTCAGCGACCAGTCTCCGGGTGATCGCCGCTCCGATGCCGGAGACCCCTCCGGTGACTACGGCGACGCGGTCTGTAAATCGGGTCACGATTTCCTCGTTTCTCTTCGGCGCAGCCGGAGCACGCCGGCTCGTTGCGCAAACGTCCCCCGATCATACTCCGACTTACCTGACACCTGTCAGGAAACGTGGCGGGGCCAGCCGCGCGTAGCATGGGGGCATGGACCCACGTGCGCAACGCTCCCTCGATCGCCTGCGCGTGGCCGTGCTGCACCTTGCCGCAGAAACCCCCATCACGAAGATCACCGCTGTGGCCGTCTGCCGCGCCGCGGGGGTGACTCGGGAGACCTTTTACCAGCACACCGGTTCCCCGACCGAGTTGCTCGTTGCTGCGCTCGCCGCAGACGTGAACGCTGACGTGGGCGATGCGTTCCCCGAGATCGATGCCCGGCGGAGTGGGGGCCACGATGCCTCGACGCCTTTCGACGCGGGGGAACGGGCACTGTTGGCTCACGTTTCTCGGCAGGGGGAGGTGTACCGGAGAAATGCGGCCCCGAAGCTCGCTGCCCCGCTCCGTGAGCACCTCGAGGGCATGATCCTGCGTCAGCTCCGGGCTCACCTGGGAAGCTATCCCGAGATTGTGCCGACTCAGATGTCCGACGCGACCCCGAACGAATTAGACATGATTGCGGCGTACGCCGCTTCCGGGACGGTCGGAGCAATTGAGGTGTGGTTGCACGCGCCAGAGATTGACCTGGAACGGGCGGTCCGGGTGATCTTTGCGGCGTCCCCGGCCTGGTGGCTGCGCTTTCCTGACGCCCCCGCGACGTCGACCTGGTGAGCTGACCGGCTTCCCGCGGCGTCCCCCTCGGGGCGTGCGGAGCCGGTCACCGCGCGGAGTCGGTCACCGCGCAGCGTCGGTCACCGCGCGGGGGCGGGCTCGGAGGCAGGCGCGCGGTACGCGTGCATCGGGTCGGCCTCGCCGGGCGGCGGCGGCGTGTGCGCCCAGCCGAGTCCGGCGAAGAAGGCCCGGGCCCCGGGGTTGTCGGGGTCCACATAGGCGATGAGGCCCCGCGCCGGGGCGCCGAAGCGGTGCTCGGCGAGGGCCGCGATCACGCGCTGGCCGACGCCGGTCCGGCGCAGCGCGGGGCACACCGCGAGGTCGCTGATGGTGTGCTCCGGGTGCTCGGGGATGCCCCAGACGATCCCGACGACCGCGGCGGGCTCCCCGGCCCGCGGCCCGGCGGTTTCGACGGCCACGAGCTGCTCGCCCGTGCTCTCGGTGAGCACCGCGGTGAGCCACTCCTCGTCCATCGGCCCGAGCTGTGCGTCGAGCTCGGCGTCGTCGTACCAGGCTCGGTACCAGGGGTAGTCCTCGCGGCGGAAGGGGCGGAGGCGCAGCGCCGAGCCCATCTAGCGAACGAGCCGGGCGATCGCGTCGGAGGCTTCCTTGAGCTTCACGTCGGCGACCTGGCCACCCTGGCTCGCGGCCTCGGCCACGCAGTGCCCGAGGTGATCGTCGAGCAGGCCGAGCGCGACGCGCTCCAGCGCCTTCGTGACCGCGGAGACCTGCGTGAGCACGTCGATGCAGTACGTGTCCTCCTCGATCATGCGGTGAATGCCGCGGACCTGGCCCTCGGCCCGGCGGAGGCGCTTGAGGAGTTCTTCTTTGTTTTCGGAGTAACCGTGCATGGGAATCAGCCTTTGTTTCGGGGGGCCCGCGTGGGGGCGAGGGTGTCGGGGGAGAGGTCGAGTCGGCGCAGCAGCTGCGCGTTCAGGGCCACGATGACCGTGCTCAGGGACATCAGGACGGCCCCGACGGACATGGGGAGCACGAAGCCGATGGGCGCGAGCACCCCGGCCGCGAGCGGGACGGACAGCAGGTTGTACCCCGCGGCCCACCACAGATTCTGACGCATCTTGCGGGTGCTTTGCTCAGAAAGTTCCGTGATGGAGAGCACCGCGCGCGGGTCGTCGCTCGCCAGGATGATCCCGGCGGAGCCGATCGCGACATCGGTGCCCGCGCCGATCGCGATACCGACATCGGCCTGGGCGAGCGCCGGGGCATCGTTCACGCCGTCGCCGACCATCGCCACGGTGCGTCCCTCGGCCTGGAGCTCGCGCACCTTGGCGGCCTTGTCCTCGGGGCGGACCCCGGCGAAGACCCGGTCGATGCCGAGCTCGGCGGCAACCGACTGGGCGACCGCCTCGGCGTCGCCCGTGATCATGACCACCGAAGCTTTGCGGGCGTGCAGCGCCTCGACGGCGGCGAGGGATTCGGGCCGGATCTCATCGGCGAGCTTGAGCGCGCCGATCACGGCCCCGTCCCGGAGCACGTGCAGGATGATCGCGCCCTCGGCCCGCCACGGCTCGGCCGCGTCGAGCTCGGTCACGCCGTGTCGATCGAGCAGGTGTGGACCGCCAACGGCGATCGTGGCACCCTCGACGGTGGCGGAGACGCCCTCGGCCGGTGACGCCTCGAAGTGGGAGGAGGCGGGGACGGCGAGGCCCTGCCGGGCGGCGGCGCCGGTGATCGCGGTCGCGAGCGGGTGCTCGCTGTCGCCCTCGGCCGCGGCGGCCAGGGCGAGGACCTCGTCCTCGCTCACCCCGGCAACGGGGGCGACCTCGAGCACGGTGGGCTTGCCAACGGTGAGGGTGCCGGTCTTGTCGAAGAGCACCGCGTCGACCTCCCGCATGCGCTCCAGCGCGAGCCGGTCCTTCACGAGGACGCCGGCCTTCGCGGCCCGCTCGGTCGCGATGGACACGACGAGGGGGATCGCGAGGCCCAGGGCGTGGGGGCAGGCGATGACGAGCACGGTGATGGTGCGGACCACGGCGTCGTCCGGCCGCCCGAGGATCAGCCAGACGAGCGCGGTGATCGCGGCGGAGCCGAGCGCGAACCAGAACAGCCAGCCGGCCGCGCGGTCGGCGAGCCGTTGGGTGTTCGTTGAAGAGTTCTGGGCGTCGTCCACCAGGCGGCGGATCCCGGCCAGCGCCGTGCCCTCGCCGGTTGCCGTGACGTCGATGCGCACGCCAGAGTCGGTGGCGACGGTCCCCGCGACGACGGAGTCGCCGGGGCCGCGTCGCACGGTGCGGGACTCGCCCGTGATCATGGACTCGTCAAAGCTGGCGCTGCCCTCGACCACGCGGCCGTCGGCCGGCACCCGGTCACCGGGGCGGACCAGGACGCGGTCGCCGACGCGGAGCTCGGCGGGGCTCACCTCGACGAGCTCCTCGCCCTCCACGCGCACCGCGGTGTCGGGGAGCAGCGCCGCGAGCGAGTCGAGGGCGGAGGAGGTCTGCGCGAGTGAGCGCATCTCGATCCAGTGACCGAGCAGCATAATCACGACGAGGAGCGCGAGCTCCCACCAGAAGTCGAGCTGGTGATCGAGGATGCCGAGCGTCGATCCCCAGGAGGCGAGGAAGGCGACGGTGATCGCGAGCGCGATGAGCAGCATCATGCCGGGCTTGCGCGCCCTGATCTCGTCAACGGCGCCGGTCAGGAAGGGCCGGCCACCCCAGACGTACATGACCGTGCCGAGCACCGGCGAAATCCAGTGCCACAGCCCCGCGTCGGGGAGCGGGTAGCCGACGATGGACGCGAACATCGGGCTGAGCAGGACGGTCGGGATCGCGAGCCCGAGCATGACCCAAAACAGGCGTCGGTACAGGGCGACGTGCCCCTCGTGTCCGCCGTGGCCCGCGTGTTCGTCATGTCCGCCGTGTCCGGCGTGCTCGTCGTGGCCCGCGTGCTCCGCGACTGCCGCGTGCGCCGTGTGGTCGGTGTGGCCGCCGTGCTCGGCGGGCGTGTGCTCGTGCGTGTGGTCAGCGTGATCGCTGTGCCCGGCCTGCTGCTCTCGCGCGGAGTGAGCCTGGCCAACGGGCGGATCATGCTGCTGGTGCTGGGGTCCCCGATGCTCGTTCATGCCCCTAAAATATACCCCCTAGGGGTATTAGTCAAGGCTGTTTTCGCAGCCCGCGAACGGCCTCGGTGATTCCCCCGGTGACCACGAGCAGGGCCGCCGCCCAGACGGCCCCGTAGGTCAAAAACTCCTCGGGGGCGATGGTCTCGCCGATGAGCAGCGCGGCGACCATGAGGAGGGCGGGCTCCAGGTAGGACAGCAGGCCGAAGGTGCTCATCGGCAGCAGCCGGCTGGCCAGGATGAAGAAGATGAGCGCGAAGGCCGCCGCGAAGGACAGCGCGGGGGCGAACCACCAGAGCATCGGGTTCTCGGCGAGCGCGGTGCCGGAGGCCAGCTCGATGACGATGAGGGCCACCGCGACCGGCGCCCACAGGGACATCTCCCAGAACTGCCCCGCGAGGTGGTTCCAGCCGAGGGAGCGACGGAGCACGAAGTACACGGGGTAGCCCAGGCAGACCACGAGGGTCTCCCAGGAGATCCCGCCGACGCGGATCAGCTCCGCGGCGACCCCCAACGCGGCGATGCCCGCCGCGAGCCACTGCCACCAGGCCAGGCGATCGCGGTAGAGGAAGCGGCCGATGACGACGAGCGACAGCGGCAGGAGAAAATAGCCGAGGGCGACCTGGAGGCCGCGGCCGTTGAGCGGGGCCCACGCGAACAGCCAGAGCTGCACCGCGAGGAGCCCGCCGCTGAGCAGCAGGCCGAGGATGATGACCGGCCGCGTTCGTACCCGGCGACCGAGCTCCGCGACCTGCGGCCACTGGCGCAGGCTGAACAGCACGATCGCGATGCAAGGGATCGCGAAGGCGATGCGCAGCGCCCACACGGTGATCGCGTCGAGCGGCGCGAGCAGCGGGGTGAGGAAATAGAGCCCGCCGAACATCACCGAGGCGACGACGGAGTAGGCAACGCCTTTGGGGTTGCTGGCGGATGTCGTCACGGGGTCCTTGGCTGCATCGTGGTGGAATGCGAAACTCCCGCCGGAGCGGGAGTCTCGTGGTGGTCGGGTGCGCCCGCGGGGCGCGGGGCCTATGCGGGCGAGCCGAGCTCGATCGCGCCGATGATCTCGCCGTAGGGCGTTTCGCCCACGGGCTGGAAGCCCATGTGCAGGAAGAACTCCTCTGGGCCGTCCTCGCCGGGCTCCCAGAGCACGGTGAGCCGGCCGACGCCGCGCGTGCGCGCCTCGTCGAGGAGCGCGGAGACGGCGAAGGTGCCGACGCCCTTGCCCTGCTCGTCGGCGTCCACGTTGATGCGCCAGAGGGCCGCGCGGAACTCCTCCTGGATGGCGTCGGGGTCAAAGTTCGCGTGGATGAAGCCCACGACCTCGTCGTCGCTCACCACGACGCGCTGCCAGGCGGAGTCAACGGGGGTCACGGCTGCGGCGGCGGCGTAGGAGACCGGCGTGATGAACTGCTCCTGACCTGGCTTCAGTCCGAGCGTGTTCACGGCCACGATCGTGGCGGCGGAGAGTTCCTCAAGTCGTAGCTGGCTCATACCCTTAGGCTACTCGCTGTTTTGCGGAAGGCAAGACGGGGACGCGAAGAATGAAACGCAAACTATCTCGACATCAAAACAGTTTCTGGGGGATCGGGTAGGATGATCCCTGGTCCCACCGGACCCCACGGACATGTTGAACACGGGAGACGCTTTGGCGAAAATCAAGGTTGAAGGCACGGTTGTAGAGCTCGACGGCGACGAGATGACGCGAATCATCTGGAAGTTCATCAAGGACTCCCTGATTCACCCCTACCTGGATATCAACCTCGAATACTACGACCTGGGCATCGAGCACCGGGACGAGACGAATGACCAGGTCACGATCGACGCGGCGCACGCAATCCAGAAGCACGGCGTTGGCGTGAAGTGCGCCACGATCACGCCCGACGAGGCGCGGGTCGAGGAGTTCGGCCTGAAGAAGATGTGGAAGAGCCCGAACGGCACGATCCGCAACATCCTGGGCGGCGTGATCTTCCGCGAGCCCATCATTATCTCGAACATCCCGCGCCTGGTGCCCGGCTGGAACAAGCCGATCATCATTGGCCGCCACGCCTTTGGTGACCAGTACCGCGCGACCGACTTCCGCTTCGCGGGCGAGGGCACGCTGACCGTCGAGTTCGCGCCCAAGGACGGCGGCGAGCCCCAGAAGTTCGAGGTCTACCAGTCCCCGGGCGACGGCATCGCGCAGGTGCAGTACAACCTGGACGCCTCGATCCGCGACTTCGCTCGCGCCTCGCTGAACTACGGCCTGAACCGCAAGTACCCCGTGTACCTGTCGACGAAGAACACTATCTTGAAGGCGTATGACGGCCGTTTCAAGGACATCTTCCAGGAGATCTTCGACGCCGAGTTCAAGGAGCAGTTCGACGCCGCGGGACTGACCTACGAGCACCGCCTCATCGACGACATGGTCGCCTCGGCCATGAAGTGGGAGGGCGGCTACGTCTGGGCGTGCAAGAACTACGACGGCGACGTGCAGTCCGACACCGTCGCGCAGGGCTTCGGCTCGCTTGGCCTGATGACCTCCGTGCTGGCCACCCCGGACGGAAAGGTCGTCGAGGCCGAGGCCGCGCACGGCACCGTGACCCGGCACTACCGCCAGCACCAGCAGGGCAAGCCCACCTCCACGAACCCGATCGCCTCGATCTTCGCGTGGACCCGTGGCCTGCAGCACCGCGGCAAGCTGGACGGCAACCAGGCCCTCATCGAGTTCGCGAACACCCTTGAGGACGTCGTCATCAAGAGCGTCGAGTCCGGCAAGATGACCAAGGACCTCGCGCTGCTCGTCGGCCCGGAGCAGGAGTTCCAGACCACCGAGGAGTTCCTCTCGACCATTGACGAGAACCTGAAGGCGCGCCTGGCCTAGGCCGACGCTCCTGGAGAAGGCCCCGTGTCGCGCGAGCGACACGGGGCCTTCGTTGTGCGCAGGCGCGGCCGGTGGGACACAGGTGCTCGGCGAGGGCCCGCGCACGCGGGCGGTGAGGTGAAGGGGCGCGATGCGCTGCCCACGGTGCACGCTGCCCACGCAGGACAACGGCCCCGAACGTTTCCGTCCGAGGCCGTTGTTGTGAGCCACACCATTACCTTGAGAACTCTGAGTGCGGGTGCCGAATTACCTAGCTGGGGGGGGTGGCGATTCGACACCCGCGGCTCAAAAGTAGCTTCTTACCTGGATTCGAAGTAGGAATTCTTACCCTGGCTTGTTGCTACATAATGAATACTACATACGGCCCTCGCGGGAATGCAAGCGCTTTTTGAAGATATATTTTTTGGGCCGTTTTTGGCTGCCGACGGGGGCGTCGTTGCTCAGCGCCCGCCGCGTTTCGGGTCGCCCGGCAGGGGTGTCCGCAGCCGCATTCGGGGGCGGGCTGGTAGTCTCGCGGGTGAGGCGACCCCGCTCGCGGCGGGGCGTCCCGAGCGCGGCAGGACCGCGATGCGTCCGATCCAGAAGCGGCGCGCACGCGGACACACGAGGAAGGATGGGACGGCGATGACCCCCCAGGACCACTTCCGGGAGCTGGCGAATCCGGCGCTCCCCGAGCCCCGCCTGCGCGAACTTGCCCGGCTCAGCCCGGAGCTCGCGGTGCGCGCGGCCGAGCACCCCGCGGCCGGGATCGGCCTGATCAACGAGCTGCTCGCGAGCGCCGAGCCGCTCGTGCGCCAGGCCGCCGCCCGTCGGCGCGCACACGACGTCGCCGCCCTGACCGCCACGAACCCCGGCGCCCAGGCCCCCGCGCCCCGCGGCGCGGCGCGGTTGCCCAAGGGACCGCGGCTCGTGACGCGCCCGCGCCTGAGCCCCGAGGCGCACCTGCAAACCGAGCGACCCGCCGACGCCGCCCGCGGCCGCGGCGGTGACCCCTCCGAGACGATCGCGATCGACCGGAGCGAGCTGAGCCAGCTGCTCCCCGGCGCCGTGTCGGACACCGCCCCGGTCGCCGCGCGCACGCCGGAGCGCGGCTGGGTCCTCCTCATCGAGGGTTCGGAGCGCCTCGCGCTCACCGCGGCCGTCGTCGTGGTTGGCCGCCGCCCGGAGGCCCCCGCCGAGGCGCCCGAGGCCGTCCCGCTCCGAGTCGTGGACGTCACCCGCACGGTTTCGAAGACGCACGCACTCCTCAGCCACGTCGACGGCGAATGGTGGGCGGTGGACCTCTTCTCGACGAACGGGGTGCTGCTCGACGCCGGGGGACCGGACGAGCATGAGCTGCCGCCCGGGCTCCCCGCCCGGGTCCCCGGCCCGTTCTGGCTTGGCGACCTCCGCGCGGAGATTATCCCGGCGTCGGCGTAGTTCCCCCGGGAACGAAAAAACGCACCGACCCGGGGTCGGTGCGTTTCACGAAGGCGGCTACGCGCGGGCGGGGCGCACCCCGGCCGTGATGAAGCCCAGCACGGCGCCGAGCACCCCGAGCACCGCCGGGATGACCCAGAACACACCGAGGTCGAGCGCGGCCGCGACCGCCGCGCCGATCAGCAACAGCTCGATGAGGCTGCCGCCGAAGCGGTCCACCGCGAGCACGGGCTTGGGCGACAGGAAGAGCGCCCAGAGCAGCACCGCGAGCAGCGAGACCGCGACGCCAATCAGCACGCCGGGCCAGGGCAGCGGCCAGGCGAGGAATCCCCAGACCCCCACCGCGATCACGGCGAGCAGGTGCACGAGGGAACGGGCGAACATCAGGGCGGGAAGTGCTCTCGGAGCAGCTGGGGCAGTCACCCCGCCAGTCTATCGCCTCGCCGCGGGAGCCGCGGCCCGCCGGTCAGGACGGCGGTCCGACGGGCACGCGAGGCCCTAGCGGAAGATGATCGTGCGGTCCCCGTCGAGCAGAATGCGGTTCTGCGCGTACCAGGTCACGGCCCGGCGCAGCGTGCGGCTCTCCTCGTCCTGGCCGAGGGCGACGAGCTCCGCGGGGGACTGCGAGTGATCCACGCGCACCACGTCCTGCTCAATGATCGGACCCTCATCGAGATCGGTGGTCACGAAGTGCGCGGTGGCCCCGATGAGCTTCACCCCGCGGCGGTGCGCCTGCTTGTAGGGGTTGGCCCCCTTGAAGCCGGGGAGGAAGGAATGGTGGATGTTGATCGCCATGCCGCTCAGCGCCTCGCAGAGCTCGGGGCTCAGGATCTGCATGTATCGGGCCAGGACCACGAGCTCGATATCGTGCTCGGCCACCGCCTCGAGCACGCGGGCCTCGAAGGCCGCCTTGTCCGCGGGGGACGCGATCGGCAGGTGCTCGAAGGGCACGCCGTTGAACTCGGTGATGTCGCGCACCGTCTGGTGGTTCGAGAGCACGAGCGGCACCTCGATGGGCAGCTGGCCCCCGCGCTTGCGGTAGAGCAGGTCGTTCACGCAGTGCGTCGCGGTCGACGCGAGGATGAGCGTGCGCACGGGGCGGCCGACCACGTCGAGCCGCCAGGTCATGTCGTAGCGCTCGGTGACCGGCGCGAGCGCCGCCTCGAAGGTGGCCTGATCCGTGACCTGCTCAACCTCAAGGCGCATGAAGAAGCGTCCCGTGTCGACGCTCGCGAACTGCTGAGACTCCGTGATGTTTCCTCCGGCGGCAACGATCGCTCCGCTGATCGCGTGCACGATACCGGGGCCGTCGACGCAGCTGAGGGTGAGCACCCAGTCGGTGGGGGAGGGGGAATTCAGGGAATCACTCATCCCCTCAGAGTAGGCCACGAGGGGACGCTCGGGCCAACCGGGGAGGCCGCCCCTGCTATCATCGCAGTGTCGTAACTGGCGTCAAGATGGTCACCATCGGGGAGCGACGAAGCAACAAGGACTGGCCGCACGCCTGGGCCGCAACACTCGATTATGCCCACCCCGCATCCCGCGGGAACATCGCTAAGGAGCCATTGTGTCCACTCAGCCGTCCAATTTCAACGAGCCGCTTTCGGTCGTCGACCCCGAGATCGCCGCGGTCCTCCAGCAGGAGCTCGACCGCCAGCGCGACACCCTCGAGATGATCGCCTCCGAGAACTTCGTCCCCCGCGCCGTCCTCGAGTCCCAGGGCTCCGTGCTCACCAACAAGTACGCCGAGGGCTACCCCGGCCGCCGCTACTACGGCGGCTGCGAGTACGTCGACGTCGCGGAAAACCTCGCGATCGATCGCGCGAAGAGCCTCTTCGGCGCGAAGTTCGCGAACGTGCAGCCGCACTCCGGCGCCAGCGCAAACGCCGCGGTGCTCTCCGCGATCGCCGAGCCCGGCGACACCATCCTCGGCCTGGAGCTCAGCCACGGCGGGCACCTCACCCACGGCATGAAGCTCAACTTCTCCGGCAAGCTCTACAACGTGGTCAGCTACGGCGTTGACCCCGAGACCTTCCTGATCGACATGGACGTGGTCCGCGAGAAGGCCCTGGAGCACAAGCCCAAGGTCATGATCGCCGGCTGGTCCGCCTACCCCCGTCAGATCGACTTCGCCGCCTTCCGCGCGATTGCCGACGAGGTTGGCGCGATCCTCTGGGTCGACATGGCGCACTTCGCGGGCCTCGTCGCCGCGGGCCTGCACCCGAACCCGGTGCCCCACGCGCACGTCACGTCCTCGACCGTGCACAAGACCATCGGCGGCCCGCGCTCCGGCTTCATCCTCACGAACGACGCCGACCTCGCCAAGAAGATCAACTCCAACGTCTTCCCCGGCCACCAGGGCGGCCCCCTCATGCACGTGATCGCCGCGAAGGCCACCGCGTTCATGCTCGCCGCGAGCGACGACTTCCGTGACCGTCAGGAGCGCACCCTCCGCGGCGCGCGCATCCTCGGGGAGCGCCTGACCGCCGACGACATGCGCGCCATCGGCATCGACGTGCTCACGGGCGGCACGGACGTGCACCTCGTGCTCGCGGACCTGCGCAACAGCGAGCTCGACGGCAAGCAGGCGGAGGACGCCCTGCACGCCGTCGGCATCACCGTCAACCGCAACTCCGTGCCCTTCGACCCGCGCCCCCCGATGACGACCTCTGGCCTGCGCATCGGCACCCCGGCGCTCGCCACCCGCGGGCTCGGCGACGCCGAGTTCACCGAGGTCGCGGACATCATCGCCGAGACCCTGAAGCCCGGCGCCGACGTCGCCGCGCTCGCCGCACGGGTCACCGCCGTGGCGCGGGCCTTCCCGCTGTACCCGGGCCTGGAGCAGTGGTAGGCCGCGTGACCGCTCAGAAACTGGACGGCACCGCCGCGGCGGCGTCGATCAAGCAGGAACTGACGACCCGGGTGGCGGCGCTCGCCGCCCGGGGCGTCATCCCCGGCCTCGCCACCGTGCTCGTCGGCGAGGACCCCGGGTCGCAGTGGTACGTCGCGGGGAAGCACCGCGACTGCGCCGAGGTCGGCATCTCCTCGATCAAGCGGGAACTGCCCGAGTCGGTCACCCAGGCCGAGCTTGAGGCCGTGATCGCCGAGCTGAACGCCGATGACGCCTGCACCGGCTACATCGTGCAGCTGCCGCTGCCGAAGCACATCGACACGGACCGCATCCTGGAGTGCATCGATCCCGCGAAGGACGCCGACGGCCTGCACCCCACGAACCTGGGGCGACTCGTGCTCAACGCGAACAGCGAGATCACCTCGCCGCTGCCCTGCACGCCGCGCGGGGTGATCGAGCTGGTCGAGCGCAACGGCCTGAGCTGGGCCGGCAAGCACGTCGTGGTCGTCGGCCGCGGGGTCACCGTCGGCCGGCCGATCGGGCCGCTGCTGACGCGCCGGGAATTTAACGCGACCGTGACCCTGACCCACACGGGCACGACGAACCTGCCGGAGCTGCTCCGGCAGGCCGACGTGATCGTGGCCGCGGCCGGGGTCGAGGGCATCGTTCGCGCGGAGGACGTGAAGCCGGGCGCCATCGTGCTCGACGTGGGCGTCTCGCGCAAGACGGACCCCGAGACCGGCAAGAGCCGCGTGGTGGGCGATGTGGACCCCGAGGTGGCCTCGCGTGCCGCCTGGGTTTCGCCGAACCCCGGCGGGGTGGGCCCGATGACCCGCGCGCTGCTGCTCAAGAACGTCGTTGAGATGGCCGAGCGCGCCGCGGGCGTGCCCGTGGTTCCCAGCAACTAGCGACGCCGCCGCGATACCCTTGGGGGTATCCAGACCGGTTGGGAGGCCGAAACGATGTGTCAAGCAGTGCTATGTGAAACCTGCCAGAAGGCGACCTGGGCGGGGTGCGGTGAGCACATCGAGGAGGCCCTCGCGGACTTCTCGGCGGCTCAGCGCTGCTCCTGCCCGCGCGACTGAGCGCAGCAGCAACGAAGCCGGACGGCCGCATCCCCTCGGGGGTGCGGCCGTCCGCCGTTCCGGCGCGTCCCCCGACGCTGATAGGGTGAGTGCGCGGCGTTTTCGTCCCGGTTCCTGATCCCCGGGGCGCTCGCGTCCGGGCTCCCCGCCCGCACGTATCCAGGCGCCGCCGATCACGTTGCCCGCCCGGAGCCACCAGCGCCGGGCGGAGCCAGACAGAACTCGGGGGTGACGCATGGATGACCTGATCCGTGTTGAAAACGAACTGAACCAGGCGATTTCCGCCGGCGACCTCGTCCACGCCTCCCGATTGCTCGACGATCTCAGTCCCCGCGAGGTGACCGAGGTTATCGAGCGCTCACCGCAGTCGAAAGCGGCGGTCACCTATCGGCTCCTGGCCAAGGGCCGTGCCCTTGAGGTCTTCGAGTTCCTCGACCCCGCCGTGCAGGGCGACCTCGTGCACGCGCTCCGCGACGACGAGGTGGCCTCACTCTTCCAGGAACTGGACCCGGACGACCGGGCGCAGCTCATCGACGAGGTGCCCGCGGTGGTCGCCCAGCGCCTGATCCAGGGCTTGAATCCCAAGGACCGCGTCATCACGAACGCGATCCTCGGCTACCGCTCCGGCTCGGTCGGGCGGCGCATGAGCCCCGAGTACGTGCACGCGCACCCCGACGAGACGGTCGAGGCGACGATGGTGCGGGTGCAGCAGAAGGCGAAGGACGCCGAGACGATTTACACGCTGCCCGTCACGGACAGCGCGAAGCGCCTCGTCGGCATCGTCAGCCTCCGCGAGGTCATCGCGAGCGAGCCGGGCACGCTGATCTCCGAGCTGATGAGCGAGGCGGAGCACGCCCTGGCCACGGACTCGGCAGAGGGCGCGGCCAGGACCTGCGCCGACCACGAGTACCTGCTGCTGCCCATCGTGGACAGCGAGACCCGCCTGCTCGGGATCCTCACGATCGACGACGCCCACCAGATCCTGCGCGACGCCGAGGCCGAGGATGTCGCCCGCGCGGGCGGCAGCGAGCCGCTGCGCCGCCCCTACCTGTCCACCTCGGTGTTCTCGATCGCCCGCTCTCGCGTGGTGTGGCTGCTCGTGCTCGCGGTCTCCGCGCTGCTCACGGTCCAGGTCCTTGAGGTCTTCGAGGCGACCCTGGAGCAAAAGGTCGTGCTCGCGCTCTTTATCCCGCTCCTCACGGGGACGGGCGGCAACACCGGCTCGCAGGCGGCCACGACGATTACGCGGGCCCTGGCGGTCGGCGATGTGCGCACGAGTGATGTCTGGCTGGTGCTGTTCCGTGAGATTCGCGTCGGCGCGATGCTCGGGCTCCTCCTCGGCTCGCTCGGCTTCGTGCTCGCCTCGCTCGTGTACGACGTGCCGACGGGCACCGTGATCGGGCTCACGCTCCTGTGCGTGTGCGCGATGGCGGCGACGGTGGGCGGCGCGATGCCGCTCATCGCGAAGACGATTCGGGTGGACCCCGCGGTGTTCTCCACCCCCTTCATCACGACCTTCTGCGACGCGACCGGCCTGCTCATCTACTTCACGATCGCGAAGACGGTGCTCGGGATTTAGCCGGTTCGGCCCGGGGCCCGCGGTGCGCCCTCGGCTGATCCCCAGCGCGCTACGGGATACTTGATCGACCCTTGCCGACCTCTGCCCGAGAGACCCGTTCGTGATTCCTGCTCTGTTCTCCCTCCCCACGCTGGCACTGTTCGGCATTGACTGGCTCGACCCCGAGTGGATCATCAACTCCCTCGGGCCCGCGGTGTTGATCGGGGTGTGCCTGATCGTGTTTCTGGAAACCGGGGTGCTCGTGCTCGCCTTCCTGCCGGGGGACTCGCTCCTGTTCACGGTCGGGCTGATGACGGCCACCGGGATCATTCCCTATCCGATCGTGGTCACCTGTCTGCTCGTCTTTGTGGCGGCCTTCCTCGGCGATCAGATGGGCTTTACGCTCGGCCGCAAGCTCGGCCCCGCGATCTTCTCGCGGGAACAGAGCCGGGTCTTCAACCCGGCGAACGTCAAGCGCACGGGTGAGTTCTTCAAGAAGTTCGGCCCGAAGGCCATCGTCCTCGCCCGGTTCCTGCCGGTCTTCCGGGCCTTCGTGCCCGCCGCGGCCGGGGTCGGCCAGATGCGCCGCCGGCACTTTCTCGTCTACAACCTCATCGGTGCCCTGCTCTGGGGCGTTGGGGTCACCCTGATCGGGTACTTCCTCGGCAAGATCGACTTCGTCAATGACTACGCCGAGTACTTCATCCTGGGCATCGTCTTCATCAGCGGCATCCCGCTCCTCGTGGAGCTGTCGAAGGCTGGGCGCGAGGCGCTGCGCAAGCGCGCCGCGGAGCGTCAGGCCACCGAGCGGTAACCGAGGGGGGAACCAAGGAGCCGAGGGGCCGCCCGGCGCGGCCCGAGCGCCGTCGCCCGGGAGGGCTCGCCGCGGCGTGTCGGACCTGATAGCGTCTGAGGCGTGACTCTCGGATTTGAGCGGGTGTGGCCGTCCCGCGGTGTTCGCGGCCCTCTGGTTCTGCTGGCGGCAGTGGCGGTTGCGCTGAGCGGTTGCGCCTCCGCTCCGGTCGTGTCCGACGGCGCGCCCACGCCCAGCGCCCCGGCGGCCACGAGCCAGGAAGCGCCGAGCCCTGGCCCCTCCGCCTGGAAGCCGAAGAGCGAGCGTGAGCGGGAATCGCGGGACGCCCCCGGCCGTGAGGACGCGGGGGCCTCGGCGGGGCAGACGCTCCGCGGCCTGTCGCGCGCGGAGGGGAACCCGACGCTGATGGCCCGGCAGACCGGCCCGACGCTGCGCGGGTGCGGCGACCTCTTCCCGGGTTCCACCCGTGACGAGCTGGCCGGGCGCGGGCTCGAGCTGAATCCGGATCACCTGAGCGACGCAACGCTGACGACGGGGCCGAAAACGCACGCCGCTGATCTCACGAGCCTCGCCGAGGAGCGGCTCGATTTCGTGTGCTTCTGGAGCCATCCGACACCGACCTCGAACGACGAGCCCCCGGTGACCTCGGTGATGCGCGGACTCGACGCGTCCGAGCGCGAGCGGGCGATTGGCAGCTTCGCCGCGGAGGGCTACGTGTGCCTCGACGCGGACGGCGGCATGCGCTGCACGACCGAGGCCGAGTCGGGCGGGGTGCCGAACGGCGTCTCCGCCTTCCTGCGGGATGACATCTGGCTGCACACGGAGTGGGGCGGCACCCCGCCGACGAGCTACACCCCGCGGATGGTGGCCCAGATCTGGGGCTGATCCGGCTCGCGGGGGCGGACCGGGCGGCTAGCCCTCCCCGTGCTCCTGGGCGGCGACGGCGCTGGCCCGGGTGGTGGCCTCGACGAGCCGGAGCATGCTGCGGTGCAGCTCCGTGAGTTCGCTGTGGTCGAGCCCGAGCCGATCCGCCATCTCGTGCGGGACCCGGCTTGCCTCGGCCTTCATCGCCTGGCCGCGCTCGGTCAGACGGATCTCGATCTTGCGCTCGTCATCGCTCGCGCGGTCGCGGCTGAGGAGCCCGAGGGTTTCCAGCCGCTTCACGATGGGGGAGACGGTCGAGGACTCCTGGTGCAGGAGGCGGGCGAGGGCGTTGAGGTTCAGGTCGCCGTGCTGCCACAGCGCGAGCATGACGAGGTACTGCGGGTGGGTGATGCCCATCGGGTCGAGTACGGGGCGGTAGGCGGCCACGATGCTCCGCGAGGCGACGGTCAGCGCGAAGCAGACCTGGCTCTCCAGGGCGAGTGGGTCGGGTGTGGCGGTCATGCCTTGATTATCCCCCATCCCGTCGCGTTCCGGCCAGGGGCGGCTCCCCGCCCGGTGCGCCGCTGGGCTGCCCGCCGGGGACGCCGCCGGGCCCGGGGTGGCTCACGGCGGAATCACAGCGCCGGGAATTGGCTTTCCGGACTAGTTGGGGCATGATTAGTGTGTGCGCTAACTAATGACGCACGCATTGACTTGGAGGGTGTTGTGGCGGAGACAAACGCGGGAGTGACGACCGAGCGTCGCGGAGAGACCATCTGGGCGGCAGCCCCCCGGCACACGTTCGGGACGATCCTGGTCGCGATCATCGCCTGCGTGCTCGTCTTCGGCGGTTTCTACATGATGGGCCTGGCCTTCAGCGTGCCCGGCTGGGAGATCTGGCTGTTCTGCGGGGGCATCCTCGTGGACGCTTTCGGCCTCTGGCTGGCGATGGGCTGGCTCCCCGGCCGCGACCAGAAGCGCGCCAGCTAACCCCCCCCTCAGGCTCCGACCGGCGCCGCCGCCATCCCTGTGCTCAGTCGGTCGGATTCCGGCTCGACCCGTTTCTTCGGGTCGGGCCGGTTTTTTCGGTGTTGGCCCGTTGGCTCGTTGGCTCGTTGGCCCATTGAGGCATTGAGTCATTGCGGGATTGCGGCTTTGAAGCATTGCGGCACTGCGGCTTTGCTGCTTTGAAGCATTGCGGCGTTGCGGCGTTGGGTGTTGGGGTGTTGACGACGCGGGACCCGGCCGGGCGGGACGTGCCGCGGGAGGCGCGGGCTGCGCGGCTCAGGCCCCCGCGCTCAGCCCGTCGCTGATCGCCCGGGCCTCGGCGACGATGATCGCAACGCCCTGCCGGGAGCGCACGCTCCAGAAGTGCCCGGGCACCGGGATGACCCGGGTGCGTGCGCCGGGGAGCGGCTCGGCGGTCGGCACGTGCGGATCGAAGCGGGGCACGAGCGCCGTCACCCGGGCGTTCGACTCCGGCGTGGCGGCCGCGAGCGGGGTGAGGCTCGGGTCGCTCGGCCGCAGGTGGCGGATCGCCGGGTCGAGAAACCAGGACGCGTAGCGCGAGCCCCGGAAGGGCGTGGCGACGGTCAGCAGCGCGACGTCGTTCCGCGCCGCGACGGGGGAGCCCGTCTGGTCGAGGAGCGCCCGTCCGATCAGGCCGCCCTTCGAGTGGCCGATCATGAGCACGGGGTACCCGGCGGGAACGCGACGGAGCGCCCCCGCGGCCACGCGGGCGACCGAGCGATCCAGGCCACGCCGGTTCCAGCCCAGCTCGGGCGCGGGCACGACGGCGAAGCCCTGCTCACGGAGGGCCCGGGCGAGGGGCAGGAGGAAGCGCCAGCGCTCGTAGACCCCGGGCAGCAGCACGACCACCGGACGTCCCGGCGCGACGCCCCGGCCGAGCGCGCCCGCCGTGGGAACGGGGACCAGGGCGCGCAGTTGGCCGCTCAGCGCGCTGGCGTAGTCCCGGGTCCACCAGGCCGCGATGCGCACGGAGCGAACCGGGAGGCCCAGCGCGCGCCGGA
>NZ_JAPFRB010000002.1:225650-234883 GCF_035726885.1 Leucobacter sp. M11 | reverse complement strand
GTCATGACCGAGCCGGGAATGAGATCGGCGCAGGCCGTCACCCAGTCTCGGGGGCAGACGCGATCCGTCTCGCCGCGGATCACGAGCGTCGGGACGCGGAGCCGGGGCAGCACGTCTTCGATGCGGTGCTCGAGCATGGTGCGGAATTTCTTGATGAACCAGCGCGGCCCCGTGCGCAGGTAGAGCCACGAACCGATCAGCATGACCCGTGGCGACTCGCCCCAGAGGTCCTGGATCATGCGCAGCGCCTGCCTCGTCACCGAGCGCTCGCTGGCGTTGACGGTCGGGGCGATGAGCACGAGGTGGTGGACGAGCTCCGGGTGGCGGTCGGCCAGCTCGGCAACGACCTGGGTCCCCATCGAGTGGCCGACGGCGACGACCGGGCCACCGAGCTGGGCGAGCACCGCCTCGCCGAGCAGGTCCCCGAGATCCGGCATGCTCAGGCTGCGGCTGGGCTCCGGGGTGTCGCCGAAGCCGGGCAGGTCGACGGCGACCACGTTGACGGCCAGGGCGAGGGCGTCGCGGAGCCGTCCGTAGTACGCGCTGCCCATGCCGATGCCGTGCACGAGCAGCACCGTTTGGGCGTGCCCGCCGTCCCAGCAGCTCAGGTGCAGCTCGTGATCGCCGCGACGATGGCGAAGGACCCGGTCCGGCTCCTCGGTGACGCGGTTGGGCAGCTCGGCGCGTGCGCGGCTCATGCGGTGGCCCCGCTGAGCTGCTCAAGCTCAGCCGGGCTCAGGGTCACGGTCGTTGACCGGATCAGGGCGTCCAGCTGCTCGGGGGTGCGGGCGCTCGCCAGCGGGGCGGCCACCGTGTCCTGTTGGCGGAGCCAGGCGAGGGCAGCGCTCGCGACGGGCACCCCGTGCCGGGCCGAGATCTCGTCGAGGGCGCTCAGCACGGCCCGCCCCGAGTCGCTCAGGTAGCGGGAGGCCCGCTCCGCGCGCTGGGAGGGCACCCCGTCGCCGGGTGGGCCGGAGCGGGCCTGCTCCTCCACGCGGTACTTCCCCGTGAGGAAGCCTCCCGCGAGCCCAAAGTAGGGGAAGACCGCGAGCCCGTGCTGCTCGGCGATCTGCCGGGCGCCGGTCTCGTATTCGCGCTCCATGAGGTTGTAGTGGGGTTGCAGGGCGACCGGCAGCGGGTGCCCCTCCCGCTCGGCGATGTCGAACCAGGCGGAGAGGCGTTCCGGGGTGTAGTTCGAGAGCCCGATGGCCCGAATCTTGCCCGCGGTGACCAGCTCGGCGAAGGCGGCAACCGTCTCCTCGAGCGGCGTCTCCGGGTCGTCAAAGTGGGCGTAGTAGAGGTCGATCGCGTCCACGCCGAGCCGCGCGAGCGAGTCCTCGGCGGCGGCGCGGATGTTCGCGGGGGCGAGCCCCGCCCGATCCGGCTTCGTGGAGACCTTCGACGCGATGAGGACCCGCTCCCGACGCCCGCGGCCGCGCAGCCAGGAGCCGATCACGGACTCGGACTCGCCGCCCGCGTTCCCCGGGACCCAGTGCGAGTAGCCGTCCGCGGTGTCGATCAGGTTGCCGCCCGCGTCCGCGTAGGCGTCCAGGATCCGGTGGCTGCTCGGCTCGTCGGCCGTCCAGCCGAAGACGTTGCCGCCGAGGCCGATGCCGCACACCTCCATCCCGGAGGTGCCGAGGGGAGAACGGTCGGGGGAGATCCGCGCGGGGCTCTTTTCGCTCATGCCGCCACCCTAGTCCGAAGGGGCCGCGCCGGGGAAGCGCGGGCGGGCGCGGTCTCCCGACCGGCGCATCGCCGGGCTCCCCACGCATTCCCAGCCCCGGGCGTGCCGCGCACAGCAAACGCTCATTTCGCTCACGTCGCCCGGTCAGCTTTCCGCCGTAGTCTGGTGTTCTCCTCGACCCCCACGAAGCGCTCCTCGCACGATCCCCCCTCTGTGCGAGGAGCGCCTCTGGGGGTCGAGGTCGTCTGGGCCGCGGTGCGCGTCCGGGGCCCGCTGCTCGGGAGGCAATGCGGGAAAAAACCTCTTGCTGTTAAGGTTAGCCTTGCCTAAGCTGGAACCGTGAGCGAGCCCCAGCACCCAGTCCCCGTCAGCAAATCCGTCGTGCTTCCCGGGGACTGGGTGCTGGCAGGTGGCGACGCCAGCGACCTGCCCGCCCTGCAGCTCTGGCTCAACTCGCAGCCGCGGACCAGCTTTGGCCGCGTCTTCGTCGAGGTGTTTTCCTCGATTCAAATCGTGCCCCTGCACGCTCCCCCGGGCATCGGGATCACCTGGCTCTGCCGGGAGGACCGCTCGCCCAGCCCGATGCCCGGCATCGGCGCCCCCCGCGGGGAAGCGCTCGTCCACGCCGTGGACGGCTGGTTAGACGAGTGGCTGCGCGCGGATGACTGCGATGCCCTCGGCTGGCACATTTGGCTGGGGGCCAGGACCAGCTCCGTCGTGGCGAGTTTCGGGGCGCGCCTGGAGCGCGAGCTGGACGGCCGAACGCCGCGGCAGTGCAGCAGCCCGGACCACGAATAGCCCAGACCACGAAGAGCCCGGGTGCGTGGCGCGCGCCCCGGCTCAGCCAGCCCGGGGCTCCGGGCGGATCGCCTCCCCGCCCGCGCGCCGCACGTGGTCGCGCGCGTGCCGGACGGCCTCGCCCAGGTCCTCGAAGAGGTGCTGCTGATCGCGCAGCTCCGCCAGGACCCCGACCCGGGTGGCCAGGCGCAGGTGCTTCGGCTGGATGCCCTTGAGGAGCACCGTAATGCCGCTGCGCTCCAGCGCCTGAATCATCTCTGCGGTCACGTGCGCGCCCGTCGCGTCGAGCAGCTGCAGCTGGCTCATTCGCAGGATCACCACGTCGACGCCCTGCACCGCGGCGACCGCCTCCAGCGTCCGATCGGCCGAGCCGAAGAAAAGGGCGCCGTCGAAGCGGAACAGGGCGATCCGCGCGTCCTCGGGCGAGCGGGGGCCGGGGATCTCCTCGCGGTGCACCCCGCCAGAGGCCGCGAGCGAGCGGAGGGCGAACAGCGCGGCCACCGCGATCCCGATGAGCACGGCGATGATGAGGTCGAAGGAGACGGTGACGACCGCGGTCAGCGCGAAGACGATCGCGGCCGAGCGGTTCGCCCCGGTCACCGCGCGCACCGTGGCGATCGAGATCATTCGGAACGCGGTCACCATGAGCACCCCGGCCAGGGCCGCGAGCGGGATCTCCGCCACGATTCGGGAGGCGAAGAGGACGACGAGCAGCAGCACCACGGCGTGCACGATCGCGGACACGCGCGTCTGCGCCCCCGCGCGAATGTTGACCGCGGTGCGGGCGATCGCTCCCGTGGCGGGCATCCCGCCGAAGAGCCCGGAGCCGATCGAGGCGAGCCCCTGGCCGAACAGCTCCCGATCCGCGTGGTAGCCGCCGACGGGGGTGAGCGAGGCGGCAACACGGGCCGAAAGCAGGGACTCGATTGCGGCGAGGGCCGCAATCGTGAGGGCCGGACCGAGGAGCGTGAGCAGCAGCTCCGGCGAGGCAGCGGGCAGGCTGGGCGCGGGCAGGCTGCTCGGTAGCGTGCCGATGCGGGCGAGCGGGGCGTCCAGGAGGACCGCGGCCACCGTCACCGCGGCAATGCCGATCAGGGAGCCGGGCAGCTGTGGGTGCAGGCGCGGGGCGAGGAGCATGATCGCGGCCACGGCGAGCACCGCGCCGAGGGCCCAGAGCGCCCCGGACCAGGTGGCCTCCGGCACCGACTGCGCGGCCGCCACGAGGGCGTTACTGCTCGGCCCGGGAACCGAGCCGAGCGCCGAGGGGACCTGCTGGAGGAAGATGATGACCGCGATGCCGAGGGTGAAGCCCTCGATGACGGGCCACGGGATGTACGACACCGTGCGCCCGAGCCGAAGGACCCCGGCGGCGACCACGATCACCCCCGCCATGAGGCTGAGCAGCGGAATCACCTCGGCGCCGTGCACGGCAACGACGGGGCCGAGCACGACCACCATCGCGCCGGTGGGACCCGAGACCTGGACGTTTGAGCCGCCAAACACGGCCGCGATCAGCCCGGCCACGATCGCCGTGATCAGTCCGGACTCGGCGCCCGCGCCCGAGCTGACGCCAAAGGCGAGCGCGAGGGGGAGCGCCACGATGCCGACCGTCAGGCCCGCCACGAGGTCCGGGCGCCAGCTCCGGCCAATCTGTCCGTAGTCGGCTCGGGTGGGCAGCAGCGCGCGCAGCGCCCCGGTGAAACGACGGCTTTCGGACACAGTCGGCCCCTCTCTCGGGCCCCCTGCGGCTGCCCGCAATATGCACAGCCTAGCGAGCCAAGCGTCGGAATCGCGGAGTGTGGCGCGGGGACCGCAGAAACGAGCGAGGCCGCCCACCCCGGTCGGGGTGGACGGCCTCGCTGGATCAGCCTCGCTTAGGCGCGGCGGCGGATCCGAGCCACGACGACCAGGGCCGCGCCGAGCAGCAGCGCGATCGCGCCACCGATCAGGTACGGCGCGGGGTTCGAGCCGGTGTTCGCCAGCCCGTTCTTCGCGTCGGGGCCGGCGCCCGGTTGCTTGTCCGTGGGTGCCGTGACCCCGGGGGCCGGGTTCTTCTCGATCGCGTTGACGAGGGCCACCTCGGCGGTGGTCTGGTCACCGATCGTGAGCGTCACGCGCTCGCCGGTCTCGGCAGGCTCAGCGCCCGAGACGGTGAACGCGGGCAGAGCCCACGTCGCCTCGGCCACGTCCGCCGGGGCTTGCTCGCTGAGCGTCACCTCGGCGCCGTAGGGGAGCGCCTCGCTCGTGACGGGGGTGCCGTCTGCGAGCAGGGTGAGCGTCCCGGAGCCCGCGGCGAAACCGAGCCGCTCGTTCGCGGGGTAGGCGTAGTCCACGAGGAACTCCGTGTCGGCGGCGACGAGTGAGGCGCCGGAGCCCTCGACGGTCTTCGCGATCTGGAAGAGGCCCGTGTTCAGGGTGATCTCGTTGACGACGGCGACCTCGACGGTCTCGTTCGTCGCGATGACGACCTCGTTGGACTCGGTGAACACCGGAGCCGCCCAGGTGCCGCCCGTGATGGCGGGCTGCTCCTCGGTCAGGGTCACGACCGCGCCGCTCGGGAGGTCGCCGACCGTGACGGGGGTGCCGTCAGCGGGAACGGAGATCGTCCCGGAGCCGGCCTCGAAGGTCTCTCCGGCGGGGTAGCTGTAGCCGAAGTCGAAGGCCTGCTCGGCGGGAACGAGGCCCGCGCCGGAGCCGGTCACGCTCTTCGTGACGCTGAAGGAACCCACGTCGCGGGTGAGCGTGTTCGTCAGCTCAAGCTCCAGGAAGGTCCCCGAGCCGGTCACTGTCGTCGTGTAGACGCTGTCATCCTCGGCGGGCTCCTCGCCCTCCGCCGCGCGCGCGGAGATCAGCGCGGACCAGGAGCGGTCCGTCCAGGTCGCGCCGGGGACGGCCTCGGGATCCTGCTCGGAGAACGTCACCTCGGCCCCGTAGGGCAGGTTGTCGATCGTGACGACGTCACCGTTGGCGGGGAGGCGGACCTCGCCCTGCCCGGCCGCGAAGCCGATGCCCTCGGGGTAGGCGTAGGTCACCAGGAAGCCAGCGTCCTCGGGCAGCAGGGCCGCGCCGGAGCCGTCGATCTTCTTGCTCAGGGCGACGGAGCCGCGCTCAAGCTCGTAGGTGTTGGTCAGCGTGACCTCGGTGGTCTCGTTGCCGACCACGGAGAAGGTGCTCTGATCGAACTCCGTGCCCAGGGTGGTGCCGGGGCGCTTCGCGCCTGCGGTGTCCTCGCTGAGCGTCACGACGGCGCCCGCGGGAACCTTGGTGACCGTGACGGGGGTCTCGGGGGTGACCGTGAGCGTGCCGGAGTCGCCCGCGAAGCCGAGCGACTTGTCGGCGGGGTAGGACCAGTTCACACTGAAGCTGTCGGAGCCCTTCAGGTGCGCCGCGCCGTCGCCCGCGAGCGCCTTGGTGACGGTGAAGGAGCCGAAGTCGCGCTTCAGGGTGTTCTGCACCGTGACATCGACCGTGGCGGAGGCCTCGTCGATCGTCAGCGTGTTCGGGGTGATGACGGGGGTCTCATCCCAGGTCGCGCCGGTGATCGCGGCGGGGGTCGCCTCGGTGAGCGTGACCGTCGCGCCGAGGGGCACGGGATCGCTCGAGACGACCGTGCCGTCCTGGTCGAGGACGATCGTGCCGGAGCCAGCGGGGTAGCCGAAGCCGGCCGCGTAGGTGTAGTTCAGGGTGAACTGGGCGTCCTCGGGGATCACGACGGAGTCGGCGTTGACGATCTCCTTGTGCGCGGAGAAGGAACCCTGGTTCAGCACGGCCTCGTTCACGACGAGTAGCTTGGTCAGCGTGCCGAGGTTGCCGTTGTCCTGGCTCAGGCGAATCTCAACCTGACCGTCCTTGTTGGTCGGGAGCGGCTTGCCCGCTTCGTCCAGGAAGACCGGGTCCTTCCACGTGACGGCCGCGCCGCCCGTTGGCGTGATCTCGGTGAAGGTCACGGTCGTGTCCTTGAAGATCTCCGGGGTGTACGCCGAGGCGCCGTTGCGGAGCACAAAGGTGCCCGTGGCGGAGGTGCCGTCGTCGTGCGTTGCGACGTAGGTGATCGTGTACTCGAAGGAGGGCTCAATCGTCGCGGTGCTGCCCTTGGCGAGCTGCTTGGCGACCTGCACCATGCCGAAGTTCTTCCCGATGACCCAGGCGGAGCCGTTCTGCTGCGTCTCGCGGTTCGCCGTGGCGGAGGTCGTGTCCGACTCGGAGCCGATGGTGTAGCTGGCCTTGTTCGGGTAGGACCCGGACTTGCCGCCGTCGAGCGCGGACATCACCCAGACGGCGCGGTACAGCGAACCGTCCAGCCCCGTGACGGTGCCGTCCTCGGAGGCGTGGTCGGCGCCCAGGCCGGGCTCGGAGACGAACTCCATCGTCAGGCCGTCCTTGCTGAGGGTCAGCGGCTCGCTGGCGCGCTCCCAGACGGGGTACTGGTGGTTGTTGTCGTGGCGCTTGAGGGAGCGGGCGACCTCGAGGCGGGGGTTTCCCTCACCGGCGACGAGCGCGAGGATCTCGGGGTCGGCCAGGTCGGAGATGGTGACCTGCTGGCCGGGCTCGATGCCGGTCTTCGGCGCGGGGAGGGAGACCTCCCAGGTGATGGTGTCGGTGCTGTTGTCGTACCAGCCGCGCTTGCCGAAGCCGTTGCCACCGAAGTCGCAGTTCTCCGTGCACACGTAGGGCGGGCGCTCCTCGGCGATGGTGACGGTGATGTCGTCGCCGTTCAGGTTGACCGTCTGGTCGCCCGTCGTCCCCTCAGCGAAGTTGGCGGTGACGAACAGGTTCAGGCCGCCCTCGATGCCGAAGGGGTTGTCCTTGGTGAACGCCGGGTCGACCGTGCAGACGACCTCGGTTGCCGTGACGACGCACTCACCGATGACTTTCTGATCGATGCCCGCCATGGGGATCGTCTCGGCGTTCCCGACGAGCTCGGGCGGCAGGTCCATGCGGAAGGAGACGTCACCGTCTGCCTCGGCTGCGATGTTCCAGCCGACCTGGAGCATCTGGCGGCTGCCGTTTTCGAAGCTGGAGTTCTCGAACGCAACGCTCGAAATGCTCGCATCGCCGGGAGCGGCGGTGGCCGGTGCCGCGCTGAGCGCGCTGCCGGTGAAGAAGGTCACGATCAGTGCGAGGACCAGCCCGACCGCCGTGAGCACGCGCGGTTTTGGCGCGCGAAAAACTGCGTGTTGATTCATCATTCCCCTTGTTGCATCAAGTCCCGGTGTGGCAGAACCTAATCCTGTGTGTCCCCCGAAACAGACATGACAGGGCACCCAACAGTCGAGCACGCGGGGGGAGCTCACCGGGGTGCGTCGATGCAGTGGTGGGGGGAGGCCGAATGGGCCATCGTCCATTCTCGCTGGTTGTGTGACAACTCTGCAAATCTTCTGTGCGTCGTCACAGCTTGCCCGCAGGTTCCGCGGACCCCCTGAGGCGCGCGCGCCCGGCTCGGGCGAGTCGACGGCTCGGGCGGGGCTGGGCTAGCGTGGAGGAAACACGAGCGTCGAAGACGAACGCAACGAGGAGGGGGCCGTCGAGTGCCGCAGCGCTACGGAGATTTTGCGACCTGGACCGGTTCCCTGGGCACCGTTGCCGCCTTCGCGGTCGGCTTCTGGCAGATCCGCCGCGAGCGCACCGAGCGCAAGCGGCGGGAGGCGAGCGAGTGGCTCGCCGCCAAGCGCGAGCACGCCGACCGGGTCAGCGCCTGGCGGACGGGCGACGAGATCATCGTGTCGAACGGCTCGCACCACCTCATTCACGCCGTCCGGATCGTGCTCGACGGGCACGACCCGATCGACCTCGACCACGTCGAACCCGGGCGAGCCAGCGTGCCGCTCGGCGTGCACGGCGCGACCGTTCCGGTGACCTCGCTCACCTTCACCGACGCGCGCGGCGACCGCTGGGTGCGCGATGCCGGGGAGCTGCCCCGCAGAATCACACAGGAGGAATCCGCATGAGCGGTGCGCCCACGAACCGTTACGCTACCCTCGCCGCCCGGGTGTATCACCTGGATAAGGCGATTGGCCGCTCCTTCGGCGACCTGGAGTTCTACGCCGAGCGGCTGGCCGGGGAGACCGGACCGATCCTGGAACCCGCGGTGGGCAACGGCCGTGCGCTCATCCCTCTGCTGGAGGCGGGGCTGGCCGTGAGCGGCTTCGACGCCTCACCGGAGATGCTGGACATCTGCCGGGCGGAGTGCGCGGCCCGCGGGCTCGACCCCGCGCTCGAGCTGGCCTTCTTCCAGGACTTCGAGGTGTCCGAGCCCCAGGCGGCGATCATCATCCCGGCGGGTTCGATCCAGCTCGTCGTCGATCCCGAGGAGACCGCCGCGGTGCTCCGCCGCTTTTTTGGGGCGCTCCGCCCGGGCGGCCGCCTGATCCTGGATCTCGACTCCCTGGCCGCCCTCGCGGACACCGCGCCGAGCGCGCGGCGCTGGATCGACCCCGGCGACGCCTCCGGGGCGGGCTCGGGGGACGCGCTCACCCTGCTCGGGGTGCACGAGGGCACGGACTTCGCCGCGCAGACCCACACGACCCAGCTCCGCTATGAGCGCTGGCGGGACGGCGCGCTCGTCGAGAGCGAGCTTGACCTGTTCACGCTCCGGCTCTGGGGCCACTTCGAGATGGTGACCCTGCTGCGCTCGATCGGCTTCGCCGAGGTCACGGTGTCCGCGGATTACCGGCACGGGGTCGCCCCGGATGCCGACACCAGCGTGGTCACGATCGAGGCGGTTCGCCCGCGCTGAGGCCGAACCCCC
>NZ_JAPFRB010000002.1:224486-225597 GCF_035726885.1 Leucobacter sp. M11 | reverse complement strand
ATGAGGAGCTTGCCGGGCGGGGCGGCTCCCGCTCGGCGGCGGAGGGCCGAAACCAGGTCGTCGAGGCCGATGCGCTCGCCGACGGCGGTCGCAAGCCCGCCCGCGGCGAGCCGCGCGAAGACCGGTCCGAAGGACGCGGGCAGGCGCTCCCGAGTGGTGCCGTGCAGGGTGTCCCGGAGCCGAAACAGCTTGGTCCGGGTGCCGCGGGTGCCCGCGAAGCAGGAGGCGGGGAGCGGCTCCCCGGAGAGCAGCCCGTAGAGCACGAGGACGCCGCCCGGCGCGAGCAGCTGGCTAAGCTCGCCCCCTCCGGGCCCGCCAACGGCGTCGAGCACGAGCTGCGGCGGGCCGCCCAGCTCCGCGATCGCGCGGGCCGGCCAGCCCGGGGTCCGGGTGTCCAGCACGGCGGCCCAGTGCCCCGGTCGGGGAACGGCTCGGCCCCCGCCGCGCACGGTGCCAACCGCGAGGACGCCGCGGGCCGCAAGCAATTCGGCGAGGTGCCCGGCGATGGCGGAGGCGGCCGCGGTCACGAGCACCCGGCGCACGCCCGGCACGAGGAAGCGGCCCAGCATGAGCGAGGCCGTGAGCGGGTTGATCGCCGCGAAGCACGCGGCCTCGTCGCTGACGTCGTCCGGGACCGGGACGCACCACGCGGCCTCCAGGTGTTTGATCTCTTGCCAGTTTCCGGCGCTGCCCAGGGGAAGCACGCGCTGCCCGAGCAGCGCCGCGGGGACGCCCGACCCGACCCGGACGACCTCGCCGATCCCCTCGAAGCCGGGCACGAAGGGAAAGGAGGTGCGCGAGGGATACGCCCCGGACACCGTGACCGCGTCCGAGGGGTTCACGGTGCTCAGGAGCATCCGCACTGCGACCTGACCCGGCGCGGGTTCCCCGGGCACGGGGACCTCGCGCAGGCGGAGGACCGCGCTGAGCGGTCCCGGGCGCTCGGCGATCACGGCGAGCATCGTGCCCGCGGCTCGTCTCGCGGCCCGGCTGCGCCGCGGCTCCGTCTCGGTCATGCGCTCTTCACCTTTCCTGTGTCCGGGCCGTGCCCGGGGTCGGCGGTCCGCCCGGTGTCGTGCCCTGTCGGGGTCTTGCACCGTATCCCTCGGTT
>NZ_JAPFRB010000002.1:217972-224425 GCF_035726885.1 Leucobacter sp. M11 | reverse complement strand
CCCGGAGGGGTGTGCCCCGGATCTCGATCGTGGTTTCCGATCGCGGCCGTGTTCAAGATCACCTCTTTCAGGGTGATCCGCCTCCCGGACCCGGGCTGGCGTCGCGTCCGGCCCCGCTTCGGGATCCGGCCCGCCGCCTGCCCGTGCGTCGCCTGCCGAGCGGGCGCGGGGTGCGGTTCCAGTCCAGCCGCACCGGCGGGATCAGGTGCGGTAGTTCCCGGATCATCCGAATCGTCCAGCGGTGCTCCGCGCCGAGGCCGTCCCGCGCGTGCTCGTGGATGCGCCGGTGATGGAAGCGACACAGCAGCACCCCGTTTGTGATGTCGGTTGGCCCGTTCAAATGGTGTTCGCTCCACGGAATGACGTGGTGGGCGTCGCAGTCGGTGGGTGGGGCGTCGCAGCCGGGCCAGACGCAGCCGCCGTCTCTGGCGGCCAGGGCGAGTTTCTGCGCCGGGGTGAACAGGCGTTGCGCCCGCCCCTGCGCGAGCACGGCCCCGGTTGTTCCGAAGACCGTGATCGCGTACTTGCCGTCGCAGAGCTCCCGGAGCGCGGTTTCGGCGGACAGGGGTGCGAAGATGCCGTCCGCCCAGGCGGGACCGGTGCCGTCCTGGAGGGATTCGGCGCTGACGTGGATGTTCACGAGGGTGCTCGCCCCCGTGGCCACGCCCGCGTTGCGCTCGGCGAGGTGCGCGCGGATGCCGTCGATGAGGCGGTCCAGGGTGCGCTGGGCCGGGGTGCGGTCGTCGGGGGTGGGATCAGCGTCGCTACTGCTTGGGGAATGGGCGGTGACGGGTTGGAAGCGGACACCGGATTCGACGTTGGATCCGGCCTCGGGGTTCGTGCCCGTGCCCGTGTCGGTTCCTGCGTGCGCGTCTGCGCCCGTTTCCTCGGCGCGCTGGTGCTCCGCCCACTCTATGGCCCGTTCCCGCTCCGTTGGGGTCACGAGCGCGGTCATGATCGCCGCGGACTCGGGATCGAGGAGCCCGGTGAGCCGGGTCATCCCGTCCGACAGCGGCGTCAACCGCAGGAACCGCTTTTGACGGCGTTCGGCCTCGTCGGGGGCGGCTCCGTCTGGGTCGAGGAGTTCGACGGCGTGCTCGGTGAGCCTGGCCACCTCCTCGGCGCTGTGCCGGAGCCCGCCCGTGTCGGACCCAGCGAGGGTAACGAGTTCCCGTTCGGCGGTAGCTGTCTGTTCGCTCGCCCCGATCCGTGTGATCACCCGGGAGAGCCCGGCCACGATCACCTCCGCGGCGTCGGTGCCGAGCTCGCCCGCGTCGAGGGCCGCGGAGACCGCGGGAAACGGGCCGGGGACCGGCTCGCCCAAAAGGTTCGTCGCCGTGCGGGTGCGCTTGGCGAGCCGGATGCGTTGCCGGGCGGTCCGCTCGGAAACCCCGGTCACAGACGCGGTGAGCGCGCCGGGCGACCGGAAGTTTTGCTGTCTCGCGAGGCCTTCGGACCCATATTCGCGGGCGGATGCCTCGTCGACGCGGCCCGCGGCCCAGACCCGGGCGGCGTCCACGTGCCGGGCCAGCCCCTCGACGGCTGCCAGATCGCGGAGAATGCGCTCGTGGCGGCGGGCCTTTGCCGGGTCGAGGACCCCCTCGGCGGCCCCGTCGGGCTGGATGACGCCCTGCAGCCCGCCACCCCAGTCGAGGACGCCCCGCCCGGCCCCGGCGGTGTCTCGGGCCGTGGCGCGCTCCTCGGCGAGCGCGCGGGCGGCCTCGTCCCGCAACTGGCCGAGCACCAGCGCGAGCAATTCGGTGGCCCCCGCGACGGACACCGGAACGGTCACGGAGTTGACTGCATCAGCGGTGTCCCTCGGAGTCCCGAGTGCGGGTGTTTCCGGGGCATTCCCGGGCACTGCGGCCCCGCCCGGGTGAAACCCGGGGAGGGCGGCGTCGGTGCTCGGGAAGAAGTTCATGTGCAGACGGTAACCGGGACCACTGACATTCGCGTTTGCCGGGGTGTGAGAGGAGTGGACCGCGGCGGCATGGCGAAAACCTTCGCGTGCCGCCGGAGTGCGCCACCGTGGAAACACGCCAACGCGGGAGCGCCCGGGAGCTGGGCCGCGCCTGGAAATTGGGCCCTCCGCAGATGCGGCAAGGCCCCGTCCGGGTGGAACCCGGGGGCGGGTGCGGCGGTGCTCGGGAAGACGTTCATGTGCAGACCGTAACCGGGACCACCGACATTCTCGTTTGCCGGAGTGCGGGGCGCGTCGACCGCGGCGGCACAGCGTCGAACCGAGCGTGCAACCGGAGTGCGGAACCGTGGAAACACGCCACCACGGGAGCCCCTGGGAGCAGGTCCGCACCCCGGAATTGCGCCGTTCGCGGAGGCGGTGCGGCCCCGCTCGGGTGGAACCCGGGGGCGGCATCAGTGTTCGGGGAGACGTTCATGTGCAGACCGTCACCGGGGCCACCGCCATTGAACCTGATGGGGTGCGGGACGGGTTGACCGCAGTGGCACGGCGACCTTTCGCGCGTGCTGTCGGAGTGAGCCTCCGTGGAAACCCACCACCGCAGGAGACCCTCGGTGCATGACCGCGGCTGGGCATCGCCCCGTCCGCGGAGGCAGCGCGTCCCCGCCCGGGTGGACCCCGGGGAAGGCGGCGGCGGTGCTCGGGAAGACGTTCATGTGCAGACCGTCACCGGGACCACCGACATTCGAACCTGATGGGGTGCGGGACGGGTTGACCGCGGTGGCACGGCGACCTTTCGCGCGTGCTGTCGGAGTGAGCCTCCGTGGAAACACACCACCGCAGGAGACCCTCGGTGCATGACCGCGCCTGGGCATCGCCCCGTCCGCGGAGGCGGCGCGTCCGCGCCCGGGTGGACCCCGGGGAAGGCGGCGGCGGTGTTCGGGAAGACGTTCATGTGCAGACGGTCACCGGGACTACCGACATTCGCGTTTGCCGGGGTGCGGGACGTGGAGACCGCGGTGGCAGGACGGAAATCCGTGCGTGCCGCTCGGGTGCATGGCCGTTCAGGGGTCTCACCGCGCCTGCCGATCGGGCTCGGGGTGGGACACCGCATCGAACGGTCCGCGCCGTCACAACCACCCAACGACGGAGGAACCCGGGGAAGGGGGCATCGGTGCTCGAGAAGACGTTCATGAGCAGACCAGAACCGGACCACCGACACTCGAACCTGGTGGGGTGCGGGGCGCATGGACCGCGGCGACCCGGCGGATTTTCGCGCGTGCTGCCGGCGTGCGCCACCGGGGAAAGTTCTCTCTCCGGGAGCCCCTCGGCGCAGGGCCGCGTCTCGGAGTCGCGCGGTCCGCGGAGGCCGCACTGTCCCGCGCGGGACACCTCCCCAGTCGAGGACGCCCCGCCCGGCCCCGGCGGGGGTCTCGGGCCGCGGGGCGCTCCTCGGCGAGCGTGCGGGCGGCCTCGTCGCGGAGCGCGGTGAGGATCAGTTGCGCGGCTTCGGTGAGGCCTGCGAACGTGCGCGGGATGCGCACGGAATCGTACTCGTTCGGGACCCAGCACCGTCGAGAGGCGCAGCGCTGTGTTTCCCGCGCCCGGGCATCCCGGTCCCGCCCGGGAGGGTCCCGGGGGAGTCGGCGAGGGTGCTCGGGGTGAGGTTCCTCTGGAGAGGTGAACGGGGACCACTGAGACACGCGTTTCTGGGAGAAAACTGCCGCAAAACGGGCCACGACCCCGCGGGTTCTGGCCGCGATGGTGACATCGCGTTCGCGTTCGCGAGCGCGGGCACCGGGCGACCGCGGGGCCCGCGCCGGGCACAACCGCACTGCGCCCGACTGCGCCCGCACTGCGCCCGACCGCGCCCTACCGCGGGCCGGGGCGGGCCGATAGGCTGAGGCCACGCTGGAGAGGACGCATAATGAACCTGACCGACCGCCTGATCGGCACCCACAACGCCCGGGAACTCCGGGACCTCACGAACGCGGAGGGTGTCCGGCTTCGGCCCGGGGTGCTCTTCCGCACCGACGGGCTCGGCGAGCTCACCGAGGCGGGGGTGGCCGCGATCCCGGAGCTCGGCATCGGCACCGTCGTCGACCTCCGCACCGACGCGGAGCAGGCGCGCTCCGCCGATCGGCTCCCCGCGGACGGCAGCGTGGCCTTCGTCTCGTTGCCCGTGCTGGGCGGGGCGATGGACGAGATGGTCAAGCAGATGATGCCCGGTGGGCTCACGGAGGCCCCGAGCCCCGAGCAGATCGCCGCCATCATGGCCGGGGTGCCGACCCTGGAGGAGCTCTACGTGGCGATCCTGGGCAGCAGCGCCCCGCAGTTCGCCGAGCTGGCCCGCGCCGTGATCGCCGGAGCCGGGACGGAGCGCCCCGGCGTGCTGTTCCACTGCACCGCGGGCAAGGACCGCACCGGGCTCGCCGCCGCGCTCCTGCTCTCGGTCGCGGGCATGGATCGGGCCGACATCGTCGCCGACTACACGCTCACCGAGACGAACCTGCGACAGGGCTTCGCCGAGAACCTGTCCGCGCTCGTCACCAGCCTGGGGGTGCCGCTCACGCCGCGGCTGCGCACGCTGACCTCCGAGGCGCCCGCCCACGCGATCGAGACCGCGCTGGACTGGGTGGCCGCCGAGCACGGCGACGCCGCGGGCTACCTGCGCTCCGGCGGGCTGGACGAGGCGGAGCTGCTCCAGCTTCGCGCCGCGCTGCTGGACGGCTAGCCGCGGAGCGCGGCGAGGCCGCGGGCTATCTGTGCTCCGGCGGGCTGGCCTAGATCCAGCCCCGCTCCTGCGCCTCCAGCACGGCCTGCTGTCGATTGTCGAGCCCGAGCTTCGTCAGGATCGAGGAGACGTAGTTGCGCACGGTCCCCGGGGACAGGTGCAGCTCCGCCGCGATCTGGCTGACCGGCTGTCCGCCGACCCCGGCCCGGAGCACATCGAGTTCCCGGTCGGTGAGCGGGCTCCGCTCCGCGGCGAGGGCGTCGGCGGCGATCTCGGGGTCCACGTAGCGGCGACCCTGGGCGACGAGGCGGATGACCTCGGCCACGTCCTCGGCGCGCCGGGACTTCGGCAGGAAGCCCGCGACCCCGGCCTGGAGCGCGCGGCGGAGCACCCCGGGGCGGGCGTGCCGCGTGACCATGATGACCCTCGCGGGGGAGAGCCGGCGGAGCTGCTCTGCGGCGGCAACCCCGTCGAGGACGGGCATCTCCACGTCGAGCAGGCACACGTCGGGGCCGAGCCGGGTGGCCTCGGCGACCGCCTCCGCGCCGTTGCGGCACTCGGCGACCACTTCGATATCAGGCTCCAGCCGGAGCAGGGCCGCGAGCGCGGTGCGGATCATGTCCTCGTCGTCGGCGAGCAGGACCCGGATCATGCCCGGCTGCCTTCCGGAACCGTGGCCTGCACCGCGAAGGTGTCCGCCTGCTCGGTGGCGGCGAAGGAACCGCCCACCCGTTCGACCCGCTCGGCCATGCCGCCGAGCCCGGACCCGGCCCGGTGGGACGCGCTGCCCGGGAGACGGTCGTTCTCGATCCGGAGGTGCCAGCCGCCCTGATCCGCGCGGAGCGAGAGCCGCGCGGAGCCGCCCGCGCCGTGCTTCAAGATGTTCGTCGTGGCCTCGCGCACGATGGGACCGAACACCTCCGCGGGGGCGCGCTCGGCGGACGGGGCGACGTCGAGCCGCACCCGGAGTCCCGCCGAGCGGAGCAGGTCGGCCGCGTTGGAGAGTTCGTCGACGAGGGGCACGCCGCGGAAGCGGGTCGCGAGGTCGCGCGTGCCCGTGCGCGCCTCGTCCACGGAGCGCTGCGCGGCGAGGATCTGGGCCCGGGCCTCCTGCGGGTCGCCCGGCAGGAGCCGCTCGGCGAGTTCGAGTTGCAGGGCAATGACCTGCAGGTGGTGGCCCTGGAGGTCGTGGACGTCGGCGGCGAGCCGGAGCCGTTCCTGGGTGGCGGCGAGCCGCCCCTCGGCCGCGCGTGCTCGGTCCAGTTCGCCTACCACCTCCCACCACCAGAGCATGCTGATGATGGCGGCCGGGAGGAGCACGGTGAACAGGAGCGGGGCGAAGATCGTGCCGACCAGGGAGGGGGCGCCAGCCAGAGCCGGGCCGTGTTCGAGCCAGGCGAAGAACAGGATGAGCGCCGAGAGGCTCGCGAGCAGGCGGCCCCGAACGCCGCGAACGATTGGCAGCGTCGCGATGAGGGTGCCGCCCAGCGAGAGGCTGAGCGTCACGCTGTGGGCCAGGAGGCCGAGCGCCACGGTCGCGGCGAGGCCCGCGAGGAGCCAAGCGAGCCCGGAGGTGGGCTTCTCGGCGGGGCGCGCGCGAGCGGTTCGGTGATAGGTGAAGACGAAGGTCAGCGCCGTGAAGGCGATGAGCCAGAGCACCCCGGCCGCGGCGAAACCGGTCACCGCGGGCAGGGGGTGCCGGGCGGTGATCGCAACCTCCAGGCTCCAGAAGAACAGCAGGGCGAGGGCGAACACCTGCGCCGAGAGGATCGTGTACCACCAGGTCGCGGCGACCCCCTTA
>NZ_JAPFRB010000002.1:207504-217882 GCF_035726885.1 Leucobacter sp. M11 | reverse complement strand
GGCGTGAGAATGTCGCTCATCCCTCCAGCGTAGGCCAGTGACAAATGTCACCCCGGATCGCGCCCGCCTCCGCGCTGAGCGCGGAGGGAAACGAAAAGCCCGGCCTGACAGAGCGTCAGGTCGGGCTGTTTCTCGGTGGGCCCGGCGGGGCTCGAACCCGCGACCCGCGGATTAAAAGTGGCCTCGATGGATTAAGGCCAGACACGAGCCGCTGTGGTGAAATTGGGTAATCTAGCCCCTGAACTGTTCTTTTTGGGGAAAGGGGATGATCTCCGCTCCGGTGTCGTCAGGTCGATTATGGTCCTGTAATGTGGCACTTTGCCCCACGTTTGCCCCACGTTTTCCCTCCTTGAAGGGGTCCCGAATAGCGTCGAGAACAGCCTCGGTTGGCGTATCGGCAAGATGGGCGTACCTTCGCGTGGTCAGCGGAGAAACGTGCCCGAGAAGACGACCCACCTCCTCAAGAGGAACGCCATCTTGAATAAGCCATGACGCGTAGGTGTGGCGTAAGTCGTGGATCCTCGTTGGGGGGATACCTGACTCCTTCAATGCGGGCTCCCAAACCCGCCGACGCCAGTTGTGGTAATCAATAGGCACGCCGGCCTTGGTGATGAAGAGCTGCCCTTCAGCTTTTCGGGCGTGGGGCTTGAGTTCAACAGCCACCCAATCTGGAAGTGGCACGGTTCGCCGACGCTTGCTCTTCGGGTAATCCTTCAAATCCTTGGCCTCATCATCCCAGTTCATTGCGACCCGAATCGTGGCTTTTTTGAATTTGACCCGGTCTCGCTGCAAGCCGATGGCCTCTCCCCAACGGAGTCCAGAACCGATTAGGAGCGACACTAGAGCTCGATCGATACTCCCTTTGCCGAACTGCTCGAGGAGCTTCTTGGCCTCTTTCCTCGTGAGGAACCTCTCCACTGCATTGTCTGGGGAAGGGAGCTTGAGCCGTTGTGCGGGGTTCGCCAGGATTATCTCTGCATCTACCGCGGCCTGCATTGAAGAAGAGAAAAGCGACATGATGCGTTGCACTGTCGAAGGGGCTAGTTGTTTTTCGCGCAGTTCAACTGCCCACTTTCGCACCTCGTGTCTCGTGATATCAGCGAGGGGGACAGTGTCCCACTTGGGGACGAGGTGCTTGTTAAGTCGGGATCCGTCGCGTCGCTTCGTGCTGTCGTCGACGATTCGTCCTGCGAGCCAGGTGGCTTTCCATTCTCCCCACGGCTTCAATGCTGCCCGAGGGTCTCTCCATGTGGGCTTCGCTGCTTCGGCTTCGAGTGTCGCGGCCGCGTTTTTTGCTGGGGTTTTGTGGGTGTAGGTCTGGTCGGTCCGGCGCTTTTCTCCAGTTGGGAGGCGGTAGACGCCTGAGTAACGACCAGAGGGAAGCTTCTCTGTCCATGCCATTAGGCTGCGCTCCTTCCTGTGTTCAGGTATGCCTCGAAGAGTTCACGTGTGACTCCGAGGTCTTGGCAAATTTTGTCCCCGTCCGTATAAAGGCGGGTGAGTTCGGCCCACTCTCGCGGGTTGATGAGCCTGCGCGCGGCGATGCGGTTGGCCCTGGTTTCATGCTTGGCAGAGTGGCCGGCAGGGTCGCCATACTCTGCGTGCACGATTTCGTGAGCAAGTACTGATCGCTCCACGAAGCTGCGCATTTTGGGGCGGATCAGGATCAAGTTCCTGTCCGGGACCCACATCCCCTTCACGGAGCGGAGTGGGTGGTAGATGATCTCTACCCCCAGTTCCTCCCCGTGCCCCCATGGATCGTAAGTGTTTATGGTTCCTCCGGAAGTCCAGGTTCCTCGGTGTCGTCGTATGCGGCGTGAGGCAGATCCGCCTCAGGGTCGAACCCCTCGGGGAGGGTTCCAGTCTCCCCGAAGCGTCCGACAATCACGGAGGCGGAAGTCTCGTCTGGCAGGTCTGTGAGTGCCTCGTTGGCTTCCCCTGTCTCGAGGCGACGCACGATCTCTCGTGCTAGGTCAAGCTCGTCGAACCGGGCGAGAAGCTCCTCGGGGGAGAAGTCGCCTTTGGTTGCTTCCTGATAGGAGAGGAAGCCGGTTTCCACAAGGGCGAGGGTTGGGCTGTCCCCGAAGGCGCGTGCGATTGTGATGACTGCCTCAGCAGTCCCGGTGTCCTTTCCAAACCAGCGAGAGATGGTAGCTGCAGAAATCCCGGTACGTTCTGCTACGTCTTTTTGCTCCATGCCGTCTGTGGTTCGGGTGAGGAAGCGTTGCCAGGGCGTCTTGTTCTCCATGGCTCTAACTTAACACAATGATTGCATGCGTGCAATCAGTTCTCGCGAGTAGAACCGCATGATTCCGGGGTTTTGGTTACACCGTTGTAGTTCTGGCCATGGAATTGACTTGCTATCCCGTGAAAATCACTTAGAGTTGCAGGCATGAACCTCGCACTCGCTCATGAAATTCAGGATGTGGCTTACGTCCTGAACCGCCCAAAGCTCGATGAGCTGCGCCGCGTAAACGGCATTCAGACAGAGGCAGAGCTGGCTCGCGTCATCGGAGTTAGCAAGCCCACTCTTCACCGTGTCACCAAGGGAGAAGTCAAACCGTCCAACGGGTTCATGGCACGAGTCAAGCTCGCTTTCCCTCATGTGCCCATGGAGGCCTTGTTCTCCATCGAACGCAGCGCATAAGAAAAGCCCCTGCTAGAGACAGGGGCCTTAGACAAGAAATGGAAACTCATGTCGATCAACACTCTACACCGACCCTCGAGACTCTCGGTGAAAGAAGCAGCGGTCATCGCTGGGAGGCACCCGGACACTATCCGCGAAGCCTGTCGGCTGGATCTTCTCCACGGCAAGCAACGCGTCAAAGGCGGTACCTGGCAGATCATGCCTGATTGCCTCGAGGCCTGGCAGGACAACGAGCCGTGTGAGCATCGCACCCCGAAGAAGAATGTCACCCCTATCTCCAAGAAGCGGAGCGCATAGCCATGCTGGAACAGTTCATCTACGAGGGCCAGCAGGTCCGCACCGTCACCCTCGATGGGGACGTGTGGTTTGTCGCTCGAGACGTTGCCGTTGTGCTCGGCTATTCCGAGCCGGGGAACGCGATCCGCCAGCACTGCCGTGGGGGTGCGGATCACACCCCCATCGTTGACTCGCTCGGACGAACCCAGCAGGCCCGCGTCATCAATGAGGCCGACGTTCTCCGCCTCATCGTCCGTAGCCAGCTCCCCGCAGCCGAGCAGTTCGAGCGGTGGGTGTTTGAGGAAGTCCTCCCGCAGATCCGCAAGACGGGTTCCTACTCGGCCCCGAAGACGCTCGCCGAACGGAGCCTCGAACTCATCGGTGACCTCAACAGTGAGGTGTTGAAGCTCACCGCGAAGGTTGAGCAGGACGCCCCGAAGGTGGACTACGTGGACACGTATGTCTCTGACAGTGACCTGCGCCTGTTCCGGAACGTTGCGAAGTCGCTCGGGATGACCGAGGGGGAGCTGCGCACCGATCTCGTCGCCCGGAAGTGGGTGTACGTCGAGCACGTCACCCGGTGGTCCGAAACGAAACAGGCGAAGGAACCAATCGCACGGTACTCGGCGTACTCGCACAAGGCAGCGTACTTCGACCCGGTTCCGAACCACACTGCGCCCCGGTTCAAGGGTGAGGTGATGCACACGCTTAAGATCACGCCGGCGGGTGCTGTTGCGATCGCACGGCTGTACGGGAAGCACCTGCAGCTGGTGGAGGTGGGGGCGTAATGGGTGCGAACTCAATCTATATCGAGAAGCCATGGCCGCGGCTGCCAGTTGCTGTGCGAATCAACGGGAATTTGCTGCCAGTAGTTTCCGGTAGCAACGTGGACGTGCGGTTCGCGGACAGTTCGTTGACGACGGTGACGGTGACGCTGTTTGCGCCAACTATCGAGATTGTCGAGGTTGCTTCGGAGGAAGCAGAAGCACTTCGGTATGAAGCTTCTTTGACTTGGGGCGACTCCAAGTGACTGTGAACTCACTGCCGGACGGAAACCCCATATGGACGCGGGGCATGAACCGCTTCTCGGTTCGTGGAGTGAAGGTGGCGCCTTCTATCGGTATGGGGAAGAACGTATCGGCACTGAGTGTGACTTCTGTCGCCGTGTACGGGAGCTTGGTCGCCAGCACGTACGCGTCGTTCTGGAAATGTCTGATCTCCCACAGAGGCTCGACTGCCTTTTTGTTGCGGTCTTCTTTCCACCAGCGCCAGGCGCTGTATCCGCTCGCTGCGATTGAAACGCCCCAAGCGATCCACCCATACCACTCCATGATCTGACTCTAGCTAATTCGTAGGTCAAGCCGTGCTTTCGACCCCGGCCTGGCTACTGCATACCCAAAAACGGGGTGCGGTCCTCTCAACAGGGCCGCATCCACTCACACTCACCGTCCTCGAGGGCCGCGTCACAGCCGCCCCACGACAGGACACCGGGTGACAACTACACAACAGATAACCGGCACAAGAACGGTACATACCGGCCCCGAATGGTGGGGGTCGTGGAGGGGTCTTGTGCGGGGAGCTCGCTGCAGGGATGCGGTGAGTGAGTCGGGGTGCGCGAGTGCCCTGCGGAAGTCCGACCGGTATGTCCCGGCGGCATCGATTTTTGGCCTCACAGCTGTGGGGAACCAGTGCCGCAGGGTGAGCGGCAGCCCCTGAGCGTTTAGGCGTCGACCCGGTTCAAGTCCGGGCAGGGGTACAGCCCTGTGATGGGCACACGTCGCCGGGTGGCGGCGCACGGTCACCCCCGCACGGGGCACGGCTAGACAAGCGCGAAACCCCGGTAGGTCCCGGTGAGCGCACCACCCCACCAAACACTTTTCAGAGGAAGGGAGCCGGTATGAATCCGAGCCCGGAAGAACTGGCAGCCAGCCGGTCGGAACACGAGAGAGAACGTCGCACAGAGGCTTTACGGCAGTCCAGGCTGCATCGTGCGGCTGTGGAACGGCGAAAGAAGCGCAAGCGTGGAGGGCCGAAATGATTCGGCCGCGTGATCTGGTCGAGGCGTCCCATGTGGACGAGTACGAGGAAGCCGCCGCCGATGAGGCTGAGCGTGCAGAACTGCGGAAAACGGAAATCGTGAACGCGATGAGGAGGGGGTAACCATGGGGCCCATGGACTCGTCAGCTCGTGAGGCTGACTACCTGCGTCTCGTGACGCACGATAACGCACCCGGAGTGGGGCACGTCGCCGCACTGTCCGCGGTGCTCACCGAGCTACAGGAGCAGGACGACTCGGAGAACAAGACGGCGTTGCTCGAGGCGATCGATGACGCGTACCGGTCGCAGAGATGGACAGTCCGGTGACGCCGCGGCAGTTCCGGGGCGCGCTCATCGTGATCCTGGCGCTCACTCTCCTGGCCTGTGTCCTCGCGATGCAGGCCTTTCTTGTACCCCTGGCGGTGGCGTATGGATAACGCACTGTCAGAGATCCCGGCGCTGCTCGTGCTGGCTGGTGTGGCCTGGGTGGCGCTGCTCGTCCTGGCCCGGAAGCGGGGATGGCGGCTGTGACTCGGAACCGTGCATCAGCGAAAGCCGCCGGAGCTCGTCAAGAAACCCTCGTCGCGAAACACCTTGCCGAGGTCCTCGAAGACGACCGGGTAGAGCGGCGGACGAAGAACGGTGCGAAAGACCGTGGCGACATCACCGGGGTGCGAACCCTGAAACAGCGTCGCGTCGTGATCGAGGTGAAGGACTACGGCGGCCAAGTGAAGGTCAAACCGTGGCTTGACGAAGCCGAGATCGAACGCGGCAACGACGACGCCCACATCGGTGTCGTCGCTTTCAAACGGCAAGGCATCGGCCCGACCCGTGTAGGCGAAACAGGTGTCCTGATGACGCTCGACACATTCGCGAAGCTCCTCGCTGACTGGGGAGTGGCAGACATCGAAATCAGAGGAGAAGAAGGATGAAGCGGACAGCGTTGAAAGGGCACGGCCTCGTGTCTGAGGGGGTACCTCATGATGCTGACGGGGTGCGCATCCGTGAATACGGCTGGGACTCGAGCGGTTCTGGTCGCGGGAAATGTTCCTGCGGGGAGCTCTCACCTGAACTGCCCTCCGGGAATCAGCGGAAGCAGTGGCACCGTGACCACAAGGCGGCGATCTCGAATGCGTGAGGCTTCGTACGGTATCGGTCAGGCACCGGCGCGTGTGCCTCGTGAGGTGCAGCCGACGCGGTGCGGGAACTGTCAGAACAACTCGGCCACATCAGAGCCGTCGCCTTGGTGCCGCAGCGCGGTGCATGTGCGCCCGTCCCAGACGATCCCTTACATGGAAGAAGGAAACGATGCGTAAGAAAATCACGATCTTTTTCAAGAGCGGCAATCAGCTCAAACTGCGGGCAAAAGAGTTCACCATACGCAAAGACGGCAGCCAGATCACGGAGGTCTCCTGGGAGGGTGCGAAGCCTCGCTTGATGCGCTTGAACATTGACGAGATCGAGGCGGTGGTCTGCAAATGACCGCCCGTGATGGTGTCGTGTACGACCTCCCGGAGGAGGAATACCACGCACCGAAGGATGAGCTGTCGTCCACTGGTGCGAAGCTGCTGCTGGATTCGCCGGCGAAGTTCAAGCATTCATTCCTCGACAGCAATCGGGTCCACAAGAAGGCGTGGGATCTCGGCACGGTCGTTCACGCGAAGGTCCTCGGTGTTGGGTGGGAGGTTCGGGAGCTCGACTTCGAGAACTACCGCACGAAAGCCGCTCAGGAAGCTCGGGATGAGACCCGGGAGGCCGGGCTGGTCCCGATGCTGAAACACGAGCTTGCTGGGGCGTATGCGGTGGCGGAGGCGGTGTTGGCGAATCCGACCGCGAGGAAGCTGCTCGAGTATGAGTCGAGCCCGGAAGTGTCCGTGTTCTCCACCTGCCCGGAGACGGGTGTGCGGTTGCGTGCTCGGTTCGATCGGCTCACCGATGACCGCCCCCTCGCGATCGATCTGAAGACCACGGCGGGGTCTGCGGCAGCGACAGAGTTCGCGCGGACAATCCACAACTTCGGGTACGACGTGCAGGAAGCGCAGTACGGGGACACCCTCCTGTATGCGACCGGGCGTGACGTGGAAATGGTGTTCATCGTGGTTGAAACTGCGGCGCCGTTCCTGGTGAACACGATCATGATCCCGCAGGTGTGGCGGGAGATGGGACGCGCGAAGTCGATGGAAGCGCGCCGCCGGTTCCGGCACGGCATCGACACGGGGGAGTGGCCCGGCTACTCGCCCGAAATCAAGAGACCCGAACCGCCGATGTTCGCGGTCTACGACTACCAAGACAACTACGCCTAGGAGGCACCCATGACTGACGTACCTATCCCTGCTGACCCTTCGAAGAAACCCGATGTGGTTGGTGGCGTTCGGGGGACACGGAAACCGACCGGGCTCCCGTCGTGGCCTGTCCTGCTCCTCGCGGGGCGTGAGAAGACTGGGAAGTCGTACCAGGCGGCTGCTGCGTCCGCGTCTGAGCTCGTGGGGCGCACGTTCTGGGTCGGTTTCGGGGAGAAAGACCCTGACGAGTACGGGGCGATCCCCGGTGCCCGGTTTGAGATCGTGGACCACAACGGGACCCTTGCCGACATGGCGGCCGCGATCCGCTGGGCAGCAGTCCAGCCGGCAGAAGACGGAAAGCCGAACCTTCTCGTGCTCGACTCGGCAACGCTCGTGTGGGACACCCTGAAAGACAAGGCCACGTTCCTCGCGACCAAGCGCGGATCCACCGACCGGAACGGGGAAGTGGTCGTGGGCATGGACTTGTGGAACAAGGTCAACCAGGAATGGGCTGGCGTGCTTACCGCGGTCCGCTCCCACAAGGGTCCGGTGATTCTCACCGCACGCCTCGACACTGTTGCGGTGATCGGGGCGAACGGGAAGCCGACGACCGCGAAGACAGAGAAAGTGAAGGGGCAACGGTCCCTCGCGTACGACGTGGACGCGATCGTGGAAATGCCAGAGCGCGGTATCGCCACTCTCACGGGTGCGCGGTCTGTGATCCACAAGCTCCCCGCGAGAACCGACCTGCCCGAGTTCGACAAGGGCGGTGTGGACTGGCTGTGGCGGAAGCTCGGCCTCGACCGGCACCAGGTCGCACAGCCCACGTACACGGATGCGGTGACGGAAGATGCCAGCCTCTTCGCCTGACCCGGACTGCTGGCGTTGCCAAGGTGAGGGCGGACGCATCATCAGGCAGGGCGACTACAAACCGTGGGAGCCCTGCTTGTGCGTTTTTCTTCAGCCTGATCATCCTCACCAAGTGGCAAAGCGTCTTCTCCGAAGGCGATGGTCTTGAATTAGTGACTTTGGTTAGGAAACGTCTTGCTTTTCCCGTCCCATGCAGCGAATCTGCGTGAAAACTCTTCTACTTGGACTTGTTCGTTTTTCGCAAATTCTGTATCGCTTGCTCCGGATGCCTTGTTCGCCGGATCCCTTAGAGCCTTCAGTTCAGCGCGAACCACCTTTTGCCCATTTTTCGGCAGAAGCGTGGATGCCGACTCGATAGAGACTGCCAACAACCCCAAAGAAGGCTGGGGGAGCTCAACATCCACGGAATACCCGGCCACCGCTGTCAATTGATGCCTTGTGAAAATGAGTTGCACCGAGTTCTTTGCAAACTCGTCCAGTGCGGACAAATGGTTGGCTATGGCTTCCTGGATCAGCATCCTTGCCCGCCGGTGCTTTGCTCGGCGTTCGGAGAGCAGGCTCAAAGCGAATGCAGACGCTGCTCCGAAGAAAGCCGCGAGGGCTGTCGTGGAAAAAAGTTCCAACCAGTTCATGCCATGACCTTACCGAACCCCTACATCCGCCGCCCTCACCTGGGCGGCTTTCCTATTGGAGGAACAATGACCCCAAAAATGATGACCGTGTTCCACGAATGCGTGGTGCAGCTGGTCGAAGACCCCGAATACGGCACCGACTGGGTTACCGACGCTTACGCCGGGGTCCACGGAGAAAGCCTGTCCGCGGAGGACATGGACACTCTGTGCTCAGCGATCGATGCCGAGCTGACCAAGATCGGGGCAGAGCTTCGCGCACGGTATGGAATCGGGGCGAAGTGACCGACCACAAACAAGCTGCGATCACTGACATGGAGCACGCGTTTCAGACCGCAACCCATGAGGACCTACTGACCGGATTGCAAATGGCTGCAGCCCAAGTCCACGCGACTCTGCACCTGGCAGAGCAGCAGCGCATCGCGAACCTGATCGCGCTCGCTACCCCGCAAGAAACGTTTGATGGGGGGACGGTTTGCTTGCCGTCTTGGGTTTATCGAGAAGTCCTGGACTATGACGGGGAACCGATCGTTGGAGCCCACGAGCTGCGTCCCGAGATCCGTGCCGCTCTGGGTCTCGATGGGTAGCAAGATTCCCGCCCGGATCCAGGCCGGGGTCAGGGAACGCTCCCACGGTGTCTGCGAGGGATGCGGGCAGGCACCAGCAACTGAGATGCACCACCGCAAGTACCGGTCACGTGGCGGCCAACACACGCTCGAAAACCTCATCCACCTGTGCGGGTGGGGGAACCACACAGGATGCCACGGCATCGCTCACAGTCTCCAAGGCCACACGTTGGGGTGGTCGGTGAACTCGTGGGCAGACGAAACGACAGTGCCGGTGAGACGGCTCGGAGAGGAAGTGCCCGATGGGTAAGTGGACAGTCAGAAAGGACGGCAACTGGTGGGTAGCCACCCCGCCAGGGCACGGAGAGACCGTTGACGAGTGCATCGAGCGGGCCGATATTTCCGGAGGTTCTTGCCCGTGCAACGGCTGGCCTCTGTGGCAGTTCACTGATGCAGTCAGGCACGCCGATCGGGAAGCGCGCAGAGAGGCAAATCGTGGTTGAAGACGTCCAGTTCTGGTGGGACGTGGAGCAGGTCATGAAGGACGGTCCTGCTGAGAACTTAGCGATGTCGGATTTCGCGGCCGGTGAAGGTGACTTCGATATTGCTGCCCTGTACCGTGCCGCGTTTTGTGAGCACCTGATCGTGAGAAAGGAGGATTCGTAGTGCCCTGGTTCAAGATTGATGACGGTTTCCACGGGCACCCGAAGGTGTTGTCGTTGACGCCGGCTGATGTGGGTGTGTGGACGCTTGCGGGGACGTGGTGCGCGAACTATCTGACGGATGGTGTGATCTCGGTTCCGGCGGTGCTCAGGCTGGGTGGTACGCAGGAGAACTGTGACGCGCTTGTGGCGGCTGGTTTGTGGCTTGTGAACCCGGAGGGGTACGAGTTCAAGGACTGGGAGGATTACCAGCCGATGAAGGCGGATGTTGAGGCTGAGCGTGAGGCGTCGCGTGAGCGGATGCGGAAGGTTCGTGCGAAACGTAAGGGAACAACCCCCGAACGTTCGCCCGAACAACCTGCGAACGTTCGGCCGAACTTCGGTGATGGTTCGGAAGAAGTTCGCCTTAC
>NZ_JAPFRB010000002.1:192742-207467 GCF_035726885.1 Leucobacter sp. M11 | reverse complement strand
ACTACTTCTAAAGAAGTAGTTATAGGCACCCCAAAACGGTCACCAGAAACACCGCTTCCGGACGACTGGACCCCAACACCGAACCACGCAACCACAGCCGCAGAACACGGGCTCGACCTCATCCACGAGACAGCACAGTTCCGTGCACACGCGGCAGCGAACGATCGACGACAACGGAACTGGAACTCCGCGTTCACGATGTGGCTCGGGAACGCGAAGAAGTGGGCGAAGCCTGGGACCAACGATCTCGAGAAAGCGTGGGCGGAAACACTCGCCACACAGCCCAAGCAACGAGCGCAAGCAACGTACTGCGCCCACCACATCCCCTCGTGGGAGACATGCGACAAATGCAGAGAGGAAAAACCATGAGTGACAGTGCCGAGCGCTTGGTACAGATCAGCTACAGCAAGGGCGGCAAAACGTTTCTGCTTGCGATGCCGTCAGAGCACGCAGAGTGGGCAGAAGAAATGCTGAACCTCGACCGTACCGAGGTTGAGCGTGCAGCCGCAGAGAAAGCCTGGGACGAAGGCCAGGAGACGTTCGCCAGGGATTTCTTGAAGCCACTCTCCCCGGACATGCGCCGGGAGATATCTTCCAATCCGTACCGACGAAACGAAGGAGGAAACGATGACTGACCACAAGAAGCTGATCGAGGAGCTACGGGCCGCAGCAGAGGAGGGCCTGTACGACACGGCGGATCTGTGCGGGCGAGCCGCCGACGCTCTCGCCGCCCCGGTTCAGGTAGACGAAGCGAAGCTCGCCGAGGTGACCCGCGTGACTCTCGTGGGGCGTGCCGGTGAGCGGTCCGCTGAGCACTGGGACTACGCCGGGGTGAAGCTGTCTGTGCAGGACGACGGGCGCACACTGAAAATCCTGCCGCTGCGGGGTGGTGGGCGATGAGCTGGTTATGCCGTGTCGGAATCCACCGTTCGGACTATTCCGGAAGCGCACATACCCAGGCGCCTGCCCCGGTGCAGTGCGAGCGTTGCGGCCGGGAAGTGGTGCCGAGATGACTCTCCCCGTGATGACCCGTGACGAGCTTGCCGCGACCCCGCCGAGCGCCGTTTCTACGTCTGCACGGGATGCCGATGCCGGGGCACGGACCCGGGGCTGTTTCGGATGGTCAACGTGGGCTTGCTCGGGTTCGTGATGTGCAAAAACTGCTTGAAAGGAGAGAACGAATGAAGTCAGTGATGGCCAAATGTCGGGCCTGCGGCAAGCCTCTCGCTTACGCATACGGGGCCACAAGCCGCGATGCGTTCGAAGAAGCAGCACGCATCATTAGCGCCCATGAGGAAGAGGACCACCGGTGACCGCCCCTGATGTGCGTACCGCCGCACAGGAGGAAGCGGAGAAGCGCTGGATGAAGTTCGCGCCGAGCGACACCCGACAGGGCGCGTTCGAGAGCGACGCGTTCATTGCGGGCGCCGTGTGGGGTGCTGCACTGGTAACACCCACACGGCGGCGAGCAATCCTCGCAGTACAGCAGTCGCTCGGCTGCGATATCGACGGGCTAGAGGGCTTCATGCCTGGATGCGGAGAGCACGAGTTGGAGATCACCGAAGAAGGGCTGTGCCCCAATGCAACCGCCGCGGCAGACGTGGTTGTGGCACTCATCGGTTCCCCTGTGGGGTGGAGCTAAGGCATTTGGCGGCCCTCCTGAATGAATCTGAGAATGTCCTCCTTCGATGCATACTCAGATCGGTCGAGATTCAGCGCCCGCCAGACGTATGTTTCATCTTCGGGGCTCTCTGATTCGTCGTCTACAGGGGTCTGTCCTAAGCTCCCCTCTTCGCGCTCAAGGATCCACTCGTCGCCGTCTTTTTTTCGGATTATTGCCATGCCGCTCACCTTACCCAGGCACCGACTATCTAATCCAAAGGCCCCACACGGCGTGGGGCCTTTTCTGTACCCGAAGGAGTACTCGAATGAAGAGAATCATCACCGCCTGTGCAGCGGTCCTGTTGCTGGCAGGCTGCTCAGGCAACATCAGCACCGATACAACGGACACCGGGATCCTCGTGAAAGGCGGCGGGAGTAACGGCAGCATCTCTGTGGTTGCCGTACCGAACGGTGACTCAGAAGTCACCTGCGCAGTACTCATCGGTGCCTACAAAGGGGGGATCTCCTGCGACTGGGAGGGAAGCCGTGAGTGACCCGAGACTGGACCCTGAGCGTGACAGGGTGCACCGGATCGTGCGTGCGATCCGTGACGACGACGGCCCGGCATTGGTGGAAACCTGCCGGGCCGTTGACATGCGTGCCCTCGTCATCGCTTTCGGTGTGGAACTGATCCACATGGAACAGCAACTCGTCCGGGCGCGCAGGGTCGCTGTCGAAGCGAGACTGCCGCCCGTGAAGTACCGGCAAGGGCAGATCAACCCGGCCGGGATGAGCCAGGACCGTGCCATGCAAATCGCTATGGCGTCCGCAGAAAGGAAAACAGGATGACCGACCCCGAATGGTCCGGGTACCTCCCAGACCGAATCCAAGAAGCGAAGCAACGAACAGAGGAGCAAGCATGAGCTACGCAACCATCGACGACCCCGCACCCACGACCATCACCACTGAGCAGATCGCAGTAGACCTGTCTCTCGCAACCAACGAGGGCGGCTGGTTCGACTACAGCTACAACGAGGCCGGCGACAGCTTGCACGTCGGAATCTACAACGAGGTCGGCGTCATCGTGAAGACGTTCGAGATCAGCATGAGCATCAAGGAGATCACCGAATGAGCGGCGAAACGATTCTGACCATCGTTGGAAATTTGACCGCGGATCCTGAGCTGCGGTTCACGAACACGGGGGTGCCTCTCGCAACGTTCACTGTCGCGTCTACCCCGCGCACGTTCGACAAGCAGGCGAACGAGTGGAAGGACGGCGACGCACTGTTCATGCGGTGCAGAGTGTGGCGTGAGTTCGCTGAGCATGTCGCGTCGTCGCTGACGAAGGGCACCCGTGTGGTTGCGACAGGGCGGCTGAAGCAGCGCTCCTACGAAACGAAGGAGGGTGAGAAGCGCAGCAGCATCGAGCTTGAGGTGGACGAGATCGGCCCATCACTCCGGTACGCGACCGCGCAGGTGACGCGCACCCAGTCCGGCCGGAATGGTGCTGGGGGCTCGCAGGCGGCGTTCTCCGGGCACAGCACACCAAATACGGGCGCGAGTACGGGTGACGGCTGGGCAGCGCCCGGGACGAGCTTTGACGACAGCGAGGCACCGTTTTAGATGGACATCCCGTTCACCGGGGCGCGACCGCTCCGCGCCCACAAAACCGACGCCGGCTACGACCTCCGCACCAAGCACGGTGCACGCATCCCCGCAGGGAGCCGCCACCTCTTCAGTACCGGGGTGAGTCTGGCCCTCCCCGCGGACACTGTCGCGCTCGTGTGCTCCAGGTCAGGGCTCGCCATGCACCACGGCGTCGTCGTCCTCAACGCCCCCGGCATCATCGACGCCGGCTACCGCGGCGATATCGGCGTGCTGCTCGTGAATCACGGGCACGAAGCGTACACCGTCGCCGAGGGGGACAAGATCGCGCAGCTCGTGATCCTCGGCCTCCAACCAGTGAGGCTCGTGCGCCAAGACGAGCTCCCGCCAGCCGACCGAGGCCCCAACGGTTTCGGATCCACCGGCACCTAACCCGCCCCACACGGAGCGGGTTTTTTCATGCCCGGGGCCGGTCGAAAGGCCGGCCCCACACGAAAGGAGACACCGTGAGCTTCCTCGACCTCGACATCTACGAAAACTCTCGGGACGGGCGCACCTGCACCCTCGACCACCGCGCCGAAGTCGTCCCCCTCCACGACTTCGGACAGCAGAACGCCCCCGTGGTCGCTTGGAAAGCCCGTTACATGACCTTCTCCATGGGCAACCCTGGCGGGCTCACGAGCTACGGCCCCCGCCGCACGAACCGAGACGATGCAGTGGCAGACGCTGCACCATACGAAAGGACACCATGACCGACCCCATCAACCCCGACCACTACCGCCGCTTCCCCGTGGAAGTGATCGACCTCACCGAGCACCTGAATTTCAACCGCGGCAATGCTGTGAAGTACCTGGCGCGCGCTGGCGCGAAGCCCGGAGCTGACGAGCTCGTGGACCTTCGCAAAGCGGCATGGTACGTGGATCGTGAGATCACCCGCACCGGAGGAGTGACCGAGCTCGCAGAGACGAAAGCGCGGCTTGAGGAAGCCCGCCAGCGGCTGCGGGAAGCGCACGCCGATCACGAAGCGGAACGGGCACGGCTCCTCGCGAAGATCCCCGCGTGAAGTCGCGAATAAAGATCACCCACAAGCTGGACGGGTCAGGGCGCGTACTGTCGGTCCCCATCTGGGTACTTGCGGAGCAGGGCTGGACCGCAGTGGAAGAATTCTGCGACCGGCACGGGATCACCGCGGACCAGCTAGACAAGGACCAGCAGCGCACTGAGGGGCGCGCCGTGGTCACCCCGATTCTGGATATGGTGGACTCATGAAGCTTGAGGCCGCTATCCGGGTCGGGGAGACCGTCACGTACGCCACGTTCGAGGGCGCTGACTATGCGACCGCGTACGCGTCGATCGTGCCCCCCGAAGGCGGGCAAGTCTTGTCCGTCCGCACCACCGAGTAAACACCGAAAAGCCCCCGCGGCCCCAGCACAAGACTGGCGGCCGCGGGGGCTTTCTGCGTTGTCAGAACCAAGGCGTACAATCGAACGCATGTTCGAAGAATCCGAGTGGGCAGAAGGCGTGCTCGAGCAGCGCGACCTCAACGAGCTCCTCATCCACGACCGCACCGCAACATTCATCCTCCGCGTCGCCGGACGATCAATGGAAAACGTTGGGATCTTCGACGGCGACCATGTGCTCCTCGACCGCTCACTCGACCCACACCACGGCGATGTCGTCGTCGCCGTGCTCAACGGAGAACTGACCCTGAAAACGCTCGACCTCGGGGGAGAAGAAACCGTGCTCCGAGCAGAAAGCGGAATCTTCCCCAACATTCACCTGGACGAACACACCAGCTTCCGAGTCCTCGGCGTCGTCACAACATCGCTCAGGCACCTCAGGCAAAAACACGCAATGACACAAACCCCGCCACGGGTTTAGCCTGGCCGCATGAACTGGCAGGAAGACACCACCGATCACATCGACATTCTCGACGAAGTGCGTCCGAAGCTGCATTGAATGCGGCAATCCGGGAGTGGATGGAATAAAGAGAAACCGCCTCGGCTCAGCCTGAAGACTGAACTGAGGCGGATCGTATTTGCGGAATCACCCTCTGGATCTGAAAGAATGAAATCAGCTCAGACCTTGATGTGTCGTATGAGTGAATGCCGCGCTAGAAGTTGTAGGGCGCCGTCGTCGCGTCGTCCTTTGAAGGGTGCCGGATCAGCGCTGGGTCAGATTCGCCCTTGCGAGGATCTGAATCGTCAGCGAAAACCTCATCGGCGCCATCCATGACAGGCTCATCGAGAGTCTCTTCATCGTGCGACGAGTGATGTTCCTTCTTCATGTCGACCTCCTAATTCGAGTGGTTTTAGGAGAGTAGCCCCTGTTCATGGGAACTGGTACCAAACCAGCAGGCAAAACTTTCACCGCCGGTTTGGTGCTTTGAGAAGGGTAGATTTCTGTGACAGAAACACACATACTTATTGGCAAGGGCCCTGACGCACACTCCCCCTGGAGACAGGGCCTCGGGGGCTCATAGTCCCGGTGCCCCGCGTTTTCCCCCGATCACAGCGGGGCACCGAATCTTTAACAGGGCTTGACTGCTCTCAACTTCAATGAGACGGTGGTCTCACTCTCAGAATGAGATTAGTGGGAACTGAGGGCCGCTTTTCAACAGCGGGTGTAACGGGATAGCGCTTCGGAAAACGGTCGGGGGGCCACCGGGGCGCTATCCCGATCTACCTTCAGTAGTCGAAGGGGGTTGACGTGCGAGACATGGAACCCGACCAGCTTGTCGAGCTGGCGAGTCTACTCGTGACCCTCATGATCTTCTTCAGTATTGACGCCAAGCACCGGTTCAACAGGAAACCGCATGGCGAGAGAAACCTGTTCCACACAATCAGCATGGTTGGCGGCATCGCAACAGCGGTCGCGTTCGCGGTCGTATGGGTGGAACTCTTCCTCCCCGAGGAAAACAAAAGCATCGATGTTCTCCTCTACTTTCTGCCCTCCAGCATCGCAGTATTGGCAGCACTTATCTTGGCCTTTGAACTACTCGTACTGCATAAGGGAAAAAAGAAACCCCCGAACCAACGAGAAAACGCCCCCGCCCAGTCCGAAGACTGAACGGGGGCATCCACTACTCGGCGTACTTGCCGTACTTCGGTTCCGACGCGACACCGACACCGAGGATGTACCCCCACTTCGGGGACGCGTACACCTCGAGGAACCGGACGACCGCGTAACCGGCATACCCTGCACCAGCTGCGACGAGCGTCTGATACCCGCCCAGATCGACACCGGTAGTGCGGAGTACCACGTCAACGATGAGGGTCACGACCAGGGGGAGCAGCGTCGTGCGCACCACCGAGTCGGTGACCTGTGTGGACTTGGAATCTTGAGCCGCTGTGGGCCTCCTTAGCTGAGAGCTGCGCCGACTTTCGACGCCATGATGAGAAGCGTGAACAAGGTCGCGACCGAGGTGAGGATTCCGCCGACCGCGCCCACCACGAGATACCAGGGAGTGCGCGGTTTCTGACTGGTCTCCACCTGCGTCATTCGCAGCTCGAGGTCGCCTAGCCTGGTGCCGTGATTCGCGAGCCGTGTCTCGTACTCTTCTTGCTTGTCTTTGGTGATGGTGACGTGGTGCGGCAGGTCTGACTGCAGCATGGTCACGTCTTTGCGTAGCCCCTGCACCTCGGAGAAGATCGCATCAAGCGTCACCCGGGCAGAAGGCTGATCTTCCGGCACCCGGGTTACTGCTTCGCGAGCTTGTCGAACGTCGCATCAGGAACCAACGCGTACGCGACCGCAGCGCCCTTCGACGCACCCTCAGCGGCTCGCAGTACAGCGTTGTCTTCCTTGGTGATGGTCCGGCCGAGCTTCCCCGTGGCCGGGTTGTAGATGCGGAACCCCCGCTTGCCGGTGGTGTCTCGAACGACGATCGTTGCCATGTCTTCCTCCTTGATAAGTGGGGCCGCAGCTGATGCCACGACCCGGGTGAGATTGATTCCTGCCGGGCAGACGGTGGGGTAGCCGGCACCGTAGAAGGCGTGGATTTCCTTGTGCCCGAGGACGGTGGACTTGTCGCCTGCCCGGGTCGGGGTGAACCCGTACCGTTGGCCTACGTCGCGGATCAGCGACGCGAGCGCGTTCTCAGCGGCCGCGCTGATCGTCCAACCGGGGGCGCCCTTGTCGTTGATTACTTCTACGGTGATCGCACGCCCGTCCCACTCGTACGAGGCGGACGTGAACGCGCGCCGGTTCTCCGGCACCACACCCACGATCGTGCCGTCATTCAAAATGACGTAGTTCGCCGACAGGTCAACGGACGGGTTCGACATCATGTCGAGCACAACCTGACCGTTCGTCTGCGCAGCGTGGTGCACGATAAACCGGTCGACCTTTGCCGGGCGCGCGGTGTGCTTACCGCCGTGCCCGGACTGCTTCCCGCTGAGAGATGAAAAGACCATGAGGCCCCCTTAACTAGGTGGCCCCCTCACTCGGAGGGGGCCGTGGTTTCTTCGGCACGGAGCTTCTGCACCGCGGCCAGGATCATCTGGTCTGTGATCGCGGATTCGTCTTCGCCAGGCGGGACACCAGAATCAGCCACAGCTTTTTTGTAGGCGCGAACCCACCCGTCGGTCGAAGACAACTGCCACGCCCGGTCATTGACCCAAGTGGATGGGTTGTGGACCCCGACAGCGGCTGCACACGCGGTGACTCGGTGCAAAAGCATGTTGTCTGACGCGATCGCAACTTGCATGAGATATGACATTTTTCTCCTAGTCGATCGGGTATCTGGCTTGGTCAAAAATCCACCATGCGCTCGACGCGCCGGACCCGTAAAGTCGGATCCGCCCGTCAGGGTCGAAGTTCACCATTCTCGATAGAGCGGCGTTCGCAGGGAGGCCTTGGTGGTTGGCCTGTGTCGGGCGGAACCCGTCTGGCATGGTTGCTCCGAAACTGGTCAACGGTCCCGACCATGAAGCGTTTGTCAGCGAACCCTTGAACTCGACGTAACCGCCCTTCCTCCGGTAGTAGAGAGGCGCCGATGCATGACCAAAACCACCTGTCCACCCGTCGAGGCGAACCCAATCGGTGTCCGTGGTGAGCGTCACCTTCCCGGTAGTGATCTGGTCACCGTTGATTTGGGTGTACTTGCTGATCGCACCAGCTGTATTGCGGTGAACAATCGCCAGTTTTCCCGGGCTGAGTTCAGAATCTCTTACCCGAGTTTCGGACTGCGTCGCATACTCGATAGACATGTAGCTACCAGGCGTGATCTGAGATGACTTCTGTTTCCGGGTGGTGCCTCCCACATAAGAGTCATTGAGGATCCCACTCGCTGTCACATACGACGCCTCAGAGTTCATCTCAGTACCAGGGGCGCTTCGGTAGGCATAAAGCGAGTCAGGCGTCATCTGCGTTCCAACAAGTTTCTTGCCTGTTGCCTGATCGAAACGAACAGTAAAAATGCTCGTCGAGTTGATTTGGCTGCGTTGCACCTCGGGACCGGTCGGGGTTTTCATTGTGACCGCCCACAGCCCCGCTTTATCGAGCACAGTTTGCCGGGTTTCCAAAAGCGGGACAGTCGATTCGTAGGTGACGATTCGCCCATCGACCCGGAGTCCACCGACCAATGACGCAACCTCGTCATCGGCTGAGATTTTGGCCTTCTGCTTGTTGTCTGCCCCGAACGTGCGCAGCCCCTCAGCATCAATCTGGGTGCGCTGCCCAGTGGCTGCGGTACGAACGGTCGCCCCGGTGATAATCTTCCCGTCGATCGCGTCTGCTGCGATCTTCACGCCGGTGATCGCACCGTTCTTGATGACGACCGCGCCAAGCGAGCCAGGTACCAGAATCTGGTCTGCCTCGAACGTTTTTGCGATCCACCCGAACGCGGTGAAGATCTTGAGTCCGACCGGCCGCCCGGTGGCGTCTTCCACCCACCACTGATCCCCAACGACCAGGGGCCGCTTCTCCGAACCCTGCGGCTCGCTCGCCCCCCGGTAGTTCGCGTTCTTCCCGTCAGCGGTCGTCTGCGCATTCGCGGCCGCCTCGATCGCCTCTGCCGCCTCAGCCTGTGCCGCGTCAACAGCGATACTGAGATCGCCCTGCTCTGCGATCACATCATCGACACGCTCCGTCTCCCCGTCCCACCGTTCCCCGGCCTCTTGCGCGGTATCGTCCACACCCCACAAGTCCTCCGTCATGTCCGGCAGGACCGTGACCACCTCATCAGTGATATCGCCCACACCGGCCAAAACGTCCTCATGGTTTTCGACAGTGACCGCCGCATCAACGCCAAGACTCAGCCCCTCCTCGAGGGGTACGTCATCGTCAGCGACAAGCACCGTCGTGCGAGACACCTGACCGGTCCGCCCCAGCTGCTGAGACTGACGGACAGCTTTCGCCTGAGCATCAGCCTGCCGGGCAATCGCCCGCTTCCGCGCCAAAGGAATCATGCCGCCTCCAAAACCAGGTCAGCCACATTCAGGCCAACCCACTCAATTTCCACGATGCGATGCCACAACCGTTGCCGGCCAAGCCACCCCACCTCTGACTCAACGAGAACCGTGTCCCCAATACCGAACGTTCCCCGCCCCGCGTTCGGGTGGTCAGTGTCCACACGGATCGCGTCCACGACGAGCTTCCGGGAACGGCGGGCGAGCTCGTCACGCACCAGCTTTTCCAGCACCGGTTTCTTCGTGACCTGCTTCGCGTCAAGGACATGCACCTTCCGGCGCCGCCCATCAGGAACAGACAACGTCACCCGAAGCGCTGCACGCCCTTCTCCGGCGCCGATCCCCACCACCGTGTTCGCGTAATCAGAGGAGTCATCCTCGACCACAACCTTGTCGATAACGTTGTCGCCCTCGATGAAACGAAGCCCGTCCTGCTTCCGCCCCACGCGGGGAACTACCCGCACCTGCTTCAGGATCTTCGTGCGGTCAGCGTTCCACCCGGACCACTCCTGCCACTCCATCCCGGCCGCTTCCACAGCTTCCTCGAACGCGGTGAAGCAATCCGGGGTGTCCCACCAGAGCAGCTTCCAGGCCCCACCGTCATCACGGGCTTTGTCCTGCGCAGCCCGGGCCACGTCCTCGGCCTTCTTCTGCGCATCACCCGCGGCCTTCTCAGCGGCCTGCAACGACACCAGTTGCCCCTTCAACGGGGCCAGGGCGTTCGTCTTTGCCGTCTGCGCGGCCTTCACCGAAGCTTGCGCGTTCTTCACCGGTACCTGCGCGTCAGCAACAGCCTGAACCGCGGCCGCACGACGGTTCTTCGCCGAAGTGATCGCCGCCGCTGACGCTGGGGGCTTCTGCTTCTGCAACACCTGCAACTCGTCAAGACGTGTCTTCGCAGTCGCCTGGCGGGTCTTCACCACACCCTGCGCGGCCTTCACCGTCGCCTGACGGGCCTTGATGATCGCGTCATGCTGTTTCGTCACAGACTGAATCTGGGTGGCCTTCGCCTGCTTCGAGGCAGTCGCCGCGGCCTTGCCCTTCTTCCGAGTCGCCACAACAGCCTGCGCCGCCGCCAGCTTCTCATCCGAGTCAGTCCCCACACGCACCGAGGAAGACCCAACCACCGTCACCCCAAGGCCGGCACCAGCCGGAGCCTGCGCATGCGCCCACACATGCCGCGCCACCGCAACTGGGTCCACACGAACACCCCGGTACTCGCCCTCATACGGGCGCCCCTGCAAGAACGTGGAAAACCCGGCCGCCTCCACCGCCCACTCGAACCCATCCAACGCAGAACGAGTCGCAAGCCACGTCCCCCGGATAATGCCGTCAGTTTCCTCATGCACCCACGTCGCATACTGATCAATCAGTAGACCAGCCCCCTGCCGCAGCGCATCAACCACCGGAGCCAGCGACCCCGAAAACGAGCCAGGACCGCACAGCTTCTCACCCGACCCAGAAACAGTGACGGGGAGCTCCAACTCAAGGAACTCCCCATCAGACACCCGCTCGACGATGTACCGAAGCATCAAGACCCCCTTACACCGCGTCCTGCCACGTCAACGCAGTCTCAACAAACGTGAGTTTCAGGCCCAGCCCAGACATAGAATTCATGGCGACGGCCTGCGTCTGAGCGTTCGCAGCCAGGCCGGCTTTAAACACAAACGTCACCCGTTTGCCCCGGAGTTTTGCCGGGACCGGCACGTTATCCATCAGTCGCCAGTTTGAACGATACGTACCCGCGACTTTCCCAACAGTGTCAAAAGCGAACTTCTGCGTTGCGAACTCGTACTGTTGCTTGCTCGGCCACGTGTTTGGGCGGTATTCGGTGCCGAACTCCACCCAGTAATTCCCGAACGCATCCTTGCCGCCGTAGTAAATCACCGACATCCAGTCGGCTTCGACAATCATTCGGGTAGCACGAAGCGGGATATCGATTTCTACCTGGTTCGCGTAGCCGCCTCCGCCGGGGAAATATTCGCCGCCGTTCGCGTCGCGTCCGGACAGGTAGTTTTCAGGGCTGTCGTCAGCTGCCACTCGAGGCCGAGCGAATGCTGTTTCGGCACGAAAAGGGTCCGCCACTTCCCGCAGATCCGTGATCATGTTGGGCTGGATCGTGGATACGTTTGCCGGGTACTGGATTGCGGCCAACGCGTACGCGGTCACGTTCGCAAGCGACGGTACATCTGCAACGGTTTTTGCCGACGCCGGGACGCCCTGAACCACCCGGATACGGGTGTAGTTCAGGGCAGCTGCCTCAACCGGGTCGTAGGTCAGGGAATCCATCTCCGGATCCACAATTTCGAGAATCACCATGTCCCGGCGACTCCCAGAGGACGGAGCCCCATCAAGACCGAGCACCTCCACCTCGGCATCATTGATCGGACCGTACGACTCACGTGCAGAAACCGTCGTGTCGCGGGACTGAATCACCGCCCCGCCCGGCCCCACACGGAACCCAGGCCCAGGGGTGTTCAACGCCTGCACCCGCAAATCCTCCGGCCGAGACACACCCGACCCCTCACCCACAGACTGCTGAAACTGCCGCCGAAACAAGCGTGCAGAGTGCTCAGCATCATCAATCACATACGGCACATAGAAAGCCATGACGCTCCTTAAAAGCTTGTGAACGCCGGCGCAACACGCACCCGCAGCTCAGCGGTATTCGTCGGGTCAAACCCGCGCAAAAGAACCCGGTGCGAACCCGGGGAAAGAACCATGTCCGACAGGCGTGCACCAGCAGACGACAAAGCACCAGGGAACGCGGCACCATCCCGCTTCACCCACCGCGCCCACGCCCGCGTATCCACAACCAAGGTCTGGTCATAAGCGAGAAACGTCTTGAAGATCAGCTTCCCAACCCCAACCACGTCGATCTCCGGATTCGTCACCGGCCCCCGAACCTCAAACACAGGGTGCACCGGGAGATCCCCTGAAACAAGAACCGCCCCGTTCCTGACGGACGGGGCGGACTTGAACCGGAACGGGGCACGGGCGGGGAACCGGAGCCCCCCAGACACCGGCGGAGCGAACCGGATCACCGTCTCCTCCTCCGGCCCATACCAAAGATCATCGACGGCCTCGAAAGAAAGCACCGCCCTCCCGATACCGAAAAGGCGGTTCTGCTGGTCTTCCTCAATCTCGAGGGGTATCCCGTACGCTGACCGTCCAGACTCCGCGGTCAGCGTCCCGAGTTGTCCCGGGGGTCCGGCACGCCACCCCGCGATCAGGGAACGCGCCACCTCATCAAACGACAGATCGGCAGACGCCCGCGCCTCCACTTCGAGAGACACCGACTGCCCACCCCGAGTGACACGCCCAAACCGGCGCCCATCACCCCGCGGATTCGGATACGACTCCGCAGACACCATCCGGGACACCCGAGGGAACCCCATCAGGCCCAGACCCTCAAGAGTTCCCCCGAGCACCACACGGCGGTCGCCCGCATCCATGACCCATGCCATCAGTACCTCGCCTTCCGGCCCTCACGAGCACTGTCCTGAACAAATGAATCCACAGCACGATTCGCCTCAACCTGCATCCGGCCCACGATCTGGTTGTTCACGTCCCGAACTACAAGCTCGCCGGAGGATGAGTAATAGTTATTCACCACAGTTGCGACCGTCTGCTGGCGGCCCGGCTGCCACGCACCAGCGTTCATCTGCTTCAGTTCAGACCGGTAGTAAGACGCCCACGGCTCCTGAATGACCTCTTCGCCCTTGGACAAATTGACGTTGATCGAGTCAGACTTTGCAGTACCCCGGCCCCAGACTGTCCCGTCAGAAACACCACCGCCGATGCCAAGTACGTGCCTACTCCGGCCAGGCACAGTGCCGCCAGAAGCCAAACCCACCGTTCCGCCATACGCCCGACCGCCACCAGAATCGACCGGTACTGAAACGGCAGCAGTGACTCCAACATGCGCCCCCATCGAGATGGACGCGAGAAGGTTGCTAACGCCGGTCAGCGCACCCATCGCCGCCCCAGTGTCAGCAGAAACACTCGTGTTCACATGCGGTTTGATAGAGTCCTGGGCGCCTTTGGTCCCCTTGAGCTTCTCAGTCGCTACACCTGCATCAGTAGTGACATTCGCGGGTGTGTCCTTCGGGATATCCTTTGCAGCGCCAGTGACCTTCTCAAGAGCTTGCTGAACAGCATTTGCGGTAGGCACTCGCTGATCGGCCCAGGCCTTCGCCGCCTCTGCGTCTTCACCCAGAGCCACGCGCTGATCGATGAGCTTCTGACGGGCATCGTCAAGAATCGCGTTTGCATCCGCCTGGGCTCCGCCGGCTTCCATGACACTTGCCGCAGACTTCTTTGCCGCCTCAGCAATGTCCAACATCGCCTTTTCGGTGTTGGAGCCGTTCTCAGTGAAGTAACCAAGTTCCCCAGCACCGTCATTGACAATCTTGTTCAGCTTTCGAATGTTGTCCTGAAGAGCGATAGCAGCACGGTCCGAAGAGATTTGCGCCGACCCAAAATTCAGGATCTCGTTGGAAAGATCCGCTATGGCCTTCGACGCGTCAACCGCTACTCCTGAGATTTCTTCGAGGGATCGCGCTGATTTCTCGGCCGCGTAGTCGATATTCCCCATGGCCAGCGCCAGTACGTCACCCTCGCTGCCGACCTCGCCAATGTCGATTGCTGCCTTCACAAACTCAGCGCGGAGTTCCGGCATCTGATTGAGTAAGGTCTCGACCTTGATCTCGTCCATACCAGCAGCCATGCCTTGAAAGCCCTCAAGCACAGACCCAAAATCTGTCTGCGCCAGAGCCGCTAGCTCGACACCCATTTGCTGCAGGTTCTCGAGCGCCTTGTTGTCGGCAAACCCTTTCACAACCCAGATGCTCTCGTTAGCTTCACGGACACGATCCATTAGGCCGGGCAGATCTTCGAGCGACTCCCTAAAACCATCAGTCCAGAAGTTCGATTTCGTGTTCTGGGTGGCGATCTGCAGCGCGTCTACCAAGTTCGTCGTTTGCTGAAGTGCGATGCCAAATTCACTCTGCTTCGTCTTGCCCGCTTCGACGGTCTGCGAGAAAGCGAACATCGCAGAAGCAGCAATCGCCAGGGTGCCTACCAACGGACTTGTGAGTAGAGAAACG
>NZ_JAPFRB010000002.1:191825-192692 GCF_035726885.1 Leucobacter sp. M11 | reverse complement strand
TAAAGCGTCCTGAAACTCAAGGAACTTTGGGAGCGCGAGCATGAAGGTACCGCCAGCAAGGGAACCGACACCAGCAAGCCCAGTCATCGCCGAGATGGTGGTTTTCACCGGAGCAGGAAGGTCCTCGAAGGCTCGCATCGCGTCGGCGGCCCAGTTGAGCAGGTCAACCAATGCGCCGCCACCGTTAGGGTCAACGAGGGGCCGGGCGAGCTCAGACGAGAAATCACGCCAAGCAGCTTTGACGCGGTCCATAGCGCCAGCGAACGTGTTCTTCACATTCGCAGAGGCGCCCTCGAACTTCTCCGCCATGCCCGCAGTAAGCGCGTCAAGGGCTTCAGTAGCCCCCAGAGAACCGGCAGTGATCTCCTCGCGAATCTGCGCCCCGGTCTTACCCATCCGGGAACCGATCAGCTCAGCCGCGTTCACACCACGATTCCCGAACTCGTTCAAGTCCTGTGCTGTGATCTTCGAAGAAGACTGAATCTTCGCCATCGTCGCCACGATGCCTTCAATGTCAGCGTTCGAACCACCTGCTGCAGCGACCGCGTTCTGCACAGCATCCAGGTACGGAATGACCTTCTGAGTCTCCACACCGAAAGCCAGCATCTGCTGCTGCGCCTTGATGAACGACCCCTTCGCGAACGGTGAGGTTTTCGCGAAAGCATCCAGCTTGTCCATCTGAGCATTCGCAGCCTCAGCGGACCCCAGCAGAGTAGTCAAAGCTGCCCGAGTGGTCTGCTGCAGCGTGTTGTACTCGACCCCTGTCTTCATCGCAGCGACACCCAAGCCGGTGACAGCTACGCCGACCGCGGTCAGCCCGGTCCCGACCGTCGCCCACTCTGCACGCTGAGACCGGGCCGAATCATG
>NZ_JAPFRB010000002.1:167755-191782 GCF_035726885.1 Leucobacter sp. M11 | reverse complement strand
AACCCACGGACCGCGCTTTCCGCCGCCGCCTCAAGCTTGATCTTTACAACACGATCACCCATAGGGGCCTCCTAGAAAGCAAAAAGCCCCCTAAAGTGGGGGCATGAAGAAACTCGCTCTGGCTCTTGTTCTGGCGCTCACTTTGAGCGGGTGCGCTTCCGTTGCCACCACAGAGGCATCGGAGTATCCGGCCACGTTTCGAAGTGTTGAAGAGCTGAAGGAAGCTTTTGTTTCTGCGGGAGGTGCCTGCCCAGATTGGCACCAATCTGATTTGGTCAAACTGGCGGCGCAGTCTGGCACCTGTAGCGAGGTGAACGTCTTGTCGATCTTTTCGTCAAAATCGAGCCAAGATGAGATGATCTCGAGCCTTAAAACCCTGCTAGACAATGTCTCTCTGCTCGTGGGAGAGAACTGGGTTATTAATGATCCGTCAGTCGGAGAGCTTGACCCCGGGCTCGGTGGAGTCCTTGTTACTTCCTAACGGTCTTCGCGGTACACGCGCCACTTTCTAGCTGCCGAGTAGTTCTCTCCCGAGTACTTCGGATCAGATTGGGCCTGTTCAAGAGCATCATCCGCCCAATCACGTGCAGGCCGTGCCACAAACCGGTGTGTCCCGTTCGGGTTCATCGGGTCAGCGAGGACAGTCATCGTTTCCTCAAGGGGGAACCCGTGGGGCCCGACTGTTTCTTCATGCTCGTCAAGGGCTGCGAGCAGCTCGTAGTCGAGCTTGCTGAACTCTGGCTCCCGCTCAACCAGCCACCCTTTCCCGTCTTTCACAAGACGCTGTTCAGGCTCCCACCCCCACAGACGACGCGGCGGGATCCCCATATCGCGAGCGATACGAAGATCCCGCAGTAGCCTGCGGTCAGTGTGGAGCCTTAACCGAAAGGGGTGATCTGGACCGTAGCCTGGTTACGGTTCAACATCACCACGGCGCCGGCCAGACGGTCGTACTCTCCATCGGTAAGGCCGTCAACGAACTCGTCCCAGTCCTCCTCGTGGATCGGGACCGTGCTCTTTTCAGTTACTTCAACCGCAGAAGCCTTCGCTGCGGCAGCGAAAAACGTCTCCGGGTTGAACACCTCATCCCGACCCTCCCGCGGAGGGTGCTCGAGCATAAGTTCGTTGTACTGGCCCCGGGGCAGAGAAGAAACACGGATTGTCACGGACGCTTCCGCGATGAGCTTCTCAAGCTCCTTCACGCGAGTAGTCTTCCCCCCAGTCATGCGGCCCGCAGCAGCCTCCGCAGCCTCAGCGCGGGCCTGCTCAAGCTCCTTCAAGAGAGGGCGGTCCATGCAAAACTGCAAATCCGTGTAGTCAGCCTTGCGCTGCTTATTCTTCGTCTTCAACGACATTTCAAAGTCTCCATCCACGATTCCACGATCAAAAGAAGGGGTGACGCGAGGGTGAGGCTCGTGGGCAACCCCACCCCCGCGAGCTAGTTACGCAGCGAGCTGAGCGAAGGGCTCCCACTCGGACTGGATGAACATTTTCTGCTTGATGCGATCCAGGGCATTCTCTTCACCCTCGACCACGATCTGCTCACCACACTCAACATCGACAGCGTCATACCAGTCGTCAGCCTCGAAGGTGTCGTCGTCCTCGTCCTTCTGCAGGAACCGGATCAGGGTTCCGCGGGTGCCTTCCTTGAGAGCAATACGCGCCTCATCCTCGGTAGGCTCACCAAGGTTGAACGTGTACATCGTCTCGAGGCTCTTCGTCTTCTCGCCGGGGATCTCGAATACCTGCGAGGAACAGTACCGGCGGTCCGGGATCGACGCCTGATCCGCCGTCTGATTGAACTGCGTGAGGTAGCAGGACACGTTCTTGGCCGAATCCACCTCGGTCTTCTTGATGGCCTTCTTGTCAGCCACGCCGCCAGGCACAAACAGCACCCGGCGTGTACCAGCGGTCTTAATCGCCTTTGGAATTACTCGCGACATCGGTCGCCCCCTTCTCCCCAGTTGGGGAAACAGAACGGGCCGGCAATCTGCCGACCCGGAACTTTGTGCGCCGCACCCGCTTCGACGGCGGGTACCGCTTCACCCGCTTATGCGCGGATTCATCGAACTGCTCCTCGTGAATGTCGAACTGGTGACCAGTCACCGACGACTCAACCCTTATGAACTTCGCCATCACCCTCTCCTCGACGTGAACTTCAACCACGCATCTTGAAAATGCAGCGGCGGCGACACCGAGTGATCGACCTTCGCGTTCTCAAACGCGATCGTCACCGGGTCTGTGCGCCGGCCAGGGACGACCGGCTTCCGGCCGACAGCCAGCAACACCTTCTCCATGAGGAGACGAACGCCGCGCGGGTCGCCGGAGACACCACGCACACAGAACTCGTAGTCGGCATCAGACTCAGGGCGGGGGATCACCCCGTACCGGCCGTCCCCGAGTTCGTCAGGCCCGGCACCGTAGAGCACGACATAGTCGGCTCTCACCACCTCGCCCTTGTCGTCCGTGGGCGCATCTCTCACGCGCCCGCTCAACCCGACAGACTCGAGCAGTGCCTTGGCGGCTTCCCATTCAGTGATCACAGCCCAGCCCTCCGCAACGCGTCGTCTCGAGCTTTCTCCATGCCCCGCACGAAGTCCGTCTCGTTCGCCCGCACGACACTCGCGCGGAGGTTTTGGGGAGCAGCCTTGACACCACCATTGGCCTCCTCGAGGATGCCGAGCGGGCCCTGCGTACGCCCCAGGTCCGGGCCCACCTCCGCAGAGAAATGAGGGAACTCGGACTGCGTGATCTCGTAGTCGATCGACTGCGGGTACCGCTTTGCGTGCCCGCCAGACGGGCCTTTCGCGAGTTCCTGCCAGTCCTCCTTCATGCCATGAGCTGTCCCCTTGAGCGCGGCCTCAACGAACCTTCCGGCGTGCTTTGGGAACTCGCCGAGGTCGTGTACGAGCCGGTCAAGATCATCACTCATGATTCCTCCGTCACCGGGTACCTGTGCGCTGTTGTCTGCCCGGCCTGAGCGGCACCGTCCACACGGAACATGCGCCCTGGGAGCGCCCCATCAACTGCTGAGGCGTCTACCCGGATGAGAGCCCCTGTGGGAATCAGCACGGTCGCGGCAGGCAGCGACACGGCGATTCGTGTCTCCGCGAGCTGCTGCCCTGCGGGGGCCTTCTCGTCCGCGGATGCAGCCGGAAACTTCACACGTGCACGCCCCTCGTAGTACGTCTCTACGAGCGTGAGTACAGGATCAAACCCACCCGGCGGGCGGACCTGTTCGAACCTGCCTACAGTCACCGTCTCTGTCATGCGAGCCTCTGCCATGCGGCGGCCCATGCCGAGTACCCCGCCGATCACGAGTGCACATCCACTTGCGTGACCATGCCACGCCCGTACGCCTGCTTGAGGCCGTCGAGCGTGACCTTGGGGAGCGTAAGCCCAGTTCCTTCGCCGCCGTCCGCGAACGCGATCTTGAAGTCGTCGAGAGCGACGGAAGACAGCCCGCCGATCGACAGCCCCAGTTCCGCCTCCACGAGCAGCAACTGCTGCGACACGAGTGCACAGCAGAGCGCGACGAGATCGCGCGGCGGCTCCGAATACCCGAATGTGAATGTCACGTCCACCTTCGTGTCAGAGCCGACGCGGATCCGGCCGGGGCGTTCCTCGAACGACACCGCGGCCCCGTCACGCTCCACCGCGTCAACCGACACGACCGGCCATTGAGGGAGGTCCACCCACCCGGCAGACGGCCAGTCTGAAAACGTGACCGTCTGCCGCGGGGCGACCTTCTGCCCGATCTCGCGCTGCAGGTAGGCGGTGGCGTCCGCGAGGAGCTCATCGAGCCACACGGATTCTTCCTCGGAGAACTCGCGCTTGAGACGAGCACCCAAGTCTTTTGCTTCTGCGAACACCAGCCACCTCCTTGCTACGGGGTCGTGCTTCCGGCCATGACGACCATCTGCGACCCGGTGCCGGGCTCGTACGCCTCGACGGTCGCGGTCGCGATGCCCTCGGGGATCGTGACCTTCGCGCCGTAGACGTTGAGCCCCTTGACGAAGTCGTCGAAGCCCTTCTCGCGGCGGCCAGCCTCGGTCTTGAGGATCTGGTTCGCGAAGGTGAACGCGCCAGGGACGCCAGCGATGAGCACCTTGTCGTCCTTGCCGGCACCGCTCCCGCCGAGCTTCGGCACTGCGGTGGTGCGCATGATGTCGAACCCTGCGGCGCGGTAGACCACGCCGTTGCGGAGCAGGTCGGAGGTGCCCGACGCGTCGACGCGGATGAAACGGTCATCCTTCGCGACCGCAGCGATGAAGCCGGGGTCGACCACGACGTAGCGGCCTTCCTCGGGGGCGTCCTGGTCATCGAGCTTGAGCCCGAGTTCCACGAGGACGTCGTACGCCGTGATCTGCCCCGCGCCTGCCATCTGCGTGCCGCCGGAAACGATCTTCTGGCGACCCAGCTTGTTGTCGGCGTGCGCACCTGCCTTGAGGAGGCCGCCGGCGAAGGTGTCGGTCTTCCGCCGCAGTTGCAGCGATGCGCGGGTGAGCGCGGGGCCGCCGAGCTCGCCCTTCGCCTGGACCTTGTCGACGTCGTTCACGTAGAACGCGAAGTAGTCGGCCTGGTCGATCTTGAGCTCCTGGTCGGTGGTGCCCAGGTCATCGAAGGTAATGTCCTCGGCGCGCTTGTATTCGCGCACACCGGGGTCGCCGATCTGGTTGATGTGGACGGTGTCGCCCTGGTTCTGGATCTCGCCCTCGTAGTCGCGGTTTGCGACGGACGGCTGCGTGTAGACGAGATTCTGGTCGTACTTCTCGAGCAGCTTCGCGGCCCAGAGTTCGGGAATAAACGATGCAACGGACATGGTTGCTCCTTACTTGGTTTTGCCCTTGAGGCGGTCCAGTCGGCCTTCTTTTTCGGCCTTGAGGATCGCTTGCGGGGTCATGTTCTTGAGGTCATCACGGGTGAGCTGCGACGGCACTGCGGCCTTGCCTCGAGCACCCTGGTCTGCGGTGCCCTCGAACCGGGACGGTGCCAGGTCGGGGTACTCTTCCAGGACTGCGTCGAGTGCGGCCGCGATACCGTCCGCGTCCACTTCGCCGTCGTCGTCAACCTCGATGCCTTCGAGGTCCACGAGCTTCGCGGCGATGCGGGGATCCTTCACTCGTTTGGCTGCGGCAGATCGGAACTCGGCAGCGATGAGGCGCTTGTTCGCCTTGGCGGTCGCTTCGGCAGCGGCATCACGCCGTGCATCATCGAGTGCCTTCTCATCCGCGGACTTGTCGCGGTCAGCGCGCTCCTGCTCGAGTTCCTTGGAACGCTTCTCGGCTGCTTTGCGGGCCGCCCGTTCCTTCTGCAGTGCAGTCTTGAGGCCAGCAGCCGGATCTTCGACTACTTCCTCAGTTTCGACTTCCTCCGCAGACTCGACGTCTTCGGTTTCTGTCTCTTCGGTTTCGACCGTCTCAGTCGGTTCCGTTTCCATTCGGGTTCACCCCTCCATATAGCGAAAACCACACCCGGCGGGTATGGCGTTTGCCCCCGGAGGGGCGACCACACATCTCGTGTGGAAGTTCAGAGGCCCAGCAGGGCTGCGAGCTCGCGGACCTGGTTCGGTGTTGCCTGGTGGTCGCGTGCGATTGCGAGTTCTGCTCGCAGCGTGTCTTGTGCGCGCTGTGCTTCGCGCTGCGTGATCGGGCGGAGCCCCAGTCCACGGTCCGCGCTATTTGCGCCGACACTGTTGGGGCGGTATCCGGCGGCCGCCCACTGCGCACGGTAATGCGCATCGTAAAGGCGACGCTCTGCAGCGGTCATTGTCGCCCGGTTCAACGGGTCGCGCCGCCCGCTGGCAAGCGCATCGAACTTCGCCGCCCGCGCTGTGGTGACGGTTTGCCCACCGACCGTGTACGTTCCGCGACCTCGTCCAGCAGCAAGGATCCGCCCCGCAGGATCGTTGCCGAGGATGTTGCCGCCCGCGATCTGCGGGCCAGTGATGTACCCGTGGTAGCGAAGGTTCTCGACCACGAACTTGCGGTCACGATCGTGCGAGTAGATGTCCTCGACAGTGCGCCGGTACGGTGTACCGTAGCGGCGATTCCCGGCAGCGGTCCCGAGGCCGCGCGTGCGAATGTTCCCAACCCGGTAGATGTCCGCGCCGTCCCGGATCGCCTGCGCGCCATGCTTCCCAAATAGCTTGTTCTGGCCGGCCTCATCGAGGCTGTTGAAGTAGGCGTACGGGTCCGTCGTCAGGTCCCCTGCGACCTGCTCAGACGCGGGAATGTGGATGCAGTCACAGTTCGGGTGACGCTGGAACCCTTCGTTCCACAGGAACCGTTTCCCGGCGAGGATCACACAGCGATCGCACGAGGGAGGGTTCAGCATCCGCACGTACCCGGTGAGCTGCGGGCGCTGCACCATATCGGCGTGGAAGACGTCTCGGCGGGTGTCCGCGAGCATCGTCAGCGTCACCCCGGAGAGCCAGACGGCCGCCTGCGACCGCGCCTCGAGCGCGGTCGCGCCGCCGGCAACTGCCTGCTTCGCGACGACCGGCAGCCGGTCGAGGGTGTCCTGCACGAGGAATCCGTTTGGCGCGGCCTCGAGGAACGCTGCCGGCACGAGCACGCCCGACGGAATGCCTGCCTGGCGTGTCTCTGCAAGCACCTCGGACATGTAGGGGAGGGCGGCATGGATGGCGGCAGCACGGCCGACCTGCATCGTCTCGATCGCTCGAGCACGTATCTGCCGCCACCCCTCACTGAACTCAGTCCCGGTTTTCGCCCACAGCCGAGTCATCGCCGCGACCGTTGCCGCGGTGATTTGCTGCTGCCTCGTGTACTGCCGAATCGCCGTCCGCGGAGTCGTCATAGTCGCCCCCATACGGTCGCAGTGCAGCGGCAAGCTGCGGGTCGTCCAGTTCCTCTTCACGCATTTGCAGGATCCGGGTAATGGTCGACGGGCTGTGCCCCTCCTGCTCGAGCAAGAACTCGAACGGGTACCCCATCTGTCGCTTCTTCAGCAGTGCGTCGGCAAGCTGCGACTGTGAACGGATCTCGCGGTCCTTCCACACGATCGTCGCGAGCTGCGCTTTCCCGGCAAGCTTCTGATCGTTCCTGACGAGCGCGACAAGCCGCAGCACTTCCCGGATGGATGGGTTCGTGAACGTGATGAACTCGTTTGCCTTCTGCACGAGCCCGATCTCAGCCGCGGTGAGCGCGTCTCCCGATAGGTTTGAGAGCCCCTTGTTTGCGACCAGATAGTGCGGCGGCGTGCGCGTCTGCGCAGCAATATGTCCGACGCCAATCTCGATAGTGCTGGTGAACACGGCGAGCTCTGCCGCCGGCCACGAATCGATCTTCGCGTTCTCCCCCTGCAGGAACAGCAGGCGCTTCTCCGCCAGGTCCTTCATCTCGACAGGGCGCGTGCCAATGACTGCGCCCTTGTCGTCCAGGGTCGGGATCGTGGGAGGCCCGGTCGCGGTCGCAACACGGGCAGGCATCGAAGCGTAATCGGCGGCGAGGAAAAGGTAAGCCCACAAGAGGTTGATGGCGTCCTGCATCGGCTTCACGCCCCGGATCTCCGAGACTGGTTCGCCCAGCAGCGTAGGCCGGTTCGCGAGCTCCACCACCGGGACGATGCCGAGCGGGTTGCGGATTGGCCATACGTCGTCACGGTCGCCCGTGCGCGGTGTCCACCCGCCACCCGAGCTTGCCTCGGAGCGGGACTGCGCGGCCTGCGCTTCCCGATCGTTCTTGAGCTCGGGGCGCTTGCGCTCCCACTTGAAGACGTGGTCTGCAGTGTAGAGCGTCGCAAACTCGTGGCTGTCATCCACCCATGTCTTCAGAGCAGCCTTTCGCAGTCGCGGATTCTCCCAGTCGTACTCGATCTCGACGTGCGAGGGATGCTCGACAGTGACCAGTGGTGCACCGTCCGCGTCAGCCCACACCATCACGTACGAACGTGACGTGGTCAGCGACGTGACGGCGCCCTGCGAGAACTGCGAATCGAACTCATTGCGGCGCAGCTCATCCCACAGTCTCGATGAAGCCTTCCGTCCGACACCAGCGACGCCGATCGGGTCGAGACGTTCAGCTTCGGCGTTGACGACTGTCCCACACCAGTTGTCGGAGAAACCCGCGTATCGAGCAGCGTTCGCTTTCCGCCACTCCTCCGTTGCGAACGATAACGGCTGCTCGCCACGGTAGTACTTCTCGTCGTCCAGGATGTCAGGGCGGCGGGCTGCAAGCCGCTCATAAATGCGGTCGCGGAGCTTCTCTGCTTGGAGGATATTCACGCGGCCTCCAATCAGTAGTAGACGTAGTTCGTGTCATCGGTGTCGGTGCGCGCGCCACTGGCGATCGCGTCCATAACTGCTTCGTGCGCGAGGACCGACGACATCGCGTAGTCGATCTTTTGGTGCTGCTCGGGCTTCCCGATCGTGTACTTGCGGATCTTCGTCACCGGGTCGACGTTCCCTGCCCGGATGACCGCGTTCCGCAGGTGCGTCGCCACGACTTCGTCACCGTCGTGCGTTAAATCGGTATCGGGGTTGTACACGTCGGTTCGGAACCGCTCGAGCGCGGAATGCATCTGCGAGGGACGGTTCGTGAACCACTTCAGAAAGACCTTCTCGCCAAACTCTGCAGCGAGCAGATCAATCTCGGTCGTCCAGAACGGGGGATCCATGTAAGCTCGCACGATCTCAAACTCGGTAGCGACCTCGCGGAACGCAGCCATCACCTCGGAGCGGGGGACTCGCTGTTGCCAGTCGCGGGGATCCCACAGCGTTGGCTTCCGGTCGTCACCGTAGCGGGGCGTGAACTGGTGTTGGTCGAGCGTCTCCGCACGAATTCCGGTGAGGTCATCCGAGTCGGAACCGTCGAACCCGAGACAAATCTTCGTGCGCGGCTTCACGACGATGGGGGCGGACGCGACGCGGTCTTCCCACTTCGCCATTTCCAGCCACGAACCGCGGCCGGCAACGATCCGGTTCCCGAAGAAGCGTTCAGCCTCCGCAGGGTCAGTCTCCATCAGCGCGACCGACTCCGCCTCGACTGTCCGCAGGTCCACCCACGGCGACGAAGCGTAATTCCATTTGAAGATCAGCTCGCGGTCTTTCTTGAGCTTGAAGTTCCAGGCCGGAGGCGGCGGGAAGTGATGCTTCAGGATGTCCTTCTGCTTCGACTCCATCTGCCGCTGCAACACGCTATTCTCTGCCGGGTCGTACGGGTTCGAGGAATGCGAGATCCGCCCGCCCATCCCGCCAGCACCGCGGCGCAGGGTGCGCTCAAACTTCGCCATGTTGTTCGAGTCAGTCCACAGGCCAGTCTCGTCACACTTCCCGGCAGAGATACGCGCACCAAGCTTGCCGTCAGCCTTCGACGTGACGATCTCAATACGCGAGTCACGGTTCCCATTCGGGTGCCGGATGAACGCCTCACCAGTCTTCGGGATGACGTTTGCGAGCGGCCCCAAATCGATCATCGGGACGAGCGCGCCCCACGTGTTCTCGACCTGATCCTCAACGACCGCCGCGAGTTGGATGCGCGGTGTCGCCCACGGGCGGCCCTTCGGCTCGCCCTCGATGTAGAAGTAGGGGTCATGCATACACTCGCACTTCGGGAACGGGCACTCGTACCGTTCACCCTCTACCGCGCGGCCACCATACAAAGCAGGGCCCACGAACTCGAGGCACGTCTCAGCAGCAACACCCGGGCTCTTGCCGACCTTCTGCGCCGCGACCCAGAGGCCAATGCGGTACACGAACGCTGCAGCACGATCGCCCAGCTTCGCCGCCGGCTCGATCCGGCCCCAGTTCGCCAGGTAGACGCTGTGGTCGAGTGACGGGACGAAAGCTTCGCCGGCGTCGTCGCCGTCAGGGATCACGCAGTGGTGTTCAATCCACCAGATCCACAGGTGGCCGAGCGTCTCAGTTCTGGGCGGGATGACATAGTCAGGCTTCTTCAACCTTCACCGCCTCCAACCATGAACCGGTACCGGTCTGCTTCTTCACACCGCCCTTCGACGGTTTTGGATCGGGGGACTGCTCACCGGCGGGCGTCTCAAACACCCACCCGTTCTGCAACATCCCCGAAGTTGAGATCCCAAGCTCCGCTTCCATGCGAATCGCGGCAGTCTTCAGCCCCGAGTTCGAGTTCTGCCCCGTGGACTCCATGTAGGCGCGCACATACGCAGCAACCTGGTCCTCAAGACCAAGCCGCGCCCACATCATCGCTTGTGGCTTCGCCCACAACCGCTCCCACATTGCGAGCTCTGCATCGTGGACGGCCGCCGTCTCGCCCTCATCGAGCTCGCGGATCTTCTTGCCGTCCGAGAAGTACTCGTTGTACTGCGACAGCTTCGGCAAAGGGTAGCCAGGGACAGCAACCTCATGATCGAGCGGCAGAATCGTGAACTCGCGCCCGTTCACCAAAGACGTACGCGAAAGCGGGTCAGGAGCAGGCCCAGAACGAGCCCTGCGGCCACCAGAAGCCATGCCGCACCTCCTGGGTGGTCAGCCCCTTCACGGGGCTTCCAGAAACATTTTGAACCCCTCGCGGGTTTTTTCGCCCTCCCCGGCGGTCCTGACGCTCAGGGCCGACCTGGGGCCTCCCCCGGGGGTGGTTTGGGGTGGGTGGGGGGTCATGCCTGTTGGTTTGCCCCTATGCGTGGTGCCACCCGCCTGGTTGAGCTTGGGCTGTGTGGCTGTCGTGGCATTGTTTGCAGAGTCCGCGTCCGTGGGATGGGTCGTTCGGGTTGAGTGAGAGCTCGATGAGTTCGCGTCTGCTGTGTGGGTAGTGGTCTGCGATGGTGCTGACTCTGAGGTGGCAGGTGACGCAGACGGGGTCGCGGTGGAGGACGCTGGTGCGGAATGCTTGGTGTCCTCGTGTGTTGTATCCGCGTTCGCGTGCGGTGCCCCTGCCCTTGTCCGCCTGGGCCCTATGGGTGGGGCACCTGGTGCCCTGGGTGTTGGGGTAGATCTCTGGGCATCCGGGGACGGAGCAGACGCGCATGGGTGTTGCTCCTGTCCTGGTGGCTGGTTGCAGGCTGATCGCTTTGCCATCCCCCTTGGCGGGTGGTGGCTGAGCGGCCCTGCTCGGTCATCGTTGTTCCTCCGGGTATCTGTCGCCCTTGTACTGTTCGTCGCAGCACAGGAGAGCGGCACGCGGGGACGGGTATCTTGCCCCGCAGTCGTCGCACTCGCTCATGCCGCCTCCGTGATGTGTGTTGGCCTCTGCTCGCCCGCGTTGCGTTTCTACGCTGAGACAGTGTTCGTGGGGCAGAGGCCAAGTCTTGGGGTTCTTACCCGTCCGTGGGTGATGGGCATTCTGGCCGCGCAATTCCGGGGGTGTGTAACTTATTTCTTACACCTAACCGGCGGGCAATCTCATGGCCCAAAGAGTGGGTCCCTGCCGCGCATAGTCATGCCGCAGGCTCTCCGCAGAGCTCAAAACGTCCACCAGCTCCATTGAGCGATGAACATCTACGCAGGCTCAGGTGTCGCTACGCGCACCGTCATTGCCCGGAAGCGGCGCTTTCCGAGTTCTTCCTAGGCGCTACCGTGGCGCGGCAGGGAATGATCCTGCATCCCCGCCAGAGCTGACTTATCCCGAATGGCGGTCTAGAGGTTCAGAGATGACGGTGCTCTATCCATGTTGAGCTACGTGCCGTGAGCGTTGATAACCCAGGCGCACCCCTGGAGGCGGTAGAAGAGGGAGGCAGGGTTAAACAGGAAACCTCCCGCCAGTAGACACACTGGTAGGAGGTGACCACAGCTTAACACGAATCGAACAAAGATTGGGAACACTCATTCGGCGGGTTTCGCGACTGCGGCGAGCGCCTCCCAGTCAACGTCTGACCCGACCAGTGCGCCCAGCCTGGCTACCTGCTGCCACCCGACCCACAGTGCCGAGCATTCCCCGGTACGGCATTCTGCGATCGGGGCGTTCCCTGGCTTGTAGTGGATGTAGACCGCGGACCGGCGTTCGCCCTTCACGGTGAAGCTGTACCGTTCCCCGCACTCGGGGCAAGGCTCCGTTACCTCACGCTCTGTTTCAGGGTCTCCCAGGTCCTCGATGAGCCACACCCACCGGGTGATGCCGGCGCAGATGCGTTCCCACTGGTCGTCGTCCATGCGTCCGCCCTGGCGTTCGGTGCGTGCCGCTTCCCAGGCGCGGGTGACTTTCTCGGCTGGGGTTCCCTTGCCGTCCACGAACAGGGCCTCGCACATCAGCTGCGCTTCCGCGTCGATCAACTCGAGGACCATCATCGCCTGCTCGTTGATGAGGCACCCTTCCCCGCCTCCGTTCTTCTTCCTCGACAGCCCCGGGGTGACCTGCTCGCGCACCCATTCGAGAAGTGCAGGCCAGTGCACGGTGTGCCCCTCCACGATTACGCTGTGTGGTTCTGTCAGGCGTGTTACCGCGAACTCGGTGTCGTTGCTCATTTGGTGGCCTCCCCGAGACGCTTCGGCGGGTACACGCCAACAGCTGCTTTGATGCGTTCCTCCCGCGCCTTCTTGGCTCGCTCCACGGCGAGCAGGTCCCGGGCTACATACGCAATGCCGACGCTGGTCCACTCGAAGTCCTCGGGGAACTCAGTTGATGCGACCGTGCGTCTGGCTCGGAACTCAACTTCAGCCGCACTCGCCACGACTCTGCGCCCCCGCCCGGGGCCATGGAAACTCTGTCGAGACTCCCCGGTGAGCACAACTCCCTCGCTGACTGGAAGCCGGTCTCGCGTGCACCACTGTGGCGGCCCAAGCTCAGTGATGCGCAGGACTCCTCGACACTGCTCACCCCAGCTGGTCCCCGGGCCGCTTACCTCGAACCGCTGACCTTCCGGCAGCTCGGGAAGATCCATCGTCCCCTTTGCGGCCTTGATTGCTTCCGCTGCTTCGTCTCGCACCACTTCGGTGTTGTACTCCATGTCCGTCTCCCCGTTTTTGGCATCAAAAAAGCCCCCACCAACCGGTGAGGGCTTTTCAGGCGTGCTTGTCTACGCCACTGGAATCAACTTTAACACGGAGTGTGCTTTCGGGTGCCTGCGTAACGAAAGGGCCGAACCAAAGTCGCTCCACGTTATCCGTAGGATCTACTTGTCTCAGGCTTTACTGCTCCTATTGAAGTTTGGATTACGCGCAACTTGAGTAATGCGCAAGGAGGGCTATGGATCGGCTAGCTCTTCCCGTTGGGGAACAAGTTCCCCCCGAGCAGGAGGAGCACACCGATCGTCTCAACCGCAAGGCCACTAATGAATGCAATCACGATCGCGGGTTCTATGCCCGAGCCCGGTGCTATTCCTCTTCCAAAAAACACCATACCGACAACGAGTGCTGCGCTAGTGCCTACAGTGATTGCAGCAAGTGCTATTGACGCCCAAAAATAGGCGCTTCTGAAACCAAGCCGCTGATGCCCTTCCTTGTCGTCGAGATCTTTCACGACGGCGAGTGTCGCTGAGCGAACTTGAACGTCCCCATCGAGTTCGCTCAGCGATGCTGATTCAAAGTCTGAACTCATCGATGTTTCACTAGTCGGTCAAGTCGCTTCTGAACGGCAGGCACAGATACTCCATACTTTTCTGACATTGCAAAGACGGACATGTCAGAAGCCTCATCTTGCAGGATGAGTTTCTCAGGCATTAGTAGTGACCCTGCAAACTCATCTGCAAAGAACTCGTGCAAATCATACTGTTGGGTCCGTGTGTCCTCGAATGAAAACTCGGGGTCTTTGGAAACTATTACTCGCTCAACGTAGTGTCCAAGCTCATGTGCTTTGGTGAAGCGCTGGCGAGGGCGAGTGTCCGATGATGATAGGAAAACACGGGCGTCTTCAGACTTGGACTTCTTGATAATGAGTCCGGACATGCCGTCAGGCAACTCTCGAATCTCGCTCTTGATGCCAAGATCGGAGTAAATTGCATCTAAGTTGGGAAGTCCTGAATCAAGTACCCAGTCTGGAACTTGGAGGATCTGGTTGGCCTGATCACGGGCCTCCTGCCAAACGAGCTTTGCCATGACAGCCCCTTTCGCGACTTTCCAGTGTTTGTCCACAGGTTGCTCACCTGGTTACCACCAGTCTACGTTGTCATCTGGTAAAGCGCCTTACCGGCCCGCGTTATTCCTGGCTACGGTCGACCATGCTTGCTAAGTAAATGCAAGCACAGCGCGGGCGCGCTTGCGCGCAGGTGAATTCGTAACAACGCCAAAGTGCAGGTGTTTCACTTTGGTGCAGGTTTAGCGATAAGCCGCAGGTACATTTGCGTGGATCGGCTTGGCTGAGGAATCAAGAAAAGCCCCACCTAAAAGGTGAGGGTTTTGTCTACGCCACTGAGAACAATGCTAGGTGCTCGCGGCGCTGGGCGGATGTCGCCGCCGCACTGGGCCGTGATTCGCCTTGGAAAAATATGGTTGCCCCAATTTTGCCCCACGTGGGCAGGGTTTGGGTGCAATAACGCAAAACGCCTGACCTGTAATGTCTCCCAGATCAGGCGTTTTCTCTGTGGGCCCGGCGGGGCTCGAACCCGCGACCCGCGGATTAAAAGTCCGATGCTCTACCAACTGAGCTACAGGCCCAACATGTGATTCGGGGCGTTCAGGCGCCCGATCAACCATTTCATCCTAGCGGAACAACGTCGGGGGGAAAAACCAGTGCGACGCTGAAAACCGCGGCGCAGGGTGCCGGGTTCCGGACGGCGGCGGCGGGTGCCTCGGGGCGTGTGAGCCCCCGAAACACCCGCCGCCGTGTCGGAACTAGCGCCCGGAAACTGGGGCAGCTGGCCGCGGCTCGATGGGGTCGAGCTCCAGGCTGTCCACGTCGAACTGTGGCACGTCGGTGCCGCCCCGCGCGCGCCGGATCGTTTCGGCGACGAGCAGCACGATCAGGTTCGGCGCGAGTGCGATCAGGCCGGAGTCCCAGCTGCCGATGGGGATGTCCGCGAAGGTGATCACCATCACGGTGATCGTGCCCGCGGCGATGCTCAGGCCGATTGGCCAGGCTCCCACCCGGACGCGCTTCCGGAGCGCGATCGCGATCGCCGGGGCGAGCTGTGTGGTGACCCCGTAGGTGAGCAGGAGGAGTGCGCCGATGTCGGAACGAACCAGGCCGAACGCCAGCGCCAGGCCGACGGAGCCGATGATGACCGCGTAGGTCACGATCATCTGCCGGTCGGGCCGCTTCAGCTTGATGAGGTTGGTCGACACGAGCGAGGAGATGCCCATCGCGATCCCGGCCGCGGGCACCATCGCCGCAGACGCTCCGGCAACGGCCACGATGCCGACGAGCCACTCGGGCAGGGTGTGCTGGGACATCGTCAGGAGCACCGCGTTCCCCGTGGTGTCCGCGGGAAGCTTCAGCACCGCGGCCATCCCGGCGAGGATCGGGATGAACAGCACCAGCTGGTAGACCGGGAGCCACTTCGCGTTGCTGCGGAGCACCGCGCCGCTCCGGGCGGCGAGCACCGGCGGCCAGAGGTGCGGCAGCGTGTTGAAGCTCGAGCCGATGACCGTGACGAGCATCGCGGTGACGTAGAAGGTGGTGTCGTAGCCCTCGGCGCGGAGGGTGAGGAGCATGGGTGCCTGCTCGGCGATGTCCGCGAAGATTCTCGGGATCCCGGCAAAGCTGATCACGATTCCGGTGGCGACCACGCCGAGCGCGACGACCATCAGCACGTCCTTGAGGATGGCGACCCGGGCGATTCCTCGGATACCGGACCAGGACACGAAGATGACGACCAGGATGCTCGCGATCACCATGCTGAGCCCGCGAGCCTCGGTGCTGCCGGTGGCGAGCTCGACGATCATGCCGAGCCCCGTGATCTGGAGCTGGAGATACGGGATGAGCGCGAGCGCCCCGACGAGCGCCACCAGCTTGGCGAGGACGGGACTCCGGAAGCGGTCCTGGAAGAAGTCGGCCATCGTGAGGTAGCCGCGCTTCTGCCCGAGCTGTCGGATCCGCGGCGTCACAAAGTAGAGGCCGATCCAGGACATGGTGAGGTAGCCGACCGCGAAGGTCGCGCTCACGCCGCCGCCGAAGGCGATACCGGCGAGGCCGAGGAAGCTGAAGGTGGTGAGGGACTCTCCCGCCTGGAGGAACCAGGAGGTCCACTTCGGGATATCGCGTTTGCCGACGGTCCACGTTGACATGTTGGCCTGTCGGCGGCGCCCGGCGAGCCCGAGCGCTCCGATGAGGACGATGCCGACGATGATAATGAGCGAGAGCGTCATCGGGTCTCCCCCCGCTCCTGCTCGGCCCGGAGGGCGTCTTCTGCGGCAATGCGCTCAGCGCGCACCACGGCGATGCGCTCGGTGGCGAGGCGCTCCTCTTCGGCGGCGTCTTGTTCGCGGCCCCCGGAGTTGAGGTAGCTGCTTTCGATGACCTGCAGGGTGATGACGGTCAGGATGACCATTCCTGCGGACCAGACGAGCACCGCGGGCAGGCCGAACCACAGCGTGGGTTCCTGGGCAAAGGGGAGGAACGGGGTCGCGAAGAACCCGGCTGCTGGGATCAGCGCGGTGGCGAGGCGTCCTCGACTCGCGAGTGTGACGGACATAGGTGCTCCTTAGGGGCGGGGGATGGGGGTTGCGTCTGCGGGGGAGAGGTCTGCGAAGCGGGTCACGGACTCGAAGCTCTGCGCGATCGAGAGAAGGCGCTGGTCGGATCCCCGAGCGGACAGGAGCTGGAGGCCGACGGGGAGGCCCTCCGGCGTGAAGCCCGCGGGGACCGAAATCCCGGGGATGCCGAGGGGGCTCAGCAGGAAGACGGAGCGCATCCAGCCGAGGTAGTCCCGCTGGAGCTCTCCGGCGACCTCGGCCGGGAAATCCCACTCGACGGGGAACGCGGGCACCTGGGTGACCGGGGCGAGCAGGAGGTCGTAGTCCTCGAAGAAGCGGTCTGCGCCGCGCACGAGCCGCGTCATCCCCTCCTGCGCGCGCATCGCGTCCGCGGCGCTCAGGTCCTCCCCGTCTCGAATATTTCCGGTGAGGCGCTCATTGAAGTCCTCGGGATCCTCCGCGAGCCGCTGCTCCCATTCGGCGGAGAACTCGGCCGCGCGGAGGGTGCGGAACACCTGCTCGGCCTCGTCGAGCGGGGGGCAGGCCTCGGTCACGGAGGCGCCCAATTCGACGAACCGCTCCACGATCGGGGTGAGCGCTGCGAGCACCTCGGGGGCAACGGGGACGCGGCCGCCAAGGGTGGGTGCCCACGCGACGCGGAGCCCGGTGAGCGGGACCGGGGCGATCTCCGGGGTCACCGGCGGGGTCGCGGCGGCGGCCTGCGCGGCCGGAGCGAGCACGGAGAGGAGCAGGGCGACATCGGCGACGGTGCGCCCCATCGGGCCGATCACGGTGAGCGGAGTGAACGCGTTTGTTGCCTCCGCGTTGGGGATCAGCCCCGGAGTGGGGCGGAGGCCGACCACATTGCAAAACGCGGCGGGATTGCGGAGTGAGCCGCCCATGTCGCTGCCGTCGGCGAGCGCCACGTGCCGCGCGGCGAGGGCGGCGGCGGCCCCGCCGCTGCTGCCCCCGGCGGAGCGATCGAGCGCATAGGGATTGCGCGTCGCGCCGAAGACGCGGTTCACGGAGTGTGAACCCGCCGCGTACTCGGGCACGTTGCTCTTCCCGATGATGACCGCGCCCGCGTCGACCATGCGCTGGACGTGGGCATCGCTTTGCGATGCCGGGGCGGGGTCGTGCCGGATCGATCCGGCGGTTGTCGGGAAGCCCTTGGCGTTGTGGGTGTCTTTGATCGCCACGGGAAGTCCGAACAGGGGCAGATCCGCCGACGGGCCGATGCGGTCGAGTTCCTGGGCGCGCGCAAGGGCGGCTTCGGGGTGCGCCGAGACGAGGGCGTTCACCGCGGTGCCGGTGCGTTCCAGCTCCGCGAGGTACGCGGTGACGACCTCGACCGCGGAAAGCTCTCCGCGTCCGAGCCGCGCCCGGAGTTCGACCGCCGAATACTGTGTCAGACCGCTCATGCGCCCCAGCCCTCCTCATTGAATGTTTTGCGCCAAATTCATCCTTATTCTTTTCCACTTTGGCCAAAAAGGCAAGCCCTGTGTTGTTCTCATGGGTTTTCCGGGCAGCGACGTGCTCGGCTGATGGGTCAACAGCTTCGGCTCAGCGGCCCGGACGCGGCGCGGTCACCGGAGGGGAATCCCCGGCGGCGGGGCAGCGTTCGCGGGCGCGTGCCGTCGTGCGCGACCGCCAAAAGCGCGAGGCAGAGCGACCGGGGAGCGGGAATCACGCGGGGAGCGCGCTGCGGGGTAGCCCGAGGCACGCCAGGAACCGGCGCGGGCCCGCCGGAGGCCGGATGGTCCCGGCGGCCAATCTCTGCCGGTGCCGGGCGCGACTAGCGGCTCTCGGCCGCGTGCTCCCGAGCCACGAGCACGGGACGCCCGCTTCGCTTGTACGCGCGCACGATGAGGGAGGAGTGCACCGAGTTCGCCAGCTCGGTGACCGGGGCATCGATGACCGCGCGCAGGCCGCCCAGCGACCGGGCGCTGGCGTGCACGAGGAGGGCGTTTCCCCCGAGGAGCCGCACCGCGTAGCGGACCTCGGGAAGGCTCGCGAGCGCGGCGCCGATGGCGTCAACCGACTGCGGGGCGCAGTCGATCCACAGCCCGGCCTCCACGCCGAAGCCGAGCAGCGCCGGCTCGACCAGGGTTCGCATCGTGACCGCCCCGGAACGCTGCAGGCTGTCGAGCTTCCGGCGGGCCGTGGGCACCGAGACCTCCGCGCGCTCCGCGAGCTGCGTCACGGAGGCGCGGCCGTCCTCGGTGAGCATGCGAACAATCGTCTGCTCGGCTGACCCCAGTTCGGTCACAATGTCATCGGGCACCGTGTCGGCGGTCGGGGCGAGGAGGAGCGCGGCCTCCGCGTCGCTGAGCAGCCCCGGGCGCCACTGATCGTGGCTCGCGTAGTAGCGCAGCACGGGGGTCGCCGAGACCCCCGTCACCCCCGCGAGGCTCGGGATGATCTCCAGCGTCATCGTCTCCAGGTCGAAGGTCTTCTCGTGGACCTCGACCAGGACGCCGGTGGGGTTGGCGAGGGCGTAGCTGAAGATGACCCCGGGATGCTCGCTCAGCTCACGGGCAATCGCGTCGACCCGGGCTGGCTCGCAGGCGATCTCGATCACACAGGTCGGTCCCTGGCTGGGCATCCCCGCGACCTGGACGGTCCCGGAATCGAGCAGCTCAACGCCGCGCCGGGTCACGGTGCGCAGGGGCTCGTCGAGGGCCTCGGCGATGCGCCGCCACGAGGCGCGGCCGTCGAACTGGAGCGCGCCGATGATGCGCCGATCAAGCTCGCTGAGCAACTCGGGCATCTGCGTCCTTTCCGGCGGGACCGTGTCATTGGGGAGGGCGGTGCGGGCTTCGGCGCGTCCCGCTGTTGGCTCAGGACTCCCGATATCGGCAGTGTAGCAACGGGCGAGGGTCCCGGAGCGGAGGACGGGCGGGCGGCCCCGCGCTCACGCGCTGGTTCTCCTCGGCTCGGGGTGTTACGGTGGGTCCCTGCTCATCAGGAACGAGCAGCGCACACCCCTGAAGAACCCGATCGGAGACCCGTGTCCGGTGCCCACCCGCGCCCCCTGTTGCAGCCCAGCTTCCAGTTCGACTGGGTGATCGGCGGCGAAGACCCCGGGGTCAGCCATCGCATCGCGCAGGAGACCTCCTGGGCCCTGCTCGACCGGGTGCGCAGCCACGACGACCCCGAGCTCGTGGAACGCGTCATCGCCATCGCGGACACCGAGCTGATGGATGACATCGCGGAGCTGTGGTCCAGCTCCGGCACCGACACCCTCGCCGGGATGCTCTGGCGGCTCTACCTCGTGCGCAAGATCGCCCGCGGCGACGCCGAGGGCGCGGCCTACCTCTTCCAGCGCGGCGTCGAGACGCTCAGCACGATCGACCCCGTCATCGCCGGGGTACCGGTGCCCGTGGAGCCCGCGGGCATCGTGACCCTGATCGACAACATCCTCCGCGGGGTCTTCTCCGGCGACCTCGCCGATGCCTTCGAGCGGGCCGCCGCCTACGCCCGGCTCGTGTCCGCGGGCGCGGTCACCCTGGCCGATGAGCGCGAGAGCACCGACCCCGACGGGGCGAGCGACCTGACGAACCGGGCCGCCTCCTACGCCGCCCTCGGCGACGATCTCCGCCAGGCCGCCCACCGCTGGCGTCACGGCCGCCTCACCTAGTCCCGCGACCCCCGGGCTCGGCTACGCTCGGAGCATGGACCTGCTCATCGCCGACCCCTTCATCACCCCCGAGCGGATCGGGCCGCACCTCGGCCCCGACTGGCGGATCCTCACCCCCGGCACGGTCACCGATCCCGAGCGGGTGTTGGCCGTCGTCACGGAGTCCGACGGCTTCGCCGCGGCGGAGGCCGAGCGCTTCCCGAACCTCCGCGTGGTCGTCACCGCGAGCACCGGCACCGACTACCTCGACCTGCCCGCGCTCACCGCGCTCGGCATCACCGTGTTCAACGTGCCCGACTACTGCACCGAGGAGGTCAGCGACCACGCGCTCGCCGCAGGCCTCGGCCTGCTCCGCAACCTGCCCCGCTACGCCGAGCAACACCGGGACGGGGCCTGGGACGTCAGCGGCTCGCGGGAGCTCCGCAGGTTCAGCGCGACCACGGTCGCGGTGATCGGGCTCGGCCGCATCGGCGCCGCCACGATCCGCAAGTTCCGCGCGCTCGGGATGTCCGTCGTCGCGGTCTCCGCGAGCGGGGCGGATCCGGCCCCCGGCCAGGAGCGCGCGGGAGCCCCCGTGCGCACGCTCGCCGCGGCGCTGCCCGCGGCCGATCTCGTCGTGCTCGCCGGGGCCGCGCGCCCCGGTCTGCCGCCCGTGCTGGACGCGGACGCCCTCGCGCTGCTCGCCCCGCACGCCGCCGTGGTGAACGTCGCCAGAGCCGCCCTCGCCGACCTGGACGCGCTCTGCGCTGCGCTCGGATCGGGCGCGCTCCGCGCCGCCTGGTTCGACGTCTGGGACGCCGAGCCGCCCCGCGCCGACGACACGCGCACGCGCACCCCCGGCCTTTTCTTCTCCCCGCACGTCGGCTGGGCCTCCCGCGAGGCCGAGGCGGACCTCTGGCGGCTCGCCGCAGCGGCTGTGCGGGTCGGCGCGGGGGAGGCGCACCCCTTCGCCCCGGTCGCTGAGCCCGCAGCTGAGCCCGGCCAGTCAACCCCCAGCTGAGCCGAGCCACTGAGCCCGGCCGCTGAGCGGGGGCGCGGCGGGCGGGCGACCCGCCCGGACGTCACGCGGACCGCCGCGGCAAACGTCGCCGCTCGCCCGGAAATTCCCCAGATCGCCGCGGAATCCTTCGCGCGCGGCGAACGCTCAACCGGTGCCGGAGGCCGGGGTGATTGCTACACTGGACACTGCCGGATCACGGTAACCCCGGGCTCCAATACTCGCCGCTACGAGCGGCCTTCCGCCGAGAGGCGTTTCCGTGGTTCGGTGTAAACGTCCGAAAGCCCCCGCGCACTGCGCGGGGGCTTTCGTGTTCCCGGGGCCGAGTGGTGGCCCGGCTCGGGCCTAGCCGAAGCGGCCGGAGACGTAGTCCTCGGTGGCCTGCACGGTCGGGGTCGAGAAGATCTTCGTGGTGTCGTCGTACTCGATGAGCTTGCCCGGCTTGCCGGTGCCCGCGATGTTGAAGAACGCGGTGCGGTCCGAGACGCGCGAGGCCTGCTGCATGTTGTGCGTCACGATCACGATCGTGTAGTCCTGCTTCAGCTCGTCGATCAGGTCCTCGATCGCGAGGGTCGAGATCGGGTCGAGCGCCGAGCAGGGCTCGTCCATGAGGAGCACATCGGGGGAGACCGCGATGGCGCGCGCGATGCAGAGGCGCTGCTGCTGGCCCCCCGAGAGGCCGGAGCCCGGCTTGTCCAGGCGGTCCTTGACCTCGTTCCAGAGGTTCGCGCCGCGCAGCGACTTCTCAACGAGGTCGTCGGCGTCGGACTTCGAGATCCGGCTGTTGTTCAGCCGCACGCCCGCGAGGACGTTCTCCTTGATCGACATCGTCGGGAAGGGGTTCGGGCGCTGGAACACCATGCCGACCTGACGGCGCACGAGCACCGGGTCAACGCCCGGGCCGTAGAGGTCGTCCCCATCGAGGAGGACCTTGCCCTCGACGCGGGCCCCGGGAATCACCTCGTGCATCCGGTTCAGGGTGCGCAAGAAGGTGGATTTCCCACACCCGGACGGTCCGATGAACGCGGTGACCGAGCGGGGCTCGATGTTCAGCGTGATGTCCTCGACGGCAAGGAACTTGCTGTAGTAGACGTTGAGGTCCGAGACCTCGATGCGCTTCGACACGGTGTTTCCTTCGGGTTCTGCCGCTTAGCGGCCGGTCTTGGGGGCAAAGAACTTGGCGACGAGTCGGGCGGCGAGGTTGAGGATCATCACGATGAGGATCAACACCAGCGCGGCCGCCCAGGCCCGGTCGAGGAACGCCTGGGCCGGGTTGCCCTGGTTCGCGTACTGGGTGTACACGTACACGGGCAGGGACTGCATCCGGTCGGCGAAGAGGTTGTAGTTCATGTTCGCGGTGAAGCCCGCGGCGATGAGCAGGGGCGCGGTTTCGCCGATGACGCGGGAGATCGCCAGCATGACGCCGGTCGTGATGCCCGCGATCGACGTGGGCAGCACGACCTTCACGATCGTGAGCCACTTGGGCACGCCGAGCGCGTAGGCGGCCTCGCGCAGCTCGTTCGGGACGAGCCGCAGCATCTCCTCGCTGGAGCGCACGACGACCGGGGTCATCAGCACGGCGAGGGCGACCGCGCCGGAAATCCCGAGCCGGATGCCGGGCCCGAAGATGATCGCGAACAGCGCGTAGGCGAACAGACCCGCGACGATCGAGGGGATGCCGGTCATGACGTCCACGAGGAAGGTGATGACTTTGGCGAGCTTGCCCTTGCCGTACTCAACGAGGTAGATCGCGGTGAGCAGGCCGAGGGGGATCGAGATGACGCTCGCGGCGAGCGTGATCATCAGGGTGCCAACCATCGCGTGCAGGGCGCCGCCGCCCTCGCCGGTGACGTTGCGCATCGACATCGAGAAGAAGTCGATGTCGAGCCGGGCGAGGCCGTTGCCGATCACGGTCCCGGCGACGGAGATCAGCGGCACCATCGCGAGCACGAATGCGCCCGCCACGAGGCCCGTGATCAGGCGATCGGCGGCCTGGCGGCGGCCCTCGACGGCGGCCGAGATGCCCCAGATCGCGACGAGGTACACGAGCGCGGCGACGACCGCGGCCCCGGGGAGGTTGAAGCTCACGCCATCGGCGGAGGCCAGCAGGGCGAAGAGGCCGGCGGACAGCAGGACACTGACGCCGAGAATGGCCCAGGCGCTGCCGCGGGGCAGCTTGTTGCCGGCGAGCAGGGAGCGGCCGGGAGCGACGTGACTGAGTGAGGTCATGGCTAGTTGGCTCCCGAGAACTCTTTGCGGCGGTTCACGATCACGCGGGCGATCGCGTTCACCAGGAAGGTGACGATGAAGAGGATGAGTCCGGTCGCGATCAGCACGTTGATGTTGTCGCCGTAGGCCTCGGGGAACGTCAGCGCGATGTTCGCGGCGATCGTCGAGGGGTTCTGGGAGGTGAGCAGCAGCAGGCTCATGCCGCCCGTTGCGGAGAGCACCATCGCGACGGCCATCGTCTCGCCGAGGGCGCGGCCCAGGCCGAGCATGGCGGCCGAGACGATCCCCGCCCGGCCGAAGGGCAGCACGGACAGCCGGATCATCTCCCAGCGGGTCGCTCCGAGGGCCAGGGCGGCCTCCTCGTGCAGCACCGGGGTCTGCAGGAAGATCTCGCGGCAGATCGCGGTGATGATGGGCAGCACCATCACGGCGAGCACGATGGCCGCGGTGAGGATCGTCCGGCCGGTGCCGGAGACGGGCCCTGCGAAGAGCGGGAACCAGCCCATGTGTTCCACGAGCCAGGCGTAGATCGGCTGCACGGCGGGGGCGAGCACGCCGATGCCCCAGAGGCCGAACACGACCGAGGGCACCGCGGCGAGCAGGTCGACGATGTAGCCGAGCAGCTGCGCCAGCTTGCGGGGCGCGTAGTGCGAGATGAAC
>NZ_JAPFRB010000002.1:162771-167724 GCF_035726885.1 Leucobacter sp. M11 | reverse complement strand
TGAGTAGGGCGAGGACCGCGGCCCAGACCGTGCCGAACACGAGGGGCCCGACGTAGGACCAGAAGTCATCGGTGAGGATCGAGGCCGTCTCGCCGGTGGCGAAGAAGGCGGGCACCGACTGGGCGATGAGGAAGATCGCGACGGCGGCGAGCGTGACGACGATCATGCTGCCGGCGAAGAGGGCAGAGCGCGAAAAAACGCGGTCACCGAGCCGACTGGTGGCTTTCGGTGCCGCGGAGACTGTGGTCATCTGCTGTCTGGTTCCTTGCGGGGTGTGGGGTGGCCGGGGGAGCGGGGCTCGGGTGGGCGGCGGGGCCGCCCACCCGAGCGAGGCGGTTACTTGATGGCGGCGATCGCGGCGTCGATCTTGGTGCGGAGGTCCGCGGAGATCGGGGCGCTGCCCGAGGCCTCTGCGGCGACCTGCTGGCCCGCTTCGCTGGCCATGTAGCCGAAGTAGCTCTTCACGAGCTCGGCGGTCTTGGGCTCCGCGTACTCCTCGCAGCCGATGAGGTAGGACACGAGCACGATCGGGTAGACCCCGGCCTCGGTGGAGGTGCGGTCGATCTCGATCGCGAGGTCGTTCGCGCCGCGGCCCTCGGCCAGCGGGGACTTGTCGATGATGGCGGCGGCCGCCTCGGGGGTGTACCCCACGTACTCGTCGCCGACCTTGATGTTGACGGTGCCGAGGTCACCGGCGCGGGAGGCGTCGGCGTAGCCGATGGTGCCGACGCCGTTGGTCACGGCGTCCACGAGGCCGGAGGTGCCCTGGGCCGCCTCGCCGCCCTGGATCGGCCACTCCTCGACCGAGCCGTGCGTCCACTCAGCGGAGGCCGCAGCGCCCAGGTACTCGGTGAAGTTCCCGGTGGTGCCCGACTTGTCGGAGCGGTGCACGGGGTTGATGGCCTGGTCGGGCAGCTTCGCGTCGGCGTTCTGCTCGGCGATCGCGGGGTCGTTCCACGTCGTGATCTCGCCGGAGAAGATCTTCGCGACGGTGGCCGCGTCCAGGTTCAGGCTGTCGATGCCGTCCAGGTTGAAGATGACGGCGATCGGGGAGATGTAGAGGGGGAGCTCGACGACGCCGGAGCCGGCGGCGCACCCCTGGAAGGGCCCGGCGGTGAGCTCTTCGGCCTTGAAGGCCCGGTCGGAGCCGGCGAAGGCGGAGGCGCCCTGCTGGAAGGTTTCGCGCCCCGCGCCCGAGCCGGAGGGGTCGTAGTCGATGGTGACGTCGGCGTTGTCGGTCTGGAACCCGGCGATCCACGCCTGCTGGGCCGCGTCCTGCGAGGAGGCGCCCGCGCCGACGAGGTTGCCGCTCAGCGAGGAGCTTGCGCCCTCGGTGCTGCCGTCGGACGCGGCGGGGCCCGACTCGTTGGCGGCGCAGGAGGTGAGTGCGAGGGCCGCAATCCCGGAGATGACAGCCGCTTTCAGTACAGGTGAGAACTTCACGAAGTGTGGTCCATTTCGGTGTGAGCTTGGTGGGGCGGAATTGCCTCGCTTGTCACGCTAAGCGCCCCACATGACCACTGTGGGGCGTCAAGGTAAACGGCAGGTGAATTCAGGAGGCGGTCCGGGGCGAAGAATCCGCGACTGAGGCGTCCCGCGGCGTTCACGAGCGCGACACCCGCGCGTCGGGCGTGTCGGGTGCCCCCGGGTGAACGGAGAGGTTTTGGGGTGCTCCCTGCTCGATCTCGAGCCCGACGGGGTGGGGCACGAGGGGGCCATCGACACGGCGGACGAGGGGCTTGAACCGGGCCGCAGACAACGTTCTGACGCGTGGAGAGCACGCGTGAGGGACGCCGGGGCACGCGTCACGGTGCGGTGTGAGCCGTCAGGGCTTGACCGGGTAGACCTCGACGCCGAGGATGCCGGCGCCGGGGTTCGTTTTTGAGAAGTGGAACACGGAGAAGCCGCCCGGGGGCAGCTCGACGGCCTCGCGCAGGTACGTGCCGGTCAGGCTCCCGGTGGCCAGGGCAAGCTCGCGGGCGGCGTCGGGCAACACGGGGCGGTGCGTGCAGATGATCGAGTTCTTGCCGCGGCGCACGACCTTGCCGATCACGCGGCGGAGGGCGTCGATGTCCCCGGCCTCCCAGGAGTCCTGGCTGAGCCCGTCGTAGACGCGTACCGCCTTATCCAGGTGCTGCGCGATCGGGGTCACGGTGCGCAGGCAGCGCTCGGCCGAGGACGACAGAATGCGCGCCGGGCCGAAGGCCGCGAGCGTCGGCACGAGCGTGTCCGCCTGGTCCTCGCCCGCGTCCGAGAGGGGCCGGAGCCGGTCCTCCGGCGTGGCCTCGGAGCGCGGCTCCGCCTTCGCGTGCCGGAGCAGGATCACGGAGAAGGTTTCCAGGGCGTTGTGCTCGCTGAGCCGGACGAACACGTCGAGGATATCGCGGTCAGCCGCGTAACTCAGCCGCTTCCTGGCCTGCTTCACGGTGGCCCACTCGAGCGCTTCCACCTCGCGGTTCGGCACGAAGGAGGAGTTTCGGATCGCCTCCTCGGTGACGTGCGCCGCCCAGTACTGCACGGTCTTCTCGCCGCCGCCGGGCATCGTGTAGTGCACGGTGCCGAGGTTCGCGCCGAGGGCGACGCCGAGCCCCGTCTCCTCCTCGATTTCGCGCACCGCGGCCTGCGGCACGGACTCGCCGGGATCGACCTTGCCCTTGGGGAAGGAGACATCCTTATGCTTCGTCCGGTGGATCAGGAGCACCATGATCTCGCCGTCGACGAGCCGCCAGGGGATCGCCCCCGAGGCGAGCACGGGACGGGTCACCGGTCCCGCCTCGCGCGGAAGCTCTGGCGCTGCTGCATCACGATGTCCTGCAGCTCGGGCAGGGGCTCGCCCTCGTCGCTGATGATGCGGCGCTGCCAGGTGTCGTCGGGCATGAGCTTCCAGGTGGACAGCCCCTCGTCGAAGGCGAGGGCGAAGAGCTCGTTGATCTGCGCGAGGTGCTCCTCCTCCTTCAGGCGCACGAGCACCTCGACGCGGCGGTCCAGGTTGCGGTGCATGAGGTCGGCGCTGCCGATGTAGATCGAGTCCCAGCCGCCGTTGTGGAAGGCGTAGATCCGGGAGTGCTCCAGGTAGCGACCGAGCACCGAGCGGACCCGGATCGTCTCGGACAGCCCCGGCACCCCGGCCTTGATCGAGCAGATGCCGCGCACCCAGATGTCAATGGGGACCCCGGCGCGGCTGGCCCGGTAGAGCGCGTCGATGACGATCTCGTCAACCATCGAGTTCGCCTTGATCTTGATCCCGGAGGGCTCGCCCGCCTCCGCCGCTGCGGTCTCCTTCGCGATGTGCTCCAGGAGCCCGTCGCGCAGGTGCAGGGGGGCCACGAGCAGGCGGTCGTACTTCTTCTCGATCGCGTACCCCGAGAGCACGTTGAACACCCGGGTCAGGTCCCGGCCCACGGTGTCGGAGGACGTGAAGAGACCAAAGTCCTCGTAGATCCGGCTGGTCTTCGGGTTGTAGTTGCCCGTGCCGATGTGGCTGTAGTGCTTGAGAATGCCGTTCTCCTCGCGCACGACGTGCACGAGCTTGCAGTGCGTCTTCAAACCGACGAGGCCGTACACGACGTGCACGCCGGCCTTCTCCAGCTTGCGCGCCCAGGTGATGTTCGCCTCCTCGTCAAAGCGGGCCTTCACCTCGACGAGGGCCAGGACCTGCTTGCCGGACTCGGCGGCCTTGATGAGCGCGGCCACGATCGGGCTGTCGCCCGAGGTGCGGTACAGCGTCTGCTTGATCGCGAGCACGTTCGGGTCCGCGGCGGCCTGCTCCAGGAAGGCCTGCACGCTCGTCGCGAAGGACTCGTAGGGGTGGTGGACGAGGATTTCGCGGCGAGAGATCGCCTTGAACAGGTTCGCCTTGCTGCTCGGGTTCGGCGGGCGCAGGTACGCGTTCGTCACGGGGATGTGCTTCGGGTACTTCAGCTCGGGTCGGTCCAGGCCCGTCAGGCCGAAGAGACCGCGCAGATCGAGCGGGCTCGGCAGCGTGTAGACCTCGCGCTCCGTGATGTCGAACTCGCGGATCAGGAGATTCAGGGTGTCCTCGTCCATGTCCTCGGAGATCTCCAGGCGGATGGGCGGGCCGAACCGGCGGCGCAGCAGCTCCTTCTCGAGCGCCTGAATGAGGTTCTCGGTCTCGTCCTCCTCGATCTCCACGTCCTCGTTCCGGGTCACCCGGAACACGTGGTGATCGAGCACCTCCATCCCCGGGAAGAGATCGTCGAGCTGATTCGCGATGAGCTCCTCGAGCGGGATGAAGCGCACGGACTCGTCCGACTCGCGCCGGTCCACCCGGATCAACCGGGGGATCATCTGCGGCACCTTCAGCCGGGCGAACTCCTCCTTGTCGGTGCGGGGGTTCCGAATCCGGATGGAGAGGTTGAGCGAGAGCCCCGAAATGTAGGGGAAGGGGTGGGCCGGGTCCACGGCGAGCGGCATCAGAATCGGGTAAATGTGCTGCTCGTAGTAGGTGCGCAGAATCTCGTGGTCCGCGGCGTCGAGGCTCGACCAGTCCACCACGTGGATCCCGGCCTCCTTGAGTTCCGGCGAGACCAGATTCTGATACGCCCCCGCGTGCCGCAGCTGCAGCTCATAGGCCTTCGCGCGAATGTCAGCGAGCACATCGCTTGGCGCGCGCCCCACGTTCGTCGGCACCGCGAGGCCCGTCACGATGCGGCGCTTGAGCCCCGCGACGCGCACCATGAAGAACTCGTCCAGGTTGGAGGCAAAGATCGCCAGGAAGTTCGCCCGCTCCAGGATCGGGATCGTGGGGTCCTCCGCCAGCTCCAGCACCCGCTGGTTGAACGCGAGCCAGCTCATCTCCCGATCGAGGTAGCGATCGGTCGGCAACGGCAGCAGCTCGGTCGTTTCGGTGGTGTTCTCGCTCATGATGCCCATTCTGACAGGTGACGGTGACGAATCGGGGGAAAGAATGCGTGGCCCGGGGATGACCGCTTC
>NZ_JAPFRB010000002.1:162603-162710 GCF_035726885.1 Leucobacter sp. M11 | reverse complement strand
AGCCACTGCCGGCTCCGGGTGGCCACCTCGAAGCCGAGCGAGCGGTACAGGCCAAGCGCGGGCTCGTTCTCGCCCTCGACGTAGAGGCTGACCCCGTCCGGGCGGTG
>NZ_JAPFRB010000002.1:157735-162546 GCF_035726885.1 Leucobacter sp. M11 | reverse complement strand
GAAGCCCGGGTCCACCCCGATCGCGTAGATCTCGCCCTCGACCGTCGGAGCGCCAGCGGCCTCGGAACGCACCACCTTGAGCCAGTTGAAGCCCGCGAGCGCGTCGCCCGGCCCGGGGCGCTCGCCGCCGGGGGCGGACGCCTCGGTGCCCTCGGGGCGAAGCAGCAGGAAGTCCTCGGCGTCGAACCAGGCTTCGGCCTGGCGGGCGTCGAGGTCGCGCTGGGTCATCCGTCCCTGCTCCGGGTGGCTGGCGAAGGCGAGCGCGTTCACGCGGAGCCACTCGGGGGCGTCCGCGGGGGAGAACGTATCGAAGGCGAAGCCGCTCGGGGCCGCTGGGCGCGTCGGCTCCGGCAGGAGCGCGGGGTCGAGGGCGAGGCGGAGCAGGGTGCGCACGGGCGCGAAGCCCGCGCCCGTGAGTAGCCGATCGGCGGTGGGTTGCTCGCCGTGCGCCCAGGCGCGCAGCGGCCCCGGCTCCTCACGGAGGAGCGCATCGAGTGCGCGGGTGGCGTGTCCGCGACCGCGGTGCGCCGGGTCGATCACAAGGTCGAGCTCCCCGCCGCCGAGCACCGCAACCCCGACGGGCACCGGCTCCGCCGAGCCATCGTCCGCTCCGAGGATGAGCCGGAGCGCGCGGTCCCCGGAGCGCGCGTCCACCCGGGCCTGGTCCGAGATCGGTTCCTGGCCGTCGTGGGCCGCGGCCGCGGCGATGATCTGTTCGGCGTGACGCTGGGTCTCAACGTCCGCGGCCGCCTCAGCGCTCGTCAGTGTGGTGTGGGTCATCGCCGTCCTCTGCTCGGTTGAAGCGGTAGCCGACGTTTCGGACCGTGCCGATTAACGTCTCGTGTTCCCCCAGCTTTGCCCGTAACCGCCGAATATGCACGTCCACGGTGCGGGTGCCGCCGAAGTAGTCCTGTCCCCAGACCTCGTGGAGGAGCTGATCCCGGGTGAAGACGCGCCCCGGATTGGCGACGAGGAAGCGGAGCAGCTCGAACTCCTTATAGGTGAGATCGAGGGTGCGCCCGCTCGCGGTCGCGGCGTAGCTGGCCTCGTCGATGACGATGCCGCGCGCGCTCAGGGTGCCCGCGCCGTGGCCCGCCGCGGGGCCGGCGGCCAGGGGGGCCGCGGGGGTTTCGAGCGCCAGGCGGATCCGGGCGGACAGCTCGGCGGGGCCGGCCCCGTCCAGGACGACGCCGGTCAGCCGCCACTGGGCGGACACCGCGGCGAGGCCGGCCTCGGCGAAAACGCCAAGCGTGGGCAGCTCCGGGTGCAGGCGGGCGAGGAGGCCGGCGGCGCGCAGCGCCTCGGCCAGGTCGAGCCGGGCATCAAGGATCGCGAGATCGGCGCCCGTCGGCATCGGCTCGCCCGCGCGCTGCGGCGGGGCGACGGAGAGCGTGTGCCCGAGCAGGCCGAGCGCGGGGAGCGCTTCGGCCGCCCCGTGGGCGCTGAGGAGCAGAATCCGTGCCACAACCGCCTCCCCACTGCCCGGGGAGCCGTCCCGCGCTGGCAAAAGTCTAGCGTTTGTGTTCTGGGAGCCCCCGCCTCCCAGGGCCGTTGCCGCGGGTCTGGCACAATGAGGGGGTGACCGAACCCCAGAACAGCGTTGCCGAGGCTCCCGAGCACTACTGGCACGTCCCCCGGCTGATTGCCGCGTGGGTTATCGCGCTTCTCGTCGCGATCCTGTCCGTCAACCTCGCGCCCGACACGGCGCGGGCCGAGTGGCTCGTCGTCGCGCTCGGCATCGGCGTGCTCGCAACCTTCGCCCTGCAGCTGGGCACGGCCCAGCGCGAGGGCTTCATCACGCGGACCTCCTTCAGCGTGGGCGGGGTGCTCGTCATCGTGGCCGCGGTCGAGGGCGTCTCCCTGCTCATCCGCTCTGCCTAACCGCGGCCGCGCTGCCGCAGCGTGGCCGCCCGCTTCAGCTCGGCCGTTCCGCCGGGGAGGGCTCCCGTCCCTCCCCGGGGCGGGACGGCCCGCCCCGCCGCGGGCGGCTGGCCACCGCGGGCCGCGACTCGATGTATGATGGAGTCATGCTGCTCGCACTCGAACTCTTCTTCCTCGGTCTGCTCGGTCTTGCCTCGGTTTCGATCGTCTGGGTGGCCGGCATTGTGGTCACGCGCCTCTTCAAGGGCCAGCGCTAACCACCCCCAACTCTCGTGCGCCGCTCACCCGGCGCGCTTTTGCATCCCTGCGCATCGGAGGACCGCATGATCGACATCCCCAGTGGACTTCCGGCGGAGCTCGTTCCGCTGTCCTGGTTACTCGGCGTCTGGGAGGGCAGCGGCATCGTCGACTATGAGGTCGATGGGGAACGTCGCAGCGCCGAGTTCGGCCAGCGCATCTCCTTCAGCCACGACGGGATGCCGTTTCTGAACTACAGCTCCTACGCCTGGCTGCTCGGCGATCAGGCCCCGCCCGCCGACGAGTCCGGCGCCGACGCGGTCGTCCGCCTCGCCTCCGCGGGGCTCGGCGACGCGGAGCAGACCCGCCCCCTCGTCAGCGAGCTCGGCTACTGGTCCCTCGCCCGGCCACGCGGCGCGGGCGACCCCGGCCCCGGGATGCTCCCCGCGACCGAGGACAGCGCCTTCACGACCGCCGAGCAGGTCGAAACGCTCCGGAACGCGAGCGGCGGCTTCGACATCTCGGCCTCGCTCGTGCACCCGACCGGCGTCAGCGAGCTGTATCTCGGCTCCGTGAACGGGCCCCGGATCGACCTCGCGACCGATCACGTCATGCGCGCCGCCGGCAGCAAGGACTACGCCTCCGCGAGCCGGATGTACGGACTGGTCGAGGGCCACCTGCTCTGGGCCTGGGACATGTCCGCCCTCGGCCAGGAGCTGCGCACGCACGCCTCCGCCCGGCTCGCGAAGCGGGACTGAGCCGTGACCGGCGTGAGCCCCCTGCTCGGCCTCCCCGGGGCGGTCGCCGTGGAGGGCCGCGGCGTCGCCGCGCACTACGGGTCGCCGCTCATTGAGCAGCGCGCCCTCGCCGCTGGCGAGGCGATCATCGACCGCTCGGATCACGGCGTCATCACCGTGGCGGGGCCGGACCGGCTGAGCTGGTTGGACTCCATGACGAGCCAGGCGCTCACCCGCCTGCCCCCGGGGGGCAGCGCCGAAACCCTGCTCCTGGACCCCCAGGGGCGCATCGAATTCGCGATCCGCGTCGCCGATGACGGCGAGACCGCCTGGCTGCTCGTCGATCCCGGCCTGGCCGAGGGGCTCGCCGCCTTCCTGAACCGGATGCGCTTCACCCTGCGCGTCGAGGTGACCGATCGCAGCGCGAGCCACGGCATCCTCGGGGCCTTTGCCGGGGGCCAGGCGGCCGAGCTCCTCGCGGAGCTGCCGGGCGTCGTTGCCACCTGGAACGACCCGTGGGCCGAGGTGCAGCGCGGCGGCTGGCTGTACGCCGCGGCCGAGGGCCACCCCGGCAACGGGTGGAGCTACCGCGAGGTCATCGTGCCCCGGGAGACGCTCGCGGACGCCCGCGACCTCGTCGCGGCCAAGCGGGTCCGCGTCGCGGGCGCCCTGAGCCTCGATGCGCTCCAGATTCTCGCCTGGCGGCCCAGCCAGGCCGCCGAGGGTGACGAGCGCTCCCTGCCGCACGAGGTGGACTGGCTGCGCTCCGCCGTGCACCTGGAAAAGGGCTGTTACCGGGGGCAGGAGACCGTCGCGAAGGTCCACAACCTGGGGCACCCGCCCCGGCGGCTCGTGCTGCTGCACCTCGACGGCAGCTCGGGCGAGCTGCCAGCGGCGGGCACCCTCGTGTACCCCGTCGACGGCGAGAAGCCCGTCGGTCGGATCACCCGGGCCGCTCTGCACCACGAGTGGGGTCCGGTCGCGCTCGCGATGCTCAAGCGGAACACCGCCGAGGACGCCCCGCTTGAAATTCGGCTCGAGGGGGCTGACGGCGCGACGGGGGAGACCCTCGCCGCCGCGCAGGAGACGATCGTGCCCCGCGGTGCGGGCGCCACCCGCGACGTTCCTCGCCTCCCGCGCCTCTGACCCGGGCGCAGCCGCGGACAAATCTGCTGCGCGGCACCCCCGAAATGTCGCACACCGTTCGTCCGCTCGTGCGGGGGAAGCGGGGGACCGCCGGGCCGATTTCGGCTACGCTGGGGGGTATGACACACACCCTGATCCTGCTGCGGCACGGCCAAAGCGAGTGGAACGAGAAGAACCTGTTCACCGGCTGGATGGACGTGCGCCTCACCGAGAAAGGCCGCGGCGAGGCCGCGCGCGCCGGGGAGCTGCTCGCCGAATCGGGCCTGCTGCCCGACGTGCTGCACACCTCCCTGCTGAGCCGCGCGATTCAGACCGCGAACCTCGGCCTGGACACCGCGGACCGGCTGTGGATCCCGGTCAAGCGCTCCTGGCGGCTCAACGAGCGCCACTACGGGGCGCTGCAGGGCAAGGACAAGGCCCAGACGCTTGCGGAGTTCGGCAACGAGCAGTTCATGCTGTGGCGTCGCTCCTTCGACACCCCGCCGCCCGCCCTCGATGACGCCAGCGAATTCTCGCAGGCGAACGACCCGCGCTACGCGGACATCGACGGCGAGCAGCCCCGCACCGAGTGCCTGCAGGACGTCATCACCCGCCTCGTGCCGTACTGGGAGGGCGAAATTATCCCCGACCTCGCCGCCGGGAACACGGTGCTCGTCGTCGCGCACGGCAACTCGCTGCGCGCCCTCGTGAAGCACCTCGACGGCATCAGCGACGAGGACATCGCCGAGCTGAACATCCCGACCGGCATGCCCCTCGTCTACGAGCTGGACGACGCCTTCCGCCCCACCGGCCCCGCACGCTACCTCGACC
>NZ_JAPFRB010000002.1:155616-157701 GCF_035726885.1 Leucobacter sp. M11 | reverse complement strand
CTCGCAGGGCAAGGCCTAGGCGCGAGCAGCCCCGGACACAACACTCCGGCCGCCCCCGAGGGGGCGGCCGGAGTGTTTTTGTCGCGCGGTCTAGGACCAGTCGCCGGAGAGGAAGTAGTTCATCTTCTTCGTGATGCTGACCGCGTGGTCGCCGAAGCGCTCGTGGTAGCGGCTGGCGAGGGTGGCGTCCACGACGTTCACGCGCTCGACCGAGTAGGAATCGCTGAGCACCTTCTCGAAGACGCTGGCGTGCAGCTCATCGATCCGGTCGTCCACGTCACGGATCTCCGTGATGGTCTTCGGGTTCTGGTCGCGGAGCAGCTCCGTGAGCAGGCCGGCGATCTGGACATCGAGTTCGCCCATCTCGCGGAACGTCGAGCGAAGCCCCTTGGGGATGACGCTCTCGGGGAAGCGGTAGCGGGCGAGCTGGGCAATGTGCTCGGCGATGTCGCCCATCCGCTCCAGGTTCGAGCTCATGCGCAGCGCCGCGACGACCAGGCGCAGGTCGGACGCGACCGGCTGCTGGCGGGCGAGCACGGTGATGGCGTGTTCGTCGAGGCTCGTGGCGAGCCGGTCGATCTCGTCATCGCTGTCGATGACGGCCTCGGCGAGCGCCACATCGGAGGTCTGAAAAGCGGTGGTGGCGCGCTGGATCGCAATCTCGACGAGTTCGCTGATCTCGACGAGGCGGTCCTGGACCTCCCGAAGTTCCTGCTGAAATACTACGCGCACGCGGTTCCCTTTCTGAGGCGACGGTTCACGGCGGCGCGGCTGCGCTCCCCGTGGTGCCCGGCAGCGCCGCAATGCGGGCGCTCGGACCCATCCTGCCGAGTCCGGGTAAACGAAGAGGTGCCGCAACATGAACGATAGTTGAACTTTAGCGGACGCCGTCGAAAGCCGCCTCCGGGGCACTCCGGGGCGGCCTACGATGGAGCCATGCAGGGATCCTCGCTCGTTCTGGCCTCCGTCGCACTCGGAATTCTCGTCGGGGTGCTCGCGGTGGGCTCCGTCGTCCTCGCCCGGGCGGCCGGACGCCGACGCGCTGAGGCAATGTACCCCTCGGTGCCGCCCGTGGCGATCGAGATTCTGGACGAGCTCGGCTCCTTCGCGGTGCTCCTCGACTCCTCGTTGTCGCCCGTATACGCGAACGCGCATGCGCGGGAACACGAGACGATCACGGGGGAGCAATTGCGCACCCCGGCTTTCCTCGCACAAGCCCGCAGCGTGCTCAGCACGGGGGAGCCCTTCACGGCTGACCCGGACGAGGATGACGAGGAATTCGGCACCGCGATCTGGATGCACCTGTTTCGGCTCGGCTCCGGATTTGTCGTCGTCCTCGCCAGCGACCGGGGCGAGGAGCGGCGACTGAACGCGATGCGCCGCGACTTTATCGCGAACATGAGCCACGAGCTGAAGACCCCGATCTCCGCGATCAGCCTGCTCGCCGAGGCCGTGCGTGAGGCCTCGGACGAACCGGAGCTCGTCCGCGGCTTCTCGAAGAGCCTCGTGCGCGAGTCGCAACGCCTGGCCGAGCTGACCCGAGACATCATCCGGCTCTCCGAAGCGCAGTCCGCGCTCGGGGAGCGGGACCGCGAGGACGTTGCCCTGCGCGAGCTCGTCCGCAACCAGGTCGACAGCTACCGCACGATCGCGATGCAGCGCGGCGTGGACATCGTGCTCACCGAGCCCGCCGACACGAAGCGGCCCGCGATCACGCGCGGTCGGCCCCAGGCGCTCGGCATCGCGGTCAGTAACCTGCTCAGCAACGCGATCAAACACTCGCCGGACGGCGGGCACGTCGGCATCGGGCTGGAGTTTGACGGGCAGACCCTGACCCTCGCGATCACCGACCAGGGCCCCGGCATCGCGGAGCCCGACCTGGAGCGGGTCTTCGAGCGGTTCTTCCGCACCGACGACGCCCGGACCCGGACCGAGGGCGGCACGGGGCTCGGCCTCAGCATCGTCAAGCACACGATGCTCAGCCACGGCGGCGATGTGCAGGTCTGGTCCCAGCCGGGGGTCGGATCGACCTTCTCCCTGCTCTTCCCCCTGGTCGCCCCGGAATCAGAGGAACAGATTCGCGCC
>NZ_JAPFRB010000002.1:150561-155571 GCF_035726885.1 Leucobacter sp. M11 | reverse complement strand
GCCAACGCCGGCGTCACGCCGGTGTCCCCGAGAGCCGGCGCGCACAGCGCCTCCGAAGCACCCCGAGAGAAAGGCCGTCCCGAGTGACAATCAGTATCCTCCTGGTCGAGGACGAGGAATCCATCTCCCAGCCACTCGCGTTCCTGCTGGAGCGCGAGGGCTACCGGGTGCGGGTCGTCAACGACGGAAACCGGGCGGTGCAGGAATTCCGCGACGAGCCGAGCGACCTCGTCCTCCTCGACCTCATGCTGCCGGGTATGCCCGGAACCGAGGTCTGCCGCGCGATCCGCGCGACCTCCGCCGTGCCCATCGTGATGCTGACGGCGAAGGACACCGAGATCGACGTCGTCGTGGGGCTGGAACTGGGCGCGGATGACTACGTCACGAAGCCCTATTCCTCCCGGGAGCTGCTCGCCCGCATCCGGGCCGTGCTCCGCCGCTTCGACACGGCCGAGCCTGAGCTGGAGGAGGACGGCGTGCTCGACGAGTCCGGCATCCGGCTCGACATCGAGCGGCACTCGGTCAGCGTCCGCGGGAGCGAGGTGCCCATGCCGCTTCGTGAGTTCGAGCTGCTGGAGATGCTGATGCGGCACGCGGGTCGCGTGCTCACCCGCGGTCAGCTCATCGACCGGGTCTGGGGGAGCGACTACTTCGGCGACACCAAGACGCTCGACGTGCACATTAAGCGCATTCGCTCACGGATCGAGGAGGACCCGTCCTCCCCGAAGCTGCTCAGCACGGTCCGCGGCGTGGGCTACCGCTTCGGCTAGCGGGGCGCCCGCCCCGCTCGGGCAGCAAAAAACCGCCGGGCGGGTGCCCGGCGGTTTTTCGTGTGCTCGGAGCGGAGCCGAGAGCTTAGGAAGACTTCTCGGTCTGCTCGGCGTCCTCGTCGGCGGGCGCGAGGTCAGCCGCGGTCAGCACGAAGCTGCGGTACTCGGGCAGGGTGCCGTCGAGGACGGGCAGGAAGTGCTTCTCCTCGGTGGCGTCGCCGGACTGCGCGTAGACGTCAACGCCGGCGCCAGCGGGGGCGGTCAGGCCGGAGACGACCACGACGGGCTCCTGCTCGTCGGGGTTGCCGAAGCGGGTCATGCCCGGCTCGACCTCGATGTTCGTGGTGAGGCGCTTGCCGTCCTGCACGATGGTGATGTCAACGGGCTTCGCCTGCTCGGCGTTGTTCTGCGCCGTGAAGACCAGGTTGTAGCTGCCCTCCTCCTCGGAGGTGATGAGCAGCATGTTGCGGAGCTGGACCTCGCCCGCGTTCACGCTCACCCCGTCGCTGGGGGCGTACTCGTAGAGGGTGGTCTGCTCGCTGATCAGCGAGCAACCCGTTGCGCCAAGGGTGACGGCCGCAGCGAGGGCAAGCGATGAGACGATTCGGTTCTTCACAGAGTCCTCCAGGAGAGATGTGTGAGGGGACATACGGGTCATCGTAGTGATGGCCCTGCGGTCAGTCTACTGCCCCGCGCAAGCGCATTGCAGGTAAGGGCACCCTAAGTAGCCATGGGTGAGTGTGGTATTCTAGGGGAGGTATTGGAAAAGGAGCTTACTCGATGCAATTTGAGGTCGGCGAAACGGTCGTGTACCCACACCACGGCGCAGCGAAAATTATCGAAGCAAAGAAGCGCAAAATCATGGGAGAGGAAAAGCTCTTCCTGAAGCTCCAGGTGAATCAGGGTGATCTGATCATCGAGGTGCCCGCCGAGAACTGTGATCTCGTCGGCGTCCGCGATGTGATCGACCAGGACGGCCTGCAGCAGGTGTTCGAGGTCCTGCGTGCGCCCTTCACCGAGGAGCCCACGAACTGGTCCCGGCGCTACAAGGCGAACGTCGAAAAGCTCGCCTCCGGCGACGTGATCAAGGTGTCCGAGGTCGTTCGTGACCTGTGGCGCCGCGACAAGGACAAGGGTCTTTCCGCTGGCGAGAAGCGCATGCTCGTCAAGGCGCGTCAGATCCTGACGTCCGAGCTGGCACTCGCCGAGAAGACCGATGAGGAATCAGCCTCCCGGGTTCTCGACGAGGTGCTTGCCTCCTAGCGAGCGTGATGCGCGAGTGCTGAGACACCGTGAGCGCTGACGCACCCGCGTTCGAGACGACCCCGAGGGCCCTTTCCGGCCTCGGGGTCGTTCTCGTCGCGGCCGGAAGCGGGCAGCGCCTCGGCGCGGGCATCCCGAAAGCGCTGACCACGCTCGGCGGGACGACGCTCCTGGAGCACGCGGTCGCCCGCATCACGCGCATTCCCGAGGGCGGACACCTCGTGGTGGTTGGCCCGGCCGGGCACGCGCGCCGGGTGCTCGACCTGCTCGAGCGCGCCGCGGCCGGCGGGCACTGGTCGCTCAGCCTGATCGACGGCGGCGCGGAGCGGCACGATTCGGTGCGCGCCGGACTGGACGCCCTCCCCGAGGGCATCGATGTCGTACTCGTCCACGACGCTGCCCGGGCGCTGACCCCCGTCGACGTGTTCGAACGGGTCGCCGCTGAGGTGCGCCGCACCGGGCAGGGGGTCATCCCCGGCCTGCCGGTGGTGGACACGCTGAAACGGGTCGACGACGCCGGGCAGGTTCGCGGCGACGTCGCCCGCGCCGAGTTGCTCGCAGCGCAGACCCCGCAGGGCTTCCCGCGGGAGCTCCTCCGTGCCGGGCACGACCGGGTTGCGGGACTGCCAACCGACGACGCCGCCGTGGTCCAGGCCATCGGCGCGCAGGTGCGCACCGTCCGGGGGGACCCCCTCGCGCACAAGGTGACGACGCCCTGGGACGTCCGCCTCCTCGAACTCCTCCTCGCGGACGGGGCGGGCGGCTCAGCCGCGGCCCCCGCCGCGACCCCGCCCCACAGAAAGGGACCCCGCGCATGACGATCCGCGTTGGCACCGGCACGGATGTGCACGCCTTTGACCCCGCCGCCCCGCTCTGGCTCGCGGGCCTCGCCTGGCCCGGCGAGGCCGGGCTGTCGGGGCACAGCGACGGCGATGCCGTCTGCCACGCGATCGTGGACGCACTGCTCGGGGCGGCGGGGCTCGGCGACATCGGCTCGTCCTTCGGCACCGCCGACCCCCGCTTCGCGAACGCGCACGGCGAGGTCTTCCTTCGCGAAACCCGTCGCCTGCTCGCCGAGGCCGGGTGGCGGCCCGGGAACGTCTCGGTCCAGATCATCGGGAACCGCCCCAAGTTTTCTCCCCGCCGGGCGGAGGCCGAAGCGCTGCTCAGCGAGATCCTGGGGGCCCCCGTCTCCGTGAGCGCGACCACGACGGACGGCCTCGGATTCACGGGCCGCGGCGAGGGAATCGCGGCGATCGCGACCGCGCTGATCGAGGCTGCGCCGGACGCCCCGGCGCAGGCCGCGACCCCGTCGTCACAAACGCCCGCCGCCCCGTAGGCTAGAGCTGTGCGCCAACTCATCTTCGATTCCCAGCTCGGCACCACCGTCGACTTTCAGCCGCTGACCCCCGGACGGGTCGGGCTCTACGTCTGCGGACCCACGGTGCAGTCCGCGCCGCACATCGGCCACCTGCGCAGCGCCCTGGTCTACGACCAGATCCGGCGCTGGTTCAGCCACGAGGGACTCGACGTCACCCTGGTGCGCAACGTGACGGACATCGATGACAAGATTCTCGAGAAGGCCGCCGAAGCCCAGGCCGCCGGGGGCACCGAGGAGTGGTGGGCGCTCGCCTACCGGGTCGAGCGGGACTTCACCGCCGCCTACGACGCCCTCGGGGTACTCGCCCCCACCTACGAGCCCCGCGCCACCGCGAACATCGGCCCGATGATCGAGATCATCGAGACCCTCATCGAACGCGAGCACGCCTACGTCGCGCTCGACGGCTCCGGCAGCGTCTACTTCGACACCGCCAGCTGGCCCCGCTACGGGGAACTCACGCACCAGCAGCGCGGCGACATGGAAAACGCGGCCGACAGCGAGCCGGTGGGCAAGCGCGATCCCCGCGACTTCGCCCTGTGGAAGGCGCACCGCGAGCACGAGCCCGCGAGCGCCTCCTGGCCGTCTCCCTGGGGGCGCGGGCGGCCCGGCTGGCACATCGAGTGCTCCGCGATGAGCACGAGCTACCTCGGCGAGGCCTTCGACATCCACGGCGGCGGGCTCGACCTGCGCTTCCCCCACCACGAGAACGAGCTGGCGCAGTCCGCCGCGGCCGGGCACGGTTTTGCGAAGCACTGGATCCACAACGGCCTCGTCAACACCGCGGGCCAGAAGATGTCCAAGTCCCTGGGCAACTCGGTGTTCGCGGCGGATCTCCTGGGTCAGGCCCGGCCAATCGTGTTACGCTACTTCCTCGGCTCCGCGCACTATCGATCCGTGCTCGACTTCTCGGCGGGCGCGCTCGACGAGGCAGAGATCGCGTTCTCCCGCATCGAGGGTTTCCTCGACCGGGCGCTGCGCGAGCTGGGCGCCGAGGCGGTGGTGTCCGGTCCCGTGCCGGAGGACTTCCGTCGGGCGATGCTCAACGACTTCGCGATCCCGCAGGCCCTGGCCGCGTTGCACACCCGTGTGCGCGCCGGGAACTCCCAGCTGGACGGCGGCGACCGTGCTGGCGCCGCCGAGACCCTCGGCGGGGTGCTCACCATGCTCGATGTGCTGGGCCTCAACCCGAACGACCCGCACTGGGCCGGGCGGGAGAGCACCGGCCAACCGGGCGCGGAGCGCGCGCTCGATGCCCTCGTGGGTGAGCTGCTCGACGAGCGGCAGACCGCCCGGGCCAACAAAGATTTTGCGGCAAGCGACCTGATCAGGGACCGCCTGAGCGCCGCGGGAATCACGATTGAGGACACCCCTCACGGAACACACTGGAGTTTGCATGTCGAATAAGAAGAACCGCCCCGGCGCCGTCCGCAAGAAGAGCCGCGGCGCAGCCGTCGGCTCGGGCGGGCAGGGTCGACAGGCGCTCGAGGGTCGCGGCCCGACGCCCAAGGCGGAGGACCGGCCGTACCACCCGAAGGGGAAGGCGAAGCTCGCCCGCGATCGCTATGAGGCCGCGGGCGGCAAGGACCCCCGCCGCGG
>NZ_JAPFRB010000002.1:149750-150521 GCF_035726885.1 Leucobacter sp. M11 | reverse complement strand
GGCTCCGGGAAGAAGAGCGAGGAAGCCGAGCTCGTCACCGGCCGCAACGCCGTGCTGGAGGCGCTGCGCACCAAGGTCCCCGGCACCACGCTCTACATCGCCGCCCGGGTGGAGATGGACGAGCGGATGCGCGAGATCATCGCGCTCGCGGTCGGCCGAAACATCCCCGTGCTCGAGGTCATGCGCCCCGAGATGGACCGGATGTGCTCGAAGGACACGGTTCACCAGGGCGTCGTGCTCAAGGTGCCCGCGTACGCCTACGCGCACCCGCTGGAGCTGCTGGACCGCACCGTGGATCGCAATCAGCTGCCGCTGTTCGTCGCGCTCGACGGCATCACCGACCCCCGCAACCTCGGCGCGATCATTCGCTCCACCGCGGCCTTCGGCGGCAACGGCATCATCCTGCCCCAGCGCCGCTCGGTCGGCGTGACGGCCTCCGCCTGGAAGACCTCCGCGGGCGCCGCGGCACGCCTCCCCGTCGCGATGGCCACGAACCTGACCCAGACGATCAAGGCCTTCAAGGAGCGCGGCGTCTTCGTGCTCGGCCTCGACGGCGGCGGCAACACCGAGCTGCGCGGCCTGGAGCTCGCGGACCGGCCGCTGCTCGTCGTGGTCGGCAGCGAGGGCAAGGGCCTGTCCCGCCTGGTGACCGAGCACTGCGACGCAATCGTGTCGATCCCGATCAGCGCGGCCACCGAGTCGCTGAACGCGGGGATCGCGGCCAGCGTCGCCCTGTACGAGGTCTCCCAGCTGCGGGCCGAGCGGGCATAA
>NZ_JAPFRB010000002.1:148968-149711 GCF_035726885.1 Leucobacter sp. M11 | reverse complement strand
CCCCGGGAATATTTCCCGGGGGCGGTCCGTTGTCCTCGACGTGACTCAAACGAATCCTCAGCACACGATCCGCGTCGATATCTGGTCGGACATCGCCTGTCCCTGGTGCTTCATTGGCAAGCGCCGCTTCGAGGCCGGCGTCGCCGCCTTTGTCGCGCAGCGCCCCGACGTCGCCGTCGAGAGCGAGTACCACAGCTTCGAACTGGCGCCCGATACCCCCGACACCTTCGAGGGCTCCGAAATTGACTTCCTCGTCACGCACAAGGGCATGCCCCGGGCCAAGGTCGAGGAGATGCTGGCTCAGATGACCGAGATGGCGCAGGCCGAGGGCCTCGCCTACCGCTTCGACCGGGTGCAGCACGTGAACACGCTGCGCGCGCACCGCGTCCTGCACCTCGCGAAAGCGCAGGGGCTCCAGCACGAGGCCGTCGAGCGCCTCCTCGCCGCCTACTTCGAGGAGGGCCGCAACCTCGCGAGCGATGACGAGCTCGCCGCGCTGGGCGCCGAGGTCGGCCTTGCCGAGGCGGACGTTCGTGCCGCCCTGCAGGACCCGGCCACCGCCGAGGCCGTCCAGGACGACATCACCCGCGCCCGGATGCTCGGCATCAGCGGCGTGCCCTTCTACCTGCTGGAGTCCAAGTACGGCGTCTCCGGCGCCCAGTCGCCCGAGTCCTTTGTGTCCGTCTTCGAGCAGGTGCTCGAGCGGGAGGCGGCCGAGGCCGCCGCCGGCGCATAACGCGATT
>NZ_JAPFRB010000002.1:148685-148919 GCF_035726885.1 Leucobacter sp. M11 | reverse complement strand
TTGGAATGGAGACAGTATGACCCCGAACACCCCCACCACCCCGGCAGCCGATGTTCCGGTCGTCACCCCCGACATGGTGAACCTCCTCGGCGACGCCGAGGCGGGCGGTTGCTGCGGCGGCGGTTCCTGCAGCGTGTGAACGTGAAACCGACGGTACCTGAAACCGACGGAACCTGAGGCCGACGGGGCCTGCGCGCGGCAGCGCCGGACAACGACCGCGCCTGACGATGGCAG
>NZ_JAPFRB010000002.1:144450-148611 GCF_035726885.1 Leucobacter sp. M11 | reverse complement strand
GCGGGGACGGGATGTGTGTGCCCGGGTGACATTGGTGCCAAGACGTGACCTGATCGGGGCCGAATGGCATTGCTCGGCCGGAGCCTTTCTGAAAGGCTGTGCCGTGCCCCCCGCATCGCGCGACGCGTCTCGCTGCCTGGGGGAGCACTGACGCGCAGGATGCGCGCAGCCACACCATGATGAGGAGAACCCGTGCAGAAACGGAACCTGACCCCACTGGCCGCCCTCGCTCTGATCGCTTCGCTCGGGCTCGCCGGATGCGCTGCCCCCGCGGAGCCCACGGCGGAGCCGACGACGCCGAAGCAGACCTCGCAGGCCCCTGAGCCCGCTCCGTCGGAGACCGAGACCGAATCCCCCGAGCCCAGCGCGGCGGCCGCGAACGGCCCCGCCCCGGAGTGGTTCACCGGAGCCACGGACGTGGGCGAGCTGATCGGCGAGACGCAGACCGACTCCTGGGACGTCCGCGTCTACCAGGTGGGCACGGGAACCGCGGACACCGACAGCCGTGAGGTGGACCCCGACACCAAGGAGAGCCTGCTCCCGGCGGGCACGGAGGTCGTCTTCCTGAACTTCGTGTACACGAACCGGAGCGACAACACGCTCAACCTGAACACGATCCCGGACCCCGCCCTGCGGCTGCCGGACTGGAAGTTCCTCGGCGGCCAGCCCGGCGTCGTGAACCCCGAGCTGTACCGGGCCCAGGGCATCGAGAAGGGCGGCTACGACGTGAACAAGGTGGCCAAGCACGCCAGCGGCACCCTGATCTACGCGGTCGCCCCGGGGGAGTCCATCGCGGAGGCCACGAGTATCGCCTACGAGCCCGGCACCGAGCCGACCGCGAAGCTGACCTTCTCGGCGAAGGACGACGCCGACCAGCTCATTGATGCCGAACTCCAGGAGGCCACCGTCACCGTTCGGATCAAGTAGCTCCCGGGAATCCGAGGTTGCCCGGGAAGCGGACAGAGTGTCCGGTCCTGGGCAACACCCCGGGAGGTCACAGCGGGCATGCTGATAGCTTTTCAGGAGGTGCATCGCATGCCCGTCGTGTCGATGACGCCACATCCCTGATCTGGAGGAACGATAAGCATGTCTCAGTACCGGGTACAGAACCCCGCCACGGGCGAGGTTCTCGAATCATTCGATTCCGCGACTGACGCACAGATTGACACGGCGCTCGCGAGCGCCGATGCCGTGTATCGCGAGTGGCGACGTAAGAGCGTGCAGGAGCGCGCCGTCGTCGTGAAGCGCGTCGCGGAGCTCTTCGAGGAGCGCAAGGAAGAACTCGCCCGCCTCATCGCGACCGAGATGGGCAAGTCCATCGCCGAGTCCATCGATGAGGTCGAGTTCGCGGCCTCAATCATCGACTACTACGCCGTGCACGGGCCCAGCCTGATCACGGACTACGAGATCCCGAGCACGATCCCGGGCAAGGCCGTCATCGAGCACCTCCCGGTGGGCGTCCTGCTCGGCGTCATGCCCTGGAACTTCCCGTACTACCAGGTCGCCCGCTTCGCGGCGCCGAACCTGTTGCTCGGCAACACGATCCTGCTCAAGCACGCCGACATCTGCGGTCGTTCGGCGCTCACGGTGCAGGAGATCATGGAGGAGGCGGGCGTGCCCGTCGGCGGGTACCAGAACGTCTTCGCCTCGCACGAGCAAATCGCGACGATGATCGCGGACCCCCGTGTCCAGGGCGTCTCGCTCACGGGCTCCGAGCGGGCGGGGGGCATCATCGGCGCCCAGGCCGGCGCGCACCTGAAGAAGTGCGTGCTCGAGCTCGGCGGCATCGACGCGATGATCGTGCTCGACTCCGACGACGTGGCCGCCGTCGCGAAGGAAGCCTGGGATTTCCGGGTCTACAACGTGGGGCAGGTCTGCAACTCGAACAAGCGGATGATCGTCATGGACGACATCTACGACGAGTTCGTGGCCGAGCTGAAGCGCCTGGCCACGGGCCTCGTGCCCGGCGACCAGCTGGACCTCGCCGAGGGCGCGTACGTGCCAATGTCCTCGCGCGCCGCCGCCGAGACCGTGCACGCGCAGGTCCAGCAGGCGGTCGCCGAGGGCGCGACGGTTGAGGCGGGCGGCCAGCTCTCCGAGGCCCCGAGCGCCTACTACGCGCCCACCGTGCTCACGGGGGTGCCGCGCGGCTCCGACTCCTACGGCCAGGAGATCTTCGGGCCCGTCGCCACGGTGTACCGGGTGTCCAGCGACGAAGAGGCCATCGAGCTCGCGAACGACTGCGCGCTCGGCCTCGGCGGCTCCGTGTTTTCCACGGACGAGGCGCGGGCACGCCGCATCGCCCAGCAGCTCGAGGTCGGCATGTCGCACGTGAACACGATCGCGGCCGAGTCCGCGGAGATGCCCTTCGGCGGCGTCAAGCGCTCCGGCTTTGGGCGCGAGATGGGCCCGCTCGGCATCGGGGAGTTTGCGAACAAGCGACTCTTCTTCGTCGCGGAGTAGTGCGGGCACGGTTCCCGACCGTGCCCAACGGGGTCGCAGCCGCGTGCTGCGGCCCCGTTTTGCGTTCCCGAGGGCGCCCGCCCGCTCCCGGCCGAGGCCCCCGCCAGCGCAGCCGTGCAACCGGTGCCCAGCCGGGGTCGCTACGCTAGACGGGTGGCTCACTTACTCGGCGGAGAATCGCTCACCCTGTCCTACCCCAACCGGGTCATCATCGATGACGTCACGATCGGGGTGAACGAGGGCGATCGGATCGGCGTCGTCGGCCGCAACGGCGACGGGAAGTCCACCCTGCTGAAGCTGCTCTCCGGACTCATTGAGCCGGACGAGGGACGCGTGACGCGCCGGGGCGGGGTCACGGTCGGCGTGCTCGCGCAGACGGACAGCCTGGACGACGACGGCACCATCGCCGAGGCCGTGGTCGGGGACACCCCCGAGTACGAGTGGGCGGGCAACCGCATCGTTCGCGATGTCATCTCTGGCCTGCTCGGCGGCCTCGACTGGCACGGGCGCATCGGCGACCTCTCGGGCGGCCAGCGCCGCCGCGTCGCGCTCGCCGCGCTGCTCGCGGGCGACTGGGACGTGCTCTTCCTGGACGAGCCGACGAACCACCTGGACCTGGAGGGCGTGCACTGGCTCGCCCAGCACCTCAACCAGCGCTGGGCGCGCAACTCCGGGGGATTGCTCGTCGTGACGCACGACCGCTGGTTCCTCGACGAGATCAGCACCATGACGTGGGAGGTGCACGACGGCATCGTCGACATCTTCGAGGGCGGCTACGCGGCCTATGTGCTCCAGCGCGTGGAGCGTGACCGGATGGCGTCCGTGACGGAGGCCAAGCGGCAGAACCTCATGAAGAAGGAGCTGGCCTGGCTGCGCCGAGGCGCCCCCGCCCGGACCGCGAAGCCGAAGTTCCGCATCGAGGCGGCCAACCAGCTGATCGAGGACGTGCCGCCCGTGCGCGACAAGATTCAGCTGTCGAGCATGGCGATGAGCCGGATCGGCAAGGAGGTCGTGAACCTCGTGGACGCGGGCGTCAGCTACGGCGAGCACCGGGTGCTGCGCGACGTGAACTGGAAGCTCGCCCCGGGCGAGCGCACCGGCATCCTCGGGGTGAACGGCGCGGGCAAGTCCACGCTGCTCGGGCTGATCTCGGGCGAGGTGACGCCGACGGAGGGCTCCGTGAAGCGCGGCACGACCGTGAAGATCGCTCAGCTGACCCAGCACTTCGAGCTGTTGGAAGACGTGATGCACGAGCGCGTGAGCGACGTGATCGGGCGCAAGCGCACGAGCTACTCGGTCGGGGGCAAAGAGATGAGCCCCGGCCAGCTGCTGGAGCGGATGGGCTTCACGAACGCCCAGCTCTCCACCCCGGTCAAGGATCTTTCCGGCGGGCAGAAGCGCCGCCTGCAACTGCTGCTCATTCTGCTGGACGAGCCGAACGTGCTCATCCTCGACGAGCCCAGCAACGACATGGACACCGACATGCTGGCCGCGATCGAGGACCTGCTTGACTCCTGGCCCGGCACCCTGATCGTGGTGAGCCACGACCGGTACCTGTTGGAGCGCGTCACCGATCAGCAGTACGCGGTGCTCGGCGGCACGATCCGGCACCTGCCGGGCGGCGTGGACGAGTACCTGCGGTTGTCCGCCGCGGAGCAGGCCGCCGCCGGGCAGACGGGTTCGGCCCCCTCGGGGAGC
>NZ_JAPFRB010000002.1:143075-144411 GCF_035726885.1 Leucobacter sp. M11 | reverse complement strand
TCCGCGCCCGCGGGGGCCGAACTGAGCGGGGCCGAGCGCCGGGCCCTCGAAAAGGAGGTCTCGTCCGCCGAGCGCAAGATCGCGAAGCTCGACGGGGAGATCAAGAAGCTGCACGCGCGGATGGCCGCGCACGATCAGGCCGATTACGCGGGGCTCGGCGAGCTCACCGCTCAGATCCAGGGCCTCGGCGACGAGATCGCGGAGGCCGAGGAACGCTGGGTCGAGGCCTCGGACCGGCTCGGCAACTAACGCTCAGGCGGCGCTGAGCCGCGCAGCGCTCTTTCGAGCTCAGGCCGCTTCGGGGCGCGGGGGCTCGGCAGTGCGCCGAGCGAGCAGGGTCGTCAGGGGGACACTGGCGGCGAGCATCAGCTCGGACAGGACCGCGGCGGACAGGGCGTGCCACAGGCTGGGGAAGATCGCGAGGAACGTCGCGGTCAGGAAGCCGACGAGCAGCGCCGCCTCGACGACCGCGCGCAGGACGGGGCGGCGTGGGGACGCGAGCGCCGCGATCCGGCCGAGGCCATCGCCGAAGGCGATCAGGGCGAGCAGGATCCAGACCAGGTGCAGCAGTGTCCACCACGAGCCGCCGAAGATACTCCCCGGGCCGTTCACGAGGCGGACGACGACCACGCCGAAGGCCAGGGGCAGCGCAGCGTACAACAGGCCGCTGCCGAGCCAGCCGAGGAGGGTCGCGAACTCGAACACGGATGGGCGGTTCGGGCGGGGAGCTCCCACGGGTGATCCTCCGGCGCTCGGCCCAGGGCCCCGGGGCGCGGTGGCTCTGGTGCGGTGTTCCCCGAGCGCGGGCGCGGCCGGGGCGGCACCTCCACTGAAGCAGAGCGCCGCTTCCCGGTCAACCACCGGGCGCCGGATTCCCAGCGCGGTGTGAGCGGCGCGCGCCGCGCTTCCTCGGGCGGGGCCTGGCCCCGGGACGCGGCCGGCCGCTACGCGGCGGTGGGGGCGAGCCGCGTGTCCCAGAAGGCGCGCAACTGCTCGCTCTTGCGGAACACGATCGTGTCCCATTCCGCGTCGGTGGTGGAGCTGTCCGCGAAGTCCGAGGGGATCTTGAACAGTTGGAGCCCGACGCCGAAGCGAGCGCAGACGCTCGCGTAGGCGTAGCCCTCCATGTCGACGAGGCTTGCGCCCAGGCTCGCAATGTGCGCCCGCTGGGCGTCGTCCTTGACGAAGACATCGCCGGTCGCGATGGTCGCGGTGCGCTCCGGCAGCAGGAGCGCCCCCTCGGGGACGAGGGTGGGGGAGGGCAGCGAGAAATCGTGCTGGACGACGCCGGTGATCTGGACGACCTCGTCGAGGCTGGGTCGGTCGGGGCCATCTC
>NZ_JAPFRB010000002.1:137804-143043 GCF_035726885.1 Leucobacter sp. M11 | reverse complement strand
CGCTCGATCGGGGTGTTCGCGGTCGCGAGGGCCGAGGCGAGGGCCACGGCCGCGTTGATCTTGCCGACCCCGGTCACGAGGTGGGGCACCTCGGCGAAGGCCGAGGCCTCGTCGCGGTGTGCGAAGACGAGGAGGGTGGGGGACTGCGACATGGGGTGCTCCTCTGCGCTCGCGCGCGGGTTGGGGCCGAAGACAACGGAACTACCCTAGCCGGGATGCGGGGCGGCCCGGTGACGCCGCGTGACAGCGGCGCTGGTTCGCGCGGGTGGCGTGTGCGTACACTGGCCGCATGAGCGACGTCGAACGAGCCGAGGTGGAGAGTTTCTCCCTCGATCACACCCGGGTGCTGGCCCCCTATGTTCGCCTGATCGGGATCGAGCACGGCCCGCGGGGCGATGCCATCTCGAACTACGATATCCGCCTGGTGCAGCCGAACGAGCAGGAGATCCCCACCGCGGGCTTGCACACGATCGAACACACGCTGGCCGCGCTCCTGCGCGGCCGCTTCGCGGGCCTGATCGACATCTCGCCCTTCGGCTGCCGCACCGGCTTTCACCTGATCGCCTGGGGGGAGCCCACCCCGGCGACGGTCGCTGAGGCGATCCGGTCCTCGCTGGCCGATCTCGTCGAGCGGGTGACGTGGGCGGATGTGCCGGGGACGGCGGCCGTGAGCTGCGGGAACTACCGTGACCACAGCCTGCACTCGGCGCAGGAGTGGGCGCGCCAGGTCCTGGACCGCGGCATCAGCCTCGACGCCTTCGACCGCTCGCGGATCGCCTCGGCCTGACGGCTCCGCACGCTCCCGCTCGGCGGGGTGCGCGTCGGGGCGGCGTCGCGTCGGCCCGCGGCCTTGCCGTGACCTCCTTCGGTCCGTAGCCTCGACGGTGACGGGAGCCCGTGGCGAGACGCGGGGCTCCATCCGCCTGCGACCCGGGAGCCCGAGCGATGCCGATCCTTCAGCGTGACCCCTCCGAGCACCCGGGGCCTCGGCGCAGCCCCGCCGCGTCGCGGCGCACCGCGCTGGGGGCGCTGGGCCTGCTGGGCGCGGTGACCCTCGCCTCGCTCGGCGGCGGCCCCGCGCTGGCGCAGGCCGCGCCCGCGCAGGCCCCCGGGGGCGCGGCCCCGGTCAGCATCGACGTCGTCACGATCAACGACTTTCACGGCCGGCTAGAGGCCGGGGGCGAGCAAGCCGGGGCGGCGGTCATCGCGGGTGCCGTGCAGCAGCGTCGCGCGGCGAATCCGAACACGATCTTCGCGGGGGCCGGGGATCTGATCGGTGCCTCGACCTTCACCTCCGCCATCCAGGAGGATGTGCCGACGATCGACGCGCTCAACGCGGCCGGCCTGGAGGTCAGCGCGGCGGGTAACCACGAGTTCGACCGCGGCTGGGCGGACCTGGCGGGCCGCGTTCGCTCGCTCGCGGACTGGGAATATCTCTCGGCGAACGTCGTGCACCGGGCGAGCGGACTGCCCGTGCTGGCCCCGTCCTGGGTGACCGAGCGAGCCGGGATCCGGGTCGGCTTCGTCGGGGCCGTGACCGAGGACCTCCCGCGCATCGTGACCCCGTCCGGCCTGGACGGCCTAGAGACCCGGGACCTCGTGGCCTCGGTCAACGCCGCGGTTGCGGAGCTCCGCGACGGCGACCCGGGCAACGGGGAGGCCGACGTGGTGATCCTGCTCGTCCATGAGGGCGCGGCCACGACGCAGCTCGACAGCATCACCCCGGACTCGCCCCTCGGCAGGATTGCCGCCGGGGTCACCCGGGACGTCGCCGCGATCGTGTCCGCGCACACCCACCTCACCTACTCCCACTTCATCGACGGGCGGCCCGTGGTCTCCAGCGGGCAGTACGGCGAGAACCTCGGCCTGCTGACCCTGGAGATGGATCCGGAGGAGCGCACGCTCCGTTCGATCTCGAACCGGGTGCTGCCCCTCACCGAGGGCGGCGTGCCACGGTACCCCGCCGACCCGCGGGTCAGCCAGATCGTCGCGGACGCGGTCCGGGAAGCGGCGGTGCTGGGCTCGCGTCGGGTCGGCGAGATCACCGCGGATCTCAACCGCGCCCGGCAGAGCACCGGTGAGGAGAACCGGGGGGCCGAGTCCACCCTGAGTAATTTCGTGGCTGAGCTGATGCGCCGCGCGGCGGCCGCCGATGTCGCGCTCATGAACCCGGGTGGGGTACGGGACGACCTTCGCTTTGTCTCGGCGGACCCGGGCGTTCCCGACGGGACCGTGACCTACAGCGATGTGGCCACGGTGCTCTCCTTCGCCAACCCCATCGTCACGACGACGCTGACGGGCGCGCAGCTCACGGCCGTGTTGGAAGAGCAGTGGCAGCCGCTCGGGACCTGGCAACCGGTCCGGAAACTCGGCCTGTCCGCGGGGCTCAGCTACACCTACGACCCGAGCGCGCCGCACGGCGCCCGGATCACGGAGGTCACCCTGCACGGGAATATCCTCGCCCCCACGTCGCAGGTCACTGTCGCCGCGAACCCGCTGCTGGCGGGCGGGGGCGATCACTTCTTCACGATGGCCGCGGGCACGCGGCCGAGGGACAGCGGCCGCATCGACACTCAGGCGATGGTGGACTGGTTCACGGAATATGGCGTGGTGAGCCCGGACCTGGCGAAACGCTCGGTGGGGGTGACCGTGAGCGCGCCCGCCGGGCAGGGCTTCGCCCCCGGGGAGGAGATCACCGTCGCCCTGTCTTCGCTCGCCTGGAGCGCGGGCGAGCCGCAGCCCGCGTCGGCTTCGATCGCGCTCAACGGCGTCGAACTAGCCAGGGCACCGATCGATCCGGCCGTCGTGGTCGGCACCCCGGAGGGCGGCCGAGCGACGCTCCGCTTCGCCGCGCCCGCGGGCATCACCGGGACGCAACGGCTCACGGTGACGGTCGCGGGGCAGGGCACCACGGCGAGCGTGCCGTTGGTCTTCGCGGCGGCACCCGGGCCGACCCCCGAGCCGACCCCCGATCCGAGTCGCGATCCGGACGGCGAGGTCCCCCCGGCTCCCGGTGTTGATCCCCGCGCCGATCCCCGCGCTGATCCCCGCGCCGATCCCCGCGCTGATCCCCGCGCCGAGCCGAGCGCGCGGCCAGGGTCGGGGCCCGGGGCGCTCGCGGCGACCGGGGCCCCGGCCCCGCCCCTGCTCGCGGGGGCGGGGATCCTCGTCCTCCTCGGGGCAGCGCTGCAGGGGTTCCGGCGGCCGTCCCCGGGGAACAATCGGCCCTAGGAGCAGCGCTCCTGATCGCGGATGCCCCGGGCGAGCTCATCGGTCTCGGCCGACATCGCATACTCCGGGATGCCCTCGGAGATCTGCGCAAGCCGGTCCCGGTCGGCCCCGAGGAACAGGGTCGCATAGGAGTTCGCGACGCCCTCGTTGGCCGTGCCCGTGATCGGCGGTGCGCTCGTGCCGCAGGTCCGCCCCACGAGGTGGTGCGCGAGCTCGTGCCGGACGGTGTCGAGGAAGTCGGGGGAATTCAGGATCTCCGGGTACCCCCGGAACTCGGGGTTGATGTAAATCCGATCCGGGGTGGCGTGGCAGTAGGACGCGATGACCTGCTCAGGGTCATGGCTCGGATTGCTCATGCAGCTCGCGTAAATACTGGAATAGTCATAGTCCAGCGTGACCCCGAAGCCCGCCACGAGGGTCTGCCCGGCGGCGGCGTAGCTGCCGTTCGCGTCCGGCCCGAGGGGGTCGGCGTTCGACTCCGCGGCCTCTTGTGCGGCCTCCTCCGCCGCCCGAGGGTCGATCCCCTCCGGCGCGGTGCCATCGGATTCGAACACGGAGCCGTCGGCGCGGGTGATCGAGATCGTCACGTCCAGGTCCTCGCCCGCGAGGAAGCGGCGCTCGTACTCATCGGCTTTTTCCCCGAGGATCTGCAGGCGGGCATCGAGCTCACCGGGGCTCGTGCTCGTCGCGCCTCCGCTGAGCGACATGATGTTGAGCGCCGATTTGATGTCGGCGTAGGCGTAGAGGAACGATCGCGTGTACTCGATGCCCGCATCGGTGTGCGGCACAATCTCGAAGATCGAGGCGTCGTCGATCATGTCGACATAGCGCTGATAGGTCGCCTCGACGCGCTCCTGCAGGGGCAGGAACTCCTCGCGCTCGGTGATCGAGTACACGGTTGCCGGTTTCATCGCGGCGGCGTCACGAACCGTGTCGGAGGTCTCGCGGATCGCCGTGAAGAGCGAAATCGCGGCGATCACCACGGGGATGAGCAACGCGAGCAGTGCCGCCCCGAGCACGACGAACACCCAGATCGGGCGGGACGGCTTCGGTGGCCGGTAGGGGCCCTGCGGGGGCAGCTGCCCCGGGCCTCCCGGGGCTCCGGGGCCGCCCCCGCCGGGACCGGCGGGCGGCGGGAACCCCGGGGGCGCCGGGACCGCGGGCGGCAGCGGTGGGACCGGGGCGGCGGCGGGGAACTGTGTCGTGGGGAACTGCTGGGCCGGGAACTGCGGCGCCGGGAACTGTGTCGTGGGGAACTGCGGCGCGGGCAACTGCGGCGCGGGGAACTGCGGGCCGCTGGGCTGCCCAGCCGGGGGACCCGGGGGCGGGGGCTGCGGGCTGGGGGTCGGCTGCTGCGCGGGTCCGGGCTGTGGCGCGGGTCCGGGCTGTGGCACAGCGCCGGGCTGCGGCGGACGGCCGGGGAAGTGGGGGACCCGGGGGCCCGATCTCTGAGCGGCGGGCGGCGGCTCGCTCGGATTCTACGGCTGTGGCCGCCCGTGCTCATCCCAAGACATTCCGGTCTGCTCCAATCGTGCCAGGCTGGGGCGGGGTGCCTGCCCCGTGGGGGAGAGTAGCACTCCTGGGGGAGTCCGCCCCAGTCCGGGCTGCCCCTGCCGGAGTTCCGGTCCGCTTCGGACTAGTCTGAGCAGGTGAAGGAATCGAACTCGAACCCCCGGTCGCGGGCGCTGCGGGCCACGCCGGGACCCGGGCGTGCCGGGGTCTTCCTCGGCCGGAGCGAGCTGGTCGCGGAACTGCTCGGGATCGTCGCCGAACCCGGGGCAAACGCGCTCCTGGTGGGGGCCGGGGGCATCGGGAAGTCGGCGCTCGCCGGTCACGCCCTCGATCTGCTCGCGACGCGGACACCGGGCCTGGAGATCGCCCGCTTCGCGGCGACCGAGTCCACCGAGGCCTCCCCGCTCGCGGTCTTCGTCTCGGTGCTCGGCGACTACGAGCAGTTTGCGAGCGCCCGCCCCGAAAAGGTGGCGCAGGCCATCGTCCGTGCCTGCCT
>NZ_JAPFRB010000002.1:132198-137754 GCF_035726885.1 Leucobacter sp. M11 | reverse complement strand
AACTCGTCATCCTCGTCGACGATGTGCCACTGCTCGACAACATGAGCGCGCTCGTGCTCGACCGCCTGATCTCCCGAAACGATGTGCGCGTCGTGCTGACGTGCCGGAGCAATCCTGGTCCCTCGGCGAGCCTGGTGCGGGCAACCCGAGACGGACACCTCGCGGAGCTGCGCGTGCCCCCGCTCACCCGCGACGAGGTCGCGGAGATTGCCGCGTCGCTGCTTCCGGGCCGCGAGCTGGCGCCGGACACCGTGACCCGCATGGAGGGGGTCAGCGGGGGCAACGCGCTCTTCCTGTCCGAGCTCGTCCGCGGCCTCGACCGCGGCGCGCACCTCGAGAGCCGCCGCGGCATCTGGGTGTGGCAGTCCCCCTTCCCGGAGGAGACCACCCTCACGGACGTGGTGCGCGCGGAGCTGTCGGCGCTCAGCGAGCCGCAGCGCCGGGCCTTCGAGACGATCGCCCTGTCCGCGCCCGCCCCCCTGAGCCTGCTCGCCGCCGCGGTGGACCTGGGGCCGATCGACGGTCTCGTCGAGGCCGGTTTCGTTCGTTTCGACGCCGCCCGGGGCTCGCGACGCGACCCCGTCGTGCTGCTCGCGCACCCGATCTACGGGGAGTCCATTTCCTCGCTCCTCAACCCCGTGCAGGTGATGACCCGGTACCGGGAACTCTACGCCGCGGTCTCGCCGCGGCTGCGCTCGGGCATCGCCGACCCCGCAGAGCTGATGACCACCGTGACCTGGGGGCTCCTCGGGAACGCGCAGATCCCCATCGACACCCTCCGGCGGGTCTTCGGTCTGACCGAGCACCTCGCGGACTACGACTTCCGCATCCGCCTCGCGAGCGCCCTGCTCAGCCACCCGGACGCGGACCCCGAGCTGCGGGTCCGCGCGCTCATCAACCGCACCGAGGCGCACCGCTACAGCTCCGATGTGGCCGGCGTCGCCGCCGACGTGGAACAGGCCATCACCCTCGTCGAGGAACTGCCCGACGGGGTCGAGCGGAACGAGAACGCGATTCGCCTGGCGCTTGTCGCGGCGGATGCCCTCATTCTGATGAGCGGCCAGTGGGAGCAGTCCCTGCGCGTCCTCGACTGGGCCGAAGCGTTGCTCGCCCGCTCGGCCCTGTCCGCGCAGGCCGCCGACGCCGCGTGGCGGCTGCAGGTCGCTCGCGGCATCGGGCTGAGCTTCGGCGGCCGGATGACCGAGTCGAACGAGCTCCAGGAGCGGCTCTACGCCGCGCACCAGGGCGACGCGGACATCCTGCCCCTGTCCTCCACACGGATCATCAGCCTCGCGCAGCGGGGGGAGGGCAAGCGCGCCCGCGCCCTCGCCCGGCAGCAGATGACCCTCGCCGCCCGCTCGATGAAGCAGCACCCGCTGGCGGTCGGCGACCTCGTCGGCGCCTGGTGCCTCGGCGACCTGCTCAGCGGGAACCTGCGCGCCGCCTCCACCCTGTATTCGTTGCTCAGCGTGGCAATGGAGCGCAACACGAACGGGCTCCGGGTGCGCAACACGCTGCTCGCCTTCGGGCGTGGGCTATTCGCCCTCGGCCAGGGCAGCTGGCAGGCCGCGGTGTCCGATTTCAAGGTGGCCGCCTCTGAGCTGGAGGCCTTCACGGGAACGGGCTCGGAGGGGCTGCTGCTCGCCTCGCTCGCGCTCGCGCAGGCCGCGGTCGGCGACCACGAGGGCTCGGCGGCGACGCGGGCCGAATACCTGGCCCGCGACGCGGTCACGAGCCGACTCCTAGAGATTCCCTCGCGCTACTCGCTGCTCGTGGCCTCCCTGCACGCGCCGGACGGCTCCGAAACCGCCGAGGCGGAGGAGATCGTGCGGATCGCGCACGAGCACGGCTTCGCGCTTATGGAACTGCGCTGCCTGCACGCGCTCGCCATGAGCCGCGTCGGGGGCCTGCGCGGGGCGGAGCTGGCCCGGGTTGATACGCTCGCGGAGCAGATCGACTCCCCGCTCGCGCCGTGGCTGCGGGACAGCTGCCGACACATCTCCGCGGGCGGTGACCGGCGCGCGGGCGCGGCGGCCCGGGCACTCGTGCGCCGCGGCCTCGCGATCCCGCTCGGCTACGCGGTGCCGGGGCTGACGGCCCGGGAACAGGAACTCGCGGAACTAGTGGGCTTTGGCTTCACGAACGCGCAAATCTCGAAGCGGCTCACGATCTCCAAGCGCACCGTGGAGAGCCACGTCGCCCGGATCCTCCAGAAACTGCACGTCACCTCCCGCGAGGACGTGACCGAGGCCCTCGACCGGCGCAGCCCCGAGCCGGGCGGCTCGGCGGGGTAGGGCCAGTGGCGGGTGTCCGGCCCGGGGGCCGCCGCGGTTAGGCCGTGGGGTCGAGCGGCTTGTCTGGCCGGGCGGCGACCCGGGTCGCCTGCTCCACGCTCAGCCCGAGCCGGCGGAGGAGCTGCGGGAGCTTGCCGCGCTCCGCGCCGGAAAGCCCGGCGAGCAGGTCCTGCTCGGCGTGCGTGAGCCGCGTGATGGCCGCGTCGACCAGGGTGAGCCCGTTTCGGGTCATCTCGACGAGCACCCCGCGCCCGTCATTCGGGTCGGTCAGCCGGGCGACGAGCCCGCGCTCGGCCATCCGGTCGATCCGGTTGGTCATGGTGCCGGAGGAGACCATCGTCGCCTGCACCAGGATCTTGGGGCTGAGCCGGAACGGCTCCCCGCTGCGCCGCAGCACGGCGAGCACATCGAATTCCCAGGCCGCGAGGCCGGACTGCTCGAAGGCATTCGCGCGGACTCGATCGAGCCGCTTTGCGATCCTCATGACCCGCGAGAACACCTCAAGCGGGGAAAAATCAAGGTCCGGGTGGGCAGCGGCCCACTCCTCAACAATGGGGTCGACCTCGTCGCGTTCAGTCATCCCCCCATTATCAACCACTCGGGTCGCCGAGGCTCCAAGAGTTCTGGCAGACTAGTACGGTGCCCGCGGGGCACGGTCCGCCTTAGTGTAATGGCAGCACGGCAGCCTTTGGAGCTGTTCGGTCCAGGTTCGAGTCCTGGAGGCGGAGCGAGAAACCGACAGTCGGCACTCGAAGGGGCTCATGTGACGCAGACACAACTCGCGGTCGTCATTCTCGCGGCAGGGCAGGGCACGCGGATGAAGTCCTCGCTGCCCAAGGTCTTGCACCCGATGGCAGGCCTGCCGCTGGTCGGGCACGTGCTCGACACCGCGGCCGCAATGAATCCGGACCTCGTGGTCGCCGTGGTCCGCCACGAGCGGGAGCGGGTCGCGGCGGCCATCCAGGACCTGGCGCCGCAGGCGCTCATCGTGGATCAGGACGAGCTGCCGGGAACCGGTCGCGCCGTTGAGCAGGCGCTTGAAGCCCTGCCCGCGGACTTCCGGGGCAACGTCATTGTCCTCTCGGGCGATGTCCCGCTGCTCGACGCCCCGACGCTGCGGGAGCTGCTCGACTCGCACACGGGGGCGGGGCGGCAGATGACCCTGCTCTCCGCGATCTTCGAGAACCCGACGGGGCTCGGCCGCATCGTCCGCGACGAGACGGGGGCGTTTGTCCGCATCGTCGAGGAGAAGGACGCCTCCGAGGAGGAGCGGCGCATCACGGAGGTCAACGGCGGCGTGTACGTCTTTGACCGCGTGGTGCTCGGCGAGGTCCTCGCGGAAATCGACACGAACAACGCGCAGGCCGAGAAGTACCTCACCGACGCGGCGGTGCGCATCCTCGCCCGCGGCGGCGCAATCGACGCGGTGGCCACGCGTGACCACTGGCTCATCGCCGGGGTCAACGACCGGGTGCAGCTCGGCGAGGCCGCCCACGAGCTGAACCGGCGCACCGTGCGCCGCCTGCAGCTGTCCGGGGTGACCGTGCAGGACCCCGCCACGACCTGGGTGGACGCCACCGTGAGCGTCGGCCAGGACAGCGTGATCTACGCGGGCACGCACCTGCGCGGCGCAACCACGATCGGGTCCGGGGCCGAAATCGGGCCAGACACGACGCTCGTGGACTGCGAGATCGGCGACGGCGCCCAGGTGCGCCGGAGCGAGGCGACTCTCGCCGTGATCGGCGCGGGCGCCTCCGTTGGGCCCTTCGCCTACCTTCGCCCGGGCACGCAGCTCGGCGGCCAGGGCAAGATCGGCGCCTTCGTCGAGACGAAGAACGCCCTGATCGGCGAGGGAAGCAAGGTTCCGCACCTGAGCTACGTCGGGGACGCCGAGATCGGCGACGACAGCAACATCGGCGCTGGCACGATCTTCGCGAACTACGACGGCGTGAACAAGCACCGGACGACGGTCGGCCGCGGGGTCCGCGTCGGCTCGAAAAACGTGCTGATCGCACCGGTTACACTTAACGACGGAACGTACACCGCTGCTGGGACGGTCGTGCGCAAGGATGTCCCCTCCGGGGCTCTCGCGCTCAACGTCGCTCCGCAGCGGAACATTGAGGGTTGGGTCGGGCAGAACCGTCCGGGCACAAGCACCGCCGCAGCGGCGGAACAGAGCGGAGAGCAGTAAATGAGCAGCATTGAGATGGCCGGGCAGAAGAAGCTCGTCCTCATCACGGGTCGGGCGTACCCGGAGCTGGCCGAGAGCATCGCGCAGGAGCTTGGCGCCGAGCTCGTGCCCACCGATGCGCGCACCTTTGCGAACGGTGAGCTCTACGCGCGCTTCGACGAGAGCGTGCGCGGCTGCGACGCCTTCGTGATTCAGTCGCACACCCACCCCATCAACGAGTGGCTCATGGAGCAGCTCATCATGGTGGACGCGCTCAAGCGCGCCTCGGCGAAGCGGATCACCGTGGTCGCCCCGTTCTACCCCTACTCCCGCCAGGACAAGAAGGGCCGCGGCCGCGAGCCGATCTCGGCCCGCCTCGTGGCCGACCTCTTCAAGGCGGCTGGCGCGAACCGCATCATGTCCGTGGATCTGCACGCCCCGCAGATCCAGGGCTTCTTCGACGGCCCCGTCGACCACCTCTTCGCAATGCCGGTTCTGCTCGACCACTTCCGCAAGACCCTCAACCGCGACGACCTCACGGTGGTCTCGCCCGACATGGGCCGCGTGCGCGTCGCCGATGTCTGGAGCGACCGCCTCGACTCGCCCCTCGCGATCATCCACAAGCGCCGCGACCCGATGGTCGCCAACCAGGTCTCGGTGCACGAGATCGTCGGTGACGTGAAGGGCCGCTGGTGCCTGATCGTTGACGACATGATCGACACGGGCGGCACGATCGCCAAGGCCGCCGAGGCCCTGAAGAAGCACGGCGCGCTCGGCGTGACGATCGCCGCGACGCACGGCATCCTCTCCGGCAAGGCCGCCGAGGTGCTCAGCGCCGACTTCATCGACCAGGTGGTCGTGACCGACACCCTGCCCGTGCCCGAGGAGAAGCGCTTCGACAAGCTGACCGTCCTGTCGATTGCCCCGCTGATCGCCCAGGCGATCCACGAGGTCTTCGAGGACGGCTCCGTGACGAGCATGTTCGAGGGCGCCGCCTAGGCTTCCCCCGCGACACCCCTTCGCGAGATCACCCGAGTTGCCGCCCCTTCGTGGGGCCCGACCGCTCGGTGATCCCGCGGAGGGGTTTTTGCT
>NZ_JAPFRB010000002.1:130804-132159 GCF_035726885.1 Leucobacter sp. M11 | reverse complement strand
GGTGCCGCGGCGCTCCCGGCGGCCCCCGGCGGCGACCCCGCGAGGGGAGACTGCGGGCGCGGGGGTGCGCAGCGTGCTCCCCAGCGCGGGGGAGCACGCAGCCGGGGGCATCCGGCGGAGGGCGCGCGTTAGGGGAGGCGGGTCTCCGAGCGGTCGTCGCTCCACTCGGTGTGGAAGACGCCCGGGCCGTCCGTGCGGCGGTAGGTGTGCGCGCCGAAGTAGTCGCGCTGGGCCTGGATGAGCGAGGCGGGCAGGCGGCGGGCGCGCAGCCCGTCGTAGTAGGACAGCGAGGAGGAGAACGCGGGGGCCGGGGTGCCCGACTGGGCGGCCAGCGCGACCACGCGGCGCCAGGCGTCCTGCGCGGCGCCCGCGGCGCTCGCGAAGTACGGCGCGGTGACGAGCGCGACCAGATCGGGGTCCTCGCGGTAGGCGGAGGTGATGTGGTTCAGGAAGGCGGCCCGGATGATGCAGCCCCCGCGCCAGATCTGGGCGATGTCGCCGCAGTCGATCTGCCAGCCGTACTGGGTGGCCCCGGCGCGGATCAGGTCGAAGCCCTGCGAGTACGCCACGATTTTGGAGGCGTAGAGCGCGCGGCGCACGTCCTCGACAAACGCGGGCACATCGTCGATCGCGGGGACGCTCGACGGCCCCTCCAGGGTGCCCGCGGCCAGGCGCTGTTCGGGGTGCGCGGACAGGCCGCGGGCGAACACGGCCTCGGCGATCCCGCTCACGGGGACGCCGAGGGTGAGGGCCGCCTGCACCGTCCACACCCCGGTGCCCTTGCTCCCGGCCTGATCGAGCACGACGTCCACGAGCGGCTTGCCCGTGCGCTCGTCGGTGTGCTTCAGGATCTCTGCCGTGATCTCGACGAGGTAGCTCTCCAGCTCGCCCGCGTTCCACTCGGCGAAGATGTCGCCGATCTCGGCGGGGGAGAGCCCGGCGGTGCCGCGGAGCAGATCGTACGCCTCGGCGATGAGCTGCATGTCGGCGTACTCGATGCCGTTGTGCACCATCTTGACGAAGTGGCCCGCCCCGTCGCTGCCGACGTGGGTCACACAGGGCACGCCGTCCACTCGGGCGGCGATGGACTCGAAGAGGGGGCCCACGGTCTCGTAGGCCTCGACCGAGCCGCCGGGCATGATGCTCGGGCCGGTCAGGGCGCCGGTCTCGCCGCCGGAGATGCCCGCGCCGACGAAGTTCAGGCCGTGCTGCTTGAGGGCGAACTCGCGGCGGATCGTGTCCGTGTAGAGCGCGTTGCCGCCGTCGATGATGATGTCGCCGGGCTCGAAGACGTCGCTGAGCTGGCCGATCACCTCGTCGGTCGCGGCCCCGGCCTGCACCATGATGATCGCGGT
>NZ_JAPFRB010000002.1:128587-130758 GCF_035726885.1 Leucobacter sp. M11 | reverse complement strand
ACCGTGAAGTTCGCCTCGGGGTGCGCCTCGGCGAGCGCCTGCGCCTTCTCCGGGGAGCGGTTGTACACCGCGACGCGGTTGCCCTCGCGGCTGGCGAGGTTCCGGGCCAGGTTCGAGCCCATCACGGCGAGGCCGATGACGGCAACGTTTGCCAGCGCGGCGTTCTCGCTCGGGGTGTTCGTCGTCTCGATCATGTGGGGTGCTCCTCCGGGTTGCTGGTGCGGGAGCCGCCCGCGATCGGTGGATGGCGAGGGGACTCCAAGCATCAGATTAGCCGGAGGAGCCGTGCTCCGGTGAATACGGGCGTGGTTTCGTGGCCGTGTCCCTCGCGCGCGCGAGGCCGGCCCCGAGGGTGTAGACTGAATAATTGCACTTCGGCGAGGGACGCTTCGGCGTCCGTTATCGACGCGGTTGAGGGGCTTTGCGGCTGTCCTGATCGTTGCGACCAGCGAGAAGTTGAACACACACCGAGAGCCCCCGGGCTCATGAAACACGGCGAGATCCGGCACCGCGACCGGCCGCCCCAAGGAGACACACCATGAAGCAGGAATACACCCTCGCCGGCACGGCCCGCGAGACCTTCGGCAAGGGCGTTGCCCGCAAGCTCCGCGCTGCTGGCCAGACCCCCGCCGTCATCTACGGTCACGGCACCGACCCCATCCACCTGTCGGTCGAGGCCCACCCGCTGAGCCTGATCGTCCGTCGCGCCAACGCCCTGATCGAGGTCGACCTCGACGGTGCCAAGCACCTCGTCCTCGTGAAGGACGTGCAGCGTGACCCCGTGCGTCAGATCATCGAGCACATCGACCTCATCATCGTCAAGGAGGGCGAGACCGTTGAGGTGGAGGTCCCCGTGATCGTTGAGGGCATCTCCTTCTCCGGCACCAACGCCCTGCTGGAGCTGCAGACCATGCGTCTCTCGGTGCCCGCCACCAGCATCCCGCAGAACATCACCGTGAACGTGGACGGCCTCACCGCCGGCACCATGATCCTCGCTGGCCAGATCGAGCTCCCCAAGGGCAGCACGGTTCTGGACGACGCCGAGCAGCTCGTCGTCAACATCGTTGAGCCCCGCGGCGCCAGCGAGGACGAGGACGGCGAAGAGGCAGCTGCCGAGTAAAGCCCTACCTCGAGCCCGTTGGAATCGTTCATGTCGTTTCGTGAGTGGTTCCGACGGGCTCGTTCCCGTTTCTCCCCCGAGGCTTCGGGGGAGCGCTTCCTGCGAGACGCGCAGGAATCGCAGACACCGTTGGAGGATGGCGTGGCCGCAGAGAGCTGGCTGATCGTGGGGCTCGGGAACCCGGGGGCCAAATACGAGGCGACCCGGCACAACGTCGGCCAGATGGTGCTGGACGAGCTCGCGACCCGGCTCGGCGGCTCCTTCAAGAGCCATCAGTCGAACGCCCGCGTCCTGGAGGGCCGGGTGAACCCGGGGGAGCCGAAGCTGATCCTGGCGAAGCCGAACACCTTCATGAACCTCTCCGGTGGGCCCGTGGCCGGGCTGGCCAAATACTACGGGATCGAGCCGGATCGCGTGATCGCGGTGCACGACGAGCTCGACATCCCCTTCGACACGATCAAGCTCAAGCGTGGCGGCGGCCACGGCGGCCACAACGGCCTGCGCGACATCCAGAAGGCCCTGGACACCCCCGAGTTCAACCGGGTGCGCACCGGCATCGGCCGCCCGCCCGGCCGTCAGGACCCGGCCGACTACGTGCTCAAGCCCTTTTCCGCCCAGGAGCGCGAGACGCTGCCGATGCTCGTCGGCGACGCCGCCGACGCGGCGCTGCTCCTCGTGAGCGAGGGGCTGACCGCGGCCCAGCAGCGCTTCCACGGCGCGGGCGGTGGGGCGTGAGTCTCGCGGGGCTGCCCCGGCTGCTCGAGTCCTCGCCGAGCTTCGCGCGCGCGCTGGAGCAGGCGGGCCACAGCGCCGGCTTTTCCGTGGTCGAGGGGCTTCGCGCCCCGCTGATCGCGGGCCTGCTCACCCGCCGCCGGGCGGACGGGGACACCGGGGCCCTGCTGCTGATCGCGGCAACGAGCCGCGAGGCGGAGTCGTTGCGCGGCGAGCTCGTTTCGCTCGTGCCCGGGATCACCGCCGTCGAATTTCCCGCCTGGGAGACGCTCCCGCACGAGCGGCTGAGCCCCTCCGCGGAGACCGTGGGTCGGCGCTT
>NZ_JAPFRB010000002.1:115097-128502 GCF_035726885.1 Leucobacter sp. M11 | reverse complement strand
ATCTCGCCCCAGCTCGGGCGCATCGCCCCGGTCGCGCTCGTCGCCGGGCAGGACAGCGTCGGCCTCGCGACCATCTCGCGCACGCTCGTCGAACTCGCCTACACCCGGGTGGACATGGTGACCCGGCGCGGGGAATTTGCCGTGCGCGGCGGCATCCTCGACGTGTTCCCGCCGACCGCCGATCAGGCGCACCGCATCGATTTCTTCGGCGACGAGGTGGACCAGATCCGGACCTTCTCAGTCGCGGACCAGCGCAGCCAGTCCGAGCCCGTCGCCCGGATCGAGCTGCCCCCGGCGCGGGAGCTGCTGCTCACCGAGGAGGTGCGCCAGCGGGCGAAGGACCGGGTCGAGCGCTACCCCGCGATCGCGCAGATGCTGGAGAAGCTCGGCGAGGGGATCCCGGTGGAGGGCATGGAGTCCCTCATGCCGATGCTCAGCCCGGGGCTCGCCCCGATCACCGATTTCCTGCCCGCGGGCGGCGCGGTCCTCGTGGCCTCGCCCGAGCGCGTCGCGAGCCGCGCGGTCAGCCTCGCGGACACCAACCGCGAGTTCCTGGACGCCGCGTGGAGCGCCGCGACCGCGGGGGCGGACGCCCCGCTCAGCTTCGACGAGCAGGGCTTCCTGACCCTGGACGAGCTTCGCGATGCCTCCGTCGGCCGCCCCTGGTGGACGGTCACCGCCTTCCTCAGCGCTCCGGAGGAGGACGCCGACGCCGCCGCTCAGGCCGCTGACGCCGCGCGGGCCGCCGGGGAACTCGCCGCCGCGCCTGAGGCTGAGCCCGAGCACGAGGCGGGGACGATCCCCGTGCACGGCTCCGCGCTGCCGCAGATCACCGGCGCGAGCGACGGGGCAAGCGACTTCCTGCGCACCCGCCTCGCGGAGGGCTGGACCGTGGTGGTCACCGCGCAGGGCACCGGGCTCGTTGACCGGGCCCGGGACGTGCTCGCCGAGCACGGCATCGCGGCACGGGTCGTCGAGGAGCTGCCCGCGGAGCCCGAGAGCGGCGTCGTCTACGCGCTCGCGGCGACCGCCTGGCACGGCTTCCAGTCGGCGGAGGCCCGCCTCCTGCAGCTGACCGAGGCCGAGTTCTTCGGGCGCACGGTCAGCTATCAGCCGGGCCGCGTCGCGAAGGTCGCCACCCGGCGCAAGAACGTCGTTGACCCGCTCAAGCTCGTCGCGGGCGACTATGTCGTGCACGAGACCCACGGCATCGGCCGCTTCGTCGAGCTCAGCCAGCGCATGGTGCCCTCGGGCTCCGGCCGGAACGCGACGAAGGTGCTCCGCGAGTACCTGGTTCTGGAGTACTCCTCGACCAAGCGCGGCATGCCCGCGGACAAGCTCTACGTGCCAACGGATCAGCTCGATCAGCTCTCCCGCTACGTCGGCGGGGAGGCCCCCGCGCTGAGCAAGATGGGCGGCTCGGACTGGGCCACCGCGAAGACCAAGGCGCGGCGGGCGGTCCGCGACATCGCCGTGGAGCTCGTCAAGCTCTACTCGGCGCGGATGGCGTCCCGCGGGCACGCCTTCAGCCCCGATACCCCGTGGCAGCATGAGCTGGAGGAGGCCTTCCCCTTCGCCGAAACGATCGATCAGCTCACCACGATCGACGAGGTGAAGAAGGACATGGAGTCGCCCGTGCCGATGGACCGGCTCGTGTCCGGCGACGTCGGCTTCGGCAAGACCGAGATCGCGGTGCGCGCGGCCTTCAAGGCGGTGCAGGACAACAAGCAGGTCGCGGTGCTCGTGCCGACCACGCTGCTCGTGAAGCAGCACTTCGAGACCTTCCAGGACCGCTTCGCTGGCTTCCCCGTCCGGCTCCGGCAGCTGAGCCGTTTCCAGACCGACAAGGAGGCGAAGGAGACCCTCGCGGGCCTCGCCGACGGCAGCGTGGACGTCGTGATCGGCACGCACCGCATCCTGACCGACTCGATCGAGTACAAGGACCTCGGCCTCGTCATCATCGACGAGGAGCAGCGCTTCGGCGTGGAGCACAAGGACTCGCTGAAGAAGCTGAAAACCAACGTCGACATTCTCTCGATGAGCGCGACCCCGATTCCGCGCACCCTGGAGATGGCGGTCACCGGCATCCGCGAGATGAGCACCCTGGCCACCCCGCCCGAGGATCGGCACCCGATCCTCACCTTCGTCGGCGCGCGCAGCGATAAGCAGATCGCGGCGGCCATTCGGCGCGAGATGCTCCGCGAGGGCCAGGTGTTCTTCGTGCACAACCGGGTGTCATCGATCAGCCGCGTCGCCGCGGAGCTGGCCGAGCTCGTACCGGAGGCGCGCATTGCCGTCGCGCACGGCAAGCTGAACGAGCACACCCTGGAGCGGGTCGTCGTTGACTTCTGGGAGCGCAAGTTCGACGTGCTCGTGTCCACCACGATCATCGAGACCGGCCTCGACATCGCGAACGCGAACACGATCATCATCGACCGCGCGGACCGCTACGGGCTGAGCCAGCTGCACCAGCTCCGCGGGCGGGTCGGCCGCGGGCGGGAACGGGCCTACGCCTACTTCCTCTACGACGGAGAAAAGGCGCTCTCGGAAACCGCGATCGAGCGGCTGGAAACCATCGCAACGAACAACGATCTCGGCTCCGGCATGCAGGTCGCGATGAAGGACCTGGAGCTGCGCGGCGCGGGAAACCTGCTCGGCGGGGAACAGTCCGGGCACATCGCGGGCGTCGGCTTCGACCTGTACCTGCGGATGATCGGCGAGGCCGTGAACACCTTCCGCGGCGAGGACGTGCAGACCGCGGCGGAGCTCACCCTGGAGCTGCCGCTCGACGCGCACATCCCCGAGTTCTACGTGGACAGCGAGCGCCTGCGCCTCGAGGCCTACCAGAAGTTCTCCGCGGCCAGCCACCCGCAGGCCCCGGCCGAGCACGTCTCGCTGGTCCTGGAGGAGCTGACGGACCGCTACGGGGAACCCCCGGAGGAAGTGCGCCTGCTCGCGCGCGTGTCGACCCTGCGTCGCCGCTCCGCCCAGCTCGGACTCACCAAGGTCGTCGCGGCGGGCAACAGCCTGCGCATCGAGCCCGTGACGCTGCCCGATTCGCGGCAGCTCCGGCTGAGCCGGATGTACCCGGGCTCGCGCTACACGGAGACGAACCAGCAGATCGTCATTCCGATGCCCGTCGCCGCCCGCATCGACGAGGTGGACGACACCGACATCGTGGGCTGGGTGGATACGATCTTCGACCTCATCATCTCGGATCCGGTCGCCCCGGTCGCCGCGGCCGAGTCCGCGCAGGCGCCGGCGAAACGGCCCGCCGCGCAGCCGAAGGGCGCTGCGCCGGCCACCACCACCGCCGCCGCTCCGGCTCCGGCGGCGCGGCAGCAGCCGAACGCCGCGCGCGCCGCGGGGTCGCTCGGCCGTTCCGGGTCGCCGACGGCGCCCCGGGCCGCCCCGAAGGACACCGTGATCGGCTCGGTGGCCGCCCGCCGCGCCGCGAAGCGCGAGGCCGAGCGCCGCGCTCGCGGGGAGTAGCGCCCGGTGCGGCGCTGAACCGCCGAGGGGCGTGCGTGTGAGGGCGGCAGCGCTTGCGCGCATGAGCGGCACCACCTAACCTGGGCGCGACGAGGCGAAGGGACGAAGCCATGCGCGACGTGTGGACCGCGGTGCACCGCGAACGCGCTGCCCTGCTCGACGACCTCGGCACGGTGCCCGCGAGCGCCTGGGACACCCCGTCGCCCTGCCCGGGCTGGACCGTGCACGACGTGCTCGCCCACCTCGTCGATGACGCGAGCACCACGAGCTGGTCCTTTGCCCGGGACCTCGTCCGCTCGCGCTTCGCCTTCGACCTCATGAACGAGCAGGGCGTCGCCCGCGAGCTCCGGGCCGATCCCGCGGAGACGCTGGAGGCCTTTCGCGCGGTTCGGCACCGCCGCTCCGGGGCGCCCGCCCCCGCAGCCTCCCGGCTCGTGGAGATCATCGTGCACGGAGAAGACCTGCGCCGACCGCTCGGCCTCCGCCGCCGCTACCCGCTCGGCCCCACGATCGCCGCGCTGCGCTACCAGCGCGCCACCAGCCCGGCGATGGGCGGCGGGCGCGAGCGCGCCACCGGCATCACCCTGGTCCTCACGGACGCCACCCTGACGGGGACGGTCCGCATCGGCTCCGGCCCCGAGGCGCGCGGCAGCGCCCTCGCCCTGCTCCTCGCGCTCGCGGGCCGCCCCGTGCGCCGCGCGGAACTCTCGGGCCCCGGCGCCGAGCAACTCCGGGTGCTCACCCCGGGATAACCGCGCGCGCGGGTAGCTCTCGCGATAGGGTGCAAACGTGAACGAACGCGCGCAGACACCCGCCCCCAGCTCCGGCCGGAACGCGAGTGCCGCCGCCGCACTCCGCGACACCATCGAGACCCTGCTCGGCCCGGACGGCTGCGCCTGGCACCGGGAACAGACGCACGAGTCGCTCGTGCGCTACCTGATTGAGGAGGCCGCCGAGCTCGCCGAGGCCATCGAGGCGGGGGAGGGGCCAGCGCGGGTGCGCGAGGAGCTCGGCGACGTGCTGTACCAGGTGCTGTTCCACGCCGCCATCGCCCAGCGCGACGGCGAGGGCTACGACCTCGAGGCGGTCATGCTCGGCCTGAACCACAAGCTGATCCGCCGCCACCCGCACGTCTTCGGCGGCCGGGAACAGATGACCGTTGCCGAGCTGAACGCTGAGTGGGAAGCGCTCAAGGCGGCCGCGTCCGACGAAGCCGTCGCCTCCCGGGGCGTGCTCGACGGGATCCCGGCTGCGATGCCCGGGCTCGCCCGCGTCGCGAAGGTCATCGACCGGATCGCCCGCGCCGACACCCCGGAAACCCGCGCGGCGCTCGCCGCCGCGCTCGATGCCCCGCTCGACGAGGGGCGGGAACCGGCGGCCGAGCGGGGGAGCGCGGCCGCCGAGGAGCTGGCGCTCGGCCGCGAGCTGCTCGCCCGCCTCGTCTCCGCGCAGGCCGCGGGGCTGGACCCCGACCGGGCCCTGCGCACCGCGCTCCGCGCCCTGGAGGAGGCCGTTGGCTCGGGCGGTGCCCGGCGCGGCTGAGCCCGACTCGCCTCCGGGTGGCGGGCTCGAGTCCGGAGCATGGAAGAATAGCCACATGGCCGCACCCGTAAACCCGCCCCGCGGGATGAGAGACTTCCTGCCCGCCGACAAAGCCCGCCGCGAGCACGCCCTCGGCGTGATCCGGCGCGTCTACCGCGCGCAGGGCTTCGACGAGATCGAGACCCCGATGGTCGAGGACTACGCCCGGCTGCACTCGGGCCTCGGCGGCGACAACGAAAAGCTGTCCTTCTCGATCCTCAAGCGCGGCATCGACGCGGACGCCCTGCGCGCCGCCGCGGACGCCGACAGCACGGAGGCCCTGACCGACCTCGGCCTGCGCTTCGACCTGACCGTGCCGCTGGCCCGGTTCTACGCGAGCCACCGCGCGGAGCTGCCCGGGGTCTTCCGGTCCATCCAGATCGGCCCCGTGTGGCGCGCCGAGCGGCCGCAGAAGGGCCGCTACCGCCAGTTTGTGCAGGCCGACATCGACGTGATCGGCGAGGCCGGGCTGCTCGCGGAGATCGAGCTGATCACGGCCACGGCGACCGTGCTCGACGCGCTCGGCCTGCGCGACTGCGTGATCCGGGTCAACGACCGCCGCCTGCTCACGGCCCTGCTCGCGCACTGCGGCTTTGCGCCGGAAGCGTTCGATAGCGCCCTGATCACGGTGGACAAGCTCGACAAGATCGGTGCCTCCGGCGTCGTCGCGGAGCTCGCCGAGACCAACCCGGCGGCCGCCGAGGCGCTCGGCCGGGTGCTCGCGGCCGTCGAGCCGCGGCTGCTCGGCGAGGGCATCCCGCTCACGGAGGCTGAGATCCGCGCGGCGCTCCCCGAGGGCCTCGCCGAGGAGGCCGTGGCGACCCTTGCGGAGCTGGCCGCGGCGCTCACCGCGCTGCCCGAGGGCGTGTCCCTGCGCTTCGACCCCACCCTCGTCCGGGGCATGGGCTACTACACGGGCACGATCTTCGAGATCGCGCACCCCTCCTCCGGGAGCTCCGTCGGCGGCGGCGGCCGCTACGACGGCATGATCGGGCGCTTCCTCGGCGATGACGTGCCCGCGGCCGGCTTCTCCATCGGCTTCGAGCGGGTCGTTGATCTGATCGAGCTGCCCGAGGAGCAGGGCCCCGAGTCCGTCGTCCTGCTCTTCGACCGCGACGCCGCCCCCGCCGACCTCTCGACGCTCAAGCAGCAGCTCGTCGCCGGGGGGCACCGGGTTCGCCTGGAGCGCCGCCCGAAGAACCCGAAGCCCACGCTCGCTCGTGCCGAGGAGGCCGGGTACACCCGGGTCGCCTCCGTCCGCGCGGGGGTGCGGGACGCCGCCGATCTTGAGCTGCGCCCGCTGGGGTCACGCTAGACTGAACCCCGACTCCCGGCCACCGCCCCACGCGGCACCGTGGCCGGCCGAGGAGCATCCCCCACGGAGGCGTCCTCACCCGAAGCACCCGCTCACACCAGAGCAGAACCGAAGCAGACACGCAACAGTCAAGGAGACCATGGTGGCATTTATCGACGCGGTGATCGCACGCGAGATTCTCGATTCCCGCGGGAACCCGACGGTCGAGGTGGAGGTCGGCCTCACCGACGGCACCGTGGCCCGCGCGGCGGTCCCCTCCGGCGCCTCCACCGGCGCCTTCGAAGCCTTCGAACTGCGTGACGGCGACTCCGCTCGCTACCTCGGCAAGGGCGTGCTCAAGGCCGTCGAGGCCGTGGAGACCGAGCTGGCCGAGGCCATCGACGACTTCGCCGCCGATGACCAGCGCCTCGTCGACTCCGCCCTCATGGCCGCGGACGGCACCGAGAACAAGCAGCGCGTCGGCGCGAACGCCATCCTCGGGGTGAGCCTGGCCGTGGCCCGTGCCGCCGCCGAGTCCGCGAACCTGCCCCTGTACCGCTACCTCGGCGGCCCGAACGCGCGCACCCTCCCCGTGCCGCTCATGAACATCATCAACGGCGGTGCGCACGCCGACACCGGCGTCGACATCCAGGAGTTCATGGCGGTGCCGCTCGGCGCCCCGAGCTTCTCCGAGGCGCTCCGCTGGGGCACCGAGACCTACCACGCCCTCAAGGCGCTCCTCAAGGAGAAGGGCTACGCGACGGCGCTTGGCGACGAGGGCGGCTTCGCTCCCGACCTGCCGAACAACGCCGCGGCGCTCGACCTGATCATGGAGGCCATCACGCGCGCGGGCTTCACCCCCGGCGTGGACATCGCGCTCGCGCTCGACGTCGCCTCCACCGAGTTCTACGCCGACGGCACCTACGCCTTCGAGGGTCAGCAGCGCACGAGCGCCGAGATGGCCGACTACTACGCCGACCTCGTCGCTCGCTACCCGCTCGTGTCCATCGAGGACCCGCTCGACGAGAACGACTGGGACGGTTGGGCACAGCTCACCGAGAAGCTGGGCGACAAGGTGCAGCTCGTCGGTGACGACCTCTTCGTCACGAACCCCGCCCGCCTCGCGGACGGCATCGCCAAGGGCACCGCGAACTCGCTGCTCGTCAAGGTAAACCAGATCGGCACGCTGACCGAGACGATGGACGCCGTGCAGCTCGCGCAGCGCTCCGGCTACACCGCGATCCTGTCGCACCGCTCCGGCGAGACCGAGGACACCACGATCGCGGACATCGCCGTCGCCACCGACTGCGGCCAGATCAAGACCGGCGCCCCGGCACGCTCCGAGCGCGTCGCGAAGTACAACCAGCTGCTCCGGATCGAGGAGGAGCTGGGCGACGCCGCCGAGTACGCGGGCCGCGGGGCCTTCCCCCGTTTCGCCCAGGACTAAGTCGGCGTCATGGCCAAGCGCGCCGCCGGGGCCGAGTTCACCGCCTGGGTGAGGAGCCTGAACTTCTCGTTCTTCACGGTCGGAATCGTGGTGCTCGTGATCGTCGGGGTCTGGATGCTCAGCCCCGGCGTCACGACCCTGGTGGAGCAGCGCCGCGAGATCGCGGAGCTCGACCAGAGCGTGAAGCTGCACCGCGAGGCCGTGGACGACATCGAGGCGGAGCGCGTGCGCTGGCAGGACCCGGCCTATATCCGGGCCCAGGCGCGGGACCGGCTGTTCTATGTGATGCCCGGCGAGACGCAGCTGAGCGTCATCAACGACGTCGTGATTCCCGTGACGGAGACGCCGGAGGCGAGCCCGGAGCTGCGGGCCGCGGAGAGCGACTGGCTCCGCGGCCTCGTCGGCTCTGTGCTCGTCGCGGGCACAACGACCGCCGAACCCGAGGAGCTTGCCGGGGATCCCGAGCAGGCAACGAAGAAAGAGAACTAAACCATGAGCCGCCCACCCTTCGCGAGCCCGACCGACGCCGACATCGAGCGGGTGTCCGAGCAGCTGGGCCGCCAGGCCCGCGGCGTGCTCGGCATCGCCGCGCGCACCGCCTCCGGCGAACCGGTTGTGGTGGCCACCGCGCCCCGGCTGCCCGATGGGACGCCGTTCCCCACGTTCTACTACCTGAGCCACCCCGAGGCCACCGCCGCGGCCTCCCGGCTGGAGGCGGGCGGCTACATGACGGAGCTGAACGCCCTCCTCGCCGAGGACGAGGAACTGCGTGCCGGGTATCAGCGCGCCCACGAGGCCTACATCGCCGACCGGGAGACGGTCGACGATGTGCCGGAGCTCGCCGGGATCAGCGCCGGAGGCATGCCCGTTCGGGTCAAGTGCCTGCACGCGCTCATGGGTCACGCCCTGGCCGCGGGCCCCGGGGTGAACCCCATCGGGGACCTCGCCCTGGCCGCCTCGGGGTGGAGCCCGCAGGACCGGGCAAGCGAAACCTCCTGAAAACCTCCTGAAAACCGCGCTTCTTGATGTTTTCTGTGGAATAGTGGATCTTTAGAGAATTATCTGCGTAATGTCGTCGGGTCTTGCTTGAAAGGTTCGGTTATTCTGAAAGCTTGGCTAGAATAGACTGGTTGCGGGACGCTTTGGCGGCTCCCGGAATTGTGTCTCGGCGTGTTTCGTTGCCGGGCCACCTGTTCAGCGTCTATCGAGGAGACCGTTCGTGTCGAAAAAAATTCTGATCGTTGGCGGAGGCTACGCCGGCTTCTACACCGCATGGAAGCTGGAGAAGTGGCTCCGCGCCGGTGAGGCCGAGGTCACGATTGTCGACCCGCTCCCGTACATGGCCTACCTGCCCTTCCTGCCCGAGGTTGCTGCCGGCTCGATCGAGCCGCGTCACGCGGTGGTCGCCCGCCGCCGCCACCTGAGCAAGACCAAGAACGTTGCCGGAAAGGTCACGGGGATCAACCACGCGACCAAGACCGCGACGATCACCCCGAACACCGGTGAGGTGACCGAGTTCGCCTATGACCACATCGTCATCACGACGGGCTCCGTGTCGCGGACCTTCCCGATCCCGGGTGTCGCGGACGAGGCCATCGGCCTGAAGACGATCGAGGAGGCCGTCGCCGTGCGCGACCGCCTCGTCGGGAACTTCGAGCGGGCCGCGTCGCTGCCCGTCGGCTCGCCCGAGCGCAAGCGCCTGCTGAACGTCGTCGTCGTCGGCGGTGGCTTCGCCGGGATCGAGACGCTTGCCGAGCTGCGCTCCTTCGCCACGAACCTGCTGCGCCGGTACACCGAGATCTCCTTCGACGAGATCGAGTTCCACCTCATCGAGGCGATGGGTCGCATCATGCCCGAGGTCAGCCTCGAGCAGAGCCTCTGGGTCATCAAGATGCTCACCGAGCGCGGCGCGCAGATCCACCTGGACACCCAGCTGCAGTCCGCCGTTGACGGCAAGATCGAGCTGTCCACGGGCGAGAGCTTCGAGTCCGACCTGATCGTCTGGACCGCTGGCGTCATGCCCCGCCCGTTCCTGCGCGGCACCGACCTGCCCATCGGCGGCCGCGGCCACGTGGTCGCGAACCCGAAGCTGCAGATCACCACCGAGGAGGGCGAGCCCATCGGCGGCGCCTGGACCGCCGGTGACACCTCGCAGGTGCCCGACCTCTCGTCGACCCCCGGCCCCGGCGGCTTCTGCGTGCCGAACGCCCAGCACGCGGTGCGCCAGGCGAAGCTGCTCGCGAAGAACATCGTTGCGGACATCCGCGGCGAGGGCATCACCGAGTACAACCACAAGAACCAGGGCGCCGTCGCGGGCCTCGGCATGAACACCGGCGTGTTCCAGCGCGGCAAGTTCGGCATGCGCGGCTACCTCGCGTGGCTCGCACACCGCTTCTACCACGGCCTCGCGCTGCCCACGTGGAAGCGCAAGTGGCGCGTCTTCGGCGGCTGGGTCGGTCACTTTTTCCTGGGTCGCGACACCGTGAACCTGGAGATGACGCAGACCCCCCGCGCCGTCTTCGAGGAGTTCGCCTCCCGCCCGAAGCCCAAGACGGACTAGTCCGCACGGCTCACCAGAATGCCCCTCGGCTGTCAGCCGGGGGGCTTTCTCGTGCCTGCGGCCCGCAGCTCAGGGCTGGGGGACGGTGCGACCGAGCTGATGCTGGAGCGCGGAGCGCAGCTCGGGGAAGCGGAAGCGGTGCCCCGCCGCGCGCAGCCTCGCGGGCAGGACGCGCTGATCGGCGAGGGCCAGCTCGGCGGCGCCCTCCCGCCCGAGCAGGATCGCCGGGGCACAGCCGGGCACGGGGATGACGGAGGGGCGGCCGAGCACCCCGCCCAGGATGCCCGCGTACTCGGACTGCCGCACGGGGGAGGGGGCCACCGCGTTCACGGGGCCAGAGAGCGCCGGATCAAAGAGCGCGCGGTGGTACACCTCCACGAGGTCGTTGAGCTCGATCCAGGACTGCCACTGCTCACCCGAGCCGATCCGCCCCCCGAGCCCCGCGCCGAACAGCGGGCGCAGGAGCTGGAGCACCCCGCCGCTCGCGGCCTGCACGATCCCGGTCCGGATCTGCGCGGTGCGGATCCCGGCCTCGGCAGCCGGGGCCGTGGCCGCCTCCCACTCCGAGACGACGCGGGCGAGGAAGCCCTCGCCGCCGGGCGCGGCCTCGTCGAGCAGATCGTCGCCGCGGGCGGCCCCGTATGCGCCGATCGCTGACGCGGAGACGAAGACGCTGGGGCCAGCGCCCGCCTCATGGCTGCGCGTGGCCAGCTCCGCGAGGGCCCGGGTTGGCCCGATCCGGCTGTCGCGAATGCGCCGCCGGTGCTCGGGGGTGAAGCGCCCGAAGATGCTGGCCCCGGCCAGGTGCACGACCGCGTCGACGCCGTCGAGCAGGGCGGGGTCCGGGTGCTCCGGGTCCCAGAACCGGCGGGCCATTCGGGTGTCGCTCGGCGAGGACTCAGTGCGGGCCAGGCGGATCACCCGGTGCCCGCCGGTGCTCAGAAACGCGGCGAGGGCGCGGCCGACGAGCCCGCTCGTTCCGGTGATCGCGATGGTCTTCGTGCCCGCGCCCGTGGCGGCCCGCCAGGCGTGCGCGTCGAGGTCCGCGGCGAGCTGCGCGTGCCGGTAGCGGAACGCCGGGGCGAGGGCGCGCGCGCCGAGCGGGGTCAGCACCCGGTCGGTCATCCGGCTGGACTCGGGCCCGAGCGCCTCGAACTCGTGCCGGTGCCGCCAGGGCAGCGCGGCCGCGGCGGGCACGCTCCGCCAGCCGTTCGGGACGATCCGGTCCGCGAACTGCCGGTTTTCTCGGTAGCCCGCGGGCACGTGCCGGGCCGCGGCGCGGAGGCCGAGAGGGAGGGCAAGGAGCGCCTGGCCATCGCGGAGCGAATCCGCCTCGTAGACGATGCGGCCGGGCAGCCACGGCGGGGTGAGCCGTTCGAAGCCTCCGGCGCGGCCGTGCCAGGCAAAGACCGACGCAGCGGAGTGGGGGAGCTCGGTGGAGTGGACGTAGGACACGGAAGGCCTCCCAGCGGATCGAGTGCCACGAGCCTACTGCTCGCACCTTTGAATCGGGTGCGTTCGCCCAGTTTTGCCCGGTGCGCGCGTCCTCGCGGCCGGCTCAGCCGCGGACGCCCGGACCTGCCTCCTCGATGGCGCCCTGGTCCTGCGCCGCGTGGCGGCTCAGGAACTCGTACATCTCGGTGTCGTCGACGCCGGGGAAGGAGCCGGTCGGCAGGGGGGAGAGCACGTGCGCGTGCATCCGCGCGCTCGGCCAGGCCCGGGAGCCCCAGCGCTGCTGGAGGTCATCCGCCGGGCGCTTGCAGCAGGTCTCGTCGGGGCAGGTCGAGTGGGTGCGGAATTGGGTGTCGCGCCCACGGAACCACTTCGCATCGTCGAAGCGAACCCCGCAGCTGATCGAGAAGGCGTCGGTTTCCGCGTGCCCCGTCTGCGCTGTGGTCCAGAACGTGCCAACGGGGGTGTCGGTGTACTGGTAAAACTCGCTCGTCCGGTTCGTCCGCTCGAAGGCGGTCCGCCCGGCCCACTTCCGGCAGAGCACCTGGCCCTCGATCGCTCCCGTCGGATCCTCGGGCAGCGGGGTGCCGTCGTTCTCGTAGCCGCGGAGCAGCGCGCCCTCCCGGTCGACCCGGTAGAAGTGGACGAGCAGGTCGAGGTGCTCGGTCGCGAGATTGGTGAAGCGGTGTGCGGCGGTCTCGTGGGTCACGCCGAAGGCGTCCCGGAAGTCCTCGATGGCGAGGTTGCGCTCCCGCTTGGCCTCGCCGAGGAAGTCGAGCGCGCGCCGCTGCGGCATTAGGCAGGCCGAGGCGAAGTAGTTGATCTGGAGCCGCTGCTCCAGGAACTCCGCGTAGCTGCTCGGGCGGTCGTGCCCGAGAACGTGGTGCGCCATCGCCTGGAGCGCGAGGGAGCGCAGGCCGTGGCCGCCGGGGATCGAGGCCGGGGGGAGGTAGATGCGCCCGTTCTCGAGGTCGGTGATGCTCCGGGTGGACGACGGGAGGTCGTCGACGAAGATCAGGGTGAAGCCGAGTTTTTCGGCGAGCACCTGGACCGTGCGGTGTGTGACCGCCCCGGTCGTGTGGTTGACCTTCGCCATGAGCTCCTCGGCGACGGACTCGATCTCCGGGAGGTAGTTATTCTTGGCCCGCATGTCGTGCCGGATCTGCGTGTTCGCGCGCCGGGCCTCCTCTGGCGTTGCCGCGGCCGCCCGGGAGCGCTGGTTCAGCTCCCGGTGCAGGCCCACCAGCGAGGCGAGCGTCTCGTCGCCGAGCGATTTCGGGGAGCGGATAGCCGGCAGGCCGAGCTGGGTATAGACGGGGGAGCGTTGGGCGCGCTCCAGCTCGATCTCCAGCGCGGAGCGGGCGTCGGGGGCCTCCGAACTCAGCAGTTCGGCGACCTCGACGCCCAGCTCCCGCGACAGCCCCTGCAGCAGGGTGAGCTTCGGTTCGCGCTTGCCGTTCTCCACGAGGGAGAGCTGGCTGGCGACGACGCCGACGCGGCTGCCCAGCTGTTCCAGGGTGAGCCCGGCGGCGATGCGAAAGTGCCGGATGCGCTTGCCGAGGATCAGCAAATCCGAGTC
>NZ_JAPFRB010000002.1:110584-115074 GCF_035726885.1 Leucobacter sp. M11 | reverse complement strand
AGTCAGTGGCCATGCCTTTGACTATACGGCAAAAAGCCAGCTTTTTGACATACGATTTGGCCTATACGGCACCCAGATGTCCCCCACAATTGAACTATCGCGGTTTCTTTAGTTGACACCAGGAGTAACAACATGACCCTCGCCCAGGTCCCCGGAACGCACGGACTCATTGAGCAGCGCGTGACGGCAGAAGCGACAACGCAGAACCCCGAGATCCTGAGCTGGGTGACCGAGATGGCCACCCTGCTGCAGCCGGACTCCGTCTACTGGTGCAACGGCACCCAGGACGAGTGGAACCTGATCACCGAGGGCATGGTGGCCGCGGGCTCCCTGATCCCCCTCGACAAGGACAAGCGCCCGGGCAGCTTCCTCGCCCGCTCGCACCCCGACGACGTCGCCCGCGTCGAGGACCGCACCTTCATCTGCTCCGAAAAGGAGGAGGACGCGGGCCCCACGAACAACTGGCGTGCCCCCGCCGAGATGCGCGCCGAGCTTGAGCCCCTGCTCAACGGCGCCATGCGCGGCCGGACCATGTACGTCGTGCCCTTCTCGATGGGCCCCGTCGGCGGCGCCATCTCCCAGCTCGGTGTGCAGCTCACCGACTCGCCCTACGCCGTGCTCAACATGCGCATCATGACCCGGATGGGTCAGGAAGCCCTCGACGGCATCCTGCCCGGCTCCGAGTGGGTCCGCACCGTGCACACGGTCGGCGCTCCGCTCGTGACCAAGGACGGCATCCAGCTCGAGGACGTCGCCTGGCCCTGCAGCGACACGAAGTACATCACGCACTTCCCCGAGACCCTTGAGGTCTTCTCCTACGGCTCCGGCTACGGCGGAAACGCCCTCCTCTCGAAGAAGTGCTTCGCGCTGCGCATCGCCAGCGTCATGGGCCGGAACGAGGGTTGGCTCGCCGAGCACATGCTGCTCCTCAAGCTCACCAACGAGGACACGAACAAGGCGTACCACATCACCGCCGCCTTCCCCTCGGCCTGCGGCAAGACCAACCTCGCGATGCTGCAGCCCACGATCCCCGGCTGGAAGGTCGAGACGATCGGCGACGACATCTCCTGGCTGCGCAAGGGCGCCGATGGTCGCCTGAACGCGATCAACCCCGAGGCCGGCTTCTTCGGCGTCGCCCCCGGCACCGGCGAGACCACGAACCCCGTCGCGATGGAGACCCTCTGGGGTCACACCATCTTCACGAACGTGGCGCTCACCGACGACGGCGACGTGTGGTGGGAGGGCATGACCGAGGAGGTCCCCGCGCACCTCACCGACTGGCTCGGCAACGACTGGACCCCCGAGTCCGGCCGCCCGGCCGCGCACCCGAACTCGCGCTTCACCGTGCCGATCACCCAGACGCCCACGCTGGCCGATGACTGGTTCGAGCAGGACGGCGTCCCGCTGGACGCGATCCTCTTCGGTGGCCGCCGCGCGACCAACGTTCCGCTGGTCGCCGAGTCCCTGAACTGGGAGCACGGCGTCTTCATGGGCGCAACCATCTCCTCGGAGAAGACCGCGGCCCAGGAGGGCACCGTCGGCGAGCTGCGCCGCGACCCCTTCGCCATGCTCCCCTTCTGCGGCTACAACATGGCCGACTACTGGGGCCACTGGCTGGAGATCGGCGAGGACCTCGGCGAGGCCGCCCCACACATCTTCCAGGTCAACTGGTTCCGCAAGGGCGCCGACGGCCGCTTCCTGTGGCCCGGCTTCGGCGACAACTCCCGCGTGCTCGACTGGGTGATCCGTCGCCTCGAGGGCGAGAAGGAGGGCGTGCAGACCGCGATCGGCACCGTCCCCGCTCCCGGCGAGCTCAACCTGGACGGCATCGAGGTGCCCGAGGCTGACCTGCAGGAGCTCTTCCGGATCGACGCCGACTCCTGGCTCGCGGAGTGCGACCTGACCGAGGACTTCTTCGGCCAGTTCGGCGACCGCGTCCCGGCCAAGCTCACCCAGCAGCTGGCCGACCTCCGGGGGCGCCTCCGCGCCTAAGCGGACGCCGCCTCGCGGCCCACCGATTTGTGGACCCCAGACCTGCCCAGATGGGGTCCACAATACCTCTCCACACACGGCCCGCCTTCCCCGGAAGGCGGGCCGTGTTGCTGTTCTCCGGGGTGGGGCCCACGCCTGCTCGCGCCCGGCACGCTCACGCGATCCCGGCTCAGGCCCCGCGCCCGTCCGGCACCGGTGCGGCTGGGAGCATTGCGACTTTGCCCGTCTCAGATTAGATTGTGTTCGGGAATCATCGCCGCTCCGGAACGGACCGGCGACGGTGAGGGGGAGGACGATGAGTCGTATTCGAGCGCTGGGCGCACTGGGCATTGGGTTGTCGCTCGCGGTGGCGGGCACCGTGCCCGCCTCGGCGAACGAGGGGGTCGCGGCGGCGCCGGACTGCGGGGCGCTGAGCCCGGTCGGCACCGTATTCGACGTGACGGCCTCGGGGGACTCCGGGCCCGGAACCTTCGCCCAGGCGGTGCTTGACGCAAACGCGCAGCCCGGCACGGATACCATTCGCTTCGCCGCGGGACTCGCCGTCACGGTCAGCGAGTCCGTGCGCCTCACCGAGTCCGTCGTGATTGACGGAGGCGGGGCGACCGTCACCTGGGCGCCCGCAACCCTGGGCACCGACTCCTGGATTCGCGGTGCGGACGGCGCGACGGTATCGCTGTTCGACCTCGGCATTACCCAGACGAATCGGAACTGGGAACCGATCGTCTCCCTGGTGAGCACGGCTCCCGGGGAGGGGGTTACGCTCTGCGCGCTGAGCGTGAACGATTCCAGTGAGGGGCTGCTGAGCGTCGAGATGCTCAACGGGGATCTCACCGTGCAGGACCTCACGGTGGACGGCAGCTCCGGCGATTCCGAGCTTGCCGCGCTCTGGCTGGGCGAGGTCTACGGATCGGTTCGCGTGGCGGACAGCGTGTTCCGGAACCTGGATATGGCTGGGCTGACGATCGATATCGCGGAGCTCACCGCGGAGCAACACATCTCCGTGACCGACACGCTCTTCACCCAGCTCGCGGTGAGCGAGGCCGAGTCTCCCGGCCTTGCTCTGAGCCTCGACACGGTCGAGCACGCGGGCGCAGACCCCCGAAGCACTCCGGCGGTCGAGGTGACCAGAACCCACTTCTCCGAGATCTCCGGCTTTGGCGAGGCGGCTTTCTACGCGGGGGAGGTGCAGGGGGACGTGCTCCTGAGCGAGAGCAGTTTCCGCGGGGTCACGGACCCGGAGGAGTACCTCACCGCGGCGGTCGCTCTCACCGGGGTGCAGGGCGGCGTCGAGGTGCTCGGGTCGCAGTTCCTCGACAACGAGGTCGGCGGCCTCCGACTCGAATCCATTGAACTCGCCGGAGAACAGTCCATTCGGGTGGCCGAGTCGGTGTTCTCCGGGAACACCGCCGCGGTCTATGAGGAGGGCGGGGGCCTCGCGATTGAGGCGGACGTACTGGAAGACCGCGAGACCCCGGTCGTCGAGCTGGTGGACTCCAGCTTTGTCGGGAACTGGGGCATCGACGGGGCCGCGGCGCTCATCGACACCTATCACTCCGGCGAGCAAACGGGGCCGGCCATACACCTTTCCGGGAACACCTTCGCGAACGGCGAGGTATCCCTCGCGGAGCACGAGGGCGTCATGCTGGTGCTGAGGCCCTCCGTCGCGGAGACGACCGGAACCTCGGTGCACGTGGTGAACAACACCGTGGACGTGGGTCCGGATGCGGGCTCGGGGCTCCCGGGGATGCTGATTCAGGGCGAGGGCTTCGACAGCGTGATCGAACACCTCACGATGCCGGGAGCCCCCGTGCACGTCCGCGGAGAAGAGATGGGGCTTTCCGTGCGCTCCTCCGCGCTGGGCGATGCCGAACACGGCGGGGTGATCGCAGAGTACGGGGAGCGCGTCTCGGGGGTCGAGAACACGGTCCCCGCCTCGGGTGCGCTTCCGGCCGACCCCGAAGACGTATTGCCCCTCGACGAGTGGCTCCTCGGCGGCCTGGCGGACAACGGCGGCGCGCAGCACACGATGCTCCCAGCGGAGGGCTCACCGCTGATCGACGCGGCGCCCGCCAGCGCCGTGGCGGTCGATCAGCGCGGCGTCACACGCCCGCAGGGGGCGGCCCCGGATCGGGGCGCGGTCGAGGTGGCCGAGCCCGTCGTGGAACCGGGCGAGGTCCGGATGGGAGCGGACGCCGAGGTGACCGCGGGCGCGTCAGCGACGCTGACCGTGCTCCGCGAGGGCCCCACCGACGAGGCGGTCACCGCCCGGGTCGAGCTGAGCGACGGCACCGCCGTCGCGGGGCGGGATTACGTCTCCGCGAGCTTTGACCTCGCCTGGGCCGCGGGCGATGCCGAAGCGAAGACCCTGACGGTGCAGAGTCTGGTCCACGAACCCGGCTCCCGGACCCTCCAGGCCACCGTCACCCGCGCGGAGGGAGCGACGATCGGGGCGCGGGACACCGCGACGGTCACCATCGTGCGGGACGAGGCGACGATCA
>NZ_JAPFRB010000002.1:107853-110517 GCF_035726885.1 Leucobacter sp. M11 | reverse complement strand
CGGCGAGCCGGGCACCGAGCCGCGTGACCCACTGAGCGAGACGGGCGGCGAGGCGAGCGCGTGGCCGCTGCTGCTCGGACTGGGCGCGCTCCTCCTCGGCGGCGGCGCGACCGTGCTCGGCCAGCGCCAGCGCCTCCGGCGGCTGCGCTAGCCACTGCCGCACCCGGAAGCCGCAGCCAAGCCCGTCGGATCGCGCACAGCGATTCGGCGGGCTTGTAGACTGTGCCCGGGCCCCCATAGCCCAACGGCAGAGGCAGACGACTTAAAATCGTTTCAGTGTCGGTTCGAATCCGACTGGGGGTACAACAGCGACTGATCAGCGTCCGGAACCCTGGTGTCGCCGTGACGGAGTGGGTCCGCAGTCACCGTTTTCTCGCCGTCATGACCGGCCGCTTCGGGGGCAGCGGCAATCGGCTGACTCGCAGCGCCGGGGTGCCGACGCGCCACGAAAACGATCCGGGCTCGCGTTGTGGCACGATCAGGGGTAGCGTGTCGCTCTATGGTTCCGAGAATCGCCGTCTCCGCGACGCGCGCCCAGACGCACTACGTTCAGACCCACCTCGTTCGCGGCTCGGACGGGGAGGACAGCCCCGCCCTCTCCTGGGTGCGCAGCGGCGCACCCCATCCCGAGCTGAACCGGGTGCTCCGCGTCGGCCCGGATGCCGTCGAGCGCTCGATCGCCCTGATGGACCACGCCCCGGCCCTGTGGTCGGTCTGGCCGAACGCCGGGGACGGGAACGCCGTCGAGCGCGCCCTGGAGCGCAACGGCCTCGTGTTCGTCGAGGAAGAACCGCTCCTCGTGCTCCCGCTGGACCCCGGCGCGGCCAGCGGGCTTCCCGAGGACGCCGCCGTGCCCGGCGTCGAGATCGAGGCCTGCCGCACCCTCGAACAGCTCCGCGAGTGGGTGTCGTTCTGGGCGGCCGAAGCGGTCAGTCCCGAGCGCTTTCCCGAGATTGTCCGTGCCCTCGCCGGGCCCGCCGGGCTCGATGGCTCCGCGGACGCCGAGGCGACGCCCGCGGTCACCCACTTCCTCGCCCGGTCGAGCGATGCGGCCACTCGCGGTCGCGTCCTGGGCTGCGCGGCGCTCGTCATCGCGGGGCTCTCCGCCGCGGTCGAGCACGTCATCACGGCCCAGGCCGAGCGCGGCCGGGGCATCGGCTCCTGGCTGACCCGGCGCGTCATCGAGGGCGCGCACGACGCGGGCGCCGAGGCCTGCGTGCTCACCTCTTCGCCGGACGGCCTCGGCCTCTACACTCGGCTCGGCTTCCGGCCCGAGTGCCGGATCCGCAGTTATGCCTTCCCTGCATAGACTGGGCTCATGATGGATCCGCAGCTTCCCCCGCCCGGTTGGTACGACAATGCCGGCAGTCCCCGCTGGTGGGACGGCAGCCAGTGGGGCCCGCTGAGCCCGCCCGCGGGCATGCCCGCGCCGCAGCCGAGTCCCGCTCCGGGCCCCCGCGCCCGGATCTCCCCGGTCGCCTGGGTCGGCTTCGCCTTCGGCATCGCGGCGTTCCTGAGCCTGCTGCCCTCCCTGGGGCACCTGAACTGGATGTTCGGGATGCTCGGCTCCTGGACCGTGATCCCCGCGATCGTGTGCTCCATCGTCGGCATCGTGAAGTCCGAGCAGAAGCTCATCGGCATCCTCGGGCTCGTCGGCGCGGGGCTCGCCCTGTTTCTGCCCGTCCTGGGCTGGCTGACCTAGCCGGACCGCAACGGCCGTCCTCGGCGGTCGCGTCGGCCCCGCAGAACGTGAGAGGATGCGATCGTGAGCGTTGATCTGAGCACCCCAGCCGTCCGCGCCGAGGCGGAGGCGGCCCCCTGGGCCGAGCCCGCCGCCTACTGGCCCGCGCTGAGCCGCGCCGTCGCAGCGCACAGCGCGCCCGCGCTCACGCTCGGGCTGGGCGCCCTCGCCGCGAACGCCGCAGACCTCAGCGCGCGCGGCGGCGGGCTGCCGATCCGAGTCGCCAGCAAGTCGATCCGTTCGCGGCCGGTCATCGAAGCCCTATTGAGGCTGCCCGCGACCCAGGGGGTGCTCGCCTACTCGCTCGCCGAGGCGGTCTGGCTCTCGTCCACCATCGCGGACATCGTCGTCGCCTACCCCAGCGTGGACCGTGGCGCGTTCCGCGCGCTCGTCGCCGATGACCGGGCCCTCGCCCGCGTCGCGGTCATGATCGACGACCCCGCTCAGCTCGACCTCATCGACGCCGTCGTCCCGGTGCGGGCCCGCGGCGAGATCCGGGTCTGCCTCGACTTCGACGCCTCCTGGCAGGCACCCCTCCTCGGGCACCTCGGCGTGCGCCGCTCGCCCGTGCGCACGGCTGACGCCCTCGCCCGGCTCGCCGCCCGGGTGGTCGCCCGGCCCGGCTTCCGCCTCGTCGGGGTGATGAGCTACGAGGCGCAGATCGCCGGGGTGGCCAATCACACCGCCGGGAAACCCGTTGACTCGGCCACGAAGCAGTGGATGCAGCGCTCCTCGCACCGCGAGCTGCTGGTGCGGCGCGGGGAGGCCATCGCCCGGGTGCGCGAGGTGGCCGATCTCGAGTTCGTGAACGGCGGCGGCACCGGCTCGATCGAGCGCACCGCCCAGGATCCCTCGATCACCGACATCGCCGCGGGCAGCGGCTACTTCGGGCCGCACCTCTTCGATCACTACCGCAGCTTCAG
>NZ_JAPFRB010000002.1:106183-107801 GCF_035726885.1 Leucobacter sp. M11 | reverse complement strand
GACACCGCGACGCTGCTCGGCGGTGGCTGGGTCGCGTCCGGACCGCCCGGCGCGGACCGGCTCCCGAAGCCCCTCTGGCCCGAGGGGCTGCGCTACCTGCCCCGCGAGGCGGCGGGCGAGGTGCAGACCCCAGTGACCGGCCCGGGGGCGGCCGGGCTGCGTCCCGGCGACCGCGTCTGGATGCGGCACACGAAGTCCGGTGAGCCCTGCGAGCACGCCAACACGATCCTGGCGGTGCTCGGCGACGAGGTCGTCGCCGAGCTCCCCACCTACCGCGGAGAGGGGAAACGATTCCTGTGAGCCCGAACTGGAAGAACTGGGCGCGGACCGAGCGCTCAACCCCCGCCCTGGAGATCTCGCCGCGCTCGGCGAAACAGGTGGCCGCGGCGGTCGCCCGTGCCCGAGAGACCGGGCACCCCGTCAAAGCCATCGGTGCGTCGCACAGCTTTACCGCGATCGGGGCGACCGACGGCATCCGGCTCCGGATGGATCGGCTGCGCGGCCTCGTCGACGCGGACCTGGCCACCGGGCGGGTCACCCTCTGGGCGGGCACCCACCTCTACGAGCTGCCCGCGCTGCTCGAACCCCTGGGCCTCGCCCTGGCGAACATGGGCGACATTGATCGGCAGACGATCTCCGGGGCCGTCTCGACCGGCACCCACGGCACGGGCCTCGTCTTCGGCGGGCTCGCCACGCAGGTCGTCGGGGCGACCCTGGTCACGGGCACGGGGGAGACCCTGACCGTCGTGCGGGACGGCGAGAACGCCGAACTCCTGCCCGCCGTGGCCCTTGGCCTCGGCGCGCTCGGCATCCTCGTCACCGTGACCCTGCAGTGCGTGCCCGCGTTCCTGCTGCGGGCCGTGGAGCGGCCGATGCCCCTCGGGGAGGCCGTGCAGACCTTCCAGGAGCGCTGCGCGCGCGAGGACCACTTCGAGTTCTACTGGTTCCCGCACACGGAGAGCGCCCGCACGAAGACGAATACCCGGCTCCCCGCGGACGGCCCGCGCGCCCCGCTCGGCCGGGTCTCGCGCTACGTCGACGAGACGCTCGTCTCGAACACCGCGCTGCGGGGGCTCGTCTCGGCGGAGCGGCTCGTGCCCCGGGCGACGCCGCGGGTGAACCGGATGATCCAGTCCCTCTCCGCGAACCGCGAGTTCACGGACGTGTCCTCACGGGTCTTCGTGACGAAGCGCACCGTGAAATTCCGAGAGATGGAGTACGCGGTGCCCCTCGCCGACATCCCCGAGGTGCTCGCCGAGATCCGCACCGTGATCGACCGCAACCGCTTCACGGTCTCCTTCCCGATCGAGGTGCGTTCCGCGGCCGCCGACGACCTGTGGCTGTCCACCGCGAGCGGCCGAGACAGCGGCTACGTGGCCGTGCACCGCTTCTGGCGGGAGAACCCCGAGCCCCTGTTCCGCGCCGTCGAGGCCGTGTTCCGCGCCGCGGGCGGCCGCCCGCACTGGGGAAAGATGCACACGAGGACCGCCGAGGACTTCCGCGAGCTGTACCCGAGGTTCGACGACTTCGTCGCGGTGCGCGACCGGCTGGACCCCGGTGGGGTCTTCCGGAACCCCTACCTGGACCGGGTCCTGGGGGTCGCGCCGGGGGCCTAAGC
>NZ_JAPFRB010000002.1:102475-106158 GCF_035726885.1 Leucobacter sp. M11 | reverse complement strand
GGAGACACAGCGCTTTCACGACAGCTTGACAGTCGCGGCACAGTCCCGGGCGGATACACTGAGCGTATGGAAGGCTTCTGGATCCCACTCCTCATCGTTCTCGGACTGCTCGCGATCATCGGCGTGTACGTCTGGGTCACCTACAACTCCTTCGTCAAGCTCGCCGTGCGCGTGGACGAGGCCTGGAGTGACATCACGGTGCAGCTCAAGCGCCGCGCCGATCTGCTCCCGAACCTGATCGAGACGGTCAAGGGTTACGCGGCGCACGAGCAATCCGTGTTCGCCGAGGTCACGAAGGCCCGCGCCGAAACGCTGTCCGCGGACGGCCCGGCCGAGGCCTCCGTCGCCGAGGGCCACATGCAGTCGGCGCTGAAGAGCATCTTTGCGGTCGCGGAAGCCTACCCCCAGCTGCAGGCCAGCCAGAACTTCCTCCAGCTACAGTCCGAGCTCGTGGACACCGAGAACAAGGTGCAGGCCTCGCGCCGCTTCTTCAACGGCGGCGTGCGCGAGCTCAACACCAAGATCAAGATGTTCCCGAACAACCTGCTCGCGCGCCCCATGGGATTCGCCGAGAAGGAGTTCTTCGAGGTCGAGAACGTGGCGGCGATCTCCGAGCCGCCCCGCATCCAGTTCTAAGGACCCCGGTCCACCGGGCCCCGGCCCGGACCCCCCAGCACCGTTTGACCCCGCCGCAGGGCGGGTCCCGTCCGAAGGTTCGACATGTACAGCGCAGCGCGGAAGAACAAGATCAACACGGTCCTGATCGTGCTGTTCTTCGTCGCCATCATCGGGGGCCTGGGCTGGCTCGCCGCCTGGATCTACGACAGCCCGAGCATCGTCATTATGACGCTCGTGTTCGCCACGCTGTTCGCCGTTTTCCAGTACTTCATGGCGGGCAAGCAGATGACCGCGATGAGCGGGGGCCAGCGCATCGAGCTGGCCGATAACCCGCGCCTCTACCGGATCGTCGAAAACCTCTGCATCACGACGGGGACCCCGATGCCCGAGGTCTACATCATTAATGACCCCGCCCCGAACGCGTTCGCGACCGGGCGCGATCCCGAGCACGCGATCGTCGCCGCGACCACCGGCCTGCTCGACATCATGACCGACGCCGAGCTTGAGGGCGTCATGGCGCACGAGATGGGGCACGTCCGCAACTACGACATCCGCGTCTCGATGATCGTCTACGGCCTCGTGGTCGCCATTGGCATGCTGGCCGACATGATGATGCGGATGGCGTTCTTCGGTCGCAACAACCAGAACCAGAACCCGCTCATGCTGGTCTTTGGCCTCGTCGGCATGCTCGTCGCGCCGATCATCGGCACGATCGTGCAGCTGGCCGTGTCCCGGCAGCGCGAGTACCTCGCCGACGCGACCGGCGCGCTCACGACCCGGCACCCGGAGGCGCTCGCGAGCGCGCTGCACAAGCTCTCCGAGTACGGCCGCCCGCTCCAGCGCCAGGACTCGAGCATGGCGCACCTCTGGATTGCCGACCCGCTCAAGCCCGGCCTCATGAAATCGCTGTTTGCGACCCACCCGCCCCTGCCGGAGCGCATCAAGCGCCTCCTGGCGATGGGCGAGAAGTTCTAACCGGCGGTCGCCCCGTGCGTCCCCGCCCGCCGGCGCTCGCGGCGGTCGCCCTGCTGCTGGCGTTCGCGCTGACGGGGTGCGCCGCGCCCGTGCCGTCCTGGGACCCCGCCCCCGCGGCGGGGCTCGACACGGCGGACCGGGCCGCCCTCGCCGGGGTGCCCGACCGGGCCGCCGAGGCGGTCGGCGTGCGCGACCCCGACGCCGTTGACTGCTGGCTGCCGAGCGCGCACCCCGTCGACCCCGCCGCGACCGTGCTGGGCAGCGACGAGGCGGCCCAGGAAGCGCCTGCGGACGCTGCGGCCCCGGGCCCCGCCGAGGCGGCCTTCCGCGTGCTCTGCCGGGTGAGTTTCGCCGAGGCGGGGGAGTCCCGCTGGCGCGACGCGATCTGCCTGGGGGACCCGGCCCGCTCCCCGGCGGTCGCGGGGTGCTACATGTGGGCCTACTACGAGGGGGCCCCGGGCTTTCCGGACGAGGCCGCCGTTCGCCTCCCGATCCCCGCCGCGAGGTGAGCCGCTGCGCGTCACGCCCGGAGACAGGCGCGGAACCTGAGTGCCCGCCACGGGGGAACCACGGGGAAATGGTCCAATCGAGTTTCGCGAAAGTGGACTATGTGTCTGGGCCAATCCCGCGGATACGATGAGTCGGTGTGGGGTGTGTCCACACGAGTTCGCCGCACAGAAAGACCGCCGATGGCCCCCTCCGCTTCCCGATCCCGCTCGTCCCGCCTCCGCCGTACCTCGGTCGCCCTGCTCGCCGGGGTGGCCCTGCTCGCCACCGCGGGCTGCGCGGCCCGCGGTGACGCCCCCGCCGCGAGTGGCTCGGGCCAGGGCGATTCCGGCGAGGTCACCCAGTTCGCCATCGTCACTCCGGAGAAGGAATCCGACCACGGCTGGAACCAGCGCGGCCTGGTCGGGGCACGCGAGGTCGCCAACGACCTCGGGCTCACCCTCGACGAGTACGAAAACGTCGGCTATGACAACACCGAGAAGATCCTCGGCCAGGTCGCCGAGGCCGACAACCAGCTCCTCATCGCGCACGCCTCCGGCTTCAACACCCCGGGGGTCCGCGTCGGCGAATCCTCCGGGGTCCCCACGCTCGTGGTGGACTACGAGAACAACGTGCCCGGCTCCGTCGGCACCGTGATCACCCGGGCCGAGGAGGGCGGCTACCTCGCCGGGGTCGCCGCCGCCGAGAGCACCGAGACCGGTGTGCTCGGCATCGTCGCCTCCGCCGACAGCCTGAACTGGTTCCAGACCGCGGGCGGCTTCGCCCAGGGGGCGTACAGCGTGAACCCCGATCTCACGATCGTGATGACCTACATCGGCCCCGCCTCCTACGGCGACTCCGCCGGGGGCAAGGCCGCGGCCACGCAGGTGATCGCCGCGGGCGCCGACGTCATCATGGGCATGGGCGACGGGGCCACCCTCGGATACCTGCAGGCGATCGAGACGAGCACCGAGGCACACCCGGTCCGCTACATCGCCACGCTCGGCGACGTGAGCGAGATCGTGACGAGCCCGGACACCGTGCTCACGAGCGTGCTCTGGGACTTCTCCGACGCGTACCGGGCCGCGATCGAGGACGTGAACGCCGGAACCTTCGGCGAGCGCACCTACGAGCTGAACGTGGCCAACGGCGGGCTCTCGCTCCAGGAGAGCGCGCAGCTGAGCACGGCGGCCCTCGCCGCCGTGGAGGCCGCCTCCGCCAAGATCGCGGACGGCACGGTCACCGTGGCCCCGTCCACGACCAAGGACGAGGTGCAGCAGCGCATCGACGGCAAATGAGCGCGACTGCGCCAGCCGAACTCGCGGTGAGCGGGCTCGCCCGCCGCTACGGCGCGGTCCGCGCGCTCGACGGGGTCGACCTCAGCCTCCGGCCGGGGGAGGTGCACGCCCTCCTCGGTGAGAACGGGGCCGGGAAATCCACCCTGGTTGGTGCGCTCGCCGGGATGGTGCGCCCGGACGCCGGGCAGATCAGCCTCGGCGCTCGGCCCCTCGCGCTGCGCGCCCCGGCGGAGGCGCGCCGGGCGGGGATCGGGGTGCTGTACCAGCACAGCTCGCTCGTGCCCGGGCTCGGGGCGGTGGAGAACG
>NZ_JAPFRB010000002.1:100584-102428 GCF_035726885.1 Leucobacter sp. M11 | reverse complement strand
CGATTCCTTGCCAAGGATGCCCTCGGCCTGCTCGGGGCCCTGGACCCGGAGCTGCCGGTCGACCGGCTCCCGCTCGGCCAGCGGCAGCGGCTGGAGATCGCGCTCGTGCTGTGGCGCGGTGCCCGGGTGCTCGTGCTTGATGAGCCAACGGCGCTGCTCCTCCCCGCGGAGGCGATGGCCCTGGAGGACGCGGTGCGCGGGCTCGCCGACGCCGGGGTCGCGGTGCTCTGGGTCACGCACGAGCTGCGCCAGGCCCGCCGGATCGGCGACCGGCTGACGGTGCTGCGCGCCGGTCGCGTCGCCCTGGCCCTCGACCGGGCGGGGCTCGCCGCGCTGGGGGAGAACGCCGGAGACGCCGCGATCCTGGACGCCATGTTCGGCCCGCCAGAGCCGGCCGCGGTGCCCGGGAACCCGGCGGCCACCCCGCCCGTTCCCGAGCGCGCCGCACCCGTCCACGTCGCGCAGCTCCCGGGCCGCCAGGCTGCCCTGGAACTGCGCGACGTGGACGGCCCCGCGGCCGCGGGGGAGATCGCCGTCGCCGGGCTGAGCCTCACGGTCGCGGCGGGCGAGATCCTCGGCGTCGCCGGAGTGGACGGCCAGGGCCAGCGCTCGCTCTTCGACGCGGTCTCCGGCCTGCGCCGGGTCCGGGCCGGTCGGGTCCACCTCGCGGGAAGCGATGTCACGCGGCTGGGCATCGGGGCCCGTCGGGGCCGCGGCCTCGGCGCCCTGAGCGACGACCGCCTCGGGGAGGGCATCGCGGGGAGCCTGAGCGTCACCGAGAACCTCACCATGACCCGGATCGCTCGGCCCCCCTTCTGGCGGCGCGGCCTCGCCCGCCGGGACCGGATGCGCGCCGCGGCCGAGGCCGCGATCGCCGAGTACCGGATCCGGCCCGGCGACCCCCTGGCCCGCGCCGCGGCCCTGTCCGGCGGCAACATTCAAAAGCTGCTCCTCGCCCGGGAACTCGCCGGCGAGCCGACCCTGCTCCTCTGCCACCAGCCCAGCCACGGACTCGACGTGCGCACCGTCGCGCTCGTCCACGAGCGCCTGCGCGCGGCCGCGGCCGCGGGCGCCGGGGTGCTCCTGCTGTCCTCGGATCTCGCCGAGCTCACGGCCCTGAGCGACCGCATCCTCGTCCTTTCGGGCGGCCGGGCGGCGGCCGAGGTCGCCCCCGCCGCGCCGGACGCGGCCGAGCGCATCCGCGAGGCGATGGTGATCCGACCGTGACCGCGACGCTCCCGAACCCCGCGCGCGCGGGCAACCGCGCGCTCAGCTGGGCCCTGCGCTCCCTCGGCCCCATCGTCGCGGCGCTCGCCGCGAGCAGTCTGCTGCTGGCGCTGCTCGGGAAGAACCCCGCCGCCTTCTTCGGCGATGTGCTGCGCTTCGGGCTCCTCGGCTCGGGCTGGCAGGGCAGCCTGACCCTGCTCGCCCCGCTCCTGCTCGTCGGGCTTGGCCTCCTCGTCGCCTTCCGCGCGAAGCTCTGGAACCTCGGCTACGACGGGCAGTTCCTGCTCGCCGCGGCGCTCGTCGCCGGGCTCGGCCCGGGGCTCACCCGCTCGCTGCCCTATCCGGTCGCCGTGCTCGCCCTGGCCCTGATCGCCGCGCTCGCCGCCGCGGCCTGGGGCCTGCTCCCGGCGATCCTGCGCGCCACGGCGGGCACGAACGAGATCGTCACGACGCTCATGATGTCCTTTCTCGGCGTCGGGGTGGCGAACCTGCTCGTCAAGGGGGTCTTCCAGGACCCCGCCGTGTCCACCCCGCAGACCGCCGTGATCCCGACCGCGCAACTGTTGCCCTTCCTGCCGGGCACCGCCGTGCACCTCGGGCTCGCGGTGGCCCTCATC
>NZ_JAPFRB010000002.1:93474-100487 GCF_035726885.1 Leucobacter sp. M11 | reverse complement strand
TCTTCGCCCCACGGGTGATCATTGGCACGATGCTCCTCAGCGGGGCACTGATCGGGCTGGCGGCCGCCGTTGACGTGCTCGGCGTGTGGGGCTACATGCGCAGCGACTGGAACCCGGGCTACGGGCAGGCGATTTTGCCCTTCGTCTTCCTCGCCCGGTTGCGCCCGCTCCCCGCGATCCCCTTTGTGCTCTGCTACGCCGTGCTCGCGACGGGCGGGACGATGGCGGCCCAGCGCAGCGGGCTCTCCGTCGACTTCCTGCTCGTCATCGTTGCCCTGATCCTGCTGTTCATGGCCGTCATTGAGCTCCTGGGGGAGCGCCGCGCGCTCGGCCAGCGCTACCTGCCGGAGGGCCTGCGCGAGCGGGTCCGCTCCCTGACCCGACGGGAGGGCTCGCGATGAGTGAGCTGCTGACCCCGGCCTTCGTCGCCGCGCTCGTGACCGCCGCCCTGCTCGGGGCGGTGCCGGTGTTGCTCGCGGCCCTCGGGGAGACGCTGAGCGAGCAGTCCGGGGTGCTGGGCCTCGGCACCGAGGGCATGCTCCTCGTCGGCGGGCTGGCGAGCTTCGCCACCGTGCTCGGCACGGGCTCCTTCTGGCTCGGCTTCCTCGCGGGGGCGGTCGCCGGGGCAGCCGCGGCCGCGATCACCGCCGTGCTCTGCGTTGGCCTCGGCCTCAACCAGGTCGTCGTCGGCCTGGCCGTGACCGTGGGCGGCTCCGGGCTCACGAGCGTGCTCTATCAGCACTGGTTCGGGGAGACCGGCCCCCGCCTTGGCGCGCCGGATGGGTTCCCCCTCCCGGGACTTCGCGCCATCCCCGTCGTGGGCGACGCCCTGTTCGGGCAGCACGCGATGGTGCCGGTTGCCGCCGTGCTGGTCGTGCTCATCGGCTGGTGGCTGCGGCGCACCGGGCCGGGACTCCGGCTTCGGGTCGCCGGGCAGCGACCGCAGTCCCTCGACGCGGCCGGGGGCAGCGTGCTCCGGGTGCGCGCGGGGGCGGTGCTCGCCGCGGGGGTGCTCTCCGGCCTCGGCGGTGCCTTCCTCGCGACCGTCACCGCCGGGACCTTCACCCCGTTCATGACGCACGGGCTCGGCTTCATCGCGATCGTGCTCGCGATGCTCGCCCGCGGGAGCGCCCTCGGCGTTGCGCTCGGGGCGCTGCTCTACGGCGGCACCGTCGCGGCGGGCACCGCCCTGCAGTTCGCCTCCGGGGCGGTGCCAACGGATGTGATCCAGATGCTGCCCTTCGCCCTGATCATGCTCGTCTTGCTGCTCTTCTCCCGCTCGCAGACCCTGCCCCCCGCGCTCGGCACGCCCTACGTGCGCGGCTCCCGCGTCTAGCCGCGACACGGCGGTCTGTCCGGATTCTCGCCCGCGCCGAACAGTTCGTGGCCGAGCTACGGGCCCGCTCGGCTCGGGCGCGGCCCGGGCGACCCCCGGGCGGCCGCTTCTCGGGAATCCGCGCGGATTCGTGCGGCATTTCGCCGGGAAGGGGGCTAGGCTGGTGGGTGTTGTTGCGGCGGTTTCGCCCTGTTCATCGACCCCTCATGGAGCACAGACTAGTGACCAATTTCACGTCCACCCAAACGCGCACCGAGACCGACTCGCTCGGTAGCCTCGAGATTCCCGCGGCGGCGTATTGGGGGGTGCACACGGCGCGCGCGCACGAGAACTTCCCGATCGCGAAGCGACCGATCTCCGTGTACCCGGACTTCATCCGGGCCTTTGCCTGCGTCAAGCAGGCCGCGGCTCGCGCCAACCTCGAAATCGGGGCACTCGACGCCGAGCGCGCCGCGTTTATCGACCAGGCCTGCGAGGACGTCAAGACCGGCATGCTGCTCGACCAGTTCGTGGTCGGCGTCGTGCAGGGCGGCGCCGGAACGTCAAGCAACATGAACGTCAACGAGGTCATCACGAACCGGGCCCTGGAGCTCGCGGGCCGCGAAAAGGGTGACTACTCCTACATTCACCCGAACGACCACACGAACCACTCGCAGTCCACCAACGACACGTACCCCACCGCGATCAAGGTTGCGCTGGCGTTCTCGCTGCGCAGCCTGCTCGAGGAGATCGACAAGCTGAGCGACTCCTTCCGCGCCAAGGGCGGCGAGTTCTCGCACATCCTGAAGATCGGCCGCACGCAGATGCAGGACGCCGTGCCGATGACCCTCGGTCAGGAGTTCAACGCCTTCGCGAACACGCTCCAGGAGGACATCGAGCGCCTCGAGGACGCCGTGCGCCTCATGCGCGAGGTGAACATGGGCGCCACGGCGATCGGCACCGGCATCAACGCCCCGGTCGGGTACAAGGAATCCGTCATCAAGCACCTGCGCGAGATCACGGGCCTCGACCTGGTGACCGCGCACGACCTCGTGGAGTCCACGAGCGACACGGGTGCCTTCATCACGTTCTCGGGCGCCCTGAAGCGCTCCGCGATGAAGCTCTCCAAGATCTGCAACGACCTGCGCCTGCTGTCCTCCGGCCCCCAGGCTGGCTTCGGCGAGATCAACCTCCCCGCGCGCCAGGCCGGGTCCAGCATCATGCCGGGCAAGGTCAACCCGGTGATCCCCGAGTCCGTCACCCAGGTCGCCTACGCGATCGCGGGCTCCGATGTGACCGTCACGATGGCCGTCGAGGCCGGGCAGCTGCAGCTGAACGCCTTCGAGCCGATCATCGCGCACTCGATCTTCCAGTCGATCACCTGGCTCGAGCGGGCCTGCGCCACGCTCCGCGTCAACTGCATCGACGGCATCACCGCGAACGAGGACCGCCTCGACGACATGGTCTCCCGCTCGGTGACCGTGATCACCGCGCTGGCCCCCGTGATCGGCTACGCCGCCGCCGCGAAGCTCGCGAAGGAGGCCCTGGCCACGAACGGGAACGTCGGCGAGATGGTCGTCGAGCGCGGCCTGCTGGGCGCGGAGGAGCTCGCGAAGATCCTGCAGCCGTCCCGCCTGGCTGGCCTCGCGCCGGTCACCGGCGTCATCGACGTGATCGACGCGAAGAACGTCGAGTCCGTCGAGGGCGCTCCCGTGCAGACCGCGGGCGACGCCGAGTAGGTCCGACGCACCCACCAGGGGCGGGGCCCGAGCACGCGCTCGGACCCCGCCCCTGATGCGTTTGCCCCCCTATGCGGCGACGGGCACGGGGCGTTCCTCGTGCTCGATGCCGGCGTGCTCGCGCCCGTTCTCGAAGCGGAGCAACCGCAGGGCATTCAGCACCACGAGGAGCGCGGAGCCCTCGTGTAGGAAGACCACGGGCCCCATGGGCAGGCCGCTGAGGCTGGCCGGGATCAGGAAGATCACGATGGCGAGCGCGATGATCAGGTTCTGCCGGATAATCCGGCTGCTCGCCCGACTCAGCCGAAGCAGGAAGGGCAGCCGGCCGATGTCATCGCCCATGAGGGCGACGTCGGCGGTTTCGAGGGCAACGGCGGAGCCCGCGGCGCCCATCGCGATCCCGACCGTCGCGTTCGCCATCGCGGGGGCGTCATTCACGCCGTCCCCGATCATCGCGGTCTGGCGATTCCCGGAGCTGAGCCGCTGGATCTCGGTGACCTTGTCCTCGGGGAGCAGCTCCCCGGCGCAGCGGTCCACCCCGACGGCCGAGCCGACGGCGTCCGCGACGCGCTGGTTATCGCCGGAGATCATGACCAGCTCCTCGACGCCACGCTCCCGCAGCGCGCTCATCACGTGCCGGGCCTCGCCGCGGGGCGGGTCCATCACGCCGAGCACGCCGAGGAAGCGCTCGCCCGAGCGAAGCACCATCGTGGTGCGGCCCGCGTCCTGGAGGGAGGCTACGGCGCGGCGGACGTCCTCCGGGATCTGCGCCCCGGATTCCTCGAAGAGGCGGAGGCTGCCGATCGCGAGTTCTGCGCCGTCGAGGACGCCGCGCAGGCCGCGACCGGTGACGGCGACGACGTCGCTCGCCTCACGGAGGCTGTCCGCGGGGAAATCATCGCGCACGCCGCGAACGATCGCCCCGGCAAGGGGGTGGTCGCTGCCGGACTCGAGCGCGTAGGCCGACCGCGCGAGTTCCTCACGGGTGGCGCCCTCGGCGGGCACGAGGTCGGTGAGGCGCGGCTGGCCCCAGGTCAGGGTCCCGGTTTTATCGAAGGCGACGGCGGTGACCTTGCCGAGGCTTTCCAGCGCCGCGCCGCCCTTGACGAGCAACCCGGCCCGGGCGGCCCGGGCGACCCCGGAGAGCACGGCCGCGGGGGTCGAGATCGCCAGCGCGCAGGGGCTCGCCGCGACGAGCACCAGCATCGAGCGGTAGAAGCTCTCGCCGAAGGACTCGGTGAGGAAGACGACGCCGAACAGGAGCACGAGCGCGACGATCAGGATGACCGCGGGGACGTACCAGCGGGTGAAGCGCTCGATGAAGCGCTGGGTGGGGGAGGCGGTCTGATCGGCGTCCCGGACGAGGGCCACGACGCGGGCCAGGGTGTTGTCCGCCGCGGCGACGCTCACGCGCAGCTCGAGGGCCCCGGAGCCGTTCACGGTGCCCGCGAAGACGCGGTGCCGATCCGGGATGCGGTCCACGGGTTCCTCGGGATCGGGGGCGGCGGTTTTGGACACGGGGATGCTCTCGCCGGTGAGGGAGGCCTGGTCGACCTCGGAGGAGCCGAGCACGACCACCCCGTCGGAGGGGATGCGCGCGTGGGGGCGGACGAGCACCACGTCCCCGGGGACCAGATCCTCGGTCGGGGTCTCGACCGTGTCGCCGCTGGGCAGCCGGCGCAGGGCCGTGGCCGGGGCGAGTTCGGCGAGCGCCTCGATCGAGCGACTGGCCCGCCCCATCGCGTACTCCTCCAGGGCGTGACCGAGGCTGAACAGGAACAGCAGCACCGCGCCCTCGGCGAAGCGGCCGACCGCGGCGGCGCCCAGCGCGGCGAAGAGCATCAGGAAGTCCACCTCGAAGCGGCCCCGGCGGATCGACTGGATCGCGGAGCCGAAGGTATAGAAGCCGCCGAAGAAGTACGTAGCGAGGAAGAAGGCGAGCGGCAGCCAGCCGGGCATCCAGCCCGAGGTCCAGCTCTCGGGGAAGAGCTCGAGCGCGAAGCCGAGCAGGAAGGTGATCCCGGAGGTCATCGCAAAGCCGAGTTCACGGGCGCCATGGTCGCCGTGCTCGTCATGGTCATGACGGTCCGGGGGAGTCGAGGGGGGTGCGTAGGTCGTCATGTCCCCACCATAACCCAAACATTGCAATATTGAAATGTTTTGATAAGTTTTGTCCCGCAGGGCGAAACGGCGGAAAGCAGGTGATACTGGTTCTCATGATCTTGAGCGAGCGCGACGCGGAGCACGTCGCGGAAACCATGCGAGCCCTCGCCTCACCCGGGAGGCTTCGGATTCTGGCGCGCCTCGACGAATCACCCTGCTCGGTCGGGCAGCTGGAGAGTGACCTCGGTATCGCCCAGGCCACCGTCTCGAACCACCTGCGGATCCTGCGCCACCTCGACCTGGTCGTGGGCGAACGCGGGGGGCGGACCGTGACCTATCGCATCTCGGACGGACACGTCAGTGAGCTACTCCGCCAGGCGGTGCACCACGTCGGGCACGTCGAGCCCCAGGCCCCCGCGGTCTAGCCGCGCGCGGGGCCCTGCGGGGTGGCCGGGTGCTCCTCGGCGGCCCCGATCGTGGCCTCGAAGATCTCGGGGTGCCGCGCCAGCTCCAGGCGCGTGCGCCGCAGGTGGCTGTGCATGAGCCGCTCGGCCTCCTCGGCATCGCGTTTGCGGAAGCTGTCGAGCATGAGCGTGTGCTCAAGGTGATTGATCCGCAGGCCGTCCCAGCCGATGAGGTGGGTGTACGCGCGGCGGTAGTGCTGCGTCGTGTTCCAGAGTCGCTCGACCATGGCATAGAGCGAGTCCGCCCCGGCGGCGCGGTAGCTCTCCAGGTGGAAGCGTCGATCCAGCTCCAGGAAGCCCTCGACGGAGCCGGTGGTGGCGACCTCGGCGGCCATCGATTCGAGCCGATCGACGTCGGCGTCGCTGTAGTTCGGCACGGCCAGCATCAGCAGCAATGGATCCAAGCGCTCGCGGATGAGGTAGGTCTCCGTGCACTCGGCCAGGTCCATCGTGGACACCCACGCGCCCGTGTTGGCGATCAGGGTGACGAGGCCGTCGGACTCCAGGATGCGCAACGCTTCCCGAACGGGCAACCGGCTCGCGCCGAATTCCTCGGCGATGATCTCCTGTCGGATGCGCTCCCCGGGTCGGCGCACCCCGCTCAGGATCTCCGCGCGGAGGTCGTTGGCGATGCGCTGGCTTGCCGCCTCCCGCGCGGGGGGCGTCTTCGGTCCGGGGGTCATGCCCTCCACCCTACGGGAGCCCGGCGGCCCCGGCGGCGAGCGCGGGTCCGGCGCGTCCTCCCCGCGGGTGTTCAGCCCGCCATGAAGAGGCCGCCGTTGACGTGCAGCGCCTCGCCCGTGATGAAGCCCGCCGCGTCGGAGCAGAGGAACAGGGCGGCCGCGGCGACCTCAGCCGGCTCCCCGTGGCGGGCGAGCGCGGTCTCCCGGAGCATGGAGTCGCCGCGCGCCGCGACCAGGTCGCGGGTCATGGGGGTCGCGATCGTGCCCGGGGAGACCGCGTTGACCCGGATATCGGGCCCCAGCTCCAGTGCGAGGCTCCGGGTGAGCGCGAGCACCCCGGCCTTGCTCGCCGCATACGCCGCGTGCTCGCGGCTGCCGCGGTGCGCGGCGATCGAGGCGAAGGTGACGATCGCCCCGCCCCGATGCAGCGCGGGAATCGCCTCGCGGACGAGGCGGAACACCGACTCCAGGTTCACGTCCTGCACGAGCCGCCAGGTGTCGTCGTCGGTCGTCGCGACGGGGCCCGCGGGGTAGACCCCCGCGACGGGCAGGAGGAAGTCGAGTCCCCCGAAGTCCGTGGCAGCGAGGGTGACCAGGTCCGCGAGGAGCGCGGCGTCCGTGACCTCGCCGGCCAGGGAGCGTACCCGCTCCGGGTCGAGCTCTGCCAGGAGTGCGGCGAGGGCTCCCGCGTCCCGATCGGTCACGACGA
>NZ_JAPFRB010000002.1:72385-93411 GCF_035726885.1 Leucobacter sp. M11 | reverse complement strand
TCACGAGCGCGGTTTTCCCGCTGAAGTCGAAGGTCGCGTTGCCCATCAGTACCAGTTCCCATCCACCGTCAGGCCGCCGTCGGCCATGAGGAGGTGCCCGTTCACATAGGAGGAGGCCGGGCTGGCGAGGAAGTGTACGGCCTCGGCAATTTCGGCTGCCTCGGCGAAGCGGCCCAGGGCGGTGCGTTCCCGGATGAGGGTGTCGCGCAGCTTGCCCTCGGCGATCAGGGTGTCGATCAGCGCCGTCCGCACGTATCCCGGCCCGACCGCGTTGACCCGCACGCCCTCGCGCCCCCACTCAACCGCGAGGGTTCGGGTCAGACCGGCGATGCCGGCCTTTGCGGTGGTGTAGCTTGCGCGGCCGGGCATCCCGGTCAGCGCGGCGACCGAGGCAACGTTCACGATCGTGCCGCCCGTGCGCTTGAGGAGCGGGTAGGCGGCCCGGCAGCTGCGCATGGTCCCCGTGACGTGGATGTCGAGCATGAGCGTGAAGTCCTCGTCGCTGACGTCGGCGCTCGGGGCCGGGCGGGCGATTCCCGCCGCGTTCAGCACGGTGTCGAGGCGGCCCTCGGTGGCGTCGATGCTCGCGTAGGCGGCCAGTACGGTGTCGTTCTGGGTGACGTCGACGGCGAGGCCCCGGGCGTTGTCGGGGCCGAGCTTGGCGACCGCGTCCGCGAGGGTGCTCGGGGAGAAGTCGAGCAGCACGACGCGACCGCCCTCCTGGATCCAGCGGCGCGCGAAGGCCAGGCCGATGCCGGAGGCTCCGCCGGTGATCGCGGCGACCGGGCGGGCGGGATGGTCGGAAGGGGGGATCATGTGCTGAGCTCCTTTGGTCGGATCCGGCGGGTGGGCCGCGGAGAACGTATTTGTATCCAATTCTAGGGCATAACGCCGTTAATCTGCGAAAATTGCCGGGAGAAGTTTTTGCTTTGGATCCAATCAAGGTTATTGTTGCTGATGTGACGCCTGTCACGCCCCCGTGAGTCCAACGCCGAACCATCGCAGCCCGGCGTGCGTCAAAGAGAGAGTGTCATGTCAGAATCCACCCCCCTGAGCCCTGACGTTTCCTGGGTCGAGCTCCGCACCACCTCGGCGGACTGGGACCGAGCGGACCCGGAGCTGCTGCGGACGATGCTCGTGCAGATGCAGCTCATCCGCGCCTTCGAGGAGCGCGTGCTGGAGCTGGCCGGAGCCGGCCTGGTGCACGGACCCGCGCACTCCAGCATCGGTCAGGAGGGGGGCGCCGTCGGCTCCGCCGTGACCCTGCGCCCGGGCGACGGGGTGAACGGAACCCACCGCGGACACCACCAGTTCCTCGCGAAGGGGCTCGCCTACCTCGCCCGGGACCGCGGCGGGATGATGGGGCTCACGGACCCGATCGACGGGCCGACCCAGGCGTTCCTGGAGCGCACGCTCGCCGAAATCCTCGGGCTGGAACCCGGCTTTAGCCGGGGCCGCGGGGGGTCCATGCACCTGCAGTGGCTCGAGGCCGGGGCCCTCGGCACGAACGCCATTGTCGGCGGCGGCGTCCCCCTCGCCGCCGGGAACGCCTGGGCGCAGCGGCAGGCGGCCGCCGCCGCCGACCCCCGGGACGCCGACGTCACCCTCAGCTACTTCGGCGATGGCGCGACAAATATCGGTTCCGCGCTGGAGACGATGAACCTCGCCGCGGCGTGGAAGCTGCCGATGGCCTTCTTCATCGAGAACAACCTCTACGCGGTCTCGACCCACATCAGCGAGGTCACGGCGGAGGCCCGGCTCTCCGGGCGCGGCCCCGGCTTCGGCATCCGCTCCTGGCGGGTCGACGGCATGGACCCGCTGGCCGTGCACCTCGCCACGCAGGAGGCCCTGGCCCACATGCGGCGCGGTGACGGGCCCGCCGTGATCGAGGCCGAGGTCTACCGGTACTTCCACCAGAACGGCCCCTTCCCCGGCTCCGCCTTCGGCTACCGCCCGAAGGACGAGGAGCGTTCCTGGCGGGACCGAGACCCCATTCAGCGCGTCATCGCCGAACTGACCTCGCGCGGCCACCTGACCGCCGAGGAGGTCGACGAGATGACCGAGATCGTCTCGGCGGCCTGCTCCGCCGCGGTCGCGGCGCTCACCGAGCAGGACCCGGAGCAGAAGCCCGGGGTTCGCCGGATCCGGCCCGAGCTCTGGCCCGACCCGAGCTTCGTCGACGTCGGAGTGCGCGGCGACCTCTCGGAACTGGCCGGCGCGCGCACGGAGGAGGCCGAGAGCTTCGCGGGCGAGCTCGCGGAACGGAAGTTCATCGACGTCGTCGCCGAGGTCATGCACGCACGGATGAGCACGGACGAGCGCATCGTGGTCCTCGGTGAGGACGTGCACCGGCTGAAGGGCGGCACGAACGGGGCCACCAAGGGGCTTCGGGACGCGTACCCGGACCGGGTGTTGGGCACACCGATTAGCGAAAACGCCTTCGTCGGGCTCGGCGGCGGGATCGCCATGGACGGGCGATACAAGCCCGTCGTGGAATTCATGTACGCCGACTTTATGTGGGTGGCGGCCGACCAGCTCTTCAACCAGGTGGGCAAGGCCCGGCACATGTTTGGCGGCTCGGGAACCATGCCCTTCGTGCTCCGGTCCAAGGTTGCCCTCGGCACCGGCTACGGCTCTCAGCACTCGATGGATCCCGCGGGGGTGTTTGCCACCCAGCCCGGCTGGCGCATCGTCGCCCCCTCGACCCCCTTCGACTACGTCGGCTTGATGAACGCGGCCCTGGAACTGGACGACCCGGTAGTCGTGCTGGAGCACGTCGACCTGTACGCCTCAACGGGGGTCGGCCCCGTCGCGGACCTGGACTACCAGACGCCGTTCGGGCGCGCCGCGATTCGGCGCGCAGGAGAGGAGGTGACCGTGCTGACCTACCTGGCGATGGTGCAGCCCGCCCTGGCCGCGGCCGAGGACGCCGCCCTGGACGCGGAGGTCATCGACCTGCGCTGGCTCGACCGGGCGAGCCTGGACTGGGACACGATTGGTGCCTCGATCCGGAAAACCGGCAACGTGCTGATCGCCGAGCAGGGCGCGCTGGGCGCGTCCTACGGGTCCTGGCTGGCCGACGAGATCCACCGCCGCTTCTTCGACTACCTGGACCAGCCCGTCCAACGCGTCACCGGGGGAGAGGCCTCCCCGAGCATCTCCCGGGTGCTGGAGCGCGCCGCCTACGCCCACACGGAGGAAGTGGCCGCCGGCCTCGCCCGTGTCGCCACGAATATCGCCCGGTAACTCGGAGAAACAGGAGAACGTCATGGCCACTCTGCTGAACATGCCCGCCATCGTCGCCGATGCGACGGACGCGGTGTTGCACGCCTGGATGATTCCGGTCGGAGCCCCCTTCTCTGCCGGGGATGCCCTCGCGGAGATCGAGACCGAAAAAGCCACGGTGGAGCTGGAAGCCGAGACCGCGGGCCGGATCGCGCACGTCCTGGTCGACTCGGGCACCAGCGTGCCCGTCGGCGCCCCGATCGCGGTCGTCGCGGCCGAGGGGGATGACGCCGCCGAGATCCAGCGCGTGCTGGCGTCCGCCACCACGGCGGCGAGCAGCACCGCGGGGACCGTGGCCCCGGACGGCCCCGGCCCGGAGACCGTTCCGGGCTCCGTCCCGGAGGGCGCGGGTGCCGCGCTCGCCGCAGCGCCCGAGTCGGAGCAAGCCCCGCGGCTGTTCGCCTCGCCGCTCGCCCGGCGCCTGGCCAAGGAGGCGGGCGTCGACCTCGACGCGCTGCGCGGCTCCGGTCCCTCCGGGCGCATCATCCGCAGCGACGTGGAGCGCGCCATCGGGCAGCGGCAGGCATCGGCGGCATCCTCGACCGCGCGCCCCGCCGCCCAGACGCAGCCGGAACCGCCGACGCTCGTCACGGACGGGGAGGCCGGGGAGCGGATCCCGCTGACCCGGATGCGGCAGACGATCGCGCGGCGGCTCACGGAGTCCAAGACGCAGGTGCCGCACTTCTACCTCTCCGCCGAGGTTCGGATGGACGAGTTGCTCGCGCTCCGGGCCGAGCTGAACGCCTCTGGCGGGCAGAAGATCACGGTCAATGACCTCGTCGTCCGGGCGATTGCCCTCGCCCTCGCCGAGGTGCCCCAGGCAAACGTCTCCTGGGGCGGCGATCACCTGGTGCAGCACCGAACCTCGGATGTGTCGGTCGCCATCGCGACCGAGGGGGGCCTGTTCACCCCGGTGGTGCGCGGGGCCGAGAGCCGCTCGATCGGCGCGGTCAGCGCGGACATCGCCGACTTTGCGAGGCGTGCGCAGGACGGCAAGATTCGCCCGGAGGAACTGGTCGGGGGCTCCTTCTCGGTCAGTAACCTCGGCATGTACGGGACCCGCGAGTTCTCCGCGATCCTGAACCCGCCGCAGGCGGGGATCCTCGCCGTCGGCGCAGCCGAGCCGCGGGCGGTCGTCCGCGAGGGCGAGATCGAGGTGGCCACCATGATGACCTGCACCCTCTCGGCCGACCACCGGGCGATCGATGGGGCCGTCGCGGCGCAACTGCTCCGGGCGTTCCAGCGGCGCATGGAGCAGCCGCTTTCCGTGCTGCGCTAGGCGAGCACCGCGGCAACCGAAACGGGCCGTGCCGGGGAGAAATCCTCGGCACGGCCCGTTTCGGGTCACGCGGGCGTTAGCTGGACAGCCAGCCGCCGTCGACCGCGAGGACCTGCCCGGTGATGTAGCTGGCGGCGGGGGAGGACAGGAACGCCGCGGTGCCCGCGATCTCCTCCGTGCGGCCAAAACGGCCCATGGGGATGCGGGCGAGCATCTCCGCGCGCCGAATCGGGTCCTCGAACACGGCCCGCGTGAGCTCCGTCTCGATATAGCCCGGGGCGATCGCGTTGACGCGGATACCCGCGCCCGACCACTCGGTGCTCAGGGAGCGAACCACGCCGAGCAGCCCGGACTTTGCCGCGGAGTACGCGATCATGTTCGGGATCCCCAGGGAGCTGGCGAGCGAGGCAACGAAGGTGTGGGAGCCGCTGGCCCCGGCGAGGAGCTGCCGGCGGCCGACCTCCTGGCTGAGCCGGAACGGCGCGGTCAGGTTGACGCCGAGGACCCGCTGCCACTCGTCGGCGGGGAAGTCCGCGGCGCTGGAACGGTGTTGGATGCCGGCGGCGTGGACGACGTGCGTGATCGCGCCGCCGAGGGCCGCCTCCGCGGCGTCCACGAGCGCGGGCACCGTCTCCGGGGCGCTGAGATCCCAGGCAACGGCGGCGTGCCGGGCCCCGGGGGAGCGGGTCGGGAGGCGCTCGGCAACGGCCGCCAACTGCGCGGCGGTGCGCGCGACGAGCGCGACGCTCGCGCCCTGTTCGGCGAGCGCGCCGGCAATTGCGGCGCCGATGCCGCGACCGGCTCCGGTGACCAGGATCCGGTCGCCCGGAACGTGAAACTGGGACATGTGGCCTCCTCAGGGGCTGCGATCAGTGTGGGGTGGGGGAAAACGAGGGGTGGAACTGGGGTGTGGGGCAGCCCGGCAGCCCGGCGGCGAGGTGCGATGCTCGCGCGTGGCCGCCCGCGGGGAACACGGGAGGGGTCGAACCAGTCTGCACTGGTTCGACCCCTCCCGGTGACGGCGCTCGGGCTGCCCGCTAGCGCGGCAGCGGCTGATCGAGCTCGCGCAGGTCGATCCCCGAGGTCTCCCGCATCGTGAGAGTGGAGATCAGCGTGAACGCGCAGAGCACCATGACGTAGGCGCTGAAGACCCACTCCAGGCCGACGTTTTGCAGGAGCTGGTTCAGATAGGGTGCGGTGCCGCCAAAGAGCGCGACGGCCATGGAGTAGGCGAAGCCGATGCCGCGGGTGCGCATCGCGGTCGGGAAGTTTTCCGCCTGCATCGCCGCGAACATGGAGCCAGCGATCGCCCAGAACAGCAGGGCGATCAGCTGCGGGATGAACAGCTGCCACCAGTCGGCGCCGACCATCGCGGCGAGGGGGAACGCGAGCGCAAACATGAACGAGGCGAAGACGATCATGAGCGGCTTGCGGCCAAAGCGGTCCGAGAGTCGCCCGAAGAACGGGAGCGCGACGAGGACAATCAACTCGGTGCCGAAGGTGACCCAGTAGGCGGTGGAGGATTCCATGCCGTAGGTCTTGATCGCGTGCGTGTGCATGTAGCTGGTCCAGGTGTAGTGCACCACGGTAATGCCGGAGGTGAACAGGATCATGCGGATGACCGAGAGCACCATCCGCTTGCGCGGCCACACGACGGCCAGCTGGGCGGCCTCCGCGGCGGCCTGCTCCGGGGTCTTCTCCTCGGCAAAGACCTCGGACTCCTCCATGTGGCGGCGCATCCAGAGCACGATGAGCGCGGCGAGGGCCCCGATCAGGAACGGGATCCGCCACCCCCAGGCCTGGGTACCCTCGTCGCCGAGAATCCCCGTGATGAGCGCGCCGCAGAGGAACGCCAGCATGGAGCCGCCGACGATGGCAACGTGAATCAGCGAGGACCACAGGCCCCGGCGCTCCTTCGGCGCGATCTCCGCGACGTAGGTGGTCGAGGTTGCGGACTCACCGCCGTGCGCGAAGCCCTGCAGCACCCGGGCAAACAGCAGAATGACCGCGGCCCAGATGCCGACCTGCTCGTAGGTGGGCATGATGCCAATGATAAGGCTGCCGACCGACATCATGATCATGGTCGTGAGGAGGACGAACTTCCGGCCCTTCCGGTCGGCCACCCAGCCGAAGAGCATGCCGCCGAGCGGGCGCATCAGGAAGCTGACGGCGAGGACCGCGAAGGTGGACAGCAGGCTCGACGCGGGGTTTGCGGGGTCGAACATGGCGACCGCGATGAAGGGGCTGAACACCGCGTAGGCGCTCCACTCGAACCACTCCAGGATGTTTCCGGAGGTGCTGGCCAGCAGGGAGCGGCGCATGTCCGTGCTGAGGGGGGCCGCGGTCTCCGGCGACGGAGCTCCCACGGCGTCAGCCGAGGGGCGGCCGCCGGGCCGCGTTGGCGTGGGGGGAATCGACAAGTGACGCTCCTTTGAGTCTCACATCGTGGGGTGGGATTTCAATCGTTCCCCCAGAATCACAGATTTTGGATCCAATGGCAACTCCAGGCTGGGTTATGGTGGGTTAAAGTTGGCAATATCGCATTTGGTGGATCCAATTGCGGGATAGGCGGTCCGGTCGGAGCCGGGCGCAGAGGAGGAACGCATGACGAACCCCAGCGGAACGAGCGAGCAGGCGGGGATCCCCGGGCTCCGCGGCACCGACCACTTCGGGATCACGGTTCCGGACCTGGCGGAGGCGCATCACTTTTTTGTCACCGTCCTGGGCTGCGAGCACGTGTACTCCGTGGGGCCGTTCCTCCCCGAGGGCGACTGGATGCGCGAGCACCTGAACGTCCCCGCCGAGACGGTCATGCGCGAGGCGCGGCTGTACCGCTGCCGGACGGGGTCCAACTACGAGGTGTTCCACTACGAGGTGCCGGGACAGGCGCAAACCCCGCCGGCGAACAGCGACGTGGGCGGAAACCACATCGCGCTCTACGTGGACGACATCGACCAGGCCGTCGCCTACCTGCGGGAGCATGGCGTTCGCATCCTGGGGGAGCCGCACCGGAGCACGGGGGACAGCGCCGGGCAGCGCTGGGTCTACTTCCTCTCCCCCTGGGGGCAGCAGTTCGAGCTGGTGTCCTTCCCGCAGGGCAAGGCCTACGAGGCGCGGACCCGGGCCCGGCTGTGGGATCCGCGCGACCTCGCGGCCGGGTCGGACCGGGACGCGAACGCCCCGGTGCGCTAGGCCGCGGCGGGACCGCCCGCGGTGAAGCGGACGTTGACCCGGGCCTCGACCGTGAGGTCTTCCGGCTGGAACTGGGCACCGCTGCCGCCCGGCGCGCTCATGCGCAGCGAGTCGGACATCATCGCGGACCGCGCGAACGGGGGCTGCTCGGGGGAGAGCAGGCCCGGGTCGCTGACCTCGACGGGCGTGACCGTGCCGAGGGCGAGGGCCGCGGCGTAGACCTCGGCCTTGCGGACCGCGGCCGCGACGGCCTCGCGCTGGGCGGCCTCCAGGACGCGCTGCTCGGTGTCCTCGCGGAGCGACCACTCGATCCCGTCGAGGGTGGTGCCCTCGACGAGCGTGATCTCGGCGACCCAGGCGCTCAGCGCGGAGAAGTCCGAGAAGCGCACGGTGATCTCGGCCTTGGCCTCGTGCTGGAGCGGCTTGACCTCGCCCTGATCGTTCCAGGGGCGGTAGGACCAGAACCGGAGCTGTCCGCTCGTCCACGAGTCAACCTCGGCCTCGGGGAGGGCGCGAACGCTGTCGATGACGGCGGCGTGCGCGCGGTTCGCGGAGTCGACCACCTCGGCTCGATCGGGCGAGCTGAAGCCGACCGAGAGGCGGACGGCGCCGAGGTCCGGGGCGATCTTTTCGGTCGCCTGACCGGTCACGGTGATGGTGGTCGCTGCGCGTGCGTTCGTCATGGGGCTCCCCGGGGTGGTGTGGGGTGCCCCAGCGAAGCGCTGGGGCACCGGGGCCCCACGCGCTAGGCGGTGAGGTCCTCCTGGACACAGTATGAGGTCAGTTCGCCGATTTTCTCAATGGTGACGGTGACTTCGGTGCCGGGCACCAGGAACAGCTGCGGCTTCCGCGAGCGACCCGCGCCGCCGGGGGAGCCCGTCGATATGAGCGTGCCGGGCAGCAGCGTGGTGGACTGCGACAGCGCAGAGACGAGCTCGGCGACCGAGCGGATCATGAAGCCCGTGGTCGAGTCCTGCACGCGCAGCCCGTCCACATCGGTCGTGATCGCGAGCGCCTGGGGGTCGGGCGCCTCGTCGGCGGTCAGCACCACCGGGCCGACGGGGGTGAAGCCGTCGAAGGACTTGCACCGGCTCCACTGCGGCTCCAGGAACTGCAGGTTGCGGGCGGTGATGTCGTTGACGGCGGTGTAGCCGAAGACGTAGTCGAGCGCCTCCTCGACGGAGACGTTCTTCGCCGGGCGGCCGATAATGACGCCGAGCTCGCCCTCGTAATCCACCTCATTGGAGAGGCGGGTCGGCAGGGGAACCTCGCGGCCGTGACCGTTCAGGGAGTTCGGGAACAGGGCGAACAGGACCGGGCCCGAGTCGTTGTTCAGGCTGAGCTCGCTCGCGTGCTCGTCGTAGTTGAGCCCGACCGCGAGAACCTGCGGCGGGTTCAGGACGGCAGAAGAAAAACTGAGGTCTTTTAGGGGGGTCCCGGCGTCGGCGGGGGCCTGCTGCAGGGCGGCGGTGACCTCGTCGAGGGCCTCGGGGCCGGCTTCGATCAGGTCCTGGAGGTGCGGAAACGAGCGGTTCGGGACGAGATCGGCGACGAAGTGTGCCATCTCGTCGACCACGATGGCAAGGGTCGGCTGGGCGGAGGGGCTGTCAGAAAGATGTGCAAACTTCACACTCTGTAGGGTACGCGATTCCTCGGCGCGGCGCAGACCCGAGTCGAGGATCGACCGAAAACCGGCCGGATGGCAGGATAGGGGAATGCACACGACGCCTTCTGAACCCTTCGGCCAGCGCTCGGGAGCCCCGGTCGGACAGCGGGCGATCGACCCCGGGATCCCCGCGATGCGTCCCGCGCGGCGCGGCACCGGCTCGCTGGTGCCGCTGATCGTCCTCATCGGCCTCGTCTTTGTCTTCCTGCTCGTGCTCGGGTACCTGGCCGCCTCGCTCGGCCCCGGCGCGGTCATTGTCTGCGGCCTCGCCGCCCTCGTGCCCCTCGGCTTCGTCGTGGCCGGGGCCGCCTGGGTGGACCGCTGGGAACCCGAGCCAAGGCTGGCGGTGCTGACGGCCTGGCTGTGGGGCGCTGCGGCCTCCGTCGCCCTGACGCTGCTCATCCAACTCCCGCTGGTCATCGCCTCTGGCGGCAACGGCGACGAGTTCATCGAATCCGTCGTCAGCGCCCCCATCATCGAGGAGAGCACGAAGGCGATCGGGCTGGCCCTGATCTTCCTGATCTGGCGGCGCACCTTTGACGGCCCCATCGACGGCATCGTCTACGGCATGATCATCGGCGCGGGCTTCGCCTTCACCGAGAACATTCTCTACTTCGGCGACGCGCTGCTCAACGGGGACGCGATGCTTTTCACGGCGACCTTCTTCACGCGCGGGCTTCTCTCGCCCTTCGCGCACGCAATGTTCACGGCGGGCACCGGCTTCGCGATGGGGCTCGCGGTCACCCGGGGCCGCCCGGTCGCGCTCTGGGGCGTTGCCGGGCTGGGTCTCGCGGCGCTCCTGCACTTCCTCTGGAACCTGTCCACGTTCATCGACTTCTACGGGCTCTACGTCCTCATCCAGATGCCGCTGTTCGCCGCCTGTATCGTGCTGATCACCTTCCTGCGCCGCAGCGAGCGCAGGCGCACCGAGGAACGGCTCCTCGAGTACGCCGAGGCGGGCTGGTTCAGCCGGAACGAGGTCTGGCTCGTCGCGACGAAGCCGGGGCGGGCGCAGCTGCGGGCGTGGGCGGAGACCCGGGGCCCCGGGGGCACCCGGGCGGCGAAACACTTCGTGCGCGACATGACCGCGCTGTCCGCGGTGCGTGACCGGGTGCACGCGAGCGGGGGCCGGGATCGCGCGGTGCAGCGGGAGGCCGAGCTGCTCGCCGCGATCACGCAGACCCGCCAGGGGCTGTTTTTCGGCGCGTCCGCGTAACCGGTTTTTCTGTCAGCGAACGCACACGCGGGGGCCTCGGAGAACGGGCACAATAGAGCCATGACTGAATCAGCGCTTACGAAGCCCGAGATCGAATTTCCCGACGGCCCCGCGCCCGCGGAGCTTGAGATCACCGATCTCGTCGTGGGCACCGGCGAGGAAGCCGTGGCCAGCTCCACCGTCAACGTCCACTACCTCGGTGTCGAGTACAGCACCGGCGAAGAGTTCGACTCCTCCTGGGGCCGCGGCGAGTCCATCAACTTCCCGCTGCGCAGCCTCATCCAGGGCTGGCAGATCGGCATCCCCGGCATGAAGGTCGGCGGCCGCCGCAAGCTTGTCGTGCCCCCGGCTCAGGCCTACGGCAACGGCGCCGGGCACCCGCTCGGCGGCAAGACCCTGATCTTCGTGATCGACCTGCTGGGTGTGAGCTAAGCCACAGCGCCAACGAGAAACGCCCCGACCAAGCGGTCGGGGCGTTTCTCGTCTCCGGGTGTCTCCCCCGGACGGGAACGATTAGTCCCAGCCCTCGGGGGCTGCCTCCTGGCTGGTGAGCACGCGCAGCTGCTCGGCCAGGGGCCGGTGGGCCACGACCGCGAGCCACTCACCGGGGGCGGAGCCGTCGCGGTGCCCGAGCACGGCGGCGCCGGACTCGGCCGCGATGAGGAAACCCGCCGCGTAGTCCCAGGGCTGGAGTCCGCGCTCGTAGTAGGCGTCGAGTCGGCCGGCGGCCACCGCGCAGAGGTCGTATGCGGCGGAGCCCAGGCGGCGCAGGTCGCGCACCCGGGGGAGCAGCGCGGCGGCGATGCCCGCCTGTTCGGCCCGGCGCTCGCGCGAGTAGCCAAAGCCCGTGCCGACCAGGGCCTGCCCGAGGTCTTCGAGGCGATTCGGGCGGATGCGCTCGCCGTTCAGCGTCGCGCCGCCGCCCTGGGCCGCCGCGAACACCTCCCCGGTCGTGGGGATGTAGACGCAGCCCGCGATGGCCCGGCGCCCGTCGGCGCAGCTCGGGTCCGCCACGGTGGCCGCGACGCTCACGGCGTAGATCGGCAGGTCGTAGAGGTAGTTCACGGTGCCGTCGATGGGATCGAGGACCCAGGTGATCTCGGAGGAGCCCGTGACGCTGAGCCCGCCCTCCTCGCCCAGGACGGAATCGTCAGGGCGGCGGTCGGCCAGCAGCCCGATCAGGGTGCGCTCGGTGGCGCGGTCGGCCTCGGTCACCACATCGGTCTGGGTGGACTTCGTCGCGGCGACGCGGACGCCGCGGCCGCGCAGGTCTTTGGCGAGGTTCCCGGCCTCGACGGCGATCTCGATCGCGATGGCACGCAGGGCCTGTGCCAGGGGGGTGGGTGATGCGCTCATGACTCGAATCTATCCTGTGCCGGGGGGTCCCACGGGTTCCCCCGCCGCGAAACGCGCCCGCCCCGGGAACGGGACGGGCGTGTTTCGCGACGGAAAACCGCGGGTGGAGCGGGGCCTACACCTCGCTCTTCGCGCTCATCCGCTGGGAGAAGTACACGGGGATGAGGGAGAGCAGGATGATGACGGTGGCCACGACGTTGACGAGGCTGCCCTCGTTCGGGCGCGCCATCTGGTTCATAAACCAGAGCGGCAGCGTATCCACGCCGGGGGGCGCGGTGAAGATCGTGACGACAATCTCGTCGAAGCTCAGCGCGAAGGCGAGCAGGCCTCCGGCGATGAAGGCGCTCCGGAACTGGGGGAAGGTCACGAGCCGGAAGGTCTGCATGATGCCGGCGCCGAGGTCCATCGAGGCCTCTTCGAGATTCGGGTTCATCCGGCGCAGGCGGGCGATCACGTTGTTAAACACCATGACCACGCAGAAGGTCCCGTGCGCGATGATCATGCCCGCGTAGCCGACCTTGATCCCGATCGGGTCGAGGACGTTGTGGTACGTGTTGCTGAGGGCGACACCGGTCACGATGCCGGGCAGAGCGATCGGCAGGATGACGAGCAGGTTGACGACGTTCTGGCCGAAGAAGCGGTAGCGCTGCAGCGCAAAGGCCACCAGGGTGCCGAGCACGAGCGCGATCGCGGTTGCGCCGACGGCGGTGATGACCGAGTGGCCGACCGCCTGGCGGATGGGCTCGCTCGTGAAGGCCTTCTGCCACCACTCGAGGCTGACGCCCTTGATGGGCCAGCTGGACACGCGGGCCTCGTTGAAGGAGTTCATCACCACGAGGGCGAGCGGGGTGTACATGAACAGCAGGATCGCGGTGACGATCGCGCCAAGGCCGATCTTCGCGGTGCGGGACAGACGCAGCATGGCGGCCTCCTAGAGGTTCTCGAGTGCGCCGGTCTTGCGCACCGCGGTCAGGTAGATGAGGACGAGCACGATCGGCACCGCGGAGAACGCGGCGGCGACGGGCGGGTTCAGGTTGATGTTCGAGGCGATCACGCTTCCGATCATCTGCGTGGATCCGCCGACGAACTTCGCGGCGATGTAGTCGCCGAGGCTCAGCGAGAAGGTGAAGATGGACCCGGCAAACAGTGCGGGCTTGAGCAGGGGAACCACGACGTCCCAGATGGTGCGCCAGCTCTTCGCGCCGAGGTCGCTCGACGCGTCGAAGAGGTTTGCGGGCACCTGGCTCACGGCGGTGTAGACGGGGATCGCCATGTAGGGGAACCAGAGGTATACGAGGGTGAGCACGACGGTGCCGGCGCTGAAGCCGGGGCCGGTGATGCCGACCGGGCCGAGCAGCCAGTTGAAGAAGCCGTCCTCGGTGAAGGTGACGCGCATCGCGAGGACCTTGACGAGATAGCCGGCCCAGAGGGGGAGCGTGACCGCCACGGCCAGCAGCGAGCGCAGCCACGGCGAGGCGATCTTTGCCATGAACACGGCCAGGGGCACGGCGAGCAGGGCGCAGATCAGCGTGACGAGCAGCGCGATGCCGAGCGTGCGCAGCGTGGTCGACAGGTACGCGGAGTTCGTGAAGATGTTCGCGAAGTTTTCCAGGGAGAAGCCGGGCTTCACCTTTGAGGTGAACGAGTCGGTCGTCCAGAAGGCCGTGATGAGCAGCATCACGAGCGAGAAGATGTAAATGCCGATCAGCCAGGCGAGCGGCGCGGTGAGCAGCGCGCCGAGGCGGAGCTTCGGGCGCCGAAAGAGAGCGGTGGAGAGCGGCCGGCTGGGGCTTTCCGTGGGGACGGTTGTGGTCACGTCGGTTCCTCGTTGATCGATCGTTGTGCCGCGGGGCGCGGCGGGCGCTGCCGGGGACTGCGGGGTGCTGCGGTGGCGCGGCTGGGTGCGCGGCTGGGCGACGCGCAGCGGGGGTGCGGGGGGCGGGGTGACCGGGGCCACCTCGCCCCCGCGGGGCCGGAAGGCCCTAGCTCTTGACGGTCTGCCAGGCGTCCGTCCACTGCTGGAAGTTCGTGCACAGGACATCCGTGCGGCCGTCAACGCACTGCTCGATCGGCGTGGTCCAGAACCACACCTTCGAGTAGTAGTCCTCGTCCTCGGCGTTAAAGAGGTCGCAGTGCGCGCGGGCCTCGTCGCCGGACTCGCAGAAGGCGGTGTTCGCGGGGGCCATGCCGAAGTTCATGGCGATCGCGCCGTTCACCTCGGGGGCGGAGGTGTAGTCCATCCACTGGTACGCGCAGTTCGGGTTCTTCGACTTCGAGGAGATCATCCACGCGTCGGACCAGCCGGTCGAGCCCTCCTTCGGGAGGACGCCCTGCATGCGGTCATCGCCCGAGAGCTTCCGGAGCACCTCCCAGGAGGTGCCCACGACGCTCGTGCCGCCCGTGAAGGAGGTGATCTGCGCCGTCGGGTCGCCCCAGTACTCGCTCACGATGCCGTTGCGCTCCTTGAGGAGGTCGACCGCGGCGGCCAGCTGCTCCTCGTCCAGGGCGTAGGGGTTGGTGATCCCGAGGTCCGGCTGCGAGTCCATCAGGTACACCGCGGCGTCGGCAATGTGGATCGGGGCGTCGTAGCCAATGATCTTCCCGGCGTAGGGGCTGTCCTGCTCCCAGGTGATGTCCCAGCTCGTGGGGGCCTCCGTGACGACATCCGAGTTGTACTGCAGGATGTTCGCGCCGCGGCCGATCGGGATGCCGTAGCTCTGGCCGTTGATCGTGTCGTAGACCTGGCCCTTCATGCCCTCGGCAATGTCGTCGCCGAAGTTGGGGATCAGCTCGGTGTTGATCGGGGCCACATCGCCGCCCGCGATGAGGCGCAGGCTCGCGTCGCCCGAGGCCGAGACGAGGTCGTACTCGCCCGTGCGCATCAGGGTGACCATCTCGTCCGAGGTGCCCGCCACCCGGCGGTTAACCTGGCAGCCGGTCTGCTCGGTGAAGGTATCGGACCAGGCGGGCTCGACGAAGCCGGCCCAGGCCACGATGTTGACCTCCTGCTCGTTCTCACCGGCCTTCTCCAGCATGGGAACGTCGGGGACGTCGATGCTGAGTCCGCCCGAGCCGGACTCGGTCGGCGCGTCTGCCGCGGAGCAACCCGCGAGCAGGAGTCCCGCGACCGCCACCATGGCGGGCAGCAGAATCTGCTTCTTGTTCATGTGAATCTCCTTTAGGGGATGGTGAAACATCGGTGTTTCGTCAGTGACGTGTGAGCGGGGCGAACCCCGGGGGGCTTAGGCCGGGCGCTTGGCGACCGCGGTGGCGTGGTCGATCCGGAAGATCGCGGTGCACTGATCGCCCCGACGGAACCCGGTCTCGGCCCCCGGGTGCTGATCGTTCTGGGCCTCGGCGAGGATGCGCATCCCGGACTCGGCGCGCACGATGTACCGGGTGCTCTTGCCCGTGTAGACCGTCTCCTCGATCCGGCCGGGCAGCGCGACCTCCTCGGCGCTCGCCGCAGCGCCGGGCTGGGCGAGGCGGACCCGCTCCGGGCGGATGCTGTGCATCCGGTTGATCCCGAACAGCGGCTCGCTCTCCTCGGCGGTGATGAGGTTCGAGACGCCGAGGAAGCCGGCAACGAACTCGGTGCGCGGGTACTCGTAGACCTCGCGCGGCGTGCCGACCTGCTCGATGCGCCCGTCGTTGTACACGGCGACGCGGTCGCTCAGGGTGAGCGCCTCCTCCTGGTCGTGCGTCACGAAGATGAAGGTGATGCCGACCTCGCGCTGGATCTGCTTCAGCTCGATCTGCATCTCCTCGCGCAGCTGCTTGTCGAGGGCGCCGAGGGGCTCGTCGAGGAGCAGCACCTTGGGGCGCAGGATGAGCGCGCGGGCGAGCGCGATGCGTTGGCGCTGGCCGCCAGACAGCTGGGACGGCAGCCGGTCGGCGACGTGATCGAGCTTGACCTGCTTGAGGGCGACCTCGACGAGCTCCGCTCGCTCGGCCTTGCCCACCTTGCGGACCTTGAGGCCGTAGCCGACGTTCTCGGCGATGGTCATGTGCGGGAACAGCGCGTAGTCCTGGAAGACGGTGTTCACGTCGCGGTCGAAGGGGGCCGCGTTCGTGACGTCTTCGCCCTCGAGCAGGATCGTCCCGGCGGTCGGCTCCTCGAATCCGGCGATCATCCGCAGCACGGTGGTCTTGCCGGATCCGGAGGGGCCGAGCATCGAGAAGAACTCGCCCTGGCGGATGTCGATGTCCAGGTCCTGCACGGCGTACACATCGCCGAAGGCCTTGCTGACACCGCGGACCGAGACGGCGATGTTGTCCTGGGACGTGGACACGGTTCCGGTGACCGGGGGATGGGTGTTCATGGTGCTCCGTTGCTCCTCACGGTGAGTTTCACTGTGTGTGAGGGTTAACATATGGCACCAGATGTTTAAAGCGCAAGTCCGGTCCCCGGGGCTCGCGGTTGCTCAGGGGATCCCCGGGGGCGCTGTGCCAGAATCGAGGAACCACACCGAACGAGCACGCCCGCGCCCCGCGGGCGGAGAGGCAGCATCCATGGCCGCAGGATCGTCGCGCGGGTCCCGGATGCACTCCGCCGTCTTCGCGCCCATCGGCGACGAGGGGCGGGCCTCGCTCGTTGAGGGGCGGATCGACCGGGCGATCTCGGCCGGGGCGCTCGCCGACGGGGAGCGCCTGCCGAGCGAGTCCGAGCTGGCCCGCTCCTTCGGCGTCGCGGTGGTGACCGTGCGCGAGGCGCTCGACGCGCTCCGCAAGCGCGGGCTGATCGAGACCCGGCGCGGGCGCAGCGGGGGCAGCTTCGTGACCGCGAGCCGCTCGGACGCGGTCGCAAATAACGAGGGCAGCCTGCTCGCGATGCCCCGCGTCGAACTCAATGACCTCGCGGTGCACTACGAGACCATCGCGGCCGCCTGCGCCGAGTTTGCCTGCGTCAGGGCCACCCCGGACGAGCTTGAGGTGATTCAGGAGATTCTCGCGGAGGCCCGCGGGGCCGGCCGCGAGGCCTGGCGTCGGATTATCACGGATGTGCAGCTGGAACTCGCGGGGCTCAGCCAGTCCGTGCGGCTCACCCGCGAGCACGTTCGGCTGCAGGCCGAGTTCACGCCGCTGCTCACCCTGCAGGACGGCGACGCGGAGGCCAGGGAGCGCTCGCACGACGCGCTCACTGAGCAGGTGCAGGCAACGCTCGACCGCGATTTTCCGCGGGCCAGGGCGGCGATCCGGGAGAGCGTCTCCGGCTCCCTGCGCTGGCTCGTGCGGCGACGAGCCACGCTGTCGGCTGGCCTTTTGGGGGGTGAGCGTGTCACACTCGATCATTCTCTGTCCGCTCAGGAGGGCCCATGACACCGCGCAACGACGCCGCCGTTTCGGTCACGCTCGACCTCGTCGATGAGTTCTTCGGCGGGGTCTTTGACTCGCTCGCCTCCTGGCTGCCCACCCTGGAGCAGCAGCTCGCGCCGGTCATCCGCACCGGCGGGCTGACCGGGGCGGGCCTCGCGAGCCTCATCGAGGCCGACGCCCTCGCCGTGATCGGCGACGCCTGGCTGCCGATCTACGGCGCGGGGTTCTGCGCGACCGCCGAGGTTATCGGCTCCGGCAATCCCCTCGCCTGGTGGCAGGGTCCGCAGCGGCAGCCCCTGCTCTCCGCGGCGATCGTGGGGGAGCAGTACGCGGTGGACTACCGTCGCCTGGAGTGGTTCCGGGTGCCGGAGCGCACCGGGCGGGGTCACGTTGCCGGGCCCTACGTTGACTATCTCTGCTCGAACGAGATCACGCTGACGAGCTCGCTGCCCCTGTTCGTCGACGGGGCCTTCGTCGGGGTCGCCTGCGCGGACGTGCTCGTCTCCTCGCTGGAGGCGACGCTGCTCCCCGCGATGGAGCGACTGGAAAACTGCGCGACCCTCGTGAACGCCGGGGGGCGGGTCGTCGTGTCGTCCAATCCGGACTACGCCACGGGGGATCCCTATCGCGGCGTCCGGCCCGGCGACTCGCTCGAAACGCTGACCGAGGCGGTGGGCGAGCGCGCCGGCGCGGTCGTGCTCCGTTCCGAGCGTTTCCCGCTCGCGGTCGTCGTCGAGCGGCCCTAGTTTCCGGCCCCCGGCCGAACCTGTTATGCTGGATCGGTTGCCGTCCAACGGCCGCGGAATAAGAGAGCCCCCAGCATCCCGCTGCGGGCGCCGCGCAACGAACAGAAAAGGGGGTCCCTCTATGGCACTTGCAGTTGATGTCAAGAAGGCGATCATCGAAGAGTACGCTACCCAGCCCGGTGACACCGGTTCCCCCGAGGTCCAGATTGCCCTGCAGACGCAGCGCATCAAGGACCTGACGGAGCACCTGAAGGACCACAAGCACGACCACCACTCCCGTCGTGGCCTGCTGCTCCTGGTCGGTCGCCGTCGCCGGATGCTCGGCTACCTGCAGGCAGTCGACATCATGCGTTACCGTGCGCTCATCGAGCGCCTCGGTCTGCGCCGCTAAGTTCGGCCAGGCTCTCGGCTGATCGCCGAGACATTGGCAGAAGCGCCCGTCACCCTCGCGGTGGCGGGCGCTTTTTCGTGCGCTCCCCCGGGCGGACGCCAAGATCCGGTCGCTGGCCGGGCCGCCCTGGCGGGCCAGCCCGGGGCGCGTTGGCGGCTCCGCTGGGGTGTCCCCCGGGGGCCTCATCCGGGCGGAAAGACGGGCTGATCCGGGGTTGTCTGACAACAGGGTGGGTGTCCCCGGTTTCTCAGGGAACGCTCAGGCAGGGTACGATGGAGTTCATGACTCAGGCCACGGATACGCCCCCCTCACGCAGCGGCCTCGCCGCGACCCTTGACCGATACTTTGGCATCACGAAGCGGGGGTCGACCCACGGGCGCGAGTTCCGCGGCGGGCTCGTCACCTTCTTCACGATGGCCTACATCGTGGTGCTCAACCCGCTGATCATCGGTGGCTTCAGCAAGGACGCCGCCGCGCTCGACGTCGAGGGCAGCTGGCTCGACGCCGCGCAGGTCGGGGCCGCCACCTCGCTCACCGCGGGGGTCATGACGATCCTGTTCGGCCTGATTGCGAACCTGCCGTACGGCATCGCCGCGGGGCTCGGCATCAACTCCTTCCTCGCGGTCTCCGTCGTCGGCCAGGTCACCTGGGCCGAGGCGATGGGACTTGTGGTCATCAACGGCGTGATCATCGTGATCCTGGCCTCCACGGGCCTGCGCACCCTGGTCTTTAACGCGGTGCCGCGCCAGCTGAAGATCGCGATCACGGTCGGTATCGGCCTCTTTATTGCCTTCATCGGGCTCGTGAACTCCGGCTTTGTGACCGGCACGCCAGCCGGCCCGCCCGTCCAGCTCGGCAGCGCCGGCTCCGTGGCGACCCTGCCCACGCTGACCTTCGTCATCGGCCTGATCCTGATGGGCGTGCTCATGGCCCGTAAGGTCCGCGGCGCGCTCCTCATCGGCATTGTGGGCACCACCGTGCTCGCCATTGCGCTGGAGGCCCTGCTCAAGCTGGGCCCCGCCTTCGAGAACGAGGGCGGCTGGAGCCTGAACGTGCCCCAGATCCCGGGCCAGGTCTTTGCGCTGCCCGACCTGAGCCTGATCGGCAACGTGGACCTGTTCGGCTCCTTCGAGCGGATCGGTGCCCTCGGCGCGACGATGCTCGTCTTCACGCTCGTCTTCACGAACTTCTTCGACGCAATGGGCACCCTGACGGGGCTCACCGCGACCGCTGGGCTCGCCGACAAGAACGGCGACGTGCCCCGCCTGAAGCGCGCCCTGATCGTCGAGGGCGTCGGCGCGATCGCCGGTGGCGCGGCCTCCGTGTCCTCGAACACGATCTTCGTTGACTCGGCCTCCGGGGTCGGCGAGGGAGCCCGCACGGGCCTCGCGAACGTCTACACGGGCCTCTTCTTTGTCATGGCGATGTTCCTGACCCCCCTCACCCAGGCGGTGCCGCTCGAGGTGGCCGCCGCCGCCCTCGTCGTGGTCGGCGCGATGATGATGGCCCAGATCAAGGAGATCGACTTCGCCGACTTCTCGGTCGCGCTGCCCGCCTTCATGACGATCGCGGTCATGCCCTTCACCTACTCGATCGCCAACGGCATCGGCGCGGGGTTCATTTCCTGGGTGCTGGTGCAGTCGCTGTCCGGCAACTGGCGCAGGGTGAGCCCGCTGCTCTGGATCGTCGCCCTCGGCTTCGTCGTGTACTTCGCACGCGGCCCCCTGGAGTCCGTGCTCGGGCTGTAGCTCCCGACTGCGCGCGCACACGCCCCCGAGAATCGATGATTTTCGGGGGCGTGTGCGCGTGCGGACGGTTAGAAGAAGTTGTACCTGATGGTGAAGGCGAGAAAAAACACGATGGTCTGCAGCAGCTGGGAACCGGCCATGCCGATGGCGACGTAGCCGGCCCAGCGGATCGCGAGCGGGGAGGTCCGGCGCACCGAGATCAGCCCCAGCACGAGCGCGATCAGGTTGCTGAGGTTCATCAGCGGCAAGGTGACGTTCTGCACCATTCCAGATATGTCGAAGGAGACGCTCTGGACGAAGGTCTGGAGGAACCCGATGACGAGCGCGACGAGCGCGACGATCAGCGCAGCCAACGCGAGCGTGTTGCGTGGCCGGGGGCCAGCGACCGGCGGGGGGAAGCCCTGGGGCGGGAACGCCGGGCCCGGAGGGGCGTACTGCGGCGCGGGCTGAGCAGGGTATGCGGGCTGGGCTGGGGGCGCAGAGTGGTCGGTCATGGCTCTAGCCTAGGCGGGGCTCGCGATTGAGCAGCCGGAACTTCTTCCGCTGTTCCGGCGCGCGCTCGGGGCGCTGTGGCACCCGGCGTTCCCCTCGATCGCGCGCAGGACGCCGGACCGGAGGGGGGGCACCGCGGCCCCGGGCGGTGAGGACGCAGCTCCCGGAGATCGACTTCGCAGCATGCTCCGTCGCGCTGCCGGGCGTCAAAGCGATCGCGGTCATGCCGTTTCCCGGGGCGCTCGCCCGCACCCGGCAGCACCCAGCGGTACCCCGCCCGTGCGGAGCGGGGGCACCGCTGGGTGCGCGGTTCCGGCTAGAAGTACCAGGAGGCCCGTT
>NZ_JAPFRB010000002.1:71973-72328 GCF_035726885.1 Leucobacter sp. M11 | reverse complement strand
GGGCCGCCCAGCGGGACCGGGCGGGGGCGCTCCGGCGGAGCGCGAGGCCGGCGAGCACGCCCGAGGCCAACGCGAGCACCACCTTGGCGACCCCGAGGATGCTCTGCCCGGCATCGAAGAGGGCGTAGCTGTCCATGTCCGCGTTCCGTAAATAGATCACGGTCCAGGCGGAGCCGACCAGCCCGAACAGGAGCGACGCTGCGGCGAGGAAGAAGCTGATCAGTGACAGGCTGTTCCGGGGCCCCGCACCGGGTCCCGGGGCGCCGGGGGGCTGCGCGCCGGGGAACGCGGCCGCCGGGAAGGGGCCGCCGGGATAGGGTCCGGCGGGAAGCTGTGCTCCGGGGGCAAGCGGCGC
>NZ_JAPFRB010000002.1:67462-71808 GCF_035726885.1 Leucobacter sp. M11 | reverse complement strand
TGGGCCCTCCGGCGGGATCGGTGTGGCCTGCGTGGGCTGCGTCGGGTCGCTCATAGCTCCAGCGTAGGTGCTCAGCGCATTCGGCGTGGAACATCTCCAGAACACCGCTGCATACCTGGGGGCTGCGCCGAATGCTCGGGCACGGCAGGGGGCGTGCTGGGAGCGGTCAGGTGCCCAGCCTCCGCCCCGAGCACTGGCCGGGAATCCGGAAGCGGTGGTTCCCGGTTTACCGGGTTACCGGTTCGCCCGGGGTGGTGAAACCCGGAGGCGATGCGCCCGTCGCCGCTCAGGCATACCAGAGCGCCGTATCCACGAGGGTCAGCACCTGGAAGACGAGGGCCGGCCCGGCGACCCCGAGCGCGAGAATCGCCGCCCAGCGCAGCGTCTCCGGGGCGCTCCTGCGCAACGCGGGCACGCCCAGCGCCAGGGTCGTGATCGCGACGAGCCCCTCCAGCACCTGCAGCCCCGTCTGCACCGTGAGGAAGACGGGATAGCTGCCCGGCTCGGTGCTGTGACTGTAGACCATGCTCGCGACGATCCGCATGACCGTGAGGCAGACGAGCAGTCCCGCGAAGACGAGGCTGAGCAGGGCCAGGCCGTTGCGCCCGGGACCGCGCGTGGGCGACGGCGGGTTCGTGGGCCGGGCGGCCCCGGCGGGCGGCGGGGCGAGGGCGGGCGGCTGGTCCCGCGGCCCGGGCCGTGCCGGGGACGGACGCGGCGGCGGCGGGGGCGCGGTGTACGGGGGAAACGCGTCCTGGGCTGGGCGGGGCGGAGCACTCGGCGGCGTGCGGTTTCCCGGCGGCGGGGAAGGTTCAGTCATGCGGGGCCTCATCGGGTGGGATTCGGTCGGGGAATGCCCCCCCCCAGGGAACGCCAAAGGCCCGGCTACGATTCCTCGCGGCCGGGCCTTCGGGGTGGTCAGATCTCGATTAGATCTTGGACGAAGCGTCCTTCAGGACGCTGCGCAGGATGCCACCGATCTCCTCGAACTCGGGCTGGCCGATGGTCAGCGGCGGCGCGAGCTGGATGACGGGGTCCCCACGGTCGTCGGCGCGGCAGTACAGGCCGGCCTCCCACAGTGCGGGGGAGAGGTAGTCGCGGAGCAGTCGGTTGGACTCCTCCTCGTTGAAGGTCTCCTTGGTGGCCTTGTCCTTGACGAGCTCGATACCGAAGAAGTAGCCCTCACCGCGGACGTCACCGACGATGTCGATGTCGAGCAGCTTCTCCAGCTCGGCGCGGAACAGGGGGCTGTTCTCGCGGACGCGGCCGTTGAGGTCCTCTTCCTCGAAGATGTCGAGGTTCTCCAGGGCGGCAGCCGCGGCGGCCGGGTGGCCGGCGAAGGTGAAGCCGTGGTAGAAGGTGTTGTCCTCGCTCTTGAAGGGCTCGGAGACCTTGTCAGCAACGATCATCGCGCCGAGGGGGGCGTACCCGGAGGTGATGCCCTTCGCGGAGGTGATGATGTCGGGCTCGAAGCCCATGGCCTTGGAGGCGAAGAAGTCGCCGACGCGGCCGTAGGCGCAGATGACCTCGTCGCTCACGAGCAGCACGTCGTACTGGTCGCAGATCTCGCGCACGCGCTTGAAGTAACCGGGGGGAGGCGGGAAGCAACCACCGGAGTTCTGCACGGGCTCGAGGAAGACAGCGGCAACCGTGTCCTCGCCCTCGAAGAGGATGGCCTCTTCGATGCGGTTGGCGGCCCACTGGCCGAAGGCCTCGAGGTCGGTCGGAGCGCCGACCTCTTCAGCGCGGTAGTGGTTCGTGTTCGGAACACGGTGGCCACCGGGCGTGAGGGGCTCGTACATCTTCTTCATGTCGGGGATACCGGTGATCGCCAGGGCGCCCTGCGGGGTGCCGTGGTAGGCAACCGCACGAGAGATGACCTTGTGCTTCATCGGCTTGTTGCGGAGCTTCCAGTAGTGCTTCGCGAGCTTGAAGGCGGACTCAACGGCCTCGCCACCACCGGTGGTGAAGAACACCTTGTTCATGTCGCCGGGTGCGTAGCTCGAGAGGCGCTCAGCCAGCTCGATGGCGGCCGGGTGGCCGTACGACCAGATCGGCATGAAGGGCAGCTGCTGCATCTGCTTGGCAGCGGCCTGGACGATGCGCTCGCGACCGTGGCCGGCGTTGACCACGAAGAGGCCTGCGAGACCGTCGATGTACTTCTTGCCGTCCGCGTCGAAGATGTGGTGTCCCTCACCGCGGGTGATGATCGGGATACCGTCGTTGAGCACCTTGGCCGACGTGAAGTGCGGCCAGAGGTGCTTTGCGGCCTTAGCCTGCAGGGCGGCAGTGTTCTGCTCGCCAGAAGGGTTGTATGACATATTTATCGGGTTCCCCAGTCGTACTTTTGTTTTTTCAGTTCGAGGTAGACGAACGTTTCGGTGGACGCGACCCCGTCGAGGGTCCTGATTTCACTGTTCAGGAACTCGATCAGGTCGGCGTCGTCCTCGCACACGATCTCGGCCATAATGTCGAACGACCCTGCGCTGAGGATCAAGTAGGACACGGCAGACATCTGCGCCAGGCGGTCGGCGACGACCCTGGTGTCGCCGGAGACGCGGATGCCGATCATGGCGAGCCGGCTGAAGCCGAGTCGCATCGGGTCGGTCACGGCAACAATCTGCATGACCCCGGCATCTGTGAGTTTTTGGACGCGCTGCCGCACGGCGGCCTCGCTGAGCCCAACAACCTTCCCGATCTCGGCGTAGGAACGACGGCCATCGGTCTGCAGCTGCTCGATGATGGCCTTCGACGTATCGTCGAGGGGTCCGGAGGATCGTTTTGCACTCACACTCTGATTCTCGCACTCCGAACCCGAATTCGCAAAGGAATCCGAAGGGTTCATCGGGTGTGTCTGAGCTTTTCCGCATAATTTACCCGGAACGGCAACGGTTCTCGCTCGCCGGGGGGCTTCCCCGTGCCGCCTCAGCGCGGGGGCAACAGAATGAAGCTCATCCCGGGAACGTCCTTCACCCACCGCTCGCTCGTGACCCGCCAGCCCCGGAAGTTCATCTCCTGAACAAAGACGTAGCGTCCGTCGGCGCGCTGCTGGGTCTTGGTCGCCCAGGCCACGTGCCCGGCGCCAAAGGCCCCGTGCACTCCGGGCTGGAACACGACGATGCTGTTGGGCTGGGCATCGAGCGAGACGGCCCAGCCGGTCGCGCGGGCCGAGGCGGCCCAGTCCCGCGCGTTCCCGGTGAGCGCGGGGTACGCGCCGGAGAACTGTTTTGCTTTCTCGTAGGCGAGCCAGGTGCACTGCCCGGTGTCCCCGGCCCAGTTCCCGGCCCGGGTCGCCCCGAGCGGCCGGGCCACCGAGCTCGCGCACAGCGGGGTCACCGCCCGGTTGGAGCCGGTTTCGAGGAAGGCATCGCTCGCCCAGCCGCCGCCGGTCACGGAGTACCACAGCTTCGAGACGCCGTAGGGGCCGGTGATCGCGGGACCCAGCGTGTGGCAGCCGAGCGAGACGGGCTTCCCCTTGGGCGTGACCCGGAGCACCTTGGCCGTGGTGGTGGGCTGGGCCCGGATGTTGAGCGGGCCGCTGAGCACGGTGCCGGTGCGGGGGGCCGCCTCGGCGGGGGCGCCCCCGAGCGGAGTCAGGAGGAGCGCTGCGGCGCTCAGCGACAGGGCCAGGCCAATGCGGCGCAGCGGCGAGAGCGGGGACCGGGGTGTGCGCGTCATGGGCGTCCTTCGGGTGCGCCGGGACGGTCCCGGGGAGTTCCCAGCATAGAGGGCGGCGCGCGCTGCGCCAACGTCGTTTCTGACGGATCAGCGGCGCACCTCGCGCAGGAGCAGCCAGATCAGGAAGCCGCCGCCGAGCACCACGGTGACGAGGCCGACCGGGATCGCGGTGGGGAGCGCGTGCTGGGCCGCTAGATCGGCGGCGGTGAGGAGGAGGGCCCCCACCCCGGCGCTCGCGGCGAGGGGGATCCCCGGGGAGCGGCAGAGCCGTCGCGCCAGCTGCGGGGCGACGAGGGAGACAAAGGCGATGGGTCCGGCAACGGCGGTCACCGCGGCGGTCAGGCCCACGCCCGCCACGATGAGCGCCGTGCGCACCGGGGGCACCCGAACCCCGCGGGCGAGGGCCCCGTCGTCCCCCAGCTCCAGCTGGCGCAGCCCGCCCGAGAGCACGGCGACGGCGGCCAGGGCAAGCCCCGCGGTGCCCGCGCCGACGGCGAGCTGCACGGCAGTGATCCCGTTCAGGGACCCCGCCCCCCACGCCGCTGCGGACATGGCCGTGTCGAGGTCCGCCCGGAGCACGAGCCAGGTGTTTGCTGCCCCGAGGAGCGCGGAGACGCCGATGCCGACGATGATGAGGCGGAAGCCGCCGCGGCCCATTCCCCCGCCTC
>NZ_JAPFRB010000002.1:67015-67376 GCF_035726885.1 Leucobacter sp. M11 | reverse complement strand
AGAATGACGACGAGCGCCCCGGTGTACGAGCCGCTCGCGAAGCCGATCACATCGGGGCTCGCGAGCGGGTTCCGGGTGAGGGCCTGGAAGACGGCCCCGGAGACGCCGAGGGCGGCCCCGAAGCAGAGCGCGGCGAGGGCCCGGGGGAGCCGCCACTCCAGGAAGACGGTGTTACTGAAGCCCAGGTCCGCGCCGCCGAGGATGCTGAGGATATCCCGGAGGGGCAGCTCGTAGCGGCCGAGGAGGAGGGAGAGCGCGGCAAGCAGGATCGCGAGGAGGAAGGCGAGGCCGCCCACGGTGAGGGGGCGGGGGGCGAGGCGAGCAGAGACGGGGATCCCCAGGGGTCTGGCGCGGATCGTGC
>NZ_JAPFRB010000002.1:65937-66955 GCF_035726885.1 Leucobacter sp. M11 | reverse complement strand
TCACAGTCCGGAGGCTCGCTTTCGTCGGCCGAGGGCAATGAGGACGGGCGCGCCCACGATGGCGGTGACGATGCCCACGGGCAGTTCGGTCGGCGGAAGGGCGATCCGGCCGAGGAGGTCGGCGAGCAGGAGAAGACACGGGCCCAGCACGAGCGAGCCGAGGACGATCCAGCGCTGTTCGGGGCCGACCACCCAGCGGACGACGTGGGGCACCATCAGCCCGACGAAGCCGATCGGCCCGGCGAGGGCGGTTGCCCCGCCCGCGAGCAGGGTGATCGCGATGATGACGATCACGCGGGTGTGCCCGGTTCGGGCGCCGAGTGAGGCCGCGAGGTCGTCGCCGAGGGCGATCGCGTTGAGCGGCCCGGCGGCGGCGAGGGCGAGGAGGCCGCCGACGAGCAGAAAGGGCGCGACGGCGGCGAGGACGGTGCCATCGCGGCCGAGCAGGGAGCCCGCTGACCAGGTTCGCATCTGATCGAAGGTGGCGGGGTCGAGCAGCATGATGCCGTTCGTGATGCCGGTGAGGACGGCGCCGAGCGCGACCCCGGCGAGCGTGAAACGGACGGGGTCCGGGCCGCGCTTGCCGGCGGCACCGATGAGGGCGACCCCGACGGTGGTGACGAGGGCCCCGGCGAAGGCGAACCAGACGGTGTGCGCGATGGAGGCGGTGCCGAAGGCGGCCATCCCGAGCACGACGAAGAGCGCTGCGCCCGCGTTCACCCCGAGGATGCCGGGGTCGGCGAGCGGGTTTCGGGTGAGCGCCTGGATGAGGGCCCCCGCGACCGCGAGGGCGGCTCCGGCGCTGATCGCGATGAGCGTGCGGGGGAGCCGGGTCGCGGTCACGATGTGGTGATCGGCGGAGCCGTCCGGGGCGAAGAACGCGTCGAGCACCGTGTCGAGCGGGATGGCCTTCGAACCGATCGCGAGGCTCGCGGCGCTGAGCAGGGCGATCGCGATGATGCCCGCCGTGAGCAGGCCCAGTCGCCGGCCGGTGAGGGTCCGGGCCGCGGACGGGCCC
>NZ_JAPFRB010000002.1:64555-65891 GCF_035726885.1 Leucobacter sp. M11 | reverse complement strand
TCACGAGCCCTGCGTGGTGGCGAGGGCGTCGTCGAGGCGTTCGAGGAGGTACTCGGTGTTGAAGGGCCCCGCCATTTGCAGCGCGTAGAGCAGGTCGATCGGGATGATCTGGAAGGCGTCGTTCTGGAAGGGCTGTGTCTCCGTGAACACGGGATTGCCGGTGACCTCGGTCTCCTCAACGCCGTTGAGCCCGATGATGACGAGGTCGGCCGCATCGAGCACCTCCGCGTTCTCCCAGCTGTAGCGCGCGGTGCCCGGGGTGCGGGCGGTTTCGCGGTCGTAGTCAGCGACGATGGTCTCCGGCATCGTGAAGCCGAGCTCCGTGAAGAAACGGACCGAGCTTGCGAGGTCCGGGTCGACCTGGATGGCAAGCTCGCCCGTGCTGATCTGGCCGTAGGCGAGCGCGGTGCCCGCGATGCCGGGGTAGCGCTGCTTCGCGTCGGCGACGGCCGCCGCGGCGTCGTCGAGGAGCTGCTGCACGCCGGGCTCGTTGCCGAGCGCCTGGCCGATCGCGAGCGCCTGCTCGTTCAGGTCGCCGGAGACCGCGACCAGGGTGGGGGCGATGCCCGAGAGCTTTTCGTAGGCCTCGTCCAGGTTGATCCGGGTTTGGGTGTCGGTGGCGAGGATCAGATCGGGCTTGAGCGCGGCGATCTGCTCGAAATCGAGCTCGAAGTCGGCGGTCAGATCGATGGCCTCCGGGGCGGAGGCGAACGGAGCGAGCCAGGCGTCGCGGCCCTCCTCGCCGAACGTGCTGGGCCAGAAGCCCACGAGCTCCGTTCCGGCGGCCTGGGCGTAGGCGTTGCCGGTGACGGACAGGGAGACGACGCGCTCGGGGCGCTCGGGGATCACGGTCTGACCGCGGTCGTGCTCGAGCGTGACCGGGAATCCGCCGCTCGACGCCGGTGCTGTGTCGTCGGGCTCGGCCGCCGGGGTGGCGGAGCACCCGGCGAGGGCGAGGGCGGCGGCGGTCATCAGGGCCAGGGTGGCCCCGAAACGGGAACGGGGTGAGGACATGGGGGACTTTCTACTCGGGGAAGAAGCGAATCGGGAACTGCGGTGGTCGTCGGACGGCCCGGGCGCGCGGGGCGTGGTCGCCCGCCGGGGACGGGGGCTTAGATGCCGATGGCGAGGTCGTCGAGGTCGTCGATTCCCTGACCGGCGGCGAGCGCCTCGGAGTAGACGCGGAGGCGGTGCCGGTCGATGACGCTCGTGCTGGTGCCGTGCTTCCAGTAGCCGTAGACGGCGACTCGCTCCTTGGGGAGCGCGACCTCGGTGCGGAAGTGGTTCCGAATCGCGCGCATCTCGTCGCGTTCCCCGGCGGCCCAGATCACGTACT
>NZ_JAPFRB010000002.1:62344-64481 GCF_035726885.1 Leucobacter sp. M11 | reverse complement strand
GGGAGGTGGTGAATCGTCACGCCGGGGACGGCGGGGAGCTCGGCGACGGGGGCGTGTTCCGGGCATTCGATCCAGGCCTCGGCCCGGCGGCCCGCTGGCCACTCGGCGAGGATGGAGAACAGTGCGGGGATCGCGGTCTCGTCGAGGAACAGGGCGACCGGGCGATCGGTGGGCTCCGGCGGCAGGAAGTGCTGGCGGGGGCCGGTGAGGTGGAAGGTGTCGCCGACGGCGAGCGCAGCGACCCAGCGCATCATGGGGCTTTCGCCGGGGTGCAGGACGACGTCGATGTCCATGCTTCGGGTCGCGGGGTCGTAGCTGCGAACCGTGTAGACCCGGGAGACGACGCCGCCTGCGGTGCCGTCGTTGGACTCGTCGGGGCCGCCGGAGACCTGGATGCGAACGGAGACGTTGCTGCGGCTCCAGGCCTCGTCGTCGAGGTCGATGGCGGCTTCGCAGGTGATGCGGAGCAGGTCTCGGGAGGGGGTGTTGAGCCGGGTCACGCGCAGCTCGATGCCGCTGATGTCGCGGGCGTGGTCGGCCTGCTCGAGGACTCCCTCGGAGTCGACGATGGCCTCGGATGGGTCGGCTGAGGGGACGTTGGGGGTCACGGGGGCGCTCCGAATCTTCGTCAGATGATATGGTTTAATAAGGTTAGCCTTACATAAAACCGCTCGTCAAGTGAGTCGGGAAATCGGGGCGTTCTAGGATGGGGCGTGAGCCCGCGCGGCCCGCTCCGCCGAACGGGGTCCGGCTCGCCGGGCGCGCACGAGGAGAAGGGGCAATGATGTCGGCTACGACCGGTGACGCGGTGACTGTTGGAGGCACGGGGCGGCGTCGCCTGATCACGCGCGAGAAGATCGCCGACGCGGGGATCGAGATGACGCTGCCCGCGGTGACCTTCACGGGGCTCGCGAAGCGGCTCGGGGTGTCCCTGCCCGCGCTCTATAAGCACGTGGACGGCATCGATGAGCTGCGCATCCTGGTCGCCGAGGAGATCTTTTCCCGGTGGGAGCTGCCCGAGCTCGCATCGGGGGAGTCGATCGAGGCGCACCTGGCCCGGCTCGCACGCTCGCTCCGCGATCTGGTGCTGGCACACCCCGGGCTCGCGCAGTACCTGAGCCGGATTGGGCGGCACACCCCGGTCGCTCTCGGCAAGATCGATGCGCATCAAACCGAGGTGGCCGAGCGCTTCGGGCTCAGCCCGACGCAGGCGTCGTGGGTGCTGTCCACCGTGACCTTCACCGCGGTTGCCCTGTCCGATGTGGTGTTTCACGCGGCCGTGGCGTTGCCGACGCGGGTGCCCCTCGCGGGCAGCCCGGATCTGCGCACGCTCTCGCGCATCGAGCCGACCCCGCTGCTCGACGGCCCGGAGCAGAAGTTCGCCTTCGCGATGGAGGCCATGATTCGGGGCGCTCTCCTGCAGCTCACCGCCCTGCCCTGACGCCGGTCAGCCGCCTGCCCGACAGCCGTCGGGGCCGGGAAACCGCCCCGTCACGCGCCCGAAACCTGTGTCGAAAACTGTCACGGGCGCGTGACGCCGTCGAAACGCCCCCGAAACCGCCGTCCGGCACAGTGGCCCCAACGCGCCCCGCACGAGGCGGCGGCGGCAGAGAAACGGGGTCGATATGCACGCAAACACCGTCTGGATCGTCACGAGCACCGCGCTCGTCCTCCTGATGACACCGGGGCTGGCGCTGTTTTACGGCGGGCTCGTCCGCTCACGCTCGGTGTTGAACATGATGATGCTGAGCCTCGGCTCGATGGGCCTCGTCGCCGTGCTCTGGGTGCTCTACGGGGCGAACATGAGCGTGGTGGGCGACGCCGGCCCGCTCGCCTTCTCCGGCAACCCCCTCAGCGCGTTCGGTCAGGCCGGGGTCGCGGGGGCGGATTTGGTGGGCATCGCCTTCGGGGCCACCTTCGCCATCATCAGCACCGCGCTCATCTCCGGCGCCATCGCCGATCGCACCCGCTTCGGGGCGTGGATGCTTTTTGCCGGGCTCTGGGCCACGCTCGTCTACTTTCCCGTCGCCGCCTGGGTGTGGGGCGGCGGATGGGTGCAGGCCCTCGGCGGATGGCTCGGCACCGCCGAGGTCATCGACTGGGCGGGCGGGACCGCCGTGCACCTGAACGCCGGGGC
>NZ_JAPFRB010000002.1:56037-62285 GCF_035726885.1 Leucobacter sp. M11 | reverse complement strand
ACCGGCCGCACAATATCCCGCTCGTGCTGCTCGGGGGGTCCCTGCTCTGGTTTGGCTGGTTCGGATTCAACGCCGGGCTCGCCGCCGACGACGACCAGGTGGGGCTGATCGTGACCAACACCCTGGTCGCGCCCGCCGCCGGAATCCTCGGCTGGCTCGTCACGGAGCGACTGCGCGGGCGCAAGCCCACCTCGATTGGCGCAATTTCGGGCGTGGTCGCCGGACTCGTGGCGATCACCCCGGCCTGCGCCGACCTCACCCCGGGCTGGTCGATCGTCCTCGGACTGCTCGCCGGAGCGGTGTGCGCGCTCGCGATCGACCTGAAGTACCGGCTGGGCTACGACGACTCCCTCGACGTGGTGGGCCTGCACCTGGTCGCGGGGGTGCTCGGGACGCTGTTTCTCGGGTTCGCGGCCACCGATACCGGGCTCGTCGCGACGGGGGACCGGGGCCTCCTCCTCGTCCAGCTCATCTCGGTGCTCGGCGTCGGGGGCTACTCCTTCCTGGTGAGCCTCGTGCTCGCCGTCCTCATCAGCCGGACGGTCGGGTTCCGCGTCGCGGAACGAGACGAACTCGCGGGCGTCGACCGCGCCGGGCACGGGGAGGACGCCTACGCGCTGACCCCGGCGGTCACCGAAGAATCTTCGGTGTAGCTGGCGCGGCGGTCGGCGTCCGTGCCGTCGCAGGGGGCCGATTCGGGGGCGCCCTCCCCGAGAATCGCAGGAAAATGCGGCCTCTCGGGTCCCGGGAGGCGTCATGCCGCAGAATATTCGGCAGGGTGCGCAAAATGCCGGGAAGATTCGGGGGTATGCTCGTTCCACCCCGGGCCGACGGCGTCCCCCGAAGCCCCTCGCTCGCAGAGAAAGGACGCCACGATGAGCGCTCCCCAATCGACCACGCACCCCACGACGCAGCGGCGCGCCCCCGGGGTGCGCGTGCCGATCGCCGCGGGACTCTACGATCCCTCCTTCGAGCGGGATGCCTGCGGGCTCGCGGCGGTCGCCACCCTCAACCGCGTGCCGGAACACCGCATCGTGCAGCGGGCGCTGGAGGCGCTGCGCAACCTGGAACACCGGGGCGCGGTGGGCGCGGACGCGGACACGGGGGACGGCGCGGGCATCCTCACGGGAATCCCGGACCGCCTGTTCCGGGAGAGCGTCGACTTCGAGCTGCCCCCGCTCGGTCGCTACGGCGTCGGCACCGCGTTCCTGCCCACCGGGGGCCCCGCCCGGCGGGCGACCCGATTCGCGCTCGAACGGATCGCAGCCGAGGAGCGCCTCACCCCGCTCGGGTGGCGGGAGGTGCCCACCCGGACCGCCTCCCTCGGCTCGGACGCGCTCGCCACGATGCCCGCCCTGGAGCAGCTGTTCCTCGCCGCCCCCGACGGCGTCGACGGCGACGAACTCGAGCGCCGCCTGTTCCGCACCCGGAAACGGGCGGAGCGCGAGGCCAACACCTACTGGCCGTCGCTGTCGTCGCGGACCCTGGTCACCAAGGGCATGATGACCACCAGCCAGCTCGCCGAGTGCTATCCCGACCTGTCCGACGAGCGCTTCACCTCCCGCTTCGCCATCGTGCACTCGCGCTATTCCACCAACACCTTCCCGTCCTGGCACCTCGCGCAGCCGTTGCGCACCCTCGCGCACAACGGCGAGATCAACACGGTCGCGGGGAATCGGAACTGGATGCGCGCCCGCGAGTCCCAGCTCGCGAGCCCCCTGCTCGGGGACCTCGCCCCGCTGCTCCCGGTCTGCTCGCCGGACGGCTCGGACTCGGCCAGCCTCGACGAGGTGCTGGAACTACTCATGCTCGGCGGCCGGAGCCTGCCCCACGCGCTCCTCATGCTGGTTCCCGAGGCGTGGGAGGCAAATCCCGAACTGTCCCCGGCCCTGCGCGACTTCTACGAGTACCACTCCCTCGTGATGGAGCCGTGGGACGGGCCTGCCGCGATCACCGCGACGGACGGGCGGCTGATCGCGGCCACGCTGGACCGCAACGGGCTGCGGCCCGGACGCACGCTCGTCACCGACGACGGCCTCGTTGTGCTCGCGAGCGAGACGGGGGTGGTCGCCGTGCCGCCGGAAACGGTGATCCACCGCGGCCGGCTCCGCCCCGGCGAGCTCTTCCTCATCGACACCGAAGCGGGCCGGATCATCGGCGACGCCGAGATCAAAACCGACCTCGCGGCGAGCGCCCCCTGGGGCCAGTGGCTCGATGCGGGCCGGATCCGACTTGGTGACCTCCCCGAGCGAGAACACCTCGTGCACCCCGCGGCCTCGATCACGCGCCGACAGCGCGCCTTTGGGGTGACCGAGGAGGAACTGCGCCTGCTGATCGGGCCGATGGCCCAGCACGGCACGGAACCCCTGGCCGCGATGGGCTCGGACACCCCGATCGCGGTGCTCGCCGAGCGCCCGCACCTGCTCTTTGACTATTTCGTGCAGCGCTTCGCGCAGGTGACGAACCCGCCGCTGGACGCCCTCCGCGAGGAGCGCGTGACCAGCCTGCGCGCGAGCATCGGACCCCGCGCGAACGTGCTCGAGGACGGCGTGCAGCACGCCCGCCAAGTGGTCGTGGAATACCCCGTGCTCGACAACGACGCCCTCGCGAAGATTCAGCACTTCGGCGAAGACATGGAGCGCGAGCGCACGGTCACGCTGCGCTGCCTGTTTCGCTTCGACCGCGGCCCCGCAGAGCTTGGCCGACGCGTCGAGGAACTCTGCCGCGAGGCCGAGCAGGCCGTCGACGCCGGGGCCGAGTTCCTGATCCTCTCCGACCGGGACTCGACCAAAGACCTGGCCCCCGTCCCCTCCCTCCTGGCCACCTCGGCCGTGCACCACCACCTCATCCGCGCCGGGAAGCGCACCCGGGCCGCCCTGATCGTCGAGGCCGGTGACGCCCGCGAGGTGCACCACATCTCGTGCCTCATCGGCTACGGGGCCACCGCGGTGAACCCCTACCTCGCCCTCGAGACCGCGGAATACCTGGTGCGCTCCGGCGACCTCACCGGCCTCAGCCCGCAGGAGGCCGGAGCGAACCTCGTGCGCGCCCTCGGCACCGGCCTGCTCAAAGTGATGAGCAAAATGGGCATCTCGACCGTGACGAGCTACTGCGGGGCGCAAACCTTCGAAAGCCTCGGGCTTGACCGCGGTCTGATCGACGCGCACTTCACCGGCACCCCCGCCCGCCTGGGCGGCGTCGGGCTGGACGTGCTCACCGAGGAGACCCTCGCCCGGCACCGCTCTGCCTACCCAGAGGACCCCGCCCCGCTCGCCCACGAGCGGCTGGACACCGGCGGGGAATACCAGTGGCGTCGCGGCGGCCCCCCGCACCTGTTCGACCCGGAGACGATCTACGCCCTGCAACACGCCACCCGGGAGGGGCGCGAGGACGTCTTTCGCGCCTACACCCACCGGGTGAACGAGCAGGCGGAGTGCCTGATGACCCTGCGCGGCCTGTTCCGGTTCCGCCCGCACCGGCCCCCCGTGCCCCTCGACGAGGTCGAGCCGGTTGCGGAGATCGTGAAGCGCTTCTCCACGGGGGCGATGAGCTACGGCTCCATCTCACCGGAAGCCCACGAAACCCTCGCGATCGCGATGAACACGCTCGGCGGCAAGTCCAACACGGGGGAGGGCGGGGAGTCCGTGGAACGCCTCCTCGACCCCGAACGGCGCAGCGCCATCAAACAGGTCGCCTCCGGCCGCTTTGGCGTCACGAGCCTGTACCTCACCCACGCCGACGATCTCCAGATCAAACTCGCCCAGGGAGCCAAGCCAGGGGAGGGTGGGCAGCTGCCACCCGGCAAGATGTACCCCTGGATCGCCGAGACCCGCAACGCGACCCCGGGCGTCGGCCTCATCTCGCCGCCCCCGCACCACGACATCTACTCCATCGAAGACCTCAAACAGCTGATCTACGACCTGAAGCGCGCCAATCCCGCCGCCCGCATCCACGCGAAACTCGTCAGCCAGTCCGGGATCGGTGCCGTCTCCGCCGGAGTTGCGAAAGCGCTCGCCGACGTCATCCTCGTCTCCGGCCACGACGGAGGCACGGGCGCGAGCCCCATGAACTCGCTCAAGCACGCCGGAACCCCCTGGGAACTCGGCCTCGCCGAAACCCAACAGACCCTCATCCGGAACGGGCTCCGCGAACGCGTCGTGCTCCAGGTGGACGGGCAACTCAAAACCGGCCGCGACGTCGTCATCGGGGCGCTGCTCGGGGCCGAAGAGTTCGGCTTCGCCACCGCGCCGCTCGTGGTCTCCGGCTGCGTCATGATGCGCGTCTGTCACCTGGACACCTGCCCCGTCGGCGTCGCCACCCAGAAGCCCGAGCTGCGCGCCCGATACACCGGACAGGCCCAGCACGTCATCAACTTTTTTCGCTTCCTCGCGCAGGAGGTCCGGGAACTGCTCGCCGAACTGGGCCACCGCAGCCTGGCCGAGGCCATCGGCGACGTCGAATCCCTCGACGCAGACCCGGCCATCAGCCACTGGAAAGCCTCCGGCCTGGACCTCACCCCCGTGCTCAGCGCCCCAGACCCCGGGCCGCGCGCCTTCGCCCGGGCCCAGGAGCACGGCATCGCGGAGCACTTTGATGCCCGCCTCATCCGCGAGTCCGGCGACGCCCTCGATCGTGCCCAGCCCGTGATCTTCGACCTGCCGATTCGGAACACCGACCGCGCCGTCGGCACGATGCTCGGCAACGCCGTCACCCGGCGGTACGGTGCCCCGGGGCTGCCGCCCGAGTGCATCGACGTCACCCTGCGCGGCTCCGCCGGGCAATCCCTCGGGGCCTTCCTGCCCCGCGGCATTGTGCTCCGCCTCACCGGGGACGCCAACGACTACGTCGGGAAGGGCCTCTCGGGCGGGCAGATCAGCGTGCGCCCCTGGGCAGACCCCGCGCTCGCAGCGCCGCCCGGGGGCGACGTGATCGCCGGAAACGTCATCGGCTACGGGGCCACCGCGGGGCGGATGTTCTTCCGCGGCGCCGTCGGCGAGCGCTTCCTCGTCAGAAACTCGGGCGCAGAGGCCGTGTGCGAGGGGGCCGGGGACCACGCCCTCGAATACATGACCGGCGGCACCGCCCTGATCCTCGGACCGACCGGCATGAACCTGGGGGCGGGGATGAGCGGGGGGACCGCATACGTGCTCGACCTGGATCCCGCGCGGCTGAACCCCGCGGCGCTCGCCGCCGGGGACCTGATCGTGGGGGAACTCGACGCGGAGGATCGCCTCCGCGTGGCGGGGCTGCTGCTCGCCCACGCGGAGACCACGGGCTCCCCGCTCGTGGCGGAACTGCTGGGCGACCCCGGGGGCCTGGCTGCCCGGATGCGCAAGATCGAGCCGCGGGCCTTTACCCGGGTCCGCGCCCTCACCGCCCGGGCGATTGCCCGCGGCGAACGACCCGACAGCGACCGGGTGTGGTCGCAGATCCTGGAGGAGCGTCATGGCTGATCCGACCGGTTTCCTGAGCCTTCGCGAGCGCGAGACCGCGCCGCGGCGTCCCGTTCCCGTCCGGATCATGGACTGGGCCGAGGTGCAGAAGCGCGGCCGCCCGGATGTGGTGCGTCGCCAGGCGGGGCGGTGCATGGACTGCGGGGTTGCCTTTTGCCACCAGGGCTGCCCGCTCGGCAACCTCATCCCCGAGTGGAACGATCTCGTCCGCCGCGGGCGGCTCGCGGAGGCGCTTGAGCGACTGCACGCCACGAACAACTTTCCGGAGTTCACCGGCCGGGTCTGTCCGGCCCCCTGCGAATCCGCCTGCGTGCTCGGCATCTCCGAGCCGGCCGTGACGATCAAGCAGACCGAGGCGTGGATCATCGACGAGGGCTTCGAGCGCGGGCTCGTGGTGCCCCGCCCGCCGGAGCGGCTGAGCGGGAAGACGGTGGCCGTCGTCGGCTCCGGGCCGGCGGGGCTCGCCGCCGCTCAGCAGCTCACCCGCGCCGGGCACACGGTTGTCGTGTACGAACGGGACGAGGCCGTTGGCGGGTTACTGCGCTTCGGCATCCCCGACTTCAAGCTGGAGAAGGCGCTGATCGATCGCCGCGTCGAGCAGATGCGCGCGGAGGGCACGCGCTTCCGCACCGGGGTGGACATCGGGCGGGACATGCGCTGGGGCGAGTTGCGTCGGCGCTTCGATGCCGTGCTCGTGGCCACGGGGGCGAGCGTTGCCCGGGGGATCGAGGTCCCCGGGGCGGACGCCGCGGGCATCGTGCCCGCGATGAGGTACCTGAGCGACGCCAATCGGGT
>NZ_JAPFRB010000002.1:54373-55996 GCF_035726885.1 Leucobacter sp. M11 | reverse complement strand
GCAAGCACGTCATCGTCATTGGTGGGGGTGACACCGGGGCCGATTGCGTCGGCACTGCCCACCGGCAGGGAGCGGCGAGCGTGACGAGCCTGGCCATCGGGCGACGGCCCAGCACGGAGCGCTCGCCGAGCCAGCCCTGGCCGACGCACCCGACCCGGTACGAGGTCTCGAGCGCGCACGAGGAGGGCGGCGAGCGCCGCTACGAGGCGTTCACGGTCGGCTTCGAGCGTGACGAGGCGGGACGGGTTCGCGCCCTGGTCGTGGCGGAAACCGGGTTTGGGGCGGACTCCCGAGCCCCGGTGCCGGGCACGGAGCGCCGCCTCGCTGCCGACCTGGTGCTGCTCGCGCTGGGCTTCTCTGGGGCCGAGGGCTGCGGGGACGACGCCGAGCCCTGGGCGCTCGCCCCGGGCAGCGACGGGTCGCTGGAGCGCTCCGCTGACTACGAGAGCGCGGTGCCCGGCGTCTTCGTGGCCGGCGACGCCGGGCGGGGGCAGTCGCTCATCGTGTGGGCGATTGCCGAGGGGCGCGCGGCGGCGGCGGCAATCGACGCCGCCCTGATGGGAGAGACCCGGCTCCCCAGTCCGGTGGCCGCGGGGGCGCACAGCTTTCGCCCACCGGCAGCGCCGGTGGTGCCGGGAATCGCGGCGCCGCGAGCCGGGTGACACGCCGCGGCGGCGGGGCGATCCGTCCCGGCGTGAGCGCCGCGGACCAGCGCAAAAAGAACCGTCCAGACGGTCTTTTTTCGGCTTCGGAATCGGTTGTTTGACCTCTGGGAAACGACCGAATTCGCGGGATCCGGGCCGTAACCAAACCGTGACCTGAAGATTTCTGCCCCGGGTCAGAATTCATTTGGAACCAGTCCATTACCTGTGTCAGGATCACGACTATTGACGAGCTCCCCAGCTGGGGCACGAACGGTCGTCACCACCCGGTGACCGAGGGAGGACCAATGCGGAAGCACCCCGAGCGCGAACGAGTTGCGCACGCAGCGCCGAGGTCGCGCGTGGGGCAGCACCCTCCCCACCCCTGCTGAGCGAGCCCACCCCCTTGCGGGGCTCAGCCGCGCCGCTCCGGCGGACGAGCCCAGCCATGCTGTTTTCGGGACCCGGCGACGGGAGCCCGAGTTTTCAAAGGAGAGAACTGTGAGCAAGACCTTCATGCCGGCCGCCAAGCGCGGGGGCACCCTCAAGCGGAACCTCGGGCTGTGGGCCATCGTCGGCCTCGGCCTCGGCTACATGACCCCCACCGTCGTCTTCGACACCTTCGGCATGGTCGCCCGCGACACCAACAACGTGGTGCCCTCGGCCTACCTCGTCGCCCTCATCGTGATGGTGTTCACCGCCGTGAGCTACGGCAAGATGTCCGGCGCGATCCCGAGCGCCGGATCCGCCTACACCTACGTTCGGGAATCGGTGCACCCGAACGTCGGCTTCATGGTCGGCTGGACCTCGCTCATCGACTACCTGCTGCTCCCGATGGTCAACTGCCTCATCATCCGCAGCTACCTGGAGGCGATCTGGCCCGAGATCCCCGGCTGGATCTGGGTCGTCCTGTACTGCGCCTTTGTCACCTCCGTGATCTATCTCACGATGCGCGGCACCTCGAACATCAACATGCTCCTGC
>NZ_JAPFRB010000002.1:52447-54335 GCF_035726885.1 Leucobacter sp. M11 | reverse complement strand
ATGGTGATCGCGCAGCTGCGCGACGGTGAGGGCGCGGGCAGCATCGCATCCACGACGCCCTTCCTGCACGACCAGGTCACGATGAGCGCGGTGCTCACGGGGGCCACCATCGTCTGCTTCTCCTTCATCGGCTTCGACGCCGTCACGATGTACGCCGAGGAAGCCAAGAGCCCCAAGATCATGCCGCGGGCGATCCTGCTCACCGTCGTCCTTGGCGGCGCGATCTTCCTCATCGCCGGGTACTTCACGCAGCTGCGCTTCCCCTCCTCCGAGGTGTTCCCCGCCGCGGCGATCGAGGACAGCACGCTGCCCGAGATCGGCCTGCAGGTCGGTGGCCCCGTGCTCCAGGCCGTCCTCACTGCGGCGGGCTTCGCCGCGACCCTGGCCTCCGGCCTGGCCTCGCACGCCTCGGTGTCGCGCATGCTCCTCGTCATGGGCCGCAACAACGTGCTCCCCCAGAAATTCTTCGGCTACATCAACCCGAGGACGCACACCCCGACCTTCAACATCGTGCTGACGGGCGTCGTGAGCCTCTTCGCGATCGCCTTCACGCTGGAGATCATCGCCGCCTTCATTAACTACGGGGCGCTGATCGCCTTCACCGCGGTCAACGTGTCCGTGATCGCGTGGTTTGCGATCAAGCAGGGCCGGCGCCACACGCCGAAGGACATCTTCTCCTACATCGTGATGCCCAGCATCGGCATGGTGCTGACCGGGATCCTGTGGGCGAACCTGCACCTGGACGCCCTCATCGGGGGCGTGATCTGGACGGTCCTCGGCTTCGTCTATCTGCTCTTCATCACAAAGGGCTTCCGGCAGAAGGTGACCGCCTTCGACGAGAACCAGCCCGTCACCGGGTACAACAAGGTGCCGGAGGGGCTGGAGTAGCTCCCGAACGCGCCGGGAGCGGCGCGCTCCCAGACGCGACGCCCCCGCCGGGACACGAGAGTGTTTCCGGCGGGGGCGTTGCGTCTGCTCTGGTCCACCGGGCTGCCGCCCGAGTGTGCGATGATTCCCGCGCGGCGCTTCGGCGTCGGTGCTAGGTTTTTCCCTATGTGGCTTCCCTTCGTGCTGACAACCTCCGCCCCCGGACCGGTGGCGGGTTCGCACACCGTCCGCCTCACGAATGAGCGCATCTGGCCCCAGCTGTTTCTCGTCGGGAACCTGTTCCTGGTGTTCCTGTTCCTGCTGCTGGTGGTGATGCGCCCCATGGAGCTCATCCGCTCCGGTTTCGGCACCGCGGAGGTGCTGGTGCCGGTCTGGGTCTTCGCCGTCTCCAACGTGCTGATCTTCGCGCTCTGGCTCGTGGTCGGTCGGCAACGGCTCACGCTGGACTTCGACCGTGGCGTCCTCGTCCGCGGCCGAGCGGAGTACCCCGCCGCCGAGATCACGGCCCTGATCTCCCAGGCGAGCTCCTTCCTGGGCAACGAACACTCCCTGCGCTTTGTGTTCCCGTCGGGTGAGATTCTCGTGCCCACGGGCGGGCTGGCACCGAGCCCCGAGATCCTCCGCAGGAACGCGCTGCTGGGGGCGTTCATCCAGCAGTGCGTGCCGATCCCGGAGCACGCCGCTGAGGACCGTGGCTCGTCCGCGCGGACGAGCCGCTACGCCATCGGCACCGCCGAGGCTCTGCGTCAGCTCAGCCGCTGACGGTCGGCTTGGTCGCGCGGATGCCGCACCCCGAGTCGTTTCGGCGGCGCACCACCACCGGATAGGCTGACCGGATGAACCTCACCGGAGCTGCCGCCGAACCACCAGTTCTGACCGGGGTCGTGACCGTGCAACACGCGAATGCGCGGCAGTGGCGCTTCATCCTGCTCGCGGCCAATACCGGGATTGTCGTGCTCCTCGCCCTGCAGACGCTCACGAACCTGGGCCGGTCGCTCGC
>NZ_JAPFRB010000002.1:42156-52380 GCF_035726885.1 Leucobacter sp. M11 | reverse complement strand
ACGCAGACGCGAAGACGGCTGAGCCTCGACTTTGACCGGGGGGTGCTGCTCGCGCGCGGCGTCGCCTACCCCGCGGCCGAGCTGCGCGCCCTGGTCGCGGCCACTCGGACCTTCCCGGGCACCGCGCAGCTGCTCAGTTTCCAGTTTCCCACGGGCGCGGTGGACGTGCAGGTCTCCGGCTTCACGCCGACGGCCGAGAGCCGGGCCAGGAACGCCGCCCTGGCCGCCTTCGTGCGGCAGTGGCTGCCGATCCCCGAGGCCGCCGAGGTGCCGCAGCGCACCGGGCTCAGCCTGAATCACTCCGCGATCGGCAAGCAGGAGGCGCTCGCGATCCTCAGCCGCTAGGCCCGGCGCTGCCCGGGGCCGTGTCTCAGCGACCCGCGAGGGCTGCGTCGTCGAGCAGGACCTCCCCGAGCGGGGTGCCAACGAGCAGGGACAGCCCCGGCGCTCCCCCGGGCAGCACCTCGAGCTCGATGTCTGCCGCGTCCAGCTGCCCCGCCAGCTCCGCCGCCCGCGGGTGCGTGCCCCACAGGCCAAGCAGGCGGAGCGCCGGCTCCGTCGTGCCCGCCGGGTGGGCGCTTGCCAGCCAGTCGATGGCGAAGGGCTCCACGCGGGTTGGGACGCCCTCCGGGGAGGGCAGCAGCCGCCAGCTCAGCAGTGTGCCGTCCGGGGTTTTGCGGCTCATCCCGATCTCCGGCTCGGGCTCGATCCCGGCCTCGCGCAGCAGGTCGGCGTGCTCGGCGAGCGAATCGGGGCGCACGCAGAACGTGGCGATGCCGATCTCGGCCCGAGTCTTCACCCCGAAGGCGTCCCGGTCAGCCGGAGCCGTCCGGTCGGAGCGCGGCCCGATCAGTTCGAGGGAGCGCAGATCGGGCTCGCCCGGCACGGTGAGCCGGATGAGCGCGTTCTCCGTGCCGGTGTCGTGTCGGCCGCCGGGCTGGGCCGTGACCCCGGTCAATTCAGCCACCCGGGCGACCACCGCCGAGAGGGAACGACCGGCGATCACCACGTGATCGAGGGTGGACGGAAAGCTGGGGTGGGTGGGGCGCGTCATCCCTCCATGCTCCGGCACCGGCCTCGTCTTGTCGAGCGCGGGGTCCCCCGGCGTCATCCGGGGGAGTCGCGCCCGGGCCGGAGCCTGCCGGTAGAGTGGGGGAATCATGGTAGAACTCGATCTCAGCTCCCGCATTCGCAGCGTCCGCGCGACCTTCCAGGACATCGCAACGGTGCTCGATGTCCCCAAGCTCGAACGGGAGATCGCCGAGCTTGAGGAGCAGGCCGCCGCTCCGGACCTCTGGGACAACCCCGAGGCCGCGCAGCGGGTGACGAGCAGCCTGAGCCACACTCAGGCTCAGCTCGGCCGGATCCGGACGGTGGAGAACCGGCTCGATGACCTCGACGTGCTCATCGAGCTGGCCGAGGACGAGGGCGACGAGGACAGCGCGGTCGAGGCGACCGCCGAGCTCGCCGCCATCGAGGCGGTCGTGGCGACCCTTGAGGTGCAGACGCTCCTCGGCGGAGAGTACGACAACAACCCCGCGGTCATGACCATCCGCGCGGGCGCGGGCGGCGTGGACGCGGCGGACTTCGCCGAAATGCTCCAGCGGATGTACCTGCGCTGGGGCGAAAAGCACAAGTACACGGTCACCGTGCTGGAGACGAGCTACGCGGAGGAGGCGGGCATCAAGTCCACCACCCTGCAATTCGACGCCCCCTACGCCTTCGGGACGCTCTCGGTCGAGGCCGGGACGCACCGCCTGGTGCGAATGAGCCCCTTCAACTCCGCGGGGAAGCGCCAGACGAGCTTCGCCGCGGTCGAGGTGATCCCGCTGATGCCCGAGACCGAAGTTATTGACATCCCCGAGAACGACATCCGCGTTGATGTCTACCGCTCCTCGGGCCCCGGCGGCCAGTCCGTGAACACGACCGACTCCGCCGTTCGGATCACCCACCTGCCCACGGGAACGGTCGTCTCGATGCAGAACGAGAAGAGCCAGATCCAGAACCGGGCGGCCGCGCTCCGCGTGCTCCAGTCCCGACTGCTCATCCTGCAGCGCGAGCAGGACGCTGCGAAGAAGAAGGAGCTCGCCGGAAATATCACGGCGAGCTGGGGCGACCAGATGCGCAGCTACGTGCTCGCGCCCTACCAGATGGTCAAGGACCTCCGCACCGACTTCGAGGTCAACAACCCCCAAAACGTCTTCGACGGCGATATCGACGGCTTCATCGCGGCGGGCATCCGCTGGCGCGCGCTGCCGAACGACTAGGGCGGGGCTCCCAACTCTCCCCGGGTGTGGCCTGAAGCGGAGCGAGCTCAGCCCGGGCGGAGGTTCCGGCTCTCCCGCGAGTCGGAGCGGGGAAAGCGGGACGCGTGTTTAGGGTTGGGATGTCATGATTTGGTTCGACGAGGTTACGAAACAGTACCGGGGAACGCAGAAGCCTGCGCTCGACCGGATCAACCTGCGCATCGAGCGCGGGGAATTTGTCTTTATCGTCGGGGCCTCCGGCTCCGGCAAGAGCAGTTGCCTGCAACTGATCCTGCGCGAGGAGCAGCCCACGAGCGGCAGCATCCACGTCCTCGGGCATAACCTGAGCACGATCTCGTCCCGGAAGGTGCCCTACTTCCGGCGCAACCTCGGCGTGGTGTTTCAGGACTTCCGACTGCTCACCAACAAGACGGTGTACGACAACGTTGCCTTCTCGCTCCAGGTGATCGGCAAGTCCCGCGGGTTTATCCAGGAGGCCGTGCCCGACACCCTCGAAATGGTTGGCCTCGGCGGCAAGGGCAAGCGCTTCCCGCACGAGCTCTCCGGCGGAGAACAGCAGCGCGTCGCCATCGCCCGCGCCATCGTGAACAAGCCATCGATCCTGCTCGCCGATGAGCCGACCGGAAACCTCGACCCGAACACGAGCCTCGGCATCATGCAGCTGCTCCAGGCGATCAAGAACGCCGGGACGACCGTGGTCATGGCCACGCACGAGGCCGGCTTCGTCGACGTGATGCAGCAGCGCGTGGTGGAGCTGTCCCAGGGCGTCATCGTCCGTGACGAGCTGGAGGGTGGCTACGGCGCGACCGCGTCCATCCCCGTCACGGTGGACATGGCGACCCAGATCGCCCCGCCCCTGCGCCCGAGCGAGGAAATCATCGCCGCGGCCCTCGCCCCGCGCGAGGACGAGGACGACGAGACCCCGGCCGGCCCCCGCCTCGGCGAGAGCACGGCCGAGCCGATCACGCAGTCCCTGCAGCGCATCGGTGCCCGGCCCGAGCCGACGCCCGTCGCGCCGACCCCGGCGCGTGCGGACGCGGCCCCGGAGCCCGCCGAGGGCGCCCCCGCCGAATCGGAGCCCGCCGCGGGCGACGCCGATTCTGCCGCGGCGACCGCGGAAGACGCCGCGGCGGACGCGCCGCTCACGAAGCCCGCTCCGCCCGGCTCCCCGGACCGAGCGGATCCGCTCGCCCTGTCCGAAACGGGCAGTCTCGCGGAGTCCCTCGGGCTCAGCCGCGATCACCAACGACTTGACGATGAGCAGACGGATGTGGGGCCGGTTCGATGAGAGTAGGACTCGTCCTCGGTGAGGTCTGGAACGGCCTGCGCCGCAATATCTCCGTGGTGATCTCGGTCATCCTGGTGACCTTCGTCTCGCTGACCTTCGTCGGCTCCGCGATCCTCCTGCAGCTGCAGATCGGCCAGATGAAAAACTTCTGGTACGACCGCGCGCAGGTCGCCGTGTACCTCTGCACCGACTTCGACAAGAGCGAAACCTGCTCCGGCACGGACGCGAACGAGGAACAAATTCAGGCGGTGCGCGAGGCCCTCGAGGCGGAGCCCCTCGATTCCTACATCGACGAGTTCTTCTTCGAGGACCACGAGCAGGCATACGCGAACTTCCAGGAGCAGTTCAAGGGCAACCCGGTCGCGGACTACGCGAAGCCCGAGCAGCTGAACCAGACGTTCTGGCTCAAGCTCAGCGACCCCTCGCAGTCCGACATCATCACGGAGACCTTCTCCGGGGTGCCCGGGGTGCAGTCGGTGTCCGATCAGCGCAGCCTGCTCGATCGGATCTTCCTGATCCTGAACACGGCGAGCTACACGGCGCTCGCGGTGGCCGGACTCATGCTCGTGGCCGCCGTGCTGCTCATCTCGACCACGATCCGACTCTCGGCCTACTCCAGGCGACGAGAGATCGGCATCATGCGCCTCGTGGGTGCCTCGAACCGGTTCATCCAGACCCCGTTCATCCTCGAGGGCGTGATCGCCGCGCTCATCGGGGCGGTGCTCGCCAGCGGGGCGACGATCGCGATCGTGAAGTTCTTCGTGCAGGGCTTCCTCGTCGAGAATGTGCCCTTCACGAGCTACATCACGGTGCCGCAGGCGCTCATGGTGCCGCCGATCCTCATCGGGGTTGCGGTGCTGCTGTCTGCCCTCGCCGCGAAGGTCGCGATCACGCGCTACCTGCGCGTCTAAGCGGCCTCGCACGGCGCTTAGCGCCCGCGGCCCGCGTTCCGCTACGATTGCGGGGTGCCGGAAGATCTCCGGCCCCGAGTTTCCCGCCCCCGGAGGTGCGACGATGCCAAAAGAAACCGGCAAGAAGGTCGTAGCGTCGAACAAAAAGGCGCGGCACGATTACCTCATCATCGACACCCTTGAGGCGGGCATGATGCTCACGGGGAGCGAGGTAAAGTCGCTCCGGATGGGGCGCGCCTCGCTGACCGACGGCTACGTGTTCATCGAGCGTGGCGAGGCCTGGCTCGACGCCGCGTACATCCCCGAGTACCTGAACGGTTCGTGGACAAACCACGCGCCCCGGCGCAAGCGCAAGCTGCTGCTGCACCGCCAGCAGATCGACAAGCTCTACATGAAGACCCGCGAGGGCGGGTACACGATCGTGCCGCTGCAGATCTACTTCCTCGACGGCCGGGCCAAGGTCGAGATCGCCCTGGCCAAGGGCAAGAAGGAATACGACAAGCGGCAGACGCTCCGTGAGCGCCAGGACCAGCGCGAGGCCGATCGCGCCATCGCGAGCCGCAAGCGCCTCGGCGAATAAACACACCGCAAGCACACTGAAAGCGCCCCGCTGGAGACCAGATCTCCGGCGGGGCGCTTTCGCGTTAGCCGTCGAGTCCGCGCCGGGCGAGCAGCGGGGCGATCTCGGCGTCCCGGCCGCGGAAGTCCCGGTAGGCGTCCAGCGGGTCACGCGAGCCGCCGACGCCGAGCAGGCGTGACCGGAAGCGGTCCCCGTTCTCGCGGGTCAGCCCGCCGTGTTCGCCGAACCACTCCACCGTGTCCGCGTCGAGCACCTCGCTCCAGATGTAGGAGTAGTACCCGGCGCTGTAGCCGCTGGAGAAGACGTGCGCAAAGTAGGCGGAGGAATACCGCGTGGGCACGGCCGGGTTGTCCAGCCCGATCTCGGCGAGCGCCTGCGCCTCAAAGGCGACAGTGTCGCCCACCGCGGCGTCCGGGGCGATCCCGTGCCAGGCCTGGTCGAGCCACGCGGCCGCCAGGTACTCGCTCGTCGCGTGTCCCTGATCGAACGTCTCCGTGGCCCGCAGACGCTCCACGATCGCGGGGTCGAGCGGCTCGCCCGAGTCGATGTGCCGGGCGTAGGACTCCAGGACCTCCGGCCAGAGGATCCACATCTCGTTCACCTGGCTGGGGAACTCCACGAAGTCGCGGAAGACGTTCGTGCCGGAGAAGCTCGGGTACGTGACCCGCGCGAAGAGGCCGTGCAGCGCGTGACCGAACTCGTGGAAGAGGGTGTTCACCTCGTCGAGGGTGAGCAGCGTGGGCTCCCCGGCTCCGGGCCGGGCAACGTTGAGGTTATTGACCACGACCGGGAGCCCGCCCCGGAGCTCGGACTGGCTGACCAGGTGGTTCATCCAGGCCCCGCCGCGCTTCGCGTCCCGGGTATAGAGGTCGAGCACGAACAGCCCAACGGGCGAGCCATCGGCCTCGCTGACCTCGAAGACTCGCGCGTCCGGGTGATAGGCGGTGAGGTCGTCGCGCTCGGCAAAGGAAATCCCGAAGAGCGCGCTGGCGGCGAAAAAGACGCCGTCCTGGAGCACGCGCTCGGCCTCGAACCAGGGCCGGAGGGCGGCTGAATCGAGGTTGTAGCGGGCCTGCCGCACCCGCTCCGTCGCGTAGGCCCAGTCGTGCGCCTCAAGCGCGTACGGCTCCGGCTCAGTCTCGTCGATGATCGCTTGCCGGACCTCCTGCTCGGCGCGGGCGTTGCGCGCGGCCGGGCCTGCGAGGCGGCGCAGCAGCTCGGTGACGCGCTCCGGGGTGCCCGCGGTCTCGTCGGCGGCCACCGCGGCGGCGTGCGATTCGAAGCCGAGCAGGGCGGCCCGCTCGGCGCGGAGCGTGACGATCTCGCGGAGCACTGCCCCGTTGTCGTTGGCGTTCCCGCGGGAGGCCCGGGACCGGGACGCGTCCATGAGGCGTCGACGGCTCTCCCGGCGGCGCAGCGAGGCCAGGTAGGGGTGGCCGGTAAACAGCGGCAGGGTCACGAGGAACCCGCCAGAGCCGCGCTCCTCGGCGGCGCGGGCGGCCGCGGACAGCTCACCCGGCGCGAGCCCGTCGAGCTCCTCGGCGGAGTCGAAGTGAACGGCGAGGTCGTTCGTGTCGGCGAGGAGGTTCGACTCGAAGGTCGTCGACAGGGTGGAGAGCCGGGTGTTGAGCTCGGTGAGCCGGGCCTTCGCCTCGTCGTCGAGACCGGCGCCCGCGAGGCTCATCACGCGGAAGGTGCGCTCCACCAGGTACTGGGACTCCGGATCGAGGCCCAGCTGCTCCCGCTGGTCATGCAGCGTGCTGACGCGCCAGAACAGGGCGCCGTCGAGCTGGATCGCGTCCCCGTGCGCCGACATGAGCGGGGCAAGCTCCTCGTCGATCGCCTGGATTTCCGGGGTGGCATCGGCGGCGCTCACCGTGTAAAAGGCGTGGGCCACCCGTTCGAGCAGGGCCCCCGAGCGTTCCAGGGGCAGCATCGTGTTCTCGAAGGTCGGCATCGAGCGCACGCGGGTGATCGCGGCTACCTCCGCCAGCTGCTCGGCGAAGGCCGCCTGGAACGCGGGCAGATAGTGCTCGGCCCGGATGCTCGCGTAGTCGGGAAGCCCGTAGGGCAGCGTCGAGGGGACCAGGAGCGGATTCAGCGGGGCGGAGTTCATGCCCAGAGCCTAACGGGGCGACCGCCCGGGAGGAAGGCCTCGCCGCCGCGCACGGCCGGCCGTGAGCGCTCGCCCAGTGGCGACCCCGGACCGCCGCCCGCCGACGCGAGCCCCGGCCGGGTGGGATCGTTCGGGCCCCGTCGGCAGAGATGCCCTAGGATCGAGCCATGACGCAACAGCAGGGATTTTCGCTCGCCGACGGGGGAATCGAAACCGATCTGATCGGGCGTCTCGGCCAGGACCTGCCCGAGGAAGCCAGTTTCGTCCTCCTGGACACGGTCGAGGGCCGAAACGCCCTCGCGGACTACTTTCGCGGCTATCTCGACGTCGCCGCCGAGTTTGGCACGCCGCTCGTGCTGGACACCCCGACCTGGCGGGCGTCGCGCGACTGGGGCGCGCTGCTCGGGGTCAGCGCCGCCGACCTCGACGAGACGAACCAGGACGCCGTCGCCTTCGTGCGTGCGCTCGCCCTGGAGCACGCCCCCGGGGTCCCGCTGACCGTCGCCGGGGTCATCGGACCGCGCGTTGACGACTACGTGGCCTGGGAGCGGATGACCGCCGCAGAGGCGCGGCGCTACCACGCGCCGCAGGCTCTCTCGCTCGCCGCGGCCGGGGCCGACCACCTCGTCGGGACCACCATGTTTGATGTTGCCGAGGCGACGGGTGTGGCCCTCGCCGCCCGCGACGCCAGAATCCCGGTCGTCGTCTCGTTCAGCGTGAACGCGGCGGGCCTGCTGGAGGACGGGGCCAGCATCGCCCAGGCCATTGCGGCCGTGGACGCGGCAACCGAGGCGGGGCCGCTCTGCTACCAACTGAACTGTGCGCACCCGGACGAGGTGCGCCGGGGGCTGGGCGGCGAGGCGGTCCTGCATCGCATCGGCGCCCTGCGCCTGAACGCCGCACGAGCCGACGCCGAGGAGGACGCGGCCGATACCCCGGAGGAGTTCTCCCGGCGGGTGCTCGACCTGACGGCTCAGCTGCCCGAGGTGCGGATCATTGGCGGGTGCTGCGGCACCGATTCCCGGCACGCTCGGAGCACCGCAGCGCGCTTCGCGGCCGTCGAGCGCTCCCGGGCGGGCACACCCCGGAGCTGAACAAACCCCGGGGGCTTCCGGCGATCACGGCGTCGGTCGCTAGAGTAGACGCGTGACTGATTATCAGAATGACGAAACCGCCGCCCGCAACCAGCGCATGTTGCCCTGGCTGATCACGGCAACCGTTTCCGTCATCGCGATCATCACCGCGATGGTGTTCGTGACCCTCGTGAAGGCGGCGGATCAGGTCGAGAGCGAACTCGGCGCCGGGCAGACCCAGTCTCCGGCCCCCGAGACGAGCGAGACCCCCAAGCCCGCCGAGACCCCCGACCCCGAGGAGAGCGAGAAGCCCACCGAGGAAAGCACGGAAGTGCCCAAGGTCGAGGTCGGCCCAACGGGCAACACCGTCATCGCCCCCTGGGGCGTGTCGCTGGACCTGTCGACCCAGCTCGGGTACACCCGCTGGTCGATCCCCTCCGGGGAGGAGCTGTTGTTCGAGTTCCCGCTGGCCCAGGAGCTGCCGGACTCGTGCAGTGCGTCCCGGACCGGATGGGGGTTCGCCCGGGTGGATCAGGCCGTGCCGGGGAGCTACGCCGCCGGGGGACAGCACTACACCCTGCTCAAGCCCGCCGCGTGCTCCGCCGACAAGAAGCTCTACGACCAGCTCTGGGGGCTGACCGACGCGGCGATGCGTTCGATCAAGCCGGTGTAACCGCCCGGGCCTCTCGTCCCCGCCCGCCCCATCGGAAACGCGAACGCCGCCGGCCGCCCGGATCCGCTAGGCTGGCGACACAATCGAATACTCGGCCGTCTCAGCCGCCGCGGGAGAGTCGCCTCGTGCGACACCGAAGGAGCAAGCCTCCCCGCTAATCTCTCAGGTCAACGTACCGCGGTAGCCAGGCCACTCTGAAAAGCGGAACGCAACCGTTCCCGCCCAAGGTGAAAGCACGCTCTCGAGCGCGTGAAACTCTCAGGCATCGATGACAGAGGGGGAGTTCGCGGTTCGGCGCCCAGCCGGACCCGGTCATCTGATCGGAGAACTCCTGTGACGGAACGAGTGAGTCCCCTGCACGCGGTGCACGAGGCCGCCGGCGCCACCTTTACCGACTTCGCGGGCTGGCAGATGCCGGTTCGCTACGCGAGCGATCTCGACGAGCACCACGCGGTGCGCCGGAGCGCCGGGATCTTCGACATCTCGCACATGGCCGAGATTCGCGTCAGCGGCACCGAGGCCGCGGCGATGCTCGACTACGCCCTCTGCGGGCGACTCTCGGCCACCACGATTGGGCAGGCGAAGTACTCGATGCTGCTCTCCGAGCGGGGCACCGTCCTCGACGATCTCGTCGTGTACCGCCTCGCCGAGGACGCTTTCCTCGTGGTCGCCAACGCCGGCAACCACGACGTCGTGCTCGCCGAGCTGACGGCCAGGGCCGAGGGCTTCGCGGTCGACGTCGCCGACGAATCGGCGGAGACCGCCCTCATCGCGGTGCAGGGTCCCCGCGCCGTCGAGGTGCTGAGCACCCTCGCCGAACTGGAGCCAGAGACCCCATTCGCCGAGCTTGGCTACTACCGGGCCACCCCCGCGAGCTACGCGGGCACCCCGGTGCTCATCGCGCGCACCGGCTACACCGGCGAGGACGGCGTGGAGGTGTACCTGCCGGGCGCTGAGGCCGTGTCCTTCTGGACGGCCATCCTGGCGGCCGGGGACGCCCTCGGCGCGGGGACCGTGGTGCCGGCCGGGCTGGCCGCGCGCGACACCCTGCGCCTCGAAGCGGGGATGCCGCTCTACGGGCACGAGCTGAGCGCGGAGATCGTGCCCGCCCAGCTCGGCATGGCGAAGATCGTCGTCCTCGGCAAGGCCGGCGACTTCGTCGGCCGCGCCGCCACCGAGGCGGGCGAGCACCCGGATCGCCGGATCCTCGTCGGCCTGCGCGCGGAGGGCCGCCGGGCCGCACGCGCGGGCGCTGCGCTCTTCGCCCCCGGCGATCCCGAGAACGCCGAGCCAATCGGCGTCGTCACGAGCGGGGT
>NZ_JAPFRB010000002.1:39518-42117 GCF_035726885.1 Leucobacter sp. M11 | reverse complement strand
GGTCGATCCCGAGCGCCTCGACAGCGTCGCGCCCGGTCAGCCGCTCAGCGTCGATATCCGCGGCCGCCGCCACGACTTCATCATCACCGAACTGCCCTTCACCTCACGAAAGAAGCACACCTCATGAGCGTCCCCACCTCCGCCCAGTACACCGCAGACCACGAGTGGATCACCGTCGACGGCGACGTCGCCACGGTCGGGATCACCGAGTACGCCGCCGAGCAGCTCGGCGACATCGTCTTCGTCGAGCTTCCCGAGGCCGGCACCGAGATCACCGCGGGAGCCGTCGTCGGCGAGATCGAGTCCACGAAGTCTGTCGGCGAGCTGATCGCCCCCTTCAACGGCACCGTAGTCGAGGCAAACGCCGCCGTGGTCGACGCCCCCGAGTCCGTGAACGCGGACCCCTTCGGCGCTGCCTGGCTGATCAAGGTGCGCTTCGAGGCCCTCCCGGGCGACCTGCTCGACGCGGCCGCCTACGACGCCCTCGTCGCCGAGTAAGGGGCGTCATGCTGCACGATTTCGCCGACCGGCATATCGGCCCCGACGCCGCCGCCGAGCGCGCCATGCTCGCCGAACTCGGCTATGACTCGCTCGCTGAGCTGGTGCACGCCGCCATCCCCGAGGACATCCGCGTGGATCGCTTCCGCGAACCGCGCACCTCGGTCCTGCCCGCCCCGGCCAGCGAGGCCGAGGCGCTGGCCGAGCTGCGCGCGCTCGCGGGGCGGAACACCGTGCGCCGCCCCATGATCGGGCTCGGCTACTACGGCACCCACACCCCGACCGTGATCTCCCGCAACGTTCTGGAAAACCCGAGCTGGTACACGGCCTACACGCCCTACCAGCCCGAGATCTCCCAGGGCCGCCTCGAAGCGCTCATCAACTTCCAGACGATGGTGACGGACCTCACAGGCATGCAGACGGCGAACGCCTCCATGCTCGACGAGAGCACCGCCGTCGTCGAGGCAATGCTGCTCGCGCGCCGGGCCTCGAAGCTCAGCACGTCCGTGTTCCTGCTCGACGCGGACACCCTGCCCCAGACGCGCGCGCTGATCCTGCACCGGGCCGAGCCGCTCGGCATCGAGGTCGTCGAGACGGACTTCACGGGCGAGCTGCCGGAAGCCTTCGGCGCAATGATCCAGTACCCCGGCGCCTCAGGCCGGGTCTGGGACCCGAGCGCCGTGGTCGCCGGGATCACCGGCTCCGGAGGCATCGCCGTCGTGGCCGCCGACCTGCTTGCCCTCGCCCTGCTGCAGAGCCCGGGCGAGCTTGGTGCGGACGTGGTCGTTGGCACCTCCCAGCGGTTCGGGGTCCCCCTCGGCTTTGGCGGGCCGCACGCGGGCTACCTGGCCGTCCGGACGGGCCTGGAGCGCCAGATGCCGGGCCGTCTCGTCGGCGTGAGCGTCGACGCGGACGGCTACCCGGCCTACCGGCTCAGCCTGCAGGCCCGCGAGCAGCACATCCGCCGCGAGAAGGCCACCTCGAACATCTGCACCGCGCAGGTGCTGCTCGCCGTGATGGCCGCGATGTACGCGGTCTATCACGGCCCCGCGGGGATCCGCGCGATCGCCGAGGGCGTGCACGCGCGCACCGCCCGAGCTGCCGAAGCGCTCCGGGGCGCGGGGCACACGATCCGGCACGCGGAGTTTTTCGACACCCTCGTCGTTGACGCCGTGGACGCGGACGCGGTGCTCGCCGCCGCCCGCGCCGAGAACCTCTCGCTCTGGCGGCTCGCGGACGACGCGGTGCAGTTCTCGCTCGACGAGACGACGACCGAGGCCGATCTGTCGGCCCTGCTCGGTGCCTTCGGCGTGACGGGGGAGGCCCCCGCCGAGGCGGAGCGGGCGCTGCCCGCTGGGTTGGCCCGCACCTCCGCGTATCTGACGCACGAGGTCTTCACGAGCCACCACTCCGAGACATCGATGATGCGCTACCTGAAGCGCCTCGCGGACAAGGACTACGCCCTCGACCGCGGCATGATCCCGCTCGGCTCCTGCACGATGAAGCTGAACGCGGCGACCGAGATGCAGGCCGTCACCTGGCCCGAATTCTCGGGGCTGCATCCCTTTGCCCCGGAGCCCGAGGTGGCGGGGAGCCTGGAGCTCATTCGTCAGCTGGAGACCTGGCTGGTGGACGTGACGGGGTACGACACGATCTCGCTGCAGCCGAACGCGGGCAGCCAGGGCGAGCTCGCCGGGCTCCTCGCGATCCGCGGCTACCACCTCGCCAACGGGGACACCCAGCGCGAGGTCTGCCTGATTCCGTCGAGCGCGCACGGCACGAACGCGGCCTCGGCGGTGCTCGCCGGGATGCGTGTCGTCGTCGTCGCCTGCGACGAGCAGGGCAACGTCGACCTGGGCGATCTGCGCGCGAAGATCGCGGCGCACGCCGAGGCACTCTCCGCGCTCATGATCACCTACCCGTCCACGCACGGCGTGTACGAGCAGGAGGTCACCGAGATCTGCCGCGTCGTGCACGAGGCCGGTGGCCAGGTGTACGTGGACGGCGCGAACCTGAACGCGCTCGTCGGCTACTCCCGGCCCGGCGACTTCGGCGGCGACGTCTCGCACCTGAACCTGCACAAGACCTTCTGTATCCCGCA
>NZ_JAPFRB010000002.1:37343-39415 GCF_035726885.1 Leucobacter sp. M11 | reverse complement strand
GCCTCCGCCGGTGCGGGGGCCACGATCGAGCACGGCGGCGGACCCATCTCGGCGGCCCCCTACGGCAGCCCGAGCATCCTCCCCATCACCTGGGCCTACCTGCGGATGATGGGCGACGAGGGCCTGCGCCGGGCCACCGGCACGGCCGTGCTCTCCGCCAACCTGATCGCCTCCCGCCTGAACGAGCACTTCCCGGTGCTCTACGCCGGGGCGAACGGGCTCGTGGCGCACGAGTGCATCCTGGACCTGCGCCCCCTGAAAGAGGCAACCGGCGTGACCGTGGACGACGTGGCCAAGCGCCTCGTCGACTACGGCTTCCACTCGCCGACGATGTCCTTCCCCGTCGCGGGCACGCTCATGGTGGAACCGACGGAGAGCGAGGACCTCGCAGAGATCGAGCGCTTCATCGAGGCCATGATCGAGATCAAGCGCGAGGCAGATCGCGTGGGCTCGGGGGAGTGGCCCGCGGAGGACAACCCGCTCCGAAACGCACCGTTTACGGCTGAATCCTTGCTGGTTTCCGAATGGAATCATCCGTATTCGCGCGAAAATGCGGCGTATCCGGTTGCGACACTCCGAAAGAATAAGTACTGGGTTCCCGTGCGCCGCATCGATCAGGCGTATGGTGATAGGAACCTGGTGTGTTCGTGCCCGCCGCCCGAGGCCTTCGCCTAGGCAACGGACGAGCGCCAGGCTTCACAGACCGGGTTGCCGCTTGTGTGGGTTCGGGGGGACCATCCGCAAGCGGCAACCCACTTTTTTTGACGAGCAGCCCCGGCTGCCGGCGTCCCTCCGCGGCACGATTCCCGCGGGCGACGCGACTAGTTCTGGGCGGCGAACAGCTCCGGCCAGGTCGCCACCGCGAAGGCGTAGCCGACGAAGCTCACGATGTCGAGCACCCAGTGGGCGATCACGAGGGGCAGGAGCCGCCCCCAGCGGGCATAGGCCCAGCCGAACACGAGGCCCATCGCGACGTTGCCGATGAACCCCCCGAAGCCCTGGTAGAGGTGATAGCTGCCGCGAAACAGCGCGGCGCTCACGATGATCCCCCAGCGCCCGAGCCCGAGCTGCCGGAGCCGGGCAAAGAGATAGCCCACCACGATGATCTCCTCCAGGAGCGCCGCTTTCAGCGCCGCCAGCACCAACACGGGCACCGTCCACCAGTGCTCGTTGAGGGCCGCGGCGACCATCGTCACGTTCAGCCCGAGGGCCTTCGCCCCGAGATACAGCCCGATCCCGGGCACGCCGATGACGGCGGCCAGGCCGATACCGCCAGCGCTTTCGCGCAGCCACTGCCGCCAGGTGTCCCCGGTTCGGCCGAGGCCGAGCGCGCCGAGGTGGGGCCGCTCCGGTCGCCAGAGCAGGAAGCACACCAGCGCGACCGGAGCGAGGCCGAAGACGATGCGCAGCAGCTGGTACAGCAGGTCGAAGAGCGGGGCCGAGCCCGTGGAGGCGTTCAGGGTTTGCGTCTGCTCGGCCAGGCCGGCGTCCTTGGCCAGCAGCTCGGCGAGCTGCACGACGGCGAACACCGCGCTCATCCCCAGGGACAGCGCCAGGACGACCGCGATCTCGGCACGGATGCGGCCGCGACCGAGGGGGGCCGGGTCCGGAACCCCGGGGGGGCCGGGCTGGGGGAGGGGCCAGCGGGGCGATGAGGTGGGGAGCGGCGCGTCTGACATGTGAGCCAGCGTACCGGCGGAGCGCCCCGCGCTGGGGCGGGCCGGGTGACGCCCGGGCTGAGGCCCCGCCGGGGCGGGGGAGCGGCGCCTTCCTCGGACCCGGTTCCCGGGGACGGGGTCCCGAATGGACGCTTCGGTGACGGTTCCGTTGCTTTCCGACAGACGGTTCGTGCGAGCTCCCCGGTATTCGATAGGATCTGAGCAGTAAAGATGCTGGAGGGGACTCATGCGTGTCCACAACGTTCGTGGCGCTCACCTCCTCAGCTTCGCCAAGTTCAGGAGGAATCACATAGTGAAACGATCACGGATCGGTTTCGGCTTCATCGCCCTGGCCGCTGCGAGCGCGCTCGTGCTCACCGGTTGCACGTCGGGGAACACGGGCGGCGAGTCCAA
>NZ_JAPFRB010000002.1:35354-37324 GCF_035726885.1 Leucobacter sp. M11 | reverse complement strand
ATCATCACCGTTAACAACACGGAGCCCCAGAAGGGGCTCATCCCCGCCAACACGACCGAGGTCGGCGGCGGCAAGGTTGTCGACGCGCTCTGGGAAGGTCTCGTCTACTACGACGCAGACGGCGCAACCCAGATGGGCGTCGCCAAGTCGATCGAAGCTGACCCGGAGACCGGCGTCTGGACCGTGAAGCTGCGCGACGATGCAAAGTTCACCGACGGCACCCCGGTGCTCGCGAAGAACTTCGTCGACGCGTGGAACTACGCGGCCAACATCGAGAACGCCCTGGGCAACCAGGCCTTCTTCGCCGCCATCAAGGGCTACAGCGAGGAGAAGCCGGTCGAGGCGCTTGAAGGCCTCAAGATCGTCGATGACCAGACGTTCACGATCGAGGCCACCCCGGACTTCCCGGACCGCCTCGGCTACTCCGCGTACTACCCGCTGCCCGACGTGGCCTTCGAGGACATGGAGGCCTACGGCCAGAACCCGATCGGCAACGGTCTCTACAAGTTCGCGAGCGACGACGCGTGGAAGCACGACGTCGAGCTGAAGCTCGTCAAGAACGAGGACTACGTCGGCCCCCGCGAGGTCAACAACGAGGGCGTGACCTTCAAGATGTACGCCTCGCTCGACGCGGCCTACACCGACCTGCAGGCCGGGAACCTCGACGTGCTCGACCAGATCCCCGACACTTCCTTCGCGGTGTTCCAGGACGAGCTCGGTGACCGGGCCATCAACCAGGCCGGCGCGCTCATGACGACCCTGACGGTGTCGGCGAACCTCGAGCACTTCACGGGCGAAGAGGGCAAGCTGCGTCGCCTGGCGCTGTCCAAGGCCGTTGACCGCGAGGAGATCATTGACGTGATCTTCGAGGGCACCAACATCCCCGCCAAGGACTTCACCTCGCCGATCGTTGACGGCTACACCGAGGACCTGAAGGGCGTGGAGAACCTCGAGTTCGACGCGGCCGAGGCCAAGAAGCTCTGGGCCGAGGCCGACAAGATCAGCCCCTTCGAGGGCTCCCTTGAGGTCGCGACCAACTCCGACGGCCCGCACCAGGTGTGGATCGAGGCCGTGGCGAACCAGTGGGCGAACAACCTCGGGGTGACCGCTGCCCCGAAGCTGTACCCGACCTTCGCCGCGTTCCTGGACGACCGCGAGTCTGACACCGTTGGCGGCCCCTTCCGCGCCGGCTGGCAGGCCGACTACCCGGGTGCCTACAACTACCTGCAGCCGCTGTACTACACCAAGGCCAGCTCCAACCACGGCTACTACAGCAACCCGGCCTTCGACAAGCTGCTTGACGAGGCCGTGCAGGAGGCGGACCACGACAAGTCCATCGCCAAGCTGCACGAGGCGCAGGAGATCCTGCTCGACGAGATGCCGTCCATCCCGCTCTGGTACCAGGGCACCACGGGTGGCTTCAGCGAGTCGGTCGACAACGTGAAGTTCGGCTGGAACTCCGTGCCGATCTTCAACGAGATCACCAAGAAGTAACCTGAGAAAGGGAGGCCCCGGGGACACCCCGGGGCCTCCGTCTCGCCCCGATCATCACCATGATCGAGGCGATTCCCCTTCGGAAACGGGAAACAATGCCGTTCCCCGTCGCACTGTTGCGCACCACAATTGCGAAAGAAATTAACACACTCATGACCGTCATGCTTCCGCGGAAGAGGCCCAGCGCATGCTGAGATATATCCTCTTCCGCCTTCTCCAGGTGATCCCGGTTCTGCTCGGCACCACCTTCCTGATCTACTTCATGGTCTTCGCCATGCCCGGCGACCCGATCGCCGCGATGTTCGGCGACAAGATGCCGAGCGACGCCGTCCTCGACCGTATCCGCGCCCAGTACAACCTGGATCAGCCCTTCTTCATCCAGTACCTGCTGTACCTCAAGGGCATTTTGATCGGCGACTTCGGCGTGAGCTTCTCCGGCGAGCCCGTCTCCCAGATCCTGGCGCGGACCTTCCCCG
>NZ_JAPFRB010000002.1:31695-35301 GCF_035726885.1 Leucobacter sp. M11 | reverse complement strand
CTCATCGGCCTGTTCTCCGGCCTGCGCAAGGGCAAGTTCTTCGACAACATCAACCTGATCATCGGCCTCATCTTCATGAGCATCCCGATCTTCGTGATCGCGTTCATCGCGCAGTACGGGCTCGGCTTGAAGCTCGGCTGGTTCAGCCCCACCGTCGGCGCGGGCGCCCCGCTGAAAGACCTCCTGCTGCCGGCCCTCGTGCTCGGCGTGAGCCTGTACGCGACGAGCATGCGCCTCACCCGCGCCTCCGTCATCGACACGCTGAATCAGGACTTCGTGCGCACCGCCTACGCCAAGGGCCTGAGCCGCGGCCGGGTTGTTCCCGTGCACGTGCTCCGCAACTCGCTGATTCCCACGGTGACCAACACCGCGACGGACTTCGGCACGCTGATGGTCGGCGCGACCGTGACCGAGGGCATCTTCAACGTCCCCGGCGTCGGAAACGTGCTCTTCAACGCCATCCTCAAGGGGGAGAACGTCACCGTCGTCTCCTTCGTCACGGTGATGGTCCTCGTCTACCTCGGCGTGAACCTCTTCATCGACCTGCTCTACGCCGTTCTCGACCCGAGGATCCGCTATGCATAACGCCCCGAACCCAGCCACCCCTGCGCGAGGCACCCGTCCCCCGATCGAGCACTTCGTCGCCTCCGTGGAGGAGACCCCGGTCGCGGCGGTCGACGCCGTCCGCATCGGCGAGAAGAAGTCCAACCTCTGGCTCGACGCCTGGCGCGACATGCGCGTCCGGCCGATGTTCTGGATCTCCGTGGTGATCCTCGTCGTCGTCGCCCTCGTTTCGCTGTTCCCCACCCTGTTCAGCCAGGTGGACCCGCGGACCTGCTCCCTGCCGTTCTCGAACGGGAGCCCGGCCCCCGGCCACCCGCTCGGCTACAACAAACAGGGCTGCGACGTGTACTCGCGCATCCTGCACGGCACCTCGACCTCGGTCTCGGTCGGCCTCATGGTCATCCTGATCACCTTCGTGATCGGCACGGTCATGGGTGCGATCGCCGGGTTCTTCGGCGGGGCCGTTGACTCCGTACTCTCCCGCATCGGTGACATCTTCTTCTCGATTCCCTACATCCTGGCCGCCGTCGTCGTGATGAGCGTCTTCCAGGAGTACCGCAACCCCTTCGTCATCGCCGTGGCGATCGGTGGCTTCTCCTGGCCCATCACCGCGCGCATCGTGCGCAGTGAGATCCTCCGGGTGAAGAACGCCGACTTCGTGATGGCCGCGGAGTCCCTCGGGCTCTCCCGGATGAAGACGCTGATCAAGCACGTGCTGCCGAACGCGATGGCCCCGGCCATCGTGGTCACCACGATCTCGCTCTCCTCGGCGATCGTGGCCGAGTCCGTGCTGTCCTTCCTCGGCGTGGGCCTGCCCCGCGGCGAATTCATCAGCTGGGGCAACGACATCAGCGCCGCGCAGCTCTCGCTGCGCACCGACCCGATGCCCCTGATTTACCCCTCGCTGGCCCTGACGATCACCGTGCTCGGCTTCATCCTGCTGGGTGAGACCGTCCGGGATGCCCTCGACCCGAAGGCGAGGGCCCGCCGATGAACGAGCAGACCAACGTAAACGAACAGGCCCAGATGGAACCCGTGCTCAGCGTCCGCGACCTGAAGGTCGCCTTCAAGGTCGACAAGAAGCCGAAAGAGGTCGTGCACGGGGTCTCCTTCGACGTCTACCCGGGCGAGACCGTCGCAATCGTCGGCGAGTCCGGCTCCGGCAAGTCCACCACCATGCACGCGGTCATGAACCTGCTCCCGGGCACCGGTGAGATCACCGGCGGCTCGATTAACTGGCGCGGCCAGGAGCTCGTCGGTATCGGACGCAAGCAGATGGAGTCCATCCGCGGGCGCGAGATCGGCCTCGTGCCGCAGGACCCGATGTCGAACCTGAACCCGGTCTGGTCCGTCGGCTTCCAGGTCGAGGAAGCGATCCGCGCCAACGGCGTAGCCTCGGGCAAGAAGGCCGTTCGCGCCCGCGCCATCGAGGTGCTGGAGCAGGCGGGCCTGCAGAACGCCGAGCAGCGGATGAAGCAGTTCCCGCACCAGTTCTCCGGCGGGATGAAGCAGCGTGCCCTGATCGGCATCGGCCTCTCGGCGAAGCCGCAGTTGCTCATCGCGGACGAGCCCACCTCCGCTCTGGACGTGACGGTGCAGCGGGTGGTGCTGGACCACCTGGGCACCCTCACCGGGGAACTCGGCACCGCGGTGGTCTTCATCACGCACGACCTCGGCCTGGCCGCGGAGCGCGCGGAGAAGCTCATCGTGATGTACCAGGGCAACATCGTGGAGTCCGGGCCGAGCCTTGAGATCCTGCAGAACCCAAAGCACCCGTACACCAAGCGGCTCGTTTCCGCGGCGCCCAGCCTCGCCTCCCGGCGAATCAGCGGCACCGCGGACGGCGCGACGGTCGAGGCCCCCACCTCGACCTTCGACCTGGCCACGCTCGCACAGGAGCGCATCGCGCCGAAGACCGCCAAGGGCGCCCCGCACGTCGAGATCACGGACCTCACCAAGGTCTACAAGATCCGGAAGGGCGCCTTCGGGAGCTCGGACTTTACGGCCGTGAACAAGGCGAACTTCGTGATCAACCGAGGCGAGACGATGGCCCTGGTTGGCGAGTCCGGCTCGGGTAAGTCCACGATCGCGAAGATGGTGCTGCAGCTGGAAAAGCCGAACTCCGGGTCGATCCGGATCGACGGGCAGGAGACGGCAGGCATGACCGGCAAGCAGCTCTTCGATCTGCGCAGCACCCTGCAGCCGGTCTTCCAGGACCCCTACGGCTCGCTGAACCCGCTGAACAACATCGGGAACACGATCATGGAGCCGCTGAAGATTCACAACGTGGGCGACCCGGCGAGCCGGAAGGCGCGCGTGCTGGAGCTGCTGGACCAGGTCGCGCTGCCGCGCGAGCTCGCCACCCGGTACCCGAACGAGCTCTCGGGCGGCCAGCGTCAGCGCGTGGCCGTTGCCCGTGGCATCGCGCTGAAGCCCGACATCCTCGTCCTGGACGAGGCGGTCTCGGCGCTGGACGTGCTCGTGCAGGCGCAGATCCTGGAGCTCCTCGCCGAGCTGCAGCGCGAGCTGGGGCTGACCTACCTGTTCATCACCCACGACCTTGCGGTCGTGCGGCTGATCGCGGACCGGGTCTGCGTGATGAACCAGGGCCAGATCGTGGAGCAGGCGACCACCGCCGAGGTCTTCGAGAACCCGCAGCAGCAGTACACGCGGGATCTGCTCGACGCCATCCCGGGCGCGAAGTTCGAGCTCGGCATCGGCTAGCGCTGGGTCCCGGGCGACCGGGCTCACGACCGCGTGGGCGGCGCACCTCGGTGCGCCGCCCACGCGGCGTTTTCCCGCGTATTTTGGCGAAGCGCTGGCCGCGAGTCAAGTGTTTTTCGCAACTGTGCCGAAGCAAACGGATGCGCCCGGTCCAGCCGTCTCTCTTTCGTAACTTTTCCTCAGCAGCGCCTCGGAGACATTTGTCTCTGAACTAGGGTGAGTGCAATCACATAAACCTAGCTGGGGCCTCCGAAGGTGGAAGCGCCCGCTTGGGTTTTTCATCAAGGAGGAAACGTGACACGAGTTTCATCGCGCGCA
>NZ_JAPFRB010000002.1:29440-31640 GCF_035726885.1 Leucobacter sp. M11 | reverse complement strand
GTTGCGCATCGGGCGACAACGGAGCCGCAAACAACACCGGCGGCGAAGGCAAGGACGGCGGCACCATCTCGATCGCCGTGACCAACGCCGTCACCTCGTTCAACGGGGACACCCCACAGGGTAACCTCGACAGCAACGGTATGGTCGGGTACCTGACCGGCGTCTCTGGGTCGCTCGGCCTCGGCAGCTTCATCACCCTGGACCCCGAGTTCAACATCATCCACGAGGAGGGGTTCGGCACCGTCGAGCAGCTCTCTGAGGACCCGCTGAAGGTGAAGTACACGCTGAAAGACGGTCTGAAGTGGTCCGACGGCGAGCCGATCACGGCCGATGACATGCTCTTTGCCTGGGCGCAGGGCTCCGGCTGGTTTGACGATGCCACCCTCGACCCCGAAACGGGCGAACCCACGTCCGGCACCCAGTACTTCTCCCTCGCGGGCAGCACCACCGGCCTCGACATGACGGCGTTCCCCGAGATCGGCGACGACAACCTCTCGCTGACGCTCACCTACGAGAAGCCCTTCGTGGACTGGGACTCCGTGAACCCGATCGGCAAGCCCGCCCACATCATGGCGAAGCAGGCTGACCTCTCGGTGGACGAGCTGACGAAGCTGATCACCGACACCCCCAAGGGAGACCCGGCGAAGCCCGCCGCGGCCCCGATCCCCGAGCTGAAGAAGATCGCTGACTTCTGGAACTCCGCATACGACACGACCACGATGCCCGAGGACAAGGACCTCCTCGTCGCCTCCGGCCCGTTTGTCGTCTCCGACTTCGTGCCGGAGCAGTCCCTCACGCTCGCCAAGAACCCCGAGTACCAGGGCGACCACAAGGTGGCCTACGACAACCTGGTCTTCCGCTTCATCGGCGACTCCAACGCCCAGATCACCGCCCTGCAGAACGGCGAGGTTGACGCGATTTACCCGCAGCCCTCCGCCGACACGAACGCGGCCCTCGACAAGATGGGCGCGACGCTGTACGCGGGCGACCAGATGGCCTACGACCACCTGGACCTGAACATGGGCGGCGAGACCTTCAAGGACCCGAAGGTCCGCGAGGCCTTCATGAAGACCGTCCCGCGCCAGCAGATTCTCGACTCGATCATCACCCCGATGAATCCCGACGCCGAGGTGCTGAACTCCCAGATCTGGGTCTCGGCCAACCCCGAGTACGCAAACACCATCAAGGAGAACGGCTACGACGCCTTCACCGAGCCCGACATTGAGGGCGCGAAGAAGCTCCTGGGCGGCGCCACGCCCACGGTGAAGATTCTCTACAACAACGAGAACCCGAACCGCGTTGACACCTTCCAGCTCATCAAGGCGAGCGCCGAGGAAGCCGGCTTCGTTGTCGAGGACATGGGCGACCCGAACTGGGGCGCGCTGCTGTCCGGCGGCGAGTACGACGCCTCCATCTTCGGCTGGGTCTCGCCCGGCATCGGCAACTCCGCCCTTCCGCAGATCTTCAAGACCGGCGGCGGCGGCAACTACAACGGCTTCAGCAACGCCGAAGCCGACAAGCTCGTCGATGAGACCCAGGTCTCCCTCGACCCGGCCGAGCTTGAGAAGCAGAAGATCCGGATCGACACGATCACGGCTGAGGAGTTCTACGGCCTGCCCCTGTTCCAGACCCCGGGCCTGTTCGCCGACAACGGCAGCATCTCCGGTGTCGAGTACTTCGGCGGTCAGACGGGCATCGTCTGGAACGCCCAGGACTGGACGCTGAACTAACAGCGACCGGCGCCCCGTGCGGGGGCGAGAGAGCCAATCCGGCTCCCTCGCCCCCGCATCGGCGGGTTTCCCGCCAACGGAGAGCCGGGGACCCCCTACCCGGGGCGAGCCGGCGTCAGCCACTCGAGAATCGACACCATGACAAGTTTCATCGTGAGACGGATCCTCGTCTCAGTCCTCATCCTCCTCGCAGCATCGTTCATCATGTACATGCTCGCCGCCTATTCGGGCGACCCCCTCAAAGACCTCCGGGGCTCGAACGCCCCCAACATTGATCAGCTGATCGCGGCCAGGACCGCAGCGTTGCACCTGGACGTTCCCCCGCCCGCGCGGTGGCTGATCTGGCTCGGCGGCGCCGCCGGGTGCCTGATCCCCTTCGGGAACACCTGCAACCTCGGCCTGAGCGTCACCAACGCAACGGTGACGAGCCTCCTGCCGTCGGCAATGATGTCGACCGTGCAGCTCGTGAC
>NZ_JAPFRB010000002.1:18128-29393 GCF_035726885.1 Leucobacter sp. M11 | reverse complement strand
CCACCGCGCTCCGCCAGTACAGCGGCTTCGACTTCAGCATCACCTTTGTGAGCTTCTTCCTGTTCTCGCTGCCCTCGTTCCTGCTGGCGGTGTTGCTCAAGGAGTTCGTCGCGATCGGATTCAACAACTTCCTGCAGAAGGATCCCCGCATCGGGATCGGGGTGCTCCTCGCGATCGCGATTGTGAGCGGCCTGATCTGGCAGGTATTCATCGGCGGGCAGCTGCGCCGCAGGCTCATCGTCTTCGGCGTCTCCGCGCTCGCCACCGGCGGGGTGCTCGGCTTCCTCTCCGCGACGAACTGGTTCGTGAACCCCGGGCTCGGCCCCATCGGCGTCCTGCTGCTCATCGCGGCGACCGTCGCGGCGACCGTCGGGGTGCTCGCCGGGCTCGCGAACCGCCGCTCCCTCCTCATCGGCTCCGCGGTTGGGGCGCTGGGCATGGTGTCCTACTTTGCGCTGCAGGGGGTGCTGAACCAGGCCACCCTCGGCATGATCATCGGGCTCGGCCTCGTGGCCGTGCTCGTCGGCTGCGCCGTCGGCTTCGCGCTCGGCGGACACGACAAGGGGCAGGCGATGCGCATTGGCGCGATCGTCGCCTTCTTCTCGGCGAGCTTCGTGCTGATCGACCGCTTCATGCAGGCCTGGCCGAGCTACGTGGATCACCCGCGCATCAACGGGCGTCCGATCGCGACGGTCGGCTCGCAGACCCCCGGCTTTACGGGTGACTTCTGGCAGACCAGCCTCGACAGCTTCACCCACCTGCTGCTGCCGACGATCGCCCTGCTCCTCGTCTCCTTCGCGGGATACACCCGCTACGCGCGCGCAGGGCTCCTCGAAGTCATGAACCAGGACTACATCCGGACCGCGCGGGCCAAGGGCCTCCCGGAACGGGTCGTCATCGTCCGGCACGCGCTGCGCAACATGCTCATCCCGATTGCCACGCTCGTGGCGACGGACGTGGGCGCCCTCCTCGGCGGGGCCGTGATCACGGAGTCCGTGTTCGCGATTCCCGGCATGGGGCAGCTGTTCAATGCCTCCCTGAAACGGGTCGACCTGAACCCGATCATGGGGTACTTCCTCGTGATCGCGATCATGGCGATCCTGTTTAACTTCCTCGCGGACCTCGCCTATGCGGCGCTCGACCCCCGGGTTCGGGTGAAGTAATGCGCGCGACACACCTGAGCCCGGCCACCGCCGGCACCGCATCCGCATCCGCAACCACCGAGGGGAGCGCCCGATGAGCGCCACGAATACGCCGGAGACCCCGGCGACCGCCCCCGCGCCCGCCGCGGTCAAGGGCGAAAAACAGGGCGCCCTGGTCCTGCGCCGTTTCCTGAGCAACAAGCTCGCACTGGTCTGCATCGTGCTGTTCCTGGCACTGATTGCCTTCGCGGGCTCGGCGGCGGGCTTCGGCCCCTTCCCCGGGTGGTGGAAGCACAGCTACACCGCCGTGAACGCGCAGTTCGAGGGCGGAGCCCCGACGATCTCGCTCGTGCCGACCTGGTTGGGCGGCGAGGGCGTGCACCTCGGGGAGCACCCCTTCGGCCAGAGTCGGATCGGCGTGGACTACTTCGCGATGACCATGCGCGGCATCATGAACTCCGTGCTGGTGATGGTCGTCATTGGCGGCCTCGGCACGATCATCGGCACCGTGATCGGCGCGATCGCGGGCTACTACCGCGGCTGGGTCGACGCGGTGCTCATGCGCATCACCGATGTGTTCATTGTGATCCCCGCGATCGTGATCGGCTCGGTTGTGGGAAACACGGCCGGGGGGCTTGGCATCTGGTTCCTCGCTGCCCTCCTGGCCCTCGTCTCCTGGATGGGCATTGCCCGCCTCGTGCGCGCCGAGTTCCTGTCGCTGCGTGAGCGCGAGTTCGTTGAGGCGGCCCGGGTCGCCGGGGCGAGCGATCGCCGGATCATCTTCAAGCACATCCTGCCGAACGCCATCGGCGTGGTTATCGTCTCCGCGACGCTCCTCGCGGCCTCCGCGATCCTGTTGGAAACCGGGCTCAGCTACCTGGGTTACGGCATCCAGCCGCCCGAGGTCTCCCTGGGCCGACTGATCTCGGACAACCAGTCCGCGTTTAGCACGCGCCCGTGGCTGTACTGGTGGCCCGCGGTGTTTATCGTGCTGCTCGCCCTGCTCGTCAACTTCGTCGGGGACGGTCTCCGGGACGCCTTCGACCCGCGGCAGAAGCGGTTCAAGATGCGCAAGATGCGCGAGATGACCACCGGAGCGTAGCGAGATGCGAGGGATCGTCTCCGCGCAGCGGGTGGCCGGGACCCGGCCACCCGCCCGGCGCTCAGATCAGCAGCAGGGCCGCGGCGGATGCGCCAGCCCCGAGCAGCGCCACCGTGAGGGTGTCCGCGTTCCAGCGGCTCGTCACGGGGGCCTGCTCGGCGATCCCGGCCTCGATGCGGCCGGCCTGCTGCAGCTCCGCCCAGCGCTCGCGGACCAGCGCCGCGGCGTCCCCGGAGTCGGTGCCCACGAGGTCGCCGGGTCGCGGTGCCTCCAGCGAGCGGCCCTCGCGGCGGCTGCGGCGGGCGAGCCGCGACGCGGTGACCGTGCCGGGGGCCGGGGCGACAAAGACGGGCACCGCGCGACCGGGCACGTTCAGCGTGAGCGCGTACTTCGTGTCGACGTGCACGAGCGCCTCCCACGGGATACTCACGGTGCGCAGCACGTTCCGCACGGTGATCCCCTCATCGCTGACGCGGAGGTTCGGCAGCCAGAGGGCAACGTAGGCCAGCGCGGCGAGCGCGGCCAGGGGCACGAGCCCCGCGAAGCGCTCGGCCCCGCCGGGGAGCCACACGGCGCTCACCGCGAAGACCAGCAGCACCGCCCAGATGGCGATGCAGATGCCCCGGTTGAATCGGGAAACAAAGACACGGGGGCGGGGGTCGTCATGGGTCACCCACTCATGGTGGCACTGCCCCGGCCACAGGCACAACCGGCGGGGGATCCCCGACCGGTGCACAGCGAAAGGGAAAACGGATGACGATGAGCACGGAGGCGGGCACGAGACCCGTCCTGGAGATGAACCGGCTCTCGGTGGACTTCGCGGTCGACGGGGTCTGGAACCCGGCCGCGGTTGAGCTGAACTACCGGATCCGGCCGGGCGAGATCGTCGCGGTCGTCGGCGAGTCCGGCTCGGGCAAGAGCGCGAGCTCGATGGCGATCCTCGACCTGCTCCCGAAGACGGCGCGGGTGCGGGGCAGCATTACCCTCAACGGCGAGGAGCTCGTCGGGGCCAGCACGAAGCGCATGCGGGAACTGCGCGGCTCGGCCATCGCCGCGATCTTCCAGGAGCCGATGACGGCCCTGAACCCGGTGCTGACGATCGGCTTCCAGATCGTGGAGGCGATCCGCACGCACACGGATCAGACCCCGAGCGAGGCAAAGACGCGCGCGATCGAGCTGCTGACGCTCGTCGAGCTGCCGGACCCGGAGAAGGCCTTCAACTCCTATCCCCACCAGCTCTCCGGCGGGCAGCGCCAGCGAGCGATGATCGCGCAGGCGCTCGTGCTCGACCCGCAGCTGCTCATCGCCGACGAGCCGACGACGGCCCTCGACGTGACCGTGCAGGCCGAAATTCTGGAGCTGATCCGCTCGCTGCGTGACCGGCTGCAGAGCGCGGTGCTGCTCATCACGCACGACATGGGGGTCGTCGCCGACCTCGCCGACTGGATCGTGGTCATGCAACAGGGTCGCATCGTCGAACAGGGCGAGGTGCTCCAGATCTTCCAGGATCCGCAGCACGAGTACACCCGTGCGCTGCTGGCCGCGGTGCCGCACCTCGGCGGGGACAGCACCGTCGACCTCTCCGAGAGCCTGGAGCGGGTCGTTGCAGACCGGATTGATGAGGCCGTGCACACCGAGGTGGTGCAGGTGCAGACGGGGGAGCCGGTGCTCACCTTCGACGAGGTATCGATCGAGTACGGGCGCGGCGGGAAACTCGGCTCGTTCAAGGCCGTTGACAGCGTCAGCTTCGAGGTGAACAGCGGCGAAATCGTCGGGCTCGTGGGGGAGTCCGGCTCGGGGAAATCCACGATCGGGCGGGCCGCCATCGGGCTGCAGGCGATCAGCGCGGGCTCCCTGCGGGTGGCCGGCACCGACCTGTCCTCGTGGAGCCGCAAGACCGTGCGCGAGCTGCGCAACCGGGTCGGCATCGTCTTCCAGGACCCCTCCTCTTCGCTGAACCCGCGGCTGCCGATTGGTGAGTCGATTGGCGAGCCCCTGTTCCTGGCGGGGGAGGCGTCCGGCGCCGCCCTGGACCGCCGGGTCGAGGGGCTGCTGGACAGCGTGAACCTGCCCGTGTCCTATCGCAACCGCTTCCCGCACGAGCTCTCGGGCGGGCAGAAGCAGCGCGTGGGTATCGCCCGGGCGCTCTCGCTGAAGCCCGAGCTGCTCATCGCGGACGAGCCCACCTCGGCGCTCGACGTCTCGGTGCAGGCAAAAGTGCTCGAGCTCCTCAAAGAGCTCCAGGCCGAAATGGGCTTCGCCTGCCTGTTCATCAGCCACGACCTCGCGGTCGTCGACGCGCTCGCGGACCGGGTGATCGTGCTGCACCGGGGACGCATTGCCGAGCAGGGGCCGCGGAACCAGATTCTGCGCGCCCCGAAGGACCCCTACACGCAGCGGCTCATCGCGGCGATCCCCGTGCCGGACCCGGTCGAGCAGCGCTCGCGCCGCGAGCTGCGCCAACAGATCCTGCACGACACCGAGGGCGTGTAGCGTGGGGGCCGCCGCGGGGCGGCCCCAGGACCTCAGCGAGCGGGCCCGCGTGAGCACTCACGCGGGCCCGCTCCGTGTGCTCGCGGCGTCGAAGGCGCGCCCCGCGGGGGACGGCCGCGGCGTCGCCCGGGACCCTTGCGCCGACGCGATGGGAAAGGTACCGTACTCGCACACGTGGTATTCAATATGCGAGCGTTCCCCTGATCGAAGGAGACCCGGTGGACAGGACAGACGGCATTCGACGTCCCACAGGACGTGACCCCCACGCGGCACCCCCGGCGAGTACCCCCGCCGGCTCGGGCCGGAGCACACCCCAGGGCTCCCCGCCCGGACGACACACGCGACGGCGAGCGCTGGCCGTGCTGGCGGGCCTCGCCGCGGGCGCACTGGCGCTGAGCGCGTGCAGCACGGATGATGGCGGCGGCGGGGCCGCGGGAAGCCGGTCGATCACGATCGCCGCGACAAACCCCCTGACCTCGCTGAACTCGAACAACTCGGAGGGGAACCTGGTGGAAAACGGGATGGTCCAGTTCCTCACGAATCAGTCGAGCAGCTTTGGCTACGGGTCTTTCCATATCCTGGACGAAAACTTCGTGCTCGACCCGCAGGAGCAGATCGGTTCCGTTGAACAGCTCAGCGAGGATCCCCTGCGGGTCAGGTACACCCTGGCCGAGGATCTGGAGTGGTCCAACGGCGAACCCATCACGAACATCGACATGCTGTTCGCCTGGCTGGTGAACTCCGGCTGGGCCGACGACGCCGAGCTCGACGCGGACTCCGGGGAGGTCACCGGGGGCACCGTGTACTTCGCGCTCGCCGGCAGCACCACCGGCCTCGACACCACGGACATGCCGGAGCTCGGGGATGACGGCCGCTCCCTGACCCTCACCTACGCGGAGCCGTACGTGGACTGGGAGTTGGTGAACCCCATTGACCTCCCGGCGCACGTGATGGCCGATGAGGTCGACATGACGCTGGAGGAGCTCGAGACCTTTATCCGGGAGATTCCGCGGGGGGACCCCGCGGCTCCCGCGCAGGTAAATGCGCCGCTGCGCGCCATCGCCGATTTTTGGAACACCGGGTACTCCGGCAACGAGATGCCGGAGGACGAACGCCTCACCGTTGCCAGCGGTCCCTTCAAGGTGGTGGATATGGTCCCCATGCAGTCGGTGACGCTGCAGAAGAACGACCGCTACCCCGGGGCAGACGATATCCAGTTCGACGAGCTGGTGATCCGGTTCATCGGCGACGCGAACGCGCAGATCACGGCCCTCCGAAACGAGGAGGTCGACGCGATCTACCCGCAGGCCTCGGCCGATACGCTCACGGCGCTCGAGGACCTCGACGTGACGATCCTCACGGGCGACGAGGTGGGCTATGACCACCTCGATCTGAACTTCGCCTCCGAGCCCTTTCGCGATCGAGACACGCGAGAGGCCTTCCTCCGCACGGTGCCCCGGCAGCAGATTCTGGACTCGATCGTGAAGCCGGTCAACCCGGACGCTGAGGTGCTGAACTCGCAGATCTTTGTGCCGGAGAACGCCCCGTACGCGGAGAGCACCGCTCGCAACGGCTACGACGCGTTCACCGAGCCGGACCTGGACCGGGCGCGAGAACTCCTGGGCGGGGCGACCCCGACGGTCAAGATTCTGTACAACAACGAAAACCCGAACCGGGTCGATTCCTTCCAGGCGATCAAGAACAGCGCCGAGCAGGCCGGCTTCGTGATTGAGGACGGCGGCTCGCCCGACTGGTCGCAGTTGCTGTCCGCGGGCGACTACGACGCCTCGATCTTCGGCTGGTCGATGCCGGGCATCGGAAGCGCGTCCCTGCCCCAGCTGTTCACGGTCGGCGGCGGCGGAAACTACAACAACTACAGCAACGCCGAGGTCGAGACCCTGGTCGACGAGTCGCAGCGGTCGCTGGACCCCGCCCGGGTCGAGGAGATCAAGGTGCTCATCGACACCGCAACCGCGACGGACCGCTTCGGTCTGCCGTTGTTCCAGCTCCCGGGCATTTTCGCGCACAACGACCGGGTGGTCGGCATCGAGTACTTCGGCGGGCAACAGAACATTATTCGCAACGCCCCCGAGTGGAGCCTGAGCGCTCAGTAATCAGCCCGGGGCCGGCCCCGTCGTCCACCCGGGCGTCGGGCCGGTTTGCCCCGGGGGGAGACTCGGGAAGGGAGCCCCGTGGTCAGTTTTTTGGTCAGGCGACTCATCGTTTCCGTCCTCATTCTTCTCGCGGCATCGTTCATCATGTTCGTGCTCGCCGCGAACTCGGGGGATCCCCTACAGGACCTCCGGACGACGAACGCCCCGAACCGGGAGCAGCTCATCGCGCAACGTTCCGAGGTCCTGCGACTGGACCTCCCGGTGCCGCTGCGCTGGGCCAACTGGCTGGGCGGAGCGACGGGCTGCCTGGTCCCTGGCGCCCAGCTGTGCGATCTCGGCCGGACGATCTCGGGCTCGGCGGTGCTGACGGTGCTGCCGACGGCCATGAGCTCGACCGTCGTCCTCGTCACCGGGGCGACCGTGTTCGCGGTGATCCTCGGCGTCCTGGTCGGCGTGATCACGGCGCTGCGCCAGAACACCCCCTTCGATCTCGGGGTGACGCTGTTCAGTTTCTTCCTGTACTCCCTGCCCTCCTTCCTCATCGCGGTGCTCCTGAAAGAGTTCATCGCGATCCGCTTCAACGACTTCCTCGTGGCGGGCGGGCGGCTCAGTCCGGGCATGGTGCTGGGGGTGGGGGCGGTCTTCGGCGGCGCGGTGGCCCTGTTCTCCCGCGGCACCCGGCGGAGGCGATGGGCCCTGTTCGCGATCGCGGCGGCGGCGAGCGCGGCAACCCTGGGCGGGCTCTCCCTGTCCGGGTGGTTCGTGGACCCCGGGCTCGGCCCGGTTGGCCTGGGCCTCGGGGTGCTCGGCACCGCCGCGGTGACCGTGCTCCTGATGGATGCGTGGCGGGGAAGACTGCGCTGGGTGACCGGCGGGGCCGCGCTGGCGGGTCTGCTCGGTTGCCTGCTCGTGCAGGGTGCGCTGGAGCGCGGTTCCTGGCCGATCATCTTCGGCGTCGTGTTCGGGTTCCTGGGCGCCGGCATCCTGGGCGGTTTCCTGGCGGGCGGTCAGGAGCGGGCCACGGCCGCGAGAATCGGTGGGGTGGTGCTCACCGCCGCCGGCCTGCTGGCCGTGGTGGATCGCTTCATCCGAGAGTGGCCCGCATACGTGGCCAACCCCCGAGTGTCCGGTCGGCCGATCGCCACGGTCGGCTCGGAAACACCGGGTCTGACGGGGGACCTCTGGACGGTGGGCATGGACCGCTTCACCCACCTGCTGCTGCCCACCATGGCGCTCATGCTGATTTCCTTCGCGGCGTATACCAGGTACTCGCGGGCGGGCATGCTCGAAGTGCTCGACCAGGACTACATTCGGACGGCGCGGGCGAAAGGGCTCCCGGAGCGCACGGTGATCGCGAGGCACGCGCTGCGCAACACCCTGATCCCGGTGGCGACGATCGTGGCGACCGACATCGGCTCGCTCTTGGGCGGCGCGGTCATCGCCGAGCACGTCTTCGCGATCCCCGGGATGGGGCAGCTGTTTAATACTTCGCACCGGCTCGTGGATCTGAATCCGATCATGGGCTACTTCCTCGTCATCGCGATTATGGCGATCACCTTCAACATTCTGGCGGACCTGGCCTACGCGGCGCTGGATCCCCGGGTCCGGGTGCGGGGGTGACGCCGTGAGCGACCAGAACCGATCGGCGGAGAGCCCGCCGCCCCCGCAGGAGTTCGGCGACGCGACCCCGGCGCGCGGCTTCGGGGCCCTCGTCCTGCGCCGCTTCCTCCGGAACCGGATGGCCATGGTCTCGCTGTTCCTCGTGCTGTTGCTGTGGCTTGGCACCGTCGTCGCCATCGGGCTCGGCCCCCTCCCCGGGCTCTGGAAGCACGATTACAGCACCCTCTACCCGCAGCACGCGGGCGGCCGGGCGACGCTCTCGCTCCTGCCCGTGTGGCTGGGCGGCGAGGGCATCGGCCTCGGCGAGCACCCCTTCGGGCAGAGCCGGATCGGTCAGGACTACTTCGCCATGACCATGCGGGGCATCCAAAACTCCGTGTTCGTGATGGTGGTCATCGGCGGCGCGGGCACGGTTGTCGGCACGGTGATCGGCGCGATCGCGGGATACTACCGGGGCTGGGTGGATGCTGTGCTGATGCGGATGACCGACGTCTTTATCGTGATCCCGACCCTCGTGATCGGCGCGGTCGTCGGCCGCACCGCCGGCGGCCTCGGGATCTGGTTCCTCGCGGTGCTCCTTGCCCTGATCTCCTGGATGCCCGTGGCCCGTCTGGTTCGCGCCGAGTTTTTGAGCTTGCGCGAACGGGAGTTTGTCGAGGCGGCCCGCGTGGGCGGTGCCGGGAATGCGCGGATTATCGCGGTGCACATTCTCCCGAACGCGGTCGGCGTGGTCATCGTGTCCGGCACCCTGCTGGCGGCCTCGGCGATCCTGCTGGAGACCGCGCTGAGCTATCTCGGCTACGGGGTGCAGCCCCCGGAGGTCTCCCTCGGGCGACTCATCTCCGATAACCAATCCGCGTTCGCGACCCGACCCTGGCTGTATTGGTGGCCGGCGGTGTTCATCGTCGGGCTTGCCCTGCTCGTGAACTTCGTCGGAGACGGCCTGAGGAATGCCTTCGACCCCCGGCAGCACCGCTTCCGGCTGCGCAGGACGCCCGGCACGCGCGGCGGCGGGCGCGCGTCGTCGCGCGCGGCGGCACCCCCAGCGACGGAGCCGGAGAACAGGAGCGAGCGATGACCAGCAGTGCCGCGGGCGCAGCCGGGGCGGCCCCGCGCGGGGCCGCCCCGCCCGCGCTCGCCTTCCGCGGGCTCAGCGTCGACTTCGGCGTGGAGGGGCGTTGGGTGCCGGCGGTTCGGGACGTGAGCTTCGAGATCGCCCCGGGGGAGATCCTCGCGGTCGTGGGGGAGTCCGGCTCGGGGAAGTCGGTCACCGCGATGGCGGTCCTCGGCCTGCTCCCGGGCAATACCCGCGTCAGCGGGTCGATCGACCTGGATGGCGAGCCGGTGCTGGGCGCGCCACAGAAACGGATGCGGCAGCTCCGGGGCGAGCGGGTCGCGGCGATCTTCCAGGAGCCCATGACGGCCCTGAACCCGGTGCTCCCGGTCGGCTTCCAGCTGGCGGAGGCGGTGCGCGTGCACCGGTCCCTCTCGCCCCGCGAGGCAGCATCTCGCGCCCGGGAGTTTCTCGAACTCGTTGAACTGCCCGATCCGGACCGGATGCTCCGGTCCTTCCCGCACCAGCTCTCGGGGGGCCAGCGCCAGCGGGTGATGATCGCCCAGGCGCTCGTGCACGACCCGCGGCTCCTCATCGCCGATGAGCCAACGACGGCCCTCGACGTGACGGTGCAGGCCGAGATCCTGGACCTGGTGCGCCGGCTCCGGGACCGGCGAGACAACGCGGTGCTGCTCATCACCCACGACATGGGCGTCGTCGCGGACCTGGCCGATCGGGTCGTGGTGATGCGCGAGGGCGAACTCGTGGAGAACCGCCCGGTCGTCGAGCTGTTTGCACAGCCCGCACACCCCTACACGCGGGCCCTGCTCCGAGCGGTGCCGCACCTCGGCCAGGCCCAGGCATCGGGAGCCCCGGGCGCGGCCACGGCCCACGACCGGCGTCCCCCCGAGGAACCGGCCCCGGCCCGCGGCGGACCGGAGGAGGCCGCGCCGCGGGCGCTGGAGATGCGCGGGGTCAGTATCGACTACGGCCACGGGCGACAGCGCACGCGGGCGGTCACCGAGGCGAGCCTCCGCGTCGACCCCGGACAGATCGTCGGCCTGGTCGGGGAGTCGGGCTCCGGGAAATCGACCATCGGGCGGGCCGCCGTCGGCCTGCTGCCCGTGTCCTCCGGCACGCTCCTCATCGACGGGGTTGACCTCAGCTCCTGGTCACGGGCCGGGGCGCGCAGCCTGCGCGGCCGAGTCGGAGTGGTCTTTCAGGACCCGACCGCGTCGCTGAACCCGCGACTGCCCATCGGGGCCAGCATCGGTGAACCGATCAGGCTCGCGAAGCGGGCCGCGGGGGCAGCGCTCGATCGCCGCGTCACCGAGCTCCTGGACGCGGTCAGCCTGCCGGTGTCGGCGCGCAACCGCTTCCCGCACGAGCTCTCGGGCGGGCAGAAACAGCGCGTCGGAATCGCGCGCGCCCTCGCCCTCCGGCCGGCCCTGCTCATCGCCGACGAACCCACCTCGGCGCTCGACGTCTCCGTGCAGGCCACCGTCCTCGCGCTGCTCGGCGAGCTCCAGGCCGAGTTCGGCTTCGGCTGCCTCTTCATCTCGCACGACCTCGCCGTGGTGGACAGCCTGGCGGAGCAGGTCGTGGTGCTGCGCTCCGGCCGGGTGGTCGAGGTCGGGGGCCGGGAAGACATCCTGCAGCGCCCACGCGAGCCCTACACGCAGCGGCTCCTCGCATCGGTGCCGGTGCCGGACCCGGGCGAACAACGACGTCGGCGTGAAG
>NZ_JAPFRB010000002.1:9487-18084 GCF_035726885.1 Leucobacter sp. M11 | reverse complement strand
GAGTGACCGCGGGACGGTGCGAGCCCCGGGGGTCGCCGCGAGGCGAGCGCTGGCCCGGTCCCGCGACGCGCCCGAGCGCCCGGTCCGGCGCGGCCCGCGATGCGGGGGCTGTGAGCGCGCTGGACGTTCTTTCGGGCAAACGCCAGAAGTTCGAAAAAATCCGATAAGATTGCGCGTCGGCACTCGCCGAAACCACCCACACTCAGAGGAAGTACCCTGTATGGCATTCGCCACCCGAGATGATCTCCGCAACGTCGCCATTGTCGCGCACGTCGACCACGGGAAGACCACCCTCGTCGACGCCATGCTTCGGCAGACGAACTCGTTCGACGCGCACGCTGACGTGGACGATCGGGTCATGGACTCCAACGACCTCGAGCGCGAAAAGGGCATCACGATCCTCGCGAAGAACACCGCCATCAGCTATGAGGGCGTGCACGCGAAGAACGGCCCGATCACGATTAACGTGGTGGACACCCCGGGTCACGCCGACTTCGGCGGCGAGGTTGAGCGCGCCCTGTCGATGGTGGACGGCGTCGTGCTGCTCGTCGACTCCTCCGAGGGCCCGCTGCCCCAGACCCGCTTCGTGCTGCGCAAGGCCCTCGAAGCCAAGCACCCCGTGATCCTCGCGGTCAACAAGACCGACCGCCCCGACGCTCGCATCCCCGAGGTCGTCGGCGAGGCGCAGGACCTGCTGCTGGGCCTAGCCTCCGACCTGTCCGAGGAGCACCCGGACCTCGACGTCGACGCCGTGCTGAACGTGCCCGTCGTCTACCTCTCCGGCCGTGCGGGCGCCTCCAGCCTGACCGAGCCCGAGAACGGCACCCTGCCGGACGGCGACACCCTGGAGGCGCTCTTCGGCGTCATCCTGGAGCAGGTCCCCGCCCCGACCTACGACGACGAGCACCCCCTGCAGGCGCACGTCACGAACCTCGACTCCTCGCCCTTCCTCGGTCGTATCGCGCTGCTGCGCGTGCACCACGGCGAGATCCGAAAGGGCGAGACCGTGGCCTGGGTGCGCCAGGACGGCTCCGTGCAGAACGTGCGCATCACCGAGCTCATGCTCACGAAGGCGCTCAGCCGCTACAACGCGGAGAAGGCCGGCCCCGGCGACATCGTCGCCATCGCGGGAATCGAGGACATCACGATCGGTGAGACCATCGCCGACGCCGAGGACGTCCGTCCCCTGCCGATGATCGAGATTGACGACCCCGCCATCTCGATGACGATCGGTTCCAACACCTCGCCGCTCGTTGGCAAGGTGAAGGGCCACAAGCTGACCGCCCGCATGGTGAAGGACCGCCTCGACCGCGAGCTGATCGGAAACGTCTCGCTCAAGGTTGTCGACGTGGGACGCCCCGACGCCTGGGAGGTGCAGGGCCGAGGCGAGCTCGCCCTGTCGATCCTGGTCGAGAACATGCGTCGCGAGGGCTTCGAGCTCACCGTCGGCAAGCCGCAGGTGGTGACGAAGGAGGTCAACGGGAAGACCCACGAGCCCTTCGAGCACCTCACGATCGACACCCCCGAGGAGCACCTCGGCGCGATCACGCAGCTCATCGCGGCGCGCAAGGGCCGCATGGACGGCATGACGAACAACGGCACCGGCTGGGTGCGCATGGAGTTCATCATCCCCGCGCGTGGCCTGATCGGCTTCCGCTCGGAGTTCATGACCACGACCCGCGGCACCGGCATCGCGAACGCGATCTCGCACGGCTACGACGAGTGGGCCGGCCCCATCGTGACCCGCAACAACGGCTCGATCGTTGCGGACCGCGCCGGCGTGGTGACCCCGTTCTCAATGATCAACCTGCAGGAGCGGATGACGTTCTTCGTCAACCCCACCGAGGAGGTCTACGAGGGCATGGTCATCGGTGAGAACTCGCGCTCCGAGGACATGGACGTGAACATCACCAAGGAGAAGAAGCTGACCAACATGCGTGCGGCCAGCTCCGACTCCTTCGAGTCGATGACGCCGCCGCGCCAGCTCTCCCTCGAGGAGTGCCTGGAGTTCGCCCGGGAGGACGAGTGCGTCGAGGTGACCCCCGAGGTCATCCGCATCCGCAAGGTTGAGCTGGACGCTGGCGCCCGCGCCCGCTCCACCTCGAAGAACAAGCAGCGCTAACGCTCGCGCCCTGCGCCACACGGGCCCCCGTCGATCCTCGGATCGGCGGGGGCCCGTTTCGTGATTCTCCCCGGCCTCGAGGGTGAGCAACCCCGGCGCGGGCCCCCGGGACGCCAGCCGTTGACAATCGCGCCCGCAGCGCGTATTTTCGCCATGAGGACATCTTTTCGTTTAGCGAAAAGTGTCTGATCCATTTCGCTCACCGACGCATCACGTTCAAAGGGGATCACATGCGCAAAACAGCTCCATTCGTGGCCACCGCAGCGGCGGCAATTCTCGTCCTCTCCGCGTGTTCGGCCTCCGACGCTCCGGAGGCGACACCGACGGATGAAGCGACCGGGGACCTGACGCCGATCACGGTCGGCGTCATGCCAATCGTGGACGTTGCCGCGATCTATGTCGGCATAGCCGAGGGCTACTTTGAGGACGAAGGTCTCGACGTCACCCTCGAACTCGCTCAGGGCGGGGCGGCGATCGTCCCCGCGGTCGTTTCTGGCGATTACGAGTTTGGTTTCAGCAACGTCACCTCGCTGCTCCTCGGCGTGTCGAATGGGGTGCCCATTCAGGCGGTGAGCGCGGCAAACTTCAGCACGGGGGAGGAGCCCGATATCGCTGCGGTTGTCGTGCCGAAGGACTCGCCCGTGACCTCCGTTGATGAGCTTGCCGGGAAAACGGTCGCGGTGAACACGCTGAACAACATCGGCGATTCGACCGTCCGCAATGTGGTGGAACAAAACGGCGGCGATCCGAGCAATATCAAGTTCACCGAGATGGGCTTCCCGGACATGCCGGCCGCGGTGTCCTCGAATCAGGTCGACGGTGCCTGGATTCTCGAGCCGCACCTCACCCGGGCGCTAAACGACGGAGCCCGCGTCGTCGCGTGGAACTACGCCGAGACGGATCCGGACCTCATGATTTCCGCGTACTTCACGAGCGATGCCTTCGCCGCGGAGTCGCCCGAGACGGTGGCCGCGTTTACTGCGGCCATGAACAAATCTCTCGAGTTCACGGATGCCAATCCGGACATCACGCGCAGCATCCTGGACGACTACACGCAGATTGACGAGTCGGTGAAAGCGGCCATGACGCTGCCGCGGTTCAAGACCGAGCTCGGCGAGAAAAACGTGCAGCTACTTGCTGATCTTGCCCTGAAATACGGGCTGGTGGACAGCGCAATCGACGTGTCACAGCTCGTGACGAAATGACGTTGGGGCTCCGGGCACGCACCGGTGTGTCGGACACCCCCGGCTGGGTATTCGGCGTCGCGGGGCTGCTCGTCTTCGCGGTGATCCTCGAACTCGTGCCCAGGCTGGGGATGGTCGACGCGCGCTACCTCCCACCGGTTTCTGACATGCTGGGCTCGCTCGCGAGGATTGCGGCCGGGGGAGGCTTTTGGGTGGGGCTCGGCGAAACCGTCCTGACCTGGGGGATCGGGCTGGGGATCGCGTTGATCGCGGGCGTCGGCTGCGGCGTCCTCCTGGGCATGGTGCCCTGGCTGCGCGAGTTCACGGCCTCCACGATCGAGTTTCTTCGGCCGGTTCCCTCCGTCGCGCTGATTCCGGTCGCCGTGCTGCTCCTGGGCACCGGCATGATGTCCACGTTGCTGCTGGTCGTCTACGCAAGCTTTTGGCAGGTCCTGATGCAGGTCATGGCCGGGGTGCAAAACCTGGATCCCGTCGCCGCCGACACCGCGCGCTCGTATCGATTCCGGACGGTGACTCGCGTGCGGACGTTGATCTGGCCCACCACGCTTCCCTTCGCGATGACGGGAATGCGCCTCGCGGCCTCGGTCGCCCTGATCCTCACGGTGACCGGAGAGCTCTTGATCAGCGGAGACGGAATCGGGGGAGCGCTTGCCCTGGCTCGGGAATCAGGGGCGGTGGCCCCCATGTATGCCTATGTCATCGTGGCCGGGGTGCTCGGGGTCCTCGTGAACCTGCTCGCGCGCCTCATCGAGCAACGAACCCTGTCCTGGCACCCCTCGATCCGATCGGAGGTCAACGCATGACCACCTCAGCGCTGAGAACGATCGCCGCCCGTGGCCGTGCCCACCGGGGCCGGGGCATGCTGCGGCGCACGCTCCTCGTGCTCGCCCTGCCCATCCTGCTCATCGGACTGTGGTGGTTCGGATCAGCGAACAGCACCAACTACCTCAATCCTCCCTTGGCGACGATCGTTTCGGAGTTCTGGCCGACGTGGTTCGGCGGGGACTCCCTCGGCCAGAGTCGCTTCGTGCAGGACGTGATCCCGAGCTTCCTGCGCATTGTCGCCGGCTACGCGATCGCGCTCGTGATCGGCATCGCCGTCGGGGTGCTCATCGGCGCCTCAAAACGGCTGCGGTCAACGCTCGAACCGGTCATCGAGTTCTTCCGGTCTATTCCACCGCCCGTGCTGGTGCCGATCTTTATGCTGTTCATGGGCATCGGCGACGGAATGAAGATTGCCGTGATCGCCCTGGGCTGTGTCTGGCCGATCCTGTTGAACACGGTTGAGGGAGTCCGCGGCCTGGACCCGGTGCTCAGGGACACGGCGCGCAGCTACCGGTTCACCCCGGTCGGCACACTCCGGCGGCTCATCTTGCCCGGGGCGAGCCCGCACATTGTCACGGGGGCTCGGCAGGCACTGTCCATCGGCATCATTCTCATGGTGATCAGCGAGATGTTTGCTGCGCAGGATGGGCTGGGCTTCAGCATCGTGCAATTCCAGAGGAGCTTTGCGATCCCGCAAATGTGGGGCGGCGTTATCCTGCTCGGCGTGCTCGGGGTCGCCTTTGCGCTCGTTTTCCGCGTCGTTTCAGGCGCAATTCTCAAGTGGTACTACGGGTACCTGCACACCCAACGTGGAGGCGCGTAACATGTCTGAGTCATCCCAGTCCCAGCCGGCAACGCTCGTCGTTCGCGGGCTCGGGAAAACCTATTCGGGGCGCGGCGAGCCCGTCGAGGCGATCCAGCGGCTCGACTTCACGGTGAACGCCGGTGAGCTCGTCTGCATCGTCGGGCCCTCCGGCGCCGGAAAAACGACCCTGCTCCGGTGCCTGGCGGGCTTGCTCGCGCCGACGGTCGGCGACGTCACGCTGTCGGGCACGGTGATCACCGAGCCGCCGGCCGGGCTCGCGGTTGTGCTCCAGGAATATGGCCGCTCGCTCTTTCCCTGGCTCACGGTCGCGGAGAACATTGAGTTGCCCCTCCAGGAGAAACGCGTGCCCGCCGGCCGACGGAAGCAGCTCGTGCAGGACGCTATCGAGGCGGTCTCCCTGCAGGGCGACGAGGACAAGTATCCGTGGCAGCTGTCCGGGGGAATGCAGCAGCGGGTGGCCATCGCGCGCGCCGTGGCATACGAGCCCCAGGTGCTACTCATGGACGAACCCTTCGCCGCGGTCGATGCCCAAACCCGATTCGAGCTGGAGGACCTGGTGCGCATGCTGTGGGAACGGCTGGGGGTGACCGTCGTGTTCGTCACGCACGATATTGACGAGGCGATCTATCTCGGCCAGCGGGTGCTGGTGCTCTCGGGGCGGCCGACCGTGCTGCTGGAGGATGTCCGGGTCGACCTCGGGGTGCAGCGCAATCAGCTCAACACCCGAGCAGACGCCGAATTCGCCCGGCTCCGGACGCACGTGTACGAGCTCATCCAGGCGGCAAAGCGCGGCGCCAGATCCGTCGAGGAGGCCCGCCTGACGCACTAGCGGAGGACGCGGATCCTCCCGCGCGCGGTGGTGCTCCCCGCTGAGCGGTCACCGAGCGGCGGAGGCGCCGTTCGGCAGCATTCGCTTCCATAGGCCCGGGGCCGGGCAGACCCGGCCCCGGGCGCTCCCGTCGGACTAGTGCTCGGCGTGGGGCTCAGGCGCGGGCGGCTCGGCCGGGGACAGCGACGGGGCGTCCGGCTCGGTGGCTCGTGCCGCGGCTTGCCGCTTGAGGTTGCGGTTCACGAGGGGCCAGAACACCGCGAGGACGGCGACCGAGACGAGGCTCGTCCAGACCTGGGTACGGGTGCCCTCGCCCGAGACGATCATGACGACCACGATGCCGAGAACCGCGGCGATGAGCAGGATCGCGAGCCAGGGGTGCCACCACATCCGGAGCTTCAGATTCGCCTGTTCCTCGGCGGTGAGCTTCTGGCGGAAGCGGATCTGGGTGAGCGCGATGAAGGCGTACACGAAGAGCGCGACGAGGCCCGCGGAGTTCATGATGAAGTCGAAGATGCCGGACTCCGGCGCGACGAAGTTCACGATGACGGCCGCGTACCCACCGAGCGTGGAGGCGAGCACCGCCACGACGGGCACGCCGTTCTTGGACTGCTTTGCGATGAACTTGGGCGCAAAGCCCTTGCCCGCGAGCGCCGCGAACATTCGGGCCGCGGAGTAGAGCCCCGAGTTGAGCACGGAGCAGACCGCGGTCAGGATGACCATGCTCATAAACAGATCGGCCCCGGGCAGCCCGAACAGGGAGAAGATGAACGCGAACGGTGCCTTGTCCTGCGGGTCGGGCAGCTGGTTCCAGGGCACGATCATCACGATCAGGAGCACGGACCCCACGAAGAACAGCAGGATGCGCCAGATGACCGTGTTGGTGGCCTGCCGGACCCCCTTGACCGGGTTTTCGGACTCGGAGGCGGCCATGACGGCGATCTCCGTGCCGAAGTACGAGAAGATCACGATCGCGACGCCGCTGATGACCGCCCAGGCCCCGTTCGGCGCGAAGCCGCCGTGCTCCCAGAGGTTCTGCACCGAGAACTCGGCGTTCGGCCAGAGGCCCAGCACGAAGAGCGTGCCGACGCCGAGGAAGATGATGATCGCAACGACCTTGATGCTCGCGAGCCAGAACTCGACCTCGCCAAAGGAGCGCAGCGAGATCAGGTTGGTGATCGTGAACAGTAGCAGCATCACGATGGAGAAGCCCCAGTCCGGGAACGCGGGGAACCAGCCGTGCAGGATCGAGCCGCTGATGACCGCCTCGAAGGCGATCACCCCCACCCAGAAGTACCAGTACAGCCAGCCGACGAAGTAGCCAGCCCAGTTGCCGAGGCCCTCGCGGGCGTACTCCATGAAGGAGCCGACGGCGGGCCTCGCGGAGGCCATCTCGCCCAGCATCCGCATCGCGAGGAAGACGAGCAGGCCGCCGATGAGATAGGACAGCACGGCCGCCGGGCCCACGCTCCGAATGACGTTCCCGGAGCCCACGAAGAGGCTGGCCCCGATGATCCCGCCCAGGGTAATCATGGTGATGTGCCGGGACTTGAGCTTCTTGTGCTCGGTCTTTGGGATGACACGCGCCACCGAGGTTTCCGGAGAAATCGGGCGGCTGTATCGGTTCTGCTCGGTTGTCATAGTTGGGTTCCCCCCGTGAGCTTCTTCGGTCTTCCGGAGCTTAGCGCGACGCGGGGGGTGCTCCGCAAATCGAGATGATTCCGGGGAGAACCGTGTTCATTTCGTTGCGCGCGGCGCTTGCGGACGGGTCCCCGACAGGACTACTGTGAGGACGCAAGGTGAGCCTTGCCTAACCATCAACTGATCTTTCCGAAACGGCGGCGAACCCCGAACATGTTGGGCACCTTTCTCATTGGCCTGCGCGAGGGGCTCGAAGCCGCTCTCGTCGTCGGCATCCTGCTGGCCTACGTCAACCGGATCGGTCGACGGGACGTCGCTCGGCGGATCTGGCTCGGCGTCGGCCTCGCCGTGATCGTGTCCCTCGCCCTCGGGGCGGTGCTCACCTACGGTGCCTACGGGCTGTCCTTCCGGGCTCAGGAGATCATCGGCGGCTCCCTGTCCCTGCTCGCGGTGTTCCTGGTCACCTGGATGGTGTTCTGGATGCTCCGCACGGCGAAAAACATGCGCGGCGAACTGGAGGGGCAGCTCGGCAAGGCCATCGCGGGCTCCGGGTGGGGCATCGTGCTCGTCGGCTTCCTCTCCGTGGGCCGAGAGGGCCTCGAAACCGCGCTGTTCATTTGGGCGACGACGCGCTCCGGCGGCGCCTCGCCCCTCGTCGGACTGGCCTCGGCGGTCGCGGGCATCCTGCTCGCCTGCGCGCTGGGCTGGCTCATCTACCGCGGCCTGCTTCGCGTCAACCTCTCTCGCTTCTTCTTCTGGACCGGCCTCCTGCTCCTGATCTTCGCCGCGGGCGTCGTCGCCTACGCGGTGCACGATCTCCAGGAGGCCGCCGTGTTGCCCGGACCCTTCGCCGCGGCCCCCGAGGGCGCGTCGGCCTTTATCCAATCCTGGTACGGCGAATCGGCTTGGGCCTTCCGGATCCCGCACATCATCGCGCCGGACGGAATCCTCGGCAGCCTGCTGAAGGGCACGATCGGCTTTACCCCGGAGATGACCAAGCTCGAGGTGCTCGCGTACGCGCTCTACCTCGTGCCGACCCTGGCGCTCTTCTTCCGCCGCGCCCGCGGATCACGTCCGCCGAAGGCCGTCGCTCACGCGGCCACCCCGCTTTTGTCCCCCATCACAACCGAAGGAACCCCGTGATTCAGA
>NZ_JAPFRB010000002.1:0-9431 GCF_035726885.1 Leucobacter sp. M11 | reverse complement strand
AGCGGTGCGCTCGTCCTCACGGGGTGCGTGCCCAACGCCGGGGCCGGCGTTGCCCAGGCGCTGACCGTGACCAGCTCCGCCGACGACTGCGTCGTGAACACCGACTCGGTGCCGAGCGGCCCGATCACCTTCACGGTGGAAAACACCGGCGACACCGTGACCGAGTTCTATGTCCTCGCCGACAACGAACTCAGCATTGTCGGCGAGGTCGAAAACATCGCCCCCGGCGCGAGCCGTGACCTCACGTTGGTCGCCCAGCCCGGCAACTACTTCACCGTCTGCAAGCCCGGCATGGTCGGCTCGGGAATCGGGCAGAAGCCCTTCACCGTGACCGGTGACACGGTCGAGCTGAACGCGGACGACGCCGAGGCGCGCGACGCCGCCGTGGCGAACTACACGGCCTACGTGAAGACCCAGGCCGCGGAGATGGTGCCCCTGGTACAGTCCTTCGTCGACGCCTACGCGGCCGGAGACGACGCCGAAGCCCGGCGCCTGTTCCCCCTGGCCCGCGTCAACTACGAGCGGATCGAGCCCACCGCCGAGCAGTTCGGCGATCTCGACCCGAAGATCGACTACCGCAAGCCCGGGGCCGAGGCCGAGGGGCTGGACTTCACCGGCTTCCACCGGATCGAGATGGACCTGTGGCTCGACGAGGCCAAGAAGAACTACCCCGGGGAGACCCTCACCGCGCTGAGCCCGGAGGAGCGCGCGGCGGTCGGCGATCAGCTCATGGCCGACATTACGACGCTCTACGACCTGGTGCACGGCGATGACTTTGCGCTCACGCTCGGGGACATCACCAACGGCGCGGTTGGCCTGCTCGACGAGATCGCCGCCCCCGACGGCAAGCTGCCCGGCGAGGAGAACGAGTTCGCGCACACCGACCTGTCCGACTTCGTCGCCAACGTCGAGGGCGCGCAGGTGGCCTATCAGTCCGTTCGCGACATCGCGGTGGCGACCGGCGAGGCGGGGGAGGAACTGACGGGCGAGCTCGACACGCAGTTCCAGGCCATGCTGGACCTGCTGGCCAGTTACGAGACGGCCGACGGGGTCTACGTCGACTACAGCACGGTGGACCAGGAGGCGCGGAACGAGCTGGGCGCCCAGCTCAACGCCCTCAGCGAGCCGCTGTCCCAGCTGACGCACACGGTGCTCGGGATCAGCGGTGCCTAAGCAACGCCCCGACGGTCCGGACGCCGCCGAGTCTCCTGACTCGGCGACGTCCGGCGACGCCAGCGGCTCCGGCGTCAGCCGACGGGGCTTTTTCGGCTTCGCGGCGGTCGGCGCCGCGGGCCTCGCCATCGGCGGCGCCGGGGGCGCGGTCACCGCGAACGCCCTCGGCCGGGCGGCAGCCCCGGCCAGCGGGCAGCAGATTCCATTCCGGGGCGCGCACCAGGCCGGGATCGTGACCCCGGCCCAGGACCGCCTGCACTTCGCCTCCTTCCAGCTCCTGCGTTCCACCGACCGGGCGGGCCTCGTTGCGCTCCTGCGGGACTGGACAGAGGCCGCCGAGCAGCTCACGCGCGGCCGCGACGTGGGGGAAACGGGGGCTGTCAGCGGCCCCCCGCTCGCCCCGCCGGAGGACACCGGCGAGGCCCTCGGGCTGAACGCCGCCAACCTCACCCTCACCTTCGGCTTCGGGCCGGGCCTGTTCGAGAGCGAAGACGGGACCGACCGCTTCGGGATTCGCGACCGCAGGCCCGCCGAGTTCGAGCCGCTGCCGAGCTTCGCCTTTGACCTGCTTGAGCCGGAACTGACCGGGGGCGACCTCTGCGTGCAGGCCTGCGCCGACGACCCGCAGGTGGCGGTGCACGCGATCCGCAACCTCAGCCGGATCGCGATGGGCCGGGCGCGGATCCGGTGGAGCCAGCTCGGCTTCGGCCGGACGGCCTCCACCTCGACCGCGCAGGACACCCCTCGGAACCTCTTTGGATTCAAGGACGGCACCGCAAATCTGATGGCCGAGGAGACGGACGAGCTGCCCCGGCACCTCTGGGTGCCGGAGGACCACCCGCAGGCCTGGATCCGCGGCGGGAGCTACCTCATCGCCCGCAAGATCGCGATGACGATTGAGACCTGGGACCGCGCGTCGCTGCGGGAACAGGAGCAGATCGTCGGGCGCACGAAGGGGGAGGGCGGGCCGCTCTCCGGCGGCGGCGAGTTCGACTCCCCGAACTTCGCGGCGTTCTCCTCGGACGGGGGGCCAGCGATCGCGGTCGACGCCCACGTGCGGCTGGCCCACCCCGACAGCAACGGCGGGGTGCGGATGCTGCGGCGCGGCTACAACTACGTGGACGGCAACAACCCCCTCGGCCAGCTGAGCGCGGGGCTGTTCTTCATCTGCTTCCAGAACGACCCGGCAACCTTCGTTCGGGTCCAGCGCGCGCTCAAAACCGACACCATGAACGAGTACCTGCGCCACATCGGCTCTGGAATCTGGGCGGTGCCCCGCGGAATCGCCGCCGGGGAATTCGTTGGGCAGGCGCTGTTCGAGTGAGCCGCCGGGGGCGGCCCCGGCGGGCGACACACCCCGCGAGCCCTACACTGGAGGGGTGATGAGACACTTCCTTCGTGACGATGACCTTTCTCCCGCCGAGCAGACCGCGATCCTCGACCGCGCCATCCGCCTGAAGCGAGAGCGATTCTCGGAGCGACCCCTGGAAGGCCCGAAGACCGTCGCCGTCATCTTCGACAAGACGAGCACCCGCACCCGGGTGAGCTTCTCGGTCGGGATTTCAGACCTCGGCGGCGACCCGCTCATTATCGACTCCGGTGTTTCGCAGATGGGCGGCAAGGAGTCCATCGAGGACACCGCGCGCGTGCTGTCCCGCATGGTCGAGATGGTCGTTTGGCGCACCGCGGCCCACGGTCCGATGCGGCAGATGGCCGAGCACGCGACCGTGCCCGTCGTCAATGCCCTCACGGACGACTTCCACCCCTGCCAGATCTTGGCCGACCTGCTCACGATCCGCGAACACAAGGGCGAGCTGCGGGGCCTCACGGCGGCCTACCTCGGCGACGCCGCCAACAACATGGCGCACTCCTACCTGCTGGGCTTTGCGACCGCGGGCATGCACATCCGCGTGGCCGGCCCCGAGGGCTACCAGCCCAACCCCGAGTACGTCGCGGATGCCGAGCGCATCGCCGCGGACACTGGGGGCAGCGTCACCGTGACGGCGGACCCCGTCGCGGCGGCGGCCAGCGCCGACATCATCATTACCGACACCTGGGTCTCGATGGGGCAGGAGGCCGAGAAGGACGCGCGGCTGCGCACCTTCGGCGACTACCAGGTGAACGAGGCCCTCATGGCGGGGGCGAAGGATGACGCGATCTTCCTGCACTGCCTGCCCGCCTACCGGGGCTTCGAGGTCAGCGAGGGCGTCATCGACGGCCCGCAGTCCGTCGTCTGGGACGAGGCGGAAAACCGCGTCCACGCCCAGAAGGCCCTCATGTCCTGGCTCCTCGAACAGGCCTAACGCAGCCACCCACCCCTCCCACGATGCCCCCGCGCCCGCACGGCGCACCCCGACCGCCCGGCTCCGCCGGGCCGGGACCCGGCGGGGCCCGTGGGCACCCCAACACCCCGAACTCCCGTGAGGAAGAACATGACCGACAACACCGAGAACCGCGCAGGCGAAGCCGGAGCCCTCTGGGGCGGCCGCTTCGCGAGCGGCCCCGCCCCCGCGCTGCAGGCACTCAGCAAGTCCACGCACTTCGACTGGATCCTGGCCCAGTACGACATCCGCGGCTCGAAGGCGCACGCGTCCGCGCTGGCCTCCGCCGGGTATCTGTCCGCCGAGGAACTGACGGCAATGCGCGCGGGCCTCGACCAGCTCGCCGCCGATGTGGCCGCGGGCGCCTTCGTCGCCGCCGAGGACGACGAGGATGTGCACTCCGCCCTGGAGCGCGGCCTCATCGACATCGTGGGCGTCCAGCTCGGCGGCAAGCTCCGCGCGGGCCGCAGCCGGAACGACCAGATCGCCACGCTCGTTCGGCTCTACCTGCTTGACCACGCCGCCGCGATCCGCGAGCTGGTCCTCGACCTGCTCGAGGCGATTCACGCGCAGGCGTTGGCCACCCCCGGCGCGATCATGCCGGGCCGCACCCACCTCCAGCACGCGCAGCCCGTGCTCCTCGCGCACCAGCTCGGCGCGCACGCCTGGCCCCTGGTCCGGAACCTGGAGCGGCTCCGGGACTGGTCTGTCCGGGCCTCCGCCTCGCCCTACGGCGGCGGCGCGCTCGCGGGGAGCTCCCTCGGGCTCGACCCGTCCCTCGTTGCCGCTGAGCTCGGGCTCGGTGCCCCGCTGGAGAACTCGATCGACGGCACCGCCGCACGCGATGTGGTCGCCGAGTTCACCTTCATCTGCGCCCAGATCGGCATCGACCTGTCCCGGCTCAGCGAGGAAATCATCCTCTGGAACACGAAGGAGTTCGGCTTCGTCACCCTGCACGACAGCTTCTCCACGGGCTCCAGCATCATGCCGCAGAAGAAGAACCCGGACATCGCCGAGCTCGCCCGCGGCAAGTCCGGACGCCTGATCGGGAACCTGACGGGCCTGCTGGCCACGCTCAAGGCGATGCCGCTGGCTTACAACCGCGACCTGCAGGAGGACAAGGAGCCCGTCTTCGACTCGGTCGACCAGCTGGAACTGCTGTTGCCCGCCTTCACCGGGATGGTCGCGACGCTCACCTTCCACACGGATCGCCTCGCCGAGCTGGCCCCGCAGGGCTTCTCGCTCGCGACGGACGTTGCCGAGTGGCTCGTCAAGCAGGGCGTCATCTTCCGCGACGCCCACGAGATCTCGGGCGAGCTCGTCCGCTACTGCGAGGAGCGCGGCCTGGAACTGCACGAGCCGAGCGACGAGGAACTGCTGACGGTTTCCGAGCACCTGAGCCCCGCGGTGCGCGAGGTGCTCACGATCGAGGGCTCCGTGAACAGCCGCACCGGCGCGGGCGGCACCGCCCAGGTGCGCGTGACCGAGCAGCTGGACCGCCTGGCCGCCACGATCGCGGCGTTCCGCGCGGCCGCCTAGAGCGTACAGCGCACAGCGCGCCGAGCGCGACGCGGAAGACAGCGGCGCTCGGGAGCAGAACCAAACGGGCCGAGTGGGGAGGGATCCCCCTCGGCCCGGGTCGGAGACCCGCTCGCCGAGGCGATCGCGCCGCTCCTCGGCGGCTCGGCCCGCGGTGTTCCCTTGCTAATATGGGGGCGTGTCTGAAATTGTGAACGAACGCGACGTCATCCTCTCGGGGCAACGGAACGACGACAGCTTTGACTCCCTCTGGGACGAGCTCGTCTGGCGTGGGCTCATCCACGTCTCCACCGACGCCGAGGCGCTCAAAGCGCGCCTCGAGGGCGAGCCGTTCACCTATTACTGCGGTTTCGACCCGACCGCGCCGAGCCTGCACCTCGGCAACCTCGTGCAGATCCTGTTCCTGCGCCGCCTCCAGCTCAAAGGCCACAAGCCGCTCGGCCTCGTCGGCGGCTCCACCGGCCTGATCGGTGACCCGCGCCCGACCGCGGAGCGGACCCTGAACTCCGAGGAGACGGTGGCCGAGTGGGTCGGCTACCTCGGCGCGCAGATCCAGCGCTTCCTGCACGCGGACGGCGACAACGGGGTCCGGATGGTCAATAACCTGGACTGGACCGCGCCCCTCAGCGCCATCGACTTCCTGCGCGAGGTTGGCAAGTACTTCCGCGTCGGCACGATGCTGAAGAAGGACGCCGTGAGCGCCCGGCTGAACTCCGCTGAAGGCATCAGCTACACCGAGTTCAGCTACCAGATCCTGCAAGCCATGGACTACCGGGAACTGTTCCGCAGCTACGACTGCGTCCTGCAGACCGGCGGCAGCGACCAGTGGGGCAACCTCGTCGGAGGCGTGGACCTGATCGGCCGTTCCGAGGGGGCGAGCGTGCACGCGATCGGCACCCCACTCATCACGAACTCCGACGGCACCAAATTTGGCAAGAGCGAGGGCAACGCGATCTGGCTCGATCCCGAGATGGTCAGCCCCTACGCCTTCTACCAGTTCTGGGTCAACACGGACGACGCCGATGTGATCGCCCGGCTCAAGGTCTTTACCTTCCTCGGACGCGCCGAAATCGAAGCGCTTGAGGCGCAGGTTGCCGCCGAGCCCTTCAAGCGCGCCGCGCAGAAGCAGCTCGCCCTCGAGGTGACGAGCCTCGTGCACGGCCCCGCGGCCGCGCAGGGGGCCATCGATGCCTCCGCCGCGCTCTTCGGCCAGGGCGAGCTCGCCGATCTCGGCCGCGACGACCTGGCCGGGGCGATCACCGCGCTGCCGCAGGCGTCGGCCACGGTCGGCACCCCGATCGCGCAGCTGCTCGTGGACGCCGGACTCGTGAAGAGCCTCGGGGAGGCCCGCCGGGCCATCGGTCAGGGCGGCGTCTCCGTGAACAACGCCCAGGTCGGCGCTGAGGACGCGGTCCTGGAGACGGAGCAGCTCCTGCACGGCGAGTTCGCCGTGCTCCGCCGCGGCAAGCGCACGCTCGCCGGCATCATCCGCACGTAACCAACAAGGTCCCGCCACAGAACCGGAGTCACCCGTGAAGATCGCCCTGCTGCAGTCGCAGAACATCCCGCTGGACGTCGAGTCGAACCTCGGCGCGCTGCGGGCGGCTGCCGCGGAGGCGGTCTCGGCCGGGGCCGAGTTGTTGCTCACTCCGGAGCTGTTCGTGACCGGATACGCGCCCCGTGCGTTGGCCGAGTGGTTGACGACGGAGCGCGTCGCTCAGCTCCCGGAGCGCGTGGCGCTGATCGCGGCCGAGCAGGGCATCGCGATTGCCGCGAGCCTGCCCGGCCTTGCCCCCGCTGGGGGCTTCGAGATCACAGCCGAGCTGTGGGATGCGGCTGGCGAGTCCGTGCTGCGCTACGGCAAAGTGCACCTCTGGGACGAAGCGGAGCGCTCGGCGTTCGTGCCGAGTGAGCGCGCGCCCGAGGTCGCCGAGTGGAACGGCCGGACGGTCGGCTTCCAGGTCTGCTACGACATCGAGTTCGCGGAGCCCACGCGGTATTTGGCCACGCTGGGCGCGGACCTTGTCCTCGTGCCCACCGCGATCACGCCGGTTGCCGCCTACATTCCCGAGCTCCTGGTCCGTGCCCGGGCCGCCGAGAACAACCTCGTGGTGGCCTACGCGGATCACGCGGCCACCCCCGGTGAGGGCTTTGCCGGGCTGAGCACGGTCGCCGGCCGGGAAGGGCAGCTGCTCGCGGTTGCCGATGCTGCCCCGGGGCTCCTCGTCGCGGAGCTGCCCGAGGTGGCCCCGCTCGAGGGCGAGGCGGCTGATTACCTGGCCGACCGCCGCCCGGAGCTCTACGCCTCCTGGCCCGCCCGCGCCTGAGCCCGGCTCGGCAGGGCGCGAGATCGCGCGGTTCCCGTCGCGGGGCTGGGGCCGCCCGCTAGAAGAGCGTGATCAGGATGCCGGAGAGGATGAACACCGTCAGTGGGTTCAGGATGACCCCCGCCGCGGTCAGCAGCATCTGGGCCCGGCGGAAGGCGCGGAAGCGAAGCGTCGTCACGATCGACGCGATCACGAGGGCAACCCACAGCACGCCCAGGCCGATCAGCCCGAGCACGCCGAAGAAGCCGGAACCGGTCATGATCAGATGCGTCGCGCCGAAGGAGGCGACCACGATGAGCAGGATGCCGAGGCCCGTGAGGATCTGGGGGAGCGGACTGCGCCGCTCGGGGCGATCGTCAACGATCTGCCATTCCTGAGCGGGGCCTGGCCGGGGACCGGGGGCTCCGTCGGATCCGCTGCCGGGGGTGTGGTTCGGGGTGATGATGGTCACGGGGGGCTCCCTTCCGGGGGTGGGTTCTCGGCACGTGGTTCTATTGAACCCTGCCCGCCGGGGAATTCCCCGGGGAATTCAGCCCGTTCGCTCTCGGCTCATCGCCGCTGGGCGCTCGCGTCGCTACGCTGAGCACACGCGCGGGAGCCGCGCCGCCACAGGAGGGGGACCCCGTGACCGGATCAACCATCACCGGAACGCTGGAGGACTCGGGGCGCACCTTGGTGCTGCGTCGCACCTGTTGGGTCACCGCGGAGCGACTCTGGTCCGCGCTCACGGACGCCGCGGAGTTGGGGCAGTGGTTTGGCACCTGGGCGGGGGACCCGGAGCAGGGGACGGTCGCGGTCACGATGAACGCGGAGCCCGGCGACGCGGCCCCGCAGGACTTCGTCATCCACCGCTGCCGCCCGGGCGAAGCGCTCACGGTCAGTTCCGAGACCGGCCTCGGCACCTGGCGGCTGACGCTGCTGCTCGTCACGAGTGAGGACGGGACCGCGCTGGAGTTCCGCCATGAGGACCTCGACCGGAGCCAACTCGCCCAGATCGGGCCGGGGTGGGAGTGGTACCTGGATCGATTGGCCGCGGTGCTCGCGGGGACACCCCTCCCCGGGATCGCGGAGTTCGAGGCCGCCTTCGGGCCGCAGGGTGCCGCCTACGCGGCACTGCTGACCGACGTCTCCTAAGCGAGCCTCCTCCTCCCGTGTGGCCGGCACCGGTGGAGCGCTGCTCTGGAGGACCCGAGCGCTGCGGTGCGGCGGGGCAGGTTGTCCTCGGGCAGCTTCCGAAGAGAAGCACCAAGGGGGTGGGCTCCTGGGGAGAGGTCCGCAGGCGACGTCCGTCCTCTTCCCTCTGGGCGGGGGAGTCACCCGATGTCCGTCGAAGGTGCGGTGGTCACAAGCGGGGGCCGCTGGCGAGTGGCCTCACCCCGGTCGGGGTGAGGCAGTGCTCGACGAGGCAGCGCTCGACGGGGCAGCGCTCGACGCGGCAGCGCGCTCGACGCGGCAGCAGCGCGGACGCGGGCACCCGGGCGACGAGCGGGGAACCGCGGGGCGTGCGCGGTTTCGGGCCGCGGTGGTCGCCCCGATCCCGGCAGTCACCGCGGGAATCCGCGGGGGTTTCGCGGGAGGCGGCCCGGCGACACGCGCAAGGGGGTTTCGCGTGACTGCGGGATGAACTTTGTGGGGTCCTGGGTTTTATCTCGAAAAGGTCACGGTTGACACGCCCGACCGTGCGGGCCGGGTTTGCGGGTGCCCCCTGGCCTGCGTATAGTTATCTCTTGTCAGCACAACGGTGCGGAACGCGAGAAGCGGGCCGGTCGCAATCGCTGGCCACAATCCTTCACTTCAGGGTTTACGACAAGCGGTTTTCCGCTTCACGGTAAATGCCTGTAAGATGGGACTTCCTCCACGAAGACGTTCACTCGCAAGGGTGGCGCTTTCCACTGTCGCAAGACGGGCCGGATCCGAACAGGGTGCGGGGCTGAGAAGCTGGGGAAACACGGTTTGCGAGAGCGAATCGGGTGTGGTAGGTTAGAGAAGTTGCCCTTCGGAAGCCTTCGGGTGGTACGGCGGGTGTCTGGTCCTTGAGAACTCAATAGCGTGCACAATGTCAAATGCCAAA
>NZ_JAPFRB010000001.1:796297-798511 GCF_035726885.1 Leucobacter sp. M11 | reverse complement strand
AAGCTAAGGCTCTCTGCGCCGATGGTACTGCACTCGGGAGGGTGTGGGAGAGTAGGTCACCGCCGGACTTCTTTTGAAGTTATGGTCGTAAGTGTTTGTGGGGCACGCCAGTGATGGCGAGCCGATACACCCAAACACTTGCGGCCATAACTGTTTTTTACGAGAGTTTTTTGCACCACGCTAAGGGAGAAACATGACTGACGGAGCACCCGAAAACGGGAAGCCCCCGCACACCCCGAAGCGCGGTGGCAATCATCAAGACCGAGGCCGTCAGGGCTTCGGCACCAGCGCCGGTCGTTCCGGCGGTCAGGGCAGCCCTCGTGGCGGCTCCGACCGGGGGAACGGCGGGCGCTTTGGCGACTCCGGAAACGGCGAGCGTCGCGAGTGGAAGCCCCGCGAGGGCGGCTCTGGTGAGCGTAAGCCGTACCAGGGCGGCAACTCCGGTGAGCGTCGCCCGTACCAGGGTGGCAACTCCGGCGAGCGTCGCGAGTGGAAGCCCCGTGAGGGCGGCTCAGGTGAGCGCAAGCCATACCAGGGCGGCAACTCCGGCGAGCGTCGCGAATGGACCCCCCGCGAGGGTGGCGAGCGCAAGCCGTACCAGGGCGGGAACTCTGGCGAGCGCCCTGAGTGGAAGCCCCGTGAGGGCGGTTCTGGCGAGCGCAAGCCCTACCAGGGCGGCAACTCCGGTGAGCGTCGCCCGTACCAGGGCGGCAATACTGGTGAGCGTCGCGAGTGGACCCCCCGCGAGGGTGGCGAGCGCAAGCCGTACCAGGGTGGGAACTCTGGCGAGCGCCGCGAGTGGAAGCCCCGCGAGGGCGGCTCAGGTGAGCGCAAGCCATACCAGGGCGGCAACTCCGGCGAGCGTCGTGAGTGGAAGCCCCGTGAGGGCGGCTCTGGTGAGCGTAAGCCGTACCAGGGCGGCAACTCCGGTGAGCGTCGCCCGTACCAGGGCGGCAACTCCAGCGAGCGTCGCGAGTGGACCCCCCGCGAGGGTGGGGACCGGAAGTCGTATCAGGGTGGGAACTCTGGTGAGCGTCGTGAGTGGAAGCCCCGTGAGGGCGGCTCTGGTGAGCGTAAGCCGTATCAGGGTGGGAACTCTGGTGAGCGTCGTGAGTGGAAGCCCCGCGAGGGCGGCTCTGGTGAGCGCAAGCCGTACCAGGGCGGCAACTCCGGTGAGCGCCGCCCCTACCAGGGTGGCAACTCGGGCGAGCGTCGCGAGTGGACCCCCCGCGAGGGTGGCGAGCGCAAGCCGTACCAGGGCGGGAACTCGGGCGAGCGTCGCGAGTGGAAGCCCCGCGAGGACCGCGATCGTCGTCCCGCGAACCCGAACGGTGAGCGTCGCGAGTGGAAGCCGCGCGAGGACCGTCAGAACGGTCCGATCGGGCGCGGCGGCACCCGCGGCGACGGGCGTTCGGACCGTGGCGGCCGCGATCGCGAATTCACCGAGGCGGAGCGCCTCGCACACGAGCTGCGCCCCGTGCGCGCCTCGCACCGCGATCCCTTCCTCCCGGACGATGTCACCCCCAAGGACCTGCACCCCGGGGCCCGGAACGAGCTGAAGACGCTCGATAAGGAGCTTGCCGACCTCGTCGCCGTACACCTGGCGATGGCGGGGCGTCTGATCGACTCCGATCCCGAGCTGGCGCATCAGCACGCGATTTCGGCGTCGCGCCGCGCGGGGCGGATCCCGGTCGCCCGCGAGACGCTGGCGATCACGTCCTATGTCACGGGCGATTACGCCGGCGCGCTCCGCGAGCTGCGGACGTACCGTCGCCTCTCTGGTTCCGACCAGCAGCTCGCCCTCATGATCGACTGCGAGCGCGCCCTGGGCCGCCCCGAGCGGGCGCTAGAAACGGGCCGCTCGGTGGACATCGCGTCCCTGGCTCCCGAGGTGCAGGTCGGCGTCGCGATCGCGATGTCCGGCGCCCGGCTCGACCTGGGTCAGGCCCAGCAGGCGCTCTTCGAGCTGGAGATCCCACAGCTGGATCCGAACCGCGCGTACTCGTGGAGCCCGGAGCTCTTCAACGCCTACGCCGAGGTCCTCATCGACCTGGGCCGCGATCGCGAGTCTGCCGAGTGGCGCACGCGTGCGACCGTCGCCGAGGAAGCGCTCAACGAGACGGTGGCCGACCTGGAAACGCTTGAGGTCGTGGACTTCGCCCCCGACGAGGAGTGGCACGCGCCCCGACGGGACGCCGCGGCACGCGCGGTCGC
>NZ_JAPFRB010000001.1:790113-796135 GCF_035726885.1 Leucobacter sp. M11 | reverse complement strand
TGGAGTCATCGCCGTTGACGCCGATACGGATCACACTCCCGAAGCGGACGCTCCTGACGCGACCGTGTCCGAGGCAGTCGTTTCCGAGGGAGTCGTGAGCGCACCTGAGCCCGTGGTCACCCCGGAGCCCGCCGCTGTGGAGGCCCCCGCGGTCGCTCCGGAGGAATCTGAGACGAAGGCAAAGGCTGAGCCGAAGGCCAAGGCTGAGCCCAAGGTGAAGGCTGAGCCCAAGGTGAAGGCTGAGCCGAAGGCCGAGGCTGAACCCAAGACTGAGGCAAAGGTCGAGTCGAAGGCAAAGGCCGAGCCCAAGGCAAAGGCTGAGCCGAAGACGAAGGCCGAGCCCAAGGCAAAGGCTGAGCCCAAGGTGAAGGCTGAGACGAAGACGAAGACGAAGGCCGAGCCCAAGGCAAAGGCCGAGCCGAAGACGAAGGCTGAACCCAAGACTGAGGCAAAGGTCGAGCCGAAGGCAAAGGCTGAGCCCAAGGTGAAGGCCGAGCCGAAGGCAAAGGCCGAGCCGAAGACGAAGGCCGAGCCCAAGGCAAAGGCCGAGCCGAAGACGAAGGCCGAGCCCAAGGCAAAGGCCGAGCCGAAGACGAAGGCCGAGCCCAAGACGAAGGCCGAGCCCAAGGCCGAGCCGAAGGCCAAGGCCGAGCCCAAGGCAAAGGCCGCTCCGAAGGCGAAGGCCACCCGTGAGCTGAAGCCGATCGCCGAACTCACCAAGGCCGAGCTGGCCGCGGACGCCGAGGCTGAGGTCGCCGAACTGCTGGGCGAGACCGAGTAAACCCGCACCAACCCGAAGCGCCCCGGGCGAACCCGGCATACCGGATTCGCCCGGGGCGCTATCGCGATTTCCCACCAGAACCCCAGGAGGACCCGATGGCCCTGTTCCGTTCCCGTTCCACCCCGTTCGGCCCCGCGCCGGTTGCGGGTCGCGAGCTGCTCCTCGCCGACCTGGACGGTGTCGTGTACAAGGGCGACGGGGCGATTCCCGGGGCCGTGGAGAGCCTGAACCGGGCTGCGGAGCAGACCCGGTTGGGGTACCTCACGAACAACGCCGCCCGAACGGACGCCACGGTCGCCGAGCACCTCAGCTCCCTCGGCCTGACCGCGACCGCTCGGGACGTCGTGACCTCTCCGCAGGCGGCGGTCGCGCTGCTGGCCGACATCGTTGCGCCGGGGGCCACGGTCTTCGTCGTCGGGGGAGAGGGCCTGACCGTCGAGGTCGAGCGCGCGGGGTACGTCGTGACGCGCAACGCAGACGACCGCCCGGCCGCGGTCGTGCAGGGCTTCGCGCCGCACGTTGGCTGGGAGCACCTGGCTGAGGCGGCCTTCGCGCTCGCCGAGCGGCCCGGAGAGCCCGAGGTGCCCTGGGTCGCGACGAACACGGACTGGACGATCCCCGTCGCCCGTGGGCTCGCGCCCGGGAACGGGACCCTCGTGTCCGCCGTGCATACCGCGGTCGCTCGGCTCCCCGTTTTCGCGGGGAAGCCGGAGGTGCCGATCTACGAAACCGCCTTCGAGCGCTTCGGCACCCGGAACGCGCTCATGATCGGGGACCGGCTCGACACGGACATCCAGGGCGCGGTCGCCGCGGGGATCCCCTCCCTGCACGTGCTGACCGGCGTTGATCGCCCGAAGCAGCTCATCGCGGCGGCGAAAAACATGCGGCCCGACTTCATCGTCGCCAGCCTCGACGAACTGCATGAGCCCTACCCGCAGACGGTCGTCCTCAAGGACGGCACCCATCAGGTGGGCCGGGCAAAGGTTCGGATGGACGGTCACGTCGCCACCGTCGTCGACGAGGGAGACGACCACCTCAACCTGGTGCGGGCTGGCTGCGCCGCGGTCTGGGCATCGGGCCTCGCGATCTACGGCCTCGTCGTGCCGGAGGTGCTCTACCGCGACGATTGGAGCTAAGCTTCCCCCCGCTCGGTCAGCCGAAGCCGGTACGCTAAAGGGGTGATCGACGCAGACGAACAGACCGAGCCCGCGAAGCCCCACGCCGCGGCCGAGCCGGACGAGGCCCTCGCGGATCTCCCGGCGCGGACGGCGCGGATCGAGACGTTGCCCCTCGCCGATCGCGCCCCGGCCTTCCTCGGCCTGCACGACGAACTGCTCGCTGAGCTGGAGGGCGGCGACGGTGAACGCTGAGGACCGCGCGCGGCTCGACCAGGCCCTGCCGCAGCGCGGCCTGGCCCGCTCCCGGAGCCACGCGGCCGAGCTCATCGCCGCCGGGCTGGTCCGGGTGGACGGCCGACCCGTCTCGAAGGCCTCGTTCCGAGTGCCCGCGGAGGCCCGGATCGAGGTCGACGGCGGCGACCACTACGTGAGCCGCGCCGCGCACAAGCTCCTCGCCGGGCTCGATGCCTTCGGTCTGGACGTGACCGGGCGGCTCTGCCTCGACGTCGGGGCGTCCACGGGCGGTTTCACACAGGTGCTGCTCGAACGGGAAGCCCTCGAAGTCCTGGCCATCGACGTCGGCCACGGCCAGCTCTCACCGCTCCTGGAGGCCGATCCCCGGGTGCGACTCGCGGAGGGGTTCAACGCGCGGAACATGACCCCGGAAACTCTCGCCGCGGCGACGGGGCAAGCCGCGTCCCCGACCCTCGTCGTCGGCGACCTCTCCTTTATCTCCCTGCCGCTCGTGCTCCCCGCGCTCGTGGCCAGCGCCGCCGAGGGGGCCGACTTCGTGCTGCTCATCAAGCCGCAGTTCGAGGTGGGCCGCACCGGCATCCGTGAGGGCATCGTGCACGACCCGGATCGCCGGGCGGACGCCGTCGCCGGGGTCCTCTGGGCCGCGTGGGACCTGGGCCTCGGCACCTGCGGGCTGATCGAATCGCCCATCGCGGGTGGCAACGGGAACCGGGAATACGTGGCGCACCTCCGGGCGGCGCACGGCGAGAACCCGAGCTCCTGGCGAGACACCGTCAACGAACTCACGAGAGGCACGGCATGACCCCAGCATCGCAACCGCCCGCGCAAGCCGGCCAGCGGCGCATCCTCGTCGTCTCGCACACCTCCCGGATCGAAGCGATCGAGGCCACGGTCGCCGTGGTCGCCGAGCTGATCTCCGCGGGCATTACGCCCGTGATGTCCCCGAGCGATCTGGCCGAGTTCGCGCCGCACCTTGACCTCACGGGAATTCTTGAGCTGGACGCTGAGGTCGCCCCCGAGGAGCTGGAGATCGCGATTGTGCTGGGCGGCGACGGCACGATTCTGCGGGCCGCCGAGCTCGTGCGCGACGCCGGTTGCCCCATCGTCGGGGTGAACCTCGGCCACGTCGGCTTCCTCGCCGAGGCCGAGAGCCACGACCTCGACATCACGGTGCAGCGGGTGCTCGACCGGGACTACACCGTCGAGGAACGGCTCGCCCTCGCGGTGACCGTCTCCCGGAACGGGGACACCCTCTACGAGACCTGGGCGCTCAACGAGGCGACGGTGGAAAAGAACGAGCGCATGCTCGAGCTGTCCATCGGCGTCGACGGGCGGCCCCTCACCTCCTACGGCTGCGACGGGGTGCTCCTGGCCACGCCCACCGGTTCGACCGCCTACGCCTTCTCGGGCGGCGGCCCGGTCGTGTGGCCCGGCGTCGAGGCTCTCCTGATGGTGCCCCTGGCCGCGCACACGCTCTTCAACCGCTCCCTCGTCGTCGGCCCGGACTCGGTGCTCCGGATCGAGGTCGACCAGCGCTCCGGGGCGGGCGCGATTCTCTGGGCAGACGGCCGACGCACCATGACGCTCCCCGCGGGGGCTGTGATCGAGGTGCGCCGGTCGCAGCGCCCCGTGAAGCTTGCACGGCTCGATGTCGCGCCGTTCACTGACCGACTCGTCAACAAGTTCCACCTGCCAGTCTCCGGCTGGCGCGGCCCGAAGGAGCAGCTCCGATGATCGATGAACTCGCCATCCGCGACCTTGGCGTGATCGCCGACGCCCGGCTCCCACTCGGCCCGGGGTTTACCGCGATCACGGGGGAGACGGGCGCGGGCAAGACGATGGTCGTGACCGCGCTCGGCCTGCTGATGGGGCAGCGCGCAGACGCCGGCACCGTGCGCACGGGCGCCGCCCAGGCGCGGGTGACCGGCATCCTGCACGTCCCCGAGGACGGGGCCGCCGCGGCCCTGGTGGACGACGCGGGCGGCGTGGTGGAGGACGGCGAACTCGTGCTGAGCCGCACCGTGAACGCCGAGGGCCGCAGCCGCGCCTCCGTTGGCGGCTCCGCCGCCCCGGTCGGGGTGCTCGGCAAGCTCGCCGAGCAGCTCTTCGCCGTGCACGGCCAGTCCGACCAGCTCCGGCTCAAGTCTCAGGCCGCCCAGCGCGAGGCCCTCGACCGTTTCGGCGGGCCGGAGCTTGCCGCGGCGCTGGCCGAGTATCGGGGCGCGTTCCAGACGCGGCAGGCCCTCGCCGCCGAGCACGACGAGCTCACGCGCGAGCGCACCGAGCGGGTCCGCGAGGCCGAGCGGCTCCGCGCCGAGCTCGCCGAGATCGACCAGGTCGAGCCGGTATCCGGGGAGCTCACCGAGCTGAGCGAGCGGCTCGACCGGCTCGGGAACAGCGAGGCGCTTCGCCAAGCTACCGTGACCGCGCACGAGGCGCTGTCGAGCGAGTCCGACGACCCCTTCCAGAAGGACGTGCGCGGGCTCATCGCCGACGCGCACCGGGAAATTGAGCGGGTCCGGGGCTTCGACCCGGCGCTGGTGCCGGTGCTCGACGCGCTCGACGCGATGCGCTTCCAGGCCGACGACCTCGCGGCAACGCTCGCGAGCTACTCCGGGGCGCTCGACGCCGAGGGGCCAGCCGAACTGGAACGGGCCAGCGAGCGGCTCGGCCTGCTCCAGAACCTGACCCGCAAGTTCGGCCCGGAGCTGGACGACGTCTTGGGGTACGCCGACTCCGGTCGGGTCCGCCTGGAGGAGCTCGACGGGGACGACGAACGCGTCGAGGAGCTCGCCGCCCTGCGCGAGGCCGCCGAGGCCGCCCTGGCTGCGGCGCGCGAGCGCCTGAGCGCCCTGCGCGTGGCCGCGGCCGCCGAGTTGGGGGAGCGGGTCACCCGCGAGTTGCACGCCCTCGCGCTGCCGGACGCCGCCTTCGAGGCGAGCGTGCAGCCGTTGGACGCGCCAGCCGGTCACGGCGGCGACGAGGTCCAGCTGCTGCTCCGCCCGCATCCCGGGTCTCCGCCCCGGCCCCTCGGCAAGGGCGCCTCGGGCGGCGAGCTCTCCCGCGTCATGCTCGCGATCGAGGTCGTCGTCGCGCAGGCGGACCCCGTGCCCACCTTCGTCTTCGACGAGGTGGACTCCGGGGTCGGCGGGGCCGCCGCGATCGAGATCGGCCGCCGCCTGGCCCGGCTCGCCGAGACCAGCCAGGTCATCGTCGTGACCCACCTCGCCCAGGTCGCGGCCTTCGCGAATAACCACCTGCAGGTCGTGAAGGACTCCGCGGGGGGCTTCACCGAGTCCAGCTGCACCCGGCTCGACGGCGACGCCCGGCTGGCAGAAATGGCGCGCCTGCTCTCGGGAATCACCGACTCCCAGAGCGCCCTCGAACACGCGGCGGAACTGCTCGCTCTCCGAGACTCCCGCGACTGATACTCTCGCAAGTATGAAGGCACGGTTCCTGCAGCGCATTCGGCGCGCCCCCTCCGAGGTCCCCCCGGCGACCGCCGCAGAGCAGACCGCTCAGGAGCACCCGGACGTGCTGCACGCGAACACCGCGCTCATGGACGCCGATACCCGGGAGATGTACCGGGACGCCGAGGAGGCCCAGGCCGAGCAGGCCGCCAAGGACGCCACCGATCCGCCCCAGAACCGCGAGTTCACCTTCAAACGACCCTTCCAGCTCGGCTTCACGGTCACCCTGGGGGCGCTCGCCGCGCTGCTGCTTGGGGACGCGATCGGGCAGCTGTCCTCGATCCTGATGTACACGGTCGGCGCGCTGTTCATTGCGCTCGGGCTGGACCCCATCGTGCGCTGGCTGAAGCGCAAGGGGCTGTCGCGCCCCCTCGGGATCGCGGTCGTGTTCGGTGGGT
>NZ_JAPFRB010000001.1:786425-790079 GCF_035726885.1 Leucobacter sp. M11 | reverse complement strand
GATCCCCGTGATCACGGAGCAGCTCACGCAGCTGTTCCGCACCGCGCCAGACTTCATCCGGAACGTCTCGCGGGAGCCCTGGTTCCTGGACCTCACGGAGCGCTTCGGGCAGACCGTTGATCTCGACGGCCTGCTCCGGGAGGTGCTCGCCTTCGTCTCGAACCCGCAGAACATCGCCGCGGTTGCCGGGGGCATCTGGCAGGCCGGCATGGGGGTCGCCAACGGGGTCACCGCCGCGCTCATCGTGCTGATTCTCAGCCTCTATTTCCTGGCCTCGCTGGAGAGCATCAAGCGCGGCTTCTACCGCCTGACCCCGCGCAGCTCCCGCCTGAGCGTGATCGACATCACGGAGCAGGTCACGAAGTCCGTGGGTGGCTACGTCAGCGGCATGGTCCTCCTGGCGTTCATCAACGCGAGCCTCGGCTTCATCATGATGACGATCCTGCAGGTGCCCTTCGCGAGCCTGCTCGCCGTGCTCGTGTTCCTGGTCGCCCTGATCCCGCTCATCGGGTCGGTCGTTGCCACGATCCTGGTCACCACGGTCGCGCTGTTCAACTCCCCGGCGACCGCGCTCGCCATCGGGATCTACTACCTGATCTACATGCAGGTCGAGTCCTATGTGCTCACCCCGCGCGTGATGAACAAGGTCGTCTCGGTGCCCGGCTCCCTCGTCGTGATCGGCGCCCTGGCGGGCGGCACCCTGCTCGGGCTGCTCGGCGCGCTCATCTCCATCCCGGTCACGGCACTCGTGCTCATGATCGTGAAACAGGTCTGGGTGCCCCGCCAGGACCGGCGTTAGGCGCGGGCAATGGGGCCAGAAACTCGCGAACATCGGCTGGGGGCTGTCGCGGCCCCAAAACAAGTGTTAGGATTGAATCCCGTGGAACAACAGCGAAACGCGGACAACAACGGCATCACCAAGCACATTTTTGTGACCGGTGGTGTCGTTTCTTCATTGGGCAAGGGCCTCACCGCAGCCAGCCTGGGTAACCTCCTGACGGCTCGTGGCCTGCACGTGGTCATGCAGAAGCTGGACCCCTATCTGAACGTCGATCCCGGGACCATGAATCCCTTCGAGCACGGCGAGGTCTTCGTGACCGACGACGGCGCCGAGACCGACCTCGACATTGGCCACTACGAGCGGTTCCTCGACATCAACCTGTCGCAGGCGGCCAACGTGACCACCGGGCAGATCTACCAGCAGGTCATCGCCAAGGAGCGCCGCGGCGAGTACCTCGGCCAGACCGTGCAGGTCATCCCGCACATCACCGACGAAATCAAGCGCCGGATGCGGCTGCAGTCCCAGGACGACCCCCGCCCCGACGTGATCATCACCGAGGTCGGCGGCACGGTTGGCGACATCGAGTCCCAGCCCTTCCTTGAGGCGGCCCGCCAGGTCCGCCACGAGCTCGGCCGGAACAACGTCTTCTTCGTGCACGTGTCCCTCGTGCCCTTCATGGGGGCCTCTGGCGAGCAGAAGACGAAGCCGACCCAGCACTCCGTGGCCGCGCTGCGCTCCATCGGCATCCAGCCCGACGCCCTCGTGCTGCGCTCCGACCGCCCCGTCACCGAGTCGAACAAGCGCAAGATTGCGCTCATGTGCGACGTGGACGAGGACGCCGTCGTGAACGCCGTTGACGTGCCCAGCATCTACAACCTGCCGGAGCTGCTGAACACCGAGGGGCTCGACAGCTACATCGTCAACCACTTCGGTCTCGAGACGAACGCCGTGGACTGGTCCGGCTGGCAGCCGGTGCTCGACGCGGTCTCCCACCCCAAGCAGGAGATCACGATCGGCCTGGTCGGCAAGTACGTCGATCTGCCCGACGCCTACCTCTCGGTCACCGAGGCGCTCCGCGCCGGTGGTTTCGCGCACCAGGCGAAGGTCACCCTGCGCTGGATCGCGGCCGACCTCTGCGAGAGCCCCGAGGGCGCCGCCGAGCAGCTCGGAGACGTGGACGGCATCTGCGTGCCCGGCGGCTTTGGCATCCGCGGCATCGAGGGCAAGCTTGGCGCGCTGCGCTTCGCCCGCGAGAACGGCATCCCCACCCTCGGCCTCTGCCTCGGCATGCAGGGCATGGTCATCGAGTACGCCCGGAACGTCGCGGGCCTGCCCGATGCCTCCTCGACCGAGTTCGACCCCGAGACGAGCACCCCGGTGATCGCGACGATGGCCGAGCAGATCAGCATCGTCGACGGCGGCGGAGACCTCGGCGGCACCATGCGGCTCGGCCTCTACGAGGCGAAGCTCGCCGAGGGGTCCCTCGCGGCCGAGCTGTACGGCGCGGCCAGCGTCGAGGAACGGCACCGGCACCGCTACGAGGTCAACAACGGCTTCCGGGAGCAGATCGGCGCGGCCGGCCTCGTCTTCTCGGGCACGAGCCCGGACGACAGCCTGGTGGAGTTTGTGGAGCTGCCCCGCGAGGTGCACCCGTTCTACATCGCCACGCAGGCGCACCCCGAGCTGCGCTCGCGCCCGAACCGCGCCCACCCGCTCTTCGCGGGCCTCGCGGCCGCGGCCATCGAGCGCCAGAAAGCGAGCCGCCTCTTCGAGGTGAACGGTCAGGCGAGTGCCTAACCCAGCGCAGCACCGCGAACCCCGCCCGGCACCGGGCGGGGTTTCCGCGTCTTCGGACGCCGCGGTCGGGGCCGCTGCGCTCGCCGATGAGCGGGCCGACGACATCCGCGTGCTCGACTCGGAGCTGCTCAAGAGGGGCCGGGTCTGGGACCTGCGCCGGGACCGCTTCGCGCTCGGCTCGGGCACGGAGCTCGTCCGCGACTACGTCGACCACACCGGCGCCGTCGCGGTGCTCGCGATGGACGACGCCGACCGGGTCCTCCTGATTCAGCAGTACCGGCACGCGGTCGGCGTGCGTGACTGGGAGATCCCCGCCGGGCTGATGGATGTCCCCGGGGAGCCCGCCCTGCTCGGGGCCCAGCGGGAGCTCGCCGAGGAGGCGGACCTCGCGGCCGCGGAGTGGCACCTGCTGCTCGACGTGATGACGACGCCCGGGGGCAGTTCGGAGGCAATCCGGATCTTCCTGGCCCGCGGGCTCAGCCCGGTCGAGCACGACTACGTGCGCGAGGGCGAGGAAGCCGAGATCGTGACGCGCTGGCTGAGCCTGGAGGACGCGGTCGCCGCGGTGCTGGACCGCCGCGTGCAGAACGCGATCACGGCGAACGCCGTGCTCGCCGCCTACGCCTCCCGCGCCGGGGGCTGGGCGAGCCTCGGCGACGCGGCGTCCCCGTGGGAGCGCCGGGAGACGGTGCGGGGCGAGCGTTCCTCATGACCGGCGCGCTCGCGCCCGAGCGGGGCATCGAGCTGTTCCTGCGGCACGTGTCGATCGAGCGTGGGCTCTCCCCGAACACCGTGGCCGCGTACCGCCGGGACCTGGCCGCCTACGCCGCCTGGTTGGACGAGGCGGGCGTGGCCGACCTGGGGGCCGTGGACCCCGCCCGGCTCCGCGCCTACCAGGGCGCGCTGGCCGATCGGGAGCCGCCGCTCACCCCCGCCTCGGTGACCCGCGCCCTGTCCTCGGTGCGCAGCCTGCACCGTTTCCATCACGAGGAGGGCACCCTCGCGGAGGATGCCGGGGCGCGGCTGCGGGCCCCGAAGCGGGCGCAGACACTGCCAAAGGCCATCAGCATCGAGGA
>NZ_JAPFRB010000001.1:786271-786388 GCF_035726885.1 Leucobacter sp. M11 | reverse complement strand
CCCACGCAGCTGCGCGACCGCGCCCTGCTCGAACTGCTCTACGCCACGGGGGGCCGCGTCACCGAGATCGTGACGCTCGACGTGGACGACCTCTTCGCGCAGGGGCCCCTCGGCGCC
>NZ_JAPFRB010000001.1:785796-786208 GCF_035726885.1 Leucobacter sp. M11 | reverse complement strand
CTCGGGCTACCGGACCTTGCCGACGGCGGCGTGCTCCGGCTGACCGGGAAGGGCAACAAGCAGCGCCTGGTGCCCTTTGGCAGCTTCGCGGGCGCCGCGCTCCACGCCTACCTCGTCCGGGCCCGGCCGGCGCTCGTGGCCCGGGGGAGCGGCACCCCGGCGCTCTTCCTCGGGGCGCGCGGGGCGCGGCTGTCCCGGCAGAACGCCTGGCTGATCCTGCAGGCGGCGGCCGAGGCGAGCGGGATCGAGGCGCACGTGTCCCCGCACACCTTGCGGCACTCCTTCGCGACGCACCTGCTCGCGGGCGGGGCGGATGTGCGCGCCGTCCAGGAGCTGCTCGGGCACGCCTCCGTGCAGACCACGCAGATCTACACGAGCGTCACGATCGACACCCTGCGCGAGCACTACCAGA
>NZ_JAPFRB010000001.1:785046-785738 GCF_035726885.1 Leucobacter sp. M11 | reverse complement strand
GAACGCCGGTGCTCGCGCGAGCGGGCGGTTCAGCGGATGATGAGGTCCGCGAGGGCGAGGACGGCGACCGTGCCGCCGAAGCCGATCAGGCCGCCGATGACGCGCGTGCGCATCTCCGCGTCCCGACGATCCAGGACCACGAGCACGCGCATGGCGACGAGGACCCCGACGGCGGCGCAGAACATCCACGGGGTGCCGGGGGCCGACCAGCCGTCCCGCTGCACCTCAACGAAAAAGGCGGTGCCCGTCAGAATCACCAGGAACCCGAACACGATGACGATCCGGCGCACGGGGGTGAACCAGGACAGGAATCGCATCAGGGCGTTCGGCTTCGGGGCGGCGTTCTGGTGCTGAGTCATCTGTTTCTCCGGGGGTCGCGCCACACAGGCGGGCACCTCAACGCTACCAGCGCTCGGCTCAGTGCCCCGCGAAGGCCTCCGCGAGCCACCAGGCGCCGCCGTCCGAGGCGATCTTCGCGTCAAGCACGAGGGGCGTGCGCGGCCCCGCGGCCAGCCACGCGCGGACCCCGGCGAGGTCGGAGAGCTCGCGCACCGTGAGCGCCTCCGCGCCGAAGCCGCGCGCGATGGCCGCGATGTCGGTGTCGGGAAACACCACCTGGCGAAGGTCCACCCCGGGGTCGCCCGGCCCGAAGTGATGCACCTCGGCCCCGTACCCCCGGTCGTTGTACACCA
>NZ_JAPFRB010000001.1:784707-785015 GCF_035726885.1 Leucobacter sp. M11 | reverse complement strand
GGTCTCCAGCTCCTGCACGCTCATCAGGAAGCCCCCGTCGCCCGCGCCGAGGACGGGCAGGCGCTCCGGCCGGGCGATCGCCGAGCCGATGGCCGAGGCCAGCCCCAGCCCGATGGACTGGAAGGCCTGGGTGAAACAGAACCCGTGCTCGTCGGGCACGTCGAGATAGGCGCTCGGGTAGCCCATAAAGTTTCCTGAGTCGACCGCGACGATCCGCTCCGCCGGGAGCAGCGCATCCAGTGCTCGGCTCAGCTCGCGCGGATCGATCAGCCCGTCCCCGCCCAGATCCGGGGTGGGCGTCTGCGCCC
>NZ_JAPFRB010000001.1:771765-784664 GCF_035726885.1 Leucobacter sp. M11 | reverse complement strand
ATACCCGGCTCCGGTTCTGGGGGCCTGCCGGAGCGCCGCGGTGACGGCGCTCGCCGTCGCCGCGCTGTCCCCGAGCACGCCGAGATCCACGGGGCGATTGCGGCCGAGCGCCGCCTCCTCCAGGTCAACCTGCGCCACCCGGGCCCCGGCTCCGATGAGCCGGCCGTGCCGCATGGTCCACATGTTCAGCGCGCAGCCGAAGCCGACGACGAGGTCCGCCCCCGCGATCAGCTCCGCCGTGAGCGGGGACGAAAAGCCGCCAGAGATACCGAGATCGAAATCGTCCCCGCGGAAGAGGCCCGTGGCCACCGCCGAGGTTGCGAGCAGCGCGCCAGCGGCCTCGGCGAGGGCGCGCAGCTCCGGCCCCGCCCCGCGGGCCCCGCGGCCCGCCACGATCACGGGGCGAGCCGCCCGGGACAGCTCCGCGGCCAGCGCGGCGACCGCCGTATCCTGCGCGCGGGGGCGGGGGAGCGGCTCCGGGACGGCGAGATCGAGCCCCGTCTCCGCGGGCACCCGCGCCGCCTGCACGTCCAGGGGGAGATTGAGCACGACCGTGCGGCGCTCGTCCCGCGCGGCCCGGAACGCGCGCACCGTGTCGACGACGGCGCTCGCCGCCGAGTGCACCCGGTGGGACTCGGCGGTGACCGCGCGGGCGAACCCGGGCTGGTCCATGGAGAAGTTGGAGCCGACGCTTGCGGCGGCGGCCTCGGCGGCAAGCACGATGACCGGGGTGCGACTTTTCGCCGCCTCGCCGATGCCGGTCGCCGCGTTCGTCAGCCCGCACCCCTGGTGCACGGACACGAGGCCGACGCGGTCGCTCATCCGCGCGTAGGCATCGGCCATCGTTGCGGCCCCGCCCTCGTGCCGGGCCGCCGTGAACGGCACCCCGTTGGCGACGAGGGCGTTCGTGACCGCGAAGTTTCCCGAGCCGACGACGCCGAAGCAGTGTCCGGCCCCGAGGCGGGCGAGGAGCCGGGCCACCAGCTAGGCGACCGAGATCGTGGCCCCGGCGTGCTGGCCGGCGGGGACCTCGCCCCCCGTCACCGGCTCGCGCCCGCGACGAGTGCGAAGACGCGGGCGGGGCTCGCGGTGCCGCCCACGATCGGCAGGGGGCGATGACGATCATCGCGCCCGTCGGTGGCAGCTCGGCGAGGTTTTGCAGCGAGGTGACGCCGTATTTGTCGTTGCCGAGCAGATGGGAGTGCACCGGGAAGGGCGGGTCGAGCTCCGCCCCGCGGCCCCAATCGATGCCGACCGTTTCCACCCCGAGGCCGGAGATCTCGCGCTCAGTGGCGAGCCAGAGCGCGCACTCGGCGGACAGGCCGGGGGTGTGCGAGCCCGTGTCGTCGGCGTTCAAGAAGGCCTCTTGATCGCTCGAGTATCGGTCCCATCCGGTCCGAAACAGCACCCAGGCGTTCCGTTCCAGGCGGCCGTGCTCGGCCTCCCACGCCTCCACGTGCGCGATTTCCAGCAGGAAATCGGCGTCGGCGAGGGCCTGGGCGCTGAAATCGAGGACCGCGGCGGGGCCGATCAGCCGCTCGGGGGCCAGCTCGGAGACGTCGAGGCCGTCCCGGCCGCTCGCCCAGTGCACGGGGGCGTCGACGTGCGTGCCGATGTGCTCGCCCGTGTGGATGTTGTGGTGCTTCCAGAACGGGCCGGGCTCGTTGTAGGCGCTGATCTCCTCCAGGCTGAAATCGATCAGGTTCGCGAAGGGCGCCGGCAGCCGCAGGGTCGGCGTCGACGCCGAGAGCGGATTCGTGAGATCCAGGATTCGGACCGATCCGGAGCCGATCGCGCCGAGCAGCGCGGAAATGGGGGACATGGTTCCTCCTCGTCGAGGGAGCCGGGCCGGCTCGGGGTGGGGGCGATTTCTCGGGTCAGTCTACGGCTCGTGCCCGGCGGGGAGGCGGCTCCCCGCCGGGGAAACGGCCAGGAGGCGGGCGCCTGAACGGCGCCCGCCTCCGCAATGAGCCTGACCTACTCGGCCATCTCCGCGTTCCACCAGATCACCGTGGAGTCGAAGATGGGGAAGCTCTTGACCCGGTCTGAGGTGGCGAAGAGCGAGTGCGCGTCCCCGAGGCGGCTCAGCGGGCGCAGGTCCTCAACGTACTGCTGCATGTCGTTGTAGAGCAGCTGGGCGTCCTCGATCGTGGGGGCGGAGCGGTAGGACTCCAGGAGCGCGTGCAGCTCGTCGCTGTCGGAGTATCCCGGGTTGCCCGGAACGAAGCCGATGGTCTGCGTCGGCTCGTTCTTGACGACCTGCGGGATCAGCCCCAGGTCCCAGGAATCCTGGTCGTTCAGGTACCGCTCGATGAACGCGGCCCACTCGAGGCTTTCCACCTCGACGTTCATCCCCAGCGCCTGCAGCTGCGCCTGCACCATCACCGCGGAGTCCTGAGCGGTGTCGAAGTCGCCGGTCGTGAGCAGGGTGATCGGCTGATTGGTGTAGCCGCCCTGTGCCAGCAGCTCCTTGGCCTTGGCGGTGTCGGCCGTGTTGAAGGTGTCCTTGCCCACCTCGGTGTTCCAGAGCGGCTCCCACGGCTTCGTCATGTTGTGGTGAACAAGATCGTAGTATTCCTGCTTGCCAACCGTCGCGGTCATGATCTCGTCGCGGTCGAGCGCGATGTTGATGGCCTGCCGAATGTTGACATCGGACACCGTGCCGCTGTGGATGTTGTACGCCATGTTGATGGGCTCAACCTGGTAGGTGCCGAGGGTGACCGAGGGATCGGCTTCGAGCTGCTCGACCGAGTCAAAGCCGAGGCCCGTGGTTGCGTCGTACTGCCCCGTCTGGATCCCCGCAACCGTGGTGGTCGGGTCCGTGACGAACTCGTAGGTGATCGAGTCGATCTTGGCGTCCTTTTTCCCCGACAGGCCGCTCGAGGGCGCGTCCACCGACTGGTACTCATCCCACTTCTCGAGCACGAGGCGCTGATCGGCGACCCACTCCACGAAGGTGTACGGGCCGGTGCCGATGACCTCGTTGATCGGCTCGTCCCCTCCCGCCTCAATGATCTCGGAGGGCATGATGACGGGGACGTTGAGGAGCCGGCTGGACAGGTGCAGCAGGTGCAGGAAGCTCGGGGTCTTCACGGTCAGCACGACCGTGTTCGCGTCGGGGCTCGTCCAGGTCGCGCCCGCGAAATCGGTCTGGCCGGCCGGGCTCAGCCGCGTCCAGCGCTCCATCGAGGCGATGACGTCGGTGGCATCGAGCTCGGAGCCGTCGTGGAAGGTCACGCCCTCGCGCAGCGTGAAGGTGTAGGTGAGTCCGTCCTCGCTTCGCTCGAAGGACTCCGCGAGCATGGGCTGGACCTCATAGTTCTCGTCAACCGTGACGAGCGTCTCGTAGACCGGGCGCGTCAGCTCGGCGACCATCGCGACCTGGGTGATGTGCGGGTCCAGGTTCGGCGGCTGCGCGGCCGAGGTGACGGTGATCTCGGTGCCACCGTCGCTTGCGGTGCCGCCGCCGGCGCAGGCGGTGAGCGCGAGGCTGCCGACCGCGAGGGCGGCCAAGAGGGGGAAACGGGTACGGGTTTTCATGCGGTGATGCTCCTTTGCAACGTGTGTACGACGACTCCGCGGCTGGCGCGGCCGGGGGGAGCCGCGCCAGTACTACAGACTCTAGATGATGTATTTCTAACGAACGGTGCTTCTGCGGTTTTGAGGCCGAAACGTGACCTTCTGGCCTCAGTCGAGCTCCCCGAAGGGGGTATCGCTGAGGAGGCGGGACCGAATCTTGCGATCCGTGGCGAGGTCGATCGCGGTCTGGGCGAGGAGCGTGGCCCCGTCCAGAACCGCGGCGTCCCCTGCGGGACCCGCTGCTCGCGCGGCGAAGTCGGCAGTGTGCAGGGTGAGCCCGGCGTCTCCCAAGCCGATCATGGGGTGGATGGAGGGGAAGCGCTGCGACACGTTGCCCATGTCGGTCGAGCCGCCGTTCGCGCCGACCGCGAGCGGCGAGCGCCCCAGGGCCGTTGCGTTTCTCCGATACGCCTCCGTGAGATCGGCATCAATGCGCATGTTGGCGTATCGACCGTCCCGCTCAGCCTCGATTTCGACCGTGCACCCGGCCGCGAGCGCTCCGGCGCGAATGCACCGGGTGACGACCTCGGTCACGCGGTCCAGGCTCTCCATCGAGGTGGCACGAACCATCCAGACGGCCGCGCTGGACCCCGGGATCACATTGGGGGCACCGCCGCGCTCGGCGATGCTCCCGTGAATCTGCTGCCCCGGCTCAAGCTGTTGGCGGGCCAGTCCGATCGCGGTGAGCGTCACGGTGAGGGCGTCAAGCGCGTTGATCCCCCGATGCGGGGTGAGGGAGGCGTGGGCTTCCCGGCCGAGAAACCTGGCAGAGATGCCTCCCGAGGCGAAGGGGTTCATGCTGACCTCGTCGCTCGGTCCGGGGTGCACCATCAACGCGGCGTGGGTGCCGTCGAAGACTCCGGCGTCGAGGAGGGTGATTTTTCCGCCCTCGTTCTCCTCGGCGGGGGTGCCGATGAGCCGAATCGTCGCCCCGAGCTGATCGGCGAGGGGCGCCAGCGCGAGGAACGCCCCGAGACCGGCCGTCGCGATGACGTTGTGCCCGCAGCCGTGACCAACCTCCGGGAGCGCGTCGTATTCGGCGCACACCGTCAGGACGAGCTCGCCCGTGCCCGCCTGGGCCAGGAACGCGGTCTCCAGTCCGCCGACGCCCAGCGTGGCTCGCGCGCCGGGAACCTGGGCGGCCGCGTCGGTGAGCCACCGCGAGGCCTGGGTTTCCTGCAGCCCGAGTTCGGGGTGCTGGGAAATCCGGTGGCTGAGCGCCAGCAGATCCTCGGCGTGTGCGGCCACGGTGCGCGCGGCCTGCTCACGGAGCGCGGCGGCGTCGGGTGCGCTTTGCTTAACCACGGAGGGCCTCCCGGGGGAGCGTCGAGCCGTCGGGGTCGGTCGCGCGGCGGGCGATCTCCGCGGCGAGCGCGCGGAACTGGCCGTCACGAACGGGCCCGGCTTCCTCCTCGCCCTCGGGGTGCCACTGGACGCCGATTACCCAGCGCTCTCGGTCTTCGAACGCCTCGATCAGCCCGTCCTCCGCGTAGGCGGTTGCGACGAAGCCGTTTCCCAGCCGGTTGACGGCCTGATGGTGCGCGGACTGGATGGACACGACGGCTTCCCCCAGGCTGTCCGCGAGCAGGGTGCCGGGCTCGACGCGAACCGAGTGCCGGACGAATTCGTCGCTTTCGCAGCCCGGCTCCTCCGGGGCGGTGTGCACCACGCTGCTCGGGGCGAGGTCCTCGTGCAGGCTGCCGCCGTAGACCACGTTCAGCACCTGCGCGCCCCGGCAGATGCCATAGACGGGCAGCTGGGCGGCGAGGGCTCGCTCCGCGATGGAGAAGTCCAGGGCGTCCTGTTCCGGGTTGACGTCGTAGAGCTCCGCGATGCGGCGACCGCCGTATCGCTTCGGGTCGACGTCGCCCCCGCCGGGAAGAACGACCCCGGAGACGCCGGTGAGATCCGCGTCCGGATCCTCGACGATCAGGGGCTCAAGGCCCACCGACCGGATCAGGTCGATGATGTCGAAGAATATCTTGTTCGCGCCGGCGACGCGCGGGTCGAGCCCGTCCGAGCTGGACAGCCGTGCCGGGACGGCGACGACGGGGAGGGGGTGATTCATGATGCCTCTCTGGGGTGGTATGGGGCGCAGCGCGCCGAGGGTGGGGAAGCCGGGGCGCTCTCGCGCACGGTGCGGCGGGTCAGCGGGGCCGCTCGGCGAGGGCGGCCCGTCTGCCGCGCTGGATGACGGGGTCGGGCACGGGCACCGCCGCAATGAGCGCTTGGGTGTACGGCTCCCGGGGGTGCGTGAGTACCTCGGCGGTCTGCCCGACCTCAACGAGCGATCCCCGTTGCAGGACGCCCACCCGGTCGGCGAGCAGCTCGACCACGGCAAGGTCGTGGCTGATGAACAGCGCGGCGAAGCCGAGTTCCTGCTGGAGCTCCGTGAAAATGTCGAGCACCTTCGCCTGCACCGAGACGTCGAGCGCGCTCGTCGGCTCGTCGGCGATCAGCAGCTCCGGGCTCAGCGTGAGCGCTCGCGCGAGGCCGACCCGCTGCCGCTGCCCTCCGGAAAGCTCATAGGGGTGGCGTTTCGCCATCTGGCGGGGGAGCTGCACGGCGTCCAGGAGCTCGAGGACCCGCGCCTGCCGGGCCCCTCGCTCGGGGAAGGCTCCGTGCACGCGCATGGGCTCCGCGATCGATTCCTCGACCGTGAGGAACGGGTTGAACGAGGACGCCGGGTCTTGGAAGACGTAGCCGATGCGTCGGCGCGCCGCACGGAGTTTCGCCCCGCGGAGTCTGGCGATCTCCTGGCCGAACACGCGCAGCGACCCGGAGGCCACGGGGGCCAAGCCGCCGATCGTTTTCCCGATCGTTGACTTCCCTGACCCAGATTCCCCGACGAGTCCGAGCACCTCGCCGGGGGCGATCTCGAAGGAGACATCGCGGACCGCGTGGAATGCCGGCTGCCGGAAGCCGCCGGAGTAGACCACGTTCAGTCCGGAGGCGGCCACCGCCGGAACCGGGCGCTCCGCCGCGGTACTGCTCGCGACCGGGGCCGGCCGCTCCCGGAGCTGCGCGTGGCCGAGCCGCGGGACCGCCGCCAGGAGGCGCTTGGTGTACTCCTGGGTGGGGGCGGCGAAGAGGGTGTCCACCGGGGCCTGCTCCACGAGATCGCCCTGGTACATCACCGCCACGCGGTCGGCGATATCGGCCACGACGCCCATGTTGTGCGTGATGAGCACGATCGCCGCGCCAAAGCTCTCCCGGCACTCGCGGAGCAGGTCCAGGATCTCGGCCTGCACCGTCACATCCAACGCGGTGGTTGGCTCGTCGGCGATAATCACGGAGGGCTTGAGCGCGAGCGCCATCGCGATGACGATTCGCTGCTTCTGGCCTCCGGAGAACTGGTGCGGGTAGGAGTCGATGCGCTCCTCGGCGTCGGGGATGCCCACCGCCGTCAGCATCTCGATCGACCGGCGGCGGCGCTCCTTCGGGTCGGTGATCCCGTGGGCGCGGAGTCCCTCGGACATCTGCCAGCCGATCCGGAACACGGGGTTGAGGGCGGTCGACGGCTCCTGGAAAATCATCGCCGCGTCAGCGCCGCGGATCTTCCGCAGTTCGTCGCCGGAGGCGGTGAGGACATCGGTGCCGCGGAGCAGGATCGCTCCGCCCACGGTGGACCGGGGCGGGAAGAGCCCGAGGACCGCACGCGCGGTCAGGGTCTTTCCCGAGCCGGATTCGCCGACGATGGCCAGAATCTCGCGTTCGCGCAGATCCAGGGAGACCCCGTTGACGACGTCGATCTCGCCGTTCGGGGTGTCGATGCTGATGCTCAGCTGCCGAATCTCGAGCGGGGTGGCCTGCTGATCGGTCATCGCTTCGTTCCCTTCGTGGTGGGCTGGAATCGTGCGGTGCCAAAGCCGAACATCCGCGAGAAGAGCCCGGGCTGCTTCGGCTGCGGCTGGGAACGCTGGTCGACTAGATCGCGCAGGCCGTCCCCGACGAGGTTCAGGGCGAGCACGGTGAGCACCAGGAACAGGCTCGTGAAAATCACCATGTGCGGGGCCTGCATGATGACCGACTTCCCGTCATTCAGGATGTTTCCCCAGCTCGCCTGCGGGGCGGGCACCCCGGCGCCGAGGAAGCTCAGCGCCGCCTCGGTGATCACCGACTCGGCAAAGGTGAACGTCGACTGGACGAACAGGACCGAGAGGGTGTTCGGGAGGATGTGCTTCACCATGATGTGGATGGGCTTCGCCCCCTGCACCCGACTCGCCTCGACGAAGGTCTCGGACTTGATCGCCATCGCCTTCGACCGAACCAAGCGTGCCAACCCGGGGGTGTAGACCACGGACAGCGCAATGATGAGGTTGCCCACATTTGGCCCGAGCGCTGCCGTGAGCGCCACCGCGAGCAGGATCGCGGGGATGGCCATGAGCCCGTCGCAGATGCGCATGAGGATCTGGTCAAGGACCGGGGAGAACGCCGCGAGGACGCCGATGGCGGCCCCGAGCACGGCGCTGATGAGGGCGACCACGAAGCCGACGGTGATCGAGGTGGACGCCCCGGACAGGATCCGGGCGAAGAGGTCGCGGCCGTAGGTGTCCGTGCCGAACCAGTGCGCCGCGCTCGGCCCCTCGAGCCGATTCGTCGGCTCGACCGCGTAGGGATCGAGCCCGAGCACGGGGGGCAGCACAAACGCGACCGCGGCGATGAGGGCCAGCCACACGAGGCCGATCATGAGGCTGGGGCTGCGCAGCGCTCGCCGCAACAGCGTGTCGTTGACCGGCGGGCGAACGGAGAGCATCTGGGTGTTGGGGACGGTTGTCTGATCGCTCATGAGCTAGCCCTTCGCTTTCCCGAGTCGGACCCGGGGATCGACCAGCCCGTAGAGCAGGTCGATGACCAGGTTGATCAACAGATAGAACAGGGTGACGCACAGCACGACCCCCTGGATGATCGCGTAATCGCGTCGGGAGATGGCCTGAACGAGCAGGGAACCGAGCCCGGGCACGTTGAAGATGGTTTCGGTCACGGCGGCGCCGGTGACGAGGGTGCCGAAGGTGAGGCCGACCAGGGTCAGGATCGGGAGGCCGGCGTTCTTCAGCGTGTGGGTGAAGAGGAGCCGGGTTTCGGAAACACCGCGAGAGCGTGCCGCGTCGATGTAGTCGGCGTTGAGTACGTCGAGTACCGCGGCTCGCGTGGTGCGGGTGATCAGCGCCGACATGATCGCCCCGAGCGCGATGCCGGGCAGGATCAGCGTCTTGATCCCGAGCAGGAAGTCATCGGCGGGGTTGACGTACCCGGCGACGGGGAACCAGCGCAGCTGCACCGCGAACAGCAGCATCAGGATGAGGCCGAGGACAAAGGACGGCACGGCCATCCCGATGAGCGTGAACGCCATGACCCCGCGGTCGAGTGAGGTGCCGCGGTGCCGCGCGGCCAGCGTCCCCAGCGGGATAGCGAGCAACAGGGCCACCGTGATAGCGATGACGGCCAGCTGGAGGGTGGGGACCGCGTTGTCGCCGATGGCGGCGAGCACGGACTTGCGGAGGAAGAAGGAATCCCCGAGGTCGCCCGTGAAGACCCCGCCGAGCCAGCTGAAATACTGAGCGATCAGCGGTTGGTTGAGCCCCATCGAGTCGCGGAGCGCGTCCACCTGCGCCTGGCTTGCGTCCGGGCCGAGGATGGTCCGGACCGGGTCGCCGGGGGTCAGGTGCACGATGGAGAAGATCACCACGGACACGACCAGGAGGACCGGGATGAGACTGAGGAGTCGCTTGCCGAGGTAGCTCAGCATGCGCGGACTCCGGGGGTGCCGCTCGACCACGGACGAACCGTGCTGCGACATCCGTTCGGGGAGGGGGACGTCATCTGGGGAAGCTCCTTTGCGTAATCCAGGGGTACCGGTGCGCGGGCCTCGGCGGGCCGCGATCGAACGAATCTTTGTGCCTCGGCGTGTGCCGATAGTAGGTTTGAGGGAATCACTCGATACGGTAAGTGTTATGAACTCTAGAGGATGTAATTCATGACTGGCAAGAACTGGTCAGAATTGTTGCAACCAATCCAGGCGGCCGGGGTCGCCGAGGCGATCGTTCGGCGGCTCGGAGAGCTTCTCGGATCAGGGATTTTGTTGCCAGGCGACCGGCTCCCCACGGAGAGCGAGCTCGCGGGCTACTTCGGCGTGTCGCCGATGACGGTGCGCAGCGCGCTTCAGGTCATGCGGAACTACGAGCTGGTCGAAACCCGCCGCGGGAGGGGCGCCGGGACCTTCGTCCGCGAGGGCGCGTCCACGAAGCTGCACTACGCAGACGAGCAGAGCCCAACCCTGGAGGCCTTCACCGACTTCACGGTCTGGCGCGAGGCGGTGTCGGGCGAGGCGTGCGCGATTGCCGCGGCGGCGTCGACCCCGGAGATCGTCGCCGAACTCCGCGAGCTCGCGGCCCTCGCTGACGCGCCGGGGCTTGGCCCGGAGGAGTACCGCTTCGCCGATGCGCGCCTGCACCTCAGGGTCGCGGAGCTGACGGGGTCCCAGCGGCTCCTGGAGGCCGAGCAGCAGATTCAGGATTTCCTGACCCGATCGCTCGCGAACACCGGGCAGGCTCCCGACAGCACGAAGCTGAAAGCGCAGGGGCACAAGCCGCTCATCGACGCGATCTCCGCGGGCGCGCCCGACGTCGCGCGTGCGCGGTTCCGAGAGCACGCCAGGGCCACCGTCGACGTCCTCGTGGGGCTCGGCTACCTCTCCGCGGAGGAGCCAGAGGCCGCCCGGGCCTGAGCCAGCCCCGCGCCGGTGCGGAGCGCGGACGGCGCGGAACCGGAATCCTCGGCGCGCGCGCGGGAAAGCGCGCGGCCCGCAGGATAGGATGGACCGATACTGCACGTCAGCGAGAGGAGACGCACCCGTGGCACAGGCCGAGTCCGCCAAGAACGGCAAGAAACTCGGGCCGACGGGGCGTCCCGAGCGGTTCTACCCGGTCCCCGAGGAGCTCGACAGTCACGGCCCGGCCAGGATTATTGCGCTCTGCAACCAGAAGGGCGGCGTGGGGAAGACCACGACGACCATCAACCTGGGCGCGGCGCTGGCCCGTTACGGTCGCCGCGTGCTCGCCGTTGACTTTGACCCGCAGGGGGCGCTGACCGCGGGCCTCGGGGTCACCGCGCACGACGTGCCCACGATCTACGACCTCATGCTCGGCCACGAGAAGGACACCCGCGCGGTCATTCAGCCGACCGAGGTGCTCAACCTCGACGTGATCCCCGCGAACATCGACCTCTCCGCCGCCGAGGTGCACCTCATCAGCGAGGTCGCTCGCGAGCAGATCCTCGCGAGCGTGCTGCGCAAGGTGCAGGACGACTACGACGTGATCCTGATCGACTGCCAGCCCTCCCTCGGGCTGCTCACCGTGAACGCGCTCACCGCGAGCCATGGCGTGCTCATCCCGCTCGCCTGCGAGTTTTTCGCGCTGCGCGGCGTCGCCCTGCTCGTCGAGACCATCGACAAGGTGCGCGACCGGTTGAACCCGCAGATCGAACTCGACGGCATCATCGCCACGATGTACGACTCGCGCACCCTGCACGCCCGCGAGGTCCTGGAGCGCGTCGTCGAGACCTTCGGCGACAAAGCCTTCGACACCGTGATCGGCCGCACCGTGAAGTTCCCGGACGCCTCGGTCGCCGCCAAGCCCATCCTGAGCTACGCGCCCGAGAACGCCGCCTCCGAGGCCTACCTGCAGCTCGCTCGCGAGCTCGTCCTCCGCGGCGCGGTCGCCTAGGGGCGTGGGCGTGGCGGCGCTGGATCGGATCGGGGCCGGAACGGGAGACGGCGGCTTTGGCGCGCCAGCGACCCCCGCAGCCCCGGGCGCAGCCGACGCCGTCGCCCTCGAAACGGTGCCCGGCTTCCGGGTCACCCTGCACAACTTCCAGGGCCCCTTCGACCTGCTCCTCACGCTCATCGGCAAGCACGAGCTCGACATCACGGACGTCTCGCTGAGCCTCGTGACGGACGAGTTCATCGCCTACCTCAACGCGGCCGACGATCGCACCCTCGACGAGGCCAGCGAGTTCCTCGTGGTCGCCGCGACCCTGCTCGACCTCAAGATCGCGAGCCTGCTGCCGCAGGGCGAGGTCGTCGACGCCGAGGACGTGGCGCTGCTCGAGGCCCGCGACCTGCTCTTCGCGCGGCTGCTGCAGTACCGGGCCTTCAAGGAGGCAAGCGCCTGGTTTCGCGCGCGCCTGTCCGACGAGGAGCGCCGTCACGCGCGCACCGTGCGCCTCGACGACCGCTTCCGAAGCCGCGAGCCCGAGCTGGTCTGGACCCTCGGGCCCGAGGACTTCCGCGCGCTGGCCGTGCTCGGCCTCACCCCGAAGCAGGAACCGAGCGTCGGCCTGGAACACCTGCACGCGCCGCTCGTGTCCATCCGCGAGCAGGCCGCGATCATCGTCGCCGCCCTCCGCCAGCGCGGCTCCAGCACCTTCCGAGAGCTGATCGACGACACCGTCGAGCGCGGGGTGATCGTGGCGCGCTTCCTCGCGATCCTGGAACTGTACCGGCGCGCCTCGGTGTCCTTCGACCAGGCCGCGCCGCTCGGGGAACTCACCGTGCGCTGGGCAAACACCGCCTGGACGGACGCCGACCTCGCCACCCTGGGGGCCGACTATGACTGAACCAATCGCCCCCGAGGACAGCAGCGCCGAGGCACCCAGCGCCGAGTCGATCACCGCCGAGGGCCTCGACGCGCGCACGGCGGCCCGGCGCGAGGCGCTCGCCGCCGTGGACCTGGAGCGCGCCCTCGAAGCGATCCTGATGATCGCCGACGAGCCGCTGAGCGCGGTCAGCCTGGCCACCGCGGTGGACCGCCCCGTGCGGCTCGTCCGCAAGGCGATCCAGGCGCTCGCCGCCGATTACGACGGGGAGGGGCTGGGCGTGCGACGCGGCTTCGAGCTCCGCGAGGTCGGCGGCGGATGGCGACTCTATGTACGCGCCGAGCTCGATCCGCTCGTGACCGACTTCGTGCAGACCCAGAGCAGCACGCGCCTGTCCCAGGCAGCGCTCGAAACGCTCGCCGTGATCGCCTACCGGCAGCCCATCGCCCGCGGGCAGGTCGCCCAGATCCGCGCCGTCAACGTGGACTCCGTCGTGCGCACGCTGCTCAGCCGCGGCCTCATTACCGAGGCCGGACAGGACCCCGTCACCGGGGCGATCCTGTACGGCACCACCGACACCCTGCTGACTCAGCTCGGCATTAACTCACTCGACGAACTGCCGCCGATCGCGCCGCTGCTCGACGACGGACTGGAAGGATTTACTGATGAGCCGCTCTAGGGGCACGGGCAAGGAACCCGAGCGCGGGCACGTCGGCGGACCAGCT
>NZ_JAPFRB010000001.1:770622-771735 GCF_035726885.1 Leucobacter sp. M11 | reverse complement strand
TGGGGCGGCAGCCTCGGCGGTTCGTTCTCGGTCGACGGCGTCGACATCAGCTTCGCGGACGACGGGGGAGCGCGAGCGAGCGAGCCCGCCGAGGACGACGGCAGGGTGCGCTTGCAGAAGGCGCTCGCGAACGCGGGCGTCGCCTCCCGCCGTGCCGCCGAGTCGCTCATCACCCGCGGCCGGGTTACGGTCAACGGAGCCGTCGTCCAGGAGCTCGGCTCCCGGATCGACCCCGAGACGGACCAGATCGCGGTGGACGGGGTCGCCGTGCAGCTGGACGTGTCCAAGCGCTACTTCGTCCTGAACAAGCCCCGGGGCGTCGTCTCCACCATGAGTGACGAGCAGGGGCGGCCGGATCTGCGCGAGTTCACCGACCAGGTCGAGGAGCGCCTCTACAACGTGGGACGGCTGGACACGGACACCTCCGGGCTGCTCATCCTCACGAACGACGGGGACCTGGCCCACGTCCTCGCGCACCCCAAGTTCGGGGTGCAGAAGACCTACGTGGCGAAGGTGCGCGGTCGGATCACCCCCGCGACCGTGCAACTGCTGAAGACCGGCGTCGAGCTTGAGGACGGCGTGATCGTGTGCGACGCCGCCCGCGTGCTCCCCGGGGGGCAGAGCGCCACCGACTCCCTGATCGAGGTCACCCTGCACTCCGGGAAGAACCGCATCGTGCGCCGCATGCTCGCCGCCGTCGGGCACCCCGTCCAGGAGCTCGTGCGCCGCCAGTTCGGCCCGCTCACCCTCGGCGCGCTGCGCGTCGGCGAGATGCGGGAGCTCCGCGCTGAGGAGCGCGGGGAACTGCTCACCATCGTGCGCAACGAGGGCGAGGCCGCGAAGATCCCCGCGGGCACCCCGCGGCCCCGGCCCCGCAAGGCCGCGAAGAAGTCCGGCGGCGAGAAGAAGCAGAGCGCGGGCCGCGCCGCCACCGGCCAGAGCCGCGCCGAGCGCCTCGGCCGCACGGCGCGCGAGCGCAGCGATCAGCAGAAGGACGAGAACCGCCGCGCCGAGCGCAGCGGTCAGCGCACCCCCGCCAAGAACCGCGGCCAGCAGCGGCCCGCGAACGGAGCCCCCCGGAAGCAGGACCCCCGATGACCCCGTCGCCCCAGG
>NZ_JAPFRB010000001.1:768618-770572 GCF_035726885.1 Leucobacter sp. M11 | reverse complement strand
ATCGGCGCTGGCCTGCTCGGTGCCAGCATCGGACTCGCCCTGCGTGAGAAAGGCATCGAGGTCACCCTCGACGATGCCTCGCCGACCGCGCTGAGCCTCGCGATTGACTACGGCGCCGGGCGGGCCCTCGCCAGTGGCGACGCGCCGCAGACCGTCGTGGTCGCGGTGCCGCCGGATGTGACGGCCCTCGCGGTGGAGCGGGCGCTCCTGGCGTTCCCGGACGCGGTCGTCACGGACGTGGCCAGCGTCAAGCTCGCGCCCTTTGAGCAGCTCACCGAGCGCGGCATCGACCTGACGAACTACATCGGTTCGCACCCGATGGCCGGGCGCGAACGCGGCGGGGCGATCATGGCCCGCACCGATCTCTTCGTTGGCCGGCCCTGGGTGATCTGCCGGGACGGGGACACCCCCGTCGCTGCCCTGAACCGGATCGAGGCCCTCGCGCTGGAGCTCGGCGCGACCCCGCTGGAGATGACCCCGCAGGAGCACGACCGCTCCGTGGCCCTCGTGTCCCACCTGCCGCAGGTCGTGTCCAGCATGCTCGCGGCCCGGCTCACGGATGCCGAGGACAACGCGATCACGCTCGCCGGGCAGGGCCTGCGCGACACGACCCGGATCGCGTCCAGCCAGCCGGAGCTGTGGGTGCAGATCCTGGGCGCGAACCGGGCGCCCGTGCTGGACGTCCTGGAACAGTTCCAGGCCGACATCGGCTCCTTCGTCGACGCCCTGCGCAACGCCGAACAGCCCGGCTCGAAGCGGGCCATCGCCGACCTGCTCTCCGCCGGGAACACCGGGGTGAGCCGCATCCCCGGCAAGCACGGCAGCAACGAGCGCTTCACGACGCTCACCGTGCTCGTGGACGACACCCCGGGCGAACTGGCTCGGCTGCTCACCGAGCTCGGAGATTTAGGGATTAACATGGAAGACTTGCGCCTGGAGCACTCGCCGGGTGCCCAGATCGGCTTCGCGGAGATCGCGGTGCTGCCCGAGGTCGCGGAGCGAGCCGCCCTTGACCTGATCGACCGTGGATGGAGAACTCTGTGACCGCGCCCCACCCCGTCCAGCCGGACGCTGCCACCCCGGAGCCCGTGCTCGTCGCAATGGACGGACCCGCCGGGAGCGGGAAGTCCAGCGTCTCCAAGGAGGCGGCCCGCCGACTCGGCTTCGGGATCCTCGACACCGGCGCCGCGTACCGGGCGCTGGCCGCGACGGGGCTGCGCCGCGGCATTGACCTGGACGACGCGGAGGCCGTGCGCGGGATCCTCGACGACTGGGCGTACTCGATCACGCTGACCGGGATCCCGCGGGTCACGGTGGACGGTCTCGACGTCACCGAGGAGATCCGGGAACCCCGCGTGAGCGCGGAGGTGAGCCGGGTTGCCCGAATCCCCGCGGTTCGTGAGACACTAAATGAGATGTTCCGGCGTGCCGTCGCCGAGTCGGGGTTGCCCGGCGTGATCATCGAAGGACGCGACATTACCACGGTGGTGGCCCCAAACGCCCCCGTTCGCATCCTGCTCACCGCGGACCCCGCGGTGCGCGCACAGCGTCGAGCCGGAGAACTCACCGGATCCGACGCTGCCGAGGTGCTCGCCTCCCTCACGGAGCGCGACGCGAAGGATGCCCAGGTGGTGGACTTCTTGCAAGCCGCCCCCGGAGTGACCCTGGTGGATTCCACCGCACTGAACTTTGACGAAACCGTGGAAGCCGTCCTTGACGTGATCCGCACACAACACACAGGAGAACAGCGATGACTAATCGCGAAGACCACGAAACGCCCGAAGCCGCGGCGTTCGATGCGGGCAACGAGCCCGAGGTCGAGCTGATCGGGGGAGCCGATGTGCTCGACCCGCAGTTCGACATTATCCCCTCCACCCCGGAGGAGGACCGCCTCGACGAGGACCGGGTACGCGCGCTCCGCTCCGGCCTGGAGCAGTACGACCTGGAGGACGAG
>NZ_JAPFRB010000001.1:745378-768590 GCF_035726885.1 Leucobacter sp. M11 | reverse complement strand
CGGGCTCCGACGCCCCCGTGTACCTCCCGGCCCTGCCGGTGGTCGCGATCGTCGGCCGCCCGAACGTCGGCAAGTCCGCCCTCGTGAACCGAATCCTCGGCCGCCGCGAGGCCGTCGTGGAGGACGTGCCCGGCGTGACCCGCGACCGCGTGACCTACCGCGCCGAGTGGAACGAGAAGCACTTCTCGCTCGTGGACACCGGCGGCTGGGAGCCCGACGCGAAGGGCATCGACGCGTCCGTCGCCCAGCAGGCCGAGATCGCCATCGACCTGTGCGACGTCGTGATGTTCGTCGTGGACTCCCGCGTTGGCCCGACGTCGACCGACGAGCACGTCGTGAAGCTCCTGCGCCGCTCGAAGAAGCCCGTCTTCCTCGTCGCGAACAAGGTAGACGACGCCCGCCAGGAGGCGGAGGCCGCGCAGCTGTGGTCCCTCGGCCTCGGCGAGCCCATCCCGGTCTCGGCCCTGCACGGCCGCGGCGTCGCCGACCTGCTCGACAGCATCATTAAGGTGCTGCCCGACGAGTCCGCCGTCGCCAAGCGCGAGATCGGCGGGCCCCGCCGCGTCGCGATCCTCGGCCGACCGAACGTCGGCAAGTCCAGCCTGCTGAACAAGGCCGCCGGTGAGGAGCGCGTCGTCGTCAACGACCTCGCGGGCACCACTCGCGACCCGGTGGACCAGCAGGTCGAGCTGGGCGGCAAGACCTGGACCTTCGTGGACACCGCGGGGATCCGCCGCCGTGTGCACCTGCAGCAGGGCGCCGACTTCTACGCCTCGCTCCGCACGAGCGCCGCCCTGGAAAAGGCCGAGGTCGCCGTCGTCATGCTCGACGTGTCCCAGCCGCTCATGGAGCAGGACGTGCGCATCATCGACCTGGTGCTCGAGTCGGGCCGCGCGCTCGTGCTCGCCTTCAACAAGTGGGACCTGCTGGACGACGAGCGCCGCAAGTTCCTGGAGCGAGAGATCGAGCAGGACCTGGCGCACGTCGCCTGGGCCCCGCGTGTGAACATCTCCGCCCGCACCGGCCGGCACATGGAAAAGCTCGTGCCCGCGCTGGAGAAGGCGCTGGAGTCCTGGGACACCCGCGTGCCCACCGGCAAGCTCAACGCCTTCATCGCTGAGCTCACGCAGGAGCACCCGCACCCGGTGCGCGGCGGAAAGCAGCCCCGCATCCTCTTCGGGACGCAGGTGCAGTCGCGCCCGCCGACGTTCGTGCTCTTCACGACCGGGTTCCTTGACCCGGGCTACCGGCGCTTCATCCAGCGCCGGATGCGCGAGAACTACGGCTTCGAGGGCTCGCCCATCGTGATCAACATGCGGATCCGCGAGAAGCGCCAGCGCCGCTAACCGGCGGAGCGTCGCTCCGACCGACCATCGTGTGGGCATCCCCGTTCCGGGGGTGCCCACACGTGTTTTTTGGGCCTGTCCCACCGGAAAAACCGGTGATACCCTGCCCCCATGATCGCCGCCGCGCTGGGTACCCTGCTCGTCCTGCTGGGGCTCCTCGCGCTCCTGCACCTCGCCCTCGTCTTCGGTGCCCCGCTCGGCAGGCTCGTCTGGGGCGGGGCCGAAGCGGTCCTCCCTGCGGCCAAGCGCTTCGCGTCGCTGGCCGCCGTGATCCTCCTCGGGGGCTTCGCGCTGATCGCGCTCGATCGTGCCGGATCGCTCGAGCTGTTTCTCAGCCCCGCAGCCTCCCGGATCGCGGGCTGGGCGCTCGCCGCCGTGCTGGTGTTGAGCGTGTTCCAGAATCTGCTGTCGTCGAGCCGGGCGGAGCGGCGCGTGATGCTGCCCCTCTCGGCCGTGCTCGCGCTGTGCTCGATCGTGCTGGCCCTCGCCCCGTAGGCGGACTGCCTTCCGTGCGTCGGGCGTGACCGGCCGCGTGCGCGCCGCTCGGGTCATTCCGCGGTGCTCGGGCCGTCATCCTCGGGAGGTATTTTCGGGGTTTTGGGCCCCGCACTCAGCGTTCGTGGGCCACCCGCTCGGTAGCCTTTTTTCATGACTCAGCCCCGCAGCTCTGGCCCAACCGCACCGCCCTCGCCCGCGGCGTGCGGGGGAGCGGGACGGTGATCGACGACCCCACGATGCCGGGGGAGGGGCGTGACCCGGGCCAGGGGCTGCGCGGGCGCTGGCGGCGGTCCTGGGGGGCGAGCGAGGCCGGTGCGCGCGCAGGCGAGACAGACGGGCTCACCCCGGTCGAGCGGGGCATCGAAGGCGCAGCGCGGCGCATGCTGGCGGGGGCGGCCGAACGCGGGATGCGCGCGGGACTGGTCGAGTGTTTCGTGTTCATTGCGAAACAGGCCTGGGCCTGCGTCTTTGGTGCGCTGCTGCTCGCGGTGATCCTGGCGGCCCGGCTCTGGTACCCGGAGGACGCCGCTATCGCGAGAAACGATTTTCTCACGCTCTCCGCGGTCGCTCTTCAGATCGGCATGCTCGTGTTCCGGCTGGAGAGCGGCCGGGAACTCTGGGTGATCATGATGTTCCACATCGTCGGCACCGGGATGGAACTGTTCAAGACGGACGTGGGATCGTGGGCCTACGAGGCCGAGGGGATCCTGCGGATCGGGGCGGTGCCGCTGTTTAGCGGCTTCATGTACGCCGCCGTCGGCTCGTACATGGTCCGGGTCTTTCGGATGTTCGATCTGCGATTCACGCGCTTTCCTCCGGTCTGGGTGACGACGATCGTGGCCGTGGGCATCTACCTCAATTTCTTTTCGCACCACTACATCGTGGATCTTCGCTGGCTCCTCCTGGGGGCCGTGGTCCTGATCTGGGGACAAACCGTCATGCACTTCCGGGTGTGGAAACGAGTGCTCCGCGCCCCGCAACTCGTCATCTTTGCGGGCGTCGCCCTGTTCATCTGGATCGCCGAGAACCTCGCCACCTGGGGCGGCGCGTGGCTCTACCCGAACCAGGCGGACGGCTGGGAGCCCGTGTCGGGGCAGAAGATCGTGAGCTGGTTCCTGCTCATGATCATCTCGGTCGTCATGGTCACCTGGGTGTATCCGCCCCGGCCCCCGGAGCGCGTGCCCCGCGCCGCGGAGCCGCCGCCCACGACCCGACCCGGGACGTGACACGCCCGGGCGGCCCGCTCGTGGTTCGCGCGCCCCGGAACTGGCGCTAGGATAGAGGAGTTGCTTCGGTAACGAACGGGCTGTAGCGCAGCTTGGTAGCGCACCTGACTGGGGGTTAAATGGGTTAGCCCATCCTGGTCGGCCCATACAACTGAATATTTTTGCCACGGGCTGTGGCGCAGCTTGGTAGCGCACCTGACTGGGGGTCAGGGGGTCGCAGGTTCAAATCCTGTCAGCCCGACAGAAAAGCCCTGATGAGAATCCATTTCTCGTCAGGGCTTTATTATTGTTGCGACGAGTTTTTGTAAGGCTCGGGTCCTCGTGCTGCAAGGGTTGAACATTTGCTCAATGGTCGGTTGTTCTGAAGCGCCGGGACCAAACCGGGACCAAGACCCCATCTCGAACACATTTCATAGGCTCGGTGCCGGGCGTCTGCCGCTCTTCGCGGGGCTCCTCGCTGCAGCCGATTCCTTCTTGTTGAGAAATGCATTTGCCTGGGCTGCGGCATCGGCGAGATGTCGGGTGTCAGGATGGAGATACCCACGGGTCGTTTCCAGAGATTTGTGGCCGAGGATGCTTTGCAAAACATGCAGTGGGATTCCTGCATCGGCAAGCCACGTCGCACCTGTGTGACGGAGACCATGCCGGGTGAGGTTGGGCAGGCCGAGTTCAGCAACGAGGGTGTCCCATTTGGTGGCGTCACGAACAGTTGCTGTGGTGAGAACTCCGCGCCGTGGTCCAGTGACAAGCCGCTCGTCGGGTTCGCGGCCGGTGGTGAGACGTTCGAGCACTGGGGCGAGGTGCTGCAGTATCGGGACATGCCTGATCTCCCGGCCCTTGGTTTGCTTTGTGACAAGGCCGCCGGAGCCGGGGAACGTTTGGCGGCGGATCGTGACGATTCGCTGTTCCCAGTCGATGTCACCGACTTGGAGTCCCGCGACTTCGGACCCTCGGGAAGCGAGGAGGGCACAGAGCATGACAAAGTCGGAGTAGCTCTGATGCACCTTCCCGCAGGTGTTTGCGAGCAGCATCAACGTTCTGAGGTCTTTCAGTGCATGGGTACGGGGCGACGTGTCTTCTTCGGTGACGGAAAGTGCGGACTTACCCAGGCTGCGACGGGACCGTTGACGCCCGGGGTTGCTGGCGATCAGATCATCACGGACGGCCTCATCGAGGATGCGGACAAGGGGAGCGATTGTGTTCTTGATGGTCGATGCGGAGTGACGGGTCTCCCAGCCGTCGATGGTGCGGTCGATCATGCCCGCGGTGATCTGCGACAGCGGGAGATGGCCGAGTGCGGGGAGAACTCGTAGACGGAGGCCGACTTTGTAACCGTCGGCGGTGGACGTCGGGTCGAGGCCACGCATCCACCGTTCACCGATCATGGCGACGTAGTCGGATAGTGGAATGCGTTTATCGATTCCGATCTCGGATGACGCTTGCAGGCTCTTGAAGAATTCCTTAGCGGCATCTTCATCGGGCACGACCAGTGCGCGAGCCATTCGCCGTCTTGTATCGGGATCGGTCCATCGCGCTCGTGCCCGGATCCCTGATGGGCGATGCTCAAGGTCTGTGGTGACCTTCACCCCGATCGGTGGAACCGGCGGAGGCGAAGACGGGTCAGTCGTGCTCATCGCCGCTCAATGAGTTCAGCCAGGTGTCGACGGCATCGCATCGGTACCGAGTGACGCCACCCATCCGAACAAACGGTGGTCCCTTCCGATCAGTGCGCCACCGTGACAGTGTGGACTCAGAGACCTTCAGATATGCGGCGACCTCCCGGCTGTTCAGAAGCGGGGAAACCAGGACCTGCTCAACATTTTCGGTCATGGTTGATCGCTCCAATCGATGTTCGTTATCTCTCTAATGACTGCGTCCTGCTCGGCCTGTCGTCCGGTGACTTGCTCTTCAACGAACGTGAGAAAGTCATTTGTCCGTTCGGTCACGGGACGTTCGACAGTGTTGGTGTCGGTCCAGTCATCGGTCTCGCCACCGGGCCAAGGGGTGATTCGGGTTGCGCGGTCGCGGTCGAGTCGGGTGCCGGAGATTGTGACCCAGTCGCGGAGGCGTTCCCGAGCGATGGCGAAGTCGTGGTGCCAGGCGAGGGCCTGGTTGCCTTTGGATTGTGGGTCGAAGCAGAATAGCCAGTGCTGCCGCAACGCCGAGAGTTCCCACAGCAGTTCGGGGTGCCGATGCCACATGGGCGGCACCACTTGAGCGGGCAGGCCGTAGGTGTGGCGGAGCCAGTCAACCCAGGCGTTGAGGTCGAGGAGTTCGTGTTCGAGATCGTCTGGTGGCAGGGTGCGCCAGTTGATCGGGCGGGGCACCGCGGCCAAGGTCGCGGCGAGGTCATTCACGTAGGCCTGTTTCGCGAGCTGCCGAGTTTTCGCTTCGATCTCCGGCGGCAGGTCTGACAGGTCAACACCATCGAAGTCAGGCTCAGAATCTGATTGGGTGGTGTCTAGTGGGGTGTCTTCGACGGTCATGAGAAGCTCCATTGGTGAAAGTGAACGCATCGAGCTTGTGCGAAGGGAAGGCCGGGTGCGACGACCAGGTGGAGGTGTGTGGGTGCTGATCGCCGCAACCGGGTCAGCGGGCCACGGCCTCCCTTTGAGAGGTGCCGTCGCTGACAGTGACTGATGGTTCAGGATCCAGTTCGGCTTCCCTTTTCGCGAGAGCCTGCCGCGCCTGGTCCCGTGCAGGGGCCTCCTGCTGTGGTGTTTCCCGCTCGGGGCCGCTGCGGTCGACGGTGTAGCGGGTGATGTTGTTGTCGTGGCCGATCCGGGACGCGACGAACTGGTCTCGTTCCTGCGGCTGCCCTTTCACGGTTTTGGTGTAGGTCTTGCTGTCGCCTTCTGCGATGAAGTTGTCGCCCTTGCGGAACTGCTCGTGCGCACGCTCGGCCGATTTGCGGAACATCACCAGATCCGTGAATGTGGGATCTAGGTCGGTGAACGTGCCATCCTCTTCGAACCTGACCTGCGGCTGCCCGACACGCATGTATAGGCGAGCGTCGCCATTCATCGTGAATGTCAGTTCCGGATCGTTCGCGATGAACCCCGAGAGGGATTCCTTCGTGCGAATAGTCATCAGCTTCACTCCTATCGGTCATCAGCCCCGCAGAATTGCTGGGACTACCAGACAGGTACGAACCCCGACCCGGGCTATTTGGCACCACCCTGGAGGGCCTGCTCAATCTCGGCCCGGTCCGCGCGAAGCTGCTTCGCGTCGGCGCGTTTTGGCCAGGGCCGCAGGTTCGTGATGACGGGGCGTGCGGTGCGGAGCATCACCACCCCGGTCCCGAACGGCAACGTGCGCAGCACATCGGGTGGGAGGATCGACACCCGGCGGATCGACCGCTGACTCGAGTGCGCCCCATACGCATCAGTGGTCACGGAATCGGTGGTCTCGTCACGGTCCCCGATGAGGGTGGCGAGGTCTTGCAGATCGCGACTGTTGGACGCTCCGCCGAGGATGATCTTCACGATGGAGGCATCCCAGATCGCGTTCGCCTGGTTCTCGCCCCACTTCTCCCGCGCCTGCGCGAGCGACTGCAACACCGGCAGCGGCGTAATCCCCGTGCCGCCACCTTCCGCCATCAACGTCGGCAGGCTGGGTAACGGTGCGAGGTTGCCGATTTCATCGAGCGCAAGCAGGAGAGGTGGGTCCATGCGGGCACCGGGTGAACGTGCAGCGATCTTCCTCGCGGTTTCGACGAGGTCTTCGATGAACGCCGCCACCAACGCCGACGACGCCCCCGCACCTGCCCCAGTCGCGAGCAGATACAACGTTCCGTTGCCCAGTAGGAACGTTTCCGGGTCGAACTCTTCACCCGGCGCTGGGGTGACCGCGTCGAGGACGCGGGGGTCGGCCAGGGCGGAGAACGCGAGAGAGACGCCTTGCCAGATCGAGTCCCTGGTACGGGGGTCTGCCTGCACCATCGCGTCCAATGAGTCCGCCCATCCTTCCGCCGCACCAGGGTGTGAGGAAAGGATCCGCACAGCGTCGCCGGCGAGAGTCGGGTTCAGGGCCCACTGGTAGAGCGTCTTTGCATCGCGCCCGTCGAGTGCTGCCGCGTGCAGGAGTCCTTGGATTGCGGCAGTGGTTTTCCCTTCCCAGAATCCGGCGTCTTGGACGCCACCGAATCCGGTGGCCGTGGCAAGGCCCTTCGCGCGGATCATCGCCGTCAACGGGTCCTGGCACCCCCGCACCGGCGACCAGCGCATCCCCGCGGGAAGCCCAGGGGCCAGTTGCTGCGGGTCAAAGACCGCGACCTTTCCCGTACGTGCCCGCGCTTTCAACGTAGCGGTGAGGTTGTCGGGGCGGGTGGAGGTCGTGATGACCGCACCGGGTGCGTCGAGAATCGCGTTGATGACCACATGCAAGCCCTTCCCCGAACGGGGTGGCCCGATCAGCAGGATGCTGTCTTCCACCGTGGCCCATACTTGACCGCCTTTGCCGGTGCCGAGGAGATATCCGACATCAGCAGGGGCCGGCTTTCCGATTAGGGAAGGACGCAGCGTTGCTGCCTTCTTCACGAGTGCTTTTGCCGAGGCAACCCGGGCGACCTCGGCTGCTGTCGCGGTGCCAGCGAGCCGGTGCGGATTGGTTTTCGATCGGGCCTGGTGGATGGCCCGCCACACTAAGGAGCCTGCCGTCCCGAGGATCCCAAGAAACAGGGTGACGGTGATCCAGTAGAGGATCGGGTTGAGGCCCTCAGCGCCGAGCGCAGCCCCAGGATCAGTGGGTGTGGTGAGAACGCCAACTCCGGAGGTAAATCCTTCGGTGGGTTCTGGCAGGCCGTTTAGGAATGCCGCAACGCTGCCTGCGACACGCAGGAGTCCAGTGAAGCCGGCAGCGGCAATGAGGGTGCCGAGGGCGAGGTTGATGAAGAGATCGTTGGCGGGTTTTGCTTGCACAGGACCAGACATGACGGGTCACCTTCCTGACCCCGCAACAGTGTGTGCGGGGTCAGGAGAACAGGTGCGGGATGCAATGCTGGGTCAGTCGATCCGCTGCACCGATGTGGTGCCCGAGATCCGGCCGAGCAGAATCACCTCACCCGTGACGACTGGTTTCTCTCCACGGTCTAAGAGCACCCGGGCTTCACCTGTCGATCCTGCGGAAGAGTGACGGAGGACCAAGGCAAGGGCAACATCCTCGCCGGGCACGAACCCATCGGCGGCGAACTCCAACAGGCTTGGTAGAACCACTGCCGTGGGTACATCGGGCGGCGGGGCAAACGGTGACCGAGGCTGCTGTGCAGGTGCAGTAAGGATATCAGCGTGAATGCTGCCGTCTAGCTCCCGCACTTCCACCCGCGTCGGTGATCCGAGCCGCATGATGAGCTCGGTAAGGGTCTGCGTGATGTCACTTCGCCGGATCGGGGTGGCCGAGAGCTTATCTCCGTTGACAGTGGCGATGAGTGTGTCGGAGTTGATTGCCTCGAGGAGGATCTGTGGAAGCACCGGTGGCACCACGACTACTTCTTTGTGTTGGTTTGACGGTGAGGTGGGCGGGTTCTGCAGGGTACGGCGGGCGCGGCGCAGACTCATACGATCACATCCGAACGAACGAAAGCGAGGGAAGACATTAGCGGACTATTTCTTGGGGTCATGTCAACAAGGTGCGCGGCCCGCCCATCCGATCGATGCCCGTCGCGGTGACGGGATCAGCAGTGAGGGCCTGTTCCCGTTCAGCATGATCGTAGGTGGTCTTCGCCCAACTCTCGGCGAGGCCCAGTAGTCGTTGGTAATCACCGGGAGTGACTTCGCCGTGTGCGAGAGACACCCAGGGATAGTCGCCAGTTGGCTGCCGGACTCGTGCCTGTGAGTCCCATGTCCACGAGGTTGCCACTCGGTCATCGTCCGACCAATCGGTTCCCGTGTATTTCTCCTCGATCGCGAACCGGGTCATCGAACCTGATTCCGGATACAGCACAAAGTGGCCACCTCCGAAGGTGACGGGGTCCTCCCACGCGAAAATGACGTGTTCCTGGTATCGCTGCACGATCGCTTCCAGCCCGGCCACCAACGCCGTCGAGTGTTGAACGAGTCCTTCCTCCGACATCCCGCTCATCGTGCCACCGTCACAGACATGCGACGCCGCTCAGGGGTGCGGGACCTTGCACCATGCAATCTCATGACAGGCCCCCAGGGCTGGCAGGGTCCTTGCGAGTACGCGGGCTCTGGCTCATCCGTTGTGTCGTATCGAAGGCCCGAAGCTCTTCCGGATGGAGTTGATGCTGCACCACGTAGCTGGATTCCTTGATCCGCCACAGCCCCTGCCCGGTACCCAGGCTGGGGAGCAGTTTCTGCTCCGTGCCGGTGAGCCCGAGGGTCTTGCCAGTGGTTCCGATCTGGTCAGATTCTTGCCGATAGATGATCCGGGACTCTGCATTAGCAAGGAGGCTGTTGGCGAGGGCGCGCATGGCGGATCCTTGGTCGCCGACGTTGTCGAGATCGGTGAGCTTATGGAATATCAGGAGATTTGCGATGCCGTAGTGGCGGGCGAGCCGCCAATGTGCATCCATTCGTTTCAGCAGGGCCGGGTGGGACATCAGCCGCCATGCTTCGTCGTAGATGACCCACCGTTGACCGCCGTTGGGGTCTAGGAGCGCTGACTCCATCCATGCGCTCGAGCACGTCATGAGCACACTGATCAGGGTCGAGTTCTCCACGACCCGGGACAAGTCGAGAGTAATCATCGGCAGCGTCGGGTCGAACGTGACGGTCGAGGGTCCGTCGAAGAGCCCCGCAAGGTCACCGGAAACGAGGCGGCGTAGTGCGTGGCCGACGAGACGGCCATCTTCTGCCAGGCGCTCGTCGTCGCCCGGATCGGGTGTGAGAATTCGGTCGACGATCATAGGGAGGATTGGCACTGACGCTGATGCGACGACGGCTTGCAGAGCAACGTCGATGACGGTGTGCTCCAGTGGTGACAAGGCGCGTTCCAGCACAGTCTCGGCGAGGGCTCCGATCAGGTCGCGGCGGCGTGAAGCGACGGTGGAGGCCCATTCGGGGTCGGAGAGCCCGCCAGGTCGGTATCCCTCATCGAGGGGGTTCAGGCGGTTGCGGAGTCCGTGGCCGAGGATGATTGCTTTCCCGCCGACGGCTTCGGCGACTGCGGTGTGCTCACCCTTCGGGTCCCCAGGGACATAGACACGTCGACCGAACGGGATCGACCGGGTGTACAGCGATTTCGCCAGCGACGACTTCCCAGAACCGACGATCCCCGCCAGGACGAGGTTCGGGGCGGTAATGATGCCGCGCTGGTAGAGCACCCACGGGTCGTAGACGAAGCTGCCACCGGAGTACATATCCTGCCCCACGAATACACCTTGCGAGCCGAGTCCGCCCTCGGCGAGGAACGGATACGCACCCTGCAATGTCGCGGAGGTGTCCTGATGCGGTGGCACTCGAAACTGCCGATACGAGCGCAAAGCGGCCGGCCCTGTTTCACCTCCTCTGGGGAGGTAGTCGGTGCTGCGCGCGGCTGCTCGTTCGGCAGCAACTTTCGCTCTCTCTGCCTCCAGCTGGGCAAATCGGTCCCGGGCGATCACCTGTAGGGCTGCCCGCTCTCGGGCCTTTCGCGAGCGGCGTTTCCCTTTCCCGTCCTCGACGAGAACGGTGGAGTAAAGCTTCTTCGAACCTCGGTTGCTTGCCATGCGCGATTTCCTCTCAATGACTTACGTGAGAGGTATGTGTGGAAGCGCTTCGCGCGGGGACTCGAACTGACCACGACCCCTCCGTGCCTCGCAGCCAAGTGGGTATTTTGTCGAATGAAACCAACGATCCACGACACCTACCGTGTGGATACATTCAATGCGATACCCCGGCCTTGACGACTCTTAGCACTTTCCTCAACGCTTTCGGTGGCTCTTCATCTCCGGCCTGATCCTCCACCCAGACGGCATCTTCTGTATGATGTGTTGTAGTACAGGTAAGACAGGGGGCTTCGTGATCGAAGTTGATCCGCGTTCGGAGGTTCCGATCTATCAGCAGATTCGGGATCGGATTGTTGAGGCAATTGCGTCCGGCGAGCTGCGCCCGGAGGACACTCTGGTTTCGGTTCGACAGCTCGCGACGATGTTCGGAATCAATAGCGCGACGGTGGCGAAAGCGTACGACGCTCTTCGGCAAGATGGGCTCATTCGCACGAACCACAAGTCCGGTTCTGTGGTCTCTCGCGGTCCTGGGCAAGGCACATCGCAAGGTTTCATCGAGCAATGGCAGGGTCGGGCTCGGACGCTGCTCTCGGAAGCTATCGCGCAAGGCCTCACAGATGCTGAGGTGATGGACCAAGTAGCGGGGATCGTGGCGGACATTGTCCGAGCGCAGTATTCAAATGCACGGGCCCACGCGGAGGATACTCCGTGAACTTTGCAACCGGGGCATTTCAGTCTGTGCTGGCAGAGCTGGTCCTACTTAATGCCGTGTTTCTTGCTATGCCTTCGTTGTCACGTCCGACGATGCCGATGGGAGTGAGTGTTCCCGGCGAGCGAATTGATGAGCCGGTTATCCAGTCCACAGCAACACGTTTCCGCATCGTCGTGGGGTGTATCGGTTTGGCAAGTGTGGGTCTCGCCGCTCTCCTCGCAGTGGTCAGCGAAGATGCGACACGGATCGCGCCGCCGATCGTCTTCGTCGCTTCCGCCGTGGTCGTGTTCATCGTGCTTCGCAGGCGGATTGTGCGCGCGAAACAAGAAGGTGACTGGTTTAAGGAGGCGCGCATTCGGATGGTCGCATCCGCTGCGGGACGGGATATCTCTCGTCCTCGGGTGCGCTTGTGGCCGTACTTGGTCAGCTATGCCGTCGTCGCGGTGACGGGGCTGGTCGGGTGGTTCTCGTACGGCTCGCTGCCCGAGGAGATTCCCGTGGTGTGGAACGAGGCCGGGTTGTCTGTCGAGTACGCGCCGAAAACTCTCGGCGCTGCGTTCGCCAATGTCTGGAGCAGCGCCATCGCAACGACCGGATTGCTTGTGCTCGCGTACGCGGCGAGATTCGTTCCGCGGCGGGTTCATCCCCATGATGCGAAGAGCCAGGCGCGGTTCCGCGCCGATCAGCAGCATCAGCTCGGGCAGAGTCTCTTCGGAACGATCGCGCTCTTGACCGCCGTTCTCGGCTCCGTGCTAAGTCTTTCGGGTTGGGCTGACCCCGAGCAGCCGCTGCCACTGGTCCCCGTGACTATTGCGTTCTTTACCTGCTTCGGGGTGGTGGTCGCTTATCAGCTCGTGACATACCTGGTGCAGATGCGCTCGATCCGCCGCGACTACCTGGACGGCGAACCATTCACCGACGAACCCGACACCGATCGGTACTGGTATGGCGGTTTGCTCTACCTGAACCCCAATGACCCCGCTTGGTTCGTTACCCGACGAGTGGGCATCGGATGGGCCATCAACTTCGGAAACCCCGCCATGGTGATCACCCTTGGCGTCGCGATCCTCGCCATCATCGTGTTCAACACGCTGCCGTCAATTACCCGCTAACACGACCGATCATCCAGAAGAAAGCGACTACATCATGACCGACTCGCAAACCATCCAGCCTCATGAAGAGCAGGTCCAGGTGGACAGTGACCGCAGCTTCCTTACAACCTGGGCGCTCGGCCAGTTCCTCGGCGTGTTTGGCGCTGATCGCTTCTATCTCGGGAAGATCGGCACCGCTATCATCAAGCTGCTGACACTTGGTGGGCTGGGAATCTGGACCCTCATCGATGTGATCCTCACCCTCGCCGGGCGTACGCGCGACGCACAAGATCGGCCGCTCACAGGTCGTGACCGCCACTGGAAGATCGCGACAGCAATCAGCGTCGCGCTGATCGTTGTCAATATCACCGCGTCTGCAATTATCCTCCCCGGCTACCTCAGTCAGTTCACCTTCGGCGGCGACCCCTACCCAGGAACGCCGATTCCCTGACATGCATCGACGTGACCGACAATGCAAGAGGGAGAACCGCTTAGGGTGCGTCGGGCGGTGCACCACGTTCCTGTAGCGCCCGTAGCATTCCCACAGACCAAGATCGTTCTCGTCACTTCTGGCTGGACGCATCTGGCCCACCGGGACCATCTCGTACCCCTCGCAGAAGGCGACATCGCGATACTGCCATCAGGTGCCTGTGTCGGAGGCGAGCCGCTTCCGAAGGTTGAGACTGTGACGCTCTACTTTGACCCCAGTTATCTGCGCCAGCAACTTACTTGGAGTAGCCGACAGGTAGCGTTTGCCGCGTTGCTTGAATCGGCTGCAGACGGTGCAGGCGATATTATTCCGATTCGCCCGCCCGACAGGCATCGGCGCATGCTCATCGACCAAGCCTGCGCGCTCGCACGTGCAGACAGCGCGCGCTCAGCTCCCAGCCTGAGACTGCTCGGCGAAGCATTGACGCTCATCGCCGCGCTCGACCAATCCGATGGAATGGTGAGGCCGACCATCCCCCGTCGAGAGGTTCGCGCAGCGGTTGACGCCATGCGCTCAGACATCGCCCGCCGGTGGACAGCAGCCGACCTCTCCTGCGCCGTGAACCTTTCGCAATCTCAGGTTGTCCGCTTGTTTAATGCCGCCTTCGGCGAGCCGCCCATCACCGTTCTCCAGCGCCTCCGAGCGGAACGCCTCGCGTCCCTGCTCCTGACGACAGACTTGAGCGTCCAGCAGTGCGCCACCACAGTCGGATGGAAGGACGCAGGACATGCATGTCGCATGATGATCCGGTTCCACGGCCTCACGCCGACCCGCTACCGCCGGATGAGTCACCTTCACCGCTGAGCCTCAACACCCCGCACCAGACTCCGCCGCGCGACTTCGGCGCATTCCCATCCAGCAGGTTGCCTATCAGCTCAGCCGAACTCCGCCCGCCCCTGTTCTACTGAAACCACGACTTCTTCTGGGTCTCTTGACGCTCAGTGGCGAACCCGCGGTCTTGCGTCTCCTAAGGTCAGTTGGCTCAGATCCCGCGGCACAGCGGCAAAGCGGCCGCAACGAACGCTTGTGCCTGTTGCCCGACCAGGCGTCGGGTCTCGCAAGAGGCTTGGATCGCGGCTTGCTCGATCGCAGACACGGCAGCTTCGAGTTCGTCGTTGCTGGTGGCGGAGACGGCGATGAGGCCGGTGTAGCGGAGCACCCCGTGCCCGGAGGTAAGGTCGGCTTCTTGCTGCAGCACATCTTGGTATTCGGCGGATTGCTGGGCGTCTTCGATCTGCCCGACGCGCTGCCGTTGGGCGGCATCCGAAATGTACTCGGTCTTCTTCTTCCGAATATCGCGGGCGGCCTGATCGGAGCGGATCGGGTCGCACAGCAGCGTGAACGAGCGTCGGATCCCCGACGCAAACAGCACCGGGGCAAGGAACCCTGGATACACCAATGATCTGGGCCATTCCGAGATCCACAACACCGCATGATGCGCACTATCGGAGCGCAGCCCTTCCCAGGTCTCCTCCACCGCGACCGGGCCTGCGGCGGCAAGATCCTGACCGATGTTTCCTGATCGGTCGAGGGTGGCGGCAACACCGGGATCATACGCACTTCGGAGCATCACCGCGAGCTGCCCAGGCGTGTACCAGTCGGACGGTTTTAGATCCGCGGTGCGCAACGCCGTGGTGAGGGTGTGCATCTCCTGTTTCATAACTTCGGCGGCACCTTTGAGGCCGCCGCCCGCGTTGCGGATTGCACGAGAGGCGGCACGCATGTCCAGGCTGAGCGAGATCGTGGAGATGTGGCGTTCCCCGGCAGGTCCTGCCCGGTCTATGAGCTCCCGGTAGGTGCGGGCTACCCAGGAGCCGTCGTCGTTGCCGTGTTCCGCCCACCACTGCGACAACCCCGACCCGGAATCGGGGACCGTGCGCTCGAGGACTTGCAGTCGGGCGATGCGGGTGGAACGGCACGCGGTCGAGAGCACTCTGCCCCAGGCGTGGACGCGGCGTTCCTGCTCGCCCGGGTCCAACAGAATGAACGACGGGTGGGTCACTTCCAGCAGTGACGTCAATGTTTGGGCATGTGGGTCGTGCACCATCACCGCACCAGATTCCTTGTCCTGATACTGGCGTAGCGCTGCCGCGTCCCCGGGGAGGGCGAGGGTTCCGGCGGGGCGGGGCTTCACGATCTTGCGCCGGTAGCTGGTCTGTCGAGCACGCGTTCGCCACATCCAGTGCAGGGTGATCGGCACCCACTCGATCATTTTTCGACCACCGATCGGCACCACTGCCAAGCAGAGGGCGGTACCCCATATGGGTGCCGTGTACAGGGCGGCCGAGCCACCGGTGTACAGGGAGGCAACGAACACGAGCGCGGCGACACTGATGGTGATGACCTGCGGGAGCGAGAGGCCGAGGATGATGCCCCGTCTGGTGAGGCGGGAGAATTTCACTGGGGACAGGTCGAACTCGGTGCTAGATGCGGTGGCCATGTCTACTCCTCGAGACGGGAACGGGTGTCACCGGTCAGGTACGAACGGCAATGAAGAACGGCGGTGCGTGAGCGGGATCGGGGTCAGGTCGCTGGCTGACCCAGGCACCCGTGCTCACGCACCGCCAGGGGGTTTGGGAGTCACCTCCTCTCGGGAACGTCTTTGGGGTCTAGGTTTTCGGTCCCACCCGCGGTGGCGGGGGTGCTGACGAGGTGCGACCGGCAGCCCTGCCTGGCGGAGCAGATGAGGGTGTAGCGGGCGGTGCCGCCTGTGGTGCCGGTGGCACGGATCGGTCAGGGGGTGGCGGGGGCGATTGCCCTTCTCCTGCTGCTCCTGCGTGTCCGTCGGCGGTGCGGCCGATCGCTCCGCCAAGCTTCGGGCCGGCCTCTGCCGCGCCCTTGGCGATTGTTGCGCCCGCGACCGCGGCGATCCCGATCGGCCCAGCGGCAGCCCCAGCTCCTGCACCTCCGGCAGCCGCACCGCCGCCACCTGCCGCGGCACCACCTCCGGCACCAGCGCCTGCAGCCCCGCCCGTGCCTGCGCCTGCGGTGCCGCCTCCTGTTGAGCTAGCGGCGGAGTGCTTCGGCCCGGAACTCGGTGACGGAGCGCCACCGCCTGCACCCGTGCTGTCTCCTCCTCCGTCGAGGACTTTCTGCGGCCCCGCACCGTCCGGTTTCCCGGGCATCGGTACGGGTCGGTTCATGGCCTGCTTGGACTCCTGCTCCGCGGACATCACGTGATACATGTCGAAGCCGACAAATGAGATGAACTTGTACACCATGTAGGGGGCGAATGCGGCGATGAACATCAACACAATCCCCGCGATCGGATCCGCGATCGAGGACAGGTCCATGTCGATCGGTGCGTTCACCTGATTGATCGCCACGAGGAACACGACGACGATCACAAGCTTCGAGAAGATCAGGGCAAGCACAAAGGATGCCCACTTCCCGAACCAACCCTTCGTCGCATCCCAGCTCGCACCCGACAGGGCGATCGGTGCCATCACGACGGCAACCAGGATGAGGGCTTTGCGGATGAGGAGCGAGAACCAGACGATCGCTGCCGCGCAGATTGCCAGGAAGGAGAGGAAGATCGTGATGATCGCACCCGCCCCGGGCTCGGTGAGGTTGATCGCGGTGAGCCCTGCGACGAGGACCCCGATCTTCCCGCCCATTTCTTCAATGGTGGTTCCGGTGGCTTGGATGATCCCGACGGAGAGCTGGTCGACAATTTCCAGCAGGGTCGCGGTCAGCGTGATTACCAGGAACGATCCGAGGACCGACTTCGCAAGCCCAAGCGCTGCCCGACCGAGGGAACCTGCGTCACGGCGCACCAAGCCGGTGATCAGTTGCAAGCAGAAGAAGATCAGCATCAGGAAGATCGCGATACCGAACATCACGTTGTAGACGCCGATGTATCCGGCTCCGGTGATATCAACCAGAGTGGTGGAGTCGAATAGTGCCCATACTCCTTGGAAGAGCCAAGAGGCGGCCTGGCCGATGGCTTGGGCGAGCCAATCGAACGGTGCCGCAACCAGGGTCGCGGCACTTTCCCCGACGGTGTCGCAGACATTGCTGATGATGGGGACGTCACAGATACCAGCCACAACACCCCTCCCTTCTGACGAAGATGCGAATGGGGGTTAGGAAACGGTCTGTCCGACGTTCCAGAAGAAGTTGATCAGCGTCACCGATGCGCCGGTGATGATCGCGGCCACGCAGGAGATCAGTACACCGATCTTCCCGCGGGAGGCGAGGTGTGGGTTGGAGCTGTTGGAGCCGAAGCCCCAGACGACGGCACTGATGATCAGGGCAAGGACGGACAGGATCAACCCGATGGTCATCACGGCCCCGACCACGGTCCGAAGGGCTGCGATGCCTGGCAGTCCAGAGTCGTTTGGGGAGATGTCGATGTTCGCCGGAAGAACAGTGGCGAGGACGGTGAGAGTTTCGAGGATGGCAGGCATGGGAGGGGCTCCTTCACGAGTGCAGGCGAGCCACCGTGCGGTGGGTCTCAGGTCAGGTGCGGGCCGCGAACCTTGTTAGAGGGTGTCGCCGAGGTTCAGGAGGAAGTTCATCCACGCGACCCCGGCACCGGCCAGCACTGCTCCTCCGAGAGCGACGAACACTCCAACCTTGCTTTTCGCTGCAGCCTGGAAGTTACCGCTGGAGGAAGACACCGCCCAGACGATCCCGGAGATCACTAGCATCAACACTGCGATGATCAGCGTGATGGTGAGGAGTGCACCGACGATAGCGATGAGGGTGCCGCGTCCACCGACGCTGTCAATGTTTGGGTAGACGTTCTCTGCTGCACGGATCAAAGACAAGACGGTCGAGATGCGCATAGGGTCCTCCTGACGGGTCAAGGGTGAACGGGTACCGGTCAGGTGCGCACCCTGATCAAGCCTCTGTCAGATGGCGCAGCCGGGGCCGCCGCCGACGGGTCCGTCGAGGCCTTCGATGCCACGTGCGGCGAGCCATGGTTCCGCATCTATTGCTGGGTGGTTTGCGCCGCCGGGGTGGACTTGGAAGTGCAGGTGGGGTCCGGTGGAGTGGCCGGAGGAGCCGACCTCGCCGATGTGTTGTCCGGCGATGACGCGTTCCCCGGAGGTGACGTGGATGCCGTGCGCCCACATGTGGATGTATTTCGTCGCGACCTTTTCGCCGCCGATGGTGTGCTCGATGGTGATCTGTCCGGAGTAGCCATCGACCATGCCTGCGTAGGTGACGAGGCCGTCTGCGAGGGCGAAGATTGCTGTGCCGTCGGGGGCTGCCCAGTCGGTGCCGGAGTGCAGTCTGGCTTCGCCGGTGATCGGGTCGATCCGCGGACCAAACGTTGAGGTCTGCACATAACTGCCAGTGGGTAGCGGGAACACCAGCCGGGAAGTTTCCGGAATCGTGGTGTCCCCCGGGACACCACTCCCGTTGCCTCCGCGGAGGGTGAGGGCGTCGAGGATAGTGCGGGCGACGGGTTCATAGTTTTGGTATCGGTCTGGGTATGCGGAGACTTCGACCGCTTGAGCGGCCTCACCCTTGTCCATCTGCTGCCAGCCCGGGATATCCAGTAGCCCTCTGGGGCTTGGGTAGTTCGGGCCATCGGGCCCGCCGTAGAAGGCGCGCGCCTGATACTTCGGGTCCATGAGTTCGGCCACGGTGCCCCACCCGGATTGTGGGCGCATCTGGAACAGTCCGAGTGAATCGTGATCGGATCCGTTGCCGTCATTCGGAAAGTCCCCGGACTCGGGGTGGGTGCCGGTGTTTGCGAGCTGGCGCAGACTGGACTCGGTCTGTGCCGCCATGATCGCAATGAGGATCCCGTCTCGACTGACGCCGGGGGTAATGGATCCGACTGTGATGATGGTGGCCGCGTGGGTGAGCTGCTGCCGGTTCAGCGTGAACGTCGACCCGTCCTTGGCGGTCACTTGGAGTGAGTCGGGAATGGGGCCCAGGGTGATGCCGGTGGCGATGCAGTTCGCCTGGTTGATCACCGCCGGATTCACTAATACTCCGACGCCCAGTAGCCCCACCATGGGGGTGAGGAGCATTCCGGTCAGGCCGAGCGCGAGTAGCTTCTTCATCGCCGGCCTTTACCGGAGAGGGTTGTCGAGTTCGGACAAACGCAGCAGATGGCAGCGCTCGAATACCGGCTCGCAGGAGACGAACACCGTAAACGCGACCGGGTGCGCGGAAGTCACGGGTTCGTCGTACCAAACCCCGGCACGATGCCGGGTACCTTCGACCGTGTACGCGTGGGTTCCCTCGACGATCTGCCCGCCGGAGGCCGCGATCGCTTCCGCCCACTGCTCGGGCACGAAGATTTGCTCGATCTCGATGTGCTGGTTGGTGCGGTACTCGGCGAGGTCTCGCCATGTCGACGCTGACGGGAAGTAACCATCAAGATCCGTGATGAGCCCGGGGGTTTCAGTGCCAGTGGGATCGGCATCCTCGATCAACACGCCCCGATGATCTACCGGGGCAAGGAGTGTGAACGTGTCCCATGTGAACAGTGCCTCAGCGACCGCCCGAACGTAGGCCTCGGGGTCGTTAGTGACGGGCAATGCTGGGAGCGCCGAAGTGCCCGGGTTCTGGTCCTGCTCCGGCGTGGTGGCGGATGGCGTCTCGGGGGCCTCGGCGGGCGGCTTTGCGCTGGTGTGGGGGCCAGTGACGAGGCCGTAGATCCCGACGGCGGCGAGACACGTGATGACGAAGCCGGTAACGATCAGGGTGATGAGCAGTCGCTTCTTGCGGTGCTGCTCAGAGTGTGGCGATGACATGGGCGCGGGCCTTCCTGCCAGGCGATACGGGGTCACCTGGTAGGTGCGCGCCCCACCCCGAAAGGGTGGTTCAGCGCGAAAGACCACCCCGGCCGGGGGCATCACTCGACGATGCAGGAGGGTCTGGGTCCAGGGCTGCCTCGCGTTGGCTGAGCGCCTCCGGGAGGGCGGTGAGGTGGTTCGGCGCGGTAGCGATGTGGCGGTCGGGTTGCCAGGCGATGTACCCGTTTTCGGCCTGCGCTTTCATCACGAGCTGGATCACCTGCTCAGTGGAGGCTGCCGCGACCGCCAACCAGGCTGACGCTTTCACTGCGTGTTCCTGCCCAGCTGTCCGGTCGCCGTTGTCAGTGGCAGCGAACTGGCCGTGTCGATTGTGCCAGGATGCCAACTGCCGCAGCGACTGCTCCACCCCCGACAACGCCTGGTACAAAGAACCGAGCACCTCGTACGTGTCGGCCGGGGTCTCGATGTGCCGGGTCGCGTATGCGAGACCTCGAGCGGCCTGGCCGAGTTCGTCGGCGTCAGTCTTGGGGTCCTCAAACGCCGGCATCGTGAGCCTCCTCTCGTGACTCACGTGCTCGTTGTGCGAGGTCGAGGAAGTGGTGACTTTCGGTGATGGAGGTCGTCACGAGTTCCCACTGTGCGTCATCGGCGTGCGTGCCGAAGTCGTCCGGGTCGTAGCGGTCCCACCAGCCGTGCTCGCGACGCAGGAGGTCGACGAGTTTACGGATCGCATGCTTTTCACGCAGCAGCGGATCCACGTCCTTCCATCCGATCAGCGCTGGATCGGTCGCGGCCTTGTGGATCTCGTTCACCCGGGCCAATGCGAGGCCAGATTCTTTTGCCGCTTCTGCAGGCGATGCGACGACGTGCAGGGTGCGAAGTTCCGTAGCGGCCGCGGTGCGCGCCTGCTCGGGCGTATCCGGATGCTCAGCCATGCGCGTGAGACGGGCCAAGTTCTGCCTGGTCTTCACCGCCTGGTAGCGGCCATTGACCTTCCGATCCTCATTGATCTCCAACAACGCCTCGGCCGCGTGTTGACGCACATACGGGTCTTCAGCGTCGTCGGCGGCGATCTGTTTGAGCTGGTTGATCTGTTCCAGCATCGTCCGCGAATCCCTGCCGGTCACCGCCCGTGCCGCCTGCACCCGCGCTTTCCCCTCGTTGGATGAGCGCCACGGGGGTGCCGACTCGGCACCCCCGGCCCCACCTTCCCTGGACCCCGGGTTCTCGGCGAGGTGCTGCTCGCGGCCTGCCGCTCCGAATCGGGTGGCGGCGTCTCGTCTCTCGGCATCTTCGGCGTAGAGCGCTTTGAGTTCTTCATAGAGTTCGGCTTGTTCGAGCGGTTTGAGCGTTTTCTGGAGGGTCTGCTCGTCGCGGATCGCGAGGACGTAGGAGAGCTTGTCGGAGACGCCAGGGACCACCCAGACCGGGGTGACACGCATGCCGAGTTTCTCCATCGCCGCGACCCTGCGGTTCCCGGTGATGATCACGTACTCGTCGGTGACCGCGGGAGGGTTCAACACCCCGGTGCGTTGGATTGACGCACACAAATCGTCCAGATCATCGTCCAGGTCACGGCGGTATTGGGAGCCGCGCTTGAGTTGGTCGATCGCGTGTTCCAGAATCAAATGCCCACGACTCACAGCGACTGCCCTCCGTCCTGCCCCGCAGGTACGCACGCACTGCGCCGGGAAGTTTCGACGAGGCCTTCGTCGCGGAGGAGATCGGCGACGTCGTCCCCGAGGAGCACGCGGGCGAAGAGCCCGTACTGGCCGGTCTTCCGTTTCCCGGTCTTTGTGCCGATGACGAGCCGTACGAGTGCCGCCCACTCGTCGGGGGTATAGCCGAGGCGGATCGCGATGTGTCGTTCCTTCGACACGATCTCTGCCGCAGAGTCACGCGAGGATAACCCGGCGACCCGGTGGGCGATGTAGTCCACGGCTTGCTCGACCGGGCGTGCGGGCCAGTCGGTGAGGACCAGGAACACGCAGGTGGCGCGGATGACCCGATCCGCCGAATGATCCTCGTCGCCGTCGACGTCCCTAGCGTAGAGGGAGTGGGCGTGGGGGTGGACGTCGTAGAAGAACTCCTCGTAGTGTCCGGCCCGCATCGGCTCCTCGCTGGGACGTTTTGAGGGTCTGCGTGCTTTGTCTTGGGAGGTCATGTTGCGGTCGGCGTGGACTTCGGCGGCAATCCCGAGCGCGACCGCCCGGGTGATCACCGCCCACGGGTCATCGGCGCGCAGCGTGGTGCGTTGCCGCATCGCGACGAACGCCTCATACGCGGCGTCGGCGGGTTCTCGGTGCCAGGCTTTCGCGATTGGCGTGTACTTCTGGGTGGCGTAGACCATCAGTTCCGCCGCGATCGGGCTTGTCACCCACGCGTTGTGTTCGTTCAACTCGGTGAGCAGCTCACGGAGCCCCTCCCCGGTGGTGAAATCTGGGACCGGTGTGTGGTTCTGGGATGAGTAGTGGTGGTGGTTCATAGCGACTCCCTCAAGAGAAAATGTCTGTCGGTGATGGGTAGGTACGACACCCATCCCGCGAAACCTTCGACAAGGGCCGCTTCGCCCGGAATCACAGCCGTTGCAGCGTTCCTCACCTGCGATATTTCTGGCGTGGTGGCATAGGGGAAGCGGCAGACGTGCCCGGTGCCCGGGGTCTGTGATGGTGCCGCCGGGCGCGTGTGCGCAGTCGGGGCGGCGGGGAGCTGTGGTTAGCGGGTTGGGATGTCGTGCGGTACCTGGATGGTGCCGGGACGAGGAGCACTCATCGGCTCACCCCCGTTCTCCCGAGCGGACGCTGGAGCGTTGCCGTCTGGGAAGTATCTGGATCCAACTGGGTTTGACGTCTGGACAGTCGTTCCTGCAAGTGGGCGCGCCCGTCGCGGACGCCTTCGAGGACAGCCGCATGGAGACGGCTGTTCAGGTCTGCGCCGCGGTCGACGATGCTCCCCGCGGCGCGAGCAGCAAGATCGGTGGGGCGCACCCACTGCACGCCCGGACGCTTCGAGACCGGATCGACGTCGTGGCGGGAGAGCGTCGGGTCGCCGTGGGTGGCGAACTCGCTCGCCCGACGCTCTTCAGCCAGCGCCGCAGTGGTCTCCGGGGTTGGGTCGGCATCGGGGCGACGCATTTCACGGGCCACGGGGATGAAGTTCGTTGGGTCAGTCATGGGAGTCTCCGTCCTGTCGACGGTCAGGTGCGTTCAGCCAGCGGCCCACCGTCGTGGGGTGCACACCGAGTTCGCTGGCGATCTGCCGTTTCGATATACCCTCCGCGCTCATCGCCAAAGCCCGTGACCGCGCATCCTCCCGCGACGCAAGAGCCGCGCCGTTCGGCGCAGGACGCGAGATAGGAGGCGCAGGACGCGAGATAGGAGGAACAGGGAGCACGTTTGGGAGAACACGCTTCACCGCGGTCCTCGCTGCTTGGAGTTCTTCTGGAGCACGGTCGTCATCAC
>NZ_JAPFRB010000001.1:698070-745319 GCF_035726885.1 Leucobacter sp. M11 | reverse complement strand
AGTTCCACGGTGAGATGTGTCATCGCTAGCAACACCAGCGGCGGCACCGAAGCAACCAGGGCGGCGATGAGTGCAGGGACACGGGTGTCCGCGGCGACTACCGCGTGGGTGATGTTCGCGGCGACCGATACCCCGGCCCCTGCAGCGAGGAGCAGCCACGCAAACCGGCGGGCTGCTTTCGCTGAGTTTCGGAGGGCGACGACACTGATCGTGGCTTCCAGGATCACGCCGTCCACGATCAGCGGCCAAATCCATGCCTGCTCTGCTGCGATCCCGGAGAGCACGGCAAGGTCGCGCAGGGTCGTGAATGAGAGCCAGAATGCGCCGAGCGCGAGGAGGATTGTTCCGGTGACCGCGAGCACGATCACAAACCGCGACACCCCCGACGTCTCCGCATGCTCGGTCGCTGTGTTCGGTGTGCCGTCGACCCGTATGTGAGGGTTCGCCGTTGGAATGGTCGTGGTCATCGGATAGCCGGGGCTTTCACTCTCGATCCGGCGGTGACGCTGCTGGGGTCGTGGCTGAGTTGGGTGCTGCGGTGGGCGGAGCGGATCGTGGAGGCGATCTCCCGTGGCTCGAGCCCAACAGAGGTAGCTGCGGGTTCGAGGATGCCGGTGGTGTCATGCACGGTGAAGCCGGCCTCCGCCAGACGGCACGCGGCCCAGAACAGACCGGCGTTCCGGTTTCCCTCCGGAAGCGTAGATACCCATTCCGCGATGTGCTCGGCCGACGTCTCCTGTGAGTTGGCGGCAGTGACGAAGTGTCGTGCTGCCGGTTCGGGTTTCGGGGTGAGGCGCTCACGGATGCTGTCTGCGTCGACCGGCCGCGGGTACTTTCCTCGGGCGATCACCTCGTAGCGGCGGTCCCCGTGCTCGGTGGTGATCGTGCAGGGTGGGGCGATGATGTAGCCGCCGACGCCACGAAAATCCATGTGAGTGCGTCCTCTCGACCACGACCCGCGTGGCTGGTTTGGATCTGCCGGGTAGTACAGGTGCAGGCCGCCCGATGGGGATCGAACCGCCTGCCCCCATCCGCTGATCAAGTCCTCCTGCTGGAGGGTACGCAGGGCCGGAAATCCGGTACCGGCGGCGTGCACATCGATGTCGAGCACATCTATCAGCTGGCCGGTCGGGATGCCGATGTTCGCTGCCGGGAATCGTCTCCACCACCCGCTGACCTGGGCGAGATCGATAGTCGCGTCATGGAAGCCGTGCACGGCGAGGGGGCGCTTTCCGGCAGGCGCACAGGGAAACACGGGGATACCGGCTGCCGCGTACGCGGTGGCAGCGGCGGGAACGGAGCTTGGGAGATGTTCCGGCAACACCCAGCCGGTGGGGTCGATGATAATCATGTGCACCTCCTGGGAAACATCCGCGCTGATGAGAAGCTCGTGCGCGGGTTCATCCCTCAGGTGTGGCAGCAGCAGTGCGTGCGAGGTCACCTGGTGATGCAGAGTCCGCTTGCGAGCATTCCCCTGTAAGACTCAAGCACTACCCGAGCCCGCACCCTGTTTGCCAGCATTCCGGGCAAAGATGCGTCGTTTTGTATAGAACATGCGTCAAATCGTCAAACACACCGGCCCCCACCTCCACCGGCCGTACGCACGAATCTGCTACAAACTCCGGCCAAACCCGGCATCGGGCGTGGGGCATTCTGGGTCATCTGGGCCGGTGTCCAGGTGCTGCTCTCGTTCAGCGAGGAACTCGCTCAGCAGCACCCCCTGCTCCAGCCGAGTCACCGCTCGCCCCGGCGACGCACCCCCGAAGGGTTCGGGTGCAGCACCGATCCTCCCCGTCGCAACAATTGCAGCATTCACCCGTGCGAGAGCCTCGGCAGGCTCGTACAGTTCGCTGTTCTGCTCCAGGATGCGGGCGACCTCGTTCAACACCGCACTGTCCTGCTCCACCGGTGAAAATGCTGCCGATGCTGTCCCGTCCGTACCGACCGGCATCCTGCCGACAACGACCCGAAATTCTCCGGTGCCTTCGAGCCCGACCGCGTCGTACACGCCCGGCGGGATCCAGTCATGAGCTTCTGACGCAGGCCCGGCATACAACTCGCCCTCGTCTGGGTCTGCAGGGTCGGTGATGCGCACATCAGGGTCAGCAGCGAGCAGCATCGCTTCCAACTGTTCCCGCTGCGTTCGGTCCAGCAGCGGCACCCCCTGCCCGGCTTTCTCTCGCTCAACGACCGTCCGGAGCGTTTGGATCGCGATCAGGTCCGCGGGCAGCCACTCCCGATGGAACTTTTCCGGCAGGAACATCGTCCGCGGCCCGCCCTCTGCAAGTAACCCTTGGAGGGCGTGTTCGCGACGCTGAGCGAGGTCAGTGAAATCAGTGCGCCACTGCCCGTGATCCCACGCAAACCGCATATCCTCAAACTCGCCCTCGTACGCGGGCGCAACGGTGACGAGGTAGTCCTCTTTTACGGGCTCCACCGGAAGCGGTTCTCGTTCGATGAGGTCGATCAGCCCGTCACGCACACGCTCCGCTCGCTCGAGCTTCGTGAGCGTGTCGGGCAGTCGTGAGGCTTGGATCGCGAGCGAGAGGCATTCGTCGCGCCACAGTTCGTGTGCTTCATCGAAACCGTCGGTGTCGGGTGACCCGTCCGGGAGGCGGAAACTATCGGTGTGGGGTTCGGGCGGGAACATTTCCGCCACGATCTCCGGGATCCCGCTCTCCTCGAACGGTTCCCACCCCGGCGACGGAATCACCACCCGGTGAAGTGTCGCTGCCGGGGCGTCGGTGACGGGGATCCACGAGGTGATGCTCGACACATCACCGCCGAAGTCCTCTCCGAACACCCGATCCCCATCGGTGCGAATCCCATCGGGTTCACCAGCAAGCTCCTCAACGAGTACCTCACCCACGATGTAGTCAGCTTCAGCCTGACTACGCGCGAGAACATCGAACTCGATCACCACCCGGTGCGGGGTCAACGGATCAGGAACATACCCCAGTGGCGGCGGGACGTTGATATCAGACATGACAGTTTCTCCTTCGATTGGTGGGCCGATTACTTGTGCACCAGGCGCACGACAGGTGCGGGTAAACCGCAGGCCTTACATCCGGCATAAGCGGCCCCAGCGGGGATGTCCAGCGGAACGGGCGAAGATGCGGCAACGTGTATAGAACATGCGCCAAAACGTCATATCCGTAGGCCCTAAGACCGAAGAACCTGACGCAGTACCGGCCGGATCAGAGGCCGTGGGCCGGGCCGGGACGCTGGCGGATGGGGGCAGCCGGAGCATCTGCACTCAGTGACTGTTCACGCTCCTGGAGCGCACTTTCCAAGTACCGGTTCACGACCGTACGGTTCGTGCCATCGGCCCCACCAGTCATCGGAATCTGATGGAACGAATACGACGGATACGGGGTCGCCTCCCGTAACGCCTCCAACCAGTCGTCGACATCCTCGGGCAGCACCCAATCCTGCGGTGGCGGATTCGATTGCAAGAACTCCGTCGCACCCACATAGGCGGGTGAATCGTCGATCATGTCGTGAATCATCATCGCCATGGTCCGTGCCAACGTCACCGGGTTGCGATCGGCGATCACCGTTGGGTCTTCCTCAGTGTCATCGGACCAGAGGATCACCCCGAGGAACAAAAACGCGGGCGGCTTTTGAGCCACCCGGCTACCTTCAAGGTCAGGTTCATCGGGGTGAAGTGTTTCGGGGTCCATGATGGGTTCCTTTCATGAAGAAATGCGTTATCTGCCGCAGCGGAACAGAATCGAATACCTCTTAGGTAGGAACCCGATCAGTGTCGTCATCGCTCGCCAGTTGTTGATGGTCGCTTCCTTCTCGGTTGTGTTCAGGGCATCCATTGATGCGGTTCACGGTGTCCTGTCGAGTCGGGAAATCACTAACGGCAGATATGTCCTGTCCTTCTCGACGGCGATCACTCGGAAGCCACCGGACACGGCGGCCTCAACCGTGGTGCCTGAACCCGCAAACGGTTCAAGGACTGTCGCTCCCGGTGGGGTGATGAGAGTGACGAGCCAGCGCATTAATCCGAGCGGCTTCACGGTCGTGTGAGATCTCCCGAAAGCGCGCGGACGCTCGCCAGAGGAAGGTTTGTGGTCAAACCGGAAGATCGGGAACTTCTGAGAGAGCGACTCGCCTTGCCAGGTTCCGGTCAACATATCCAAGGCGTCAGCTTGGGACGGATCGAAGGCGACGTTCGTTGGCCACCGGTCATCGGCGAACCGTCCGCCGTCGATGTTGATCCCTCCCACCCCCTGCGCGAGAACGTTGCGGACCGTGTTTCCTTCTGGGGGTTTGCGGGCGATGATGATCGGTTCAAACGCAGGGCGTAGTGCTGTGCCCCATCCCTCCCACCGCTGCGCGTCCTCGGTCACCGGTGTGCCCTTGGACAGCACCGTGCGCGTCGCACCGAGTACCCCGTCATGCTCAGATTTCTGCACCGTGCGGTCTGGCCGTTGCACCCCGTGGTGTTTATCGATTGCGTGCGAGAGGTCCATCGACTTCGGCATCCCGGTGGTGTGCAGCCAGGCAATCTGATCGCGGATCTCGAACCCTGCATTCTCGATACCGCGCACCATCCGATGCCACGTGCGTGCACCACCGAACACTGCAAGATGCGCGCCAGGCTTCAACGCATGCATTGCGCCCGCAGCCCAGGCAGTGCACCACATCTCGAATATCTCTGGCGCACTCATTGCGCTGGTGTCGATGTGCGGGAGCGACTCGCGGAATCCGGTGGCGTCGTCCCAGGCTTGCCCGTTAAAGCTCAACCCGTACGGTGGATCGGTCACGAGTGAATCAATGGTGGCCGCGGGCAGGAGCGGGAGGAGCTCAACCGCATCTCCGAGGTAGAGCGTCGCCCGACCATCGGCGAACACGGGCTCGGGCAGTTCGGTCAGTCGCGTGGCGGGCGGCGGTGTGGGGTCTGGCATGACGGTGGCTCCCTGCTGTTCGGGGCCTGTTCGCCACCGTGTGCGACGAACAGGATCACCCAGCAGGTACGGGCCGACCCGATAGCCCCGAGCGGACACGACGCCACCGCAAACAAATTCCGAGGATCGCTGCTGACCGCTTCGTGTCATCTGCCGAGCCCGTCGAGCCTCGTCAATTCCCAGTGCCTCAGATCTCCCACACACGATCGGCAATCAACGAACGAACCGCATCGGATGCGATCTCATCATATGCGTTGGCCCCATGGGTGAGTTCACACCTGTTGGCTGAGATCTTGCTCTTGTCAGCACAGAAATCGAGACGATCGCATGTTATGGACTCCATCCATAACGATGACCCCAATGGGAATCCCTACGCGGACCTCGAACTCGGGGCGGGGATCGCCCTCGCAGAGCATTCCCCGGAAGGTTCCAGGCATCTCGTGCTCATGGTCGGCCGCACCGCCGTGCGCCACGAACCGATCATCGCTCTCCAAGGAATACTTGGAATGGTCATCACGACGACAGGGACTGAGTAAGAGCCTCGTTGCGTGGCCAGATCAGGCAGCACCAGCGTGCATGGTTTCGCGATTGAGCTCGGCAAACGGGCACTGAACTACACTGCGACGCTTCTCATCGACCGCCCCCTGGGCGCATAAGCCGAATTCGACAAAGAGGGCACCCCCTCGGTTGTTTTTCGCCCACATACGTCACCGCCCGAACGCTGACGACACTGGCTACGGCGCGTTAATGGTGTTGCTGGCGAGCCGTCGCGGTGGAGGTCTCTTTGGGTCATCTGCATGCGACACCTGTGTCAGCGGAGCGTGCAGTGTCGCAGCTGCTCTCATGTTCCGGTAGCATCCGCCTGATCCCCGGTAGCCGAGCCTGAAACGTGCCCTTGCTCCTTGCCTGTCAGAGGGTTCCCGGCGGGGCATCGAGGGCTTGCAGTATAGCGTTTCTTGGAGGCTCGCTTTGTCGCAGACGGGCTGATCCGCTTCGCTTGCCGGACAGTCTCGGGCCCCACCGTCAGGTTCCGCCCCTGAATGCGGAGTCGTGATCTCCCGACGCAGTAGCTCCGCTCCGCGGAGGCTGGGGCCAGTGCGAGCTGTGCCTGTAGATGGCGCAAGAGATGTCTCCTTTCGCCGCGGTTAACAACGGGTCAGGTCGCGGCTATGCGACCTTCAGATGTCTAGCTTCGAGGTGCGTCGCAGCAAAGCTCCTGGGGCTAACTCCGTAACGCTCCTTGAACGCACGACTCGCTACCGTCGTATTAGACCAGCCGGCCTGCCGGGCCGCCGCGCTAACTCCGATTGTCATAGTGCTCAGGAGTTCGGCCATCCGATCGACTCTCACCTGCCGCAGATATGCTGCCGGTGAAACCCCTAGATCGGCCCGAAAGATCCGTGTGAGTTGTGACGGTGATATTAGAACTTCCCGGGCGAGGTCATCCACGGTCCAGGCCCGACCTAGATGCGAACGTAGAAGACGCGTTGCATTGGTTATCTCTTTGCGAGGCAACCGCCTGTTTTCACTTGCTGTGATGGTAGCACTGCTTTTGGCCCTGCTGATGATGTCGAAAACGTCCGAGGCTGACGCCAATAATGCAAACTGTCGTCTTTCGGTCATCGATTGCCGAACGATGCGCAACAGCACTGGGGACAACGCATCCATAACTTTTGAGGGCAGATCAAGCCTGCCGACCGTCGACCCGTCCTGGATGTTGAGCTGTAGCTGATGCACGAGCGGGTGGTGCAGGGGCAGCCACCGCAACTGTTCAGCGAGGTAGTTAGGATCCACGAGAAGTGCAATCGTGCGCAGCAAACCACGAGGCTTAAGCTTCGGCGTAGCACCTGCGGGGATAGTGAGAATGGTGCCGCGGGTAATGGGGATCTGTCGTTCCTCACTTCCAATTTCTGCCCGCCCGTCCATGATGAACACGATCCTCTGCCGTTCGCTCGTACAAGGGACTGCCAGAGAAGAAATGGTCCATTCACAGGCGATAAACGGAGTAACGTTTGAGCGATCAGCACTTGAGCGGTTCCACGTCATTCCGGCACATTCTCCGCAACAAGACCTCCCATGATGAGTGGCTCGGCAGTCGCCGAAAAGTTGCTCCACACCTTCGAAGGCACGGCACCACTTACCCGCCAGGGCGACCCCTGCTGGTACCGGTTCTGTAACGGAGCCATTTGACGCACTTGGCAGCTGGCTACAATTCGAGTCCATTCCAAGATCACCGACCCCACTGGCGTCCCTAGACCCGGCTACTCGTGTCTCTTGACTGAGCGTTTAGAGCGTCCCCCAAGGCAAACGCGGAAACTGATTCGAGAAACCGAATAACAACTTCAAGCTCACTATCACTTAGTCGTCGGCTGATCTTGTCAAATTCTTCCTCAGTGCGGCCGTAAGTCGACTGAAGCGGAGCGATAGCTTCCGCGACTAGTTCGAGCCGTATACGCCTTCGATCTTGTCGGTCGTATTTGCGACGCACGTAGCCAGAGCGCTCCAGCCGGTCGATCAGTTTCGTGACAGTACTCGGCGGCATTCCGGTCGCATCGATAATCTCGTGGGGGGTGCGGATATCGTCCCGTAGAACCAACAGATGCAAAGTCTGCAGATCGGTAACGCGTAATCGGTGCTTCCTCGCAATTCGCTCATTACTCAAAATCGCGTCGACAAGCTGACGTTGGAGCATCCGACGCACTTGAAGAAGTGTCTTGTCTCTCACAAAATACACCTCCCATAAATCTGGCTGACCCACGCGCATTCTCGGGGTTTCCCTTAGCCTGTGCTCCTAAGGAGACAGATCTCTACTTCGTCATGCGACCCACGATGCTACGCAGATACCGCAAGCAGCACGGGTCCACCACGCTCATGTTGCCCCCTCCAGTCCTAACTGACAGTCATTCCCTCCCATGTTAGATTATCCCGATTCAGGATGATACAGCATCGGGATGAGTGTGGCCGAGGGTGCAAGAGAGCTCCAGGGCGCCCGATGCGACGCGCCTCTGGGTGGCTAGCGAACACGACCATCACGTACCTCTTTAGTGCCCCTGTCGCTAGCATTTCTGGCTGGCATTCCACCGCCAAATACTGGCTTCAATGATCATCGAACAGGGAGCCCTTGCCCCGTCGGCTTCCGGCAGAGAAGCGCCCCCGACACTCGATTCTCAGCAGCGGCGCTGGGTTAGCGGGGGTGCGACGGGATGCGCAATGAGCCCTTCCTGCTAACAGTCGCGGCGCCCTCGCTGCTGCAATCTCGATTACGCGGCACGGCAACCAGGCCTTTCGCAATCTTGGCATCACGTGCTAATGTGGCATCATATCGGGAACATCCCGGATCGGGAGTATCCATGAAAGAAACTTGTCTGCCGCGACGAAAGGACGTTGATCATGGATGACACCGCAGAAGAACAGCCGCCCGTGGACGTGTTGATCGTGGGAGCCGGGCCCGCTGGACTCACACTCGCCGCGGAGCTCCTGCTGAACGGCGTAAGTGTGCGGATCATTGACGCACGTGAATCTCCTATGTCGGAATCCCGAGCTATTGGCCTCACTATCGGCGCCCTCGAACATCTTCTTCGGCGCGGACAATATGGCCAACTCCAAGTTGGCAGCACCCGGCAAGAAGTTCACTTTGGTGGCTTTCCGATGTCGACCGCAGGACTTCCGACAAGACTTGAACCAGCAATTGACATTCCGCAGCACCGCACCGAAGCCGCCCTGCTTCATTGGGTAGAAGAGCTCGGAGGGCGAGTCGAACGGGGCTCTCGACTCACCGGGCTTGATCAGGACGATACGTCGGTCACATGCACCGTCTCCGATTCGGCAGGTGTCTCCCGTCAAATCTCGGCCCGATATGTTGCCGGATGCGATGGATCAAAGAGCGCAGTTCGCTCGTTTGCAGGATTGAACTTCGATACCACCGCGCCCTCTATCCAGATGCTGCTGGGAGATTTTGTCGATACGGACCTGCCGACGAACCCCTTTGGAAAACGTAATCACCGAGGCATGGTGATGTCAGGCCCGATCGGGGACGGAGCAGTCCGTGTCATTGCCGCTGAGTTCGGTCGCCCCTTTAGGGAACACGGAGCCGCCGTCTCCGCTGACGAGATTATGAGTTCCTATACCCGTATCGTAGGTTCGGGCTTCATCTGGGGGTCTCTCCGATGGGGCAGTAGCTTCACCGATGCCACCGGCGTCGCATCGAGACTCGTCGCTGGTCGGATCGTGATCTTGGGCGACGCCGCACGCAGGCATTTGCCCGCTGGCGGGCAAGGCATGAACAGCGCCATTCTTGATGCGGCTTGCCTGGGATGGCACCTCAGTCGTGCACTGAATCTTGCAAGCAACGAACCCTTGCAGCAGTTCGAGGATGAACGCCTCGCTGCCTCCCGTGCTCTCGTGATCAACACCCAGGCACAGGGGCAGCTTTTCCTCCGCGGCCAGGAGGTCGACGCGCTCCGTGACGTGTTTGGTCGACTTCTCCAGGCGAGCGGAGGGCATCACACTCTCGTGCGCGACGTAAGCAGCATTGGAGTTCGCTATGAGTTCGCCGATGACGGCACCGACTTTGCTGTTGGCCTACCACTCCTGTCGGGCCATCTTCCCCGGCGACCCTGGACTCAGCTACTCGACGGGTTACAGAAGCACGGGGGTTGGCTTTATATCCATACTCCGGGAGCAGATCCATCGACAGTCCGAGCGGCCGAAACATGCGGAATTCCCTCGCTCGAGGCGAGCCTCCTCCAGGTGGACGAACTGATCTCACACACCTTCATGCCTGCAGCCAACCGAGACTCGGCCCTTATCCGGCCCGACGGTGTCATCGCCTGGACAAGTCTGAGTGACAAGAGTCTCAGCGAAGTGTTCGAGTACTACCATCTGCATCCCACCGCAACTCAACCTGAACGGAGTTAGTCAATGTCTCTCTATACGTCACTGGTCGTCGCGAAGCTCAACACAGAGCGCTTATCCGAAATCAGCCGCCTCTTCACCGAGTTCGATCGTTCCGATATGCCCCAGAAGATGGGCACTGTTCGACGCCAACTCTTCACCTTCCATGATCTCTACTTCCACCTTCAAGACTTCAAGAGCGACACCGGGACCGAGCGGATCGAGGCCGCAAAGACCGAGCCCGAGTTCATCCAGATCAGTCAGGATCTCCGTCCGTTCTTCGAACCTTACGACCCCAACTGGCAGAGCCCGAAGGACTCGATTGCCAACCGCTTCTATCACTGGGAGGAAACTCGTGACTGACATACGTCCGCCTGTAATCACAGGTATCGGAATCATCGCTCCCGGTGGTAATGACCGCGAGACCTTCTGGTCCGCGATGAAATCCGGTCAAACAGCCACCCGGCGTCCTACTTTGTGCGACCCTGCTCCGTTCCGGTCCCAGGTTGCTGGCGAAGTCGACCTGCCAGAACCCGCCTTGATGGACGGAAGCCTCGGTCAGACCGATCGTGCAGTCACGCTCCTACGGGCTGCCACGAGCGAAGCCATCAATGACGCAGGAAATGCGCTGGAGAATACAGCCCCCGAACGCATCGGTGTCTTCATCGGCTCGGCTGTCGGCGCAACGATGTCAATGGAGCGAATCTATCGCGAGACCTCTCACGACGGTGAGCTTTACGAGGTCGACGAGCGCATCGAAGCAGACCTTTATGCCTATTTTGTCCCAAGCTCGTTCATCAGCGACGTTGCTCTGCAATACAACGCTCGTGGCCCTGGGGAACTCGTCTCGAACGGATGCACTTCAGGCATTGACGCCATCGGGCGAGCGAAAGCCGCAATTGAACGTGGTGAAATTGACGTTGCCATTGTCGGCGCGACAGAGGCTCCTATCTCCCCGATCACCTTCGCGTGTTTCGACTCCATCATGGCTACCTCACCTATGAACGACAGCCCTGAGAGCGCCTCACGACCCTACGATGCCACCAGGGCAGGATTCGTCCTAGCCGAGGGCGCTGCCATGCTCGTTATGGAGAGCCGGGAGCATGCAGAGGCTCGAAGGCACGCAAGCTACGGACAAGTCAGCGGGTATGCGTCGTTTTCCAACGCGCATCACATGACCGGTCTACGTCCAGAAGGCGTTGAACTCGGCCGTGCGATAACCGATGCGCTGGCAGAGGCACATCTTTCACCAGATGAACTCGACTACGTCAACGCTCATGGGTCGGGCACTAAGCAAAATGACCTCCACGAAACGGCAGCCCTCAAGCTCTCTCTTGGTCCCGCCGCGTACGGTGTGCCCGTTAGCTCGTTGAAGTCGATGACTGGGCACTCGATGGGATCTATCGGCGCCATCGAGGTGGCTGCTTGCTTGTTGGCGATGAGAGACAACTTCGTGCCTCCGACAGCCAACCTCAACACACCCGACCCCGACCTTGATCTCGACTATGTCCCCAATGTGGGACGTGAGGCACAGGTCGACCGTGTCCTGTCCATCGCAAGCGGCTTCGGTGGCTTTCAGAGCGCCATCATCGTGGAAAGGGCAGCCTCATGACAACACGCCCCACCGCATGGATTTCCGCTGCCGGAGTTGCCAGCCCGTCAGGGAGTTCACTGGGCCGTTTGTGGCGCAGTGCTCTCGAGGGGCGTATCTCGATCTCCGAAAGCGAAAGCTTTGCTCCAGACTCATATGCATCGTCGCTGGCTGGTCAGGTCTCCGACTTTGATGCTGCTGAGGTTCCTGGACGCCTTAAGCCCACAACTGACCGGTCTACCCAGCTCGCACTCATCGCGGCGAAGCGGGCTCTGGAAGCGCTCCCAGATCGATATGCCGATGGCGACCCTTATCTACGTTCCATCGTCACGGCAAATTCAGCTGGCGGATATGCCTTCGGAGAGCGTGAGCTGCGGAACATGTACCTACACGGGCCGAAGTATGTCAGTACTGCCCAGTCATATGCATGGTTCTACGCCGTCAACACCGGACAGCTGTCGATCCGCTACGGCTTCAAAGGCCGTTGCTCGACCGTAGTCGCGGATTCCGCGGGAGGGCTGGACGCCATCGCACAAGGGACCGAACTCATTCAGCAAGGTCAGCAGCTAGTACTCGCAGGATCCGTGGAAAGCGCACTCTCACCCTTGGCATGGGTGTCACTCGAGAGCACAGGACGTCTCACCTCCAGCAAGGCTCCCGAGGCCAGCTACCTCCCATTCGACAAGCGCGCCAGCGGCATTGTGCCAGCGGAAGGCGGAGCACTCCTGGCGCTGACCCCCGAACCTATCGGAGACGGCGCGTCGTCTATTGGTGTCCTTGGTCACGCGCGAACCATGACGGTGAATGAGCCGCAAGAGGCCTCGCTTGAACGCACGATCCGTAAGGCACTGGATGCCGCAAGCCTCGAGCCAGTCGACATCGATGTGGTCTTTGCGGATGCGGCAGGCGTCTTCGAAGACGACATCGCGGAAGCGAACGCACTCGCTGCTGTGTTCGGCGCGCGCAAGGTGCCTGTCACAGCCCCGAAGGCCGGATTCGGACGGACCGCCTCGGGGATGGGTCCGCTCGACACTGTGCTGGCGGCCCTCGCGCTGCGCACCAAAATAATCCCGCCCACTCCTGCAGTCAGCATCAGTGACGAGCTGCCCATACGCATCGAAACCGCACCCGTGCGGGTTCCCACCATGCGTCATGCTCTCGTCATTGCACGTGGTCTGCCGATCTTCACTTCTGCCCTTGTAATCGGAATCAGATAAATCCATCTCCAGGAAAGGAAACTCATGACCAACCACATCACATTCGATGACGTTCATCGTGCACTCGTCGACGGATCCGGAGCCGACGACGCGACAGCGCTTTTCGACGAGCTGAAGACGAAGTCGTTCGACGAACTCGGCTATGACTCGCTCGCTGTCTTGGAAACCGGACTGCGGCTCCGCCGCGAAACCGGAGCTACCGTGGCCGATGCCGACATCGCTGGCGCCCAGACCGCGGACGAGCTCATCACTCTCTTCAATGGCTCCCTCTCCGCCAACATCGCAAAGGAAGACGCATCGTGACAGCTGCACCGCAGGCACAGCCACGCATCGCCATGGTCACCGGCGGTACCAGTGGCATCGGTCTCTCCATCGTCAAACGCCTCGTCTCGGAGGGCTGGCACGTCTACTTCTGTGGCAGAGATGAGACCAAGATCCGGGAAGTCGAGCGCGATGCCGGGTTCGGATTAGGGCACGTCGTCGGGGATGCCGTCGATGTAACCCAGCCGGAAGACGTTGCTCGATGGGTCGCGCACATCGTCACCGAGACCACTCGTGTCGATGCGCTGATCAACAATGCCGGTACGAGCGGCGGAGGGCCCATCGACAAGATCTCAGACGAGACATGGAACCGGATACTGACGACCAACCTCGACAGTGTCTTCTACGTCACGCGCGCGGTCATGTCGCAGGACCTCATCCCAGATTTTGGAAGGATCGTGAACATCGCTTCGACCGCTGGTAAACAGGGCATCGCTTTGGCGACGCCGTACTCCGCATCGAAGCACGGTGTTATCGGGTTCACCAAGTCGCTGGGGAAGGAGCTCGCAACTCGCGGCATCACCGTAAACGCCGTCTGCCCGGGGTACGTCGAAACCCCGATGGCTGTGCAGGTGCGTCAGGGACATGCCGAGTATTGGAACCGCACGGAGGAAGAAATTCTCGAGACCTTCAATGCGAAGATCCCGCTAGGTCGTTACAGCACTCCCGAGGAAGTTGCGGGCATGGTCAATTACTTGCTTTCGGACGATGCCGCCTCAGTAACAGCTCAGGCGTTCAACGTCTGCGGCGGACTCGGCAACTACTAAGGAAGGCGATGATGAGCGTCACCACCACACACGAAATCGAAGTGCCTGTCGCCGCAGACACCGTCTACGAGTTCCTTGCGGACGTCGAGAACTGGGCCGACGTCTTTCCACCGACGGTCCATGCGCGTCGGGAGACGCTTGAGGGGAACACTGAAACTATTCAGATCTGGGCTACGGTCAAAGGCTCCGTGAGGAACTGGACGTCGACCAGAATCTTCGACTCTGAAGAGAAGAAGATCCAGTTCGCGCAGGCCAAGGTGGCACCACCGGCTTCAGCGATGACTGGTGTCTGGAAAGTTTCTCCCATCAACGATGACACGTGTCAGGTCTCCCTGATACATCACTTTGACGCAGGGACACCCGAGGAGATCGAGTTTATTCGCAACGCGGTCGACTTTAATAGCGCCCGTGAACTCGAAGCCATCACAAAGGTATTTAATCCTTCTCATGGACGCCGGTTGTACCACCGGACGGAGGACGAGTACACGATCGACTCAACCCCCGATGAGGCGTTTGCCTTTCTACTGGAGGCGGAGTCTTGGCCTCATCGCATTCCGCACGTCGCCGACGCCGAATTGACTCGGTTCGATGAAGGCGGTGAGTACCTCAAGCTGACTACTCGTTCTCCAGACGGTTCGACACATCAGACGGGGTCCTATCGGGTAGAACTTCCCGGACGCCGCTTGGTGTACAAACAGGACCACACTCCCGGTGCGCTCATCAGTCATCGCGGCGAATGGCAGGTGGACGAGGTAAGTGGACGCACACGGGTCACCAGCATCCATCATTTCGGAGTGAGCGAGGCAAGCATCGAGAACATGCTGGGGCCCGGCGTCTCCCTCGACGAAGCGGTCGACCTTGTCGCGAAGTCTCTGGTCCTCAACAGTGCCACCACGATCAAGACGATCGACCAGTGGACACAGTCGGTCGGAAAGTAGGCGAGACCATGCTCGACGTTCTCATTGTCGGTGCAGGACCGGTTGGTTCTCTCCTCGCGGGAATACTCGCCACCAACGGTGTGAACGTCGGCATAGTCGATCACTGTAAAGATGATCCTCAGCCACGTGCCATGACGGTGAACGCCAGGACGGCTCAGATCCTCGATACCTTCGATCTCCGCAGCAGTATCCTCCGCCAGGCGCCCATCATGAATGCAAGATTCGCGGGCGCTGATGTCTCCCTCGGAATGGTTGACACGCCCTGGCCGGGACAGTGGCCATGTGAACAGAGTAGACTCACCGCCGCCCTCCGGCATTGGGCAGTCGGAGAAGGGGCTCGTGCGTTGTGGGAGACACGGGTCACTGGCATTACCAGGTACTCCGATCCTTATGCTCTTGTAGACACGGACTCTTCGGAAACGAGCCTTTCCGCGCGCCTTGTCGTCGCAGCGGACGGAACCGATAGCTCTGTGCGACGCACCCTCGCCGTTCCTGTGATCGAAACCGCCGGACAGCGGACCTTCATTACCGCCAACGTCGAAGCAGACGAACTCCCGCCGCATCGGTTTAACCAGACCCCATCGGGGATCGTTCTCTCCACGGGTGAGATCCAGGGGGGCCTCTATCGAGTCATGATGTATCTGCCACCCGATATCGCAACTTATGCGGTGAGGCCCCAAGATGTTCCGGACATCTGGCACCTGGCAACTGGGACGTCATTCACTGGCACCATTGTGAGTACCACCTTCCAAACCGACGGATATCGCTCCGCTCCGATGGCTCCATATCCCCGGGTTGTGCTCTTGGGCGATGCCGCGCATACCCAGCTTCCCGTGGGGGGTTGTTCCCTGAACTATGGCCTCGAAGATGCGTTCGCACTCGCATGGCGAATACCTGAAGTGCTTGAAACCAGTGACACTAGCGGCTTCCGTCAGTTCGCCCTAGAGCGTGACCATGCATGGCAGCGGATGCAGGGGATCCTCCAATCAGAAATCGACGAGAGGTATCCCACATCTGATCCACGGGGCAGAATAATCAAGCCAGATGTCGATGCCGCAGATTTTCTGTCGGGGGTCGATATCGACTATAGCCCGTCCAACACCGGCGCAGGCGGGCTCTTCGGTTGGCCAGCGAACCTACCCTCAGATGCTCGGGCTTTAGTTCAGAACGCACAGCGGACGCTTCGCCACACATCGATTGGATCCGTACGCCCCGATGACAATTCATCCGGCGATGCGGTCTTGGCCGCCGAAGCAGACAGACGACTTGAGGATCTCAGGCCCCCAGATACCGATAACTCAGCTCTGATCCGCCCCGACGGAATCATCGTCACGGTCGCTCATGCATCGAGAGAGGACTAAAGAATGTCGGACATCCTTATTGCGCCGGGCCACGGGGGCCCCATGAACGGAATAGTCACCGAACTTCAGCGATTGCTAGCCACAGAACACGGACAGCGAACCGCGGCCGAGATCCAGTCTGTGGGTTTCAACCTGGACCACGCGATAACCGAGAGTATCCGTGAACCCGCACCACCAAATGAGTGGGCGCAGCCTATCGAATACATTCTCGGATGGTTGTCATGGGACGCACTCGTCGATGAGGGCTGGCAACCGGTGGCAGTAGCAGGCCATAGCCTGGGCGAGTTCTTGTCTTTGGCCGTTTCCGGGGCGTTCAGTTGGTCCGACGGGCTTCACCTTGTTCGGCAATGCGGTGCTGACATGGATCAGCAGGCACGAGACCGTCCGTCGGCGATGAGCGCAATCCTCGGACTCACAGCATCCGAGGCGCAAGAGGTCTGCTCCTCCGTCCTTTCCAACGACGAAGGATGCCTCCAGATCGCCAATATAAATGACCAGAAACAGATTGTTGTCAGCGGAGACGTACACCTCGTCAACGCGCTTGAAAACAGGCTCGCCACCTCAGATGTGGCCCGTGCTATCCGCCTAAACATCCTCGGTGCAGCACACTCTCAGCTGCACCGCAAGAGCCGACTTCTCAACCAGGCGATTCGAACTACGTTCCTTGCGGAGCCATCTCTGCCGGTTTACCTCTCGACATCGCCTGACCCCGTGAGGACCTCTACACAGGCACTCGACAGCATTGCGGGCATCCTAGTGCGACAGGTCCACTGGCCCCGAACACTCGATCGGGTAGTCGCCGACTACCCGGACTTCAAGTTCCGCCTCGCATATCCGGACCGAGCGTTGAGCAAATTTCTTGCTCGCCGAACTCAAAGACGTTCCCACTCAAGACAGCTCCAGGGACCGAGTCCACAACTGACGAACGGGGGATCAGCGTGAACGACTCATCATTACCGGTGAAGGTAGTGTTCGTCGCCGGAGGACAAGGGGCCCAATACCTTGGGATGGGACTCGACCTCTATCGCAACGATGAGCGGTTCCGAAACCATCTTCAAACAGCTCTCCCGACCGACGACCCAACGTTGAACAGCATTCGTATCTCCTGGGAATCTCAAGACGACAGGAGCAAGAACAGCACGCCATACGTACAGACTCTACTGGCAGCGCTCGGATTCGCTTCAGCCCGGAGGCTCTACGATATGGGCCTCGTCCCCGACGTACTTCTCGGCCACAGCGCAGGTGAGTTCGCACTGGCCTGCTCGAGCGGCCTCATCGATGATGCCGAACTTTCAAGGGTGCTTCGACAGCGCGCCATTTTCCTTGACGGGATCGAGGTACCAGGAGCCATGGTAGCTATCCGCGCTTCTGAGCGTGAAGTTCAGCGGATCATTGAGGAAACGGCCTCAACAGTCTTTATCGCCACCGTGAATTCTGTGAATCAATGCGTCGTCGCAGGTGAAAAAGTTGCCGTCGCAAACTTCTGCGCAGAGGCTAAACGGCGATCTATCTTGGCGGTAGCTGCAGAATCCGAGTTACCATTCCACACACCACTGATGCAGGGTCCAGCTGATAGCTTCGCCGCCATCTTGTCAAGCGCCAAGCTCAAGCCCCTCGTGCATCCCTTGTTTTCCACGGTCACGTGTTCATGGCTCACGCCTGCCGAGGCAGTGTCGGCGTGCTTTTGGGCCTCTCACTTGTCCCGCCCGGTTCAATTCTGGCGCTCGATCGAAGCCCTGCTCCAAGACGGAGACTGCGTCTTCATCGATCTCGGGCCTGGAACCTCGCTTTCGGCAATCCTCGGCAGTCACCCCTCCATACGACACGGTGAGTCTCGCGTGATTTCGCTGATGCCTCAACGCTCAGCCGAACCTGGTCATCAGCTCTGGATGGACAGAGCAAGAGCCATCGTGGAGGACTGATCCGATGGCAGGCAAGTACATTGCGGAGTACGCCGATGTCATCATCATAGGTGCGGGTCCGACCGGCCTGATGTTAGCCGTGGACCTCGCGCAACAGGGAGTCAGTTGCATAGTTCTCGAAGAACGGCCACGGAAACGCTCAAATCTCACTCGAGCCTTCTCGCTGCACGCGCGAACCCTCGACCTGCTCCATATTCGTGGCCTAGCAGACCCTATACGCGATCGCGCCGTCTCCGTGCAGTCCATACCCTTCCTATGGGGCCTGGAAGTATCCTTCTCCGAGGTACCCGCTTTCCATCGCGAGATGCTGGTCGTTCCCCAATTCGAAGTTGAGGCCGTGCTCATGGAGCATGCACAGTCCCCCCTTGTAGATATCCACTACGAATCCACCTACATTGGGCACGTTGACGGGCCTCATTCAGTAAGCGTGTCTTATAGACACAATGATCATGTCCGCACTGTCATTGGACGCTTCATCGTCGGAGCGGATGGGTCCCGCAGCGCCACGCGTAACCAGCTAGACATTCAGTTCCCGGGGAAGCGGGTCCTGGCTCATGCGGTCCTCGCCGATGCGCACGTTTTTCCCAGCCCTGAACGGCCCATGGTGATCGCGGCCAATCACGCGGGATTCGTCTTCATGGCGGACTTCGCAGATGGGTACCACCGGATCTTCGGCTGGAGTCGCTCACGAATCCCGGACGAAGCGGGAGCCAGCGATTTCGTGTATTTGCAAGCGACTTGTGGAGACGTCATGGGACGGATCCAAGTCAGCAACCCACGCTGGGTATCGAGATTCAGCAGCTACGAGAGCGTTGCCGACTACTATCGGATGGGACGCGGATTTTTAGTTGGGGATGCTGCGCACGTTCATTCACCGGCCGGAGGCCTGGGTATGAACCTTGGACTACAAGACAGCGTCAATCTTGGCTGGAAACTGGCGAGGGTGATCAAGAACAACGCTGCAGATGGGCTTCTGAAGTCCTACGAATCTGAGATGCGGCCGCTTGCAGAAGCCGCTGTGCGCAGTTCCGGCTCGATGATCCATCGTGCAACGCACCGTCGCGGACTGAGAGCACGTATTGAGGACTTCATAATGTCTACACTGCGGGTCGTCCCAGTTACCAGGAATGCCCTTGAACGCAAACTCGGAGAAGAACTCTCCGGTAGCCGCCTTGGTCTTGCGGCTTCGACATCCTCTCGGAAACTACAATATCGCGATACGGGTACCTTCGCAGCAGACCTACTAGGTGATCCCACCGCGCTTGAGGCGCTCCGAAGCCACAGATATGTGATTGAGGAGCCACGGGGAACTACATGCTTGGAGACTCGATATCCTGGGCTGCCGGTCGGTGCCTCCCGGATTAACCCAACCACAGCAAGCGACTCTGTCCGCATCGTCCGTCCAGATGGATATGTCGAACGCACCATCGATGAGTCACCCCAATGATCTACTCGACCATCGCTAAGTATGAACGATCCACCGTTCTGTGTAGAACGCATACCGTTGGCACTGTGGAGCATCTACTGCACCCGCTTGAACACGAACTGGTAAGCACGTCGGCAATTAGACGGCGTCAATCTTTCGCGCTCGGAAGATTAACCGCCAAAAACGCGCTCCTGGCATTAGGCCAGCCTGTCGATGCAATTCTGCGCACTCCAGCAGGTGCGCCAGTGTGGCCGGAAGCCACACGCGGAAGCATCAGCCACTGCGACGGACTCGCCGTGGCGCTCGTCAGCACTGATGCAGCCATCACCGGTGTCGGCATTGACGTCGAAGTTTGTCGGCCCTTGCCGCCACATGTTAAGGCCGCAATGGCCGCCCGTGACTTTGAGTACGATGAGCTGATCGGCACACCGGATCTTCATCGTTTGCCGTTCACAGCACGAGAAGCTGCCTTCAAGGCGCTCCCACCAGCGGCACAACGTAGAGAGTCAGTCTTAGACATGGACGTCAGCTATCAAACCTTGAACGAGTGGTCTGGGGAATTTCGAGTCCGCTCGGGATCCTTGCGTTCAGCTAAACACGTAGGCCGCTGGGAGAGAATTGGCGAATCCCACCTAATGGCCTGGATTCTGGTAGCTGATTCCTAATTTCAATACATGAGGGTTTTAGACCGGTGGCTGCTTCATATGGTAAAACTCGCTCACGCCCTCAAGATAGCGAGCGACTATCTCAAGCTCTTCGACAGAGAACGTCTCGCTTAACGAATCAAACTCTTCGTCTGTATTCCCATACATCGTCTTCAAGGGCGCGATAGCTTCTTCTTCCAGTTCCAGAATAATGCGCCGACGATCAACTGGGTCAGGAGATCTATTTATGAACCCCCCCGCCTCAAGTCGGTCGACGAGTTTCGTGACCGTGCTCGTCGGCATCCCAGTAGCGTCGGAAATCCCCCGGGGGGTGCGAATGTCATCACGAAGGGTCAGGAGATGAAGAATCTGAAAGTCTGTGACCAACAGACCATGCTGTCTAGCCACTCGCTCATTTCCGAGAATTGCAGCTACCAGTTGCCTCTGCAGCGCTCGTCTGACGCGAAGGACCGGACTCTCTTCCACAACCGTTCCCCTTTCGCGGCACCAACGTCCACTTGTCCCGATTCAGGACATTCCGTATCGGCTGACGATCTTACCACTCTACACCTGGCCCCTCCCTGACTCTCGGGCGACGCCCCGAGCCTTCTGGCACCCAAGGCTAGCGAATATTGTATGGGGTGCATATGATATTGTTACCATACAATCACTGAAGGAGGAGCATGCAGTTCCTAGAGCCGCACGACGCCCCGTACACCTACCTCGCGTGGAGTATCGATCTCCGTACGACCGGTCCGTTTGTCCGCAAGAGCACTACCAGGGATGGCGCACGAGCGAGCCTGCTGGAGATCGCGAACGACCTTCGCAAGCATGAGGATGTCGAAGTGGTGCGCGTCTTGGAAACCACCTTCGTTCCTCCAATGAAGGGCATACCACAATATGACCTAGTCCTTCTCGTCCGGGCGCAAGGAGATTATCGTCCACGAATCCTCGAGCGGACAAACGACGCAGGCCTCCCAGAACCATCTCTTGCAGCGACCGTGAACAATGCTGGGCTCTTTGGCGATACGGATGCCTTTGATGGGCCTTTCATGCTCAATCATTTCGCTGGCACAACAGATCCGAATGCCGCCGTCGACGCGTGGAAATCCGTCTCTCGGTGGTACATGGACAAGCTCGACGTTGACAATTCGACTCTGCTCAGGTTTGGCGCCGGGGAGGACTGGATCATCGTCAACTACGCCCGGATCCCCGCCCCCGTCCCGATGTTCCTCATCGGACAGCTCTTTCGGCCTAGCTTCTACCGCAACGTACGGGCTCAACTCAGTGAGGTTGGCATGGATGCCTTCCCCATCTTCACCCGCCGCGTGAGCGCATGAAGATGCTCAACTACCAACGGGAGGTTCTCCTCCAGCTCCGAGCTCTCGGCACCGAGATGGCGCTTTTCAACCGTCATGTGGCGGCGTCGATCGGAATCAAAGAAATTGACCTTGCTGTTCTCGACGTACTCACCGCAGCAGGACCTCTGTCGCCGACACAGTTATCGGCGCGGACGAGGATACACGCCGCGACTATGACCGGAATTCTCACACGCCTCGAGAACGACGGATGGATTGAACGCCAGCCGATCCCCGGCGACCGGAGAGCAATACAAATCGTGCCGGTCAATCCTCAACGCTTCGATGCGGTCTTCGCCGAAGTCAACCTTCGGATTCTCGACGTCTTTTCCACGCTGAATGAGCAGGAGTCCGGTAGGCTCTGCGAGCTCCTTGCTGGAATCTCCCGGAGCGTTCGCGAGTTCAAAGAATAGACCCAGCATCGTGCAATTCCGAAGAGAAAGGTTCTATCCACTCTATGAGAATCCTAGTGCCCGGTGCAACCGGCACCGTGGGAGGACACGTGGTCGAGCAGGCTCTCGCACGCGGCCACGACGTCACCGCCATTGCAAGAAACCCGGCGAAGCTTACAGTAAGCCATCCGCGGTTGACCAAGATCGCCGTTGATATTCTCGACGGACCGGCTGTAAAGCCGTGCCTCCGAGGCATTGACGCCGTCATCAGCACTGTGGGAATCGGCACTTCCAAGACCCCAACGACCCTGTACTCTAAGGGAACTAAGAACCTTCTCTCAGGCATGAGTGAGCATGGCGTCAGCCGTATCGTCGTCATCTCCTCCGAGGTTGCCGAGCATTGGGCCCATCAGGGTCCATTTAAACTCTGGGTCGTCCTGCCGCTCCTCCAACGATTCCTCGGAGCCACGTATGACGATATGCGCCGCATGGATATTGTTCTGTGGGAGAGCCACGCGCGGTGGACGGCCATCAGGGCACCTCGGATCCAACCCATGAAAACGAAAGGTCAGTATCGCTTCAGTGCTAACAAACCACTCCGTCGTGGTTGGCTTATCTCGCCTCCCGACATGGCGACCGCGCTGCTGGATATCGCAGAACGCAACGACCTTGATCGGCGTCATGTCTATGTAGCGAACTAAGGAATCCGCGGAATCCGACTACGGGCATCCTGCTTTCCTAGGTGATGTGGGAATACTTGCCCGTCTCATAGGCAAAGCGTCACGGGCTCCCACACACCGATTTTAATCCGCATCCGAACTCTGCGGCTCATAATCCACTCCGCAGGGTGGCAACCCGCACCTGCTGTAGATAGTGAACAGCTCGCGTCAGGTGGTGGAAGAGAGGGACGGGGCCCGTCCGTTCGCAGAAGCACCTGGAAGTAGGGCTGCAGATTCTAGCGTGGACGGCAAGCTCATTTTCGACCTCACGATCGCTGACTGCCTACACTGGTCAATTCGGGTTGTCTCCAATTGAGATCTGCCGCTTCCACCCTCACGAATCGCCATGTCACCTTGGCGCACACCGCCCCAGCACGTACCGACCCTCGGAGAATGTCATCGCAACGGGCATCGTTGCCGACGCTGATGCCATGACACTCGCTGGCTTGGATAGCCTTTACGGACCAATGCGGCATGTCCACAGATACCTCGCGGCCGAGATCAACTCGACTGTCCGAGCGCACATCCAAATCCGCGACCGCTGACAGCTCGCGACGATCACCGTTCTCAAACACATCCGCGGCGGAACGGGAGGGTGGTCTTTCCAACCAGAACGGAAGCGCACCCTAAATTGGTACCGAACCCCGCAACTTCAGCAATTGTCCAACCATCGCGACCGCCCCTATGTCCCCTGCCTTTTGGACGAGCTAAACGGGCCTCTCTCCACGAGAATAGAAATCCGCCAGGCGAACCGCAACAAGCTTTGGCCTGCCGCTATTTGTGGGCCCAAGGTGGTTAGCGCCTCGTATTCGTACTCGCTCAACATGCGGCAGCTCTCTTTCGAGAGTGTCGAGCGCTGCAACAAGCGCCTCGTTCATGCGGAAGCCACTCATTAACAGTACTCTCGCTCGGATTTCGGGCACCGAGATCCCCATCGCTCGAGCTTCATCGACAATACAAGCGTCTTGGGTGAAAGCCTGCAAGCGGTCAACAAGCGCCTCTCCAGAAGTGCCCCGGCCCCACCGCAGAGCGATAGCGGCGGCAGCTCTCAGAATGATGTTCGGTTTTCTCTTGAGAGCGCCATTAAAGAACACCGCAGAAATCATTCTCGCCAGAGCGGTGCTGCACCGTCCTTCTCGAATCAACTGGGCAACTTCCCCCGCCCAGTCAAATTGATCCTGGTAGCCAGCTGTAGGCAATGGCGGTTCATACACCGCGATCGAATCGATAAGCTCCGGAGCAAGGTGCGCAGCCTGTAGGGAAATTAGCGCACCACTCGAGTGGCCAAACATATAACGCACGCCCATCGCTCGCGCCACACCAATTACGTCGGTTGCCTCATTGTCGATGCTTGGCTGAGCAGCAAGGTGACGACTCGCACCTCGTCCGCGACGTTCGACAACAAAGGTAGTGAACGACTTGGCCAGCCGATCAGCGAGACGGGTGAAGTCAGCCGCAGTCTCAAGTCCTCCCGGGATCAGGATGACGCCAGGTCCATGCCCTCGCACTCGAACCGGCAATAGTGCGGAATCGTTTTCTAAGTAACCTCTTCTTCGGACCACTGTACCCCTTGGATGATTCATTATTGCCGTCGTCTCGACGCACGCTACGCATTTCCTCGTTGATCCTGCAGCTCAAATGAGCCACCCTGAACCCACCGCAAATTACTCTGCCAAGCTGATTGCCTCCGCCCCGTTGCTCCCGCCGAACGTCCCCTGGATTAGAGTCTAGACGAGATGTTCCCGATGCGGTACTATCCTTAATGTGGACGTTTGTGGAAGGTATCGGGAGGTGGCGTGTTCCTTTGCGTCACCGCAGACCCGACATGTGGGCGGACCGAAAGGCGACCTGCTAACTGCAAGGTTCGATGGTTTGGCCCGGCGTCCGCACGCGAGGCAAATCCCCGCGCGGTGGGTTCCACTCATCGCGCCTGAGCGTTCTGGGAGCAGAGCACATGGCATTCAAGACACCTGACCTCCGCTACCGGCCGAACTCGACGGTCGACCTCGGCGGCGAATGCGCCGTCTACACCGAGTTGTACGACCGAGCTACTGAGCCGGTCGTTGTCTTCCTCAACAACTTCTACATTGTCGCGCCGATGTGGCGCGGCTATCTTGGGCGAGTGATCGATCAGCACTCTGTGCTGCTGTATGACCTTGAAAATCAGGGTGGATCCTCGGTCGTTGAGGAGCCCTCAATTGATAGTCATGCGGAAACATTACATGCCCTGCTGCAAGCCATCGGGAAAAGCAGGGTTATCCTCGTTGGTACTTCTGCCTCCTGCGTCATAGCCACCCGATATGCCGAACTTCACCCGGAGTCGGTTGTGGGACTCCTCCTCATCGGACCGTCCATGACGCCTAGCGCCGATCCTATCCGCAAAGCCACGGAGCGAGCCCTGATGAACTCGCTCCGATTGGGTGGCATCGAGGCTCTTTGGGATCATCTGTACTCTTTCGTTTTCTCGGTGAGTACCATGAACAAGCTTGGCGCATCAGGGTATCTCGGCCTCCGTTCGGCCTTCATGGCTCTTCACCGTCAAGACCCGATGCTTGCAAACATGCGCTCGGCCGCAGTCAGCAGCACTTCTTTCCACTCCCTCCTTTCGCTGCCGATCCCTACGCAGGTCACGGTCGGCGACCAAGACATGTTGTGGCAGGGTGAGCAAATCGAGGAGGCACGCGCGGCCTTCACTGCTCCGGGACATAGTATTCGCGTACTCGAGGGGCTTGGCCACCTGCCGTACCTCGAAGATGCCGAGCGATTCCAGGATGTGGTTCTGGACTTCGTCTCTTACTTGCTCAACCGAGAGAACCCGTCGCCGAGCACATTAGGTGGTGCGATAGGACCCAGCACCGAAGACGTCGCCCTGGTCCTCGCGGAGGTACTCGAGCACAAGATCGCCCTTGAGGTGCTCAAGGAGAAGTCCCTAGCTGATATTGGTGTCGAGTCATGGGCGTTCACTGCGTTTCTCGCTCGCTTGGAAGACGCCTTTCACTTCCAATGGGACTTCGATGCCGCAGCGGAAGTCTTCATGAGCTCGGCAACTATCGCAGAACATATTCGTGGCACTGTAAGCGCTGCGCCCGACAGGAAAGAGCAGGCATGATTCATCTCGTCACCGGAGCCACAGGTTTCATTGGCTCCCGGCTTGCTCTTGAGCTTCTTAGGCTAGGTCCCGACCACAGAGTCATCGCGTTGGCGCGTGATTCTCAAAGTCTCCCTGCCGAGAAGCGGGTGTTAGACAAGCTCCGCGAAGCGGCCTCAAAGTACCGCCTCAACGGGCTCGGGCATGCGATTGAAGACCGCATAGATGTCGTTGCCGGAGACTTTGAAGCACTACCGAACCTGCCCGTCACCATTGACAAAGCCTGGCACACCGCTGCATCCCTTAAGTTCCTAGATCGAGACGCCGAGGAGATCTGGGCCTCGAACGTCTTCGCTGTGGAGAATCTCGTCGCCTGGCTCGAAGCAAACGACGTCGGCGAAATCAACCATGTCTCGACTGCCTACGTCGCCGGAATCGCCGAAGGCACTATCCCGGAGACCGGCTACGATCCGACGGTCCCAACGAACAACTTCTATGAGAAGAGCAAACGCATGGGCGAGGACATCGTCGTGCGCTCCACGTTACCTTACCGCATCATGCGCCCGTCAATCGTGGTCGGCGACAGCAGCACATTCGAAACGATGTCGGCGGCGGGTCTTTACGGCTTCCACCGCAGCGTACGGATGTTCAAGAAAAGGGTGGCCGCCCATTTCGGTGAACTATTCACCAATACTCAGGTGAACCTGATCACAAACCCGGAAGCTCGCGCCGACTTCGTCACCGTGGATCGATGTGTAGGGGGGATGGTCCTAGCTGGCATGGGTGAAGCGCCCCTTGGATCCATTACCCATCTGACGAACCCCGCCGCCCCGAATATGGCGGACACACTTTCGACAGTCTTCTCTGTTCTTGGCCTACGCACGCCGAAGTTCGTCTCGTCTTCCGGTCAGCTGTCGTCGATCGACAAGGAGTTGGGGGAGAAGATCGATTTCTACGCACCTTATATCAAGCAAGCGAAAGAGTTTGAGCACCGTAGCTCGGTTGTCGAGGAAATCACGACATTCCCCATAGCCGTGCCGGAGTTGGAGCGCCTTCTTCTGGCGGTGTCGCGTTGACACTAACAGTCAGACCACACATTCTGCCCCCCGACTCGCATTCCGCTCGAAAGGGAAAGACCTATGACGATCTTCGAACACGACTGCACCCACCTTTGATAGGCGTGTGAGATGAGAGCATTATTCCTGACTGCCGACCTGGGCGGCAATGTTCCACCGTTCCTCGCCGTCGCCAAGGAACTCGCCAATCGGGGAATCGAGATCGAGATGGCAGGCCTCCAATCGGGCCGTGTTCCCTATGCCCAACCTCATTTTCTTGCGGCCATTGCGGCAGGCCCAGAAGGCGGCAAGGGCCTAGCGAAGTCCGGAGCGATGATGCGACTCATGGCTGGTCGCTCAACGGCCACCCAGGTCTCAACGCTTATAGCTGAGCGGAGGCCCGACGTTATTGTGGTCGACTGCATGTTTGCCGCCGCCCTGCGTGGGACGCTCGGAGCCGATATACCCGTGGCTGTTTTATTTCACTCAATCGGCCGGTTCTGGTTTAGCTCCTTCGATCGTCAGGCAGGCTTGGGTCTGGGAATTATCGGCCTACGACCTCGGAAACTGTGGGCCGCTGCGGATCTTCGGCTCATTCTCACTGCCCCCGAACTCGACCCCGCCAGTTCTGACCCTAAGTTTCAGGATTACGTTTGGACCGGAACGACAGAAAAAGGGGTGGAAGCCGCGCAACGAGAAACGGCAAGCCACCCCCGTGTGCTTGTCGCGCTCTCCAGCACGGACTGGCCCGGCATGCTCCCTGTCTATCGCCGCATTGTCGCCGCTCTCTCGGAGCTACCCGTCGACGCGCTCGTCACGACCGGCGGTGTAGATCTCGGTGGAAGGCTTGAAGGTACCCCCAATGTCAAGGTATTGAATTGGGCTGACCACGCTGAGATTCTTCCCACGGTAGACCTCGTCATTGGCCATGGGGGACACTCAACAACCCTCAAGACACTCGCTCATGGCATTCCGCTGCTCATCCTTCCGATCAATCCAATCTCAGACCAAAGAATTATAGGCCGCACAGTGCAAGCCGCAGGTCTTGGCAGAACGCTGCCGAAGTCCACGCATGAGCCCCGTCTCGCTGAGACGGTCGCAGGGATGCTTGCCGACGGCAACTTACGAGAACGCGCTTCTGCCAACGGTCGCAAGCTTCGGGCGGCAGACCCTGGCGAAAAGGTCGCAGCCGATCACATCCTCGGCCTACTAGAAGGGAAAGGTCGGGAGACCAGTGGAGGAGACAGAGCCTAAGATGCATGATTACACCGTGATACGAGCGGGAGAACCTGGCGTGCGATATCCCCTCAATGCCGAACGCAGAGCAGACCGTCTTGTCGACGCGGACCAGGCCAAGGCATTTCTTGGCCTTGACACCCCGACTTTTGAGGAGAACGCAGTCCGTCGCGATCAACTACCTCGAGTCGGAAATAGTTTCGCGTACCATGACCTCGTCGCCATGGCCTTAGATCGCGATCTTCCCAGAAGCGTGCCTACACTCGCGTTGAGAATGATGATGCGTTTTGCCGACCAATCCCGTGAAGCACTGGTAGCTACGGTGCGGTGGGAGTTCCGCATGCCGCTCGGTGAATCGGAGATAGAGGGAGGAGGTGAACTCGTCCTCCGTGACCCCACGGTCGCACACATGGAACTGCACGGGAGCTTCCTTAGGTCCTCGTCCGGAGATGGCTGGCTGATGCCACGCAAGAGCGGCACTGTCATCGAGGGAACTATGGACACCGAAGGAAAACAGTCCGGCCTCATAAACCCTGCGGCCTCAGCTCTCTTTGACGAGATTCTTGGGATATTCCGTTCTGACCTAGTTCGCTTTCAATGGGTGAGTGATTTCGGACGCGCAGAATGGGAACGTACGTGGGAGTCAGGAAGAGCTGACTGCGTTGTCCTTGCACGCACTGCAAACCGCATGCTCCTGAAGCGGGGCCTGACTACACGCTTCCAGTGGGGCAGGATTCTCGGCATGCTCGATGCCCGCCATGTATGGACAGAGATCCTCGACGACGATGGTGCATGGAAGCGCTTCGATCCGCTTCTCCAACTCAATTCAGAGAGGCTCTGGGGACAGGGCGACATTCGCGGGACATTCTTCAAGGGCGGCGCAGCTAACGCCATGCCGGGGTGGCCTGGTGAGTCCTCAATGCTCGTCCGCCGCGACGGCGGTGCCGAACACGACCTGTTCCCTGCATTCACTGCTAGAAGGGTCGACGCATGAGTCAGGTCGACGTGCGCGCAGAAATCTTCGGGCTCAGTGGTATCGACGTGTCCGCGACTTCGCGAAACACCGCTTTTCACGAAATGGGACTCAGTAGTCTCGACACTGTCGCTCTGGTGGTAAGGATCGAGGACCGTCTCGAAGCGTCTATTCCATACGAAAAGCTCTCGACCGTAGAGACACTAGGAGATCTCGAGGACCTCGTCTCTGAAATTAGGCGCGGGATCGAAACAGACAGCACGGCAGTCCTGAACATGTTCGCCTGTGAGGATGAGCGAACTGCCCGCGCGCTATCAAACGCCACAACGATCGGACAGCAGCTCGAGATCGCTGTCCAAGAGCACCCGGATCTCATTCTCCGTGATGACCGTTCCTGCATAACATTGGCGGAAATGTGGCACTCGCTCGACCGAGTGCGTGAAGAAATATGTACGCGTGATGCGGACGCCCCATGCGTAATCCGCCCCGCCAACGACCTCCAAGGCATCGCCCAACTCCTGGCTGCGCTTTCCAGCGGTCTTACACCACTGGTACTAGTCCCCTCTGCCGACGAGACTAACCTTGATGCACTGCGCCAGGCTGTTGCAGAAGGCAATGTCCCCAGCAATACGGCTCTTTTCCTCACCACAGGCGGAACGACTGGTACTCCAAAGATAATTCCACGTTCACACAGCAGCTACCTGCAGACAGCGTGGCTAACATCCCGAAACGCGGAGCTGACTGATTCAGACGCGTACCTCACTGCTCTTTCCATCGCTCACAACTACGCACTCGCTTGCCCGGGCGTGCTCGGGGCAATCCTCTCTGGTGCGTCCGTTGGAGTGACTGAGTCCCGTCGGTACCAGGATGTTGTCGGCCAGATTGAGCGACATGCGGCCACGGTGCTCCCCGTAGTTCCGTCGATGCCTAGACAATGGGCCGGGCACAAGGGACAGAAGACCAGCGCCTTGCGGCTTGTCCAGGTCGGTGGCTCACCAGTGATTCCGACAGATGTCTCGACGTTAAACCGGCTGTTTTCCTGCCAGGTGCAAACCTCCTTCGGTATGGCGGAAGGGTTGCTGGCACAGTCGTCCCCTGAGGACGGCGATGACATGCGCCTCGCTGGAATAGGGAGAATGCTCTCAATCGACGATGATTACCGAATCGTTGATGCCCGTCCCGACGGCGCTGGAGCGCTCGAGCTTCGCGGCCCGTATACGATCACACAATACATTGCCTCGGGTGAGGTCAACGCGACGAAGTTCACGCCGGACGGTTGGCTTCGGACTGGCGACCTGGCCGTCCCTGTCGACGACCACAGGTTCCGGGTACTTTCCCGTGCCGACGACATGATCAATCGCGGCGGGGAGCTTATCGACCCTGCATCGGTCGAGGCTTTGGTTGGCTCCCACCCGTCCGTCCGTGGAGTCGTGGTCCTCGGCCGCCCGCACCCTCTGTATGAGCAGATCGTCCAGGCCGTCGTCGAACTAGATCCCGGCCAGAATTCAGACGCGGTGATGCAGTGGCTCCGCACTCGGTACCCAAATGCAACGACTCTCCCCGACGCACTCCGCGCGGTCAGGGCAATCCCGCGCACGCCTATGGGGAAGACTGACACTGTCGCTCTGCGCGCTGAACTCGGCTTCCCCCCTTCCTCAACGCCGGGGAAAGGATAATCATATGGATCTCGTCGACCAGCTTAAGCGTCGCGCCGAAGAAGGCCGATGGATTGACACTCCCGCTTTTTCCGAGGAGGGCAGGACCACTGTTCTCACCCACGCGCAGGTATTCGATGCCGCAGAATCTCTCGCCGCGGTTCTCGCCGGTCAAGGCATACTTGAGGGCGAGGCTGTCGCACTGCTTCTTGGTGACCGGCTTGAGTGGCCCGTGGCCTTCCTCGCCTGTGCACGTGCGCGTGCAGTCGCCGTGCTTGTTAATCCGGATGCCTCCCTCGCGACGCTTGAGGAGCTTTACCAGCTCGGGGAGGTCTCGTTACTGCTCGTCCATGACGAGGATCGGACAAAACTCGTCGACCGCCGAAGCGGAGTAGTCCGCGCAGAGTGGTCACTTGAACGAGCGCTCGAGGAGGGCCCGCCAAGTGTGCATCTCAGTGGAGCGCCGCTCGATTCGCCTCTATATCTCCAGTTCTCCTCCGGCACGTCGGGGCATCACAAGGCCGTCCGTCACCGCGGTGAACATCTCGAATTATTCCACCGCTCTGTTGGGGAGAGTGCCCTCGCCCTCGGCCCCGACGACGTGCTCTACTCGGTGTCGCAGCTGTACTTCACATACGGTTTCAACAACCAGTTCGTCTACCCGCTGTTCTCCGGAGGCTCCGCAATTTTGCGCCCCGAGCGACGACGACCAGAGGAAATCGCGACCGCCATCAATGAACTCAGCCCGACGGTCCTCTTTTCCGTCCCGTCCAGCCTCGCCTTAACCGCCGACGCGGTGCGCAGACACGGAGGGACCTCCAGCCAACTGCGTGCGATCGTTTCAGCTGGGGAAAAACTCCCGGCGTTCGTTGAGGAGGCCGTTGAGTCTGAGCTCGGTGCTCCGGTGCTTGAGCAAATCGGGTGCACGGAAGTCGGCAACGCAATCTGTGCGAATCGTCTCGCCAACCGTTCAATACATAGTTGCGGAACACCTTGCCCCGGTATCGATGTTGAGGTACGTCCGCCATGGGACGAGGAAGCAGCGATTTCTGCCGACCCGATTTTCAAGGATGTTGGTGACCTATGGGTCCGAAGCGCGACGATACCAGCCACTGCGCGCACTGTTAACGGCGATATCCGTCTTACCGACGCTGAGGGCTGGCTGCGCACCGGCGACCTAGCTCGTTGGAACTACGAAGGAGCACTTGTCGTCTTAGGCAGGTCTGACGACATGCTCATGAGCGGTGGGATCTCTGTATCGGCGCTACGGATCGAACAAACCATACGGGCCTCAGGGCTCGTCATCGACACAGCCTTGGCCTCGATAGTTGGTAAGGACGGCAAGTCCTTCCTCGTTGCGCTGGTAGTTCCAGCTACAGCCGAACGGTGGGACGGTCTCACTGTGCTTCTTAACGCCCACTGCCGAAAGAACCTCGACCGCTATTGCATCCCAAATGTACTGCTTGAGGCCAACGAGGTCCCGCGCACGCCGAGCGGCAAGATCCGCCGCCACCTTGTGGCCGAACGTGCCGGTGTCCTGCTCGAGATGCAAAAAGGAAGTGAGGACCGGTGAACTCGGAAAAGCGGCGTGTTGTCGTCATCGGAGCTGGACCGGCAGGACTCGTCGCGGCACTGTCTCTACGCGCCCGGGGCATCGAGCCGCTTGTGGTCGAAGCGAAAGGACCGGGCGAGCTCGTGCCTGGCAGTCGCGCTCTTTTTGTCCACCGAGAGTCGATGGCTGTCGTTGAGGCTGTGAGCCCGGGAACTGGACAGACGATCTCTGAAGCGGGGATTATGTGGGCTGCTAGGGAAACACGATACTCCGGACAACGGGTGTTTCATCGTGTCGATCGGCGGGTGGGTAGTTCCTCCGGAGGAATCGCACAGTACTCATCATTACGGCAATCGGCCACCGTCGCCATCCTTCGCGAGGCATGTGAGCAAGCAGGCATTGAGATTCGTACCTCATGTCCTGTCGAGGCGGTCGATGTCGTTGGCAATGGTGTCGTGCTTTCCACTCCGTCGGGGTTGGTCCTAGCTGAGCGTGTAATTGCCGCCGACGGAGCGCGCTCTGTGGCCAGGAAAGGTATCGACTCTAGGCTTGAAGGCCCTCGCCTTGACGGTCACCACGTCGTCGTCGACCTCGCAACTCCTGCTAGCGCCCACCCTCGGTCCAAAAGAGTCCTCCACTACAAGGTCCCGAGTCTCGAGAAGAGGAATCTTCTCATCATCCCGTTCGCCGGCGGCTTCCAACTCGACGTGCAGGCCAAATCGAAAGAGGACGCTGATCGACTCAGGGATGTATCGACTTGGTTGAGTTGTGTCGCCCCGGAAGCCTCCCAGGAGGACGTGTCGTGGGTATCGACTTATCGTTTCACAACGGCGGTAGCGACCTCGCTGTCGGATCCAACAGGGCGGGTGCTTCTCGTCGGCGAGGCTGCGCACCTCTTCCCGCCCTTCGGCGCCCGGGGCATGAACTCAGCGATCGCCGACGCGCACGCAGCTGCCGAGGCCGTCGCGATCGACGCTTCCACCGGATCATCTGCAGCAACAATGCGCTTCGCTGAAACTCGACAGGCGGCAGCGCGAGTGAACGCTGAGGCGGCGACTCGCGGTTTCCGCGTACTTCATCCTTCACGTAGATACCGGGCCGCACAGTGGTCTGCCGCACAGGCGAGCCGCTTCCTAACGAGCGCCGGTCGCTGGCTCGAGGACGCTCCGTTCACAGTCGGCAGTCGAACCGGTGGAAGGTACTGATCATGCCTTCGCTCACTCTCCACGATTCCTTCTTGATAAGAGAAGGACGAGCGCTCGGCCTAGATCATCACCTCGCACGCATGGCGTTGGGCATCGGATGCCCTGTCTCCGCTCTTCATTCGGCGTACGCTCGCATGCTGCGGGAGGCGTGCGCTAGTAAAGAGTGGACATTTCCCCTTCTCACGTTTCGCGATGGTGTGCTCGAGCACTTAGTGCGCCCGATCAACCCTGGCTTACTACGCACGACCGCAGTGTTAGTCAGTGCCTCAGGACCCGACCCGCGCCTACAGCCCTCGCTCAAGGGGCCTGATTTCCCTGTGCAGACCGCGCTCCGCGCGCAGGCCACAGCACTCGGGGCCGATGAAGCCGTACTCTTCGCCCCCGGGGGAACTGTGCGCGAAGGAGTCTTTAGTTCGACCGTCCACTGGGACCAATCAAGACTCGTTATCTCACCTCACACGCACAGGCTTCCTAGCGTGACCGGAGCTGCCGTCGTACACCAGGCCGTCGCTTCGGGCGTGGAGGTAGTCCAAAGAGCGAGCCTGCCCTCGGAAATTGTTGCCGCCGATGAGGTCTGGTGTTTGAGCTCGTTGCATGGAATCCGAGTAGTCAAATCTTGGGACGGTCGTCCCGTAAGGAATTCGGGACTCGCGGAGGGGTTCCGCACCCGCTTGAAAACGCAAGAACAAGACGCGCGCCTTTGGGCCGAAGGCCTACAGGATGCGCTGAAACTGAGAAAGAACGAAAGCGAGGTATGACTATGGCACTAGCCGTCAGTGAGACTCTAATCGTGGACAACTATGATTCCTTCACCTACAACTTGGCCCAGCAGGTAGAGGACTGCACGGGAAAGCGTCCCATTGTCGTGCGCAACGATGTACCCCTAGACAGCATCGATTTGACCAGGTTCTCGCATATTATTCTCTCGCCGGGGCCTGGGTCTCCGGACGTGCCATCCGACATCGGAATCTGTGCCGATATCCTACGAACCGCCGAGGTACCTGTGCTCGGCGTCTGCCTTGGACACCAACTCCTCGCCTCCTACTTCGGAGGTGAGGTAACGCGCGCTCCCGAGGCCATGCACGGGCGCATCTCTAAGGTGACACAGGCTGGTGACGTGCTTTTCAATGGGCTCCCGCAGTCCTTTGAGGTCGTGCGCTACCATTCTTTGGCAGTATCCGCAGTACCCGAGGTGTTGGCCGTTACCGCAATCGCAGACGACGGCGTCGTAATGGGCCTGCGGCACCGTAGCAGACCCCTGTGGGGAGTGCAGTTCCACCCTGAGTCCGTTCTGAGTCAGTGGGGCACGCGCATTGTCGAAAACTTCCTTGCGACCAACTCTAATAGCGAACCGCGCCCTTCATGGACGGTGGAGGTTCGGTCCCTCGGTGCAGGTCTCTCGCCCGAACAAGTTTATACGACGCTCTACGGCGACGACCCCCGCAGTTTCTGGCTGGACAGCAACAGCGGAGACGAACGCTCCCGAACTAGCGTCATGGGCACATGCGAAGGGGTCCTTTCCCATGTGCTCGAGTACAAAGCTGGCGCGGGACAGACTATACGCGTTGCACCAGACGGCACACGTCAAACTAACAAAGGCGACATCTTCATGGCGCTCGAGGCCGAGATCGAGAGCTTCGGGCGTGCAACTGCTTCGGCGGATACAGCAGGCTTTAATCTAGGTTACGTTGGGTATTTAGGTTACGGGCTTAAGGCAGACACCTGCGGAGTTCCTGACCCTGTCGCCTCACCACTCCCAGATGCAAGGCTTACTTTTGCCGAAAGGGCCGTGGTGTTCGATCATGTCTCGGGTCAGTGCCAACTGCTCGCCCTGACTTCAGGTGGAGCACGGAGAGACCTCGACGATGCCAGCTCCACATGGCTCGACGAGACGGCGAGTGTTCTTCTTTCTCACGTGGATAAACCGGACGGTATGCCAAAGCCGTTCAGTCCTTTCCCTACGGATAACGAATTGGAGCGGTCGTTCTCGTTCCGACACGAGAGGTCAGACTATATCGACCGAATCAAGAGCTGCAAGCAATACATACTTGATGGCGAGTCCTACGAGATCTGCATGACGAACACTGTCGAGTTCCAAGGCGCAGTTGACCCACTGACAACATACTCTTTACTTCGTGCCCGTGCGCGCGTCCCTTACGGAGCATTCCTACGATGTGAAGATTTCTCCGTGCTGAGTGCCTCCCCAGAGTGCTTCCTCACCATCGATGGCTCGGGGGCGGTGGAAACACGCCCGATCAAAGGCACTCGGCCGCGAGGCTCTACCCCAGAGGACGACCTGCGGCTCAAGGACGAACTAGTCAACTCGGAGAAGGACCGAGCGGAGAATCTCATGATCGTCGATCTCATGCGCAACGACCTCAATACGGTGTGCGAAAAAGGATCGGTTCATGTTCCAAGTATCTTCGATGTGGAGTCGTTCCCATCTGTGCACCAACTCATCAGCACAGTTTGCGGGCGGTTACGTCGCGGCAGTTCTCCAGTGGATTGCGTTCGATCGGCGTTCCCCGGCGGCTCCATGACAGGGGCTCCGAAAATAAGGACGCTGCAGATAATCGACGAGCTTGAGGAGACGCCTCGTGGTATCTACTCCGGTGCCATCGGATGGTTTTCCCTCGATGGAGGGGTGTCGTTAAGCATCGTAATCAGGACCATCGTTGTCGAGGCCAATCGGGCAACGTTCGGAGTAGGAGGGGCTATCACCCACTTATCTGACCCCGAAGAAGAATACGAAGAGACACTCGTCAAGGCTCGGGTCGTCGCGTCCGCGCTCCTTTCTGCGGTCGAAGCAAGATAGTTGCCTACCGGCGGCCAGGTCACATCAATGTTTGAACTATTCGTTCCGTCCGAAGCTGAAATTGACGAAATGTATCAACACGAGCGTCTAACGGAGGTGTTTCCTGAAGAGCTTGCAGAGGTTGCCCACGCTTCAGACCCACGGAAGATCGAGTTCCTTTCGGGTCGAACATGCGCCAGGCGTGCTCTACAGAAACTCGGCGCTCCTTCGGGGCCGATCCTGCGGGACGTACACGGCAAGCCCGGATGGCCAGATGGAGTGGTTGGTAGCATTACCCATTGTCACGGGTATCGCGCTGCTGCGGCGGGCTGGAGCGCCGATCTACTTTCGATCGGCATTGACGCCGAGCTCAACGAACCGCTTCCTCAAGGTACGCTGCGATTGGTCGCCAGCACCGAAGAGTTAGCAATGATAACGGAACTGAACAGGGAGTCCAGCGAAGTTGCCTGGGATCGCCTGGTATTTAGCGCGAAGGAAAGCTACTACAAAGCACTAACCACCTTCACGAATGTTCGGTTCTTTCCTTCCGACTACCGAGTACAAGTTGGCCTCGATGGAAGAGATTTCACTGCGTGGGGAGTCGCCCGTGGTAATGTCACTCCGCTAAGTGGGCGCTGGCACGCTCAGGAGGGCTTACTGTTTAGCGTCTGTTTCCAGCTCCCACCCGGACGTGCTGAGGTTGCATCGTCACGATAGCTGACGCAGTACCTCGCAGCGCGACTCTTCGACCTTGCGTGCGTCATAGATGAACGGACGGGACGCTCAGTAGCACAGTCGCAGAGAATGAAGACCACGGCAACATGGGATCTCGTATACGGCCAACAATGTCCGGCACCGTCTGCGCGACGCGACTATGATGCGCTGAATTGACGATGTCTCCCCACAGTCTCCGCCGAAATGCTCCGGCACGCAGACTCGCGCATCACGCCGATAAACTACCTACCCCAGGACAGTCGAGCTTTATCCGTCCAATTTTCGGTGATGTCTAGCAATCATTTCTGGTCTAAATACTTGGCACTGAAATTGCGTTGCACGAGATCATCACCTACTGGCGCACCAGTGTTCTGATACCGACGCTTCCGTCTCGTAATATTTGACTGAACACCTACGATCTTGCACAATCGACGTTCGGAGACCGAATACGCGACATCGTGCAGATCGTCAGCGAGCACCCGGTAGCCGCCCTCAGGGTCATCCTCATGCAGCTCACGTCACACGTGAATGAGCTGCGCATCAGCACGCTCACGCGCAGACACCGGATACTCCGCCCACTGGCAGTACGCCTGTTTCGAGAACCGAGCACCCGGCACGCCACCGCGACAGGCGCCCTGAGCGGAGCATCATTCGCAACCATCTCTTGGACGAGCGGGAATACGATTTTGGAGGCGTGATATGAATCAGCGGTCAATATGCGGCTGCACGACGGAGTACCTCGTTCTCCTGCTCTAGAAGCCAGTTCCGGCGCATTAACTCACGCACCTGCGCATCCTCTAAAGCTGACAGGTCTTTCGCTGCGGGCAGGCCAGCATCAGCTACCCACTTCGACATCGCCGATTTAGAGACCCCAGATCACGACACACCTCGCGTTGCGTCGCACCAGCACGAACGAGCGCGACCGCGTCCCGCTTAAATTCTTCTGAGTACTTCATCACTGATACTTCTCCTTCACCCCACCCGCACCTACGAGTGGACACAGGAGCCAACCCGGCCCTATGCCCCCTAAGTAACCCGCTTGCCGAGAGCCGCCTCTCACGTATCCTGTTTAATCTACGAAGGCCGCGAAATCCGGTCCGGCATCGCTGAGGGCAGTGCTTCGTACCTGCTAAGTGTGACCGTCTCGATCAGGGTGATGACCGCCGGTGATGGATACCGGTATCTGTTGAATTCTGTCGTCACCGGTGATGGTGATCGTGACGCGGCTTCCGAATTGACGAGGTACTACCTCGAAGCAGGTACCCCACCCGGCACATGGATCGGTTCGGGCCTTTCCGGGCTCTCCGGCAATCTCGCTGACGGGGATTCCGTGTCTGAGGAGCAGCTCCGGAGACTCATGGGTTACGGGCAGGACCCGAGCACGGGTTCGCAGCTTGGTCGCCCGTACCGGAAGTTCGCCACCGCCACAGAGCGGGTGCAGCGTCGCGTCGAGAAACTCTCGGTTGCGCTCACTGCTGACGAGCGCGCGACCCAGGTCGGGTTGATTGAGGCTGAGGAAGCGGCGAAGCAGACTGGTGCGCCTGTCGCTGGTTTCGATCTCACGTTCTCCGTCCCGAAGTCCGTCTCCACGCTCTGGGCGGTCGCCGATGGAGGAACCCAAGCGCTGATCGCGCAAGCACACCACGCCGCAATCCAGGAGGTAATCGAGCTGCTGGAGCGGGATGTCGCTGCGACGAGGGTGGGTGCGAAGGGTCCGCGGGGTGCGGTCGCTCAGGTGCCGGTGCGGGGTGTGATTGCGGCTGCGTATGACCATTACGATTCGCGGGCGTCTGATCCGCAGCTGCATACCCATGTGGTGATCGCGAACCGGGTACAAGCTGTGCGGGATGGGAAGTGGCGCACCCTTGATTCCCGCGCACTCCACGCAGCAGTGACCGGGCTATCGGAGCACTACAACGCCGTCCTCGCCGACAGGATCACTCAGCTGCTCGGGGTGGGGTGGGAGGCGCGTGAACGTGGTGCGGGCCGGTCGACGGCGTGGGAGATCACCGGGGTCTCGCAGGAGCTGATGGAGGAGTTCTCCTCCCGTACCCGCGATATCGAGCAGGTCAAAGACCGCCTCGTGGCTGACTATGTAGAAAAGCATGGCAGGCAACCGTCACCGAAGCTACTGTGGCAGTTCCGGCAACAGGCGACCCTCGAGACCCGGCCACCGAAGCAACAGCACTCCCTGAGCGACCTCACCGCGCAATGGCGTCAACGAGCCACCCAGGTACTCGGAGAGGACGCACCGACCTGGGCCGCCGTGCTCCTCTCAAGTAGCGCAGCCGATCCGTTGCTACGTGCTGACGACATCCCGCTCGATGACCTCGACGCGGTAGCAGCGGTCGTAGTCGAGCGGGTAGGCGATCGGCGTGCGACATGGAAACGATGGAACCTCCACGCCGAAGCCGTCCGTCAAACGATGGGGCTGCGGTTCGCCACCTCCCAGGACCGTGACACCATCACACGGCAGATCGTTGACGCCGCTGAACACGCATCTCTCCGATTGACGCCGCCGGAGCTGGCATCGAGCCCACCCACATTCCAACAGGCCGATGGCACGAGTGTGTTCCGCCCGAAGGCCTCCACCGTGTACTCCTCCGAACGGGTCCTTGCTGCCGAAGACCGACTCCTTGCCGCTGCAAAGAGTCGCACTGCGCCGACGGTGCCGCTTGCGTGGATTGAGCAGGCCGCCCGTGCCGAGAACAAGGACGGGTACACGTTGTCGCCTGATCAGGAGCAGGCGATCGCGAAGATCGGTATCTCCGGTCGCACCTTGGATGTGCTCGTCGGCCCCGCTGGGACCGGGAAAACCACCACCATGCAAGCCCTGCATGCTGCATGGGAAAGACGCCACGGCAGAGGCTCAGTCATCGGGCTCGCACCGTCGGCTGGGGCTGCGGACGTCTTGGCGGGTGATTTGAGGGTGGCGACGGAGAACACGGCGAAGTGGCTCCACGAACACCGCCACGGCAACTGGAACCTCACTGGCGGTCAGCTCGTCATCATCGACGAAGCATCCCTCGCAGGAACCCTCGCCCTCGACACCATCACCACCCACGCGAACGCGGTCGGCGCGAAAGTGCTACTGGTCGGCGACTGGGCGCAGCTCGCGGCCGTCGATGCGGGTGGGGCATTCGGGATGCTGGTGCGTGAACGAGCCGATGCCCCGGAGCTGTTGGATGTGCGCAGGTTCCGAAACGACTGGGAAAAACACGCCTCCCTCGGACTACGGATCGGCGACACCGACGTCATCGACAGTTACCTCGCTCATGATCGCATCACTCCCGGCGGGTACGAGGAGATCCTCGAGCAGGCCTACCAGGCCTGGCAACACGACCAAGCCGCCGGGAAGACCTCGGTGTTGATCGCTGAGACCCTCGATACTGTCTCCCAGCTCAATAACCGTGCTCGCACCGATCGGATCCTCGCAGGCGAAGTCGCCCTCGAGGGCGTTCGGCTCCAAGACGGGAACGAAGGCTCCCGTGGTGACCTGGTTATCACGCGTAAGAATGACCGGCGGTTGTCGCTCGGGCGGGGTTGGGTGAAGAATGGCGACCGCTGGATGGTGACCCGAGCGCATGATGATGGAGCCCTCACTGTCCGCCGAGCACACTCGAAATGGTGCACCACGATCACCCTGCCCGCCTCCTATGTGGCCGAGAACGTCGAACTCGGGTACGCGATCACCGCGCACCGTGCGCAAGGCTCGACCGTGACGACGGCGCACGCGATCGTGTCGTCGCCGGAAATGACTCGCGAATCGTTCTACGTCGCCATGACCCGCGGACGGGAATCCAACCGCGCCTACATCGCCACCGACCAACATCACCTCGAAGAACACCAGCACCGCGACGACCTCCACATGACCGCGAAGAGCATCCTCTACGGCATCCTGCAACACGTCGGCGCTGAACCATCCGCACACGACACCATCACCGCCGAGCACGAAACGTGGGGATCGCTGGCGCAACTCGCAGCAGAGTACGAGACCATCGCCCAAGAAGCCCAGCAACACCGTTGGACCAGCCTCCTCGAACAAGGAGGCCTCACCACCGAAGTGCTCGACGAACTCGTCGAGACGGAATCCTTCGGAAACCTCACCACCGAGCTGCGTCGCCTCGAAGCGGCAGGCCACGACATCGAGCAACTACTTCCACGGGTGGTGCAGGCAGGGAACCTCGACGGCGTCGATGATATCGGGTCACTGCTGCGGTACCGGATCCAGAAGATCACCAGCACCTACCCGCCCAGCCCGCGACGTGCAGCCGGGCTCATTGCAGGCCTTGTTCCCCGCGCCACCGGCCTCACCGACCCTGCCATGAGCACAGCGCTCGCTGAGCGGGAGCAGCTCATGGGTGAACGTCTCGACGCGCTCACCAAGGCCGCGATCGAGCAGCCCGCACCCTGGCTACCCATACTCGGAGACCTCGAACACGAGGCCCGGAAACAGGCGGTTCGCGCGGTCGCCGCGTACCGTGACCGGTGGGGCATCACCTCGACAAGCGCCCTCGGGCCAGTGCCCGCCGATGATGCACAGCGGATCGATTACGAACGTATTCGATCCGACCTGAGTAATCGGGTGCACGTCGCCCCATCATCCGAGGAGTCTTCTGCCCTGCGTCATCGCGTTCGTCTGCTCTGACTTCAACGCCGGATAAACTTGAGGTATGGCCTCGAAGGGAACTCAGCGCATTAGTCGCAGTACGCGAAATAACCTGGTTGATTGGCTTTCCCTCTCCGAATTCCAGTGGGCGGGACGTTTGGAGCACCCCGACTTTCTTGCACGCCTCTTTGACCTGGAGAAGCTGCCGAGCAAGGATTACCGATACAAGAATGCGGCCAGAGATATCTACCAGCACGCCGTCAATAACTGGGACTGGGAAGATGACTGGGTGTTCGGTGACGACCGGTTCAATCTCCGAGACGGCTCAGACGAGAACCTTCTGAACTTCCTCGTTGAGACAGTGCATCCTGTTGTGCGTGACGACCCCGCAGCGGCAGCCGAAATGGTCTCCGCCTACAACAACACTCTTCGTCGAGATGGGTTCGAACTCTACCCAGTTGACCACTTCGGTGACCGGATCATCTACGGGACACGGAACATCGCCGCCTACCATGCGCCAGCGAAACTCACGCTCGCAAAGACGCCAGATCTTACCGAGAACGCGGTCCTTCGACGGCATCTTGACATGATCGTCCGAGACCTGAACGATGATCCTGCAACAGCGATCTCGTCGTGCAAGAACCTGATCGAGAGCCAATGCAAGATCGTACTCACTGACCTGAATGTCGAGTTCTCGGAGCGAGACGACCTCCCTGGCTTGTTCGGGAAAGTCGCATCCCAACTTGAGATCAACGCTGACGCAGTGCAGGGAAGCTCCCGAGGTAGTGATGCAATCAGGAAAGCGATGAGGGCACTCACCACGACGGTCCAGTCCATCGCCGAAGCAAGAAATGCCATCGGCAACGGACACGGATCTGATGGCCCCAGCCCGGCAACCCCGAGACACGCACGGCTGGTGTTCAACTCCACTGTTGCTGTCGCACAGTTCATCGCCGACACCTGGCACGAGCCTTACCGCAAGGAATAGCCAAACAGCCGGGTGGGCTACGCCCCAATACTGACGCAGCCCACCCGGCCTTTACTTCCCGTAGCTGAAGTTACTCCTCTGCAAGTTCATCGAGCTCGGCGGCGAGAACCTCGTCACGCACGTACCCGGTGCGCTCACGGTGGAGGGCGAGTCTGCGGCCAAACCATAGTGTCCCACCGGTTGCGAAAAGCATCAGCGCGGCGATGATCCCAGCCCAGGACCACCCTCCACCGGTGACCGCGAGGCTCGGCGGACCAGGCGGAACACCCGGCTTGTCGACGACTTTCGTCGTCTCACCCGGTGCGCCACAGTCCCCACGGTGCAGCAGCTCACCGTCCCTGCTGTAGAGCGACTCCACCCAGTAGTAAGTGCCGGTACTTTCGAACACGACCTCAGTGGAGACATACTCGCCAGCGTCAGTGACGGGGATGAGTGTGTCGTGAGTGTCGAATACGAGGTTCTTCACCTCACACACCGGGGCGTCTCCGTTTCGACGGTAAGCCTGGAAGGCAAGCATCGTCCCCTCTGGCACCGTGCCAGTGACGATCGCAACATCATGGGCAGGGTCCCCAAGAGTCACCTCCGGGACCGCTTTGGTTGTCACCTGCACCGTAGGCCGGTGGTGAACGATCGTGGTCTCTCCGGGGGCTCCGATGAACCCCTCCGCAAGCACCGTGCCGTCTGCCGCATGCAGAGTTTCCACCCAGAACACCAGCCCCGCAGCAGCGACACTCGTCACTCCAGAGGTGTACTCGCCGTGTCTCGCCACCGGGATGTCTTCTGAGGTGAAGAACGGCTCTAGCTCCTCATCAGCGATCGGTTGCTCCTGGTAGGGGCCGTAGGCGCGGAACACCAGATACGCACCATTAGGCACAATTCCTTCGATGATTGCCGTGTCGCTGATCGGGTCTCCAACGAACGCTTCCGGTGTCGCTTTCGTCGTTACCGTCACCCCGACCGGGACGGGCGTCTCAGGGACGTAGAAGCGTTCCAGGATGTCTGCTGGTGAGGATCGGAAGGGTTGCACCCGGTCATCGCCAGCGAACGCGGACACGATGACGTAGTAGCCAGGCTCCGTCGGACGGATCTGATCAGCGTCGGTGTAGCCGAGCTTGTACACCCCGTTGCGTGCCGGAGTAGTCAATGCTGTCAGTACTGGAGCGTCTTCGAGCGTCAGATCATCAGTGAGGACCGTGTCAGTTACGAACGGGCCGTAGACGGTGTGGGTGATGACATCGAGGTCGGCACCCCAGTATCCGTCTCCAGTGAAATCGCCGTGGTTGTCAGGGAACCCGGTGACCTCGACAGTGTCGAACGCGCGCCCATTCGAATACACGTTGTATTCCCGAACCTCCGAAGTCACGCTGATAGGCCAGCGGACGCTGGTGGACTCCAACGGGATCCCATAGTTATCCGACCAGTTATCGGCGATGAAGTCGCGGTACTCCTCAGGCTGCGACACCAACCGGACTCCCCACACCCAGGTCACAAACCCCGCATCAGGGTGCACGACTCCAGGCGAGGTGTACGTGCCTGGTCCCGTCGCGGTGACCTGCACCTCGCCAAGCACCATCGCGTCCTCGGGCACGCCTGCCTGTTCCACCGGTGGCAGTGTGCCGGGCACTTGATAGGCGATGCCATCGAGGACCACGGGGATGGGTTCTCCGTCAATCTTCAACCAGGCACCGTTCGTGCTCGACACAGTGATCGTGTCGGTGACTGCATCCCCGGGGACTGCGAGCCGCGCATCTGTTTTCGATACGGCCTCTGGCTGGAACGGTGTCACATGGGTTTCAGTGACCCGCCCGAACCAGTCGGTGAACGATCCGCGAATGTACTTCGAGTTCGTGCCCTGGTCGTCTTTATCGATGCCCCACACCCAGGTGTAGAAACCCGACTCAGTCGCGGTCAGTGAACCGTTCGAGGTGTAGTCGCCGACGCCACGATCAAGCAGCAGCGTCTCCTCAGCAACTACTGGTGCACCCTCGGGGACGCTCTCGGATTCGGTGGGCTGCTCATCGAACGGCCCGTACAAGGTACCTGATGCGGTCAACGGCACCGGGGTGCCAGCGACATGAATCCAGGCCCCGACACCGACAGTGGAGACGGAGAGCAGATCCGTGAACGCGTCACCTTCGGCCACATATTTTGTGGCGACCTGGGTGCCGATCACGGGCTGGAAATCCAACTCGATCCACGGCGTCTGCGCCGTGTCTGTCACCGCGGCGGGGCTGCCGTTCGCGAGGAGCCGCTGCTGCCCGGGCGTCTCATACAGGTTCACCCGTGCACCAAGCCCCACACCGCTGTATGACGCCGACGCGCTGATCCGATACTCAGGCACCCCGGCCGCTGGCTTCCCGACAATCGGGTAGGTGCCTTCGCTGAGGGCCTTCGAGGTGGTGCCGTCAACGAAGGTGCCATCAGTGAGGACGACGTTGCCGGTGAGGACCGTCGGCGACAGCGCGACAGTGAGAGTGCCGTTGTACTGGTCGACCATCGCGATCGACACGTCAACGGACGGGTTCACCGAGTGATTCGCGGTCGCTTCCGACCGCATCGCCGCCAAATTGTTCAGCACCGTGGCACGGTTTGCTGCTGGCACGCGGCCGATGTACCAGGAGTCACCATCCATCCCGTGGGAGTGATAGGTCACCGGGTCGGCTTCTGCCCATACATACATCTGCACGGCAGCCGTCACGTCAGGGTTCGTGGCATCACCCCACTTTGAGAGCACATAGTTCAGCTTCGCGAGCGTCGTGGGCGACAACTGCTGACCCGTGTAGCTCACCAGGTCGGTGACGGTTGTCGGCCCGGTCGTGGTGTTCCAGGGGGCTGGGGCTCCGGCATCCATGCAGTACACCTGTCGGCCATCGGATTCTGCGATGAACGCGCCGACAGTGCCGGTGGTGTTCAGATCGCCGTGGCCTGGACCGAGAGAGGCAGCATTCGCCGGGGACGTGGCGATGAGGCTACCGGTGGCGAGGACTGCGGTGGCAGCAAGAACGGACCCGAGCTGGCGAAGCCGCCGTCGCAGCCTCCCACCCCGGGTGACAGGTTCCGGCCTGATTTCTGCCGGAGGTGATTGGAATCGCATAACGTTTTCTCTTTCTGCACCACTGCTGGTTGCGTCACGGGTGGAGGCGACAACCTCAAGACGAAGCCCCGCCACCAGAGCAGGTACGACCCCCACCCGGCAGCACCCGACCCGGCCAGAAACGAGCAAATGACGGCAACGAGCGGCGAAGAGCCCTTACCAGGTTTCGACGGGCTGACGTAGGATCAGGTCAGGCAGGAGCAACCACGCGCCGATCCCCGCACACTGGGGTGAGGCAGACCGTTCGAGAAGTATCTCGGGCACTCAACCACTCAGGACCAGCCACATCGCGATAGTCCTGTGTGCGAAAGTGAGGCCCACATCATGCTCCTGAACCGGCTTTGGAACGCCAGCATCCACACCCGCATCTTCCTGCGCCGCTGGATGCCCACCAACATCCTCCTCGACAAGCTCCGCACCCGACGCGGCCTCAAATGGGGAATCCCCGCGATGCTCCTCGGCTTCGCCTACCTGCTGATTGCAGTCACCTGCACCGGTCTCATCGAGCACGGTTGGAGCAAATGGCTCTACCTGGCCTTCTTCTGGGTACTGTGGAACGGGCTGAAGTTCCTCTTCTTCGGTCCTTGGAGCCTCGTTCTCCTTGCGCGGGCGCGGATTCAGGAGGCACGTCGGCACCGCGGCGCAAGTGCGCGGGCGTGATCAGCGTGTCGCGTGGTGTTCCCGCCTGGTTTCGGAGATTCTAGAGTCACGATGTTGATCTCGCGACGATAGACGGCCGACCACAGGTTCCCGTCGGTCAGGAACCTCAACGCACCGGCACCGTCCCTCCCGCTCTCAATCCCGCGCCAGCACCATGATAACCACCGGGTCTGATGCATGTTTAGGTGACATTCTGACCTGACCTACAGTTTGGTTTCCAATCCCGGTCACTAGCTTCAGGCGGATGTTAACTGTTTTGAGAGGGCGAGATCGAAGTCCGTGGGCGTTTGATACCCCAAGGACGAGTGCCTTCGTTTGCGATTGTAGAACACCTCGATGTACTCGAATATCGCGTTCGCGAGCTCGATCCGAGTTCTCCATTTCTTTCGGTTGAGCAGCTCGATCTGCATCGATGACCAGAACGATTCCATCATCGCGTTATCGAGCGCATCACCGACCGTCCCGAACGAAGGCAGAAAGCCTGCAGAACGAATCTTCTGCGTGAACGCCCACGAGGTGAACTGGACCCCGTGATCAGCGTGGACGATTCCCCCTGGGGCTGGTGTTCGCCCGCGGAGCGCCATGTCGAGGGCATTCACCACAAGCGTTGAATCTTGCTTGGAATCGATCGCCCAACCGACGATCTTCCGGCTACACGCGTCAAGCACCGCCGCGCAGAACACCTTTCCTTCCCGCGTCGGATGCTCCGTGATATCCGTCACCCAGAGCTCGTCCGGCGTGAGCCGGTGGAACTTGCGATGCACAAGGTCATCAGCAGTCGCAACCCCTTTCAATCGGTTCACACGGGTCGGGCCAGGGAGCCCGTAGATGCCGCTCTTAGTCATCAGTACCGAGATCAGCCGACTCGAACACGGGATCTCCATCCCAATGGTGAGCTCGACATGAATGCGGCGGTATCCGTACGTTCCGCGTGAGGCCGTGTGGATTTCACGGATCAGGCCCGTGAGCCACTGCCTACGCAGCTGCGTGGAGCTGGTGGGGCGTTTCCGGTATCGGTAGTAGCCCTGCCGGGAGACGCCCAGGAGCCGGCAGCAGGTCTCTACGGGTGCCCCGGCATCGACGAGACGGTCGATCACCGGGTGCGCCCTTTTGGGTCGACGCGTTCCTCCTCAGCGAGCCATTTCGAGGCGCGCTTCA
>NZ_JAPFRB010000001.1:692812-698012 GCF_035726885.1 Leucobacter sp. M11 | reverse complement strand
GTCTTCGCTGGTGGATCTGCCGGGCCTGCGACCATTATCTATATCGTCTTGACGGAGCCAGGAATGAAGAGTGACCTCGTGGACGCCGAGGTCTGCTGCGGTTTGCTTGGCCTGTCGGCCTTCGCGGACGAGCGCGATCGCGCGTGCACGGAACTCTGGTGGGTAGGGGCGTGGCATGTGGGTGAGCCTTTCATGAAGGCCTTCGACTAGCTACCCCGAGTGGAAACCAAACTATAGGTCAGGTCAGAATGTCACCTAACCATGCATCAGACCCATGGTTGCGTTCTTTGGGTGAGACGTTGCAGGAACCCGTGTCGTGTCGCAGCCCGCAACGGGGCGGTTCCTAGGCCCACAATTGGGTGGCCGCGAGGACGGGGTGCTTTGCAAGAGTTCGACTGTTCACTCGATTATGGGTCGATCGATTTTCGCGAGCGTCCTGACCTTTATCGCATCGGGCGTGGCGAGCAGGGCGTGTTGAAAGTCGAACCGTATAAGTCCGAGATCCTCCCGCACTGGAAGTTCGCTACTCCGGAAACTGCGCGGGCATCGAGTGAGCATATCCTGTCCATGTTCGCCCGTTATCTCGATGACGATGATTTCGTGGGTGCTGACGTGGCGCGAAAGTTTCTGCAGATGGGATTCACTCGTGCCAGACGGTATGCGAACTATCCCGCTGGCAAGAAGTACGTTGGGCCGGTGCCTGCGGATAAGAAGGGGCAGAGCGGCGCTCATGGGAGGCGGCGGCTTGCCAGGCAGCATGACCCTGCGAAGGCCGAGAGCGCTCGAATCTTCAAGGCGGCTTGGGATCGTGCGGCTCAAGACCCTCGGTATCTGGCTTTGCGAAAGCAGCACCGGGAACGGTACGAGTCCCGAATTTAGCTACCGGAGTGGATTCGGCGCTCAGAGTTGTCTCATCTGGGCGTGACGTCGTGATGTGTCTTTCCTAAGCATCTGGCGCGGTACTCGGCGCGAGGATGCGCGGTCTCAAAGTACTTTGTGACGTTTTCCCATTGTGTCCCGTCTCATATGTAGAGCGTTGTTCTTCGCTCGTTGGATGGTGCGGCTCTTTGGGGTTGCGCTGCTGATTTGTGGAGGTAGTTCAGATGGCTACGAATGAGACGAACACGACGATCCCTTCGGGAGATCTGGCGGCTGATGGCCGGGCGAAGAAGGCCCCGGTGCCTGCTTCGCGGGTGGATCGTGCGCCCTCGGCGGGGCACCTCTCGGCCGCGGTCGAAGGTCAGTCCGCGGGCCGGACCACGATCGCTGAGGGTGTCGTGGCGAAGGTGGCGGGTATTGCAGCCCGTGAGGTGCCGGGTGTGTACGCGCTCGGTGGCGGCGGAGCCCGCGCACTGGGTGCGATCCGTGACGCTGTGAACGCGACGGATCTCACGCAGGGCGTGAAGGTCGAGGTCGGTGAGACGCAGGCTGCCGCGGACATCACGATCGTGGTGGACTACCCGGCACCGATCCAGGAGATGGCGGAGAACGTCCGCCAGGCTGTGGCTGGCGCGATCACCCGCTTGGTCGGGTTGCAGGTCGTCGAGGTGAATGTGGATGTGAACGACGTGCATCTGCCCAGCGACGACGAGGGTGACGACACCGAGTCGCGAGTCTCATGAGTGCCACGCTGAGTGGAGCCCTGATTGGTGCGGTGCTCGCGTTTGCTGCGTTGACCTTCGGGTTCTGGGGGTTCTTGCTCGTCGCTGTCATGATGGGTGTTGGAGCGCTGACCGGACGGGTAGTGTCCGGGAAGCTTGATCTCCGCGCCCTGGCCGGGGCGTTCACCGGGAGGCGCGTGTCGTCATGAGCATGGCGACCGTGGCATCCCTGCTGAACGAGCCCCCTACGTCCGGGCGTTCGGTGCCTGGCAGGGTGCATGTTCGTCAACGGGTAACGGAGAAGGTTGTCCGGGAGGCGGCGGCGGTCACCATCGGGGTCTCCAGAGATCACGTGAACGTCGAGGTCTCCGAGTGGGGTGGTGGCCTCGCCGTGAGGGTTGCAGCGATGCTGCCGATCCCTGACCTGGGGGATACGGAGGCGGTCCGAGCCGCGACCCCGATCCTCGACCGGGTTCGTGCGCTGCAGACAAGGCTCGCTGAGGAGTTCGCCCGACTGGCCGGGCGAGAGATTCGGCGCGTGTCGGTCACCGTGACGGGCGCGATTGTCCCTGAGCGAAAGAGGGTGAGATAGATGAGTACTAGCGTGTTGAAGCGTGTCGTGCGGAGGGAGACGCATTCTCCGCGCACCGTCCTCGCTGTCGTCGTGCTCGTGCTCGCTGCACTCGCCGCGATGTACACGGGTATCGAGGTCGTGCTGCATCTCCTCGGACTCGGCCCGCTCCTGGTCGCCCCTGGCGCTGCACTGGCTTGGCTGACGATGCTTCCGGACGAGGTTCCTCAGGCCGCGGTCGTCGCCGGGGGCGCGGTCGTCGCGGTGATCGGGGTGGCGTTGGTCTGGCTGGCGGTCGGCCCCGGGCGGAGGCCGAAGCATGAGCTCGCAGTGTCTTCTCATGCGGTGGTCGTGGATAACGGGGTGATCGCGTTGGCGGTTGCGGAGCGGGTGCGGCGCGAACTGGATCTCTCCAAGGCCTCCGTGGTGATAGGTATCGGCCACCGGAGCGCGGACGTGACGGTTCGCCCCGAACCCGGACAGACCATCGACAAAGGCCGGCTTCGGGAGATCGCGGAAGCAGAACTCGCCAGCTACGACCTGTCTCCGCGCGTGCGTGCGCACGCCCGGGTAGTGCGTGCCGCTGATACAGGGGGGCTGTCATGAACGCTACGAATCGAGCGGTGAACCGGATCATCCTCCTCGTCACCGGTCTGATACTCCTCGCCTCCGGCGCTGCTGCGGCGACTGCCATGCTGTCGCCGGTAGCTGGTGAGGTGTGGCGGACGAGCATGACGACCACGAGAGACTGGATGGTGCATGCGGATCAGGCGACGCGTATCTCGGAGGCGACTACGGCGAGCTGGTTCACTGTCGCTCTCCTTGCACTCCTGCTACTGGTGGTGGTGCTGGCGATAGTCGTGATCGCCCGCCTCGGTGGTGGCCGGAGCAGCCGCGTGATTCGTGAAGAAGCTTGCGAGGGCGTGCAGGGGGCGGTGACGATCCGTCACGGTTTCGCCGTCGACGCCATCACACGCGCGCTCACCGGCCGGGAGGAAATCCTCTCCGCGCGCGTGGATACTCGCCGTGTGCGCGGTGCGGATGTGCTCCATGTGAGTGTGACGCCGAGGCAGAACACCTCCCCGGCGGATGTTGCCGGAACGGTGACGATGCTCGTCGACAACCTCGCGACGCTGACCGGGCGGGAGACGCCCACCCTGGTATCGATCCGTTCCGGGATCCGATCTCGGCTCGCAGCAGACCAGTCCCGAGTGAACTGACCCCAGACCGGGAAGCAAGAGAAAGGAGCGGTGCGATGAGAAAGAACCTGCTGATCCTCGCGGTGATCGCGATCGCCGTGTATCTGGTCGGTGTGGAATCGGCGAAGTCGCGTGGGAAGAACTATGAGGACCTGCGGCACCAACTCGAACGGCTCTGGACGAGCCCTGACGCCAAGAAGTCCCGGAAGCGCATGGCGAGGAATGCCCGCAAGACGATAGAGAAGGCGAGCAAGAACCTCCTCGGCAGCTGACCGCACAGGCGGAAGAGCTGCTTCCGCCCTAGATAGCCCCCACTCGCGAACTTCGCGAGCGGTTGAGTAATGAAAAGAAAGGAATCGACACGATGAGTGCTGGAGACAAGATCAAGGCCGCTGCCGACAAGCTCACCGGTCAGGTGAAAGAGACCGTGGGAAAGGTGACCGATAACGACAAGCTCGTCGCCGAGGGCAAAGCTGATCAGGCGAAGGGCACGGTCAAAGGCAAGGTCGAGGACGTCAAGGACGTCTTCAAGAAGTAACCCGGGACGGGTGGACGGCGCACGTCGCCGTCCACCCGACCTCTCAGCGAAACAGTTTGGAAGGACAACCTCTCATGGGCTTTTTCAGTTTTCTCATTCTCGGCCTCGTCGCCGGCGCGATCGCGAAACTCATCCTCCCAGGCAAGCAGGGCGGTGGCTGGTTCGTCACGCTCCTGCTGGGCGTCGTGGGTGCGATGCTTGGTGGCTGGCTCGGCGGCCTCATCTTCAACGTCAACCTCGAAGGCTTCTTCAACCTCTCGACCTGGCTACTCGCGATCGGCGGATCGATCCTGGTGTTGCTGATCTACGGACTCATCACCGGACGTCGCGCGAAGAAGTAATGAAACCCCAAAATTCTCTTGAGGTTCTGGTGGTTCTTGGAGAGGATGAGGGAAGAGGAGACGGCAACGGGGTCGTCTCAGGCCCTCACCGGGGAGGGCCCCTTCGCGTGAGGGGGACGAAGGATGCGCAGTGAACGCTATCGCAGCCCATTGGAATCAGCTGACGACCGCATCGTCGCAGGCCGCGCCTCTGATGGCGACACGGTCGCATTCGCGGTGCTGGTTCGGAGGTACAGCCCGATGATGCGTGCCTATGCCCGACGCATCCTCCCCGGAACAGCAGAGGTGGATGATGTGGTGCAGTACGCGTTCATCACCGCTTGGGAGCAGTTCCCCAAGCTCGAAGACCCGGGTCGGGTGAAGAGCTGGCTGATGCGGATCACCAGCCGCAAAGCGATCGACCGTATCCGGGCCACCCGAACCCACGTGGATGTAACAGAAATGGAGATTCCGGCACCTGACCATGGAACCCCGCCGCGTCAGGCCGAAGCCCGCGCGGGCGTGGCGGCGTTGAGCGACGCGCTCAGACAACTCCCGGACGCACAACGGGAGTGCTGGGTCTTGCGCGAGATCGGCGACTACTCCTACGAGGAGATCGCCGAAGAACTCGGCCTCCCCGTCTCCACCGTCCGAGGTTTGCTGTCGCGAGCTCGTAAGGACATCATTGTTCGGATGGAGCAGTGGCGATGAACGAACACGACACCCCCGAAACCACAGTGCTCGGGATGGAGCCCGAGGATCTCGACGGCCACACGATCGAGGAGCTCTCCAACTACCTCGAGGCTGGCCGTGCCCCCGCGGATCCCTCGATCGACGGGTCGCCGGGATGCAAGATCGCACTCGACGCCCTCGAGCGACTCCGAACGCTCTCACCCGAACTCCTGGCAGCCGACACCGAGGCCGAGCCGGAGCCGGAGGAAAGCTGGGTGCAGAGCATTCTCGCCGGCATC
>NZ_JAPFRB010000001.1:676441-692755 GCF_035726885.1 Leucobacter sp. M11 | reverse complement strand
GATCTGGGGATCACCGAGGGCGCGATCCGAGGACTGGTGCGCGCCGCCGAGCAGGACGTCCCCGGCATCATTGTCGGGCGAGTGCGGCTCGAGGGCGAGGCGACCGAACCCGATGAGCCCATCGAGGTCTACGCCGAGGTCAGCATCGCCCACGGTCGACCGATCCCCGAGCTCGTAGAGCGCCTGCGAGGAGCGATCGCGTCACGCCTCGCAGCGCACACGAGCCTGAACGTCATCGGCATCGACATCGTCGTGCACGACCTGCACGACCTGCCGCACCCCGGAAGAGAGACACAATGACAATGAACTCGATGCCGGACCGTGCCCTGGCCACGGACATCGAAGCGGCGATCCTCGCGACGCCAGGAGTGACGACGATCTTCCGCACCGGGACGACGGCCTCGAAGCTCGCCGAGGCAGGAGCCAGGCTTCTCGGCATCCGCGACGCAAAGACGCCCCTCGTAGCCATTGAGAGGACCAGCGAGCAGGTCTCCGTGGACGTCTCCATCGGCGTGACGGGGCCCGCGAGCGTGGTGGACACCGTTTGCCGGCTGCATACCGTCATCGACGCGCTCATCACGCAAGAGACAGGTGGACCTGCTGAGATCCGGATCACCGTTGCCCACATCGACGGAGACGCTCTCGCGGAATAGCTCGCGCGTCTCCCGTCATGCAGCAGACGTTTTCCGCAAGTCCTTGAATCGTGTCGTGTTTGATGGAGGGCGAACCGTTACCGGAAGGAGCCCCTGGCATTAGGCCTGTCCCGTACCCCGTAGAGCTCCGCCAGCGCGCCGTCCGACTCGTGATCGAGGCCCCGGGAGAATCCCGCAACCCGCGATGGTGCGATCACGAGCATTGTGAACAACTCGATCTGTTGCCCGAGACGGTCCGGAAATGAGTACGTCGCGCCGAAATCGACGAGGGCATCCGCTCCGGCACAACCAGTGAAGATGCGGCCCGGATCGATTGAAGCGCCCTGAGTTTGTTGGAGGCTCCTGGCCTTGGAAACGAGGATGGAGTTATGTGGAAGGAACTGGCGAATGGGAAGCCGACGACGCGTCGCTATTCGGTCGAGGAGAAGGCCGCCGCGGTGCGGATGGTGAGGACGCTGCGCGCCGAGCTCGGCGTCACGCAGGGGACGGTCGAGCGGGTCGCGACGCAGCTCGGGTACGGGGTCGAGTCTGTGCGGATGTGGGTGAAGCAGGCCGACGTCGACGATGGCGTCGCGCCGGGCGTGAGCTCGGCCGGGGCGCAGCGGGTGAAAGAGCTCGAGCAAGAGAACCGGGAGCTGCGGCGGGCTCACGAGGTGCTCAAGCGGGCTACGTCTTTCTTCGTTGCGGAGCTCGACCGCCACTTCCGGAGGTAGTGGCGGTCATCGACGCGAACAAGGACGACCTGGTGGACGGTTGCCGGCTCGGAGTCGAGCTCATCTGCAGACTGCTGCACGTGGCTCCGAGCAGCTACTACGCTGCCAAGACGCGCGCACCCTCAGCGCGGACGCTGCGGGACGAGGTGCTGGTCTCGCAGTTGGTCGAGATCTGGGAGACCAACTGCCGCGTTTATGGGGTCCGCAAGCTCTGGAAGGCCGCCCGGCGGCGGGGATCACGATCGGTCGCGACCAGACCGCCAGGCTGATGCGCGCAGCGGGCGTTGAGGCGCAAGGCGTTCGAAGCGCGTGAAGACGACGAGGCCGGATCCGGCGTCGGCGCGGCACCCGGATCTGGTCAAGCGGGAGTTCACCGCGACCGCCCCGAACCGGCTCTGGGTCACCGACCTGACATTCGTGCCGACCTGGGCGGGTGTCGCCTATGTGTGCTTCATCGTCGATGCGTTCTCCCGGATGATCGTGGGTTGGCGGGTCGCGTCGCACATGCGCACCGGGATGGTCCTCGACGCGAGCGAGATGGCCCGCTGGTCGAGAGGCCGCCATCACGAGGATCTACGGTGTCACAGCGACGCGGGGTCTCAATTCACGTCGATTCGCTACGGCGAACGCCTCGCAGAAATCGGCGCGACCCCGTCAATCGGCACGGTCGGCGATTCGTATGACAACGCCCTGGCGGAGACCGTGAACGGCTACTACAAGACCGAACTCGTCCGCGGACCCGCACGATCAGGGCCGTGGAAGACGATCGAGGAGCTCGAGCTCGCGACACTCGGCTGGGTGAACTGGCACAACACGCAGCGCCTCCACGGCTACCTTGGCGACGTCCCGCCCGCCGAGTTCGAGAACACGTTCTATGCTGTCGCCAACGACCACAATCCGCTGGTCGGAATCAAATAGCGCGAGTCTCCATCAAACCCAGAGCGCTTCACATCAGATCCAGACGCACGAAGGGGTTTGTGCGGGGTGGAGTGGGCGTATCAGCTGATGCGTAACGCAGAGACGAGCCCGAGATATAGCGGGCTGGTCCGGAGGAGTTCACTGTGTGTGCCCATCGACTGGACCAGCCCTTTGTCCATAACGAGGATCTGGTCGGCGTCGACGACGGTTGAAAGGCGATGAGCAATCGTCACCACCAGTGCTTCTGTGGAGAGTTCGTCAATCACGCGATGAATCGCCGATTCCGTGAGGCTGTCCAGCTGTGCGGTCGCTTCGTCCAAGAGAAGTATCTCGGGAGGCCTTACGATCGCGCGTGCCACCCCGACCCTCTGCAATTGTCCGCCCGACAGGCTGCTGGCGTTGATCGGTTGGTCCAATCCTAGTGGAAAGTCCTCGATCGTGTCTCGGAGTCCGACAGCTTCAAGCGCTGCCCATAGCTCGTCGTCGCTGGCTTCTGGATACCGGTAGGCAATGTTGTAGCGGACTGAACCCACGAACAGTCTGGTCTCTTGTTCGACAAAGGCGATCCGTGCGCGAATGGCCTCCAATGACAGCTTCTGATAATCCTCTCCGTTCATACGCATGGTTCCAGTCTCAGGCCGGTAGAACCCCAGGAGGAGTGAGAACAGGCTCGTCTTCCCTGCACCTGAAGGCCCGACGATCGCGATTCTGCCTCTGTGTGGCAGTGCAAGTGAGAGGCCTCTGACCGCAGGTGTTGTCGCGCCTGGGTACGTGAAAGTGACTTGCTCGAACGCCAGTGCCGTCGATTCGGTGCTCGCCGCAGGGACGGGGTCTCCGGCTTGTGTGTCTTCGGTAGCGATGTCGTCTGTCTCGCGAATGCGGGCCGCTGCGGCCGAGCCGGCCTGGAGCTCCGCCACATACATTGTCAGCGAGCCTACGGGTTCGACCAGCTGAAACGCGTAGAGCAGGAAGGCTACGAGCGTGGACACTTCGAGCAGACCGGCTCCAATCCGCCAAGCCCCTACTGACAAGATCACGAGAATCCCGAACTGGATTCCTGTGGATGCAAACGACCACGCGAACGCCTCAGTCCGATTCGCTCGTTTACCTTGCCGCATCGCTTCGCGGGCCTCATGTAACACTCGTTGCTCTTCGGTCAATTCTGCACGTGCCGCTTTCATCGTGCGAACCGCCCGCACCCCGCCCTCGAGGATCGAGCCAAGCCGGCCCACGGCTTCTTGCGCGCGTCGCTGGGCAGCGCCAATCCGGGGCATGAGACGTCCAGCAAGGACACCGACGATGATGATGCAGGTGATCGCCACAAGGAACAGAGCCAGATCCAGAAACGCCATCAGTGCGAGGGCGCCGATGAGCGCGATGCACTCGTTGATGAGGTTCACCAGCGCCGATGACGTCGCTTCCCGCAGCAGCACGGTATCCGATGTCACTCTCGTGACAACCTCGCCGGAGGAGCGGGCCTGTATGTCGGACACTCGTCCTCGGAAGAACCGTCTGACGAGCAGTGAGCGTACCGAGAATACGACGTCTTCGGCGAGGTTCCCCAACAGCACCGCCTGGGCGAAGCCCACCCCGCTCCCGATGATCACGAGACCGAGAAGCGCAGCGATCGGACGCGCCATGTCGTGCGGAGTACCAACGGCGTCAAGGATCTGTTTCGTAATTAGAGGCGTAGTGAGTGCGGCCGCGGTAGAACCGAGGCCGAGCAGAAAGCCGAGCGCTAAGCGGCGCCAGTGAGGTCTGACGAAGTGCCATAAAGCCCGCATGTGGGGCCCTCTAAAGGCTTCAGAGGTTGTGGATTTCCCATCAGGGTCAAGGTCGGATTTCATGATCCCTCGACCGTAATCACGCTGGGTAAGTGCCACCTAAGTCTGCAGAGATCGGGGCCGGTGCTTACATCGCACTTATCTTGCGCACATGTTGATGGTGACAATGGGAAGGGTGGAACCTGATTCAGTAGTCGCGCAGTCGCCGATCCGAGTGTTGATCGTTGACGACGAACCAAGTCTCCGTCATCTCCTTTCTGCTGTGCTCCGTCGCCAAGGGTGGCACGTCGAGGTCGCGAGTACCGGCTATGCCGCGATCGAGGCCGCTCGCCGGATTCATCCACATCTCATCGTGTTGGATATTACGTTGCCGGACATTGATGGTGTCCAAGTGCTTCGCTCGATCCGAGGTGAACTGCCAGAGACCATGGTGCTGTTCCTTACTGCGAACAGTAAGGTCTCCCATCGCATCGGCGGGATCGCGGCAGGCGGAGATGACTATGTCACCAAGCCGTTCAGTGTAGAGGAGGTGGTAGTTCGCCTCCGGGGGCTCCTCCGCCGAAGCCCGATGATGTCGGCCAGCGCGCCGACACCAATATTGGAGGTGGGTGACTTGAAACTGAATGAGGATAGCCACGAGGTCTCTCGCGGGGGCACCGACATCCGGTTGACCGCGACGGAGTTCTCGCTGCTGAGATTCTTGATGCTCAATGCTGATCGGGTGCTGAGCAAAGAACAGATCCTGGACCGCGTGTGGGAGTACGACTTTGGGAGGGAATCGAATATCGTTGAGATTTACATCTCTTATCTCCGGAAGAAGATCGACCACGGTCGCAGCCCGATGATTCATACTCTTCGCCGAGTGGGGTACATCCTCCGAGCAGGTACCCCAGTCGAGCAGGAGTCCTAAGTGCGTGCCGAGCGGAGGGTGCGGACGACGCGTGGTCGTTTAGTCGTCGTAGTATCTGGACTGCTCACCGCCACCCTCCTTGCATTGGGAAGCACGTCCGTTGGGATCTTGCGATCGAGCATGATCTCGCAGGTGGAATCGACCCTGTATCTCTCGAGCGACAGTGCGCTCACGCAAGTGAGCAACTCGTTGGAGCAGACCGGTGAGCTGCCGACGCTCGATGACTTCTCGATTGTGATACCACCGGACGGGTTCTTCCTCGTATTGAACGGACGCGACCCGCGACTCTCCGCTTTTTTTACGCGCGACTTTGACTATCGGACTCTTTCGATGGCCGAGATTCGAGAGATACGAGCTCAGCCCTTTGCGATCAAAGACACCCTGTCAATGGGGTTGAGCGCGGCAGGGCACTTCCTGGTGACCGCCGACGTCGTTGAGGGCGCTGAAGGCGCGGAATACACGGTCATTACAGGCGTGGGGTTGAACGAGACAAACGCTGTTATCACCACCTATGTCATTTGGATGTCGGTGGCCGGGTTAGCGCTGGCGGCTGTGACCGCGGCACTCGGATACCGACTGGTGTCACGTGAGTTAACCCCGCTGGAGCATGTCGCACACATCGCGCAACAAGTGACGGCAACCCCCTTGTCGACCGGTGAGGTGTCCCCGCAGGGCCGGGTGCCGCGTGACCCGAGATTGCGAGGCTCTGAAGCGGATCGTGTCGCGAAGGCACTCAATCTTCTGCTGGAGCACGTCGAATCCTCACTCAACGCGCGGCACCGAGCAGAGGAATCGATGCGTCGCTTCATCGCGGAGGCGAGCCACGAGTTGCGCAATCCTCTGGCGTCGATCCTGGGATACGCTGACTTCTATGCGCAGCCCGGTGCCGACGCAGAAGAGATGGGGATTGCACTGGGCCGAGTGAGGGCCGAGGCGCGGCGGATGAGTACGCTCGTGAACGATCTCCTGCTCCTGGCCCGACTTGACGCAGATCCACAGCTGAACGTGAATCGCATCGACTTGTCTCAGGTGGTGCTGGAGACCGTGTCCGATACCCGCTTTGTCTTTCCTGAGCACTCTTGGCAGATCTCAGTGCCTGACGGGGCCGTGATCATTGATGGTGACGAAGATGCCATCCGCCAGATGCTCTTGAATCTTGTGGCCAATGCCGGATATCACACACCTCCGGGTACCCGCGTACTCGTCTCCATCCAGCAGACCGAACAGCAGACCGAGCTCGCAGTCACAGACGACGGACCCGGCATTCCCGCCTCTGCGCTCCCCAGGCTGTTCGATCGGTTTACTCAAGCGGGAGAGTCCGCGACTCGGACGTCCACTGTCGGCCTCGGCCTAGCGATCGTGAAAGCACTCGCATCGGCGTCCGGATTCGAGGTCGGTGTGGATTCAAACGCGGATGGATCCCGGTTCACGGTGACGATTCCGCGGCGACCGCCGGTTGAGGGGCGTCGAGAGTCTGCGGTGGTGTGACTCCTGTGAACACCCAGCGTCGGTAGAGTGCAAACCGCACGGCAGCACCGAGCACGAGACCGACGACGTTACTAGCGATGTTGTCAGCGAGGGCAGAGGTCAGCCCCAGAAGCACGTGCGAGATGAACAGGCATGTCAGCGGTACCAGCATGGCACCAATGCTGATCACGAAGAACCTAAGCATCTCGCGCCCCGGTGCCATGGTGCGCTCCGCCGCGAACGACCAGTATCGGTTCCCGACCCAATTCACCGCGATGGCAGCGACCGTCGATACGAACTTCGCCACCAGCACGGCACCCGCGAAAGACTCCTTGTCGAGCACTGTTGAGCGCAACAGGTTGAAGAGCGCGACGTCGACGATCAGGCCGGTGAGGCCCACCATTCCAAACGCCGCGAGCTGGCGGAAAAGTGCCCACAGCTTCACGGGGTCTCCCAACCGAGTTGAGTCGCGGCCCACAGGAGACCATAGGGCATGACCGTCCGCGCCGTAGTCCAGTTGTGCGCGAGACCGGGAAGTACCCGGAGTGTGGTGGTCTGGCCCTGGCCGCGCAACGCGTCCCGGATTTGTGTTGCTTCGACTGTCGATTCCCCATCCCCCTGGCCCATGAAGATCTTCTGCGGGGTTGCACCGTTACGCGCCGCGATGACCTCCAACGGAGAGTTGTGCGTTTTCGCTTCAGGATTCGCGACGATCCGTGGGGTGTACGGCGTCGCGTAGGGCATGATGGATATCACTCCGCCGAAGAGATCCGGGTGATGCAGGCCATAGAGGAGCGAAGCCAGACCTCCCGAAGACATGCCCGCCACGACGCGATGCTCAGCGTCGGCTCGTGTGCGGAAATTCGTGTCCGCCCACGTCACGACATCCTTGGTGACAAACGTCTCGAGTTTCGGTCCATCGGGTATGTCGAGGGGCTCCTCCTCGACACGGTCAACACTGGCATTCAGATCGGGTGAAACAACGATTGCCGGGGGAATGCTGCCGTTGTTGATCAACGTATCCAGCAGGTAGTCGATGCGTCCGCCCGCGAACCAGTCGGCCGCACTCCCGGGAGACCCGTGCAACACATAAATGACCGGATACCGATCAGTGTTCCCCGCTTTGTCGTATCCGGGCGGCAGGTACACCCATGCCCCAGTATCGGGGACTTTCTCAGTTGATGACGGAACCGCCGCGAGAAACGAGTACCCCCGGTCATCGGTCGTGACACGTTCAGGATTTTCCCCCGTGGGTGTTGCACCGGAGGGGGCAGACACGGCTGTCTGGGGGAAGTCCGTGACGGGCTCTCTCACCTTGTCATCCATCCAGCGCGAGAACGTCGCCACGGACGGAAAATAGCCAACCCAGGTGTTGACCCCGAACGCGAGAGCTACCACGAGACACATGGAACCCAGCACGCCCCACCCCGTGGCGCTCAGCACACGGCGGCTTCGCTGCCGCCCGTTTCGGCGACAGGCCGACCGCACAGCCAGCATGACGGCGGCCGTCGTGAGGAGGAGCGCCAAGGCCGTAGGCCAGTAAGTCGACAACAGGTCGACCCCAGGGTCTTGCAGGAGCGAGGCTGGCACATCGATGGGGCCGTCCGGGTCCATGAAGACACTCCTTGCAGATCGAGACTCGTGTCGTATGCAAGCCCATTTGGGCCATGACTTCGAGCGTATGAGAGAGGCAGCCCGCCGGAGGCCCAAACGAAGGGAAGTCATATCTGGCACTTACATAACAGTTAGATCATTGCTCAGCGGCAGCTGCCATCAGCGAAGAACCCGAGCCGAGAGAGGACCCGACATGAACGCACTGACCCGCGAGGCCACCTCGGAGCGGACATCGATCCCGAAAACACGCATCTCCACAGTCACCGGAGAGGACCGATTGCCGGCCCCGCGGCGGCTCAAGAACATAATTTCGGGGGTGCCGTTGTGGTCGGGCCGCGTGCTGCAAGTAGTTTCGTTGACAATGCTGGTCATTGCGTTCACCAATGTCGCCCTCCCGGATGGCGTGTACTGGGCAGCATCGTACTTCGCCGTCTTCGGACTCAGCCCCGAGCCGTTCGTGTTCAACGCGGTTCTGCTATTCATCGTGGGGAGTGCTGCGAAGCGGAGGCTGCGCGGGGCCATGCTTTTCCTGGTGCTCTTCGAAATTCCCACTGTGTTGATGCCCCTTGTGAATCTGATCAGCCTCGGTCAAGGCGGGCGGGCATTCATCGCCGACGGAGGAGCTGTGGACCTGGTCTCCGCGGTGATAGCTGCTGCGTTCATCGGTCTTCTCGTTGCGTCTCGATATGAGTTCTCGGCCCGCGTGGAACCCGTCTCGTACGTACGTGCCATGGTGGTGTTCGCCGGAGGCGTGGGTATCGCGGTCCTCGTGGGGGGACTGCTGCCGCAATCGTCTGACGGTCAATCACTTCCAGCTGCAGATCGCTGGCTCTGGTCGCTGCATGCCGCTACTGGCTTCTATCCCAGCGACTGGCTGCTTGACGGTTCCACTGGAGGATTGAGCGCGGGGGCAGAGGTTGTCGTCACTTCGCTCTCTGCGGCCGCTCTCCTGGTGTCGCTGTGGCTGATTCTGCGCAGCGCACGTCAACGGCGATTTCTTTCCGAAGCGGAGGAACTGGGCGTTCGCCGCGTGTTGCGCAACAACCAGACTGACGACTCCTTGGCGTACTTTGCTACCCGACGGGATAAGTCCGTCGTGTTTTCCCCTGAGCGCTCTGCAGCGGTCTCATATCGTGTGGTGAATGGTGTGGCTTTGGCCAGTGGCGACCCGCTCGGCCCTGAGCACGCGTGGGACGCTGCGATTGGCGAGTGGCTGACGATCAGTCAGCGCTACGGGTGGCGTCCGGCGGTGCTCGCAGCGACCGAGCGGGGGGCTGACCACTATGCTCGACATGGGATGCGCGGGATGGCACTCGGCGAGGAGGCGATCATCCCTACTGGCGGCGCTCAGGCCGTTTCGCTGCTCCAGTCGCCCCAGATGGAGGCTTCACGTCGGCGCGCCACACGTGCGGGGTACACCGTGGACATTGCACGTCAACACGAGGTCTCTCGCGAGACTCTGGCGCGCATCGAAGGGTTGGCTGCCTCGTGGCGAGGCGCGGAAAGCGAACGCGGGTTCTCCATGGCGCTCTCGCGTGTGGGAGATCAGAGCGACAGCGATGCGCTCATCGTCACCGCCCGCGACGCTGCAGGCGCGATCCAGGCGGTATTGATCTTTGTGCCTTGGAACCAGGATGGGCTCTCTCTCGACCTGATGCGTCGGAGTCCAAAAGCCGTCAATGGGGTCAACGAGTTCATGGTGTCTTCGCTGATCGCTGCATCAAACGGCCTCGGGGTACGTCGGATCTCGCTCAACTTCGCCGTGTTCCGAGACACCATCGTCAGAGGTGCCCGCGTTGGCGCCGGGCCCGTGCTCCGGATGAAGCGCAGGCTCCTCCTGGCGCTCTCGAAATTCTGGCAGCTCGAGTCACTTCGGCGGGCAAACGAAAAGTACGACCCGATATGGCGTACTCGATTTGTCATGTGGTCTCGGCACACATCCGCCAGTGCTGTGATGCTCGCTGTCGCGCGAGCTGAAGGCTTCGCGGGCCCACTGAACCGACACCTTGGCACGTCTAAAGAGCAGAGGACTCCTGCCTTCTTCGAAGCGCTCAAGGCGGAGCGCGGGCTGACCCAGCTGGAGCACGCAGAGATCGCTCCCATGTCGCCACGCGCGGCCACGGTCTTTGCGATGCGTGCGCGCGGTGTCGATCCGTATCCACCAAAGGTGCCGCGTACACACAGCATCGCGGCACTGCAGAGCATGACTTCAGGGAGGGTATCTGTTACCGGACGTGTGCAGGCCCGGCGTCGTCATGGTGGTATCACGTTTCTCGATATCGTCGAGCAACACTGCCGCTTCCAGATCATCGCCACAGCCCATGGCACGGCCGACTATCATGCACTCACTCGTGCATTGGCGGGGGACATCATTTCCGCCACGGGGGAAATCGGGCGCAGTAGCGCCGGAGAGCCGAGTCTCTTCGCTGAGCACTGGGCCTACGCAGCGAAGTCTCTCAGGCAACCGCCCAACCCTCGCACGGGCCTGAAGGATCCCGAGATGCAGGTTCGCCAGCGGCATGTGCACCTGGCCACCTCGGTTGAAGCCACCTCACTCCTGCGCACCCGCTCCCGGGCGGTCCAAGCGCTCCGCGACCGGCTCCTTCAAGAGGGCTACCTCGAGGTTGAGACCCCGATCCTGCAACGCACGCACGGTGGAGCCAACGCCCGCCCGTTCCGCACACACATCAATGCCTACCGTCGCGACCTGTCACTGAGAATCGCCCCGGAACTCGCGCTGAAGAAACTGATTGTCGCTGGGCTCCCTCAAGTGTTCGAGATCGGAAGGAACTTCCGGAATGAGGGGGTGGACAGCACACACAACCCTGAGTTCACCGCAATGGAGGCCTATCGTGCGTACGCCGACTACACCGACATGCGAGAGCTCGCGGAACGCCTCATCAAAGACATGCTCAGCGTCGTCTCGGGCACTCCCACCCTCATTGACCCTTCCGGCGCAAGTGTCGACGTCTCGGGCCCGTGGCGGGTGATCTCCGTCTGTGACGCGCTCACCGAACGAGTGGGGATGACCATCTCCCCGGACATGGACGTGGAGACACTCCAGGAAATTTGTATCATCTACGGAGTGCGGCCTGCCGCCGGGAACACAACGGGGATGCTCATCGAAAAGCTGTATGAAGAGCTGGTGGAGTCAGAAACCACCCTTCCGACCTTCTACACTGATTTCCCTTCGGACACCTCCCCGCTCGCTCGCCCGCACCGCCACGTCGACGGGTTGTCCGAACGCTGGGACCTCGTGGCGTTCGGTATGGAACTCGGCACCGCCTATACAGAATTGGTGGACCCTATCGAGCAACGTCGCCGCCTGACCGTTCAGTCCATGTTGGCGGCGGGAGGAGATCCGGAGGCCATGCAACTCGACGAGGATTTTCTCACGGCTCTCGAGTTTGGTATGCCTCCCACCGGGGGGCTGGGCCTGGGTGTTGATCGAATCGTGATGGCCGCTACCGGCGCGACAATCCGGCAGACACTCGCTTTCCCATTCGTTCGATAGCCGCCGTCGCCTTCCCGAGAAGCCACTCGAGGGGGCCGTAGCGGAACCGGCGCATCCATAGCCAGGAGAACACGAGGAGCCCTCCGGTGAACGCGGCAAGCATGTACTCGCTCTGGGCCCCGCGGAAGGAATGGCCGGTGGTTGCGTGGATGGTCGCCATCGCCACGATATGCGCCGCGTACACTGAGAGCACCATCGCTCCCAATGGGGTGACGAACAGGATGAGCCGGCCGACAGTCCGCTTTATCCAGCATCGAGCATTCCCTGCCCAACGGCCCAGGTCGCCACATGGCAGCAATACGGCGAGCGTCAATGCGCAGACGCCCAAACATCCGATCACGTCGGCCCAGCTGCCTGAATGCGGGGCTGGAACCAGCAGCCACATCCAGCTTCCGGTAGGCGTTACTCCGCTCTCTCCGAAGAACATGCGTGCAAACTGCTGCTCCACACTGAAGCCTTTTTGGGGGGAGATCGACTCCATAATGCGCGCAGTAAGACCGTCGGCGAAGAGGAACCCGGAGACGGCGTATCCGACACTCATCAGCGCTGCACCGACACCGGCGAGCCTCAGTCGGACCTGCGGCGAGGAGAGGTCTAGCCGGCCGACCGCCAACCCCGCCAGCACATAGGGCATCCACGTCAACGCTGGATAGTCTCCTCCGACGAGTTCGTTCGAGAGCATATCGTCGGGCAGCGCGGTTGACTGTCTCAGGAGAAATGACAGGGCCGGGCCGGCTATCGTCCACGCCGCGGTGAGGATGAGCAGTGCGCGGACGCCGAGTCTACGGAATGGGAGCACCAACACGAACCACACACTGAACGACACGAGGATGACAACAACGGGGGTGCCCAAGCTGATCAGGAGCAACCCGCAAACCGCAAGGAGCGTCGCGCGGATCAGCGTGGGGATCGCCGCCGGCTGCGTGGACCCGTTCTCGCGACTTCGTCCCAGGTTCAGCGACAAGCCTGCAGCGAAGGCGAACATCGCTGGCATTCGCGAGTGGAAGACTTCCCATTCCCAATGCACTGTGCCGAAGGCTTCTCCGGGCGTCCATGCAGATGGTCCCACGTGGGCGACGAGCATGCCGAACACCGCTACCGCGCGAAACAGATCTAGCCCAAGGAGACGAGTGCTCGGCTGACGGCACTCGGGCGACCGCGCGCTCATGAAGCGTTCCTGATGGTCGCAGGCGACGTACCAAGGAGATGCGTGCGGCTGCGGGCTGAGATGATTCCGAAGCCGGCGATGTAGGCGCTCACGAGCAGCACTTGCGCTCGTTGCGCATATCCGCCTCCATCGAGAAGCTGGCCGTCAGCCATGCTGCGCACCGCGAGCACCGAAACGATGATCGTCACCGCGGTGAGTGCTCCCACACCTCCGAGCACCAGCCAGCGTTCAAGGAGACGAGCAGGGGCGCGATCTCGTGTCACCGAGATCGCGAGAAGAATGGCCGACAGGAGTACCGCGATGAGTGCTGCTGAACTGCTCAGCGTGTGGACCTGGTGCGTGGTCCCCAGGGTGTTGGCTGCGTCAGCCGCGGCACACTGTGCGCTAGCAGATGTTGCGCACGCCATGGGAGACGCGGCGTCGAGGAGTGTGAGACACGCGAATGCAGCGAACGTGAATGCGGATGCAGACCTCGTTCCGCGAACTCGCGGTTTCTGACGCCCGAGAAAGAGAGCGCAGAGGATGAGCGCACCTGTCAGACCGTCGAGCATCCGAAACAGTGGGCTGGTCGGCTGATCGACCGCCGCGAGCTCGGAAAGGTAAGACCGCGCCGGGTCGAGAGGAAAGCCCACCAGGGCTTCCCATGGCACCCCTGCATAGGTGACCGCTGCGGCCAGCAGGAGGATGAGGGACGTGGTCTTTCGCCAATCTGCATACACGACGCCAGGTTAGGTCCGCGCACTAAGACGCAGATAAGCGTCTCACTTAATGCGCGCTTACCTTCGCCAATTAGCGTCAACTCTGTGATAGCAGATCTTGATACGGTGACTCCCGCTGTGGGCACTCCGTCGCGGCAGCGATTACCCCGCAGAGCCCTCGCGCCGGCTGCGGTGGGGGTCGGAGCTGCCCTTCTCTCGGGGATCGCCATCGGGGTGCCATCGATGTGGGGGGACGAAGCCGCCAGCGTGATGTCTGCGCAACGACCGTGGGATTCGCTTTGGGCGATGGCGGCGAACGTCGATGCGGTTCATGTGGTGTACTACGCGCTACTACATCTCTGGGTCGACCTATTCGGCGCCTCCGCTTTCTCTGTTCGGCTTCCCAGCGCCCTCGCGATCGGAGCGACCGCAGCGGGGGTATACACACTCTGCCGCATGCTGGCAGACTCCCGAGTTGCCCTGATCGCGAGCATCGCGTGCATTCTGGTGCCCCGTATCGGTTTTATGGCAGCTGAAGCCCGTTCGGCCGCTCTGTCGGCTGCGCTGGTGACGTGGCTCACGGTTTTGCTTGTGCACCTCATACGAACCCAGGAGAGCCGAGCGCGCTTCTGGGTGGTGTACGGAGGCCTGCTCGTCGTGAGTGTCAATCTTTTCCTCTACACCGCATTGATCGCCGCCGTACACATGGTGTGCCTGATCGTGCTCGGGACCCCTCGTTCGCTCTGGAAGCGCTGGTTGATCGCATCTTTGATCGCCGGAGTGGCATGTATTCCGTTTGTGATCGTAGCGAAGGGCCAGCACGGTCAGATCGCCTTCCTCGCTAATCGCGACGTGACGACACCTGATGCGCTCCTGGTCAAGCAGTGGTTCGGCTCGTTGCCCATCGCGGTGGTGGCCTGGCTCGCAATAGTGTTCGTAGTGATCTGGGCGGTACGTTGCGGACGACGTTCGTCACAACGTCCGGAGGACGTCGCGCTGCGTAACCTGATCTGGATCTCACTTGCGTGGTTGCTCCTGCCTGCTTTACTTCTTCTGCTCGCGAACGCAGTCGCGGGGCCGTTGTACACCGGGAGATACCTGTCTTTCAGTGCTCCGGCAGCCGGCATCGTCTTCGCGGTGGCCATCAGCCTGCTGAGACCCCGCGGTGCGGCGATCGCTGCAGGCGCGCTCGCCCTTGTGCTCGCCGTGCCGTTTGCGGTCTCGCAGCGCACGGAGAATGCGAAGTTCGGGAGTGACTGGGCGCAGGTATCTGCCTACGTCGAAGCTCATAGCAGACCAGGCGACGGGGTTGTCTTCGATGAGGGTGTTCGCCCGTCTCGCAAACCACGCCTCGCGCTTCGCCTCTACCCGGAGGGTTTCCGCAACACCACCGATCTGGGGCTTATCCAGTCCTATGACCAGACGGACGGCCTCTGGGACAAGGTGATGCTGTTGGCAGACATCCCCGACATTCTCGATGGACGCGAGCGCGTCTGGGTCGTCGCCCGGTCCCAGAACGGGACAAGCGATGACGAACGCACGCTGAAGACAGCGGGTTATGAGCTCACCGATACGCATTGGCTCGCTCGCGATGTCATCCTCCTCTACACGAAAGGCACCTCATGAGAACACTCGTCATCGTCCCCACCTACAACGAGGCAGCGAACATCTTGCACGTCCTCGACGAGATCAGTATCTATCTGCCCGAGGCAGACGTGCTCGTTGTCGATGACAACTCTCCCGACGGCACCGGAGCTTTGGTCTCCGCCGCCACGCAGATAAACCCCAGCATCTCTCTGCTCTCTCGATCAGAGAAGAGCGGGCTGGGCGGTGCGTATCGCGCGGGTTTCGCCCACGCACTTGCGCACGGCTACGACATCATCGTCGAGATGGATGCAGACGGCTCGCACCCCGCACAGCGCCTACCGGCGCTGGTAGCTGCGCTTTCCACGTCTGATCTGGCGATAGGTAGCCGGTGGGTGAATGAGGGAGACGCGTCCGGGTGGTCCTTCCACCGACACCTCCTCTCGCGCATGGCGAGCACTTATGTGCGATGGATGCTGGGAACACCAGTCGCTGACGCGACGAGTGGGTTCCGTGCTTTCCTGGCCGAAACCCTCTCCAGTATCGACGCTTCGTCTACAAGCTCAAATGGGTACAGTTTCCAGATCGAGACCCTCCACCGTGCGCACCAGTGCGAGTTGACGATTTCTGAGGTGCCTATTTCATTTGCAGAACGAGAGCACGGCACATCGAAGATGTCATTCGGGATCATCACCGAAGCGCTTACTCGTGTCGCTCATTGGCGCCGCCACCCGTTCCGCCCATCTGCGCAAAGCGGTTCAGCCGCCGTGTCTATGAATACGGAAGCCTGAGCATGGCGAGCCGCATGATCCCGGTGGGCGCAGTACCCACACCCACGCTCAACCAAGAGTCGACTGCGACGACTCGACGGTCATTCCGCCAAGCACTGCAGGACTTCGGTCGCGCACCTCGTCTCATGGGCATCGACGTAGCCCGAGGGCTTGCCGTGTTTGGAATGATCGGCGTCCACGCGGGTATCGCCGTTACGTTCGACGCGACCAACCCTCTCACCTGGACCGCATTGGTCGAGGGCCGCTCATCGATCCTCTTCGCTCTGGTGGCTGGCATCTCTGTCGCCTTCGCCACCGGAATGCGCACGAGACCGCAGGGAGAGGCGTTGCGCAGTGCACGACTGCGCATGGCCGGCCGAGCCCTCGCTGTTCTCGCGATCGGACTAGCGCTCGAGCTCCTCGGCAGCAGCATTTCTGTGATCCTTCCGATCTACGGGTTGCTATTTCTGATTCTGATTCCGTTTCTCGGCCTCCGACGCCGCACGTTGATCATCACCGCT
>NZ_JAPFRB010000001.1:671469-676383 GCF_035726885.1 Leucobacter sp. M11 | reverse complement strand
GCGGAAGCGGCGCGGGCATTGACTTTCTACTTACGGGCTCATACCCCCTGACCGTCTGGCTGCCACTCATTCTCGCTGGCATGGCCATCGGTCGGTCCTCCCTCCGCGCGACCAAGAATGCAGCGATCCTGACTGGAATCGGTGTGCTGCTCGCGATCGGCGGATATGGGATTGGTAGTGCTGTGAACGGCAGCCCCGACAGTTGGAGTTCCGGGGCAGCGGTGTCGAGCGGCTCCTCGTCCTCATTCCCCGGGGTAACACCCGGAGACCAGACGGATCTGACTGGCAAGACGTGCATCTCCAAAACCGACAACGTGATTACCTGTTTCTCTGGGAAAGGTGGAATGAGCGGGCCTGGGGAGCCGGGTGAGGTGAACGGTACATACCTGGAAAGACTCGCCTCTTCGGACATGAGCTCAGCGCTCTCGGCGGCTTGGGGAGTGTCTCCCCACTCTGGCGGAACGTTTGAAATTATCGGGTCCGGCGGTTTCGCAATCACGGTAGTGGGAGTCAGCTTGCTCCTTTCCCGCCCCCTGCGATGGCTACTCCTCCCCGTCGCCGCAGTCGGATCAATGCCACTTACCGCCTATGCCGCGCATGTGGTCTCATTTGCGGTGCTGATTTCACCCATTGCTCTCGCGCCCAGTCTCATGAGCTTCGAAGGAACATCGACAAGCACGGCTTTTTGGATCTCCTGCATCGGCGTACTTCTCATCGGGTGTACGACCTGGGCGCTGATACGTGGCCGAGGGCCGCTCGAACGTGTCACGGCATGGGCAGCCCGATCGACCGACCGGCCGAATCTTGCGAACACCAGTCAATCGGAGGTGCGTTAGGGCTCTCCTGATCAGAGCGAGTTCGAGGAGTTTTGCGGAACGCGCTACCTCGCAGGACTCATGCCGTTTTGCCGGGTGGGTTGGAGATGGATAATCGCGATCGCACGTACAAAACTCTGATGGGCAGGGGTCCGGCATATGGGTGGGCCTTTTATAAAGGCCATCGGCTCCCATCGGAGATCGGTGCGCGGACGCTGCAGGCCCTCGCCCCTCTGCTTCTTCGCTGTAGGTGAGGTGCGCGACGTGAACGGCACCTCGTGGCTTTGATTGGGGCGACGTCAACTCACCACAAGCCTCAAAATCTACAGTTCCTGACTGCCCGAATCTAGTGGGCCAATCTAGTGGCCAACATCTTGCAACGCCTGAAGTCTGGGATGCGCTGTGCAACGTATGGAACGCCGAAACACTGGTCAATGGCAGGAGAACGAGCCCGTCGCCTACCTGGGGGTCAGGGGGTCGCAGGTTCAAATCCTGTCATCCCGACAGAAAAGCCCAGGTGAGAGCATGTTTCTCGCCTGGGCTTCGTCGTTTCCGTGGTCCTCTTTGGAGGGGTTTATGGAAGCATCCCACCAGTGAAGGCTGATGCCCTTCGAGACCCCCAGCTGCGGCTGTTGTGACGAGCCGGGACCTGGCCGGGACCTGGAGCCCGTTTTCGCCTCGATCCGCGACCGTTTCATCGCCCGGGTGCGGCTGTCCGACGGATCTTGGCCGGAGCCTCGTGGGTGAGATTTTCTTGCCCATCGAGGAACGCGTTGGCGCGGGCAGCAGCGTCGGTGAGGTGCCTGGTGTCGGGGTGTAGGTAGCCGCGGGTGGTCTCGATGGACTTGTGCCCGAGGATGCCTTGGAGGACGTGGAGGGGGATGCCGGCGTCGGCGAGCCAGGTTGCTCCGGTGTGCCGGAGCCCGTGCCGGGTGAGGCTCGGCAGGTCAAGATCGGTGACGAGCTGATCCCATTTCGTCGCGTCCCTGACGGAGGCGGTAGTGAGTACGCCACCGCGGGGTCCGGTCAGTATCCGTTCGTCAGGCTCACGGTGTGCGGTGAGGCGCGCAAGCAAGGGGGTGAGCGCTTGCAGGATGGGGACGTGCCGGATGTCTCGTCCCTTGGTTTGCTTGGTGACGAGCCCACCTGTGCCTGGGCGCAGGTTATGCGTCCGAACCCGAGGCGTAGAACGGGCGCACGCCATCCACCCAGTCAGGAGTTTCAATGCTCTCGGAGCGAGGGACTTCGGTTGGCCAGTTCTTGAGAAACCAATACTCGGCAGATTCAAGTGGCACCCATAGAGGCCTGTCCTGGACGTGCCGCTGGTACCACGCTGCCCGCTGAGTGTAACGACTGGCAGTCGGCGTGGTCGTGAGCTTGGACCACGTCCAGTCAGTCAGCCCGGCGAAGTCGTACGGCAAATCCTTGAAAGGGCTGGGAGCATCAACACGCCTCGCGCGATGCGTCTTCTCCCCGCGCACGAACATCAGCCCACCGACCACCTCGCCAGCAGTCGACGCGAGCAGAGCATCGTCTTGCTTCATGTTCTTCTGGATGTCCTCGGCAATAATGTATGCCTCGAAGAGGTCGTATACAGCGTCGAGACCCCAGTTCGCGGCAACCGCCACAGCCTCGACATCAGGAGAGTGGCGCAGCTCCTTCAACAAGCCCGCCGCCCACATGAGCGATCGCAGACGGATCCGGTACATCGCCTCAAGATCCCCATCCATAAGAGAAACGCTACTGCGAATACTCCGAAGACAACCCTGCAGAACCGGGGCTCCCTTGCGCGATGGGGCCGTCTCTCACTCGCCAGACTGGACGGATGCACTAACAACTCCACAGCGACCACCACGCCGTCTCCTTCCGCATCAACTCCACTACAGAGGTGGCCATCCGTGGCTAGACCTCGCACCCCGATCGGAACCTTCGGCATCATCAGCACTCGCCGCACAGATGGCGGACGTTACGTCGCCCGCACCCGGTACCGCGACTGGGATGGCAAAAGTCGACACGTCCAGGTCACCGGTGCGACTCGGCCCGCTGCAGAACGGTCGTTGAAGAAGAAACTCGTTGAACCTGACCTCTTCCACCCAGGCTTCTCCGGGATGAGCGCAGACAGTTCCTTTCCCGCGCTTGTGTGGTATTGGCTCGAAGACATGGATCTCGAAGATCGTCTCTCGCCAACGACGAGGCTGCTATACGAGCGCAACATGCGCACCCTCGTTCTACCCTTCTTCAAGGACGTCACACTCCGGGAGATCGGGGTGGCCCGCTGCGACTACTTCCTCAAGCAGCTCGCGAAGCAGAGCTACAACCGAGCACGCCAAGCCCGAGTCGTCCTGCGGCTCGCACTCGGACTTGCTGTGCGCCATGAGATCATCCCTCGCAACCCGATGGCTCATGTCTCCCGGCTCCGTCGCCCCACTCGCACCCCGGACGTGTTCACCTGGGACGAGCTCAAAGCGATCCGAACTGGCATCAGCGCCTGGGAACAGCGACCGATCAAGGCAGGGCCGAAACCGGACGGGCAACTCGGGCAGATCGTGGAAGTCATGCTCGGTACCTCAGCACGCATCGGCGAGGTCCTCGCGATTCGCCTCGGAGACCTCGACCTTGAGGTTTCGATCCCTTCGGTGCGCATCTCTGGAACGATTGTCAGCCGAAAGGGTGAACCCACGCACCGCCAGGATCACACTAAGACCGCCCGCTCCGTCCGCCGAGTCGCCTTGCCGGGGTTCGCGCTCCAGGCGGTCCAGGCACGTCTCAAGAAGATCCGCTTCCCACACCCGGACGCACTGCTGTTCGCGACCCGCGTCGGGACACCGCACACGACCAACAACATCCGCAGGCAACTCAGGGACGTGATGGACAAGGCCGGGGTCGCGGACGTGACCCCTCACCGGTTCCGCCGCACCGCCGCGACCGCGATCAACGAGATCGGGGGACTGCAACTCGCCTCCGAACTTCTCGGCCACAGCGACCCCTCCATCACGAGAGAGCACTACATCCGCCGCAACGAGACCGTGAACCCGATTACGGCAGAATTCTTGGAAAGTGCGTTTGGGAAGGCGAGCTGATCGCGACCGCGAGGCAGTCAGTTCTTTGCCCTCGTAACTCTCTACAGTTGGGTGTCATCGGTAGAGAGTTAGGAGGAGGCTTCGCGTTGACCGGGGCAGTCCGTACGAGGCCGACGGGTCACGATGGCTGGTCATGTAACCCACTGCAAGCACGCCCCATCGATACACTAAGACCGGAACGAGCGTTCTGAGCCATCTGATTCACTCGAAAAACGTAAAATTATGATCGTTCGGTGCTATCATGGCCACATGATCCTACTGAGCTTCACTGCGCGCAACCATAAGAGCATCCGCGACGAGGTCGCGGTCGATCTCACTCGCCCTGCGTTGAAGACTCTCCAGCCGAAGGATGGCAGCTGGAGCGCGGCGAGCTACCCGCTCGCTGGGATCTTCGGGGGCAACGCAACCGGTAAGTCCGCAGTTCTCGACGCGTTCCGCTACGCCTTCACCGCGATCAGGCAATCTGCCACCGTTTGGCAGGAAGCGAAGTCCATGCGGCGCGCACCTTTCAAGCTTGACGGGAACTCGCAGACTTCAACGAGCCTCTACGAGCTTGATCTTGTCCACGACGGACGCCGTTACATGTACGGCTTCGAGGTCGATCGGGATGGAATCAAACGCGAGTGGCTACGTGATGTTCCTAGCTCGCGTTGGCGCACCCTGCTGGAGCGCGATCGCGAAGAGAACGTGCTCTCGTTCCATCAGAGCCTTGGCTCCAAGATCGAGGTGACGCCCCGAGAACTCGTTCTCAGCCGCGCACTTTTGCTGAAAGGCTCAGCAATCCACGCCTTCGCTCATGACCTTGTCGAGAGCTTCGACATCGTCCTAGTGAAGGACTCGCACCGGACGGCTCGTCTGAGGAGCCTCGCGGACTCGCTGGCAGATGGCGACGTGACGTTCGCTGACCTCGAAGCATTGTTTCAAGTTGCGGATATCGGTGTCATGAAGGTTGATATCGAGGAAACAAACATTCCGGAACGGATCCGCCGGGCAGTCCTTCGGTTCGAACGCGACTTGCG
>NZ_JAPFRB010000001.1:660714-671391 GCF_035726885.1 Leucobacter sp. M11 | reverse complement strand
ACTCGAACAGGTTGTGCGGCGTCTTCTCCTCACTCACCAGGGAACCGCTGACGACTGCCCGCCATTCTCCGTAGAAGAGGAGAGCGACGGAACCATCGCCTGGCTCGCCATCGCAGTACCTGCGCTAGAAGCGCTCCGTGGAGGTGGGCTGCTCTTGGTAGATGAGATCGACGCAAGCCTGCACCCACATCTGCTAGAGGTGCTCCTCGGCGCGTTCGCAGACCCACTCGTCAACGCACACCACGCGCAACTCATCTTCACCAGCCACGAGTCATATGTCCTCTCACCACTAAGCGAGGTCCGCCTGGAACCCGAACAGATCTGGCTTACCGACAAAACCAACGAAGGAGTGACCGAGCTGGCCTCCCTAGCCGACTTCCCCAAGCACCCCGACGCCAACGTTGCAAAGCGCTACCTCACGGGACGATACGGCGGAACCCCGAGGCTCTCGCCGAGCCTGTTCGCCGCTCTCGTTGATACCGGAGAGGTGCAACAATAGTGGCGGGCGGACAGCGTCGACGCCCCACCAGGCCGCATCGGCAACCTGCGCGGCGCATCCTTGTCGTCACGGAAGGGACCCGCACGGAGCCCCAATATGTTGAGGGATTGAACCGCTACCTGCGAAGTAAGGGCGCGACGGCTATCGTCAAGCCCGTTTCGGTGGGCAAGGACCCGCTGAAAGTCGTGCAGAAGTGCGTTGAGAAGAGGGACGAAGCAGCACAGAACGACAAGGGCTATGACGAGAGCGTGTGCCTGGTCGACGTCGATGAGCACCAGACGTTGCCTGCGGCCGTTCAACTAGCTGAACGAGAGGGGATACGGCTTCTGATTTCGAACCTCAAGTTCGAGGCATGGCTGCGATGGCACGCTTAGGACAAGCGCTCGGTGCTCACCTCGACGCAGCTTGACGACCTCGTTGCCAAGCTGGGTCTCGTCAAAGGCAAGATCCTCTCGCAGTCGTTCCCGTTCCATCACGTGCACAGCGCAAGTGTTACGGCACGAGCAATTGATCCTGAGATGCGGCCAGGGCGCAAAGGGCCGAACCCGTCGTCGGCGATGCCGATCCTCGTAGAGCTTATGCAAGGGGCTTGAACCGATGATCGCGACAGAGAAGTGCTGCCAGAAGTCAACGCGAACAGTTTGGTGCTTGCCTGGCGACGAGCCCCTGCCCATTTATATCGGTGCGCCAACATACCCTGGCATCGCAGCGCGAGTATCTTTTTCCACCGCGTCGGACTCGGTATCGATACGAATCCGCCGTAAACCACTAGGACTCGAGAGGAAATAATGACAGAAATAACCCACGCGCAGATTGCTGCGTTCGCTGCTGAGCGGATCAATCTGCCCCACGCTGATGCGGTCAAGCACCGTGGTCAGGTGAACGGACTCCGAGATCGCCTTGCCGCAAAGATCGCCGCCGATCCTGCATATGGACTTGTCAAGAGTCTCCATGCCGGGAGCGTTGCAAAGAGCACAGCACTTAAGAGCATTAATGATCTTGATCTTGCAGTGTATGTCAAAGCGGCAGAAGCCCCGGAAGACGATTCAGAACTCGTCCCGTGGCTGGCGGATCGTCTCTACGAGGCCACCACGAACATGGATCGTGACCAATTCGAAGAGCAGCCCCACTGCGTCACGGTCCACTATCGAGGATCTGGCCTCGATGTCGATGTTGTTCCCGTGCTATACGAAGGCGAAGCCAATGATGTGGGCTATCTCATCAAAAAGCACACTGGAGACAGACTGAAGACGAGTGCACGACTTCACCTCGACTTCATCGCAAACCGGCGGAAGACGTATGGCCTGGATTTTCTGGAACTCATCCGCATAACCAAGTGGTGGAAGCGTCAGATCGTCACGCGAACCGATCCCGACTTCAGATTCAAGTCCTTCATGATTGAGCTGATCTGGGCTCATCTCGCAGATGAAGGCGTGCAGCTTACCGATTACCCGAGAGCTCTGGAAACCTTCTTTGAGTGGGTTGTGAAAACCGGTCTTGAAGAGCGGGTGACATTCACTGACTATACGTCCACGTTCCCGACGCGCGGATCTGACCCCATTGAGATTCTCGATCCCGTGAACCCAGAGAACAACGTTGCAAGCCGGTACGACAGCTTCGGACGAGACAAGATTCTCGATGCGGCTGGGTCCGCGTACGACGCTCTTACCGATGCTCGTTTTGCAACGACCAAAGGTCGCGCAGTCGATGATTGGCAAGAACTCCTCGGCCCCACCTTCAAAGGATAGACGTCAATGACCAGTTCCTACTCCATCAGTCAAACGTTCACTCTTACCCATGCCAAGCACCTTGCGTCCAAGGTTGTCAGCGACATGTACCAATGTCGAAACTTCTATGGTGAGCCCTCCGAAGCACAGATTGTGAACTACCAGGAAGAGCTGATTGTGATGCTCGCCGGTGGGTACGTGAAGGAATACGAGTTCGGATTCAAGAAGAACGACCAACGCATCATTTCCTGGCAGTACCGAGTCAACGCAAGCGGAGATCTGGTCGGTGGCACCGACGACCGCAGTGGTGGAATCTACGCACGAGCCGACGTTTCAGGGGCGACGCATTTCAATTTCATGTCATACACCCAAGCATGGTTCGATCTCACCTCCACCGAACAGAGCGCGGTTAGAGCAAAGCACCCGATCAATCGGAGCACCGGCAACCTCCCGAGCGACGGCAGCGGATACTGGCATACCGACCGAACATATAGCAGCGCTGGCGTTGCAATCGAAAGGAAGACTTTCCGCCCATCATGACCGCTAACAGTGAACTCTTCGGGAACGTCCTCGAATACCCAGACTCAGCAGCCCTACAGCGTTTTGACGCCCTCGTCGGCATCGACCAGATCAAACAACGACTGGTGAACGAAGCGAGTGTCCTGATCAACCCCGACGTGCTTGAACAATGGAGCGTGAAACATCACGGATCCGCCCTCAACGCAGTTCGCACCGTCGAAGAACGCATGCCCCTCATCGTCCTCGCCGGAGACGTAGGAACGGGCAAGACGGAACTCGCCGAGTCTGTCGGGGATCCAATCGCCCGCTCCCTGAATCTCCCGATGCTTACCTTGTACCCTCTCAGCCTGAACGCGCGTGGGCGAGGCCTTGTCGGCGAGATGAGTACCCTCATCACCCAAGCTTTCGAGCATGTCAGGTCCTCGCTTGGCCAAGCACGCGATAGCATGGGAAAGATCCGCAGCGCAGCGATCCTCCTCATCGACGAAGCCGACGCCATCGCTCAGTCCCGTGAACTTGCGCAGATGCACCATGAGGATCGCGCGGGCGTCAACGCACTCATCCGTGCCATTGACAGTCTTCGCCGAGACAAACTCCCCGTCCTCACCATCATGTGCACGAACCGATCCGATGCACTCGATCCTGCAATAGCGCGACGTGCTGCTCATGTATTTACTTTCGAACGCCCGTCTGAGGAACAGCGAGCGCACGTCCTCACCCAAGCTCTCGCCGGGACGGATATCGCCGCGATGGCAATCGAAGAAGCCGCACGACTGCTTGGCCCCAACGCTGAACGAGAATGGGGTGCCACATACTCTGACCTCAGACAACGGTTTGTGCCCGACCTCGTCCTCAACGCGTATGGGAATGACATGCCTATCACCGCGCAAGCTCTCAACGAAGCTACATTGTCGTTCGTTCCCACGCGCCCGTTTGGAGCGAACAATGGCTGATCCGCGCGGCCCCGTATTCGTTTCTTACCGCAGAAAACGACTGCGAGAGACAACCGCACTTGTTCAGGCGCTCCGCGACCGAGGTGCGCCGACTTGGCGAGACGTAGACAACCTGCAAAATGAGCCAACCGAGGCAACAATTCGCGCTGTCCTCAACGACGACAAAACCTCCGGCGCGATCCTTTGGCTCACTCCCGACGTGAAAGACAGCCCAATCATTAGGGACGTTGAGGTTCCAGAAGCTGTCCGTCGTTACCGACGCGATAGAAACTTCTGGCTCGTCATCGTTCTTGCCAATCGGCTCAAATACGACGAGGTCTCGGACCTCTTCGCCGACGCTCTCGGTGTGGAAGACCTTAGCACCTGGAATCTCACCAAGGTGGCTGCGCCGTGGGCTTCAACGAGTGACATCTCCCAGATCGCTAACACCGCTTTGAAGCAAAGGATCACGAAGATCTCGGAGGCAACGCCGTCGCCACAGGTTGCCCAGGTGGTGGTCCATGCGAAGGGTACGATGGCCGCTCCATCAGGTGTGGACCTGGCGGTCGATTGGACCAGACACTTCAAAGACGCATCCCCGCGCACCGAAGACTGGACAACTATGTCCGAATCAGCGCACGATATCTCGGCGGCATTAAAGCAGCTTACGCAGCCTGTCACTGATCTGCAGCTAACTGGGACCCCGTCCGTTCCGACAGCCATGCTCCTTGGCTCTACCTACTCAGGCAGAGACGGTCGGAGCCCTGCCTGGGTACAACGCCAGCCCGAGGGCCACACGACGACACCGTGGAGAATATCTGACGCCACCGATGCCTCGATCGCAGATCAACGCGGTTGGAAAGCCTCTCCACCCGTATACAGGGATACGTCTGCTCACGCTCTCGCTGTCTGTATCAACATCAGCGACGACGTATCTGAAGCCTTCGCTCGGAGTCGCTCGGTCTCACCTGCGTGGCGCGCGGTTCTAACAATTGGATCGCCCGCAGGGCGCAACACACGCGCCATGCCACTTGCCCCGGACGAGGTGGCTTCTCTCGTTCATCTGACCGTTGATGCGATCCGCAACGTTCGTTCCCAGGTGAGTGGCATCGATTCGATCCATATTTTCACTGCAGGGCCAGCAGGCTTCGCCTTCTTGCTCGGAACTGCCATCGCCACGTTACCGCCCATCACAACTTACGAGTACGACACCTCGACCACGCTGTACGTGCCTGCGGCAACATTCACAAGTTAACTGACGCTCATGGTTAACCCCGAAGAATCCGCACCACAATCTGCGGGCGTCGATGTGTATGTCCTAGCTTATGACGAAGAAGGCAACGAGATGCGATTGCTCCCCTCCGAGGTCACCGACGAAATAATGGACCGGTCACGAAGCTTCGGCATCGATAAAGGAACTTGGACTATCGAGCGCATTAAGCATGGACCGCTGGTCGCAGCCGAGTCCCAGCTTCGGCTCGCCAATGTCGGCAGTCTTGGCAGAGCCATCAACGACAACTACCACGGCACGCTGCTTATCGTGGACCGGACAAGCCCTCCCGTCGACGAAGACATCTGGGACCTCGAGAAGCGATACGACGTCGACATCAGAGAGGAATCGATCGTTGCAGTGATCAAGCAGCGTTACCCGACCCAGCCGGAGAAGAGTCCGCAGGAGATTGCGGCCGGGCTGGCGGGCATTGCCGCTGCCTACGAGTGCCACATCACGGAGGTGGAGTTTCTGCTGCCTGACGGTGACAAGCCGGAAGACAGGCTCGCTCAGTGGGATGGAGATGGCGAATGGGACGAGCGCTTCCGACAGGAAACCATCGAGACCTTGGCCGTGACCGCGCACGACGTAGTTATCTATGTAGCTACCGACTCTGCCAACGCTATGTCGGTCCTTATGGAAGGTGCCGCCGCGATCGCAGACTTCGTAAAGGCAACACAGGACGGACCGCTCGACGCTACCGACTTGCTAAACCTCCTGCGCGGTGGGCACTTCAAGGCACTCATCGGGGAGGAAGAGTCCAACTATCTCGAAGTAAAGACCCAGATGCATCAGATCTCTGCACCCGGCGACACTGGCAAACGAGCAAAGGTGGAGCTCGCACAAGACGTTGCCCGCTTTGCTAACGGAGACGTCGATGCGATCCTCATCATCGGTTACAGGGAAGCGTCTGGCAGCGGAAATATGATCGGGAGCGTCACGCCCGTCGTCGATACTGTATTCAACATTCAGCAGATTCAGGATCTGTTGGACGCACGGATCGTGCCACCGGTCGACGGCTTGGTAATCGAGAAGTTCCCGGTAACCGACACCGACAGCGTGCTCGCAATATTTGTCCCCAGGCAATCCAAAGAGATGCAACCTTACCTCGTACACGGCGCGATAGTCGAAGGCAAGATTGAGGGTGCGTTTTTCAGTATTGTCCGTCGCCGCGGAGAGGGATCTATTACTACGTCGCCGCAGCAAATACACGCGTACATCGTTGCGGGGAAGCGGTATCTCCGAGGGAGCGACTAGAGGCTTGGACGCTGCCGTCGGGAGAGCACGCTGTGACACTGTCGCTCACCTGCGCGTAGGGGCAGCGGTCCGTACCTGACAAGGAGTGTAGCTCGCCTGATACTTCCATAAACCCCACGTAAACCCCTGACGGATCTGCCGAAAGCTATCAAGAGCCGGGACCTGGCCGGGACCTGATGCATGCAAACCATGCAATCCATGACGTGAAATGGGGTCGTTTGAGGGGTATAGATGCGCGGAAAATTAAGGAATCAGGCTGAACCGACTACCTGGGGGTCAGGGGGTCGCAGGTTCAAATCCTGTCAGCCCGACCAAAAAGTCCCGGAAACTCACGAGTTTCCGGGGCTTTTTCCGTGTCTGCGCCACGGAGGCGTCCGGTGAGCTCCGGTGGCCGCCGGTGCCGCCGCGCTCGACGCCGGGGGCATCCGGCCACCCGCCGCCCCGGAGGCGTGGGACAGGCCCGAGCGGAGACTTCGCGCCACGGGAGAATCGTGCTCGACGGCGCGGGGCGCGGTTGGTCATCGCAACGTCACCGTCCGGGGGCGAGGCGGCCCCGCGATCAGTCTCCGTGCGGAGGGGTCGGGTCGCTGTTTCCCGCCCAGCCACGAGAGGCCGCCGCCTGATCGACACGCTGACGACTCCCACCGCGGTGACGTTTCCCATGGGGAGACACGTGGATGCTCTGCCGTGCTCGCCGCGTTCCCCCGCGTGATCCGTTCGGGCGCTCGGCCGTCGAGGCGCTCGCCGTCACCTCGCCGCCCGGCCCGGGTGCGGTTCATGGCCGGTGCGATCCTGCTCGGACGGATACCCGGCGCGTGCCCGGAAAAACGCTGCGGGTTGACCTTCCTCGAGATCGTGCTTAGGATCTGAGTGAATTGTGTTGATTGGGGATGAGTTTTGCGTACTGGCGTAAAAAGGTTTTTGGGAATAACGCTGGCAGCGGGGGTTTTGCTGGCGGGGGCAGGCGCGAGCGGGGCGGTTGCGGCCCCGGGGCCGGACGCGAGGCCGCTCGCGGAGACGATCGAGGATCTGTATGGCACCTCGGACTTCGTGATGTCCGCGGACGGCAGCTTTCTGTACGTCCTGGCGGCGTGGGGAGACAACAGCCAGGTCGACGTGGCATCGCGCACGATCACGAAGACGCTGCCTGAGCTGTCGGACATCCGCGACCTGCGGGAACTGCCCGTGCAGGCCGCCGGAGCCAAGTTTGCGTTCACGGGCTACGAGGATTACGCACTCGTGGACCTCGCGACGGGTGAGCAGGAGCGCTTCCCCGTTGCCCCCTTGCCGGGGGAGACGCAGTCGCCGTACCTGAGCCTGGTGGTTGCGGATGCGGACGCCAACGTGACCGCGATTACGGAGTCCGGGGTGTTCCTGGCGCTGGACGCTGGCGCGATTACCGAGTCGAAGCGGCTGCACGGCCCCGACTCCTGGACCTGGCGGGCCGGTTCCTCCCGGGACGGTGCCCTCGCGTATCAGTCGTACTATGACGAGACCAACCCCGAAAACGACCCCACGATTGTGGTCGACATGCGGACCGGGGACATCATTCGGACCATCCAGAGCGACGACGGCAACTCCTTTGCGCCGTTCTCCTTCGACGTCTCCGGGAAATCGATCTGGGGCGCGTTCGAGGACAACGACGGGGTCGCCGTGAACATTGATCTCGAGACCGGTGCGATCCAGTCCGAGGTTTCCGTCGGCTGGGGCAACACCGACGGGTTCCTTGGCGACGTCGATCAGGGCTGGTATGTCCTGCCGAATTATCCAGTGATCGGGGGAAGCCTGACCCCGGGCGCTGAGATCGGCGGTCGCCAGCTCGACTGCTGCACCACCCGGCTGGCCCGCGTGCCCGGCAACGGCGACCTGATCGCCCACGATGTGGAGATGCGAAAGCTGCACTTCGTGACGGCTCCGGCCATCACGGACCCGGTCGATGCCCCGATCAGCGCGCTCGGCGAAACCGTGACCTTCACCTCCGAGTCCGAGGGGCTTGCGCTGAGCAACACCGAAGCGGGCGCGGTCGAAGAGATCGAGCAGTACGGTTCGATCTGGCAGTCCTCCCCGGACGGGGACACCTGGACCGACCTGGTCGGCGAGACCGGCAGCGAGCTGTCCGTGCAGGCCACCGAGGAGAGCTACCCGCTGCAGTACCGGCGGCACTTCCTCGACCCGTTCTGGGGGCCGGAGCCGAGCTCCAAGCCTGCCCGGATGGTGGGCCAGGGGCCGGAGATCACCCGCGCCGATGACCTGCCGGCGGGCACCGAGGGAGCGGCCTATCCCAGCGAGACCATTGACGCGACCGGACAGCCGGGCATGACCTGGTCGAGCACGGATCTGCCCGATGCCCTGACGCTGGACCCGGCCACCGGGACGCTCTCCGGCACGACCCGCGCCGCCGGGGAGTACTCGTTCACCGTGACGGTGACCGACGTGTTCGGCACCGACGCGAAGCTGTTCCACCTCACGGTGACCGGGGACGGGGTCGTGCCCCCCGACGCGGATGCCGACGGCGACGCGGATGCCGACGGCGCCACCGACGCGGACGGTGCTACCGACGCGGACGGCGCCACCGACGTCGATGGCGGAACGGATGCCGACAGCGGCACCCCGACCCCGCAGCCCTCGGTGACGCCGACCCCGGGCGGGCAGCTGCCCGAGACCGGCGGCGAGTCCTGGCTCCCGGTGCTCTCGCTTGGCGGGATCCTGCTCGCGGTCGGGACCGCGGCGCTGGTCCTCAGCCGTCGGCGCATCGCGGCGGGGGAGTAAGCTCGAGCGAATGCGCCCGAGCGCCCGGTTTCCTCCGGGCGCTCGGGCGCGTTGCCGTTGAGCGCGATGCCGGTGCGGGCGTGAGGCGGCAAGCGGGGCTCGCCCGTTCGCCGAGGCGATTAGGCGGGTGCGCCCAGCTCCTCGGGGGCGGGGTTCGCGGCGGTGTCCGGGTTCGCCGGGGCAAGCAGGCTGGCGGCGTTGATCGCCCAGTCGCTCGCGAGCTTCCGTGTGTCGGAGCCCTCTGAAGGGCCGGGGCCCTCTGCAGCGCCGGAGCCTTCTGCCGTGTTCGAGTCGTCGGAGCCACCTGACCCCTCGGAGTCACCTGACCCCGCGGAGCGGTCGTGCCCCAGGATGAGGGCACCCAGCTGGGGCACCATGTGCGGCCAAGCGGCCATGCCGAGCACCCCAAAGAGCATCGGCCCCGCGGCCGCCTCGGAGACGCCGAGGCCCGCGGCGAAAGCGGCGACCTTGTCGCGGTAGTACGCAGTTCGCTCGGTGCTCGGCGCTCCGGCGGGGCCGAGCTCCAGGGCTTCCCACTGCAGGAGCCGCAAGAGTTCCGGGTGTTCGCGGTGATAGTCGCTCACCGAGGCGAGGTAGCGGGCGAGGAACGCGCCCGGGGGGAGCGCGGGGTCCGGCAGCGGCACCACGCCCAGCAGGGCGTCGAGGGTGTCCAGCAGGACCGCCTCAAAGAGGCCGTCCTTGTTCCCGAAATAGGCGTAGATGCGCTGCTTGTTCACCCCAGCGGACGCGGCGATCCGGTCGGTGCGGGCGCCCGCCAGGCCGTAGCGGGCGAATTCGCTGCGCCCCGCGTCGAGCAGGGCGCGTTGGGTCTGCGCAGACTGGGCCATGCCCCCATCGTAGGGGCCGAGCGCCGCAGTGGCAACCAACTGGATGGTTGCCAACTATCCAGTTGGTTGCTAGTGTGTGCCGCGTGACCCCAGCTCGATCCTCGTCCCCGTCCGTGCCGCCGGGGGACGCCCGCGCGGCGTTCGCCCGGCCTGCCCCGCTCGTCGGGTTCCTGGCGCTGCTCGCCCTGCTGGTGCTCTCGCAGTTTTACGGCGCGCTCGTGCTCGGGCCGGCCGCGGTGGCGGAGCTCGACGGCGGACCCGGCTCAGCCGGCCTGATCCAGTCCGTCTTCGGGATCTCCTACGCCGCCGGGTTTTTGGTCTGGGGACCGCTGGTGGATCGCTTCGGGGCGACGCGGATGCTGCTCCTCGGCCTCGCGGTCCTCGCCGTCACCACCGGCCTCGTCGCGCTCGCGCCGGGGCTGCCGTGGCTGATCGCGGCCCGGATTGCCCAGGGCGCTGCGGCAGCCAGCTTCGCCCCCGCGGCCTTTGCCCACGTCGGCGCGCACCTGCCGCCGCCCGCCCGGGCCGCTGCCATCACCGTCTTCACGAGCGCCTTCCTCGCCGCTGCCGTCCTCGGGCAGGTGGCGGCGCAGGCGGTCGCCGAGGCGCTGTCCTGGCGCTGGTTCTTCGGGGGCAGCGCGATCCTCCTCGCGGCGGCCCTCGTCGTCGCGGTCACCCGGCTCCGCGCGGACGGGCCGCTCGGGCCCGCCCCGGCGTCACCCCTGCGCACGCTGCTCCGGCTGCTCGGATCCGGCGCAATCCCCCCGCTCCTCCTGGCGACGCTCGCAATCCTTGGCCCCTTCACGGCGGTCTATGCGGCGCTCGGGCAGGCGGGCCCGGTTGCCGGGGGATCGAT
>NZ_JAPFRB010000001.1:660013-660679 GCF_035726885.1 Leucobacter sp. M11 | reverse complement strand
TATGGGCCGGCTTCGCCGCGCCCTGGCTGGGTCGCTTCCGGCCCGAACCCCGCCTGCTCCTCGGCCTGTTGGGCTCCGCGGCCGCGGCTGGCGCGGTCGCCCTGTTTGGCTCCGATCCGATCGGCGTCGGGGTGGGCATGTTCTGCTTCGCGGCCGGGGTCTCGCTCAGCGCGCCAGCGATGATCCAGACCATCACGGGCCTCGCCCCCGCGCAGCGGGGGAGCGTGACCGCGCTCTACACCTTCGCGCTCTTCCTCGGGGCGAGCCTCGCCCCCGTCCTCGTTGCGGCCCTGGCCTCGAATCGCCCCGCCGTCGACCCGGTGGCCACCGCCGCCCTGTGCGCGGTGCCGATCCTTCTGCTCGCCGCGGCGCTCGTCGCCCTCGCCTCGCGCCGCCGGACCACCGCGACCCTCGGGGCTGCCTGATGTCCCCGCGCGCCCCGCGGTCCGCCCCGATGGCGTCCTCCCGCCCTCGTGCTGTTTCCCCCACCGCAAAGGACCCCGACCCATGTTCCCCAGCCACCCCCCGCGCCAGCCCCGCAGCGCACGCCCCGTTCCTGCCCGCACCGGGGCCCGCCCGGGCCTGGCCGCCGTGAGCGCGCTCGCCGCCGCCGCGCTCGCCGTGACCGCGCTCGCGGGATGCTCGGCCCCGAGCGCCACCGCGTCC
>NZ_JAPFRB010000001.1:659301-659979 GCF_035726885.1 Leucobacter sp. M11 | reverse complement strand
CAGACCCCCCGGCCACCGCCGGTGACGAAAGGCCCCCCGTGTCCGAGACGCTGCACCCCGCGCTGATCACTCCCGAAACCTTCACCCGGGTCACGACCCGAGCCGAGCTCCACGACGACCGCCCCGTCACCGTCACCCGGGCGCAGCCGGAGGGCGGACCCGATTCCGGCGGCGAGCACGTCACCACGGTGGTCGGGGACACGGGCACCCTCTTCGGTTACACCCGCCAGACCGCGGGGTTTGGCGCGGGGGAGCTGCCGAGCCCGGACGTGGCAGAGCGGATCGCGCTCGCCTTCCTCGCCGAGGTCGATCCCGGCTACGCGGCGGGGCTCACGGTGCAGTGGGTTGACCGGCACGACGAGACGATTGTGACCGGGGACGGCGCGGAGACCGCCGTGTCCGGGATGAAGGTGAAGACCCGGCACGACTCCGGGCTCTACGCCTGGGTCATCGTGGGTGCGGGCACTGAGATCGTCACCTACGAGCGCGACATCCGCTGGGACCCCAGCAACGCCCGCCGCCACACCGCCATGTGGCTCCACGACGCCTGGAACGCCGCACGCGATGCGGGAGGGGACGAACTCGGCGGCATGCACGCGCCGCTGGATTCCTGACCCGGGCGGCCCAACGCCGCCCCGCAGGCACGACAACGACCCCGCTGATCGCTCGCGCCTCAGC
>NZ_JAPFRB010000001.1:656697-659262 GCF_035726885.1 Leucobacter sp. M11 | reverse complement strand
ATCTTGAGCGACGGAGCCGCCGCGATGTCCGGGAGGAATACCTGTTCCGCCGGGCGATCTGCGCGGGATGGGCGCGGATTTCTCCGGGGGCTGAGCGTCTCGATGACCGCGGATGACGGTCGGGCGAGGACGCAACTTGCGCAATAATTTGTATACGATAATGTGGCAATTCCCTTGCTAATTGTATACATTATTGAGCAGTCTGGTTTGCCAACGAGGGGGAGCCAGCAGTCAGGAGAACCATGCAAAGACACGGAACGCGGGCGACAACGCCCCGGGCGTGGGCGGGTGCGGCCGGGCTGGCCGCGCTGGCCATCGCGATGACCGGGTGCGTGCCACTGCAATACCCCGAGGCGCAGGGGCCCCGCACCGACGTCACCGCGGCCCCTGGGTCCGAAACGCTCCAGGAGGGCGGCGACCTGGTCATGGCGCTCTCCTCCGAGCCCGACAAACTCGACCCCACCACCTCCACCTCGCTCTACACCCGCTTCGTGATGAGTTCGATGTGCGAGAAGCTCTACGACATCGACGCCTCCGGCGAGATCGTGCCGCAGCTGGCCACCGAGCTGCCCGAGATCAGCGCGGACGGCCGCACTGTCACCATTCCCGTCCGCACCGGCGCGGTCTTCTCCGACGGCACCCCCTTCAACGCCGAAGCGGTGCGCACCACCTTTGAGCGCAACCTCACGCTGGAGGGCTCCGGCCGGAAGACCGAACTCGGCCCGATCGAGCGCGTGACCGCCCCGGACGCGACCACCGTCGTCGTCGAGTACGACACCCCCTTCGCCCCGCTCACCGCGGCCCTCGCCGACCGGGCCGGGATGATCCTGTCGCCCACGGCGCTCGCCGACGAGAGCACCCCTTTCGCCGACGCCCCCAGCTGCGTCGGCCCCTTCAGCTTTGTCGAGCGCATCCCGCAGACCTCGATCACGCTGGAAAAGGACCCGAACTACTACGCCGCCGACGAGGTCCACCTCGACACCATCACCTACCGGATCATGTCGGACGCCAACATCCGCGCCGCGAATCTGCGCTCCGGCGACGTCCACGTGGCGGATGCGATCTCCCCGCAGGACGCCGACGCGCTCCTCCTGGAGCGCGACCTCGAACTGCTCCAGACCGGGTCCCTCGGCTACCAGGGACTGACCGTGAACATCGGCAACGCGAACGGCACCGGACAGCCCGTGGCGCAGCGCGAGGGGCCGCTCGCCGCCGATCCCCGCGTGCGCCAGGCCCTCACGATGTCGATCGACCGGCCCGCGCTCGTGAACTCCGTGTTTAACAACTGGTACGACCCCGCGTGCTCCCCGATCTCCCCGAACAGCCCCTTCGCGAGCGAGGCCTCAACGGAGTGCGTCGACTACGACCCCGAGGGCGCACAGGCGCTGCTGGCGGAGGCCGGCGTCGAGATTCCGCTCCGGGTCGAGCTCATGGTCGCAAACTCCCCGGACGCGCTCCGATACTCCCAGGCGCTGCAGGCGAGCGTCCGCAAGGGCGGCTTCGACCTGCGCATCCAGCCCGTGGAATACTCCACGCTGCTCGACATGCAGAAACAGGGCAAGTTCGATCTCATGCAGATCGGGTGGTCCGGGCGCATCGACCCCCACGGCAACACGGCGACCTTCCTCACGACGGGAGCGGGAAACAACGACGGTGGCTACTCCTCCCCGGAGATGGATGACCTGCTGACCCGGGCCGCGCAACTCAACGGCGTCGAGGAGCGCGCGAAGCTCTACGGCGAGGCCGTCGAACTCATCCACCGCGACAACCCCCTGATCTACACGTACCGGCAGCGCAACATCACCGCACACACGGTGGAGGTCTCCGGCGTTCGCACCTACACCGATGGGGTGGTCCGGCTCAGCCGAGCCGGCTTCGTCGCCGACAAGGACTGAGGACCATGCCCCGCTACCTGTTCAACCGACTCTGGCAGTCGGCCCTCACCCTGCTGATCGCCTCGATCGTCGTGTTCATCGGCGTCCGCGCGATCCCCGGCGACCCCGCGCTCGCGATGGCCGGGGAGGAGGCCGACCCGGAGATGGTCGCCGCCACCCGGGAACGCCTCGGTCTCGACAAATCCATCGTCGTCCAGTACCTCACCTTCCTCGGCAACCTCTTCCGGGGCGACCTCGGCACCTCGCTGCGCACGGGCGCCCCCGTCACCGAGCTCATCGGCGCGACCCTGCCCGTCACGCTGTGGCTCGCGACCTACGCGATCGTCATCGCCGTCGTGGTCGGCGTGCTCGCCGGAGTCATCGCCGAGCGCTTCCGCGGCCGCTGGCCGGAGTGGATCGCGAACCTCTTCGCGATCGTTGGCCTGTCCGTGCCGAACTTCTGGCTCGGCATCCTCGCCATCATGTACCTCTCGGTCATCCTCGGCTGGTTCCCCGCCTCCGGCTACGTGCCCGTCCTCGAGAACCCCATCACGGGTCTCTACTACCTGACCCTGCCCGCCGTCATCCTCGGCATCAGCCTCGCCGCGGTCATCATGCGGCAAACCCGGGCCTCCATGATCGAGTCCATGGGCTCCGACTACGTCCGCACCGCCCGCGCGAAGGGCCTTGG
>NZ_JAPFRB010000001.1:656077-656664 GCF_035726885.1 Leucobacter sp. M11 | reverse complement strand
GAACTCGCTCATCGTCGTCATGACGATCGTGGGTCTGCAGCTCGGCGGGCTGATCTCCGGGGCCGTCGTCACGGAGCGCATCTTCGGGCTCCCCGGCTTCGGCAAGCTCACCCTCGACGCGGTCTTCACCCGGGACTACCCCGTGATCCAGGCCGTCGTGCTCGTGGTCACCCTCGCCTACATCCTCATCAACCTCGCCGTGGACGTGCTCTACTCGGTCATGAACCCCCGCATCCGCGTGGGAGGGAGAAAATAATGTCCTCGAAATCCCCGAACACCGGCGCCGGACCCGCCGTGCCCCCGAGCACGCAGGCGCTCGCCGTGGCGGACCTCGGCTCCGACCGCGGCCGCCTGTGGCGCTCCCTACGCCGGAACCCCCTCGGCCTCGCGGGCGGCGCGCTCCTGCTCATCGTGCTCTTTGTCGCGGTCTTCGCGCCCCTGCTGGCGCCGTACGACCCCGCAGAGGTGCACTTCGACACCCCCTTCCAGGTGCCCGGCACCGTCGGATTCGCCCTCGGCTCCGATGACCTGGGCCGGGACATCCTCTCCCGGATCCTCTACGGCACCCAGGCCTCCGTGCAGGTGGG
>NZ_JAPFRB010000001.1:651219-656028 GCF_035726885.1 Leucobacter sp. M11 | reverse complement strand
CTCGCCGGATACTGGCGCTGGCTGGATGCGATCGTGTCCCGCCTCACCGATGTGATGCTCGCCTTCCCGTTCCTGATCATCGCGGTTGGCCTCGCCGCCATCAACGGCGCCAGCCTCGGCAACGCGGCCGTCGCCCTCGGAATCGCCCAGATCCCCACCATGATCCGCGTGGTCCGTGCGGAGACCTTCCGGGTCAAGGAGCTGGACTACGTCCTCAACGCGCAGGCGATGAGCGCCGGCCCCGTGCGCATTCTCGGGGGGCACGTCCTGCCGAACGTCGTCTCCGCGATCATCGTGCAGGCCACCGTGATCATCCCCGTCGCCGTCATCGGCGAGGCGATCCTGTCCTTCCTCGGCCTCGGCATCCAGCCCCCGGACGCGAGCCTCGGCATCATGCTCTCCGACGCGCAACAGTACATCTTCCGCGCGCCGAGCGCCGCCGTGTTCCCCGGACTCGCCATCATGGTGATCTGCCTGGCCTTCAACCTCTTCGGAGACGCGCTCCGCGACGCGTTCGACCCCACGAGCGCAAGAAAGTGACCGACATGACCTTCACACCTCCAGCCGATTTCACCACGCGCCCCACCCTCGAGGGCTCCTTCGGGATGAGCGCCTCCACGCACTGGCTGGCCACCGCCAGCGCCCAGGCCGTCCTCGAACGCGGCGGCAACGCCTTCGACGCGAGCGTCGCCGGAGCCTTCGTGCTCCACGTCGTCGAGCCGCACCTGAACGGCCCCGGCGGCGACATGACCGGGATCTTCTTCGCCGCAGGCGCCGGCACCGGCCCCCGGGTCCTCATGGGCCAGGGGCACGCCCCCGCCGGCGCCAGCGCCGAGCACTACCGCAGCGAGGGCCTCGAACTCGTCCCCGGCTCGGGGGCGCTCGCCGCCGCCGTGCCCGCCGCGGTTGACGCCTGGCTCCTGTTGCTGGCCGAGCAGGGCACCTGGGAGCTCGCCGACGTGCTCGCCTTCGCGATCGGCTACGCCCGCGACGGGCACGCCGCCCTGCCCCGGGTCAGCACCACGATCGAGAGCGTTCGCGAGCTGTTCCTGGAGCACTGGCCCAGCTCCGCGCAGCTCTGGCTGCGGGACGGCGCGGCCCCCGCTCCCGGCGAGATCATTCGCAACGAGGCCTATGCCCGGACCCTGGACCGACTCATCGCGGCCGGGACCGAGCTGCCGGAGGGCGCCGACCGCGTCGCCCGGATCGAGGCCGCGCGGCACGCGTGGTCCGACGGGTTCGTCGCCGCGGCCGCCGCCGACTTCGTCCGCGCCCCCCACCGGCACTCCTCGGGCACCGACCACGCCGGGGTCATCACCCGGCAGGATTTCGCCGGGTTCCGGGCCAGCACTGAGGACGCGGTCACGATCGAGTTCCGGGGCGCCACCATCGCGAAGACCGGCGCCTGGGGGCAGGGCCCCGCCCTGTTGCAGACCCTGCAAATCCTCGCCGGCTTCGCCGACCACGAGATCGACCCGTCCACGGCGGAGGGCGCGCACCGCATCATCGAGGCGCAGAAGCTCGCCTACGCGGACCGCGAGGCCTACTACGGCGACCACGATGCCCCGCTGGACGTGCTCCTGTCCGAGGAATACGCCGCCGAGCGCCGCGCCCTCATCGGGGAGCGGGCCTCGGAGGAATTCCGTCCGGGGATCGTCCCCGGGCACACCCCGTTCCTGCCGCCGCTGCGCACCGAGTACCGTCCCCCCGCGCTCGCCGCGGGCGAGACCGTGGCCGGGGTCGGCGAGCCGACCGTGTCCGCCACCGGGGTGACCCGCGGGGACACCTGCCACATCGATGTCGTCGACCGCTGGGGCAACATGGTCTCGGCCACGCCCTCCGGCGGCTGGCTCCAGTCCTCACCCGTCATCCCGGAGCTCGGATTCTGCCTCGGCTCCCGGCTCCAAATGACGTGGTTGGAGGCGGGCGCCCCCTCCACGCTGACCCCCGGCAAGCGGCCGCGCACGACGCTGACGCCGACGCTCGTGCTGCGGGACGGCGAGCCCGTGCTCGCCCTCGGATCCCCGGGCGGCGACCAGCAGGATCAGTGGCAGCTCCTCTTCCTGCTCCGCGTCCTGGTCGGCGGATACACCGCGCAGCAGGCGATCGACGCGCCCGCGCTGCACACGACCTCGGTTCCCGAGTCGTTCTGGCCGCGCACCTGGACCCCCGGCGGCGTTGTCGTCGAGGACCGCCTCGGCGAGGACGTCCTCGCCGACCTGGCCGCCCGCGGGCACCGGATCACCCGGGCGGGAGACTGGGCGCTCGGGCGGCTTTCCAGCGTCGGACGCAACCCCCACACCGGCGCGCTGACGGCCGCCGCAAACCCGCGAGGAGCACAAGGCTATGCAGCAGGACGCTAACGATCCCGGGCGCGACGCCCGGCAGGAGCCCCTGGTCGCGGTCAGCGATCTCACCGTGGCCTTCACCACGGACTCGGGAGAGGCCCAGGTGCTGCACGGGGTGGATCTCGTGATCAATCCCGGCGAACGGGTCGCCATCGTCGGCGAGTCCGGCTCCGGCAAGTCCACCGTCGCGGCCGCCATCATGGGGCTGCTGGCCACAAACGGCCGGGTCACGGGCGGCTCGATCACCCTCCGGGGGCGTGAGCTCACCACCGCCACGGAGCGGGAGCTGCGGAGCATCCGCGGCGAGCAGATCGGCCTCGTCCCGCAGGATCCCATGTCGAATCTGAACCCCACCATGAAGGTCGGGGCACAGATCGCCGATACGATCCTCGCGCACCCGGGCAGCCACGGCGATCTCTCCGCGAGCGGGGTGCGCACGCGCGTGGCCGAGCTGATGAGTCTCGCGGGCATCCCCGATGCGGCCAGGCGGGCCAAGCAGTACCCGCACGAGTTCTCCGGCGGGATGCGGCAGCGGGTGCTCATCGCGATCGGGCTCGCCTGCAATCCGCACCTGCTCATCGCGGACGAGCCCACCTCGGCGCTCGACGTGACCGTGCAGCGGCAGATCCTGGACCACCTGCAATCGCTCATCCACGCCGAGGGGATCGCGCTGCTGTTTATCACGCACGACCTCGGGCTGGCCGCGGACCGCGCGGACCGTGTGATCGTGATGTCCCAGGGGCGGATCGTGGAGCAGGGCACCCCGGAGGAGATCCTGAAAACGCCGCAGGAGGACTACACGCGGCGGCTCGTCGCGGCCGCGCCCTCCCTCGTGGCGGTGCGTGACGCCGACGCGGCGAAGGTTGCTGGCGAGGCCGCGGCCCGGGCCGAGGCCCGCGAGCAGCTCAGCCTCGACACGGGAGCCTTCGGCACCCCGATCCTGCGGGTGCGCGAGCTGACGAAGGACTACAAGATCCGGGGCGGCGGCGGCACGCTGCGCGCCGTTGACCAGATCTCCTTCGACGTGGCCGCCGGGACCACCACCGCCGTGGTGGGGGAGTCCGGCTCCGGCAAGACCACCCTCTCCCGGATGGTGCTCGGCCTCGAAACGCCGACCTCTGGGACGGTGCACCTGGGCGAGGAGGACATCGCGACGGCCCGCGGGGCGCGCCTCCGGGCGGCCCGGCGACGCATGCAACCCGTCTTCCAGGACCCCTTCGGTTCCCTCGACCCGAGCTACAGCATCGAGCGGCTGATCGATGAGCCGCTGCGGATCTTTGGGGTCGGCGACCGGGCCTCCCGGCGGGCCCGCGTCGCGGAACTGCTCGACCAGGTCTCCCTGCCCCGGCAGGTGGCGCAGCGCCGCCCGGGGCAGCTCTCCGGCGGCCAGCGCCAGCGCGTCGCGATTGCCCGGGCGCTCGCGATCAACCCGCAGCTCGTGGTCTGCGACGAGGCGGTGTCCGCGCTCGACGTGCTCGTCCAGGACCAGATCCTCGATCTGCTCGCCGAGCTGCAGTCCGAGCTGGGGCTCACCTACCTGTTCATCACGCACGATCTCGCCGTGGTCCGCCAGATCGCGCACCAGGTTCTCGTGATGAAGCAGGGCGCGGTGGTGGAGTCGGGCCCCGTTGATACTATTTTCGAGACGCCGGCAACCGAGTACACCGCTCAGCTGCTCGACTCGATTCCCGGGGCGGCGTTTTTCGCCTAATCGCTGGTACCGCGGTGCGCGGGAACGTCCGGATCGGGTTCTCGCGCACCGCACGGAGCAAGGAGCACGTGTGGTTGTCAGCAACGTTGACCGAATCCGCAGCGTTTTGCGGCAACGGATCGTCATGGGCGAACTGGGCGCCGGAACGCACCTGAATGAGCTCACCCTGAGCCGGGAGTTCGGCGTGAGCCGGGTGCCCGTTCGGGAGGCGATCCGCGCCCTGGAGTCCGAGGGGCTCGTGGACTCGAAGCTCTACTCGGGGTCCCGGGTCAGCGACCTCGCCGCGGAGGACGCCGCGGACCTCTTCGATATCCGCGAGGAGATCGAGCGCTCCACAGCCCGAAAGGCCGCCCGTCGCGCCCCGCGCGCTGGCGAGGAAGCGGACGAGGAGTGGGCGGCGACCCGGGCCGAGATCACGGAGATCCTTGCCGAGGGCGACGGTGCCCTCGCCGAGAACCACACGGAGCGGCTCGTCGGGTTGAACATGCGCTTCCACCAGGCCGTCGCGACCCTCGCCGGGAGCACCGTGCTGAAGGTGCTCCTGCTCACGATCTCGGGGTCCATCGAGCGGCTGTATGTGGCCGACGCTGCCCAACGCTCGCGCAAGTCCTGGCCGGAGCATCAGGCAATCATCGACGCGATCGACGCCGGGGACGACCTGGCCGCGGGCAACGCGATGGCCGGACACGTGCGCCGCTCGAAGCGCAGCTACTTCCGCGGGCTGCCGAAGGAGCCCGAGGCGCAGTAGGC
>NZ_JAPFRB010000001.1:650360-651187 GCF_035726885.1 Leucobacter sp. M11 | reverse complement strand
GATCGACGAACGTCCCCGCCGGGGGAACCCGCGCCGTTGTGCGGGACCGACGTCCGGTTCGGTTCGGAGCTGCGTTGCCTCTACGATGAAGGCGACCAGAGCAGTTCGCACCGAGGGGACGGGGAAAGCGGTGAAGATCCTGATCGTGGAGGACGACGCCCGCGTCGCCGCCGCGCTGAGCGCCTACCTGCGCCAGGCGGGGTACGCCCCGCAGACCGTGGGCGACGGCGCCTCGGCGATCGCCGCCGTCGGACCGGACACCGAGGCGGTGATCCTCGACCTCGGACTGCCCGACATGGACGGGATCGATGTCTGCCGTCGCATCCGCGGCATCTGCGGGGTGCCGATCCTGATCGCGACCGCGCGCAGCAACGTGGAGGCCCGGATCAAGGGCCTGCACGCGGGCGCTGACGACTTCGTGGTCAAGCCCTACGACGTGCGCGAGCTCATCGCCCGCATCGAGGCGGTCACCCGGCGGATGCGCACGGCCCAGCCCGCGCCCCAGGAACACTCGGTCGTGCAGATCGACGGCGTCCACATCAACCTCAGCACCAGATTGGTCTCCGTCGAGGGGGCGCCCATCGAGCTGACCCCGAAAGAGTTCGACATCCTCGCGGTGCTCGCCCGCTACCCGGGGGTGGCGACGCCGCGCGATCGGATCATCCGCGAGGTGTGGGGCACCGACTGGTCGGGCTTTAGCCGCTCCCTGGAGGTGCACGTTGCCTCGATCCGGCGAAAACTCGACCGTCCCTCGCTCGTGGTCACCGTCCGCGGCGTCGGATACCGGCTGATGGGCTCCTAGGTGCGCCGCCGGCTCTTCGTGGTCT
>NZ_JAPFRB010000001.1:649231-650325 GCF_035726885.1 Leucobacter sp. M11 | reverse complement strand
GGGGGCGCGTACGGCTGGAGCGCCGCCCAGCGGATCCAACAGCAGGCCTCCGCCCAGCTCATCGGGGACCTCAGCTACTTCGCGACCGGGGCCCGGCAGGCGCTGCGCGCGGGCGATCCCGAGATGATCGACCGGGAGCTGCGCCGCTACGCGGAGCTCTACGGGGCAACGGCTCAGGTCTTTGACCGCTCCGGCACGCTCTGGGCCGGGACGGTGAGCGAGCCCGGGCTCGACGACGAGGCCGAGGGGCAGATCCGCCTCGCGCTCTCGGGACGCCGCGGCGAGCCGGTCCCGGCCGCTTTCCCCTGGACGCTCCGCGAGACCGTGATCGTCGAGCCGGTGTTCGACGACGGCCGGGTGTTCGGCGCGGTGCGGATCGCGGCGAGCCCCGAGGCCTCCCAGCGAGCCATCCTGACGCAGTGGGGGGTGCTCCTGCTCGGCGGCAGCGCGGTCATCCTCGCGCTGATCTGGGCCGTGTACCGGCTTGCCAGCTGGGTGCTGAAGCCCCTGCACCGGGTGGACAGCGCGATGGCCGCGATCGAACACGGCGAGATGGGGGCCCGCATTTCGGACGATACGGGGCCGCCGGAGGTGCAGCGTATGGTTCGGATGTTCAACCAGATGGCCGAGGAGATCGAGCGGGTGATGACGCGGCAGCAGGAGTTCGTGATGAACGCCTCCCACGAGCTGCGCAACCCGCTGGGCGCGCTGCTCATGCGGGTGGAATACCTCGCGACCGGCCTCGACGAGGGCTGGAACGAAGACGTCGAGCACGCCCGGGAGGAGGGACGCCGGATGTCGCGCATCCTCGACACCCTGCTCAACGTGGCCCGCGTCGGCAAGTCGGACACCGCCTTCGCCGCCGTGGACCTCACGGGGCTCGTCGCCGAGCGGGCAGCTGCGTGGCAGGACCGCGGCGTCGGGCTCGGCGTGACGGTGCGCGCGGGGGGCGGCCCCGCGATCCTCAGCGTCACCGACCGCACCGCGGTCGAGAGCGCGCTGGACGCGATCCTCGACAACGCGCTCAAGTTCGCCCCCGAGGGCACGGCGGTGGATGTCTCGGTGCGCGAGCGCGACGGCGAACACGTCATCGC
>NZ_JAPFRB010000001.1:645095-649196 GCF_035726885.1 Leucobacter sp. M11 | reverse complement strand
AGCTGGAGCAGGCGACGGGCCGCTTTTGGCGCAGCGCCCTGGATCAGAACCTGCCGGGCTCCGGGTTGGGCCTCGCGATCGCCGCTGACCTGATGGAGACCCTCGGCGGCCGGGTGGCGCTCGACTCCCCGGCGGGCGGCGGGCTCCGCGTCTCGCTGTGCCTGCCCGCCGATGGCGCAGCCGCGCTCCCGGCAGAAGCGGGGGTGCCCGATGTGTAACGGGGCACCCCAGGGCCGGGGCTGGCGGTCCCGCGTCGCCGGACTGCTCGCGTCCCTGGTCGCCGCCGCCGCGCTCACGGGCTGCGGCGGCGCAGCGCGGGACGCGGGGCCGCAGGTGATCGCCTCCGGCGCCGCGACGGGAATCTACAACGCCTACGGCGCGGGGCTCGCGGCTGAGCTTCGCGACGCGGGCTTCGACATCGCCTCGGTGCAGACCGGGGGATCGGTGGATAATCTCCGGCGCGTGGGGCAGGGGGAGGCGCTGCTCGGTTTCGCCCAGGCGGATGCCACGGCCGACGCGATCGCGGGCACGGGGGCGTTCTCCGAGCCGTTGCCGATCACCGCGGTCGCGCGAGTGTACGACGAGTACGTCCAGGTCGTCGTCCCCGAGGAGTCCGCCGCCGAGGAGCTCTCGGACCTCGCCGGGCTCCGGGTGTCGGTGGGGGAAGCGGACTCCGGGGTGACCGTGATCGCCGAGCGGGTGCTCGCGGCGGCGGGCATCGCGCAGTCCGGGGTCGATCGCCGAGCGCTCGGCATCGACGACTCGGTGGCGGCCCTGGAGCGCGGGGAGATCGACGCGTTCTTCTGGGTTGGCGGCGTGCCCACGCCCGGCATCGACGCCCTCTCGGAGCGGATCGCGCTCCGGATGCTGCCGATTAGCCCGAGCGTCGTCGAGCAGATGGGCCCCGAGCGGTCCGGGATCTACCGGGTCACCGACCTCCCGCTGGGGGCCTATGGTACCCACGACGCGGTCGAGACGATGACGGTGCCAAATGTGCTGATTACCTCCGCCGACGCCCCGGAGGCGCTCGTGGCCGAGGCCACCCGGGTGCTCTTCGACGCGAAGGTCCGGCTGTCGCCCACGGTGCCCGCCGTGGCGCTCCTCGACCGGCGGCAGGCGATCTTCACCGACCCGATCCCGCTCCACCCGGGTGCCGCGGAATACTACGTGCGGAGCCGGAACGGGTCCTGAGCCGCGCCCGGGCCCCTACTCCGCGGCCCCGCTGTCCCGGCCCGCTGTCCCGCACCCCCTGCCCCGCAGCGCGGGGGCGTGCGCTCGGGAAGCTCAAGGCAAGCTCAAGGCGAGCCTCAAGAAACCCTCAAGGACGATGCCGAGCCCGGTCAGCCTGGGTAGCGTGAGTGGCGCGGTTCGACGGTGAGCTTTTTTCGCTCACCCGAGCAACCCGGTCAGTCAACAGGGGCCGAGCGGCGCAGGTGTGCGTTCGCGGTCATGATCCAAAGGTGGAACAGGATGAGTGCGAGCGAACCGCTGGTCGTCGTCGAAAACGTGCAGAAGCACTACGGGGAATTCCAGGCCCTCACGGACGTGAACCTCACGGTGAACCGCGGCGAGGTCGTCGTGGTGATCGGTCCCTCCGGCTCCGGCAAGTCCACACTGTGCCGCTCCATCAACCGCCTGGAGACCATCACGAGCGGTTCGATCCGGATCGACGGCACCGAGCTTCCCGCCGAGGGCCGGGGGCTCGCGAAGCTCCGCGCCGAGGTCGGCATGGTTTTCCAGTCCTTTAATCTCTTCGCGCACCTCACGATCCTGGAGAACGTGACGCTCGGCCCGATCAAGGTGCTCGGTCTCTCGACGTCGGACGCGAAGCGCGAGGCGATGGCCCTGCTCACCCGCGTCGGCGTGGAGAAGCAGGCCGAGAAGCTCCCCGCCCAGCTCTCGGGCGGTCAGCAACAGCGCGTCGCGATCGCCCGGGCCCTGGCCATGCGACCCAAGGTCATGCTCTTCGACGAGCCCACGAGCGCGCTCGACCCCGAGATGATCAACGAGGTCCTCGACGTCATGGTCGGGCTCGCCAAGGAGGGCATGACGATGATCGTCGTCACCCACGAGATGGGCTTCGCCCGCAAGGCGGCCGACCGGGTCGTGTTTATGGCCGACGGCCAGATCCTGGAATCGGCGACCCCCGAGGAGTTCTTCACGAACCCCAAGACGGATCGCGCCCGCGACTTCCTCTCCAAACTCATCACCAATTGACCCACCCGGGCCGCGCAGTCGCGGCCCGGAACCAACCGAAGGGAACGTGTCATGCGCTTCAAGAGAATCTTCGCCACGATCGGCCTCGTCAGCGCGGCCGCGCTCGCCCTCTCCGGCTGTGCGAGCGGCAGCCCGTCCGAGTCCGAGAGCACGCCCGTCGCCGAGGGGGTCACCCTCGAGGGCAGCCCCACCTTCGACAAGATGCAGGAGCGCGGGAAGGTTGTCATCGGCGTCAAGGAAGACCAGCCCAACCTCGGCTACTTCGACAACGTCACCCAGGAACGCAGCGGCTTCGACGTGGACATCGCCCGCTGGGTGGCCAGCTCCCTGGGCTTCGACGAGAAGCAGATCGAGTACAAGCCGATCGCCTCCGCGAACCGTGAGCAGGCCATCGTGAATGGTGACATCGACTACTACGTCGGCACCTACTCGATCAACGACAAGCGCAAAGAGCTCATCGACTTCGCCGGTCCCTACTTTGTCACCGGCCAGGGCCTCCTCGTGAAGCAGGGCGAGCCCGATTACCAGTCTCTGGAGGAGCTGGAGGGCAAGAAGGTCTGCTCGGCAACCGGCTCGACCCCGATCCAGAACATCAAGGAGAACTTCCCCGGCATCAAAACCGAGGAGTTTGATCTCTACTCGGCCTGCGTCGACAACCTGAAGAACGGCCAGGTTGACGCGGTCACGACCGACCAGGCGATCCTGATCGGCTACGCCGCCCAGGACCCCGACAAGCTCATGGTCACCACCGGGCCGCTGCTGACCACCGAGGAATACGGCATCGGCCTGGCCAAGGGCGACGACGTGCTCCGCGGCCACATCAACGAGATGCTGACCGACGGCGGCGACACCTGGACCGAGATCTTCGACAAGAACCTCGGCGACTCCGGCATCACGGTCGACCAGCCCAAGGTCAACGCGTACTAACCCTTGACGTCCGGGGGCGGCAGGCCCGCCCCCGGACGCCTCCGGCACAGAAGGCAGTCGAATGGACGTCATCTTCGGGAACCTGGACCTCTGGGGAACCGCGATCAAGAACACCCTCGTCGTGTTCGCGGGCGGCGGGCTGATCGCCCTCGTCCTCGGCCTCGTCGTCGGGGCGATGCGGGTCTCGCCCGTGCCCATCGCGCGCGGCGTCGGCACGGTCTACGTCACCCTCATCCGCAACACCCCGCTCACGCTCGTGTTCTTCTTCTTCGTGTTCGGCTACCCCTCGCTGGGGTTGCCCCGGATGGACTCCACGGTGCTCGGCATCCTCGCGATCGGCATCTACACGGCGACCTACGTCGCCGAGGTGCTGCGCGCCGGCATTAACACCGTGCCCGTCGGGCAGGCAGAGGCGGCCCGAGCGGTCGGGCTCTCCTTCGGCCAGGTCATGGGCTCCGTCGTGCTGCCGCAGGCGTTCCGCTCGGTGGTGCCGCCCATGATGAGCGTGTTCATCGCGCTCCTGAAGAACACGACGATTGCGGCGGGCTTCTCCGTCTCCGAACTCGCTCAGCTCCGGGCCACCATCAACGACTCCGGCGACCGGCCGGGCAGCCCGATGGAAGTGCTGCTCTGGGTCGCGCTCGTGTTCGTGGTGCTGGTCCTCGCGCTCAGCTTCGTGCAGAACCGTCTCGAGAAGAAGTGGAGGATCGTGCGATGAGCACCTCCGTCCTATACGACGTGCCCGGCCCCCGGGCCATCCTGCGCAACCGATTCATCGCGGTCGCCACGGTGCTCGTGGTCCTCGCCGTCCTCGGGTTCCTCACCTACCGGCTCGCGCTTTCCGGCCAGTTCTCCGCGACCAAGTGGGGCATTTTCACCTACGCGACGGTCTGGGAGCAGATCCTCAAGGCGCTCGGCAACACCCTGGCGGCTTTCGGCCTCGCCGCGGTCTTCAGC
>NZ_JAPFRB010000001.1:640342-645056 GCF_035726885.1 Leucobacter sp. M11 | reverse complement strand
GACCACGCCTGGGTCCGTAGGCCGATCACCGCGGTCACGGAACTGTTCCGCGCCGTCCCCGTGCTCGTGATGATGATGCTGCTCTACTACGGGCTGCCCTCGGTCGGGGTCCGAATGGACCCGTACTGGGCCGTCGTGATCGCGCTCGTGATCTACAACGGCTCCGTGCTTGCCGAGGCCCTGCGGGCGGGCGTCGAGTCGCTGCCCCGCGGCCAGAAAGAGGCCGGCTACGCGGTCGGCCTGCGCAAGAGCGGCGTGATGCGGCTCATCCTGCTCCCGCAGGCGGTGCGCGCGATGCTGCCCGTCATCATCTCGCAGCTCGTCGTGACGATGAAGGACACCGCGCTCGGCTTCATCATCACCTACCCCGAGCTGCTCTACTTGGCCAAGCAGCTCAGCAGCAACGCGCAGTTCCAGCAGCCCCTGCTGCAATCGGCGTTCGTGATCGGCGGCATCTACATCGTGATGTGCCTGATCCTGTCGGGGCTCGCGCGACTGGCGGAGCAGCGGATGAGCCGAAACCCGAAGGCCCACGGCGGCGCGCGGACCGACACCGGCACGGTTCCCGTGCAGCCGGGGGACCCGCGCCTGCACGCGGAAAGCACCGTGACCGAGGTACTCTCGGTGCAGCGGGAACGGGAGTAGGAACCGGCAGTTCCGCATCCCGCCCACCCCGCCGCCCCAGCCGAAAGGACCCCGCGTGTGACTGAGCTTGTCGCCCCGTTCGCCCTCCTCCCCGAGGGGCTCGGGTGGGGCGGTCTGCTCCTCCTCGTGCTCGCGGCCTTCTCCGCGGGGTGGCTCGACGCCGTGGTCGGCGGGGGCGGGATGCTCCAGCTCCCGGCGTTGCTCCTCGTGCCGGGCATGACCCCGGTGCAGGCGCTCGCGACGAACAAGCTCGCCTCCGTCTTCGGCACCGCCACGAGCAGCATCAGCTACTACCGGAGCGTGCGGCCGAGCCTGCGCACCGCGCTGCCGATGGCGGCGGTCGCCCTGCTGGCGGCGGTGGGCGGGGCCTCGGTCGCCGCTCTGCTGCCGGTGGAGGTGTTCACGCCCATCATCATGGTCGCCCTGGTCGTGGTGGCCCTGATCACGCTGTTCAAGCCGGCGCTGGGCGCCGTGACCAAGCTCAAATACCGCGGGGTGAAGCACGTCTTCCTCGCGCTCGCCGCGGGCGCCGCGATCGGCTTCTACGACGGCATGATTGGGCCCGGCACCGGCACCTTCCTCGTCATCGCCCTGGTCGGCCTGCTCGGCTACGACTTCCTGATGGCGAGCGCGCAGGCGAAGATTGTGAACTTCGCGACGAACCTGGGCGCGCTCCTGCTGTTTATTCCGCTCGGCGCGGTGCTCTGGCCGCTCGGCCTCATCATGGGGGCCGCAAACATCGCGGGCAGCCTCCTCGGCTCCCGCATGGCGATCAAGCGCGGGGCGAAGTTCGTGCGGGTGCTGTTTCTGATCATCGTGGCCGCGCTCATCGTGAAGCTCGGCTTCGATCTCTGGCGCGACGCCAACGGCGCGGCGTAGCGGCGTCGAGTGCTGCCCCGGCGGGCAGCCGTGAACCGGGCAGCTCGTTCAGTCACGGACCCGACGCCCCGGGCCCAGTGCCCTGACGCGAGGCTCCCCGGGGTCAGCGGGGGAGGTCCCGGCGGCCGTCGCCCGGGTGCCCGGCGCTCAGCAGGCTGCCGTCCGCGCGGAGGCCGAGGGTGTGCGCGGCGCCCGCCGCCACGCCGACCACGCCGTCCCAGTCGGACACCTCGCACTGCCCGTGCCGGTTGTCTCCGGCGGCAGAGACCCGGCCGCTGGCGTGCAGGGCCACGGTGTGCTGGCTGCCCGCCTCGATCGCGGCGACGCTCCGCCAGCGGCCGATCGTGTCCCGCGTCTCCGGGGACACGGCCCCGGCGACGAGGACCCGGCCCGCGCGGGTCAGCCCCGCCGTGAGTAGGTGTCCGGCGGCGATGCTCGTGAGACAGTGCCAGCCCTCGATCTCGCACTGCCCCCGGCGGTTATTGCCGACGGCCTGAGCGCGGCCATCCGCGCGGAGGGCCACCGAGTGCCAGTCCCCGCAGGAAACGGCCACGATATCCCGCCATTTCTCGACGGCGCAGGCACCCTCATCGGCGCGGCCCGCGGCGAGCACGGTGCCGTCGGAGCAGAGCCCCAGGGTGCGTCGCCAGCCCGCCGAGATCGCCGTGATACCTCGCCAGTGGTCGACGTGACATTGGCCGTCCCGATTCCAGCCGGTCGCGAGCACGGTCCCGTCCGCCCGGAGGCCAACGGTGTGCGACCTGCCCGTGTTCGTCGCGAGGTGTACGGCCCCCGCGGCAACCGCGATCACCCCTGTCCAGCTCCCGACCTCGCACTCGGCGCTGCGCGAGTTCCCGGCGGCGACGACCGAGCCGTCCGCGCGCGCGAATACGGAGTGCCGAGCCCCCGCTGCCAACCGTGTGCCCTGAGATCGCATATGAGCCTCCCGGTCGGCAGGATACGCGATCCCAGCACCGCCACGCGAGGCCGTTTCTGGCCGAGTCTCCTGCCCGGGTCCGCGACGCCCCGGGGTCACCCGGGCCCGAAACCGCCGGAGGGCTCAAGTCGCGGCGCCGCTCGGCACGGCGCATTCGGCAATTAAGCTAACTTTCGTGTTACGATCGTTTACCCAAAGATACAAGCCGAGGAGGTGGGTGCCGTGGGCGAGGCTCGGGAGCGTGGCGGAGAAACGGTGCTGGGGATGACGAAGGGGACCCGGGTGCTTGCCTGGTCGGTTCTGGGCGGTGTGGGCGTCGGGTTGGGCTTCCTTGTGCCCTGGCTGCTGCGGGGGGCCGCGGCCTGGTCGTTGCCCGCCGCCGAGGCACTGCGGTGGCTGGGATCCGGGGATGCCCCGCTCGTGGTCTTTGGCCGCCCCGCGGTGCTCGGCCTCGTGGGGCCCCTGATCGCCTTTCTGGTGACCCAGGGGAGCGCCGAGGTGGCCGTGAGCGCTGAGCGGATTCGGATCCGCGCGGGGGGAGATGCTCGCGTTCTGGAACGCGCACGCGTTGGTGCGGTGCGTCGCCTCGGGGGTCGGCAGCGCATCGAGTCGCCCGAGGGGCGGGTGCTCTTTGACGGCGACGTGGAGGGCGGCCGCCGGGTGGTCGCCGGGGCCTTTGTGCGGCACGGCTACCCCTGGGCGGGGGGTCGTCGCCGCCCGCGGGTGGCCGGGAGGCGGGCGCGGAGTTGAGTAACAGACATTTATGATACGTTCGTTTTCAATACGTTAGATTGGGAATTGAATGACACTGCTTCGTCTCACCCTGAAATATGCCCGCCCCCAGGCGGGGTGGATCCTCGGCGTTCTCGTGTTCCAGCTCATCGCGACCGTGGCCGCGCTGAGTCTGCCTGGGCTGAACGCGGTGATCATCGACCGCGGGGTCGCCGCGGGAGATCCGGACGTCATCTGGTCGACCGGGGGCACCATGCTGCTCATCTGCGGCATCCAGCTGCTGAGCGCCGTTGCCGGGGTGGTCCTGGGGGCGCGCGCCGCGACGCAGCTCGGCCGCGATCTGCGCCGGGCGGTCTACACCGCCGTGGACGGGCTGGGCACGGAGCAGGTCGCCGCGTTCGGGGTGCCCACGCTCCTGACGCGCTCCACGAATGACGTCCAGCAGGTGCAGATGCTCGTGCTGATGACGCTGAACACGCTCGTCTCCGCCCCCATCATGTGCGTCGGCGGGATCGTCCTGGCGCTGCGCGAGGACGTCAGCCTGGCCTGGCTGGTCTGGAGCTCCGTGCTCCTCCTGACGATCGTTGTGGGGGGCCTGGTGCTCTGGGTGCTCCCCATGTTCCGCGAGCTTCAGGGGCGGATCGACGAGATCAACGGGGTGCTGCGCGAGCACATCGTCGGCGTGCGCACGGTGCGGGCCTTCGTCCGCGAAGCGCACGAGGCCGAGCGGTACCGGCGGGTGAACGAGGCGCTGACCCGGGTTTCGGTGCGGGTGGGGCAGGTGTTCGTCCTGCTGTTCCCCGCCATCTCCATGGTGCTGCACCTGGCCTCCGCGGCGGTGCTCTGGTTCGGCGGGCACCAGGTCGCCGCGGGTGAGCTGCACATCGGCTCGCTCACGGCGTTCCTGCAGTACCTGATCCAGATCCTGGTCGCGGTCATGACCGCGGTGTTCATGGTGATGATGATCCCGCGCGCGGTCGTTGCCGGAGAACGCATCACCGAGCTGCTCTCCGCGTCCGGCACCCCGTGGGGCGATGGCCAGGCGAGCGTCGGCGAGCAGCACAGGGTCGCGTTCACCGGGGTGTCATACGGCTACCCGGGTGCTGAGGAGCCGGTCCTCCGGGACATTTCCTTCTCGGTTCCCCCCGGCACCACGACGGCGATCGTGGGCGCGACGGGCTCGGGCAAGAGCACCATCGTCGGGCTCCTTGCCGGCTTCACGACGCCGAGCCGGGGTCGGGTGCGGATCGGCGACGCGGATCCCGCCGAGCTGCCCCGCGCGGATCGCGGCCGCGTGATCGGGCTCGTTCCGCAACGCGCCATGCTCTTTTCTGGCACGGTCGCCTCGAACCTGCGCGTCGCGGACAGCGCCGCAGACGAGGCGGGGCTCTGGGCCGCGCTGGAGGTGGCCCAGGCCGCCGATTTCGTGCGCGCCCTGCCCGGCGGCCTCGAAGCGCCGATCGCCCAGGGGGGCCGGAACCTGTCCGGCGGGCAGCGTCAGCGGCTCTGCATCGCACGGGC
>NZ_JAPFRB010000001.1:635172-640310 GCF_035726885.1 Leucobacter sp. M11 | reverse complement strand
ACGACGCGTTCTCCGCGTTGGACGCGATCACCGACGCCCGGGTTCGAGCCGCGCTCCGTGAGCGAGCCGGGGGAACCTCCACCGTGGTCGTCGCTCAGCGCATCGCCACGATCGCCGAGGCCGACCAGATCATCGTGCTCAGCGCGGGCCGGATTGCCGGAATCGGGCGACACGAGGAGCTCCGCCGCACCTGCCCCGAATACCGGGAGATCCTGTCCTCGCAGGGCGAGGACACCCCCGAATCCACAGCCGCAGGCTCTGAAGCGGAGCTGCGTGAGCCGGGCGTCGAACTCGCCGCCCAGGAAGGACAGAGATCGTGAGCACCGACACCACGCAGCCCGTCGCGGGCGACGGGACGAACCCCGGGCCGGACCGCGCCCGTTTCTGGGCGAGCACCCGCCGCCTGCTCGCGCTCCTCGGGGCGCACCGGGCCGGCGTCGCCGCCGTGCTGCTGTTCACCAGCGTCTCGGTCCTGCTCGCGGTTCTTGCCCCCAAGGTTTTGGGGATGGCCATCGACGTGATTCACCACGGTGTGACGGGGGCCGGGGTCGACTTTGTTGCGCTGAGTCGCCTGATCCTGGTCGTCCTCGGGCTCTACGTCGTCTCTTCCGTGCTGATGTGGGCGCAGGGTTACCTGCTCAATGACCTCACGATGCGGGTGATGTTTCGGCTCCGCGAGGACGTCGAGGCGAAGCTGAACCGGCTCCCCCTGAACTACTTCGACACGCGCACACGCGGCGACGTCATCTCCCGGGTCACCAACGACGTCGACAACATTCAAACCGCGCTCCAAGACGCCTTCGCCCAACTCGTGCAGTCCGTCCTGACGATTCTCGGCATCACCGTCATGATGTTCATCGTGTCCTGGCCGCTCGCGCTGCTCACCCTGCTGCTCCTGCCCGTCGCGGCGGTGCTGCTCGCGGTGATCGGGTCGAAGTCCCAACGAAAGTTCTCTGCCCAGTGGGAGCAGACCGGGGCGGTGAACGGGCACGTCGAGGAAACCCTCTCCGGGCTCGAGGTGATTCGCGCCTTCGGCACCGGCACGGAAACGCTGCGGGAGTTTGACAACCGCAACGAGGCCCTGACCCGGGCGACGTTCGGGGCGCAGGCCCTCTCGGGGACCATCATGCCGACGATGACCTTCGTGTCCTCCCTCTCCTACGTCCTGATCGCCGTTGCGGGCGGCGTCCGCGTGGCCGCCGGGCAGATGACCCTCGGGGACGCGGTTGCGTTCATCCAGTACTCCCGTGAGTTCACCCAGCCGCTGAGCGAGATGACGAGCGTCGCCAATATGCTCCAGTCCGGCGTCGCCTCGGTCGCCCGCACCTTCGAGCTGCTCGACGCGGCGGAAGAGCGCGCGGACACCGCCCCGGACCCCGCTTCTGAGCCGGACGGGGGCCCGGTCTCCGCCCCGCCGGAGCCCGCCTCCGGGGCCGGGGCTGGCCGGGGGCGCGTGAGCTTCGACTCGGTGCGCTTCGGCTATGCCCCGGAGCACCCCCTCATCACCGGGCTCAGCCTGGAGGTGGCGCCCGGCCAGACCGTCGCCATCGTGGGGCCGACCGGCGCGGGCAAGAGCACCCTCGTGAACTTGCTGATGCGGTTTTACGAGATCGACGGGGGCAGCATCCGGCTCGACGGAACGGACACCCGCGACCTCAGTCGTCAGGAGCTGCGCGCCCGGACCGGGATGGTCCTTCAGGACGCCTGGCTGTTCACGGGCACGATCCGGGAGAACATTCGCTACGGTCGCCTGGCCGCGAGCGACGCGGAGGTCGAGGCGGCGGCGCGGGCGACCCTCGTCGACCGCTTCGTGCAGCACCTGCCCGCGGGATACGACACGGTCGTCGGCGACGAGGACAGCTCCCTGTCCGCGGGGGAGCGGCAACTCATCACGATTGCCCGCGCCTTCCTCGCCCAACCCGATGTCTTGATCCTCGACGAGGCCACGTCCTCGGTCGACACGCGGACCGAGCGGCTGGTGCAGGAGGCGATGGCCGCCCTGCGCTCGGGGCGCACCTCCTTCGTCATCGCGCACCGGCTCTCCACCATCCGCGACGCAGACACGATCCTCGTCCTCCAGGACGGCGACATCGTCGAACAGGGCACCCACGACGAACTGCTGGCCAGCGACGGACACTACGGCGAGCTGTATGCGGCCCAGCAACAGGGAGCGAGCGCATGATCGCCGAGCTGTTCACCGGGCTCCAAGACGGCCTGCTCGCCGTCACGGCCTCGCCCGTCGCGCTCCCGGCGCTGTTCCTGCTCTGCTTCGTGGACGGGTTTTTCCCGCCCGTGCCGAGCGAAACCGCGGTGATCGCTCTGGCGACCGTTTCCGCGACCGGGCAGGGGCCGCCCCTCGTGCTCGTGCTCCTCATCGCCGCCGCGGGCGCGTTCGCGGGGGACCTCACGGCCTACGCGATCGGCCGGAAGATCCCGGTGCACCGCATCGGGTTGCTCCGGTCCGGACGCGGAAAACGCGCGCTGGACTGGGCACAGGCGCAGATCGCCCGGCGCGGCGGCTCGCTGATCCTCGCCGCTCGCTACATCCCCATCGGGCGGGTCGCGGTCAACATCACCGCGGGGTCCGTGCGCTATCCGCCGCGGTGCTTCGCCCTGTTCGCGGCCGTCGCCGCCCTGAGCTGGGGCGTGTTCTCCACCGCCATCGGGCTGGGCGCCGGGTCGCTGCTCGGCGAACACCCCCTGCTCGCCTCGCTCCTGGGCATCGTCCTCGGCGTCGTGCTCGGCGCGCTCCTCGACGGGGCCATCCGCGGCGTACAGCGGCGGCGCGGGCTCCGGGTCACGGCCGTCCCCGGCCAGCCAGACCCGTCCAACACTCCGAAGGAGGAGCGCGCATGAGCGACCCGGATGACATCCGCATCACCCGGGGCATCCCGGCCGGGCAGGAGCACGCCGTCGCGGTCCTGTACTGGGAGGCCTTCGGGGCCAAGCTCGCCCCGGCGCTCAGCTCCCGAGAGCGGGGCGTCGCGTACCTGCGGGCGCACCTCGTCCCCGAGCGCATCCTCTGCGCCACGGAGCACGGCCGCGTCCTCGGGGTGCTCGGCTTCGACGAGGGAGGCCTCGGCGCGGTGCACCCCACCTACCGCGGCCTGGTCCGGGCCTTCTCCCCGTTCAGCGCGCCCTGGCGCGCGCTCATGCTGGCGGTGCTCGCCCGGTCAGCGCGGCCGGAGGAATTTCAGCTCGACGGAATCTCGGTTTCCGCCGCGGCCCGCGGGCGGGGCATCGGCTCCCGCCTGCTCGACGAGGCGAAACGGGAAGCGAGGGAGCGCGGAAAGGTCGCCGTTCGCCTGAGCGTGATCGACACGAATCCTCGGGCCCGGGCGCTCTACGAGCGCTCCGGGTTTGTCCCGGCGGGGACCGTCACGATGGGTCCCCTGGCGCCGGTGTTCGGGTTCCGAACCGCAAGCGATATGGTGTACCGTATGAGTTCTGAGGAGCGCGAGTGAGTCCCCTGGAGATCGCCCCGCGCACGGTGATCGAGGCCTGCTTCGACGCCGACGGGGTCGCCGAACTCTCGATTGTCTACGACGTGGCCAACGCCGTCGGCCTGCCCGACCAGCCGGTCCGGATCGCGATTCGCCGCCTCGAGGCCGCCGGCATCCTCGCCCAGGAGGGCCGCGGCCGCAAGGGCAGGCTCGTGCTCACCGAGCAGGGCCGCACCCGCGAGCGGGTCGATCAGGGCCACCTCGCGCTGCTGGCGGCCCAGGACGCGGGGGAACCCACCTGGGATGGACTCTGGCACCTCTTTACGTTCACGGTTCCCGAGAAGCATCGCTCGGAACGGGACGCGCTGCGCTCCTCGCTCGTGCGCCTCGGCGCGGCCCCCCTCGCGCAGGGGGTCTATGTGAGCCCCTTCTCGCTGAGCGCCGATGTGGCCGCGGCAACCATCGACCGCTACCTCATCACGGCCGAGGCGACCCGGCTCTCCGGCCCGGGCCTCGGGCGGCCCGAGGACATCGCCGAAACGCTGTGGCCCGCCGCGGGGATCGAGGCGGCCTACGTTCCGCTGACGGACGCGCTCGCCGAAGCCGCCACGCTGCCGGAGACCGCCGAGCTTCCCGAGCGGCTCGGGGTCTCGCTCCGGCTGGCTGAGGCCCTGACGTACGCCCTGGAGCGGGACCCGCTCATCCCCCCGGAGCTGCGAGAGGAACACTGGCAACCCCCGGCCATCCGCACCGAATTCCGTCGCACCTGGGTCGAGCTCCAGCGGGGCCTGCCCGCGATCTCCCTCTTTCGTCCGTACGCCGGGCCAGGTGGTTTCTGAGCGGGGCTCCTAGGACGCGATCTGTTGGAGCACCTGAAAAGCGCTCGCCACGACCATCGCGTTGTAGAAGAAGCTGACGACGCTGTGCACGATCACGGTCAGGCGCATCCGGCGGGTCCGGACCACCACGTCAGAGGTCGCGAAGGACGTCCCAATCACGAACGAGAAGTACAGAAAATCGACGAGCTCGGGGTCCTGCGTGTTCGGGAAGGACAGCCCGGGCTCCGCAGGGTCCCGATGCTGGGCGGACTGATACACCTGGGCGAACCCCGATTGCAGCATCAGCCAGGACAGCACGATGCCGACCGAGCCGAGCGCCGCGATGAGCAAGCGCTCCTCCGGCGTGACATCCTCGGCGGAGCGGTTGACGAGCACGATGATCGCCGAGGTGACCCCGGACGCGCTCGCCGCAAACGGGAGTACCCAGGACAGCGTGCCGAGCAGTCCCGCCCGACCGGGGCCGCTCGCCGTCTCGCGGATCGTTCGGAAGCGGAGCGTGAGGAACCCCGTGGCCAGGTAGGCCGCCGAGAGGGCCGCCCAGACGACCATCGCGACGAGGCTGCTCGTGAGCGTATAGAACACCGCGAGGCCGACGATGGCGACTTCGACGGCGGTCGCGACGTAGGCGCTCGCGCTGTTCTTCTCGGTCGTGGCCGACATCTGGGTCTCCTCCCGGCGGGTGTGACGCGGAATTCGATTATCGCGCAACGGTCGTATCTTCGATGTTTGTTCGCGGGGCGTGTTGTGCGGCGCTGGCGCAGGGGGCTCGCCTTCATCGGCTGAAGGTGAGGGTATCCTTGGGTCTGCCGGGGTCTGCCGGCTGCGGCGGGTGTTCAAGCGGCGAAGGGAGCGTGAG
>NZ_JAPFRB010000001.1:632537-634957 GCF_035726885.1 Leucobacter sp. M11 | reverse complement strand
TTCGCGCGGGCGCCCCTTCCGCGCGCGGTTCCCGCCCCCTACCTCCTCACGACGGATGTCTTCGAGCGCGCCGAGCTCGTGAGCTGGCCGAGGCACAGTCACGAAGAGCACGAGCTGCTCTGGTCGGAGCGGGGCGTCGTGACCGCCCGCGCCGGGGGGCGCGTCTGGACGCTGTATCCCGGGGTGGGCATCTGGATTCCTCGGCGCATCGCGCACGAGGCCCGCTCGGAGGCCGGGGTTCGGGTGGGCACCACCCTGTTCGCGCCGGAGGGCTGGACCCCGGACTGGGCGGGGGTGACCCCGGTGCGGGTGAATCTCGCGGTGCAGCGGCTCCTGGTGCACCTCGCGCGCACCGGGATGGAGCACGGGGATCGGCTCCGGGCCCAGCGGGTGTGCATCTCCCTGCTGGAGCCGATACCGACGGGCGGGATTTCCGCGCCCATTCCGCAGGACCCACGCATTGCGCCGATCGTCGCCGCGGTGCTCGGGGACCGGGCGGACGGGCGCTCCCTGGAGGACTGGGCGCTCGCGCTGCACCTCAGCCCGCGGACCGTCACCCGGGCGTTCTCGGCGGAGGTGGGCATGGGCTTTGCTCAGTGGCGACGGCTCGTCCGGATGAGCGAGGCCCGCGGGTTGCTCGCCGCGGGGGTCTCGGTTACCGAGGTGGGCCGCCGGGTCGGCTTCGGCACGACGAGCGCCTTCGTCGCGGCCTTCCGGCGGGAGACGGGGCGCACCCCCGGCGCGGCCGCCGGAGACGCCGCGCCTGAGCGGGCCCGCGAGCGCCTGAGTCCCGAATGGGACACCGGCCGTCCGCGGCGCGACGGGGGAGCCCTTTAGGCTCATGTGTTAGGCAAGCCTGCCCTCACTCGGGTCGGCTCGTCTCCCCTCACGCATCAACGGCAGGAGTCCCCATGTCCCTCATTCGACCGACCCAGTCTGGCGCGAGCGCGCGCCGGGGCGGTATCGCCGCCCTCACGCTGATCGCCGCCCTGGCGCTCACCGGCTGCGCCTCGGGCACCCCCTCGGGTGACCCGGCCGCGTCCGGCGGCGGAGGCGGCCACGCGGAGTCCGGCGCGTTCCCCGTGTCGATCGAGCACGCCTTCGGCGAGGCCAAGATCACCGAGGAACCCGAGCGGGTCGTGACCCTCGGCTGGGCCGCCGAGGATGCCGTCGTCGCGTTCGGCGTCGTGCCCGTCGCCGTGCCCGAGTACGGCTGGGGGGCCGATGAGGACGGGTACCTGCCCTGGTTCCGTGAGGCGGTTGAGGCGACGGGCTCGCCGATGCCCGAAACCCTGAACTCCGAGGACCGCGCGGGCGAGGTGAACTTCGAGCAGATTCTGGGGCTGGAGCCCGACGTGATTCTCGCCCCGTTCTCGGGGATCACCGAGGAGGACTACGAGCGGCTGAGCGAGATCGCCCCGACCGTGGCCTTCGCGGAGAAGCCCTGGGCTTCCTCCTGGCAGGAGATGACGACCGTCGTCGGCCAGGCGCTGGGGCAGCCGGAGCGGGCGAAGGAGCTGCTCGCCGAAACCGAGGCCCAGATCGCGGAGCAGGGCGCGGCGCACCCGGAGTTTCAGGGGGTCACCTTCGCCTACGGGATGGGCATGCCCGACGGGGCAAGCGAGCTGACGCTGTACTTCCCGGCCGACCCCCGAGTGGAGATCATCGAGGGGCTCGGCTTCGTGACGCCCCCGTCCATCGTCGACTTCGCGGCGTCCACGGGCGCGAGCTCGAGCGAGAGCATCAGCCTGGAGCTGCTTCCGGACATCGACGACGCCGAGGTGTTCCTGGCGTGGGCGGGGAGCGAAGAGGACGCGAATCGGACCCTGAAAAACCCGGTGGTGAGCGGCTGGGGTCCCGTTGCCGCGGGCAAGGACCTCGTGCTGACGGAGCCCTCGCTGGTGTGGGCGACCTCCTCGCCGACCGTGCTCAACATCGGCTGGGCGCTGGACGAACTGGTTCCGCAGCTCTCTGAGCTGGTGAAGCGGTCCTAGCCGACGCGGCGCTCGACGCCTGGCACGCGACCGGGGCGCTGCCCGTGGAGGAGCCTCGGCTCCTCCCCGGGCAGCGCCCCGGTCGCGTTTCGGGCCTTACGCGGGGGTGCCGTAGACCATGCGCATGGTCTCGGGGCTGTCGACCAGGGCCATGAGGGCGCCGAAGACCGGGGTGCCCGCGACCTTGGCCATAGAGGTCTGGGCCTCCTCCAGGGAGTCCCAGCGATAGTCGAGGAGCCAGGCGTGCTCGGCGCCGTCGACGCGGAAAAGATCGCGGGAGCGGAAGCCGCCGATGCCGCGGAGCTCGGCGTCGAGGGCGGTGAGGGCTGCCTGCAGTGCCTCGATTTCGGTGCCGGGGAGCGTGCTGAACTCGATGGTTTCAATGACGGACATGGGGTTCCTTTCGTGGGGGACTGCGGATTTTGG
>NZ_JAPFRB010000001.1:631636-632496 GCF_035726885.1 Leucobacter sp. M11 | reverse complement strand
GGGCGTTGGGGGGAGCTACGGCGTCGCGGCGGGCTCCGCGCTCAGGGTGCGCTGGATGGCCGAGAGGGCGCGGAGCGCGCCCCGCCCGTCCGCCTCGGTCACGCCGAGGCCGAGCTGGCTGAGCCACTGCGCGTAGCTCGGGGTGAGCTCCGTCAGGAGCGTCTCGCCGGCCGCGGTGACGCGCAGGGTGACGGAGCGGCGGTCGCCCGCGTTTCCCCCGCGTTCGAGGAGGGCGAGCCGTTCGAGGCCGTCGGTCAGCCCGGTCACCGTCGCCCGGGTGACCTCGAGCTGCTCAGCGAGACCGCCCGGGGTGATGCCCGGCTCCGCCGAGACGGCCAGGAGGGCGGCGAGCCGGGCCTCGGAGAGGTCGTGGACCGCGAGCAGCTCGGCGCAGGCGAGATCGATCTGCCGTGCCGTCGTGAGCAGCGACAGCACGAGCCTGGCCGAATCGTGCTCCCCGATTCGGGCGAGCAGGAGTTCCTGTTTGGCGCCTAAGAGATTATTCATTAGGCACCATACTATCAGGCGGCTGAGTTGTTTTGTGCCGGCGAGCAGCCGAAGGTTCGCCGGGCCGGATCAGGCCGCCGAGCGCCGGGCGCTGAGCCACGCGCAGCCGCCGACGAGGGCGGCCAGGAGCGCCGCGGCCGCGCTGAAGACGAGCCCGGAGTTGCGCAGGCCAACCTCCGCGGCAAGGAGGCCGACGCCGATCGCGGGCGCGGCAAGCAGGAGGTACAGGCCCGCGAAGAAGGCGGAGGACACTCCGCCGCGCGCGGCGGGCGGCACCTGCTCGACGGTGCTCGCGATTCCGGCGTTGAGGCAGAGCCCGCCGGAGAGCCCGAGGACCGCCGCGGCGATGATGA
>NZ_JAPFRB010000001.1:621733-631596 GCF_035726885.1 Leucobacter sp. M11 | reverse complement strand
CGCGGCGGCCAGCACGAGTCCCGCGCACCCCGCGGGAATTGCCGCCCCCGCGCGCACTCGCTGCGCGAGGAGCTGGCCGAGCGCCATACCGGCGAACGCCAGGAACACGATGCCGCCCGCCAGGGCGTGGTTGTCCAGGCGCAGGTGTTGGGCGAGAAAGAGCGCGGTCACCGCGGTCAGCACGCCGGTGATGGCGAAGCCGGCCCCGGCGGCGAGGACGGCGCGGGCGAAGGCTCCCCGCAGCTCCCGGGGGACGCGGAGGCGCTGCGGGCGGATGCGGACGGGGCCCCGATGCGCGGGCGCGGGGGTCCAGAAGCCCAGCGCGAGGAAGGCCATCACGCACAGGCTCAGGTGCACCGCGACGGGGAGGGTGAGCGGGTGCGGGGCGAGCGAGGCGAGCGTTCCCGCTAGGAGCGTGCCGAGCGCGAGGCCGCCGGAGTGCGCCGCCACCGCGACCGCGGCTCCCCGGGCCCGGCGCTGCGCGGGAAAGAGATCGATGACGGCGGCGGTTCCCGCCCCGCTCATCAGCCCCGCCCCAAGCCCGGACACGACCCGGGCGGCCACGAGGAGTGGCAGCGATGGCGGGAGCTGGAGGAGGAGGGCGCTGCCGAAGGCGAAGCTGACAGCGATGAGGAGCACCGGGCGGCGGCCGAGATCGTCGGAGAGTCGCCCAAACGCGAGCAGGGCCCCCACGACCCCGAGCGCGTACACCGCAAAGAGTACCGGAATGGTCCGCGGGGAGAACGCGAGTTCGGTTGCGGAGATGGAGTGCAGCGGGGTGGGGATCGTGGTGCCCATCATCGTGACGAGGAACGCGAACGCCGTCGCGATGATCGCGGCGCGATCGGCGGGCTGCTGGGCGTGCGGGTGTGGGGCGTGCGGGTGTGGGGCGTGCGGGTGCGGGGCGCTGCGGGCGGGTGGCATGGGGGTCCTGAGGGGGCTCGGGGGTGGGTGCTCGGTGAGGGGTCGGGGCCGGGGCTCGTGCGGCCGTGCGGCGCGTGCCGCTATTCCTGGTGGTCCCCGACGCCCCGTCGCCAGTAGCCCTGCGTGTGCGACTCGGAGAGCTGGACGGGCCGCAGGAGGCGACGGAACTCCTGGGCCGCGTGGGCCTCTGCGGCGAACCAGACGCCCGTGTTCGGGTCGAGGCGGGCGCGCGGGGCGGCGGCCACGAGGAGCGATCCCGGCGCGTCCGTGCGTCCCCGAAGCAGCCAGGTGATCGAGGCCTTCGGCGGCAGCTCCAGCTCCTGCTGGTCCCCGGGGGAGCCGAGCTCCACGATCGCGTGCGCGGGGCGTTCGCGGTGCTCGCGCTCCAGCATTGCCGAGATCGCGGGCAGCGCGGTCTCGTCGCCGAACAGCAGCAGGGAGGCGGCCGAGGCGCCGGGGGCGCCGCTCGGGCGTGGGCCGCCGATGCGCGCGGGGGAGCCGACGCGGCAGCCGAGCGCCCAGGCGGTCATCGTGCCCCCGTCGTGCAGGAAGATGTCCACGGTGATCTCGTCCCGGATCGGATCGAATCCCCGCACGGTGTAGGCGCGTCCGTGCTCGCCCGCCCCGCCGGGGAGCGGGACAAAGAGTTTCACCCAGGCGCCGGGGGCGTCATGCACGGTGGGGGCGAGGTCGTGGCCGCCGAGCGTGACGCGCAGCATTCGCTCGCTGATCTGTTCGCGGGCGGTGACCGCGACCTCGCGGAGAACGGCGGCCCGACGCGGTGCGCGCGGGGGAGTGGCGGTGCGGGTGATCATGGGCATCCTAAGTTTCGAGGCACTGTGTACCGCAATGCTATCCCGGCACTTCTGGAACAGCAAGCACCGAAAGTGCTACGGTCGTCGCATGGCCGAAAACACCCGCCCCCTGGGACGCCCCCGGAGCGAAGACGCGCGACTCGCCGTGCTCCAGGCCGTCGATAACCTCCTCGTCGAGCAGGGCTACGCCGCCATGACCATGAAGGGGATCGCCGAGGGCGCCCGCGTCGGCCGCCAGACCGTGTATCGCTGGTGGTCCTCGAAGGCGGAGATTCTGCTCGAAGCGAGCGCCGCGGACGCCGTGCGCGAGCTGACCGTGCCCCCCGGCCCAGACGCCGAAACCGAGCTGAGCGGCTTCCTTGCCGCGCTCGCCGAGTTTCTCACCGCCTCCGACGCCGGACTTGCCTACCGGGCGCTGCTCGGCGAGGCCCAGCACGACCGGGCCGTCGCCGAGCTGCTCCGCGGCTCCGACGTGCTCGGCGATGCGGCGCGGGCGGTCCTCGCCCGGCTGCGCGACCGCGGTGAGCTCCCCGAGGGAGCCGCCCTCGACGCGCTCGCCGCAGAGCTCATCGGCCCCCTCCTGTTCCGCATCCTCGCCGAGGACTGGCGACCGAATGCCGAGGCGCTCAGGACGATGGCGGCGCGCTTCCTGCGGCGCTGAGGCCCGGCGAACCGGGCCCGCCCGCCCCGGTCGGGGCGGGCGGGGACCGCGCTACTCCACGAGCTTGCCCGCGACCGAGACCTCGGTCATCAGCTCCGCGATCTCCTCCGGGATCGGCGGGATCGACTCGCGCGTGATGCCGCCGGAGGGCGACCAAACGAGGTTCACCGTCAGCTCGGGATCCGTCTCCGGGAAGTCGCTGCGGTTGTGGCAGCCGCGCGTCTCGCGCCGTTCGAGCGCCGCCTCTAGGGTCGCTCGGGCGGCGAGCGCGGAGGCCTTGAGGTCGAAGGCGTGCGCGAGGTCCTGGAAGCCCGCGATGTCCGGGTGAATGCCGACCCGGTTCATCCGGTCCTCGATCTCGTCGAGCTTCGCGAGTCCGGCGCGCAGGCCCGCCTCGTCGCGCACGACGCCCGCGTGCTCGGTCATCATGTTGCGGATTTCGCGCTGCAGGGCCCGCACGTTCTCGTGGCCGTCCGCCGCGAGCAGGTCGTCGATCTCGGCGCGCGCCGTCGCGAGGGACTCGGGGGAGCGGGGCTGGGCGTCGAGGGCCGCCGCGTACGCTCGGGCGGCGCGGGCCACGATGCGCCCGAAGACGAGCAACTCGATCAGGGAGTTGCCCCCCAGCCGGTTCGCGCCGTGCAGGCCGCTGGAGGCCTCGCCGATCGCGTAGAGCCCCGCCACGTCGGTGCTGTGGTCCTCGGGCCGGACCCACACCCCGCCCATCGAGTAGTGCGCGGTCGGGGCGATCTCGATGGGTTCGCGCGTGATGTCTCGCATCTGGAGCTCCATCATGGTCTGGTACACGCGGGGCAGGCGCTCCATGATGGTCTGCCGGGGGAGGTGGGAAACGTCGAGCCAGACGCCGCCGTTGTCCGTGCCCCGTCCCGCCTGGATCTCCGTGTACGCGGCCAGCGCGACCCGGTCCCGCGTGGACAGCTCCTTGCGCTCGGGGTCGTATCGCTCCATGAAGCGCTCACCCAGCGCGTTGCGGAGGATGCCGCCCTCGCCCCGGGCCGCCTCGGACACGAGGGTCCCCGCCGCGGTTTCCGGCTCGATGATCCCGGAGGGGTGGAACTGCACGAGCTCGGGGTCCCGCAGCCGCGCCCCGGCGTCGACCGCCAGCCGGAAGGAATCGCCGGTGTTCTCGTCGCGGCGTGAGGAGGTGCGCCGCCAGATGCGGTTGTGCCCGCCCGCGGCGAGGATGACCGCGTCGGCGTGGATCAGGTAACGGGTGCCCGTGTTCAGGTCGAAGCCGTAGGCGCCGCAGACCCGGTTGTCTCGAACGAGGAGACGCGTGACGTAGACCTCGTCCAGGATGGGCACGTTGAGCTGCGCGGCCCGATTCACGAGGGTGCGCTGGATTTCGAGGCCCGTGTAGTCCCCGGCGAAGGCGGTGCGCCGAAAGGTGTGCGCCCCGAAGAAGCGCTGAGAGATGCGCCCGTCCTCCTCGCGGGCGAAGGGCATCCCGTAGCGTTCGAGGTCCTGGATGCCCTGGGCGGCGCCGCGGGCCACGATCTCCACCGTGTGCGGGTTCGCGAGCAGGTAGCTTTCCTTGATCGTGTCGGCGGCGTGCTGCTGCCAGCTGTCCTCGGCGTCCATCGTGCCCAGGGCGGCGTTGATGCCGCCCGCGGCGAGCGAGGTGTGCGCGTCGCTGCGTTGGCGCTTGCCGATCGCGAGCACATCGGTGCCGAGCTCGGCGAGTTCGATTGCCGCGCGGAGGCCGGAGCCGCCCGTGCCGATGACGAGCACCGTGGTCGAGATCTGTCGTTCCTGAGGGTGTGTGGGGGTCATGGGCTCAACGCTAAAATCGGGCTCTCGATTAGTCCAATGAATGATGTGAGTCATTTCAATGCTGATACGCTATCAACATGAATCTGGAACAGCTGCGGGGTTTCGTAGAAGTTGCCCGGACCGGGCATTTCACGCGCGCCGCCGCGCACCTGCACCTGGCCCAACCCTCGCTGAGTCGCCAGATTGCGAGCCTCGAAAGCGACCTCGGTACGGAGCTGTTCCACAGGGTTCGGGGCAACATCACGCTCACCGCGGCGGGCGAGGCGCTGCTCCCGCTGGCGCGCCGGATGCTCGCCGACGCCGAGGCGGTGCGGCACGAGATGCAGGAACTGGCCGGGCTGAAGCGGGGCCGGGTCCGACTCGGCGCGACGCCGACGCTCTGCATTAGCCTCGTCGCCGAGGTGCTCGCCGCCTTCCACCTCGAGTATCCGGGCATTCAGTTGCACCTCACGGAGGGCGGGTCGCGCGGGCTGCTGGAGGAGCTCTCGGGGGGCGGGCTCGATCTCGCGGTGATCACGACCTCGGCGGAGGACGGCGCGGCGGGGCTGCTGCGCATCCCGTTACTCACGGAGGAGCTCGTCGTGATTTCCGCCGCGCAGAGCCCCCTGTTCGGCTCCCGCGCCACGCTCAGCCTCGCGCAGCTGGCCGAGCTGCCGCAGATTACCTTTCACGAGAGTTATGACGTTCGGGCCGCCACGATGCGCGCCTTCGCGGACGCCGGGCTGACGCCGAACATCGTGTTGGAGGGCTCCGAGATGGACGCCGTGCTCCGCTGTGTGGAGCGCGGGCTCGGCGTCGCGGTGGTGCCCGCGATGGTCCTCGCGGACCGCCCGGCGCTGCGCTCCGTGCGGCTCCGGGACGCGGGTCTCGGCCGCACCGTGAGCCTCGCGCACCGCGCCGAAGTGCCCCTCGCCCGGGCGGCCCGGGCCATGCACGACCTCATTATCGACACCGCGAACGTGCTTTCGGCGGTGACCCCCGAGGTGGACGGCCTCGTGGTGCGCGCCTAGTCCGGGCGTCGCCCCGACAGGCGGAACCGCCGGATGCTCAGCACGGTCCCCGTGACGGCGACGGTCAGTGCGAGAACCGCGATCGCGAGATAGCGCAGCTCGGAGGCCGGGCTGTAGGGGAAGGTGTCGGCCCAGTTCAGGCCGAAGCGCACGATTCCCGCGCCCACGAGCCAGCAGATCAGCACGCGCACGAGGAGCGCGAGCCAGCGCGTGCCGCGGGCGGCGTCCGCCTCGGCGGGGGAGCGGTGTTTGACCATGCCCTCAGGCTAGTGCGCCCGGCGCGGCCGCGGGTGCCCCGGGGCGCGCGGGACGGGGTGCGGCCCGCTCGTCCTTGCGTCATTTGCGCAAGTGATTGAATGTTGTTACGGTAGAGACGCGCTTCGTTCGGTGAGGCTCTTGCGTGAACACAGGCCACTGATCTGACGGCATCGAGAGATGCTCAAGATCAGGACAGGTTCCCTCGGATTAAGGGGGTTCCCCAAGTGGCTGCCATCTGGCTACGTCACGCAATGCCGAAGCTCTGACATGGAAGCGCAGTCCCCGAGTCGATGACTCACCTCTGCGAGCCGTGAGAGGAAACGAGCAATGCCCGCAGCGATCACCCCGTCCCCCCTGCTCTGGCAGGTCACCCCACCGTCCCCGATCCCCGGGGGCAAGCGCCGACGCAGCACCGGCGCCGAACCCTGGCGAAGTCAGTCCTTCGCGTCCGAGACGCCGAAGGACGCCAAACGTCGAGCCACCCGATACGAGAAGTTCACCACCCGAATGGTGCTCCTGAGCAGCGTGCTCACCCTCGGCGTGACCGCCGGGTTGCACGTGTTCAACTACGGCCTCGAAACGAAGACGTCCTCCACCTCCGGCACCCACAGCAACTTCTACAAGGAAGACGAGTGATCGCGGGCCTGCCCCCCCCGTCCACTCCCAGAGAAAGTGACCTCATGAGCACCATCGATCAACACGCCCCCCGCTCCGGGCACGTCGAGTCGCTGAGCGGCGGCCGCTGGCAGCGCGTCCGCGGCGACGACCCGCAGCTGCTCAGTCAGCTGCACGCGGACCACGGCATCGACCTGCGCGGCGCCGCCGCATCCTCCGTCGCGACCGTCGACGACTTTGTCACGCTGGTCGTGTCCTTCGTGGACCGCGACAGCGGCTCCTACCGAGAGAGCAGCATCGTGATCGCCGTCGGCCGTGACACCGTGATCACCCTGGAGCCGCTGAGCGGCTGCGCCCCGCTCGACCTCGCGTATGCCCGCATGGAGCGGGACGGGCGGGAGGGCGACAGCCCCATCGAGATCGCGGCGAGCGTCCTCGAGAGCGTCACCGACACGACCGACGAGCTCGTCACTAACCTCAGCTCAGGCACCGAGCACATGATGACCGAGACGAGCATGATCCTCCGCAGCCTGGAAACGAAGAAGGCGCGCGAGTTCGGCGTCAGCGACGTGACCGCGACCCAGCAGGAGCTGGCCGACATGGAGGAGCTGCTCTCCTACTGCATGGAGAGCCAGCTCGTGCTCGCCGAGGCCGCCCGGCACCTCCGCACCCGCACCCGGGGCCGGGGCTGGGACAACCGCACGGATCTCGACCGGCTCATCGAGGACATCGAGGCGATCGAGCCGCACATCGACTTCGTGCACGACCGGGTTCGGCTGCTCCAGCAGACCAATAACCTCGCGCTGAACGTGAAGCAGAACCAGATCATCAAGGTGTTCTCGGTGGTCACCGCGGTGTTCCTGCCCGTCATGCTGCTCTCCACGTACTACAGCATGAACTTCGAGCTGATGCCGATCCTCAGCTGGCAGTTCGCGGAGCCCATGATCATCGTGCTCAGCTTCATCTTTGCGATGCTGCCGCTGATCTATGTCCGCCGCCGCGGATGGTTGCGCTAGGCGGCTCGCCCGCGCACCGACCCCCTCCCCAGCCCCCTCTTCCAAAGGACCGAAACATGTCAACCAAGAACCAGCAGCCCAGCTCGAACACCCCGAACGTCTGGAGCTCTCGCCTCGAGCTGAACAGCCTCGGCACCGACCTGCCCAACTCCCATGCCCCGGGTGCCGAAGAGCCCCGCCGCGCGCGCAGCTCGAAGATCGAGAAGGAAATCATCAGCGCCGTCGTCGTGCTCTACGCGGGCATCATCGCCTGCTTCGCCGGCCTGCACATCTACGGCCTCACCCTGGGCTAGCCCCGGCCGCCCGAGACCCCCTCACGCGTGCCTCGCCCCCGCTGCGAGGCGACCACAGAAAGTTGTTCGACCATGACCGAAACCACAGCGCACACCGGGAGCACGACGCTGCCCGTTCCCGCGGCGCAGGCCGAGCTGCCCCGCAGCGGCTGGCTCCGCGTGCGCGCCACCGACCAGGCGATGCTGGCAAATATTCGCCGCCAATACGAGCTCGAACTGGACCAGCAGGTCTTGCACCCCGTGTACGAGAACCACTTCGCCCTGCTCCCGCTCGACCTCCCGTTGCCCGACTCGCCAGGGAGCGGCTCGGGAGACCCCGGCACGGTCTTCACGGGCGCGCGAATCCTGGTCGCGCTGAACGACGAGCTCCTCATTACCGTCGAGCCCGATCACCCCGTCGAGGCGCTCGCCACCGCCCAGACGCGGATTGCGCGCCTCCCCGAGTCCGCCACGACGCGGGAGGCGCTCCTCGTGATCATCGAGGGGCTGAACGATGCGATGCAGGACACCGTCGATCGGATCTCCCTCGTGCTGAACCGCCTGGCCGATGAGGCCGTGGACAGCAGCGGCGGCTACAAGATCGGCGGCCGTCAGGTCGGCGTTGCGGACATCGCGCAGACCGCCGTGTCCCTCGGCGGCGCGGAGGAACTCATCGCGCGCACCGTGCAGGGCCAGCTCATGCTGGAGCGCGTGGCCCGCCGCGTGCGTCGCTCCAGCGGCCACGCCGCGCAGGAGTACTCCACGCTGCTGTCCGACATTCAGGGCGGCCGCCGCCACGCCCGCTTCCAGCACGCCAAGGTGCGGAACATTCAGCAGTCGCTCATGACCACGCTCGATCTCAAGCAAAACCAGATCATCAAAGTGTTCACGGTCGTGACCGCGGTGTTTACCCCGCCCACGCTGATCGCGGCCTACTACGGGCAGAACTTTGCGAACATGCCCGAGCTCGCCCTGCCGTGGGGCGAGTGGTTCGTGATGGGCACGACCGCCATCTTCGCGCTCGTCCCGCTCGCCTACATCAAGCGGAAGGGGTGGCTGCGATGACGCTGCGGAGCGTGACCCAGCGCACTTGGACCCGCGCGTTCGTCGACGGACCGGACGACCTGCTCCTCGCGGAGCGGGCGATCGCGGCCCGCATCGGCCAGGAGGGGCGCCGCGGGCTGGAGGGGGCCTTCCCCCTCCGCCTGGTCACGCCCGATGCGGACGGGGCCCGGGTGAGCGAGCTCACCGTGCTCCTTCGCCCGGATGAGATCATCACGCTGGAACCCGGCAACGGGGTGCCCCTGCTCCAGGACGTGGAGGCTCGCCTGCTCTGGGACGACGACGGGGACCGCGGCGCGACCGGGGTCGGCGTGGCAATCGTCCGGGCCGGATTCCAGGCGAACGCGGACAGCCTCGGCATGATCGAGGCCGACATCCGGCAGATCCGGGCCTCAATGCACGGCTTTGCAGAGGAGGCCGGGAGCTCCCGGGGCATGAGCGTGAGCGACCTGCCCGGGGTCGGGGAATTACTCACCGACATCGACGCCGTGCTCTCGCACGTCTCCTACTCGGTGGGGCGGTTGACCCAGCTCGCCCGGCTGCTCCGCCGGGCGGCAAACGGGGGCGAGGTGATCTCGCGGGACGAGGTTGATGCGCTGATTCAGCAGGGCGATGCGCTCTCCGGTCGGGTCGAGTTCCTCGTGGAGCGGCAGCGCTTCCACGCCAGAGGCACCGCGGAGCAGATCGCGACGAGCGACCTGAATATCGTGAAGATCTTCACGGTGCTCTGGGCGATCCTGATCCCGGGCTCGACCCTGATCAACTGGTATGGCCAGAACTTCGAGTTCATGCCGGAGCTCAGCTGGTACTCCTCCAGCTGGGTGCAGATCCTCGGGGTGTTCTGCCTCGCGGTGATCCCGATCTACACGGTCAAGCGCGCCGGTCAGCTGCGCTGAACGGGGCGGGGCCCGGCGGAGCAGCTGCTACGCCGGGCCCCCGTCGGTCCCCTCTGGCGGGGCGCTCAGGAACTCGCTGAGGCCCGCCGCCACCTCCGTGAGCACGAGCTCGCCCGTGTCCGCGTCGTAGTCAAAGAGCTCCCCGTAGCGGCCCCAGTCGATCGCAAGGTCGAGCTGCTTCTGCGCGTCCTCCGAGCTGAAGCCCCGCCGCAACAGGTCCCGGAAGAAGTCGTCCCGCAGGGCACCGTCATTGCTGTGTTCCAGCGCGCGCACGATCGTGCCAACGAGCGGCGCCCGGGTCACGGCGAGCCCCGCGAACAGCTGTTTGCTGGCCTGGATGTCCGCGCGCTGCCACTGCCACCCCGTGTCGGTCAGGAACGCCTGCGCGCCCTCGATTTCCAGGAGCCCGAGCAGCTCCGCCGCGTCCACGATGGGGAGCAGATCGTCCACGTCAAAAGACAGCTCGTCCGCGAGGTCCGGCAGATCCGTCTGGCCGTCGTGGGCGACCACGATCTCGACGAGGCCAGCGAGCCCGCCAACGGT
>NZ_JAPFRB010000001.1:616246-621674 GCF_035726885.1 Leucobacter sp. M11 | reverse complement strand
CCTCATCCCGCCCCGTGAGAATCGAGTACAGCTGATCCACCGCGGCCGCAAAGGTGGGGCTGCGCCGATCCCGCGGCCGGGGCAGCAGAATCGGCACCTCGGCCGTGATCCGTGCCGGGCTGCCGCCGAGCACCACGACCCGGTCGGCGAGCAGGACGGCCTCGTCAATGTTGTGCGTCACGATACAGATCGACCGCGTCGGGAAGCCGGGCTCGCTCCACATCGAGATCAGCTCCGCGCGCAGGTTCTCCGCGGTCAGGACGTCCAGCGCGGAGAAGGGCTCATCCATCAGCAGGGCGTCGGGGCGCTGCACGAAGGCCCGAGCGAAGCCGACCCGCTGCCGCATCCCGCCGGAGAGCTCGCGCGGATACGCGGTCTCGAAGCCGTCCAAGCCGATCGCGTCGATCGCCGCCATCGCCCGGGCCCGGCGCTGCCGCCGGGGAACCCCGCTCGCGCGCAGACCGAGCTCCACGTTCTCCAGCACCGTGAGCCAGGGCATCAGTGCGAAGGACTGAAACACCATCGCCGCCCCCGGGTTTGCCCCCCGGAGCGGCTCGCCCCGGTAGCTCACCGCGCCCGAGACCGGGTCGATGAGCCCGGCCAGGAGCCGCAGCAGCGTCGACTTTCCCGAGCCCGACTTGCCGAGCAGCGCCACGATCTCCCCGCGCCGGAGGGTGACGCTCACCTCGTCCAGGACCTCGAAGCGCCCGCCGTCCGCGGCGGGGAAGGCCATCGAGACCCGATCGGCGCGGATCAGCTCGTCGCCGTCGCCGGCCGCGTCCGCGGGTGACTCGGGGTGCCCGCCGTCGCGCGGCGGGGTGGGGGGTGCGGCCTCGGCCATAGGATCCTCTCCGAACGGGTGCATTAGCTCAGCGCGTATCGGGTCTCGGCGAGGGCGTAGAGCCTGCGCCACACGAGGCGGTTCATCCCGACGACGAAGACGCTCATGACGATCACGCCGATGAGGACCCGCGCGAAGTCGCCGTGCTCGGTGGCCTCGGCGATGAATGCGCCGAGCCCGGTCGCGACGAGGGTTTGGTCCCCGTAGCTCACGACCTCGGCGACGATCGAGGCGTTCCACGCCCCGCCCGCTGCGGTGAGCGCGCCCGTCACCCAGGAGCTCAACACCCCCGGCCACAAGAGCGTCCGCCAGGTGGCGATGCGGCCCAGCCGAAGGTTCTTCGCGGCCTCTCGCAGATCGTTCGGGATCGCCGCCGCGCCGGCGATCACATTAAACAGGATGTACCACTGCGCGCCGAGCGACATCAGCAGGATGCCGCCGAGGTCGAGGCTGATCCCCGTGGACAGGAGCGCCAGCGTCGCAAAGGGGAACAGGAAGTTCGCGGGGAAGCTCGCGAGGATCTGCACGACCGGCTGTGCGACGCGGGTCACCCGGGGGTTCAGCCCGATCCACACGCCGATCGGGACCCACACGACGGTGCCGAGCGCCAGCAGGAGGAGGACCCGGGCACAGGTAACCGCCCCGAGGGCCGCGGCGTGCCCGAACTCGGCGAGGCCCGTCTCCGCCGCGATGAAGCGAAGCATCGCGAACAGCCCCCAGAGCAGCGCGCCCCCGGCGAGCAGGGCGAACAGCGTGTCTATGAGCCGGACCCGGCGAAAGCTCCGCCGACGGGGCCGATCCCCGCGCCCCCGGGGGCGCGTGACCCGATCGAGCCACTCGCCGACGGGCCGCAGCGTCCGCGCGAGGAGCCGAGGCACGGTGGAGCGACGCAGGAGATCCAGGACGAGGCTCCGCTGCGGCTCGACCGTGTCCGTATCGCCCATCCGGAAGCGCTCCGCCCAGGCGGTCAGCGGACGCCAGAACACAAAGTTGACGGTCACGATCATCACGATCATCACGATCATGGCGAGCACGAGTCGTCCCGGCTCCGCGTTCTGGGCGGCCGCCGCGGCGTAGGCACCGATGCCGGGCAGGGCCAGGGTGCGGTGGTTGACCGTGATCACCTCGGACGCGATCAGGAAGAACCATCCCCCGCCGAAACTCATCATGCCGTTCCAGACGAGGGGAAACGCCCCGTGCGGGGCGTCGAGCTGCCAGAATCGCTGCCAGCCGGTCAGGCCGAGCATCCGGCTGGCCTCGTCGAGGTCCCGGGGCTGGGTGATGAGCGACTGGTAAAACGCGAAGGTCATGTTCCACACCTGGCTCGTGAAGATCGCGAAGATGGCCGCGAGCTCGATGCCGATCATGGTGCCGGGGAACAGCGAGAGCCACACCCCGATGGTGACCGAGAGGAAGCCCAGCACCGGCACCGACTGGAGCACGTCCAGGAGCGGGATGAGCACGCGTTCCGCTCGGGGCACTCGCGCGGCCACGGTCGCCACGACACAGGAGAAGAGCACCGAGGCGGCCAGGGCGGCGAACATCCGGAGGAGGGAACGACCCGCGTAGCCGGGGAGCTCGCCGGGGTCCGTGGAGACGATGGCGGGAGCCTGCTCCGGGTCGTAGGGGGCGGCGACGCCCTGCCCGAGCTCGATCAGGAGCCAGAACAGCACCGCGACCGCGAGGAGCACGACGATGTCCGCGAGTCGCCGGTTCCGGGCGCGCAGCGCGGCGTCGTATCCGCTGAAGGTTGCGGCCTGCGCGGAGGCACTCATCTGCTCACCGCCCTTCTCGTGCTCGGGAATCGCTCATCCTCGGCATCCCCGGGGAATGCCCCAGCCAGCATAGCTAGAATGAACAATGACTTGCGCAAGTCACAGAACACGGAATCATAGAGGACATGGACGATCATCCGGCTCACGCCGTGACCGAGGCCCAGCTGGCCGCCGCCGCGGGCACCTTTGACATGCTCTCGACCCCGAACCGCCTGCACCTGGTGTGGCTCCTGGCCGAGGGCGAGTACGACGTGACGACGCTCGCGGAGCGCTCAGGGGCCGCGGTGCCCGCCACGAGCCAGCATCTCGCGAAGCTGCGCGCCGCCGGAATCGTGACCGCGCGCCGCGATGGCCGCCGCCAGCTCTATCGGGTCGAGGACCCGCACATCCTCGCGGTGGTGGCGCAGATGTTCAGCCACATCGCCCCCGACGGCACCCTCGCGGGGGAGCCCGATCCGCGTCGGCCCCCGCGCGCGCCGCGCTTCCTGGAAGCCGCCCCGGGAGGGCTCCGGTAGCGCCACCGGCCCGCCGACCCGGCCACCGCCGCACTCCGGCCGGGCGCGGCGAAACGCGCTTCGGCGGCGCCGGGCCCCGGTGCGGGGTCGACGCCGCCGAGCGGGACGGGCGCAGGTGCCTAGCTGACCTGAGCGCCCTCGCGGGAAACCGAGCGCGGGGCGCGCATCGCGGCGGCCGTCACGATCGCGCCAACCAGGGCGATCATGGCCGCCCCGAGGAACGCGGCCGAGTAGCCGCTGGTCAGTTCGACCGGGCCGGGCTCGGCCCCCGAGGTCGCGGAGACCACGGCGGTGAGCACCGCGAGGCTCAGGGCGGAGCCGATCTGGTAACTCGTGCTGACCAGGCCAGAGGCGACCCCGGTCTCGGCCGGCGGCGCGGCGTTGATCGCGGTGCCGAGCGAGGGCACGAACGCGAGGGACATGCCGAGCGCTGCCAGGAGCGAGGCGGGCAGGACGTCGACGACGTAGCTGCCGTCCGGGCTCACGAGCGAGAGCCACCCGAGGCCAGCGGCGAGGAGCACGAGACCCGTGACGATCATCGACTTCGCGCCGAACTTTGCCTGCAGTCGCGGAGCGAGCGCGACCATCACGAGCACGACGAGCCCCGTCATGGGCAGGAGCGCGGCCCCGGCCCAGAAGGCGCTCGCGCCGAGGACCTGCTGCAGGTAGAGGTTCAGGAAGAACCACATCGACACCCACGCGCCTCCGAGCATGAGCTGGGCGCCGTTGGCGGCCCCCAGCATCGGCGCGCGCAGCATGCCCAGGCGCAGCAGCGGGTTCTTGCGCTTGGCCTGGATCACGAAGAAGACGGCGAGCAGGGCGAGGCCGCCCGCGAGGACGCCGAGGGTCTGCGCGGTGAGCCAGCCGACCTCCGGGGCCGTGACGACGGCGTAGACCACCGCGGCAAGTCCGGCGGTGACCATGATGGCCCCGGCGATATCGATCGAGGAGGTGGCGCCGCGCGAGGTCCGGGGGAGGGCGGTGCCGGTGAACGCGAGGACGAACAGCGCGATCGGGATCGTGACGTAGAACACCCAGGGCCAGCTGGCGTACTCGGTGAGCACCCCGCCGAGGAAGACGCCGGCGGAGCCGCCGATCGGCGCGGCCGCGCCGTAGATGGCGAAGGCCTTCGGCAGGTCCTTTGTGCCGCCGAAGAGCATCATGAGGAGCGTGAGGGCGGCCGGGGCGATGAGCGCTGAGCCCGCCCCCTGCACGGCGCGGCCCGCAATCTCCAGGCCGATGCTGTTGGCGGCTCCGGCCATGACCGAGCCCGCGATGAGCACGAGCCAGCCCGTGACGAAGATTTTCCGGGCGCCGAAGGCGTCCGAGAGCCGGCCACCGAGGAGGAGCAGGCCACCGAAGGCGACCACATAGGCGTTAAAGACCCAGGACAGGGACTCCGGGGTGAAACCGAGATCGCGTTGGATGTCCGGCAGCGCCACCCCAATGATCGAGGTGTCCATGATGACGACGAACTGGGCGGTGGCGATGAGCGCGAGCCCGAGCCATCGCTTCGCGGCTGAGGCGGGTGGGCGGGGTGACATGGTGATCCTCCTGAGTTGGGGCCGGTGTGGCCCGGCGGATGTCAGGATATACCCCTAGGGGGTAGGGGTGTCAACCGAGCGCCCCGCGACACGGGGCTCTCGCGTCACGGTTTGTCATATACGGGTAGGGGGTATGGCTCTCGGGGAGATGCGCGGGATTGTGTTGTGGTCGCTCGGCGATGCTGGCCGCTGGGTGGCGAATTTCCCCCGGAACCCTCGGGGGTATTGTTCGAGGAACGAGCGATTGTGAGAATACGACTACCGGGTAGGGGTATAGTAAATCCGTGCGGTCGCGGACTCGGGCTCGGTCCCGTCCCCGGCCGCACCGCCACCACCTCAGGAAGGGAACCACACCATGACACACGAACCGCAGGCGGCAGCCAGTTGCTGCAGCAGCACCCCGAAGACCGCGGCTCCTGAAGACAGCAGCACGTGCGCGAGCACGACCGCCGACACGGGCGCGACGACCTGCCCCGTGATGGTGGGCAACGCCGTGGACAAGGCGGCGGCGGTCGCTGCCGGGCTGTTCCGTGATTTTGCGGGCGAGCGCTACTACTTCTGCTGCGCCGGCTGCGGCCCCGCCTTCGACGCTGACCCGGCGAAGTACGCGGCCAACATGGCCTAGGACGCGCGGCCCAGGCTCCGCGGGACGGAGGCGCGGCGGCTGATAGCCTGGAGGGCCGGAACGCAGTGCGTTCCGGCCCTCCGCCATTTCGGCGCTTTGCTGGAGAGAGTCAGGAATGCCCATGTCTG
>NZ_JAPFRB010000001.1:605724-616213 GCF_035726885.1 Leucobacter sp. M11 | reverse complement strand
AGGGGCGTGCCAAGGACGACTACCTGAAGCGCATGCGGCGCATCGAGGGGCAGTCCCGGGGTATCTCGAAGATGATCGACGAGGACAAGTACTGCATCGACATCCTGACGCAGATCAGCGCCATGACCCGGGCGCTCGAGGTTGTCGCGCTCGGCCTCCTCGACGACCACCTGCAGCACTGCGTGCTCGACGCGGCCAGAATGGGCGACGATGACGCGGCTGCCGCAAAGATCACCGAGGCCAGCGACGCGATCGCGCGCCTCGTTCGTTCCTGAGCGGCGGCGAGGCATCCGCCTCGCGTGACGCCCCGCGCGCCCCCGGCCCACGGGGCGGAGGCGCGCGGTGGGTCCGGGGGGCGCGTCTGGCCTAGGCGGCCGAGCGTTCGGACGGCTCGATCGACGGGGCGATCTCGTCCTCGTCGGGCGCCGGGGCCGGGCGCACGAACGCGGCGAGAACGATGGCGAAGGTCGCGATGATCGCGCCCACCAGGAACGCGCTGTGGATGCCGGACGCGGTGGCGGCGATGGCATCCGTGCCCTGCCCGATCAACTTCGTGGACTGAATCGTCATGATGCTGATGAACACGGCGGTGCCTGCGGCCCCCGCGACCTGCTGGATCGTGCCGACGATCGCCGAGCCGTGCGGGTAGAGCTTGCGCGGCAGGGAGCCCAGCGCCGAGGTCATCAGCGGCGTGAACACGAAGCCGAGGCCCAGGTTGAGCGCGAGGTGCACCGTCACAACCCACCAGATGTCGGTGCCCTGGTCGAAGGTCGTCATGCCCCAGAGCGCGCCCGCGGCCACGACCATGCCGGGAATCACGAGCGGCGTCGGGCCGAAGCGGTCAAAGAGCGATCCCACCACCGGCGCGATGAGGCCCATGAGCACGCCGCCGGGGAGCATCATGAGCCCGGTGGTCAGTGTGTCGAGCCCGAGCACCTGCTGCAGGAAGAGCGGGAGCAGGATGAGCGAGCCGAACAGGGCCGCGGCGACGACCACGATCAGCGTGACCGCGAGAGAGAAGCTCTTCGAGCGGAACGCGCGCAGGTCAAGCAGCGCGGAGTCGGTCTTCGCGAGCGAGAGCTGACGCCCGGAGAAGGCGATCAGGCCGAGCACGCCCGCGACGATGGGCACCCACACGGGGAAGGTCGCCTCGCCGCTGGCGGCTGCCCCGATCGAGCTCAGCCCGAACACCAGCAGGCCGAAGCCGAAGCCGGAGAGGATCACCGAGAGCGGATCGAACTTCACCCGGCGGGTTTCGGTGACGTTGCGCACCCAGATCGCGCCGAGGATGAGGGCGAGGATGACGAGGGGGAGCACGATCAGGAACATCCAGCGCCACTCGAGGTTCGCGAGGATCACGCCGGAGACGGTCGGTCCGATGGCGGGTGCGACCGAGATCACGATCGAAATGACGCCCATCATCCGGCCCCGGTGCTCGGGAGTCACCAGGTTCATCACGGTGGTCATCAGCAGCGGCATCATGACCGCGGTGCCGGAGGCCTGGATGATGCGCCCGGCGAGGAGGACCTCGAAGCCCGGGGCGAGCCCGGAGATGAGCGTGCCCAGGGCGAAGAGCGACATCGCCGCGAGGAACACGCTCCGGACCGGGAAGCGGGCCAGGATGTAGCCCGTCAGCGGGATGACCACGGCCATCGTGAGGAGGAAACCGGTCGTGAGCCACTGGGCCGTGCTCGCGGAGATCTGGAACTCGACCATGAGCCGGGGGAGCGCGACCGACATGATCGTCTCGTTCAGGATCACGATGAAGGCTGAGGCGACGAGGAGGATGACGACGGGCAGGGTGCCCGGGGGCAGCGCGCTCTTCGTGGAGCCCGTGGGCGGGGCGGGGTGTGCGGTGGTCAACGGCGTCCTTCTGTGGGTGCGGGGTGGCGGCCGAATCGGGCGCCGAGAACAGTATGTCAGTAACTGCCATGTTGGCGGGTTCTGTATGGTTAAACCATGACCGCCGAAAAAGATTCCCCGCAGCCCGAGGATCTCCCCCTCGATCTCCGCGAGCGCCGTCGGCTCGACACCCTGCGGGAGATTCACGAGGTGGCCGTCGGGCTCTTCGAGGAGCGCGGGGTCGCCGCGACCACGGTGGACGACATCGCGGCGGCTGCGGGGATCTCCCCGCGAACCTTTTTCCGCTATTTCGCCACGAAGGAGCACGCGGCCTTCGCCGCGGAAAGCGACTTCCGGGACCTGGTCGAGGAGACCCTCGCGAAGATTCGGGGCGGCGCGCCCCTGTTCACGGCGCTTCAGGACTCTTGGGCTCGGCTCTTCGCGCAGATCGACGAGCGGCCCCGGCAGCACGACGAGGCCATGCGGCTGCGGCGGCTTGCCGAGGGAGAACCGACCCTGATCGCGCTCCTGGTCGTCGAGGACGGGCGACTCGACGCCGAATTGGCCGAGGGCTCCGCGCTCGCGCTGGGGCGACCGGCGGACGACCTGGTGGTGCAGGCCGCCGTGATCTCCGCAAATGGTGCGGCGCGCTTGGCCTACCGAGAGTGGGGGCGGCTCCGTGAGGCGGGGGAGCCAGCCACGCTCCGCGGCGTCTACGCTCGCCTCCTGGCCGAGCTGACGGCGTTCTTTCGAGAGCAAGCGCCCGAGGAGCCGGGCCTCGGGCCACGGGGCGGTTCCCCCGGATCCGGGACAACGCGGGGGTGGGCGACCTGATCCGGGCGCGACTCGCTAGGCTGGGCGCATGAGCGATCCGAACGCCTCCGTTCCCCTGCCCGGCTGGTACCCCGACGGCACCGGGGCACAACGGTGGTGGGACGGGCGTGCCTGGACCGTGTACGTCGCGGCCCCGGCCGTGGGCCAGGGCATTCCGCGAGGCGCGGCGACGGCGCAGCTGGGCGACCGGCCCCGGATTGACGAGCGGGCGCCCGTGGACAGCGTCTGGACCTGGGCCCTCGCGGTGCTTCCGATTCTCGTCAGCGCCGCGATGATGCTGCACCCCGGATTCCGGATGCTGCTGACCCTGAGCTCCGGGAACCTCCCGCAATCGCAGCTGGGTGGCCTGTTCGATGTGCTGTGGTTCGTCTTGCTCCAGGCCGCCATCGGCCTGCTGAGCCTGGCGGGCCAGGCCTTCCTGGCCTCCCGGGATCACGCCCACCTGCGCGAGCTCGGCGTGGTGCGGCCCTTCCCCTGGGCGGCAGCGCTCCTGGGGAGCCTCGTCTACCTGATCGGCCGCCACGTGGTGCTGCGGAAGGTCACGCCGACGGCCGGCTTGCCCATGTGGGTGTGCGCGGGGCTGACCGCGCTGTTTCTGGTCGTGGCCCTCGTCGTGTCCTTCGGGGTGGCCCTCGGGCCGTTGAGCTCCTGAGGTCCCGAGGTCCCGAACTCCTGAACTCCTGAACTACTCAGCGCCGGGAGCGGCCTCCGCGAGTGAGCCGGCGAGCTCGTCGAGCGCGGCCTTCCAGACGGGCTTCCAGCGGGCGATATCCTCCGGGGAGCCGAGGCCGCCGTGCTGCACGGCGACCCCGGTGCGCTCCGGCGTCCCCGTGAACTCGACCGAGACCCGACCGCCGTCGGCGAGGTCGATGCGCCAGACCCGGCGCTTTTCGGTCTGGCTCAGTCGTTCCTTGGCGGCGGGCACCCCGTCGAGCTCGGCGACGCCGCCGAAACGGGCGAGCCAGGCCGCAACCGCGGCATCCGGCGCGGCCCGGATCGTCTTGGTGGCCCCGGCCCGAAAATCTCCCGCGGCAGACTGCCCGGGCTGGCGGCGACCGATGTGCTGGGCGTAGGCAATCGCCACCCCCTGCGCCCACCAGTCGGGGTTCTGGAGCCCCGCGGGCATCCGCTCCCGGGCGAGGGCGGCGATCTCGGTGTGCGTCAGCGCTGCGGCGTTTCGTGCCGTGAGCTCGGCCACCCAGGCGTCCCAGCCCCGGTTGGTGGCCCGCTCGAGTGCGGGGATGTTCGATGCGCGCGTCATTTCCTCAGGGTAGCCCCGGACCCCCGACCGGCACCAGCGTCATCGCGGAGCACGGTGTAGCGGGCGTGGACCAGCCCGTTCGGCCCGGTCGCCGCCGCGTCCAATCTCAGCCGCTGCTCGGGTGCGCCGCCGCCGAACAGGGGCAGGCCCGAGCCGAGCAGGATGGGGGCGCGGCTGACGGTCAGCTCGTCCACGAGGCCCTCCTCGAGGAAGGCGCGGACGGTCTGCCCGCCGTCGATGTAGACGCCCCCGGCTCGCGCCCGGCTGAGCAGGTCCGTCGCCTCGGCGACCGAGCCAGCGATCGTCACCCGCGCATCGGCGTCCCGGGGGAGGGAGGTGCTCAGCACGATCACCGGGGTCTCTGGGTAGGGCCACTCGGGGAAGCCGGCGACCGTTTCGTAGGTGTTTCGGCCCATGACGAGGTGATCCACGCGCGCCATCAGGCCCGCGTAGTCGCCCGCGGCCTCGCCCGGCCCGGCCGCCCTGCGGCGTGCTCCCGGGATGGCGGCGACAGCGCCCGCAGTCAGGGCCGCGTCGCCGGGGTGGGTGACCGTCGTGTCCGGCTCGGTGAGCCACTCAATCGTGTTGTTGCCTCGCGCGATGAAGCCGTCCAGGCTGGTCGCGATGAACACAATGCCGGTCCAGCCTCGGGCCGCGGCGTAGCGGCCGTTTTCTGCGGTTCGGGCGGGGGACACGGGGCGGTTCTGACGGCGAGAAGACATGGATCGATTGAACCACGAGCCCCTGACATCGACCCGCTTCCGGGCCGCGCCCGCCGCGACCACGCCCGAGCCGCGTCGCCGTGTGCGCCCGGGCGTGTCCCCGCGACCCAGAGCGTGTAAGCTAGGGGCTTCGCGTGGGGACGGTGGCCCGGTCGCCCGAGCCGCGCGGGGAGTGCTGCGGGGAATGCTCGTCGCTCCTGCGGATCTCCCGGCTCCGGCTGCCCGAGTCAGAGCGGTGCGCCGATGACTCCGGTGCCCGCCCCGTCGCGTGGTCGCGCGCGCCCGGCTCTCGCGGTCGCCGCACCGGGGGACGGACCGCCCGACTGCGTGCCGCACCGCCACCCCCTCAGCCCCTTATTTCAGCAACCGACGTCACCCCCGACGCTCACCCCACACGGAAAGAACGCCCCGCGCGCCACATGCCATCGAATCCCACCCCCAGCACCCCGAACCTCAGCGGACGCGAGAACGTCGCGGTCTGGGTGCTCCTCGTCGGCGCCTTCGTCATGATCCTGAACGAGACCGTCATGGGCGTCGCGCTGCCCCGCCTCATGGACGACCTCGGGATCACCCCGGGCACCGGGCAGTGGCTCACGACCGGCTTTCTCCTCACGATGGCGATCGTGATTCCGGTCACGGGCATGCTCATCATACGGGTGCCCACTCGGACGCTGTTCCTGGCCGCGACGACCCTCTTCACGCTGGGCACGCTGCTCGCCGCCACGGCCCCTGGCTTCCCGCAGCTCCTCGCGGGGCGCGTCGTGCAGGCCAGTGGCACCGCGATCATCATGCCGCTGCTCATGACCACGGTGATGACCGTGGTGCCGCCACAGATTCGCGGCAAGATCATGGGACGCATCTCCATCGTGATTTCCGTGGCCCCCGCGCTCGGCCCGACCGTGTCGGGGCTGATTCTGCAGCACCTGGAGTGGCGCTGGCTGTTCCTGTTCGTGCTGCCCATCGCGGTCGGCGTGCTCGTGCTCGGTGCGCTCAAGATCCCGAACGTCACCGAAACGCGGGATGCCCCGATTGACGTGCTCTCGATCGTGCTGTCCGTCTTTGGCTTCGGCGGGCTCGTGTACGGCCTCTCTGCCCTGGGCGAGGCCGCGGTGGGCGGCGGGCTGCTCGCGCCCTGGATTCCGCTGACGGTGGGCGGCGTGGCGCTCGCGCTCTTCCTGCTCCGCCAGGTGCGGCTCCAGCGCGAGGACCGCGCCCTGCTCGACCTGCGGACGTTCCGCTCTCGCACCTTCTCGCTCTCGGTCATCCTGCTCTCCGTGAGCATGATGGCGCTGTTTGGCTCGCTCATCCTGCTCCCGATCTACGCGCAACGCGTCCTCGGCCTGGACATCCTCGGCACGGGGCTGCTGATGCTCCCGGGCGGTCTGCTGATGGGGCTCCTCGGGCCCTTCGTCGGCCGCTGGTACGACGCCTTCGGGCCCAGGCCGCTCCTGATCCCCGGCGCGGGCATCGTCGCGCTCGGCCTGTGGGGCATGACCCTGCTCAGCGAGCACAGCTCCGTCTGGTTCCTGCTCGGCATGCACCTCCTGATGAGCCTGGGCCTGGCCGGGGTGTTCACCCCGCTGTTTACGATGTCGCTGGGGTCGCTGCCCGAGAAACTGTTCTCCTACGGCAGCGCCACGATCAGCACCGCTCAGCAGATCGCCGGGGCGGCGGGCACGGCGGTGTTCATTACCGTGATGACGCTCGGCTCCGCGCGCGCCGCGGGGGGCGGGGCCACCGAGACGGCGGCCCTCGCCGCCGGGGTGCACGAGGCCCTGCTCTGGGGCGCCGGGCTGTCCACCGGGGCCTTCGTGCTGTCCTGGTTCCTGCGGCCCGCTCCGGCGGAGCCGGCCGCGGCGGGGGCCTCGGGGCCGGGGGCCTAGGAGGCGCGGTCGATCCGGGTCGCGGAGACCGAGCGCCGGATCGCCTCGGCCAGCTGCCGCACCGCGGCGGGGGGCTGTTTCCCCGGCCCCTCGCCGGGGGCCGCGAGCACGATCTCCCGGGTAAAGCTCTGGCCGACGATGGGCTTGGCGACGATGTCCTCGCGCTGGGTGACGAGCGCGAGTTCGGGGACGAGGCCGATCACCATCCCGGCGGCGACCAGGCCCTGCACCACCGAGAAGTCGTCGCTGCGCATCGCGACGTTGAGCTCGAGGCCCGCGGCGAGGAAGACATCGCGGACGGCATCGTCCATCGTGTCCCCGGCGGTCGCGCCGAGCACCCAGGGGTCACCGGCGAGGGAGAGCAGGTCCTCGTGGCTGATGTGCTCCTGCTCGGCAAAACGGTGGCCGCGGGGGAGCACCAGGAGCAGGGGCTCGCTGAGGACCGGCGTCGTGTGCACCTCGCTCCGGAACGGAAGCTGGTAGCCGCCCGCGGCGTACACGAGGGCCGCATCAAGCTCGCGGCGGTTCACCCCGGTCACGAGCGGGGTGACCTCCTCCAGGGAGGCGTCCAGCTCGACGCCGACGAGGGCGAGTCGGGTCACGATGTCGGGCAGGAGTCGCGCGGCAGCGGTCGGGAAGATCCCGAAGCGGACCCGGACCCGCCCCAGATTTGCGAGCTCCTGGGTGTCGGTGACGGCGCGCTCGGTGAGGCTCAGAATTTCCGCGGCGCGCTCGACCATGAGGGTGCCAGCCGAGGTGAGCGCGCTGCCGCGCGTGGACCGCACGAGGAGCGGGGTGCCGACGATGCGATCCAGGTTCTTCAGGTGATAGTCCACGGTCGGCTGGCTCCAGCCGAGGCGCAGGGCAGCGCGGGACACGGAACCCTCTCGGGCGACCGCGGTGAGGGCCCTCAACTGCCGAAGATCGATCATGCCTCCAATGTATGCCATATAGAGGATGGGTCGCCACCGCAAATTGGATACATATTGCGTCTGGTACCAGGGAGAACTTCGCGGGATAGCGCTCCGGGACGATCTTGGAAAGCATAGGAATATGCTCAGCACAGACGTCACCGCGCCCCACACCGATCCCTCCGTCCCCGGCCAGCCCGGCACGATGAGCCAGTTCGCGAGCGAGACGGTGCCCGAGCATCAGCGCAGCGCCCCCTATGCCGAGGCCCTGAACCGGCACGCCGACCGCCACCCCACGACCCTCATGGTGCCGGGGCACGGCGGCGACGCCTCGGGCGCGGCGGCCGGTCTGGTCGACTTCCTCGGCGAACGCGCCGTCAGTAAGGACATCTCGCCGATGCTGAACGAGATCGACCTCGGCCCGAACTCCCCGCTCGTGCAGGCGCAGCGCCTGGCCGCGGAGGCCTGGGGTGCGCGCCGGACCTGGTTCATGACCAACGGGGCCTCGCAGGCCAACCGCACCGCGGCTCTCGCGGTGCGCGGCTTCGGCGAGCGCATCGTCTCGCAGCGCTCCGCGCACTCCAGCTTTAGCGACGGCGTTCTCCTCGGCGGACTCGTGCCCGCCTTCGTGCAGCCGAACGTCGACGAGCGCCACGGGATCTCCCACGGCGTGACCCCCGCCGCGCTCGACGCGGCGCTCAGCGAGCAGGAGGCCGCGGGCACCCCCGCGAACTCCGTCTACGTGATCTCGCCCAGCTACTTTGGCTCGGTGTCGGACGTGCGGGGCCTCGCCGATGTTGCGCACGCCCACGGTGTGCCCCTCATCGTGGACGGCGCGTGGGGGGCCCACTTCGGCTTCCACCCCGAACTGCCCGAGTCGCCGGTTCGGCTCGGGGCGGACCTCGTGATTTCCTCCACGCACAAGCTGGCCGGGAGCCTCACCCAGTCGGCCATGCTGCACCTGGGTGACGGCCCCTTCGCGGATCGCCTTGAGGCCCTCGTGGAGCGCGCCTACACGATGACCGCGTCGACCTCGACGAACGCGCTCCTGCTCGGCTCCCTCGACATCGCGCGCAAGGCGATGGTGACCGGGATGGCCAGCATCGGCGAATCACTCGTTGCCGCCCGGGAGCTGGAGGCGCGCGTGCGCGCCGACAGCCGCTACGCGATCGTGGGCGACCACTTCTCCGACTTCGAGGACATCGTGGCCCGCGACCTGCTCCGCGTCACGATCGACGTGAGCGGGCTGGGTGCGAGCGGGCACTGGGTGCGTGATCGCCTCATCGAGGACCACCGAATCTACTTCGAGATGTCCACCGCGACCACGATCGTCGCCGTGATCGGCGGGGGCAAGCGCCCCGACATCGACGGCGTGGTCGCCGCGCTCGGCACGGTCGCGGACGCCGCGGCCGCGCTGCCCGCTGACGAGCGCGCGCGAATGAGCGCGCCCTTCCCGAAGCTGCCCGCCACGGGTCGGCTCGCGATGCTCCCGCGCGAGGCTTTCTTCGGGGAGACCGAGGTGGTCTCGGCCGCCGAGGCGGTCGGCCGCATCGCCGCCGACAGCCTCGCCGCCTACCCGCCCGGGATCCCGAATGTGCTGCCCGGCGAGGAGATCACGAGCGAAACGGTCGACTTCCTGCGCGCGGTCGCCGCCTCGCCCACGGGGTATGTTCGCGGCGCAGTGGACCCGCTGGTGAGCCGCTTCCGCGTGGTCCGCTAAGGGACGCGGGCGCGAATTCGAGCGCCCGCTCGGCCAGCGGCCGTGCCTGGGGCACGCTGCTGGCCCGTCGCGTCGCTCGGGTGCTCGGGCGTTCAGCGACGGCGTCAGTGCGTGACGGGGTGCCTGAGCGACGGAGCACCTGAGGGACGGGGCATTAGCGACCCACGCGGTCGCGCGCCGGGGTGGGGAGCGTCGTCGCCGCGCGCAGGAGCGCGATGAGGTCGTCGATTCCCTGGCGCAGATCGGCCTGTTCGCCCAGCTGCTTGGTGCCGTCGACCGCCGCCAGCGCGATCCGGGCAACCCGTGCCGCGGGCGGTCCGGCGGCGAGGCTGATCTCGCCGCCGCGCTCGGCCGCGAGGAGCGTCGCCTCGATCCGCTCGAGCATCCCCGCGGTGACGCGGTGCACCAGGTCTCCGGTGAGGGTCTTCCCCGCGCGGAACAGCTCGTCCCGATGCGGGCTCTTCGCGAAATCGGCGAGCAGCTCGCTCGCGTAGGCAAGCAGGGCGTCTCGGATCCGTTCGAGCGCGGGCGCGGAGCCGGAGAGCGCCCGGTCCACGTCCGCGAGCACGGCCCGGTGTGCCTCGACCGAGCCCGCGCGGAACAGCTCCTCTTTGTTCGCGAAGAGCAGGTACAGCGAGGCCCGTGAGATTCCGGCCGCGCTCGCGATGTCCTGCATCGTGGTCTTTGCGTAGCCGTGGCTCGCGAACGCGGGCCGGGCAGCGCGAAGGACGGCGGCGGCCTTCGCTGTGGGGGCCGGGGGGTCGTCGGGGGAGTGCGCGGGGGACGGGTCGGGGAGCGGCATCCCACCATCCTGACGTTTTGCACAGTTTCTGTCAATCTGTCCAAAAAAGACAATTAGACAAAAATTGTCTAATTGTCTAATCTCGGAGCTGAGGCCACCTCCCGAAGGGGCGGATGGCCCGGCCTCGGAAAGACTGCACCGTGCTCCAGACACCGCCGCCCGACGATCGTTCGGCCCCTCGCTTCCCAGCAGCCGCTGAACCCCCGCTCCGGATTGCGGTCACCGGCGTCGCGGGCTTTCTGGGCGTGCACGTCGTCCGACAGGCCCTCGCGGCTGGGCACCACGTGGTCGGCACCGCTCGGGCTGCGGGGCAGGAGCGCGGCTGGGCCGAGCGGCTCCGCGCAACGATCACCGCAGACGCCGGGGTCGCCGAGGAACAGCTCACCGTGCGGGACGCGGATCTCACCGAGGCCGCGGGCTGGGACGCGGCGTTCAGCGGCTGCGATCGGCTCCTGCACGTGGCCTCGCCCTTCCCGCACGTCGCGCCGCGGGATGAGCAGGAGCTGCTGGGCCC
>NZ_JAPFRB010000001.1:604932-605679 GCF_035726885.1 Leucobacter sp. M11 | reverse complement strand
GGGTATTTCCCGGGTGGTCCTCACCTCCTCGGTGGCCGCGAGCCATCATGGCTCGGGCCGGGCGCCCTTCACGGAGCGCGACTGGACGGATCCGCAGGGGCCGCGGGCCACGGCCTACTATCGCTCCAAGACGCTCGCGGAAATCGCGGCGTGGTCGGCAGCCGCGGACTCCGGCACGGAGCTCGCGGTCATCAACCCGGGGGTGATCCTCGGGCCGATTGTGACCCCCCGCGTTGGGGCCTCGTTGGGGCTCGTCCTCGGCCTGCTCCGCGGTGACCTGCGCCGGGTGCCCCGCTTCGGGTTCGCCGTGGTGGACGTGCGCGACGCGGCCTCGGCGCACCTCGCGGCGATGACCGCCCCGGCCGCGATCAACCAGCGGTTCCTCCTGGGCGGAGAAACCGTGTGGCTGCGGGAACTGAGCGCCCGCCTCGCCCGGCTCCGGCCCGAGTACGCCGCCGCGCTGCCGCGGGCCCAATCGCCCGACTGGACGGTCCGGCTGCTGGCGCTCCGGGACCCCAAGGCGCGGGAGATCGTGCGCGAGCTCGGCCGCGACCTCGGGGTGGACGCCCGGAACGCCCGGACGAGGCTCGGCTGGTCGCCTCGCCCGTTGGACGAGACGCTCACCGAGACGGTCCGGGCGCTGGAATCCTTCGGCCACCTCGCGCCGCCGACCGGCCCCGCCGGGCAGCGCCGCCGGGGCGCTCAGCCCACCGGGACTCCCCAATGAACCCGGCCCGCCCCCTCTAG
>NZ_JAPFRB010000001.1:602836-604897 GCF_035726885.1 Leucobacter sp. M11 | reverse complement strand
AGCCCGCCAGGAATCACCTCGACGATCGGAACCCCCTATGACGAACCAGACCCCGAATCCCAGCCCCAGCGTGACCGCCGCAACGACCCCGGAGGGGACCCCGGGCGCGGAGCAGAACGCCCCGACGCGCGCGACCCCGGAGCCCGCGCCGCCGAGCGAGCACCCGAGCGAGCACGCGGTCGCGGAACAGCTCCGCGAGCTGGAACGGGGCCGCTTGCGCGCCCTCGTCGCGGGAGATCTCGCGACGGCGCGCGGCCTGCACGCCGAGGCCTTCCAGGTCATCACTCCGATCGGCCTGGCGCTCAGCCGGGAGCAGTACCTCGGCGCCATCGAATCGGGCGGGCTTCGCTACGAACTGTGGGAGCCGGAGGACATCCGGGTTCGCGTGCACGGCGAGACGGCGACGCTGCGCTACCGGGCCCGGCTCCGGGTGGTCTTTGGCGGGCACCGCGTCGAGACCTGCGCCTATTGGCACACGGACACCTATGAGCGCGGCGCATCGGGCTGGCAGGCGGTCTGGTCGCAGGCCACGCAGATCCTGCCGCCCGCGGGCACCGGATACCCGGCGTCCGCGGACGGGGCGGCTAGCGCCCGGTAAAGCTCGGGCGGCGCTTCTCGATGAAGGCCGTGGTGCCCTCGCGCATGTCCTCGGAGTCGAAGCAGGCGGCGAACGCCTCGCGCTCGGCATCGAGGCCCGCGCGGGGGCTGAGGAGCTCCACGGCGCGGATGGTTGCCTTCGAGCGGGCGACCGCCAGGGGGGACTGGGCCCGCACCTCGGCGAGCGCGGCGTGCGCCCCGGCGAGCAGGGCCTCCGGGGTCGGGAAGACGCACGAGACGAGCCCGAGGCGCTGCGCCTCCGCGGCGTCGATGCGCCGACCGGTCATAATGAGCTCCCGGGCGGCCGCGGCCCCCACGAAGCGCTGCAGGCGGACCGTGCCGCCGAAGCCGGGGATGAGGCCGAGGGCGACCTCGGGCTGGCCGAAGCGCGCGTTCTCGCTCGCGTACACGAAGTCACAGGCCATCGCGAGCTCGCAGCCGCCGCCGAGGGCGAAGCCGTTCACCGCCGCGACGACGGGGATCGGCAGCTCTTCGAGCCAGGAGGTGAGCTCCTGGGCCCGCGCGGTGTAGGCGTCCGCGCTCGCGCGGTCCATCGCGGACATCTGCTTGATGTCGGCCCCCGCGATGAAGGCTTTCTCGCCGCCGCCGGTCAGGATGATGCCGCGCAGCGACCAGTCGCTGCCCTCGCCGACCCGGGGGCGCACCCCGTCGATCACGGCCCGGAGCTCGTCGATCACGGTGGGGGAGAGGGCGTTGAGTGCCTCGGGGCGATTCACGGTGATCGTGAGCACCCCGTCTCGCTCGTCGAGGAGCAGCGTGCTCGGGGTTTCGGGGCGTGCGTCGGGCTGATCGGTCATCGTTGATCCTTCTTGCTCGGAATGCTCGGAGGTGTCGCGGGCCGCTGCCCGGCGCCGGGGACGAAAAACCCGCCGAGGCCCTCGGCTCCGGCGGGTGTCGTGAGGGGCTTACTTCTTGTTGTTGCGCTCGAAGAGGTTGCCCAGCAGGGTGCTCCCGATCAGGACAACGGCGAGGAGCACGAGGCCGACGATCGAGATCGCGACCACGTCGACGGGCTGACCCGCGGTGGAGAACTGGGTGGAGTCGTTGCTCCCATTGCCGACGGCAAAGGCGGGCACGGCCACGAAGATGCTCATCACGGAGGCGACGGTCGCGGCGGCGAGAGCGGAGATGCGGGTGCGGGTCTTCACGGGGACTCCTCGTTGGTCGAAATGCTGGTGCGGCGTGGCGCCGAGCTCGGCACGGCGGTCGCCGCACTCCTATTCTGCCCGTTGCCCGGGAAGAGCGCCAATTCTGCCATCGTACCCCGTTTCCGCTTCGTGGTTTAGGGTGGGTGAGTGCCAACCACGAAACAGCGCCCCTGGCTCGCCAGCTACGCCGAGAACGTCCCGCAGAGCATCGGAGTCGTCGAGGGCTCCCTCTTTGACATCATGGACCGCTCCGCGAGCGAGCACCCCGATGCCGTCGCCCTGGAATTCTTTGGGG
>NZ_JAPFRB010000001.1:598549-602790 GCF_035726885.1 Leucobacter sp. M11 | reverse complement strand
CGAGGGCCTGCGCGCGCTCGGCGTCAAGCACGGCGACCCGGTCGCGATCGTGCTCCCGAACTGCCCGCAGCACATCGCCGCCTTCTACGCGGTGCTGCGCATCGGCGCGGTCGTCGTGGAGCACAACCCGCTCTACACCCCGCGCGAACTGCGGCACCAGTTCGAGGATCACGGCGCGAAGGTCGTCATCGCCTGGGATAAGGTCGTCGGCGCGATCCAGGCCTTCCCGCAGGACATGCGGCCCAACGCCATCGTGTCGGTCAACGTGACCCGCTCCATGCCCGCGCTCATGCGCCTCGGCCTCAGCCTGCCGGTGCCGGCCCTGCGCAGCAAGCGCGCCCAGCTCACCACGCGGGTGCGCGGGGGCTCCACCTGGGAGGAACTGGTGTCCGCGCTGCCGATCGCGGCAACCGTGCCCCGCCCCGAGTGCGACGACATCGCCGTCATCCAGTACACGAGCGGGACCACCGGGCGACCCAAGGGCGCGGTGCTCACGCACCGCAACCTGATCGCCAACGCGGCCCAGTCCCGGGCCTGGGTGCCCACGATCGAGCGTGGGGAGGGCTGCGTCGTGTACGCGGTGCTGCCCATGTTCCACGCCTATGGCCTGACGCTCTGCCTCACCTTCGCGATGAGCATGGGCGCCCGGCTGGTGCTGTTTCCGAAGTTCGACCCGGAGCTCGTGCTCAAGGTCGTGAAGAAGCGCCCGCCGACCTTCCTGCCCGCGGTGCCGCCCATCTGCGAGAAACTGATGCACGCGGCCGACGAGGCCGGGGTGAGCCTCGAGGGCATCCAGATCGGCATCTCGGGTGCGATGCCGCTCAACGAAGCGCTCGTGGTGCCCTGGGAGGAGCGCACCCGCGGCTTCCTCGTCGAGGGCTACGGGCTCAGCGAGTGCTCGCCCGTGCTCATGGCGAACCCGGTCGCCGACAACCGGAAGGCTGGCACGGTGGGCCTGCCGCTGCCCGACACCGAGGTGCGCATCGTCGACCCGGAGCACCCGGACACCGCGATGCCCACCGGCGAGGCCGGAGAGCTGCTCGTCCGTGGCCCGCAGGTCTTCTCCGGCTACTGGCGCAAACCAGAGGAATCAGCGCAGGTGTTCCACGACGGCTGGTTCCGCACCGGCGACATCGCGACCCTCGACGCCGAGGGCTTCGTGACGATCGTGGACCGCATCAAGGAACTCATCATCACGGGCGGCTTCAACGTCTCCCCGTCCGAGGTCGAGCACGCGATGGAACTCGTCGAGGGCATCGAGGACGTCGCCGTGGTCGGGATGCCGAGCGAGCACAGCGGCGAGGAGGTCGTCGCCGCGGTCGTGATGAAGCCCGGCGCTCCCTTTGACCCGGAGGCGATCCGCGCGGGCCTGCGCGGCACGCTGACCCCGTACAAGGTGCCCCGCCGCATCGTGCAGGTGGACGAGCTGCCGCGCTCCCTGATCGGCAAGGTGCTCCGCCGCGAGGTCGTCGCCAAGCTCAACGAGCTCGACGCCTAGCTCGACGAGCTCGACGCCTAGCACCGCTGCCCCGCCTCAGCGGCGCACCGCGCCCCTTCGCGGTGCCGTCGCGGCGCTCGGCGACCCCGCGGACGGCACGGGCTCGCCGAAGATTCCGGCAGGGAGTCCCCGGCTGGTATCCCACACCCGTTAGGCTCGGGGGACCCGCTGGAATTTCAAGGAGGAAATGTGCGCAGTCCATCGATTCGCCGGACCGGAACCGCCCTGCTCGCCGTGAGCGCGATCGTGTTGCTCGGGGGGTGCTCCGCCCCGGCAACAGACTCCGGCGGCGGGGGCGGATCCGGCGGCGAAACCGGGGACACGATCACCATCGCGACGACGAACCCCTTCACCTCGCTCAACGGGAACACCCCGCAGGGCACCCTCGACACGAACGACATGGTCGGCTACCTGACCGGCTCCTCCGCCGGGTACGGGCTCGGCAGCTTCCGCACCCTGGACCCGGAGTACCAGGTCGTGGCGGAGACGGGCTTCGGCACGGTCGAGAAGCTCTCGGACGAGCCACTCACCGTGAAGTACACCCTGAACGAGGACCTGACCTGGTCAGACGGCGAGCCGATCACCGCGGACGATCTGCTGTTCGCCTGGGTGCAGAGCTCGGGCTGGTTCGACGACGCCGTGATCGATCCGGACAGCGGCGAGCCGACCTCCGGCACCCAGTACTTCTCGCTGTCCGCGAGCACCACCGGCTACGACCTGACCGAGTTCCCCGTGCTCGGGGACGACAACCGCTCGATGACCCTGACGTATTCGGCGCCCTACTCCGACTGGGAACTGCTGAACCCCATCGGGAAGCCGGCGCACGTCGTGGCGGAGCAGGCCGGCGTGAGCGTGGCCGAACTGACCGAGCTGTTCACGACCCTCCCGAAGGGCGACCCGAAGGCCCCCGCCCCGGTGAACCCGACGCTGCGCGCCGCCGCGGACTTCTGGAACACCGGCTACGACGTCTCCTCGATGCCAGAGGACCCGGCCCTGCTCGTGGGCAGCGGCCCCTTCGTGCTCACCGACTTCGTGCCGGAGCAGTCCATCACGCTGAGCCGAAACCCCGAGTACCGGGGGGACCACGCCCCGGCCTACGAAAACCTCGTGATCCGCTTCATCGGCGATGCAAACGCGCAGATCACCGCCCTGCGCAACCAGGAGGTCGACGCGATCTACCCGCAGGCATCCGCGGACACCCTGGTCGCCCTGGAACAGGCCAACGCCGAGATGCTCAGCGGAGACCAGGTGGCCTACGATCACCTGGACCTGAACTTCCGCTCCGAGACCTTCGCCGACGCCGACGTCCGCGAGGCGTTCCTGAAGACGATTCCCCGCCAGCAGATCCTTGATGCGATCGTGACCCCGGTCAACCCCGAGGCCGAGGTGCTGAACTCGCAGATCTTCCTCCCGGCCAACGCCGAGTACGCGGACGCGGTGGCCGCGAGCGACTATGCGCGCTACGACGAGCCCGACATCGCCGGGGCGAAGCGGCTGCTCGCCGGGAAGACGCCGACCGTCAAGATTCTCTACAGCAACGAGAACCCGAACCGGGTCGATGCGTTCCAGATGATCCAGGCCAGCGCGGCCGAGGCCGGCTTCGAGGTCGTCGACGGCGGCGACCCGAACTGGGCCTCCCTGCTCGGGGGCGGGGAATACGACGCCTCGCTGTTCGGCTGGGTGTCACCGGGGGCCGGCAGCGCGATGCTGCCCCAGTTCTTCAAAACGGGGGGCGGCTCGAACTTCAACGCCTACGCGAACCCCGAGGTGGACCAGCTGGTCGACCAGACGCAGGTCACCCTCGACGCCGCGAAGCTCGCCGAGCTGAAGATCAAGATCGACACGGCCACGCGAGCAGACGGCTACGGGCTGCCCCTGTTCCAGCTCCCCGGCGTCTTCGCGACGACCGGCACCGTGAACGGCCTTGAGTTCTTCGGCGGACAGGCCGGGATCGTCTGGAACGCGCAGGACTGGACCCTGAACCGCTAACGGATGGGTCCGGCGGCCGCCCGTTCGCCGGACCCACGCCCTAGGCCGAGGTGCGGGGAAGCGCCGCCCGGTACTCCCGCTCGAAGAACGGTTCGCCGTTCAGGAACGTCCGGATGTGCGCGGACTGGACAAAGTCTGTCGCGGTGCCGGTGAGCGTGAGCGAGGTCTCGATGCGCACCGACCAGTCCCCGCGCTCCAGCGTGATCGTCCACGCCGAACCGGCCTCGGCGCTCAGCGGGTCGTTGCGCTCGATGAGGTAGTGCTCGCGGGCGTCCTCGCCGTAGCTCAGGCCGTCCGGATACACCCGGTTGCCCCCGTAGTTCGGGTCCACGTCGACGCGCCACCGCTGCGTCTCCGGCTCGTAGCTGACCAGCCGTTCCGGCCGCGGCTCCAGCGGCGGCCCCGGCTCGAGGGCCAGGGGAGCGGCCTGCTCTGGCCCCGCGAAGCGCACCGGGTCCCGGTCCAGCACCGCGGCGTTGAGCTCCTCCAGATGAAGCACGCTGCCCGCCGGGTCGATCGTGAGCGCGCCGTCCTCGGGGTGCGGCCAGAGCCAGGGCCAGTAGCTGCTCGACAGCGCCAGCCGCAGCCGGTGCCCCGGCGGGACCCGGTAGGAGATCGCCACACAGGACACCTCGGCGTCCACGAACTCGCCCGGGACCAAATCCTCGGCGACGTCGAAGCCGTTGCGGTGCGTGAGGTTGATGGCGCCGCGCGTGATCAGCGTGGAGGAGCCATCGGGCGCTACGTCGCAGAG
>NZ_JAPFRB010000001.1:594447-598509 GCF_035726885.1 Leucobacter sp. M11 | reverse complement strand
CGGACCGCCAGCCGGGGGCGGCCAAAGATCTCCAGGGTCTCCGCGAGGGGCGGGGTGTCGAAGACGACCGAGCGGCCGTCCTCCTCCCGCTGATCGGGCGGCAGATCCGAGAGGTTGCCGAAGGGGAACCAGCGGCCCGCATCCGCGCCGGTGTGCTGCGGGCTGTGCACCCGGATGAGCCCCTCCGCGTCGCCCGCGAGGCTCCGAAAGCTCGTCGGCAGGGGATACTCCCGCACCGTCACATCCTCGCTCGGCCACCCGTCCAGCGCGATCCAGCGGCCCGGACGCTCCGGGTAGTGCGTCGCCGGGGGCACCGCGTCCTGGTGGTAGGCGCGCAGCGTCGGCTCCGCGCGCACCCCGGTCTCGTCCGTGTCCTTCAGCCAGGCATCCCACCACCGCAGCGTCTCCTGCAGGAAACCGATCGTGGGGCCCGGGGTGCGGGCAATGTCCGGGTACTGGTGGGACCACGGGCCGATGATGCCCTTCGTCGGGCCGCCCACGTGCTCCAGCAGCCGGAACACCGTGTTCCGGTACGGGTCCGCCCAGCCCCCGACGGCCAGCACCGCCGCGCGGATCTTGCCCGCGTCCTCGCCCGCCGAACCGCGCCGCCAATAGGCGTCACGCTCCTGATGTGCCAGCCAGCGCTCCGAGAACGGGCGCAGGGCCTCCAAGCGCTCCCGCCACATCGATTCCCAGCCGGGTCCGACCCGCCACGGGGCCGGGGGGCGGCTCTGGAAGGCGAACATGGTCCCGGCCCAGCTCATCATGTCGATGCCGAGCATCGCCCCGCCGAAGTAGTGCACATCGTCCGCGTAGCGGTCATCCGAGGAACACACCGTCACGATCGCCTTCAGCGCCTCCGGCTGCCTCGCGGCGAGCTGCAACCCGTTGAAGCCGCCCCAGGAGATGCCGATCATGCCAACGCTGCCCGTGCACCACGGCTGCGCGGCGAGCCACGCGATGACCTCCAGCCCGTCCTCCAGCTCCTGCTCGTCGTACTCGTCGAGCATCACCCCGTCCGAGTCCCCGCACCCCCGGATATCGACGCGCACCGACGCGTAGCCGTGCCCCGCATACCAGGGGTGACGCTGCGCGTCACGCGGCGCGGTCCAGTCACCCTTCCGATACGGCAGATACTCCAGGATCGCGGGCACCGGGTGCTCCTCGGCCCCCTCGGGCAGCCAGATCGTCGCGGCGAGCTCGGCGCCGTCGCTCATCGGGATACGGACGCGGTCCAGGACCCGCACGGCGTGCGGGAACTCGGTGCGGATCTGCATGGGCATTCTCCTTCGAAAGCGGTGCCCACCAGCGTAGCGCCCGCGCACGTGCCGGGGCGGCGGCGCTAGGCTCGGAGACATGTCCGCACCGTCGCAGCCAGCCCCCGCCCGTGTCCCCACTCCCATCGACGCCATCGCCGAGCGCTGGGTCGACACGGTCGCCCGCCTCCGGCCAACGAAGGGCACCTACATCGGCCACCCAGGGTCGAATCACCGCCTGGGCGACCTCTCCCCGGAGGGCCTCGCGGAGGAGGAAACCGAGGCGCGCCGCAGCCTGGCCGAGCTCAGCGCGGCCCCGCCCCAGGACGCGGTCGACGCCGTCACCCAGCGCGCCCTCGGCGATCAGCTCCGGCTCCTCATCGAGCAGAGCGAGGCCGGGCTCCCGCTGCGCAACCTCAACGTCATCGAATCGCCCCTGCAGGAGATCCGGGACAGCTTCGATCTGATGCCCCGGCAGACGGAGGCAGACTGGGCGGACACCGTCAGCCGGCTGAACGCGGTCGAAGACGCCCTCGCCGGATACCGGGAGAGCCTGCGCGCCGGGGTGCGCGCGGGGAACCCGCCGGCCCGCCGCCAGGCCCTGGTCGTCGGGGCGCAGGCCGCCCGGCACGGGGCCGACACGGGCTTCTTCCGGGCGCTCGCCGCCGGGGCGACCGGCCTCGGGCCCGCGCAGCACGCGGCGCTCACGGCGGCGGCCGACCGCGCGGCGCGCGCCTACGCGGACACGGCCGACTTCCTGCGGACGGAGCTGGCCCCCGCCGCCCCGGAGCGGGACGGGGTGGGCCGGGAGCACTACGCGCTCGCCTCGCGCGGCTTCCTCGGCGCGACGGTTGACCTCGACGAAAGCTACGAGTGGGGGCTCGCCGAGGTGGCGCGGATGGCCGCCGAGCAGGAACGCATCGCCCGCGAGATCGTCCCCGGCGGCGGCGTCCCCGAGGCCATCGCCGCGCTCGACGCGGACCCGGCGCGCGTCCTGCACGGCACCGAGGCGCTGCAACGCTGGATGCAGGACACGAGCGACCGGGCCGTCGCCGAGCTGGGGGCCACGCACTTTGACATCCCGGAGCCCCTGCGCCGCCTCGACTGCCGAATCGCCCCGACTCAGGAGGGCGGGATCTATTACAGCCAGCCGAGCGACGACTTCTCCCGGCCCGGCCAGATGTGGTGGTCCGTGCCGCCCGGGGTCACGGAATTCACCACCTGGCGGGAGCTGACAACCGTGTACCACGAGGGGGTGCCGGGGCATCACCTCCAGATCGGCTCCGGGGTGCTGAACCGGGGCACCCTGAACGCCTGGCGGCGGCAGCTCGCGGGCACCGCCGGCCACGAGGAAGGCTGGGCGCTCTACGCGGAGCGACTCATGGCCGAGCTCGGCTACCTGGCGGATCCCGGCGACCGCTTCGGCATGCTCGACGGGCAGCGGATGCGGGCGGCCCGGGTCGTCATCGACCTCGGCGTGCACCTGGGCAAGCAGCGCCCGGACGGCGGCGGCGTCTGGGACGCCGAGGCCGCCTTCGCCTTCCTCCGGGAGCACGTCACGATGGACCCCGCCTTCGTCGAGTTCGAGGTGAACCGCTACCTCGGCTGGCCCGGGCAAGCGCCCGCCTACAAGATCGGGCAGCGCCGCTGGGAACAGCTCCGCGAGGCCGCCGCGGTGCGGGCCGGGGCCGACTTCGACATCCGGGAGTTCCACCGCGAAGCCCTCAGCCTCGGCACGGTCGGCCTGGACACCCTGGCCTGGGCGCTCGACGGGGGAGCCGCGGCGGCCGTCGCCTCAGGGGGCGGCCGGTAGCTCGCACAGGCTGAGCGCGAAGGCCCGGAAGCCCCGGATCCGACCGTCCAACACCTCGCGGATATCGCCGAGCTCCTCGCTGCCCGCGACCTCGTTCAACGCATACCGGGACCCGCCCGGGGCCGCGAAGACGGTCAGCGGATCGCCGCCGGGGGTCGCCTCGCAGGAGACCGTCCCCTCGGCAACCGTGAACGGCCAGCCCGAGCCGAACTCCGCCCGGCTCACCGACTGCGGATTCGCCGTCGGCCGAGGCTCCGCGACCGAGGCCTCGGGCTCCGCCGGTTCGGCGTCGGGGGCTCGCTCGCTCGCGGAGGGAGCGGACGGCCCGGGCAACCCTGCGCACCCGCTCAGGAGGCCAAGCCCGCCCAGCGCGAGGAACACCCCGGCGAGCCAAGCCCGAGCCGGGGCGGCGCTCGCCGCACGGGATCCCTGCCGCATCCTGCACCTCCCGGGGTCGCGTCTTCCGGCCCAGCGTACCCGCGAGCCGGGCAAAAGGAAACGTGCCCGAGCCCGCAGATCGGCGCCGCCGATGCGGGGCTCACGCGGGATCTGCGGGCCATATCGGAAGCCGCGGCAGGGATACTACACTCGCATCATGACTACAGATCACCAGCAGATTCGCCCCACGACCCCGATCGACCAGATCGCGGAGGAGTGGGTAGACACCGTCGTCGCCCTGCACCCGACCACCGGCACCTACCTGGGCCGCGTCGAGTCAAACGACCGCTTCGGCGACTACTCGCCCGAGGGCCTCGCCGCGGAGGAAACGGCCACGCGCGCCGCCCTGACCGCGCTCCAGGCCGCGACCCCCGTTGACGCCGTGGACGAGGTCACGAAGCGCGACCTCGCCGACCAGCTCAGCCTCAGCCTCGAGTCCGCGGCGGCGAAGTTGCCCCTGCGCGACCTCAACGTGATTGCCTCGCCCATCCAGGACATCCGCGACGCCTTCGACCTCATGCCGCAGGAAACCGAGGAGGACTGGTCGATCGTGGC
>NZ_JAPFRB010000001.1:591574-594412 GCF_035726885.1 Leucobacter sp. M11 | reverse complement strand
GGTACCGGGAGACGCTGCGCGCCGGAGTCGCGGCCGGCGTCACCCCCGCGGTGCGACAGGTGCGCGTCGTCGCCGAGCAGGTGGCCCGTCAGGGGGCCCCGGACGGATTCTTCGGCGCGCTCGCCGCCGGGGCCACCGGGGTGCCCGACTCGCTGCGGGCCGATCTCACCTCGGCCGCCGCGCGGGCCGCGGCGGCCTACGCCGAGTTCAGCGGCTTTTTGACCGAGGAGCTTGCCCCCGTCGCCACCGAGCGCGATGGCGTGGGCCGCGAGCACTACGAGCTGGCCTCGCGCGGCTTCCTTGGCGCGAAGATCGACCTCGACGAGAGCTACGAGTGGGGCCGCGAGGAGCTGGCCCGGATGACCGAGGAGCAGGAGCGCATCGCCCGCGAGATCGTGCCGGGCGGCACGGTCGCCGACGCGATCGCCGCCCTCGACGCCGACCCGGCGCGCACGCTGCACGGCACGGACGCCCTCCAGCGGTGGATGCAGGAAACGAGCGACCGCGCCGTCGCCGAGCTGGGCGCGACGCAGTTCGACATCCCCGACGAGATCCGACGCCTCGACTGCATGATCGCCCCCACGCAGGAGGGCGGGATCTACTACACCGGCCCGAGCGATGACTTTTCGCGGCCCGGCCAGATGTGGTGGTCCGTGCCGCAGGGCGTGACGGAGTTCAACACCTGGCGGGAACTGACGACGGTTTACCACGAGGGCGTGCCCGGCCACCACCTGCAGATCGCGACGGGCGTCGTGAACCGGGGGTCGCTGAACTCCTGGCGTCGGCAGCTCGCGGGTACCTCCGGGCACGCCGAGGGGTGGGCGCTGTACGCGGAGCGGCTCATGGAGCAGCTCGGCTACCTCGACGATCCGGGCGACCGCCTCGGCATGCTGGACGGCCAGCGGATGCGCGCCGCGCGCGTCGTGCTCGACCTCGGCGTGCACCTGGGCAAGCAGCGACCCGATGGTCAGGGCGTCTGGGACGCGGACTTCGCCTTCGACTTCATGAGTGCGAACGTGAACATGAACGAGCCCTTCGTGCGCTTCGAGGTGAACCGCTACCTCGGCTGGCCGGGGCAGGCCCCGTCCTACAAGATCGGGCAGCGGATCTGGGAGCAGCTGCGCGACGAGGCCGCCGAGCGCGGCGGGGCGGACTTCGACATCCGCGAGTTCCACCGGGAGGCGCTGAACCTCGGCACGCTCGGCCTGGACACCCTCGCCTGGGCCCTGCGCCGCGAGGCGTAGGCCCGCGGCCCCCGCGCATCCATCCCCCCGGCCCGGTAGGCTGGGGGGATGGATATGCAGGCGGTTCTTGAGGAGATTCACGAGGCCGTTCGGCCGATGATCGGCTCGGGGACGGTGGCGGAATACATCCCCCGCCTCGCCGCGGTGAACCCCGATCAGTTCGGCATGTCCGTCGTTATGAACGACGGGACGAGCTACGGGGTCGGCGACTGCGAGGTGCCGTTCTCCATCCAGAGTATTTCGAAGGTCTTTACCCTCGTGCTGACCCTCGACCGCGACGGCGACGAGATCTGGACCCGGGTGGGCAGGGAGCCCTCTGGCGCGGCCTTTAACTCCCTCGCCCAGCTCGAGTACAAGCGCGGGATCCCGCGCAATCCCTTCATGAACGCCGGCGCGCTCGTCGTCACCGATCACCTCCTCGGCCTGAGCGAGGCGGGGGAGCAGCCGCTGCTGGAGCTGCTGCGCGCCGAGGCCGGCAACCCCGCGATCGCCCCCGATCCGCTGGTCGCCGCCTCCGAGGCGGACCACGCGGACCGGAACTCCTCCATCGCCTATCTGCTGTCCAGCTTCGGAAACCTGCGCAATCCCGTCGGCGACGTGCTCGCCCACTACTTCGAGCAGTGCGCGATCGCGATGAGCACGCGGGACCTCGCCGCGGCCGGCGCGTTCCTCGCCCGGGGCGGCATCCGCCAGGACGGCACCCCGGTGCTCTCGCCGCGGCAGGCGAAGCGGGTCAACGCGGTCATGCTCACCGCGGGATTCTACGACGCCGCGGCCGAGTTCGCCTACCGGGTGGGCCTGCCGGGCAAGAGCGGCGTGGGCGGCGGGATCCTCGCCATCGTCCCCGGAAAGTGCTCGATCTGCGTGTGGGGACCCGGGCTCGACAGCTCCGGCAACTCGATGATCGGCATGGCCGCGCTGGATGAGTTCACCTCGCGCACCGGCTGGTCCGTGTTCTAAGCGGCCACACGCAGCAGCGCCCCCGGTCCGCGGACCGGGGGCGCTGCTGCGTCACCCCGGCACCGGGGCAGCGGCTCGGGGCAGTTCTCGTGGCTGCGACGCTCAGCCGACGGGCTCGGCGGCACGGGGGCGCTCCGGCGGGATCGCCGCGAGCAGGGTGCGGGTGTACTCGTGCTGCGGGGCCGCATACAGCTGCTCGCTGGACCCGGACTCCACGATCTCGCCCCGGCGCATCACCATGACGTGGTGGCTCATCTCGTGCACGACGGCGAGGTCGTGCGCGATGAAGAGGTAGGCGAGGCCCAGCTCCTGCTGGAGCTCCTTGAGCAGCGTCATGACCTCCGCCTGGATGGACACGTCGAGGGAGGCCGTCGACTCGTCCAGGATGAGCAGCTCCGGCTCGCAGGCGAGGGCCCGCGCGATGCAGACCCGCTGGCGCTGGCCGCCGCTCATCTCGTGCGGGTATCGCTCGGCGAACTCGGCCGGAAGCTTCACCTGGTCCAGGAGCGCGAGCACGCGGGCGTCCCGCGCCGCCCGGTCCCGGGCGAGCCCGTGCACGATGATCGGTTCCGCGATGGTGTCGGCCACGGTCATCCTCGGATTGAGCGCCGAGAAGGGGTCCTGGAAGACCATC
>NZ_JAPFRB010000001.1:591296-591531 GCF_035726885.1 Leucobacter sp. M11 | reverse complement strand
CGAGCACGTCCTCGTCGTTCAGGAGCACGGTGCCCGCCACGGGGTCGACCTGCCCGGTCAGCGCGTTGGCGATCGTGGACTTCCCCGAGCCGGACTCGCCGACCAGGCCGAGCGTCTCCCCGCGGCGGACGGAGAAGGACGCGTCCTGGACCGCCTGCACCCACTCGGTGCCCGTCTTGGTCTTCACCGGGAAGCGCACCTGCAGGCCGCTGACGGCCAACACGGGGCGCTCGCT
>NZ_JAPFRB010000001.1:589921-591249 GCF_035726885.1 Leucobacter sp. M11 | reverse complement strand
CCAGCAGCCGCCGCGTGTAGTCATGGCCGGGGGCGTCGAAGAGCTCCAGCACGGGGCGCTGCTCCACGGCGTTGCCGCGGTAGAGCACCGTGACCTCGTCGGCGACCTGGCCGATCACGCCGAGGTCGTGGCTGATCCAAACCACGGCCATGCCGCGTTCGCGCTGCATCTCGCGCACGAGCTCGATGATCTGGGCCTGCGTGGTGACGTCGAGGGCCGTGGTGGGCTCGTCCGCGATCAGCAGGCTCGGGTCGCAGGCCAGCGCGATCGCGATCATCACGCGCTGGCGCTGTCCGCCCGAAAGCTGGTGGGGGTAGGCGTTGAGCCGCCGCTCCGGGTCCGGCAGGCCGACGGCCTCCAGGAGGCCGATCGCGCGGCTGCGGGCCGCGGAGTGGCTGAGGCGCAGGTGGGCCTCCGGCCCCTCCGTGAGCTGGCGCTCCAGGGTGAGCAGGGGGTTGAGGCTCGTGCTCGGGTCCTGGAACACGAAGCCGACCTCGCGCCCGTGCACCCGGCGCAGCTGCGCCGGGGTGGCGCGCACCAGGTCCTGGCCGTGCAGCAGCGACTCGCCGGTCACGCGCTGGTGCGGCAGATCCATCAGCCGGGTGGCGCTCAGCACGCTGAGGGACTTTCCCGAGCCGGACTCACCGACGATGCCGACGGTTTGCCCCGCGTGCACGTCGAAGGAGAGGCCGTGCACAATCTCGGTGGCGCCGATGGCGACGCGCAGGTCGCGGACGGACAGGACGGGGGATTCGGTTGCGCTCATCGGCGGGCACTCCTGGATTCGATCACGCTGCGCTGCTGGGGGTCGAGGACGTCGCGGAGCCCGTCGCCGACGAGGTTGCAGGCGAGCACGGTGAGGAAGATGGCGACGCCGGGGAATACGGCGAGCCACCAGGCCGAGCCGAGGAAGGACTGCGCCTCGAACAGCATCCGGCCCCAGGACGGCTGCGGGGGCTGCACGCCCAGCCCGAGGAAGGACAGCGCGGCCTCGGAGAGGATCGCGAAGGCCAGCGAGAGCGATGTCTGCACGATGATCGGGCCCGAGATGTTCGGCAGGACGTGCGTGCGCAGGATCCGCAGGTGCCCGGTGCCCATCGTCTGCGAGGCGCGGACGTAGGGCTCGGCGCGCACACCGAGGGTACTCGCCCGGGTCACGCGGGCGAAGATCGGCACGTAGACGATCCCGATTGCGATGGTCGCGGTGTTCACCCCCGGGCCGAGCACGGCCACGATGGCGAGGGCGAGGATCAGCATCGGGAAGGCGAACATCACGTCGACCAGGCGCATGAACACGCTGTCGAGCCAGCCGCCCGCGTAGCCGGCGA
>NZ_JAPFRB010000001.1:586532-589875 GCF_035726885.1 Leucobacter sp. M11 | reverse complement strand
GAGCGCGACCCGGAGGGAGACCTGGGCGGCGATGAGTACCCGGGAGAACACGTCTCGGCCGAGATCGTCGGTGCCGAACCAGTGCGCCGCGCTCGGCGGCTGGAGGGCGTTCTGGACGTCGGTCTCGTTCACGCCGTAGGGGGCGAGCAGGGGGCCGAGGAGGGCGGCGAGCACCATCACGGCGAGCACGAGGCTCCCCACGAGGCTCACGGGGCTGCGGAGGAACAGGCCGAGCGCGGAGGCGCGCTTGCCGGACGGGGTGCGCGGGGCGGTGGCCACGGCGACGGTGTCTGGTGCGGTGTTGGCGGTCATGACAGTCGGATCCTCGGGTCGATGAGGGCGTAGAGGGCGTCCACGATGAGGTTCACGGTGAGGAACGCGATCGCGATGAGGAGCACCGCGCCCTGGACCACCGGATAGTCGCGCGAGGCGACGGAGTCGTAGACGAGGCGGCCGAGGCCGGGCCAGGCGAAGACCACCTCGACGACGAGGACGCCGCCGAGCATGGTCGCCATCTGGATCCCGGTGATCGTGAGCACGGGGATGAAGGCGTTGCGGGCGATGTGCACGCCGGTCACGATCCGGGGGCGCAGGCCCTTGGACTTCGCGGTGCGGACGTAGTTCGCACCCGCGACCTCGAGGACCGCCCCGCGGATGTACCGGGTCATGATCGAGCCGGAGACGAGACCCACGGTCAGGCCCGGGGTGAGTACCCGGCGGAACCACTCGCCCGGGTCGTCGCCGAAGGCGACGTACCCGGAGGAGGGCAACCAGCCGAGGATCGAGGAGAACAGCGTGATGAGGAGCATCCCCATCCAGAAGTCCGGGATCGAGACCCCGAACTGGCTGAACACGCGGACCAGGCCGTCGCCGAAGGTGCCCTCGCGCAGGGCCGAGAAGGTCCCGGCGGGCACCGAGATCAGGAGGGCGATGGCGAGGCCGACCGCGGCGAGCGAGATCGTGGCGGGCAGGCGCTCCAGGAGCACCTCGGTGACGGGTTGGCCGTTGCGGAAGCTCACCCCGAGATCGCCGGTGACCGCGTGGCCCAGGTACCCGAAGAACTGCTCGATGAGGGGGCGGTCCAGCCCGGAGGCGGTGCGCAGCGCCTCATAGGCCTCCGGGGTGTACCGGGTGCCGAGGGCGATGCGCACCGGGTCGCCCGGGACGAGGTGGATCAGGGTGAACACGAGGATGAGTACCCCGAGGAGCACGATCACCGTGTGCAGGAGCCGCTTGCTCAGGAAGCGCAGCACGGGGGAGCCGAGGACGCGCGCGGTCCGGCTGCGGGGGGCGAGGGACGTGCTCATTCTGCGAGGCTCACCTCGGAGAAGCGCACCGCGCGGTCGCTGCGGACCTCGTAGCCCGTGACGCTCGGGGCCCAGGCCTGAATGACCGAGGGGTTGTAGAGGTACAGGTAGCTTGCGTCCTCGGCGATGATCCTTGCCGCCTCGACGTAGATCTCCTGACGCTTCTCGGCGTCCAGTTCGGTGCGGCCCGCGTCGAGCAGCGCGTCCACCTTCGGGTTGCTGTAGCCCTGGGCGTTGCTGGCCCCGTCCGTGTGGTGCTGGGCGTAGTAGAAGTCATCGGGGTCGATGTTGCCGAGCCAGCCCATCATGAGCATGTCGAAATTGCCGGAGTTCTGCTCGTCGAGCCAGGTGGCGAAGTCGGGCTGGCGGATGGACACCTCGATGCCGAGCGGCTTCAGGTTGTCCGCGATCACCTGCGCGGCGGTCACGGTCTCGGGGTAGTCCGCCGTCGCGAGCAGGTCGAGGCTGAGCGAGTCGACCCCGGCCTCGGCCATGAGTTCCTTGGCCCGGTCGAGATCGGTGCGGTAGCCGTCAAACTTCGTGTACCAGGTGCTCTGCTTCGGGATGGCGAGCTGGTTCACCTCGGCGGTGCCGTAGCTCGTGACCTGCGCGATCGCCTCGCGGTCGATCGCGTAGCCGATGGCCTGGCGCACGCGGGCGTCCCCGTAGGGCTCGTGCTTCTGGTTGATCGCGAGGTACCAGTAGTCGGTGCTCGGCTCGACGCCCATGCTGAGCGCGCTGTCCTGCTGCAGCGCGGCCACCTGCTGGGTCGGGATCGAGTCCGTCCACTGCACCTCGCCGCTCTTGAGCGCGGCCACCGCGGTGTTGCCCTCCGAGAGGAAGGTGAAGGTGACGCCGCCGAGCTTCGGCGCGCCGCCCCAGTAGTCCGGGTTTGCGGCGAGCTCGATGGCGTCGCCCGGGGTGTTCTTGACGAGCGAGAACGGCCCGGTGCCGACGGGCTTAGTCGTGATGTCGCCGCTGTCGACGTTGGCCTGCTGCACGATCGCCACGCCCTTGAAGCCGCCGAGGCTGGACAGCAGGTTCGGGGTCGGCTGGGCGACCGTGATCGCAACGGTCCGATCATCCGGCGCGGTGACGGAGGTGACCGCGCTGAGCCGCCACGCGTTGGCGAGCTCCTCGTCGATGATCCGGTTCAGGGAGTAGACGACGTCGGCGGAGGAGAACGGGGAGCCATCGTGGAATTCGACCCCGTCGCGCAGGGAGAAGGTCCAGGTGAGCTGGTCATCGCTGAGCGTCCAGGACTCGGCGAGTGCGGGCTGCATCTCCAGGTTCTCGTCGGGGGCGACGAGCGTATCGTAGACGTTTTCCAGGACCTCGAAGGCGAAGTAGGAGCTGGTCTTGTGCGGGTCCAGCTGGTCCGGTTCCCCGGCGATCGCCGCGGTCAGCACGGGGCCGGTCGCGCCGGAGCCGCCCCCGTCGAGATCAACGGCGGTGCCCGTAGAGCAGGCGGTGAGGGCGAGCGCGCCGAGCAGCGCGATCCCTGGCAGCAGTGTGCGTGGCTTCATTGGCACTTTCCTCTGAGTTCGACGGAGCGAGTGAATCATTTATATGATGAGGTCATCATTATTTAACCAGTGAACCCTGAAACCCGGCCAACGTCAAGCCGAGGAACGAGCGATATGACCTACACGATCGTGGCCAGCGATCCCGAGCGGGGCCTGCTCGGCGTCGCCACCGCCAGCTTCTCCCTCGCCGTGGGGGCCGGGGTGCCCGCCCTCCGCGTCGGCGTCGGCGCGGTCGCGAGCCAGGCCTACACGAATCGGGCGCTGCGCGAACACGCGCTCGCCGCGCTCGCCGCGGGGGAGAGCCCGGCCGAGATCGTCGCCGGGATCCCGGGCATCGATTCGGGCCACGCCCGCCGCCAGCTCGCGGTGGTCTCCGCCGCGGGACAGGCCGCCGCGCACACCGGGGTCGAGTGCAGCGACTGGGCCGGGCACCGCGTCGGCGCGGGCTACGCGGTGGCCGGAAACCTCCTCACCGGACCCGCGGTGCTCGACGAGATGATTGCCGCCTAC
>NZ_JAPFRB010000001.1:576143-586423 GCF_035726885.1 Leucobacter sp. M11 | reverse complement strand
AGTCCGTGGCGCTGCTCGTCGGGCACGGGCGGCGCGGCCCGGGCGAGAACGTGCTCGACCTGGACCTGGATCTGCGGGTGGACGATCACCCCGAGCCCGTCCGCGAGCTGGGGCGCATCCTGGACACGGCCCTCACCCCGTGACGCCCGCCGCGGCTACTGCTCGAACGGGGTCACCGCGCCGACGACCACGCAGGGTTCCGTTCCCGTGTTCGCCCACCAGTGCGGCACGGAGCACGCATAGGTCATCGCGTCCCCGGGGCCCAGTTCCACGCGGCGTTCCCCGTGCACCACGGTCAGCGTCCCGGACTCCACGATGACGCACTCCGTGCCCATGTGCCGGAAGGCCTTGCCCTCGTTAGAGAAGCCCGCGGGGATCGAACTGCGGATGACCTGGAGCGAGGAGTGCAGGCCGGGGGTGAGCAGCTCCCGGATCACCCGCTGGCTCGCGGGGGACTCCTCCAGGATCGGCAGCAGCTGCCGTTCGTCGGCGCGGACCACGAGCTCGTCGCGCACCGCGCCCCCGGCGAAGAGCCGGGCCAGGGGGATCCCGAGCGCCTCGGCGAGTCGCTTCAGGGCGAGAAACGAGGGGTTGCCCAGCCCCCGCTCGACCTGGCTGATCAGCCCGAAGCTCACCCCGGACCGCGAACTCAGCGCGGTGACCGTCAGCCCCTGGCGCTGCCGCTCGTGGCGCAGCTCCCGGCCGAGCGCGGCGACCTCGACGTTCTCTTCCGCTTTCTCGTTCTTCACCCTCACAGACTACCCACGACAGCGGCGCGCGCCGATGCGCTCCGCGAACAGGAGGCACGCACCATGACCGATCCGCAGCCACAGACCCCCGAGGCGGCGCGGCCAGCCACCCCCATTGACCGGATCGCCGAGGACTGGGTGGACACCCTCGTCGAGCTGGACCCCACGGTGGGCACCCGGCTCGGCCGGGCCGGGAGCAATGCCCGCTTCGGCGACTACTCGCCGAGCGGCCTGGACGCCCGGGCGGACGCGGAGCGGCACACGCTCGCGGCGCTCGCGGCGGCGGCCCCCGTGGACGAGGTCGACGAGGTGACCCGGCGGGACCTCTCGGAGCAGCTTGCCCTGCGGCGCGAGCAGGCCGAGCTGGGGCTCGGGCTGCGCGACCTGAACGTGATCGTCTCGCCCGTGCAGGCGATCCGAAACGCCTTCGATCTGATGCCCCGGGGGAGCGAGGCCGACTGGGCGGCGGTCGCGACGCGCCTGCACGGCGTCGCCGGGGCACTCGCCGGGTACCGGCGCACCCTGGCCGAGGGGGCTCGCCGCGGCATCACCCCGGCGCTGCGCCAGGTCCGCGAGGTCGCGGCGCAGGCCGAGCGGCACGCGGCCGCCGACGGCTTCTTCCCCGGCCTCGTCGCCGGGGCTGGCGGGATGCCCGCTGGCCTGCGCGCCGAGCTCGCGGCGGGCGCGGCGGCGGCGGCGACCGCCTACGCCGGCCTGGCCGACTTCCTCCGGGACGAGCTCGCCCCCGCCGCCTCCGAGCGCGACGGGGTGGGCCGCGAGCACTACCAGTTGGCCTCCCGCGAGTTCCTCGGGGCGACGGTTGACCTCGACGAGAGCTACGCGTGGGGCATCGAGGAGCTGGCCCGGATGACGGAGGAACAGGCGAGCATCGCCCGCGAGATCGTGCCGGGCGGCACGGTGCCAGAGGCGATCGCCGCCCTGGACGCGGACCCCGCGCGGATCCTGCACGGCACCCGCGCGCTTCGGGACTGGCTCCAGGAGACCAGCGACCGTGCCGTCGCCGAGCTGGGCGCGACGCAGTTCGATATCCCCGCGGAGATCCGCCGGCTCGACTGCATGATCGCCCCGACCCAGGAGGGCGGGATCTACTACACGGGCCCGAGCGACGACTTCTCGCGCCCGGGGCAGATGTGGTGGTCGGTGCCTCGGGGCGTGACCGAGTTCAAGGCCTGGCGGGAGCTGACGACCGTCTACCACGAGGGGGTCCCGGGGCATCACCTGCAGATGGCGACCGCCGTCGTCCACCGGAACCGCCTGAACTCGTGGCGTCGGCAGCTCGCGGGCACCTCCGGGCACTTTGAGGGCTGGGCGCTCTACGCCGAGCGGTTCATGGCCGAACTCGGGTTCCTGGACGACCCCGGCGCGCGGCTCGGCATGCTCGACGGGCAGCGGATGCGCGCGGCCCGGGTGGTGCTCGATCTCGGCGTGCACCTCGGCAAGCCGCTGCCGGACGGCTCCGGGCGCTGGGACGCCGCATCCGCCCTGGCCTTCATGACCGAGAACGTGACGATGAACCCGGCCTCCGTGCGCTTCGAGGTGAATCGCTACCTCGGCTGGCCGGGGCAGGCCCCGTCCTACAAGATCGGGCAGCGGATCTGGGAGCAGCTGCGCGACGAGGCAGCCGAGCGCGGCGGTGCGGACTTCGACCTCCGCGAGTTCCACCGCGAGGCGCTCGGCCTCGGCTCGCTCGGGCTCGACACGCTCGCCTGGGCGCTCCGCCGCCAGCGCTGAGCGCTCAGCCGACCGGGGGCCGCGCGCCGAGGTGCGGTCCCTGATTGCTGACCCCGCGGGAACTGACGCGGACGGCGCGCTCGGCGTCGTCGTAGATTGCCCGGGCCGCGAGGGCCCCGCCGCCGAGGGTTCCGGCGAGCCAGGTGAAGCTGCGCTGGTCCACGGGGGCCTCGCCCGCCGCCGCGCGCATGGCCTGCAGGAGGAGCATCTCGGGCAGGCTCGGGTGCGGGCCGCTCGCGTGCGCGAGCCCGAGCAGGGGCGGGGCCTCGTCCGCGGGGATCAGCCGGAGGGTCCAGCTCAGGCTCCGTCCGCGCGCATCGACCTCGCTCACCCGGGGAATGCCGGGCTCGGCAACCCGGTCGAGCTCCGCGAAGTCGCGGACGATCTCGGAGGCGAGCAGGAGCTCGGGGTCTCCGGCGTAGAGCGCCCGCCAGTCCTCGGCCCCCAGGCCGTGCGGCGCGGGCACCGGCGTGAGCCGTTCCTCGGCGGCGCAGGCCGCCCCGAGGGCGGCGAGGTCGACCCCCGCCGCCTCAAACTCCTCCGGCTCTGGCACGCTCAGACCGAGCCGGGACAGCACCCGAGCCGCGAGCTCGAAGGCGGCCTCGAAGCGGTGCCGCACGCGCTCGTCCCCGAGGCCAGCGAAGGCGGCCCCCGAGAGGTCTCCGGCGCGCAGCCGGGCGGCCTCCGCATCCAGCCAGGCATCGAGCCCGTCCGCGCCGGCCAGCCCCGTCCCCGCCGCGACCCCGGCGGGGTCGGCGTGCCGGGCGTAGGCGGCGTCCAGCTGCTCGGCCAGATCCGGGAACAACGCCCGGGCCAGGGCAGTCCGGTCCTCGCGGTGCCGGGGTGCGGTGCTCATCAGTTCTCCCTCTGCGCCGGGCGCTGCCGAATCGGCCGGGGCTGGCCGCGGCGCCGCGGCGCGGCTCGTGCTCGATCATTGCACGGGCCGCCGCCCCGCGGCCAGCCCCGAGCGCCCAGGGTCATCCGGTCCCGCCCGGTTGCTCCGCCTCGATCAGTCCGCGAAGCACCTCGGGCAGCGCCCGGGGGTCGTCGAGGCGGCGGCCGCCGGGGGCAAAGCGCTGGACGAGGTCATCGGTGCCGAGACCGAGGCCGAACACGGTGACCCCGGCGGCGCGAAGCCGCTTCAGCTCCGCGGCGGCGACGACGGGGTCGTTCGAGCCGCCGTCGCTCACGAGGATGACGATGCGTCGCCGCGGCTCCCCGTCGCTCGCGAGCCGGGCCCCGAGGACGCCGAGCTGCTCGGCCGCCGCCCGGAGCGCCGCCCCGTCGTTCGTGGAGCCGCGGGGGCTGCGGATCTCGAGGTCGAGGCGCTGCCGGGAGGCGTCATCGAGCGCCCCCGCGAGGGGCTTGACGACGGTGGGCTCGGCGTCGAACACGATGAGCGCGGTCCGGATGCCGAGCCCCAGCTCGGCCCCCGTCTCGCGCTCGGCGGCGGCGATGTCTCGCTCGGCCCCCGCGAGCCCCTCCAGCATGATGAGCGCGGCGTCGCTCGCGGCGTCCGCGGCGAGGCCCTGCATCGAGCCGGAGCGGTCGAGCAGGAGCACGTAGTCGGTGCGTCCGGCGTCCTCGCCGCGCCGGGGGGCGCGCTCCCGCCGCCGATACGCGCTCGGGCGGGGCACCCCCGCGAGGGACTCGGCGACCACGCGGGCGAGGGCCTCGGCATCGAGGCTGTCGCCCTCCGGGAACGGGCGGCGGCTGAGCACGGGCCTCGGGGCGAGGCGCTCCGAGATGACCCGCTGCCAGGTCTGGCGCATCCGGTCGACGGCCTCGCGCTGGGCGAGCACGCGCTCCCGGTACCCGCGCAGCTGCGCCGCCCCGGCGGCGTCGCCCGCCGGGGCGGGCCCGGCTGCGGCCGGGGAGCGGGGATCGCCCTCTGGCGGAGGCGCATCCGCGAAGGCGCTGCCCTCGGGCAGCGCCTGGAGCAGCGCGGCAATCGTGTCCGCCGCGGGCATCGGGGTCGGCAGGATCGTGCTCACGAAGGCGCCCCGGTCCGAGGCGAACAGGTCCGCCCCCTCCGTGCTCGCCGCGTCGGCCGGGTCCTGACGGTGCTCCGCCCCGTCGTCTGGCTCGGCGGAGCTCGCCTCCTCGCCCGCCTCGCCCTCCCCGGCCTGCGCGTCGGCCGCCTCGCCGGCCCCGAGCGCGAGGCCCGCCCCGGCATCGCCGTCCTCCGCCGGGGCCGGGGGCTGCGCCTCGCCTTCGGCGGCCAGGCCGCGGGCGGCCACATCGAGCGCGAGCAACCGGTCGGCGGGCGGCACGAGGAGGCCGAGCGCGCGCTCGAGACGTGCGAGCTGCCCGCGGGCCGCATCGGGGGCGGCGACGCGGCGCAGGGCGTCGCCGCCCCCGCCGCCCAGCCCGGCGAGCCGGGTGAGCTCCTCAGCCACCTCGGGGGAGACCCGAACCGGGTGCCGCGGGGCGAGGGCGGCCAGCTGCACGGCGCCCGCCCACTGTAGGTGCCGCGGCCAGCCCGTGAGGTCGGCGGGCACCCCGCGCTGCGCGGCCCGTTCCAGCGGACCGCGCAGCGCGGGGAGCGTCGCGAGCAGCTCGCCGCTTGCCTGGATCCGGTCGATCGCCGCCAGCAGCGGCTCCAGCTCCGGGCGGCGGTGGGCGAGCTGCTCCTGGCGGCGCACTCGGACGGGCGCGACCCGGCCGAAGCGCAGCCCGACCCAGAGGTCGAGCAGGGCCCGAGCCTCGGCCTCGTCCTCCGGGTGCCCCAGCCCCGAGTAATAGCCGAGCCCCAGCCGCAGCCCGGACCCGTCGAGCTCCCACCCGAGGTCCTCGGTCACCGTGATCGGCACCCCGAGCAGGCGGCCCACCGCGCCGAAACGGGCGCGCAACCGCGCCCACTCGCTGGCCCGGGACTCGGGGACGGACGGCGCCTGACTCATAGGCCCACCCTAGGTCATCCGGCTCCGCGCGCCCGGCCCAAGCCGACTGGACGGTGCAGGGCCCGCGCGTGATAGCGTGGCGGCATGTTGCCCCTGGACGCGGACCCCGTGCTGGCGGAGGCCGCGGAGATCGCCGCGGAGCTTCGACGCAGCCGCCGAGCGGTGCTGGCCGACGCGGCCCACCTCCTCGCCCCCGAGGCCGTCGACGAGCTGCGCGTGCGACTTGCCGCCCTCCGCGCGCGGCCGGACGGACCCGAGGCACGCTCGGCCTGGGCGGCGCTCGCGGCCGCGCAGCCCGATGCGCTCAGACTCGGTCTCGCGAGCATCGAGGAGCTGCTCGATCGGGAGGCCCGGCTCTTCGCTGAGCCGGAGCACCGCGCTCTCCGTGACGCGGCGCTCGCCGAGCAGGCCGCCACGCTGCGCCTCGCGGCCCAGGCCACCCGCGCGGCGGCTCGGCAGGAGGCTCGCCGGGCGGAGGCCGCCGAGATCATCGCCCGCGCGGCCCGCTCCGGCCGACAGCTCATCGCCGCGGAGGTGCGCCGCCTCGACGAGTTGCGCTCGGACCCGGATCGCGTCCCCGACTGGGAGCGCGGCATCGACTCCGCGCGCCGACGCGACGCCGTCCTCGCCGCGCTCGGCACGATTCGGCTCCGCGAGGCGAAGCGCCAGCTGGACGGGGGGCTGCTGCTCACCGAGCAGATGCGCGGGATCATCGCCGAGGCGCTGCCCGCCCTGCACCGTGGCGAGCCCCTGCTCCTGCTCGGCGAGACCGGGGGCGCGAAGACCGCGCTCGCGGAGTACCTCGCCCGGACGGGGCTGGGGCGCGAGCCCGAACTCGTGTCCGGCTACGGCGACATCACGAGCGCCCAGGTGATCGGGGCGCACGAACTGCGCGCGGAGGGCGGGGCCACCGTGAGCGCCTTCGTCGGCGGGCCGCTGCTGCGCGCCATGACCGAGGGCCGCGCGCTGATCCTCGACGAGGTCAACGCGATGCCGCCCGAGTTCCTGAAGCGGCTCAACCGCATCCTGCAGCTGCGCCCGGGGGACCGCTTCGCGGTGCAGGAGAACGCGGGCCGGGCCGTGACGATCCAGCCGGGCTTCGCGGTGCTCGCCACCGCGAACGAACAGACCCCGCACCGCTACCGCGGCATCGATCGGCTGAGCTCGGAACTCGTCAACCGTTTCGGCGCGAACAGCTACCGGGTGCACTACCCGGATGCGGGGCTCGGCTACGCCGAGTTCCCGGCCGAAAACGCGCTGCTCGCCTCCGCCGCGGTCGTCGACCGGGAGGGAGAGCTGCCGCGATTCCTCAGTGCGCCCGAGCTGGGGCGAGCCGCACGGGCGGCCTTCATCAGCCAGCAGGTCTTCGCCGGTCGGCACGGCGAGGGCTTCGAGAACTACGTGAGCACCGAGCGGGAGATCGACGGGCGGCCCGGGCTCGAAGAGTCCGTGATCGCCCCGCGCACCCTCGTCGCGATCCTGCGCAAGGTCGCGGGCTCCGGGGGCGAGATCGGGCTCGACCACGCGATGCGGCGCTTCGTGGAGGGCGTGATGCACCGGGAGGACCGCCGCGTCCTCACCCTCATCCTGCAGGGCCAGGGCTTCCGGCTCTAGCCGCGCGACGGCGCGCCGTGCGACGAGCCACCGCGGGGCCTTGCCCGGCGTGGGGGCCCATCGTACAATTTGAACATGTTCAATGAACCTGTTCAAGTTTCGGCCGGTCGCACGAGTCGCCGAGAGGACACCCGGAGACGTGTGCGTGCGGCGGCGGAGGAGTGTTTCCGGGTGACCGGGTACCGGGGCAGCGCGGTCCGCGACATCGCGGCGCACGCCGGGGTCAGCGTTGGCACCGTGATGCAGTTCGGGGGAAAAGCGGGGCTTCTCGTCGCCGTTGTTGATGATTGGATCGCGGCGATCCACAGCGACGCAGCCCGAGCGCACCCCGAGGGCCCTGCGAGGCGGGCGGGGGCCGATCTCGCCGAAGACGTCAGTGCCCTGCTGCGCCCGTTCCTCCGTCGATTTCTCGGCGAACAGGAGCTGAGTCGAGAGTACGCCGCGGTCCTCCTCAGCGGCGAACACCGCTCCGAGGTGTTCTCCGGCCTCGCCGACACCCTGCGCACGGAACTCCTCGCTGTTCTCGGCGCACACGACGTCGTGGGGGCTCGCGCGGATGACGCCGTTGAGACGCTCTACCTGAGCTACCTTGGCCTGCTCTTTACCCTCGGCGGTGAGCCGCACTCGGACCCCGATGCGGAGCTCGATCGAGCGCTCGGGCGGCTGCGCGCCGTCGCGCGGAGTCTCACCGCGGGCGACCGGGACCCCGCCGCGGGGGACCGGAGATGAGTGCGGCGACGCTGCTGCTCCCGGACCCGGCCTGGCCGACCTGGCTGCTCGCGGCCGTGGTGCTCGTTGATGCCGCGCTGTCCCTCCGGCCGCCCAGGTTTATCAGCGCCTGCCTGACCGGAGTGGGCTTTCCCCGGGACTGGTGGTGGACGCTGATCGTCATCAAGACGCTGGCCGGCGTTGGCCTGCTCGTCGGGCTCGCGGTGCCCGGGGTGGCGCTCGCCGCACACGCGGGGGTCATCGCGTACTTTCTCGCCGCGCTGCTCGCGCATCTTCGGGCCCGTTTTTTCGGCTCGGCGTTCTGGGTCAACTGCCTCGGCATGCTGACGCTCGCCGTCGGCTCCGCCGCGCTGGCCCTCGGCCCCGGGGTCCGAGAGCTGCTCGGCAATCTCGAACTGCTCGGCAATCTCGAGCTGCTCGGGGCGGCGCTCACCCGCTGAGCCCCGGAAAGCCGGGGGTTTTCGGGGTCGGCGCGGGGCCGCCCGCCCGCGGTTTCCACCCTCACTGTATTCCTCAGATGAGGATTAGGCAAGGCTACCCTTTGTCCGCTACGGTGCTGTTGGTCGACCTCCCCCCGAGCCTCAGAACGAAAGGACCGCATGTTCGTCATGCCCCGAAACGCCAGCCCCGCCCGCAGCCGGAAACGCCTCCTCCCCGCCCTCGCCCTGCTGAGCGTCGCCGCGGTCGCCCTCGTCGGCTGCGCCCCCGCGGTCGGGGCAGCGCCCGCCGCCCCCGAGCCCACGACCCCGGCCGCCGGGATCTCCGTCGTGGACCAGCGCGGGGAGACGATCGAGCTGCCCGGTACCGTGGAGCGAGTCGCCTTCACGGTGATGCCCGCGCCCTCGATCTTCGCGGCGGTGGACCGGAGCTATGACCGGATCGTCGGCATTAACGAGTCGACGCTCAAGGCCAACCAGGGCGGCATGTTCGCGACGATGTTCCCGGCGTCCGCCGAGAGCACGACCGTCGCCGGAGCGGACTTCGTGCCGAACGTCGAGACCCTGGTTGGGCTCGACCCGGACGTGGTCATCCAGTGGGGTGACCGCGGCGACGACGTCATCGCCCCCATCACCGCCGCCGGCATCCCCGTGGTGGGACTCAGCTACGGCACCCAGGAGGACCTGGAGGCCTGGCTCACGCTCTTCGCCGAGATCGCGGGCAAGCCCGAGCGCGGCACAGCGCTGGTCGAGTGGCAGCACGAGCGTATCGAGGCCGTCCGCGCCGAGGTCGCCGCCCAGGACACCCCGCGCCCCCGCGCCATGATGCTCTCGCACGCCGCCGACAGCTACTCCACGACGACGGGCGACGGCTACGACGGCTTCCAGTTCGACCTCGTCGGCGCGGACCTCGTGTCCCAGGACTTTGTCTCCGACGGCGGGCAGGTCGGCCCCGAGCAGATCCTGGAGTGGAACCCCGAGGTGATTTTCCTGAGCGCCTTCGACGAGTCCACCCCGGAGCAGATTCTCGCCGACCCACGCCTCGCCTCCGTGCAGGCGGTGCAGGACGGTCGGGTCTACAAGACCCCGCTCGGCGGCTACCGCTGGCAGGTGCCGGGCTCCGAATCGCCCCTGATGTGGGAGTGGATGTTCCACCTGCTGTACCCCAAGGCGGGCGACTCCGAGCTGCGCGCGCAGACCGTCGCCGCCTTCGACGACCTCTTTGCCTATCCGCTCAGCGAGGACGAGCTGGACGGGGTGCTCCGCTTCGCGGACAACGCCGCCGGAGCCGACTATGACCAGTTCCGCCGCTAGGGCGCGAACGACCGAGACCCGGGGCACCCCGGCCGCCACCGTCGCGACCGTCGCGACCGCCGAAGCGTCCCGCAACGATCCGGAGCCCGGTGCCCGCACGCCGGGCTCCGGCCCACTCGTCCTCGGGCTGCTCGTTCTCGCGCTGATCGGCACCGCGCTGTTCGCCCTGTCCGCGGGCCGCTTCCACGTCCCCGCGGTCGAGGTCGCGCGGATCCTCGGGTCCCTGGCTCTGCCCCTCGAGGGGAGCTGGACGGATCAGCAGGCCACCGTGGTGCTCGACGTTCGGCTGCCGCGGCTCCTGCTCGCGATGCTGGTCGGCGCGGGCCTCGCCCTGAGCGGCGCGGCCATGCAGGCCGTGTTCCGGAACCCCCTCGCGAGTGCCCAGGTGCTCGGCGTCTCCGCCGGGGCCTCCTTCGGCGGGGTGCTCATGATCCTCGCCGGGCTCGGCGGGGCCTTCCTCGTCGGGGGCGCGTTCCTCGGCGGGCTCACCGCGCTCGCCCTCGTGCTCGTCATCGCCCGGGTCACCCCGGGGTCACCGCTGCTCATGGTGATCCTCGCGGGCACGGTCATCGGGGCGATGTTCAACGCCTTCGTCTCGATGCTCACCTACGTCGCGGACCCGAACGGCGAGCTCCCCTCGATCGTGTTCTGGCTGATGGGGTCGATCGCCACGGCGAGCTACCCGAAGCTCCTGCTCGCCGCGGTGCCGATCGTGGCCGCCTCCGGCGTGATCCTCGCGCTGCGTTGGCGCGTGAACATCCTCTCGATGGGGGACGACGACG
>NZ_JAPFRB010000001.1:574987-576105 GCF_035726885.1 Leucobacter sp. M11 | reverse complement strand
GTGCTGCTGATCACGGTGGCCATGATCACGGCCGGAGCGGTCGCCGTGACCGGGGTGATCGGCTGGGTCGGCCTCGTCGTGCCGCACCTGGTGCGGATGCTCGTCGGGGTCGACAACCGGATCGTGCTGCCCGCCAGCTGCCTGCTGGGCGCAAGCTACCTCGTCCTGATCGACACGCTCTCGCGCACCCTCACCACGGCGGAGATCCCGATCGGGATCCTCACCGCGATCATCGGCGCCCCCTTCTTCGTTGGGCTGCTCATCAAGAACGGGAAGCGAATGTGGGGCGGCAATGATTGAGGCACACGAGCTCTCGCACCGCTACTCTCGGAGCGCGCCGTGGACCTTCCGCGGCGTCTCCGTGCGCGTCCCGGCGGGCGAGGTGCTCGCCGTGCTCGGCCCGAACGCGCGCGGCAAGACGACGCTCGTGTCCACGCTGGCGGGGCTCCGCGAGCCGACGAGCGGCCGGGTAGCGCGCGACGGGCACGTTGGTTTCGTCCCGCAGAGCCACGCCAGCGCCTTCGCGTTTTCGGTGCGCGAGGTGGTCCTGATGGGCCGCGCCCGGCACGTGCGCGCCCTCGCCTCGCCGGGCAAGCGCGACCGGCTGCTCGCCGAGGCGGCCCTGGAGCGAATCGGCATCGGCCACCTCGCCGACCGGAGCTACCCCCGGCTGAGCGGGGGCGAGCGCCAGCTCGTGCTCATCGCCCGCGCGCTCGTGTCGGAGTGCCGGAGCCTCGTCCTCGATGAACCGGCCTCCGCACTCGACGTGCGGAACCAGGCCCGGGTGCTCCGGGTCCTCCGGCAGCTCGCGGACGAGGGGATGACGGTCGTGATGACCACGCACCACCCCGATCACGCGTTCCACGTTGCCGAGCGCAGCCTCCTGATCGTGGGCGCGGATGACGTCCGGATCGGACCCACCCCGGAGCTGCTCACGGAGACCCTGCTCAGCGAACTCTACGGCGTCGGAATCAGCACCGCCGACGTCGCCACCCCGAGCGCGATGCGCCGCCTGATCGTGCCGGACTTCGGTCCGGGCGTCGGCGGGGTCCCGCGCACCGCACCCCTGACCCGAACGGAGACCCACGCGTGATCCTCCACGCCGTGATGCGGCCCAC
>NZ_JAPFRB010000001.1:574267-574940 GCF_035726885.1 Leucobacter sp. M11 | reverse complement strand
TGCCGATCGACGTGTACCGCCTCCTCGACGCCGACCTCGGCGGGGTGCGCGGCATCCACCTCGCCGGGGACTCGGACCAGCTCTTCCTCGCGGCAATCCAACCCCGCTTGGACGCGTTTGTTCGGGGCGGCGGGCGGATCCTCGTCAACGGGCACGTCCAGCGACCCTTCCTGACCGGGCTCAGTCCCTGGCGCAAGCTCGCGTTTTCGAGCCCGCGCGACCTCGCGCTGACTCGGCACAGCGAACACCCGGTCTGGCGCGGCACCGACCCGGAGGCCTTCCTCTACAGCACGGGGGAGCCCGGGCGCGTCCCCCTCGAGCGGCTCCGCGAAATCGGGGTCGCCGGATTCTACGGACGGGGCTATGTGTCCCGGCTCCCAGCGGGGGCGACCGTCGTGCACACCCTGGGCGAGGTCGCCGCCCCGATCGACGTGGAGTATCCGCTCGGGGAGGGCCGAGTGCTCGTGCACTGCGGCAACGACCTCGGCATGTTTATCTCCGAGGAGCGGGGCACGGAACACATGCGTGCCCAGCTCGCGAGCTGGCTGGGAGGCGCGGAATGAACCACACGGGGCAGACACCGCCCGCGGGGCCACCGCGAATCGCGTTCGTGCACGGGGGATCGCACGCCCAGCTGGCAACCCTCGCCGACCCCGCGCTCGGGGTGTTTGCG
>NZ_JAPFRB010000001.1:572954-574233 GCF_035726885.1 Leucobacter sp. M11 | reverse complement strand
GCGGGGAACCGGCGGAGCAGGCCCGGGCCGCGCTCGAAACGGCGGACGGGCTCCTCGTCAGCGACCGGCTACGCGCCGATATGCTCGCTCTGGCGGCCCCGGCGATCCTCGATGTCCTGGATCGGGGGCGGCCCGCGGTGATTCTCGGGGAGAACCGGGTCGGCGAGTGGCTGCCCGGGTTCGCGGAACACCCGAGACCCACGATCTTCTGGTGGTGGCGCACGGGGGAGCCGCACCGTATGACGCGCCCGAACCCGGAGCATCCGGCGCAGGGCATCTTCACGGACCGCTCGGTGATCTGGCACTCACACGGGGTGCTCGCACTCCCGGAGGGGGCGACCACGCTGGTCGACCTGGCCCGCGAGGACGGCGAGCGCGACGGTTCGATCCTCGCGGTATGGGAGCGGCCCGGGCACGCGCCCGTCCTCGTGAGCACGATGGACCCCGTGTACCACCACGGCTCCGGCTTCATGCCGGGGGCGACCCAACTCCTGTACCGCAGCCTGACCTGGCTCCGCGACACGATCCGCGCGGCTGCCCAGCCCGATCCAGACACCCAGCCCCGTCCTGCCCCGACCCACAACCGCTGAGAGCGAGAACACCATGACCCTGCGACCCGCGCCGAGCCCGGCGCCGAACCCCGACCGCGCCCTCACCGTCTGGGAGGACGGCGAGGAACTGCGGTTCACCTTTGCCGACTGCATGCGCTACCACGGCCCCGGATTCCCGGGCGGCGTCTCGCACGCCTTCGCCGCGATGGCCCGCGCCCTGCCGCTGCTCGCGGCCGCCCAGCCGGACGGACGGCTCGAGCGCCGCACGATCCGCGTCCGCACGCCGTTTGCCGGGCCGGGGGCACGCGACGCCTTCGAGCTTGTGACCCGCGCCGTCCGCGAGGAACGCTACGAGGTCCTGCCCGAGCTGGCCCGGCCCGAGCGCGGCAACACCCTGGCCCGCTACGTCTTCGAGATCAGCTCCGGCGACGCGACCGTCACGAGCGTGATCCGGGACGCGGGCATCGTTTCGGACGAGTTCATCGAGCTCACCGCGAAGCCGGACAAGGACCCGGCGGAGCTCGCCCACCTGGAGGTGCTCAAGATCGACATGCGGGACCGGATCCTCGGCCGGGACCCGGAGGAGGTCTACGACGCGGAGCGCTAAGCGCAGGCGGTCCGCGAGGCGGGGCCGCGCGCCCGCTTGCGCTTATTCCAAGATTCCGTAATTATGGAAACATGGAAGATGCAACGCTCGCGCAGCGGCTCCTCGCCGAGCAACACGACAC
>NZ_JAPFRB010000001.1:572812-572876 GCF_035726885.1 Leucobacter sp. M11 | reverse complement strand
GACCCCGCCGTCGCCCACGCCGAGCGAAGACCCCTTCTGGGTCGTCACCGGGCTCGAGCAGCGG
>NZ_JAPFRB010000001.1:571813-572763 GCF_035726885.1 Leucobacter sp. M11 | reverse complement strand
CCGGACCCGTGCAGTGGCAGTACGGCGTGCCCACCGAGCAACTACTCGAATCAGACTGGTCCGAACACGCGCAGGCGCTCGCCGCCCTCGCAAGCCCCGTCCGCCTCACGATCCTGCACGCCTTCCTCGCCGGGGCCACGAGCGCCGCCGAGCTAAGCGCCGCCGAGGGACTCGGCACGACCGGCCAGCTGTACCACCACCTCAACCAGCTCGTCGCCCAGGGCTGGCTCCGCGTCGCCGGACGAGGCCAGTACGCGGTCCCCCCGGAGCGCATCGTCCCCCTCCTCGCCATCCTCGCCGCCGTCGGGAGCCCCGCGTGACCGCCCCGAAACGCCCCCGCGCTCCGTTCCGCACGCGCCGGGTCGCGCTCGCCGCAGCCGCAGCCGCCTCCGTGATCGCGCTCGGGATCGCGCTGATGCCCCGCCCCCCGCACCTCGGCGAAGCCGTCGGCGACCCCGAGCTGATCGCGAGCGCGCAGTCAATTCTCGACCGGGAGCCCGGGGCGAGAAATCGGATCAGCATCGCCCGCATCGAGGGGGTCACCCCCGGGCAACCCGGCAGCGGCACGGTCCGCTTCGCCGACTTCGGCGCGGACCCGCTCACGGAGTACGAGATCGGCTCCGTCACGAAGACCATGACCTCGGCGCTGCTCGCCGACGCCGTCGACCGCGGCGAGGTCACGCTGGATACCCGGCTCGGCACGCTCCTCGACCTCAGCGACAGCCCCGCCGCCGAGGTCACCCTCGGGGACCTCGCGAGCCACACGAGCGGCCTGCCGCGGCTCGCGACGACCCCGGGCGTCATCCTGAAATCCATCCTGTCGAACTACCGGGCCAGCAATCCCTACGCCGAGGAACTGCCGGAGCTGCTGGAGCAGGCCCGCGGGGTCGAGCTGAGCGAGCCGGGCACCGTCGCCTATTCGAACCTCGGCGTGGCCCTGCTCGGGAACG
>NZ_JAPFRB010000001.1:571046-571775 GCF_035726885.1 Leucobacter sp. M11 | reverse complement strand
TACGCCGAGATGCTCCGGACGCGGCTCTTCGGGCCGCTCGGGCTCAGCGAGACCCGAATCGCGCTGACCGCCGAGGAGCTCGGTGACTCCCCGACCTCCGGTTTCACCGAGGGCGGCCGGGCGGCCGAGCCCTGGACGCTGCACGCATACTCTCCCGCGGGCGGGGTGCGGTCCACGAGCACAGACCTGGCCCGGTACGCGGCCGCCCTGCTCGCGGGCACGGCCCCGGGCCGTGCCGCCCTGGACCCGCTCCGGGACGACGGCGACGGCGGGCGCGTCGGCCTCGCCTGGTTCACGACGGCGGAGGGCATGACCTGGCACAACGGCGGCACCGGGGGCTTCGCGAGCTTCGTGGGGCTCGACCGGGAGCGGGGCAACGCGATCGTGGTGCTGTCGAACTCCGCCGCGAGCGTGGACGCGCTCGGCGCGGGGCTGCTCGCCGACCTCACCGGTGACGCGGAAGCAGGGGCGACCCGATGAGCTGGTTCCTGTTCCTCATCGGACTGTTGTTTCCGGTTCTCGCGGCCGCCGCGACCTGGTCGCGCGGAGCGGGCACGGGGGCACACAGCCGCGTCGACGCCGCGCTCGCCGTGCTCGACGGCGTCGTTGCGCTCGCGCTCATGCGGGCCATCGTGCCCTGGGCCGCGCTGAGCGAGTGGCTGTGGTGGGTCCCCGTCCTCGTCCTCGCGGGCGCGGCGGCGGGGCTCGCCTGGACCTGGGGGGAGCGGC
>NZ_JAPFRB010000001.1:567950-570994 GCF_035726885.1 Leucobacter sp. M11 | reverse complement strand
GCACACCCTGATCGCGCTCGCCCTCCTCGCCGTCCTCAGCTAAGCCTCACGCCGAGCGGGGACCCGTTCCGCGCGTTTTCCGGCGCCGCCACGGCAGGCGCCGCAGCTGCCCGCGGGCTTAGAGGAGGTCGCGGCGCAGGTCGGCATTCGAGCGCGGGGAGAGCAGGCCCGGCGCGATGTCGAAGACGGTCTTCGCGCCGGTCTGGCCCATCGCGCTCAGGCGGGCGGCGGCGCGGGCGTAGGCGACGAGCACGCTCGACGTGAACTCGGGGTTTGAGCCGAGCTGGAGCCGGTACTCGATGACCTGGCGCTGCTCCGGAGAGGAATTGCCGCTGCGAAGCACAAAGCCACCGTGCGGCATCGTGGCGTGGTCGCGGGCCAGCTCCTCGGCGGAGACGAACGTGACGGTCGTGTCGTAGGGCTCGAAGTAGTCGGGCATCGTCACGATCTCGGTGCGCACGGCGTCCGCGTCCGCCCCGTCGGCGAGCACGACGAAGCACTCGCGCACGTGCTTCTCGCGCGTGCTGAGCTCGGGGCGGCCGCCCGCTCGGATCTGCTCGATGGCCGCCTCGGCGGGGATCGTGTACTGCACGGCCCCGGCGACCCCCGGCACCCGGCGCAGGGCATCGGAGTGCCCCTGGCTGAGGCCGCGGCCCCAGAACGTGTAGGTCTCGCCCTCGGGGAGGATGGCCTCGCCGAAGAGCCGGTTCAGGGAAAAGAGGCCCGGGTCCCACCCGGAGGAGATCACGGCGGTCGTGCCCGCGGCGGTCGCCGCGGCGTCCACCCTGTCGAAGTGCTCGGGGATTTTTGCGTGCGTGTCGAAGCTGTCCACGAGCGTGAAGGACGCGGCAAGCTCGGGAGTCTGCTCGGGCAGATCCGACTTCGAGCCGCCGCAGAGGATCAGCACGTCAATCTCGGCACGCATGCCGGTCAGCGCGGCCATCTCGAAGACTCGGGTCTCGGGCCGAACGGTCCGCACCGCGGCGGGATCACGACGGCTGAAGACCCCGACCAGGGCGAGGTCCGGGTTGAGCGCGATCGATGCTTCCACCCCGCGGCCCAGGTTGCCGTAGCCGACGATGCCGATGCGAATGGGTGCGGTCATAAAACAGGTCCTCTGCGTCTGGCGCTCGCGCGCGAGAAAAGAAATCGGGGGATCCGGCCACACGGGCCGTTCTCCAACGGTAGTGCACGCGCGGGGTGCCCCTCCAAACGCACCCGGGCCCCGCACCGAAGTGCGGGGCCCGGGTGTCCGAAGCGCGGGGGCGCTGGGCTGCTTAGCGGCCCTGCGGCGCCGAGGCGCGGCGCGGCTGGCGGCCACGACCGCTCACGATGGCCGGTGCCCCGACGCCCGCGGTGCGGGGCGCGGCCTGCTGGCCGCCCGAGCGCTGGCCCTGGCCGGAACGCTGGCCGCCCTGGCCCTGGCGCTGGCCGCGGCCCTCGCCGGAGCGCTGGCCCTGGCCGCCGGAGCGCTGCGCGCCCTCGCCGCCCTGACCGGCGCCGCGGCTGCGCGAGCGCTTCCGCTTCGCGTTCGCACCCTGGGACTGGCCCTGCCCGGCGGGACGCTGGCCGCTCGCGGCGAGGGCCTCCTCGCGCTGGCGCTCGACGATGGCGGGATCCACCTTGGGCGCGATCTCGCCGACGAGGTCGAGCACGGCGGGCGATTCGGCGGTGACCTGCTGCGGCTGGACGCTGATCTTCGCCTTCTTGAGCAGCTGGTTCAGCTCGGAGCGCTGCTCGGGCAGCGAGATCGTCACGACGTCGCCCTCAGCGCCCGCGCGGGCGGTGCGGCCCGAGCGGTGCAGGTACGACTTGTGCTCGACGGGCGGGTCGACGTGCACGACGAGCTCGATGCCGTCCACGTGCACCCCGCGCGCGGCCACATCGGTCGCGACGAGCACGCGGGAGGTGCCGTCGGAGAACGCCTTGAGGTTCCGGTCGCGGGCGTTCTGCGAGAGGTTGCCGTGCAGGTCAACCGCGGGGATGCCGCGGGAGGTGAGCTGCTTGGCGAGCTTCTTCGCCTGGTGCTTGGTCCGGGTAAAGAGGATGCGGCGGCCGGTGCCCGAGGCGAGCTTCTCGACGAGCGCGGTCTTCTGATCCTTGCCGGCGGCGGCAAAAACGTGGTGCGTCATCTGCACGACGGGGGAGTTGGCCTCGTCCACGGAGTGCATGATCGGCTCGTGCAGGAAGCGCTTGACGAGCTTGTCGACGCCGTTGTCCAGGGTCGCGCTGAAGAGCAGGCGCTGGCCGTTCTGCGGCGTGCGGTTGAGCAGCTTGGTCACGACGGGCAGGAAGCCGAGGTCGGCCATGTGGTCGGCCTCGTCCAGCACGGTGACCTCGACGCCCTCGAGGGAGACGAGGCCCTGGCCGATGAGGTCCTCCAGGCGGCCGGGGGCGGCCACCACGACATCGACGCCGCGCTTGAGCGCCTCGACCTGGCGGTTCTGGGAGACGCCGCCGAAGATCGTGGTGGTGCGCACGCCCATCGGCTCGCCGAGGGTCTTAACGACCTCGGCGATCTGGGTGACGAGCTCGCGGGTCGGGGCCAGGATCAGGCCGCGCGGGCGGGACGGACGGCGCTTGCGCTCGACGTCGTCGGCGAGCCGGGCGACGAGGGGGATCGTGAAGGCGATGGTCTTCCCGGAGCCGGTGCGGCCGCGGCCGAGCACGTCGCGCCCGGCGAGCGTGTCGGGGAGGGTGTCCTCCTGGATGGGGAAGGGAGCCGACTTGCCGTCGGCGGCGAGGGCCGCGGCAATGGGGGCGGGCACGCCGAGATCGGCAAAGGTGGGGGTGGTCACTGGAGTGAGTGTCTTTCGTTTGTGGCTGGCACACGTGTGCGCGAGGAGCGCTGGCCATCCGGATGGGCGAGAGAGCTGAAGCTCAATCGTTCGCCGCGAAAACGGGAGCCGACCGATCGTCCTCCTGGTGCTCAGACTTCCTGAGCGACCGAGGGCGGTCTACGCGTTCACCGACGACGGGACCGGCAGAGCGGAACCCGTATTCCCCACACTAGCGGGTTTTCCGCCGAATCGGGCTGTGAGTCT
>NZ_JAPFRB010000001.1:567553-567848 GCF_035726885.1 Leucobacter sp. M11 | reverse complement strand
GTTCCCGGATGGCCTGGCTGGCAGCGATGGCGCGGTGCACCGGGGCATCCAGGCCCAGCCGTTCCGCGTGGCGCACGACTGCCCCGCTCTGATCGGCCAGCTCGGAGGGCCGGCCCGCGGCCAGGTCCCGCTGCAGGGACGAGGTGGTTTCGGGTGCGAAGCCGTGCAGGTAGCTGTCCCAGATGGCGGTCAGCTCCGCGTCGCCGAGCTCGGCTCCGTCGGCGCGCGCCACAGCGAAGACCTCGCGCATGGCCCGGTTGACGAGGTCCCGGGTGGCCGGCTCCGCCCGGGTCTG
>NZ_JAPFRB010000001.1:567415-567516 GCF_035726885.1 Leucobacter sp. M11 | reverse complement strand
TACGAGGCGACCAGCGCGAGCTTCTGCCAGAGCGTCGCACCCAGGTCTGCCGTCCACCGGGAGGCGAGACCGGCACCGGCAAGCGCGTCGAGCACCCGCTG
>NZ_JAPFRB010000001.1:565864-567384 GCF_035726885.1 Leucobacter sp. M11 | reverse complement strand
GATCCCAGCGCGAGGCTGCCCTCCGCGCCGATCAGGCGCACCGTGCTCGGGTCCAGGCGCTCGGCAATCACCACCAGCGCGCCGCCAAGCACGTGCTCGGCCGGGAGATGCTCAGCGACGCGGGCGGGGGCGTCCACCCCGTTCTGCGTGGTGAGGACTCGCCCGGTTGGGGTGAGGCTGCCGGGCAGTTCGGCAGCGGCCGCGGAGACCTGCCAGGCCTTCGTCGCGAGGATGACGAGGTCGAAGGCCGCCACGAACTCCCTCGTGTCGAGCGCGGTGACCACCCGAGGAGCGGTGATGGGCTCGGCGCGGCCCGACGCGCTCACGAGCGTGAGCGGGGCCGCTCCCAGGGCCCCGGCCGTGCGCTCCCGCCCGCGGAGCACCACCTCGTGCCCGGCGCCGAGGAGCCGGTGGCTCAGATACAGACCGACCCCGCCGGCCCCGATGATCGCAATTCGCATGTCACCCTCGATTCGTTGGCGCGTCCCCGCCCACCCCCTGCTGATCGCGCGTGTGTCGGGGCAGACACTACCAGGGGAGCCCCGTTCCGATGAGGGCCGTGCTGCGCCGCCGCCCACCCGTCGCGGGCGACGTCGGCGGGGCACGGTACCGTTGCAGACAGCGCGGAACGGCCGCGCGGGTGAAGGGGTCAGCCATGTTCCTGCGCGAGGGAGTGCTCGTCACGAGCGCGAGCGATCTGAGCGCCGCGAGCGCCTGCGAGTTCGCCGCGCTGCGCCGCTTCGATCAGCGTCTTGGCCGCGACCTCGTCGTGCCCGCCGACGACGACCCCACGAAGGAGCGTGCCGCGCGCCTCGGCGACGCGCACGAGGAGCGGGTGCTCGCCGGGTACCGAGAACGCTTCGGCGCGGGCGTCGTCGAGATCGAGCGCCCCCGCTCGATGAGCCTGGCCGACCTCCGCGAGCGCGCCCGCGAGACGGAGGCGGCCTTCCGCACGGGAGCGGCCCTCGTCTTCCAGGCCACGTTCTTCCAGGAGCCGGAGCCGGATGCGGCGCTGCCCATCGCGTTCCTCGGCTTCGCCGACTTCATCGCCCGGGTGCCGGGTGCGGGCGAGCCCGCCTACGAGGTGCAGGACTCGAAGCTCTCCCGCCGCGCCCGGGTGCCCGCGCTCATGCAGCTGGCCGCCTACGCGGAGCAGCTGCGGCTGATCGATGTCGACGTCGCCCCCGCGGCCCGGCTCCTGCTCGGCGACGGCAGCGACTCCGAGCACCGCCTCGCCGACATCGAACCCGTGTTCCTGGCCCGCCGCGCCCGCCTGCACCGGCTGCTCCGGGAGCGCTGGGCGGCAACCGGGGCCGACGGGCGAACCGAGACGGCCGCGCCCGTCTCCTGGGGAGCCGAGGGCATCACTGCCTGCGGGCGGTGCGAGGTCTGCGCCCCCGAGATCACGGCGCAGCGCGACCTCCTCCTCGTCGCGGGGCTCAGCCTGATCCAGCGCGACCGGCTCCGTGCCGCTGGCATCGCCACGATCGACGCCCTCGCGCACCGGGACCCCGCCTCCC
>NZ_JAPFRB010000001.1:564717-565829 GCF_035726885.1 Leucobacter sp. M11 | reverse complement strand
CTGACCGCGCAGGCCCGGCTCCAGCTCGCGAGCGCCGGCGAAGCCACCCCGCGGGTCGAGGTCATCGACCCCGCCGCGCTCGCTGCCCTGCCCGAGCCGAACCCGGGCGACCTCTTCTTCGACTTCGAGGGCGACCCGCTGTTCCGGGCAGGCGAGCGCGGGGGCCGCACCGAGTGGGGCATCGACTACCTCTTCGGGCTCGTCGATACGCAGGCCCGCTTCACCGCGCTCTGGGCACACACGCTCGCCGAGGAAAAGCAGGCCCTCCGCGACTTCCTCGACCTGGTTGCCGCCCGGCGGGCGCTCGATCCCGGGCTCAAGATCTATCACTACGCCGCCTACGAGCGCGTGCACCTGAGCTCGATCGCGGCCCGGCACGGCGAGGGGGAGGCCGAGGTGGACGCCCTGCTCCGCGAGCACGTGCTCGTGGACCTCTACCCGATCGTGCGTCGCGCGCTCCGGGTGGGCTCCCGCTCCTACTCGATCAAGAAGCTGGAGCCGCTCTACATGGGTGCCGACCTCCGCGACGAGGACGGCGTGACCTCCGGCGGGCAGTCGATCAGCGAGTACGCCGATGCCAGGGAGCTCCTCGCGAGCCCCGATGCGGCAGACCGGGCCGAGGGGCAGCGCCGCCTCGACGCCATCGCGGACTACAACGAGTACGACTGCCGGAGCACCCTGCGCCTGCGGGACTGGCTGCGGGCACGCGCCGCCGAGCACGGGGTCACGCCCTACCCGGCAGAGCTCGTCGACCGCGGCACCCCGCCGCTCGTGGAGAGCGAGACGGCGGCGGGCCTCGCCCGGCACGGCGTCGCCGAGGCGGGCGAGGCCCGGAGCCCGGAGCAGACCGCTGCGGCGCTCGCGAGCGCCGCAATTGACTACCACGCTCGCGAACACAAGGCCTTCTGGTGGGCGCACTTCGCCCGGCTGGTGGACCCCGTCGAGGACTGGGCGAGCACCCGGGACGTCCTCGTGGTGGACCCCGAGCTGAGCGGGGTCGTCCAGGATTGGCACCTGCCGGCGGGTAAGCGGGTCGCCCGGCGCGTGCTTCGCCTCGACGGCGAGATCGCGCCCGGCAGTTCCCTCAAGTCGGGCGAGGTCTTCGCGCTCTA
>NZ_JAPFRB010000001.1:558148-564665 GCF_035726885.1 Leucobacter sp. M11 | reverse complement strand
TCCCGCACGGTCCGCATCGTTCAGCAGGACGAGCACGGGCTGCTCGTTGAGGAGACGCTTGGCCGGATCGGCGGGGAGACCATCGACGAGTACGACGCGCTCCCGGTCGCCCTCACCCCGGGCTCGCCGCCGCCCGCGGGGGCCCAGCAGGGCGCGATCGAAGCGTGGGGGCAACGGCTCCGTGCGGCGCTCGATCGGGCGGCCCCCGAGCGCGCCGCCGGGCTCACCGAGCCCGGCACCCCGCACGCGCCCGCCGCGGCCTGGCCGAACGACGCCGTCGCCGATCTGCTGCGGCGACGGCCCCCGCGCCTGCGCTCCGGCCGCGCTCCCGTCGCCGTGGACTCCGCCGAGGCGCTGGCCTCGGGCGGCGGCGAGGACGCCCGCCTGATCGGCGCGGTCACCGAGAGCCTGCTCGCCCTCGAGCACTCCTATCTCGCCGTGCAGGGTCCGCCCGGCACCGGCAAAACCTACCTCGCCTCCCGCGTGATCCGAGCGCTGGTCGAGCGGCACGGCTGGCGGATCGGCGTCGTCGCGCAGTCGCATCGGGTGGTCGAGAACGTGCTCAGCGGCGTGGTCGCCGCCGGGCTCGACCCCGATCGGGTCGGCAAAGTCGCCCAGCGGGGCCGGGAAGCGGAACCCGCGGACTATACGGTGCTCAGCAGCAACGGTCAGGCCGCGTTTGCCCGGGACCGCGAGCCCGGCGGCTACGTCCTCGGGGGCACCGCCTGGGACTTCGCAAACGAGAAGCGCTTCGCGCGCGGCCAGCTCGACCTCCTCGTCGTGGACGAGGCCGCACAGTTTTCCCTCGCCCCGACGATCGCCGCGAGCGCCGCTGCCGAGCGCCTGCTCCTGCTCGGCGACCCCCAGCAGCTCCCGCAGGTCTCCCAGGGGGCGCACCCCGAGCCCGTGGACGAGTCCGCGCTCGGCTGGCTCGTGGACGGGGCCGAGGTCCTGCCCGCGGCGCTCGGCTACTTCCTCGCCGAGAGCCGTCGGATGCGCCCCGAGGTCACCGGCCCGGTCTCGGAGCTGTCCTACGGCGGGCGGCTGCGCGCGCACCCCGCTGCCGCGGAGCGGGCGCTCGACGGGCACGCCCCCGGGGTCAGCACCCACCTGGTCGAGCACCGCGGCAACGCGACCTTCTCCCCGGAGGAAGCCGCCGAGGTGGTTCGCATCGTGCGGAGCGTTGTCGGCTCGGTCTGGCACCCGGGCGGTGGTCGGGCGGCTCGCCCCGCGACCCCCGCGGACGTCATCGTCGTCGCCCCCTATAACGCGCAGGTGGAGTGCATCGCCGAGGCGCTTGCGGCCGCCGGGCTCGGCGAGGTCCCGGTCGGCACGGTGGACAAATTCCAGGGCCAGGAGGCCGCGGTCGCGATCCTGAGCACCGCCGCGTCCAGTCCCGCGGAGGTGCCCCGCGGGATGGAGTTCCTGCTGATGCGCAATCGGCTGAACGTGGCGATCAGCCGCGCGCAGGTGGCCGCGCACGTCGTCACCTCGGCGTTCCTGACCGAGATGCTTCCGGCCAGCCCGCAGGCGATGGCCGATCTGAGCGCCTTCCTCCGCTTGACGGGTCGCAGCCGGTAACATACCGGCAGGGGAGGACCGCCATGGCAGAGCAGGCCACACCACCGTCCGCGGGCGCAGCGGAGCCCACCAGACCAACGGAGCCCACCAGCCCGACGGAGCCCACCAGCCCGACGGAGCCCACGGCAGCCACGTTCGCCACGGCAGCGCCGTCGCCCCAGGGCCAGCCCGCCGCCCTGCGGCGGCTCATCCGGTCGACCATGCAGCTGCTGTATCCGGGCACGGAGGCCGCCGAGACCGGCACCCTCGCCGAGGGTGAGGGCCGCGCCCTCGTCGCCGCGCTCTGGTCGGGCGGGATCGGGCTCCTCGTCGGGCTCATCGCGTTCTGGGGCGGGAACGTCCCCCTCACCGGCGGCGCGTCCCCGGGGCTCGTCTCCGCGGTCACCGCGGCCGTGACCGGCACCGTCGCGTGCATCGTTGCCTACCTGCGCGAGACGCGCGGGCAGTCGCCGCAGTGGTCGCGGGGCTTCTCGCGCGCCAAGCGCTGGCTGGACGCGGTCGCCATTGCCCTCGTGCACGTCGCCATCATGGCCATGATCGTGTTGCTCGTCTTCCAGGTGCTCGGGCAGAGCTTCATCGGCGTGCGGGTGGACACCTTCACCGGCACCATGATCGTCACCGCGATCAGCGCGGTGACGGGCTACGTCACGACGCTCTCCGCGAGCACGATCACGGCGCGCTCCCTCTCCGTGCTGCTCGGAATCTACCTGACCGCGGGCATCGTCGTCGCGATGATGACGACGAGTATGACGAACTGGTGGGAGCTGCACTTCAGCGAGCTCGGGGTGGGGGAGGGCATCAGCCAGCTCGTGTTCAACCTCACGATGGCGGGGGGCGGCCTGCTCATGACGACGCTCGCCTTTTACCTCGCCCGAGACCTGGACGCCTGGGCGGTGCACGCGGCCCCAAGCACGACGCGCAACGTCAGCCTGGTCCAGTGGAGCTTCGTCCTGATCGGGCTCTGCCTGATCGGTGTCGCGCTGGTGCCCGTTGACGTGAGCCTCTGGATCCACAACACCTTCGCGACGGGGATGGCGGTCGTGTTTGGCCTGCTGCTCATCCGGCTCCGCTGGCTCCTCGACGGCTTCCCGCGCGCCTTCCTCGTGTTCTCCGACGCGGTGGCGATCTCGATCGCCGTGGGCGCGCTGCTGTTCTGGCCGATGCAGTACTACACGCTCGCCGCGTTCGAGATCATCGCGGCCCTGTTGATCTTCGTCTGGCTCATCATCTTCATCCGGCACGTTGGTGCCCTCGGCGGCGCGCGCACCCCGTGAACCCCGCCCCGAATCCCGGTGTGCTCGCCCCGCGGCGCTGGCGCGGCGGCCGCCGCGGCGGTAGCGTGAGGGCATGGTCAAGCCGCCCGGTCCCGTGAAAACCCCGCCCCACCTTCCCCTGCCCGGAAGCCCCGCCCCCCGGGCGGATGCCGGGCCGGCCCCCGTGTTCCAGCGGGCCGAGCCGCCCGCGGCCCGCCCCGCGCTCGCGGCCTCAGCCCGCTCCGCGATCCCGGCCTTCGAGGTGATGCGGATCACGGGCCGCGTGGAGCAGCTGCGCGCCGAGGGCCGCGACGTCATCTCCCTGAGCGCCGGGGAGCCCCGCCCCCGCGCCACCCCGGGTGAGATCCGGCCAGCCGGGTACACGAGCACGCTCGGCACCCCGGCGCTCCGGGAGGCCATCGCGGGGCACTACGCCGCCTGGTACGGGGTGGACGTTGATCCCCGCCGGGTCGCGGTGACGACGGGATCGTCCGGGGCCTTCCAGCTCGGCTTCCTGGCGGCCTTTAACCCCGGCGACCGGGTCGCGCTCGTGAGCCCCGGGTACCCCGCGTACCGCAATATCCTCACCGCCCTCGGGATCAGCGTCGCCGAGATCGCGACCACACTCGACACGCGCTACCAGCCCACCCCGGCGCTGCTCGACGCCGAGGTCAGCGCGAACGGCCCCCTCGCGGGGCTCGTGCTCGCCTCGCCCTCGAATCCCACCGGCACGGTGCTCAGCCGCACGGAACTCGCCGCGCTGAGCGACTGGTGCGCGCGGCACGGGGTGCGCCTCGTGAGCGACGAGATCTATCACGGCATCACCTACCCGGAGCCGGGCGCCGCCGATGGGCGCGGCGTCAGCACGGCGGAGTTCGGCCCCGAGAGCCTCGTCATCAACTCGTTCTCGAAGTACTGGGGGATGACGGGGTGGCGACTGGGCTGGGCGCTCATGCCCGAGGACCTCGCGGGGCCCATCGAAGCGCTCGCGAGCAACTTCTCGCTGAGCCCGCCCGCCCCGGCCCAGCAGGTGGCCCTGGACGCGTTCACCCCCGAGAGCTACGCGGAGCGCGACGAGGTGGTGGCGGGCTTCGGCCGGGCGCGCTCGCTGCTGCTCGAGGCCGCGCCGAGCCTCGGCTGGGGCGAGGCCGCGCCCGCCGACGGCGCGTTCTATTACTACGCCGACCTCGGGCCGATGCTGGAGCGCTTCGGCGACTCCCGCGGCTACGCCTCCGCGCTCCTGGAGGAGGCAGGGGTCGCGGTTGTGCCGGGCGTGGACTTCGACCCGACGAACGGGCACCGCACGGTCCGGCTGTCCTTCGCGGGCGGCGAGGCCGCCCTCGCCGAAGCGATCGAGCGGATCCTCGCCTTCCAGCGCTGAGCGCGAAGCCGGGAGCTCGTCTGGCTAGGCCGGGCGGTCCTCTGGCGTGGCCGTGTCGGCGAAGACCGGGGTGCCCACGGGCAGGCCGGTGCGGCGCTGCCAGGCATCGTCGCTGACCCCGAGCTGCGCGCCCGGAACGGGCACGGCGGGCAGCGCCGCGGCGGGCACGCCGATCGCGGGGAAGAGCGCCCGTGCCCGGTCGTCGGCCAGCAGCTCGGTCACCGGGAGTTCGGCGAGCACGTACAGGCCCCGGATCGAGGAGGCGAGGTGCTCGCCCGCCTCGGCGAGCGCGCGCGAGGCGCCGGAACGGACCGCGAGTAGCCAGGACTCGGGGGTGGCCGCGTCCGGGGCATCGGCGGTGATCGACACTCGGGACTTCGCGTACACGACGCCGTCACCGGAGACGGCCCGGACGAAGACGTGGTCCTCGGCAATCGCGGCCCGCAGCCAGAGGTCGGAGCTCCCGGCCCCGCCGGAGGATTTCGCGCCGAAGTCGAGGTGTTTCAGGGAATCGGGCAACTCCCGACCCTGGGGTGCCCCGTGGTCGTGGTCCTGCTTGGGGCCGTTAAAAGTGAACTTCAGGTTCATACGCTCCGCCTACTCGATGCGCGGCGCCGGTATCCTCCGGCCCGCGGGTTTCCCCTGACTATGGTACCCCCGGTCCCCGGCTCCCCTGCGCCGTTGCTACCCTGGAGGGATGCCCGAGAATCTTTCCGAATACCACGCTGACGCCGCCGATCAGATCGTCACCTACGATGGCCTGCCCGCCTCGGCGGGCGGCGCCCACGGTCTCCGCGGGCGGGACCCGAGGGCAGCCGCGGAGCGCGTGGACGCCTTCCTCACCGCCTGCTTCCGGGTCGATGACCCGCAGGACCCCGTCCTCCGCCTGCGGGCGGGGGAGCGGGACTCCGCCCAGGACACCGCCGCGATCGCGGCGGCGGTCCGCGGCCGCTTCGGCGAGCCCCGCGTGAGCGCCGACGCCGCCGCCGAGTGGCTGATCCCCGATACGCCCCAGGGCCTCGGGGACGCCCTCACCCTGATCGCCGCCGCGGTCAGGGCCGAGCACTCGGGCCTCGACCTCGTGCGCACCTGGTCGGGGCGGCTCCTCGACCCGCAGACCCGCCGACCCTACGCGGGCATCAGCGCGGCGGACTTCGGCGACTACGCCGTGGACGGCTCCGGTCGCCTGCTCGGCGAGTCCGGGGTGCGCGCCACGATCGGATCGGGCCGCTCCTCGATCTCTCTGTGGCTGAACCTCCCCGGGGACGAGCGCTTCCGGCCCGGGGTCAAGCACCTGGCCGAGCACCTGCCGATCACGCTCTCCCCGCACCACTGGCGGCGCTGGCAGGCCACCCGCGACGGTCTCGACTACCGCTTCTTCCGGGAGCCCTCGCCCGTGCGCGCAGAGCGCTAAACCGCCCTCAGCCGTGCGCCTCCCGGTAGGCTGACACCGCCCCGGGGTGCAGGGGCACCCCGCCCGTCTGCACCAGGGCGTCGAGCCCGAGGAACTGAATGCTCTCGGTGCCGGAGGGCACGAGCGAGCCGGGATCGCCCAGCAGGGTCTCCGCGGCGAGGTGCGCGAGGCGCTCGGGCAGGTCTGTGCGGGTCACGAGCAGATTGCCGATGCCGATCGTGCCCGTCCGGGGCACCCCCGGATACGTCTCCGCCGGGATCGCCGCCTCGTCGTAGAACGCGCCGTGCTCCTCGCGAAGCGGCCGCACGAGCTCGCCGAGCGGGAGCACCCGGAGCGGGGTGCGCGCGTGCAGCGCCGTGACCGCGGGGGTGGGCACCCCGCCGATCCAGAACAGGGCCTCCACCTCCCCGGTGTCGAGGGCGGCCAGGCCGTCGTTCAGCCCGAGCGGCACCGCCTCGAAGTCCCCCTCGGGCAGCCCGGCCGCGGCGAGGATCCGCAGCGTACTCAGCCGGGTGCCCGAGCCCGGCGCCCCCACCCCGATCCGGGTGCCGCGCAGCTCAGCGAGGTGGCGGACGGGGCTGCCGCGACGCACCACGGAGTGCACGTAGTTCTGGGACACCCGTCCGATCGCGAGCACGCTGCCGGGGGACCCGGCGAGGTGGCTCTGCACGGAGTCGATCAGGGCGGCTCCGAAGTCTCCCGAGCCGGCCGTCAGCCGCGCGAGGTTGTCCTGGCTGCCCGTGGTGGCGACGGCGCGAGCCCCGGGGACCCCTCCCCGGACGAGAGCCGCCGCGAACAGCTCGGCGAACTCCAGGAACAGGCCGCCCCGTTCGCCGCCGAGCACCCGGCTCTCCGGCTCCCGGGGCGTGCCGGGCTGGCCACAGCCCA
>NZ_JAPFRB010000001.1:557556-558076 GCF_035726885.1 Leucobacter sp. M11 | reverse complement strand
TCATGCCGGGTCCCCGTCCGCGAGGGGCAGCCGGATCACGGCGTCGAGGCCGCCGCGGTCCCGATTCGAGAGCCCGAGTGAACCGCCCTGTTCGCTGAGCAAGCGCTCGACCATGCTCAGGCCCAGCCCGTGGCCGATCACGGAGCGATGCCGGTGCGAGCGCCAGAAACGCTGCCCGACGGAGCGCAGCTCGGCCTCGGTCAGGCCCTCCCCGTCATCGCTCACCCGGATGAGTGCCGCGGGGGACTGTACCTCGGGAAACTGCGCCGCGGGAGACTGTGCCGCGGGGGACTGTGCCTCGGGGGACTGCGCCGCGGGAGACTGCATCTCGGGAGACTGCACCCCGGGAAACTGCGCCGCGGACCCGTGCCAGCCCGCGTCGAGCCCGACCGTGACGCTCACCCGGCTCCGCCCGTACTTCAGGGCGTTCGCGATCAGCTCGGCGACGGCCTGCTCCAGCTCGAACGGGGCACAGCGCACCAGGAGCTCGGCCTCGGGCAGCTCCCCGCTGAGCCGGATG
>NZ_JAPFRB010000001.1:555682-557467 GCF_035726885.1 Leucobacter sp. M11 | reverse complement strand
GGACACGCTCGCAACGTGTCGGCTGGCGATCCGGTGCTCGGCGTCGGCGAGCTTCATCATGCCCTCCAGGGTGTGCTCGAGCCGGGCCAACTCGGCCCCGAGCTCGGCGATCCGGGCGGGGTGGTCGGCCGCGGGGGACAGCTCCAGGACGTCGAGGCGTAAGAGCACTCCGGCGAGGGCGTTTCGGAGCTGGTGGGACGTTTCCCCGAGCACGGCGCGCTGCCGGTCCAGGGTGCTCGTCAGCGCCTCGGCCATGCCCCGAAACTGCTGGGTCAGCTCCCGGAGCTCGGGCGGGCCCTCATCGGCGAGCGGATCGAGACGTTCCGAACGGCCGAGCGTGCCGAGGGCCCCGGACAGGTGCCGCACGGGCCGCAGGATCCAGCGGGCAATGAGCACGATGCTGGCGAGCAGGACGCCCTCGACGAGCACGGCGACCCCGAGCAGGGTGAGGAGGCGGGCATCGGCGCGCGCGACGGCGAGGGCCGGATCGACTTCGATGAGCACCGCGCCGCGGATCTGCGTCGCGGTGCCGAAGGGGCGGCTCAGGAACTGGGGTTCCGGGCGGAAGGGGCGGAGCGCGTCGAGGTCCGCCCGGCCGAGGTCGGCCCGGGCCCGGGCAAGCTCCGCTTCGACGCCCGCGGGGAGTGGGCCCGGGTCCGAGGCCAGCCGGAGGCCGCCGATCTCGACGACGACGCGCTCCTCGAACAGGTCCCGGTAGCGGTCGATCGCGGCGCGGAGCGAGCCGGTGTCTCCCGTGGTCTCGGCCTCGGCGGCCAGCGCGGCGAGAAAGGCGAGGGAGCGGCTGCGGGAGATCTGCACTTCCCGCCCGGCCTCGCGGTAGAGGCCCGCGCCGATCACGATGCCCGCGGTGAGCACGAGGACGAGGGAGAGCGCCCCGAGGACGATCATGATGCGCCGGGTCACGCGGTCACGCCGACTCGGCGGCGTCGGGGTCGAGGCGATACCCGACGCCGCGGACGTTGACGAGCAGGCCGGGACGGCCGAGCTTGGCGCGCAGGGCGGTGAGGTGCACATCGAGCGAGCGCGAGTGCGCGAGGAAGGCATCGCCCCACACGGTGTCGAGCAGTTCTTCCCGGGTGACGACCGTGCCCGCCGCCTCGACGAGCGCGGCGAGCAGCCGGTACTCGGTGGGGGTCAGCGCGAGGGCGTGCCCGTCGAGGTGCGCCCCGTGCGCGCCGGGGTCGAGGCGGAGCGGGCCGAGCTGGAGCGCCCCGCCGCCCGTGGCCTCGGGGCGCAGGCGGCGCTGCACGGCCTCGATCCGGGCCATGAGTTCGCTCAGCCGGATGGGCTTCACGAGGTAGTCGTCCGCGCCGAGGCGCAGCGCCCGGACGATGGAGCGTTCGTCCTCCCGGGCGGTGAGCACCAGGATCGGGCGTCGGGTGACGCGGCGCAGGCTCGCGAGCACGTCGATGCCGTCCAGATCGGGGAGGCCGAGGTCGAGCAGGATGACGTCCGCCTCGCGGTGATGCCGGAGCGCGTCGGTGCCGCGCGGGTACCGCTCGGTGCGGTGGCCGAGCAGGCTGAGCGCCTCGCTGAGTGCGGCAGCGATGACGTCGTCGTCTTCGATGAGGAGCAGGTGCATGACGGTCCGGGGGTCGGCGGGCGGAAGGATCGGGGGGAAGGGGGAAACGCCGCGCGGGGCGGAACCGGTTGCCCGATTCCGCCCCGGTTGCTGGCTCACACCCTAGCGGATGACGACCGGCTCGGGGAGGGGCTCTTCCGGCCCGGCGGCCCGGGGCTCGCTCTGCCCCGTAACCAGCGCTG
>NZ_JAPFRB010000001.1:547813-555641 GCF_035726885.1 Leucobacter sp. M11 | reverse complement strand
TCGCGGTGTTCCTTCTCGATGTGCGAGGTCTTCGAGGACTCGCCCATGAAGAAGTAGACGAGGAAGCCGAGCGCGCAGCAGGCGGCCACGTAGACGTAGAACACCTCTTCCAGCCCGATGTTTTTCAGGCCGAGCGCGATGTACTCCGCGGTGCCGCCGAAGAGGGCCACCGTGATGGCGTAGGGGAAGCCCATGCCGAGCGCGCGGATCTCGGTGGGGAACAGCTCCGCCTTCACGATCGCGTTGATCGAGGTGTACCCGGAGACGACGACCAGCGCCCCCATCATGAGGAGGAAGGCGATGACGGGATCCGTGGTGCCCGCGAGGGTGCGGAACAGCGGGATCGTGATGACCGCGCCGAGGAAGCCGAAGGCGAGCAGGATCGGGCGTCGGCCGATCCGGTCGGAGAGCGCGCCGACGAGCGGTTGCAGCACGATGAAGATGAGCAGCGCGACGAAGTTGATGAGGCTCACGGTCTCCTTCTCGATCCCGGAGGTGTTCACCATGAACTTTTGCAGGTAGGTGGTGAAGGAGAAGAACGCGACCGTGCCGCCGATCGTGAGGCCCACGACCGTGGCAACGGCCTTCGGGTACTTCGCCACCGTGCGCAGGCTCCCCGCCGAGCTGCGCTGGGCGGTGCTCTGCCGCGTGAAGTGCGTGGACTCCTCCATCGTGCGGCGCAGCCAGAGAACGGCGAGCGCGCCGAGCGCGCCGATCGCGAACGGGATCCGCCACCCCCAGGAGCCCATCTGCTCGGCGGTGAGGAACTGCTGGAGGACGATCTGCACGCCGAGGGCGGTGAGCTGCCCGGAGATGAGGGTGACGTACTGGAAGCTGGAGTAGAAGCCGCGGCGGCCCGTGGAGGCCATCTCCGAGAGGTAGGTCGCGCTCGTGGCGTACTCGCCGCCGAGGGAGAGCCCCTGCAGGAGCCGGGCGAAGACCAGGATGATGGGGGCGGCCACGCCGATGCTGTCGAAGCCGGGGGTGCAGGCGATGATCAGGGAGCCCGCGGCCATGATCGTGATGGAGAGCGTGAGCGCGGCCTTGCGCCCGTGCCGGTCCGCGTAGCGGCCGAAGAAGAGGCTGCCGACGGGGCGCATCAGGAACCCGACGGCGAAGATGGCCGCCGTGTTGAGGAGCTGGCCGGTGAGGTTACCGCTCGGGAAGAACTCCGCCGAGAAGTAGATCGAGAAGGCCGCGTAGACGTACCAGTCGTACCACTCGATCAGGTTCCCCACGGAGCCCTTGAAAATGTTGCCCGCAACGCGGCGCTCCCGCTTGCGTTCTTCGATGCTTCTCGCCACGACTCCTCCTTGAGTGTGGGGAGGGGGTGTCCCTCCCGTGAGCCCGAGCGTAGGAAGCCGCGCCCGCCCGCGGCAATGCCGCGGCCCGCTTCTTAGCGGAGCCTAAGGTTTCGCGCATCGGCACCGCCCGGCAGGTGCCGCGGGGCTACGCTGGGCTCGTGACCCGCTCCTTCCTGCTGCGCAGCCACCTGCCGCTCGTGCCCGCCGACGCCTTCGACCTCTCGCTGAGCGTGGACGCACACCGCTTCTCGCTCGCCCACACGGGGGAGCGGGCGGTCGCCGGAGTCACCTCGGGGCGCTCGGCCCGGGCGGCACGCTCGTCGAGGACCGGCTGGCCTTCGCGGCGCCCTTCGGGGTGCTGGGCCGTGCGACGGAGACCCTCGTGCTCGAGCGGCACCTCCGTCGCACCATCGCGCTGCGAAACGAGCGGCTTGCCGCGCTGACGCGCGCCCAGGTCGCCGAGCTCATCGGGCGGGACCCGGACGAGCGATTGGCGGGGACGGAAAAGCCCCCGGCCGTGTAGAACGACCGGGGGCTTCGGCTGGTGCGCCGAGGCGCGATCCGGGTGCTTAGGCGTTGGCGGCCAGCACGTCGGCGACGGGGACGTAGTCCATGCCCAGTGCGTCGGCGACGCCCTGGTTGGTGATCTGACCCTTGTGCGCGTTGAGGCCCTTCGCGAGCGCCTCGTCAGCGGCCAGCGCCTTGACCCAGCCCTTGTCGGCGAGGGCGACGACGTAGGGGAGGGTGGCGTTGGTCAGCGCGGCGGTGGAGGTCTCGGGGACCGCGCCGGGCATGTTGGCGACACAGTAGTAGATGCTGTTGTGCACGGGGAAGGTGGGGTTGTCGTGCGTCGTGGGAACCGAGTTCTCGAAGCAGCCGCCCTGGTCGATCGCGATGTCGACGAGCACGGAGCCCGGCTTCATCTGCGCGACCATCTCGTCGGTGACGAGCTTCGGAGCCTTCTCGCCGGGGATGAGCACGGAGCCGATCACGAGGTCGGCCTCCTTGAGCGCCTCGGTGATGTTCATGGCGTTCGAGGTGCGGGTCTGGATGCCGCCGTTGAACTCGTCCTCAAGCTGCTTCAGGCGGGGGATCGCGATGTCGATGATCGTGACGTCGGAGCCCATGCCGTAGGCCACGCGAGCGGCCTGCTCGCCGGCTGCGCCGCCGCCGATGACGACGGTCTTGGCCTTGCGGGTCGCGGTCACGCCGCCGAGCAGCACGCCGCGGCCGCCGGCCGGCTTCATGAGGTGGTACGCGCCGATCTGCGCGGACAGGCGACCGGCAACCTCGGACATGGGGGCCAGCAGCGGCAGGCCGCGGTTGGCGAGCTGGACGGTCTCGTAAGCGATGGCGGTGGTGCCGGCCTTGACGATGGCGTCGGTGCAGGGGCGCGAGGCGGCGAGGTGCAGGTAGGTGAAGAGCACCTGGCCGTCGCGCATCTTGTCGTACTCGGCCTCGATGGGCTCCTTGACCTTGAGGATCATGTCGGAGTCGGCCCAGACCTGGTCCGCGGTGTCGACAATGGTGGCACCGGCGGCGACGTAGGCCTCGTCGGTGATGGCGGAGCCGATGCCGGCGCCCGCCTGGATCAGAACCTCGTGCCCGCGGCGGCTGAGCTCGAAAACGCCGCTTTCAGTGATCGCAACGCGGTTCTCGTTGTTCTTGATCTCGGTGGGAATACCGACGCGCATGTGTCGCTCCATCTGTGCTGGTGGTTGGTCCCGGGGCGAGTGCTTCGGCCGCGCGGATTCCCCCGTTATGCTCGAGGGGAAGCGCTGACCGCCCAGGTGTTCACTGTAAATTGTGCAACATATTCGTTTCCGATAGGAAATCGTAGAATTTTATGCGGAAATAGTCGATACTTGACCGGTAAGGCTTCGGAAAAGGCGGAGGAATGGGCGAACACACGAAGAATCTTCGAGGTGGCGAGAGCCTCGACGAGATCGACCGCGAGATTGTGGCGCAGCTCCAGTCGAACGGCCGCATGACCAACAGTGAACTCGCCGAACGCGTGGGCATCGCGGCGTCGACCTGCGTGGCCCGCGTCCGCAGCCTCGTGAGCCGTCGCGTCATCACCGGATTCACCGCCGCGGTGGACCCGGTCGCGCTCGGCGCGCACCTCCAGGTGCTCGTGAGCGTGACCATTCGGCCGGGTGCCCGCCAACAGATCTCCACCTTCAGCGACGAGCTCCGCGAGCTGCCCGAGGTGATGCAGCTGTTCTTCCTCGGCGGCGTCGAGGACTTCATTATCCAGCTCGCCGCACGAGACTCAGATCACGTCCGCGAGTTCGTGCTTGAGCACCTCTCCGCGCACTCCGCGGTGTCCTCGACCCGCACGAGCATCGTCTTCGCGCACCACTCCAACCCGATCCGCCCGATCTAGGCGCCGGTCGCCGCGGGGCGCGCCGGGTCCTGGGACCACTGCGACCAGGAACCGGGGAACAGCGCGGGCGCGAAGCCCGCGAGTTCCAGGGCCGTTGCGGTGGCCGCGGCGGTCACCCCCGAGCCGCAGTAGACGCCGACCGGGGTGCCGGGTGTCACGCCGAGCGCGGCGAAGCGTGCCCGCAGCTCCTCGGGGGAGCGGAACCGGCCCGAGCCGTCGAGGTTTTCGGCGGCGGGGGCGTTGCGCGCCCCCGGAATGTGCCCGGCCCGCGGGTCGATGGGCTCGGTCTCGCCGCGGAAGCGCTCGGGGGCGCGCGCGTCGAGCAGCACCCCGGCCTCGGGGAGCGCCGCCGCCTGGTCGATGCTGAGGCGGGGCAGCCGACCGGAGGTGAGCGTCACCGTGCCGGGCGGCGGGGTCACGAGCCCGGACTCGACGGGGTACCCGGCGTCGATCCAGGCGGGCAGCGCGCCGTCGAGCAGGAGGACCTCCGCCACCCCGGCGTCGCGGAGCAGCCAGCGCGCGCGGGCCGCGGCGAGGTTGCCGCCGCCGTCGTAGGCGACGACTCGGTCCCCGTCGTTGAGGCCCCAGCTCCGGGCCGCCGCCTGCAACGCCTCGGGGGCGGGCAGCGGGTGACGGCCGCCCTCGGCGCTCGCCGGTGCGGCGAGTTCGGTCTCCAGGTCAACAAAGACGGCCCCGGGCAGATGCGCCTCGCGGAACAGGCCGATGCCGGGCGGGCCGCCGAGGCTCCACCGCACATCGAGGACGCGGATCCGGTGCTCCGGCACGGCGAGCGCCGCGCGCAGCTCGGCGGCGCTGATCAGAATCGACACGGGGGACTCCTTCGTTCCGGCGCCACCGGGTGCGCGCCTGGGGGTTCGTGCGCCGGGGAGCGCGGGTGCGTTCCCGGCACGGCTTCATTGTTCCACAGCGGCTCGGGCTGAATCAGCCCCCGCGCTACGATGGGGCCATGACCGTTCCCCCTTCCCTCTGGACTCCCGAGGGCGATAACCTCGTGATCTCCGGTGAGAACGGGGAGGTCCTCAGCCAGCTGCCCGACGGGGCCTTCAACCTGATCTATCTCGACCCGCCGTTCAACACGGGTCGCATCCAGTCGCGGCCGCAGACCCAGTCCGTGCGCTCCGCGACCGGAACGCGCGTGGGCTTCCACGGGCGCAGCTACGAGACGATCCGCGGCATCGCCCTGAGCTACGACGACGCCTTCGCCGACTACTGGACGTTTCTGGAGCCCCGGCTGGAGGAGGCCTGGCGGTTGCTCGCCGACTCCGGCACGCTGTATCTGCACCTGGACTATCGCGAGGTGCACTACGCGAAGGTGCTGCTCGACGCCCTCTTCGGCCGCGAGTGCTTCCTGAACGAGATCATCTGGGCCTACGACTACGGCGCGAAGCCGAAGACCCGCTGGCCGTCGAAGCACGACACGATCCTCGTCTACGTGAAGGACCCTAAGAACTACACCTTTAATGCGGATGCCGTGGAGCGCGAACCCTACATGGCGCCGGGGCTCGTCACCGCCGAGAAGGCGGCCCGCGGCAAGATGCCAACGGATGTCTGGTGGCACACGATCGTCTCGCCGACCGGCAAGGAAAAGACGGGCTACCCGACGCAGAAGCCCCTCGGCATCCTGCGCCGCATCCTGCAGGCCTCCACGAACGAGGGCGACTGGGTGCTCGACTTCTTTGCCGGCAGCGGCACCACGGGCGCCGCGGCCGCCGCGCTGGGCCGCCGCTTCGTGCTCGTCGACGAAAACCAGGAGGCGCTGTCCGTGATGACCAAGCGCCTCGGCGAGCAGGCCCGTTTCGTCGTCGCCCCCGAAACGATTCGGGCAACCGGCTCCTAACGCGGGCCTTTTCCGTCGTTCTTTGTCAGAATGGAAGGCGCCGGGCGGGCCTGCGCGCGGCCCCGCCCCGAGCCGAGGAGTTCCCGTGGTCACAGCGCTCTTGATTGTTGACGTGCAGAACGATTTCACCGAGGGGGGTGCGCTCGGGGTGGACGGCGGCAACCGCGTCTCCGCGGGCATCACCGAACTCCTCGCCGCGCGGACCCCGGGGGAGGCGGCGGGATACGACCTCGTCGTCGCGAGCCGGGACTGGCACAACGCGGAGGGCGACAACGGTGGCCACTTCGCCGCGGCAGGAGCCGAGCCCGACTTCGTCACCACCTGGCCCCGGCACTGCGTGGCGGGCACGGTGGGCGCGGCCTATCACGAGGCCCTCGACGTGAACCGGATCGATGTGCACCTGCGCAAGGGCCAGGGCGTCCCCGACTACTCCGCCTTCCAGGGCGTTGACCCCTCGGGTCGCGCGCTCGCCGAGATCCTCCTCGAGGCGGGGGTCACGGCCCTCGACGTGGTCGGCATCGCCACCGACTACTGCGTGCGCGCCTCGGCCCTCGACGCGATCGAGGCCGGGCTCCGCGTCCGGGTCCTGAGCGACCTCGTCGCGGGCGTCGCCACCGAGTCGAGCGTCGCGGCGCTCAAGGAACTCGCCGGGGCGGGCGTCGAGATCCGGCAATCCTGAGCCGGGCGGGCCGGATGCCCGGGGTCCGGCCCGGGACGCGCGCTAGGGTAGAAGGGTGAATAACGCGCCAATTGGTCTTTTCGATTCCGGGGTGGGCGGGCTCACCGTGGCGCGAGCGATCCGGGATCTGCTCCCCAACGAGTCCCTCACCTACGTCGGTGACACCCAGAACTCGCCCTACGGGCCGAAGCCGATCGCCGATGTGCGACGCTACTCCCTGGAGGTCCTCGACCAGCTGGTCGAGCAGGGCGTGAAAGCCCTCGTGATCGCCTGCAACACGGCCTCCGCCGCGATGCTCCGCGACGCCCACGAGCGCTACGACATCCCCGTGCTCGAGGTCATCCAGCCCGCGGTGCGCAGCGCGATGTCGATCACGAGAAACGGCCGGGTCGGCCTCATCGGCACGGTCGGCACGATCAACTCCCGCGCCTACGACGACCTATTCAGCATGCGCCCCGAGATCTCCCTGACGACGCAGGCCTGCCCCCGCTTCGTCGAGTTCGTCGAGTCCGGGGAGACGACCGGGCCGGAGGTGCTGCGCATCGCCGGGGAATACCTGGAACCGCTCATCGCCCAGGACATCGATACCCTCGTGCTCGGCTGCACCCACTACCCCTTCCTCCGCGGCGCGATCTCCCAGATCGTCGGCCCCGAGGTCGCGCTCGTGTCGAGCGATATCGAAACCGCGAACGACGTCTACCGGCTGCTCACCGACCGGAACCTGCTTCGCGACAGCCCCCTGCCCCCGACCATTCGCTACGAGGCCACGGGCACCGACACCCGGGCCTTCAGCGAACTCGCCAACCGGCTCCTAGGCGTCGACGTGTCCCACGTCGACCACACCCCGACCGGCGTCATCGCGCTCCCGGGCACGCCCTAAGTCCGCACCCTGATTCATCCACACATCCCCGCACACAGATTGAGGCACTCCCCATGAGCGAAACGACCAGAGTCGACGGACGCACCGTCTCGGACCTCCGCCCCGTCACGATCGAGCGCGGCTGGTCCACCCAGGCCGAGGGCAGCGCCCTGATCTCCTTCGGCAACACGCGCGTGCTCTGCACCGCCTCCTTCACGAACGGGGTGCCCCGCTGGATGGCCGGCAAGGGCAGCGGCTGGGTCACCGCCGAGTACGCCATGCTGCCCCGCTCCACCAACGAGCGCATGGGCCGAGAGTCCGTCAAGGGCAAGATCGGCGGCCGCACCCACGAGATCTCGCGCCTCATCGGCCGCAGCCTCCGCGCCGTCGTTGACATGAAGGCCCTCGGCGAGAACACCATCGTCATCGACTGCGACGTGCTCCAGGCCGACGGGGGCACCCGCACCGCCGCGATCACGGGCGCCTACGTCGCCCTCGCCGACGCCCTCGCCTGGGGCCGCGAGCGCGGCTTCATCGCGAAGAAAGCCCAGCCGCTGAAGGACTCCGTCGCCGCGGTCTCCGTCGGCATCATCGACGGCGAGCCCATGCTCGACCTCGCCTACACCGAGGACGTGCGCGCCGAGACCGACATGAACGTCGTCGTCACCGGCTCCGGCGACTTCATCGAGGTGCAGGGCACCGCCGAGGGCGCGCCCTTCAACCGCGACGAACTGAACGCGAT
>NZ_JAPFRB010000001.1:545391-547752 GCF_035726885.1 Leucobacter sp. M11 | reverse complement strand
GAGGGGACCCTCGCCTGATGACCGCGCCCGTCCAGGTCGTCCTCGCGAGCCACAACGCGAAGAAGCTCATCGAGCTCAACCGCGTCCTTGGCCCGCTCGTCCCCGGCATCGAGTTCATCGGCTACGACGGCCCAGAGCCCGTGGAAAACGGCACCAGCTTCGAGGCGAACAGCCTGCTCAAGGCCCGCGCCGCGGCCGCCCACACGGGCATGCCCGCCGTGGCCGACGACTCCGGCATCACGGTCGACCTCCTCGGCGGCTGCCCCGGCATCTTCTCCGCCCGCTGGGCCGGGCCCGAACGCAGCGACCGGGCAAACCTGGAGCTGCTGCTCTGGCAGCTCAGCGACCTGCCCGAGCCCGAGCACCGCGCCGCGGCCTTCGTCTGCGCCGCAAGCCTCGTGCTCCCCGACGGCACCGAGACGGTCGAGCGGGGCACCTGGCCCGGGCTCGTCCGCACCGAAGCGTTCGGCGACGGCGGCTTCGGCTACGACCCGATCTTCCAGCCCGAGGGGGAGACCCGCTCCGCGGCGGAACTGACCTCGGCCGAGAAAGACCGGGACTCGCACCGCACCCGCGCGTTCACGCGCCTCGTCCCGGCGCTCACGGCGCTCGCCGCCGCCGGGCAGGGCGACTAAGCTCAGCGGGTGAGCCTCCGCGTGCGCGGGGGAGCAGTCACGAGCGAGGGGGACGCATGGGTGTCGGACACGACCACGGCGCGGGCAAGGCGAATTCGCGGCGTCTGATCGTCGTGATCTGCCTGATCGGCACGGTCTTCGTCGCCGAGGTGATCGGGGGCCTGGTCACGGGCTCCCTGGCCCTGCTCGCCGACGCCGGGCACATGCTGTCCGATCTGATCGGACTCATCATCGCGCTCGTGGCGAGCCTGATCGCCCAGCGCCCCGCGAGCGACCGGCGCACCTTTGGCTATCGCCGCGTCGAGGTGCTCGCCGCGGCGCTGAACGGCCTGATCCTGTCGGGCGTCGCGGTCTCCGTGGCGATTGAGGGCGTCAAGCGGCTGCTCGCGGCGACCCCCGAGCTGCCGGACACGGGCCCCATGTTCTGGGTCGCGGTGCTCGGGCTCGTCGCAAACGTGATCGGCCTGCTCATCCTGCGCGGCAGCCAGAGCAGCTCGATCAATATGCGGGGCGCATACCTGGAGGTGCTCGGGGACACCCTCGGGTCGCTCGCGGTGATCGCGGCCGCGGTCACGATGATGCTCACGGGCTTCGCCCGGGCCGACGCGATCGCCTCGCTCGTGATCGCCGCGATGATCCTGCCGCGCGCCTGGTCGCTGCTCCGCGATGTCGTGAGCGTGCTGCTCCAGTCGGCCCCGCGGGAAACCGATATCCAGGAGATCCGGGCGCACGTCCTGGGCACGACGGGCGTCGTTGACGTGCACGATGTGAACGTCTGGCAGATCACGACGGGCAACCCGGTGTTCACGGCGCACGTCGTGGTCGAGGACGCGGTGTTTGCCGAGAACCGCGCCGGGGCGCTGCTCGACGAGCTACAGGAGTGCCTCGAGGAACACTTTGACGTGGAGCACTCCACCTTCCAGCTCGAACCGGCGGCGCACGCGGCGCACGAGGACGAGCAGCACGACTGAGCAAGCACGACTGAGCAAGCACGACTGAGCAAGCGCCGCTGAGCTGGCGCGATGAGTACGCAGCGCTACCCAGGCAGCACGGCGCCTGACGCTGGCCGGGGACCCTCCCCGTCGGCCGCCCAGCCCGCGCTCAGGGCCGCGGCGGTGTCGAGGAGGGCGCCGCCCTCCTGCTGGTTGACGCGGGTGAGCATCATCGCGGTGACGGTGAGCGACACGAGGGTCTGGGCGCGCTCGCGCCGGACACCGGCGGGGGTTCCGGGGGCATCAACGGTGAGCCCCGCGGTAATCGCGGCGGTGAGTTCGTCGTAGTACCCCTGAACGGCCGCGCTCAGCGCGGTGTCGGGGCTCGCGAGCCCGGCGGTGCTGTTGAGGAGGAGGCAGCCGAGCCGGGGGGAATCCGCGGGGAGGGCCAGGAGCGCGTCTCGAAAGCCCGCGAAGTAGGCGGTGAGGGAGCCGGCTCGGGCATCCGGATCCAGCAGGGGGCGGAGCCGTGGGCGGATGACGGCGTTCAGGTAGTCGTCGACCGCTGCGTCGAAGAGCCCCCGTTTGCTCCCGAAGGCGTGATACAGGCTGGAGCGGTTGAGGCCGGTGGCTCGTTCGAGCTCGGTGAGCGGAGCGCCGTCCAGCCCGCGAGACCAGAACACGTCCCGTGCGGCGCTGATGACCTGCTGCGTATCGAACTGTTGGGTGCGGCCCACGGCACTCTCCTCTTGTGTATCGGTCAGTTCAGTATATATAGTGAACTGATCGGTTCA
>NZ_JAPFRB010000001.1:541363-545339 GCF_035726885.1 Leucobacter sp. M11 | reverse complement strand
ATCACAACCCCCGGTTTCATGGAAAGGCCACCCGCATGCTCCTCACCGCTCTCGTCTGCGCCGGAATCGCGAGCCTGATCCACGTGATGATCTTTGCGCTCGAGTCCCTGCTCTGGACGACCCCTCGCGGTCGTTCGGTGTTTGGCACCTCAGCGGAGGAGGCCGCTGCCACCCGGGAGCTCGCCTTCAACCAGGGCTTCTATAACCTCTTCCTCGCCGTGATCACGGTCGTCGGCGTGGTGCTGCTCGCGCTGGGTTCGATTGCCGCCGGGGCCGCCCTGGTCTTCGCTGGCGCGGGCTCCATGCTGCTTGCCGGGCTGGTCCTGCTCATCACGTCGCCGGGGAAGGCGCGGCCGGCGCTCATCCAGCTCGTGCCGCCGCTGCTTGCCGTGGGTGCGCTGCTGGCCGCGCTGCTGAGCGCGTGACGCCCCGCAGCTCACCCCGAATCCTCACCAATGACCCACACGGAACACCCCATCGAAAGGCTCTCATGTCTCACAGCACCGAAATCCAGCTGCACTCCCGCCCCGAGGGGTGGCCGACCCAGGAGAACTTCCGCACCAGCGTTCGGGAGCTGCCCGAGCTGCAGCCGGGCGAGGTGCGGGTCCGGAACGAGTTCATCTCCGTCGACCCGTACATGCGGGGGCGGATGAACGACGTGCGCAGCTATACCCCGCCCTATGCGCTCGGGGAGACGATGACGGGCGGGGCGGTCGGGCGCGTGGTGGCGTCCACGGTGGACTCGCACCCGGTCGGGGCCGCGGTGTTGCACCAGCTCGGCTGGCGAGACGTGGCCCAGGGGGACGCGGGGGCGTTCCGGGTGCTGCCCGAGGTGCCGGGGTTGCCGCTGTCCGCGTTCCTCGGGGTGCTCGGGATGACGGGGCTCACCGCCTACGTGGGGCTCCTCGACATCGCTCAGATGCGCGAGGGGGACACCGTGTTCGTGTCGGGGGCCGCGGGCGCGGTCGGCACCGCGGTGGGGCAGATCGCCCGGCTGAAGGGGGCCAAGCGCGTGATCGGCGCCGCGGGCACCGACGAGAAGGTCGCGCTCCTCACGGAGAAGTACGGCTTTGACGCCGCGCTGAACTACCGCAATGGGCCGGTGCGCGAGCAGCTCGCGGGGCTTGCTCCGGAGGGCATCGACGTGTTCTTCGATAACGTGGGCGGGGACCACCTGGAGGCGGCGCTCGACGCGTTCAACGACCACGGGCGCGGCGCGATCTGCGGGTCGATCGTTGGTTACAACAGCACCGAGCCGGTGGCCGGACCCGATAACCTCTCGAATCTGATCACGCGGAGCCTCCGGCTGGAGGGCTTTACGATCGGCAATCACCTGCACCGTTTCCCGGAGTTCTCGGCCGAGATGGCGGGGTGGCTCGGCTCCGGTCAGGTCGTCTTCGACGAGACGGTCCGCGAGGGCATCGAGGGCGCGGTTGACGCGTTCCTTGACCTGATGCGCGGCGCGAACACGGGCAAGATGGTCGTCCGGATCACCCCGGAGACCGCCGGAGCGTAAGCGCACGACCGGCCCCCGGACTGCCGCGCGGTCCGGGGGTCTCTTGCACTGATCCAGGTCGGCCCGGTTGCCGCCCGTTCGCACTCGGGGAGGCGGAGCGCCCGCGGGGGCGGAGGGGCTCTCGTCGTCATCGGGGGCGCGTGCGGCGGGACGCTCGGCGAGGGTCAGGGTGTCTCCGGTGCGGCCGATGGTCGTTCGGGATGGGTTGTGGTGCGCCGTCCGCTCAGGGTTTCCCATTCCAGCACCCCGTTCACGTTATCGAGCAGCGTCCAGCCTTTGTGCGTTTTGCCCGGCCCGGTTGTGCCCGGGTCGCCGCGGCCCTTCATCGTGTGGTGGGTCCGGCAGAGGGACGCGAGGTTATCGTGACAGGTTTCCCCGCCCGCATCCCACGGCACCGAGTGATCCAGGTCACACCGGACAGCGGCCCGTTCACACCCGGGGAAGCGGCAGTGCTGGTCCCGAATTTCGGTGAATCTGCGGAGCGCTTTGGGCGGTGCGTAGCTGTCGCGGCCGACGTTGAGGATCGCGCCCCGGTCGTCGGTGAACAGGGCCCGGAAGGAGCCGATGCCGAAGGCGACCCGCTCCGCGGTGTCGTCGTCGAGCACGCCGTAGCCGTCCAGCTGGGCGAATTCCTTGCCGAGGATCGCCTCGGCGGTGGCATCGGGGCCGAGGTCGTCGGTGAGCCCGGCCAGGATGCGGGTGGGCACGGTCACGAGGACCTGTCCGCGCACCCCGCGGGGCGGGGCCGTGGTGGCCCGGGGAGCCGTGTCGCCCTCGGAGGCGCTGAGGGTTTCAGGTGTTTCCGTGTCGATCTCGCCGAGCGAGATCAGGTCCACGAGCACATCCGCGCGGAGCTGCGCGATGCCGCGGGGGAGCGGGAGGGCGGCAATGGCCTCGGCCAGCTCCTCCTCGGAGCCGGTGTGCGCGTCCTTGAGTGCGTTCACGCGCTCCTGGTGGTCCTGCTTCTCCATGATCGCGAGCTGTTTCGCCAGCGCGTCGCTCCGGTCGTAGGCGGCGGTCAGTTCCACGGCGGAGTGTCGGATCGTGAGTTCCATCATGCCGTTGCGGGCGGGCTCGTTCCAGGCCCCGCGACGCTGGAACGCGTCCGCGTGCCGCGCCTCGGGAGACACGGGATCGACCCGGTTCCGCAGGTCCTCGGCCACGCGAAACAGCTTCGCGGGAGTGAGTGCGGGGGCGACCTCGGCGAGCTGCTCGTCGAGAATCGTGCGAGCCACGGGCGGCGCGTCGGCGGTGACGCGCACGATCGCGGACACGCGAGCCTGGTCGAGCGCGCCGGAGGAGAAAGCGTCCCATACGTGGGGCAGATCCTCGGCGACCGCGAGCGCATCATTGAGCAAGCGAGTGCCGGTGGGCTTCCCGACCGTGACGGCGAACGCGACCTCTTCGGCGAGCTGCCCCATCCGTTGTGCACGGTCCTCACCGGTCACGGTCTGCTCGATGACCTCCCCGGTCGCGGCGAGCACCCGTGCGGCGTCCTCCGTGGTCTCCCGGACAAAGCGCTCCTCGTTCAGGTCGGCGAGTTCCGCGATCAAGCGAGCGCGACGTGCCTCAACCCGGTTCTTCTCCCGCGTGGCCTCGGAGATCGCCTCGCTCAGTTCGGCCTCCCTCGCGCGCAGTTCCTCAGCGTTGAGGTGCGCGCGAGCCGCGGAGGCGGCCACCTTGGCGGCGGCAAGCGGATGCGGTGCCTGGTCACCCGAAACGACCCGGGACGCGGCAAAAGCATCGGCGGCGATCCGCGCCGCGATCTTCGCGGCGCTCGCCCCGGTCACCGTCCCCGTGCCCGGCACGCGCGCAAACGCACCGCCCCGCGGTGTGCGGGTTGCGGTGTCGCGGGGTGCGACGGGAGTGAAAGTGACCATGCCCCAATTTTACCCGAATCGACCCGAAGAAAAGTGCTGCTCAAACCTCATTTCCGATCGAAAACGATATAGTCCGGACCTGGATCATCGCAACAAAATATGGCGCGTTTTCACCGCAACGCTTGACAGCAAAACCCAACTCTGGCGGACTCAAAATTGCCTCCCGGCCTCCCGGCCTCCCGGCCTCCCGGCCTCCCGGCCTCCCGGCCTCCCGGCCTCCCGGCCTCCCGGCCTCCCGGCCTCCCGGCTTCCCGGCTTCCCGGCTTCCCGGCTTCCCGGCTTCCCGGCTTCCCGGCTTCCCGGCTTCCCGGCTTTCCGGCTTTCCGGCTTTCCGGCTTTCCGGCTTTCCGGCTTTCCGGCTTTCCGGCTTTCTGGCTTTCTGGCTTTCCGGCTTTCTGGCGTCTTAGCGTCGCTTCGTCGCTTCGTGTCAACGGCTTCGCCCCGAGCGTCCTGCTGTCCGCTCCCGAAGAGCGTCGGAAGACCCCCAGCACCAACCCCGCGAGTACAGCCCCTCCCGCACACCCGCCCCACCCGGCCACTGTCGGCTGAGGCAGGAGAAGTTCTCCACGGCCACCACCAC
>NZ_JAPFRB010000001.1:539200-541318 GCF_035726885.1 Leucobacter sp. M11 | reverse complement strand
CCAAGCGCTCAGCCGAGGAACGTGGCCGCCGCCAGCCCCGGCAGGATCATGGCGAGGGCAAACAGGAACCAGTCGTTGATGATGTGGGCCCCGGCCGCGACCCAGATGTTCTTCGTGCGGATGAAGGCGAGCGTCAGCGCGAAGCGGGCGCTGCCGATCGTGATGAGCGCCTGCGCGACGTTCCAGCCGTAGGTGGGCAGGTGCGCGGCGCCGAACCAGAGCGCGGAGATCACCCAGGCGAGGATGATCGCGGTCTTGCGCGACAGCTTCGCCCGCTGGAAGAGGATCGCCAGGATCGCCAGGAACGGCAGCAGCGTGAACAGTTCCTCGCCCAGGAGTTGCACCGCCGATCCCGCGAAGAAGCCCACCGTGTCCCAGGCCCCGCCCGCCCCGGTCTCGGCCACCGTGGGGTTCGCGTTTGAGCCGAACAGCTTTGCGATCAGCGGCCCGACGGCGAGCGTCACCGCGAGGTTCAGCGCGGCGAAGCCAAACATCGCGCCCACGTCCGCCCCGCGCACCCGCCGGAACAGCGCGCGCCAGGCCGGGCCCGCGCACAGCCCCAGCGCGAGCAGGGGGATCAGCACGAACAGCGCCCGGGGGATGACCGCCGCCCAGTTGTTCGGCTGCGGAATCAAGATCAGCGCGAAGTAGCCCACCGTGGTGGCCGCCCAGATCAGGAGCCACTTCGCCCCGGACAGCGCGACGGGGGAGCCGTTGTAGAACGGGAAGTCCACCCCGTCCGCGCGCTCGATCAGCCGCCCGAAGCGGTCGTGCGGCGCGAGGCGCCGGAGGGCGGGTGTGCGGTGGCTCGAATCCTGCTGGTTCGTCATGGGGTCCCCCGTCGGTGTGGAGTTTTAGTGTGCCAGCTGGCGGCCGCCGTGAACAGTCAATTGTGTAACTTTGTAACGAGTGTTACTTTTGACGCATGACGAATGTTACAGAATGTGACTGGTTGCTCCTGCTCCCGCGCGTCCCGGCCGAACCGTCCCGGCATCGCGTCGCGCTCTGGCGCGAGCTGCGCAAGATCGGCGCGGTGCCCGCGGCCTCCGGGGCCTGGACCGTCCCCGCCGTGCCCCCCTTCACCGAGGGGCTCGACGACGCCCGCGCGTTGGCCGAGCGCGGCGGCGGCACCCTCGCGGTGTTCACCGCGGTGCCCGGCACCGAGGCGGACCTCGCCGTGCTCGCCGAGAGCTTCGCGAGCGTGCGACGGGACGAGTGGGCGGAGTTCGAGGCGGACTGCGGCAAGTTTGATGACGAGATCGCCAAGGAGATCGCGAAGGAGAAGTTCACCTTCGGGGAACTGGAGGAAGAGGAGCAGAGCATGGAGCGCCTGCGCCGCTGGTTCCGCGACCTGAAGCAGCGCGATGTTCTCCGCCTTCCCGAGGCGCTCAGCGCCGAGACGCGCCTGGCGGCCTGCGCCGAGGCGCTCGCCGATTTCGCCGAGCGGGTGTTCGCCGCGCAGCTGCCCGCCTCGGGCCCGGAAGACGCGGAGCACGCACGCCGGGCCTAAAAACCGTCCGGCGGGACGGTTCGCGGCATAATGGAAGCGTCCGCGACCGCGCGGCGCGAAGGAGAGCACCATGGCCGTACACCCCGAGTCGACCGGACTGCGCCGCCCCGAGGTCAGCCCGGCGGACGCCGAGCGGATCGCGCGCGAGCGCTACGGCCTCGCCGCCGTCGCGACCGAGCTGGGCAGCAACCAGGATCGGAACTTCGTGCTCACGGAGGAGGGCGGACGCCGCACCGTGCTCCGGGTGGACAACCCGGTCTTCGCGCAGAGCGCCCGCGACGCGCAGTTCGCCGCGCTCGCGGCCTACGAGGCGGCCGGGGTGCCGGTGCCCGCGGCGCTGCCCGGCCTCGACGGGGAGCTCACCCAGCTGGACGGCCCCTACGCGGTCCGGCTCTCCGCCTTTGTGCCGGGCGAGCCGCTGGTCGACGCGGGATACCTTGCGCCGGTCGTGCTGGCCGAGTTTGGTGCCCTCGCGGCCCGCTCCGTGAACGCCCTCGCGGGCCTCGCCCACCCCGGGCTCGACCGCGAGCACATGTGGGACCTGCGCCGCGCGCACGCCGAGACGACCGCGCTGCTCGGCTCGATCTCCGACCCCGCCCTCCGCGAGC
>NZ_JAPFRB010000001.1:534321-539166 GCF_035726885.1 Leucobacter sp. M11 | reverse complement strand
CCTCGCCGAGCACGAGGCCGAGCTGCCCGTACAGCCGATCCACGGTGATCTCACCGACGACAACGTCACGGGCCGTCCCGGCGAGGACGCCCGGGTGCACCCCGACACGGTGCTCGACCTCGGCGACTTGAGCCTCGGCTGGCGGGTGGGCGAGCTCGCCGTCACCGTGTCCTCGATGCTGCACCACGAGCCGGAGCGCCCCCTGCGCACGCTGGAGACCGTGCGCGCCTTCCACGCGGAGGCCCCCCTGGCCGACGCCGAGGCCCGCGCGCTCTGGCCGCTCGTCGTGCTCCGCGCCGCGCTGCTCGTCGCGAGCGGCTGGCGGCAGCTCGAGATCGACGGCGACAACGACTACGCCCGGGAACGGATCGACGCGGAGCAGGCGATCTTCGACGCGGCGACCCGGCTGCCGCTCCGCGAGATGACCGAGCACGTCCTGGTCGCAACCTGGCAGCTTGGCTCGCTCACGGCGCTGCCCGCCCGGGAGACGGACGCCCCCGTACTGCCCGGCATCGCGGATGCCGTGCTCGTCGACCTCGGCGTGGAAAGCGCCGCCTTCGACGCCGGGCGCTGGCTCGCCGGGGACGCCGAGGCCGCGCTGATCGCCGAGGCCCTGAGCATCGCCCCCATCGCCGTGCTGCCCTACGGCCAGTTCCGCTTCACCCGGTCCGTCATCGACGCGGACACGGCCGCGGCGACCTCCCCGCTCGGCACCGAGCTTCTGCTCGCCGAGCACGCGGAGGACACCGTGCGCACCCCGGTCTCCGGCGCGGTGCTCACCGCCCAGGGCGGCGTCATCGAGATCGAAACCGGCGTCTTTGTGCTCCGCCTGGAGGGCGTCGACGCCCTCGTTGCCCCGGGGGAGCAGCTGGCCGCGGGGGCCGAGCTGGGGCGGGTCCGGGCCCAGGAGCACGGCATCCCGCGCCGGCTCCGGGTCGCGCTCTTTCGCGCCGACGCCCCGCGCCCCGTGCCCGAGCTGATCAGCCCGGACCGGGTGCCCGCCTGGCGGCGGATGTGCCTGGACCCGGCCCGGCTGCTCGGCCTGCCCGGCGTCACCGAGCGCGACGAGGCCGAGGACGAGCTTCGCCGCCGCGAGCGGATCTTCGCCGCGGCCCAGGAGCGGTACTACGAGCGGCCGCCGCAGATTGAGCGCGGCTGGCAGCACCACCTGGTGGACACGACGGGCCGCAGCTACGTGGATCTCGTCAACAACGTGACCGGGCTCGGCCACGGCCACCCGGGCGTCGCCGACGCGGTGAACCGTCAGATTCGGGTGCTGAACACCAACTCGCGCTTCCTGTACCGCGGGCTCGCCGAGTACAGCGAGCGCCTGCTCGCCATGCTCCCGGCGGGCTCCGGCCTCGACACCGTGCTCCTCGTCAACAGCGGCTCCGAGGCCGTCGATCTCGCCCTGCGCCTGGCGCAGGCAGCGACCGGACGACGCACCGTCGTCGCGCTGCGCGAGGCCTATCACGGCTGGACGATGGCCTCGGACGCGGTCACCACCTCCGCTTACGACAACCCGGATGCGCTCAGTAGCCGGCCGGACTGGGTGCACATCGCCGACGTGCCGAACCGCTTCCGGGGTAGCCACCGTGGCGAGGACACCGCGCCCGCCTACCTCGCGGATTTGGAGCGGGATCTGGAGCGCCTCGCGGCTGAGGATCGCGCCCCCGCCGCCTTCATCTGCGAGTCCGTGCTCGGCAACGCGGGCGGGGTGCTCCTCCCCGAGGGGTACCTGGCCGGGGCCTACGCCGCGATTCGGGCCGCGGGCGGCCTCGCCATCGCCGACGAGGTGCAGGTCGGCTTCGGCCGGATGGGGTCATCGTTCTGGGGCTTCGAGCAGTCCGGGGTGCTCCCGGACATTGTCACGATCGCGAAGCCGATGGGCAACGGCTACCCGATCGGCGGCGTGGTGACCTCGAAGCGGATCGCGGACGCGCTGTCCGCGCAGGGCCAATTCTTCTCGTCCGCCGGGGGGAGCCCCGTGAGCGCGCAGGTCGGCCTCGCCGTCCTCGACGCGATGCGGGACGAGGGCCTGCAGGAGAACGCCCGCGTCGTCGGGGACCGCATGCTCGCGGGCTTCGCGCAGCTGCGGGAGCGGCACGCGCTCATCGGCCCGATTCACGGCACGGGGCTCTACCTCGGAGTTGAGCTGGTTCGCGACCGGGACACGCTGGAGCCCGCGACCGCCGAGGCCGCCGCGATCTGCGAGCGACTCCGCGAGCTCGGCTGCGTGGTGCTGACCACCTCGGAGCGCTCGAACGTGCTCAAGGTGAAGCCGCCGCTGACCCTGACGGCCCAGAGCGCGGACTTCCTGCTCGCGCAGCTCGATCGGGTGCTGACGGAGGGCTGGTAGCCGCCCCGATTGTCCGCCCGGCGATAGTTCTTGTCGGCTGTGACGGGTGAGGATTGCCTAACCTTGGGGTGGGGAAACGCCCCGCAGGAACCCGAGGAGTCCCCGTGTCGAATTGTCATCCCGCCCGAGTGATCGCCGTTGAGCGGCTCAGCCCGAACATGGCGCGGGTGACGCTCGCCCCCGTTGGCGACTGGACCTGGGTCACCGACGGGATCGGCGACGAGCGCATTGACCTCGCCTTCCCCCGCGTCGGCGAGACCGAGGCCAGCCTGGCCTTCTTCAACCAGGAGAACTACGGCTCCGCGGAGCTGGACTACTCGGTTGAGCCGCCGTGGCGGCACTACACGGTGCGTCAGGTTCGCGCGGGCGGCGCCGAGTTCGACATCGACTTCGTCCTGCACGAGGGCGGGCACGCCTCGGACTGGGCGCTGCGCGCCGAGCCCGGACACGTCCTCGGCGTGTTTGGCGCGGGGGAGCCGACCCGTTCGCACTACCGCGATGCGAGCGCCGTGGACTGGCAGCTCCTGGTCGCCGACGCGACCGGCCTGCCGGGGCTCGGCCGCATCGTCGAGGAATTGCAGCCGGGTCAGCGCGCCCACGCCATCGTTGAGGTGATCTCGGACGAGGACCGCCAGGAGTTCGAGACTCGTGGCGAGCTGACGATCGAGTGGCTCGCGGGCTCCGGAATGGGGCTCTCCCCGAGCCGGCTCGCGGACGCGGTCCGCGCCCTGGAGTTCCCCGAGGGCACGCCCTACGTCTGGGTCGCCTGCGAGGCGGCGACGAGCCGCGCGATCCGCAGCCACCTGCGCCGGGACCGCGGGCTGGCCCGCGACACGCACAGCGCCATCGGCTACTGGAGCGCGGGCAAGACCGGCCACGTCACGGGCATCAACGCGGAGGCCGAGGGCGAGCCGCTCGCCTCCTAAGCGGCAAGCGGCGAGGGGCGGGAGCCGGGGGCGTCTCAGGCGCTTCGGACGTAGGCGTCCTGGCTCGCCTCGCGCTGGGCTGCGTGCTCCCGCACCTGCTCCGGCGTCGGGAGCTGGATCGACTGGGTCTGCACGAGGCGCAGCGGCTGCGTCTCCAGGAGCGTCACAGACGGCTCCTCGGTGAGCACCGGATCGAAGTCGGTCTGGTCCTCGATGCTCGGCTGCCAGGACCCGGACTCGCGGCGATCGCGCTGCGTAGCGGTGATGAGTCCGTGGATGCCGATGACGGCCCACACCACGTTCGAGGCGACCGCGGGCCACGCGCCGAAGGCGAAGGCCCCGGCCCCGGCGAGGATGCCGCCGATCGTGTTGAGCGCGGCGTAGCGCTTCCCGGTAGGGGAGACCCAACCGCGCCAGATGAGCACATAGGCGGAGAGCGTGCCAGCGGTCCCGAGCCAACCGAGAATGCTGCCGTAGATGTCGTCCAACGCTGCTCCTTGCAGATGGTGTGCTGGCCAAAAAGGTGATGTGACTCAATTGTTATCTGAGTGCAGTTTTAGCGCAATTGCCTAATTGCGTATCCAGCATTTAGAATTTCTTAATATGAAGATCACCGTCTCGCGGTTGCCCTATCTCCTGCAGATCGCGCGCAGCGGCGGGGTGCTCGCCGCTGCGGATTCCCTGCGGTTGACGCCCTCCGCGGTGTCTCAGCAGCTCAGCCGCTTGGAGGCTGAGGTCGGGGTGCCGCTCGTGGATCGGTCCCCGCGCGGGCTGAACCCCACGGCTGCCGGCCGAGAGCTGATCGAGCTGGCCGAGACCATCGAGCGCGAGGTGAACGAGGCGGCGCTCCGGGTGGCCGCGGCCAGCCAGCTCCCGAGTGGGCGGGTGCGGCTGGGGGCCTTCCAGAGCTTTATCTCCGCGGTGCTCGCGCCCTCGCTGCACCGCTGGCGCGACGAGCTCGCGGGCGTGCAGCTGGAAGTGATCGAGGCCGAGCACTCCGACCTGGTGCGGAGCCTGAAGGCCGCCCAGCTCGACCTCATCGTGATTGAGCGGGACGACGAGGTCGCCGCGCTGCCCCTGCCGCCGGGGATCCGCGAGGTGACCCTGCTACATGATCCGTGGGTGCTCGTGGCGCCCGCCGGAACCCAGGCCGCGCTCGGCGTCGTGGAGCTGGAACGGCTTCAGGTGCCCTGGCTGGAACTGGACGGGGGCGCGGGCGGTGTGAGCGCCGTGCGTCGGGTGCGCCGCGGCCTGCCGGATTCGGAGACGTCGCCGCACCGCTATTCGGGTCACCACGCGGCGCTGGCCATGATCGCGGCGGGGGAGGGGGTCACTCTCATGCCCCAGCTCGCGCTCCGCGACGGGGTGCCCGCGGGGGTGGAGACCCACGAGCTGCCCGGCCTCGGCTTCCGCCGCATCTCGCTCCGCTACCGCGAATCGCGTCGCCCCGCTCCGGCGCTCCGGGCGGCCATCGACTTCCTGCGGGCCTTCGTCGCGGGCGGGGAGGACACGCACGACGCGAACGGTTCGTGACCCGAGGTGCCGCGGGAGGCATCGGGC
>NZ_JAPFRB010000001.1:533616-534286 GCF_035726885.1 Leucobacter sp. M11 | reverse complement strand
CGGCTTAGGCGAGCCCGCAGTTCACGCTCTGGGCCTCGCCGCACATGATGCCGAGCGCGACCGTGAAGATGAGGGTGCCGATGAGCATCAGCGTGCCGAGCAGGGGGGCCGCGAGGACGGCGCCGAGCGCCCAGCCCCACAGCTTTCGCGGGGGTGCGGGGGGTTTGCGGCGGGACAGGATGAGGAGGACGAGGGCCACGCACCAGAGCGGGATCAGAATGATGAGCAGCCAGAGCATGATCGGGAAGGCGTCCTGCGCCCCCTGGAGCGAACCGCGGATGCCGGGCCCGGCGAGGAGCGCGACCAGGGGGATGATGATGAGCGGCAGCACGGACGCCAGGGCGGCGGCGATGCTCCCCATGAGCAGGCCACGCGAGCCTCGTCCCGCCGCGTCCGCCGTTCCTGCGGCTGGGGGCGAGGGGTCCGCGGGCTGGGCCGGAGCCGGGCCGAGCAGCTGGCGAACCGCGGCGTCAGCCTGGGCTGGAGGCCACCCCGCCGCCGTGAGCTCGCGGAAGAGCGCGGCGGGATCGGCTCCCGCGCTGAGCCGCTGACGGACGTAGTGGGTGAGTTCGTGCATGCTCCCAGTGTGTCACGACGGCTGCCGCATCGGGGGAGGACAAGCGCGGCCCCGGGAACGGGAAACCGGCCCCGCGCGCACTCGAAGACGCGG
>NZ_JAPFRB010000001.1:530660-533528 GCF_035726885.1 Leucobacter sp. M11 | reverse complement strand
AACCCGGCCTCGGTGAGGAGCGTGCGGAGCTCCGCACGCTCGAAGGCGCCGACGAAGATCGGCGTGCCCGGCTCAAGGGCGCGGCCCGCGGCGAGCGGGCCCGCGTCGACCGCGTCGAAGCCGAGCCGCTCAATCAGCGCCAGTCCGAGATCGCGGGTGACCTCGTGATCCGTGGCGACCGCCAGCGCGCGACGGCCCGGGGAGCCCGCGGGTTGCCCGTCCTCCTCCAGCTCGTGGTACCCGATGTGGTTCAGGCTTTTGCCGAGGAGCGCTCCGGGCAGGTGCGCGGCGACCATCTCGGAGCTGGAGGGGTGCGCGGCGAGATCGGCGAGTGCGCCGTCGGTGTCCGCCCAGTGGTTCATCGCGTCGAGCACGGGTTTGCCGGCCAGCAGGGCGGCGTCGAGCCCGCGGTACTTGCGCAGCGGGGTCGCGAGCACGATCAGCTCGGCGTGTGCCACGACCTCGGCCGCGTCCGCGGCGATCGCCCCGGGGGCGAGCACCTCCACGATCAGGGCGATCTCGGCGGCCGGCCCAGAGGCCGCGATGCGCACGTCGTAGCCCGCCGCGAGCGCCCCTCGGGCGAGGGTGGTGCCGACCTTACCCGCCCCGAGGATGCCGAGCGTGGTCATCGCTGGCCCCCCTGGCCGAGTGCGGACGTGTGGGTCGGGGGGACGCTGCCCAGTTCGGCGTCCAGCATCGGCTTGACCTTCGTGCCGAGCAGTTCGATCGAGCGCAGCACCTCGCGCTGGGGGAGCGCGGAGAGGTCCATCTGCAGAATGTGCCGGTCGTGGCGCATGAACCGGTGGGTCGCGATGATCTTTTCCGCGACCTCCTCCGCGTTTCCGACGTAGATCCCGCCCTCGGGCCCCGCCTGGGCCTCGTAGCTGGTCCGGCTCGGGGTGGCGAAGCCGCGCTCGGCCGAGGTGCGGGTCATGGTGTCGTTCCAGCCGGCGTAGAAGGTGTCGCGGGCGCGGTGCTCGGCGACGAAGCCGACGCTGGAGACGCCGACGGGGAGCGCGCCGTGACCGAGTCGTTCAGCCTCGGAGCGGAACAGCTCGGCGTGCCGGGCGAAGCTCGCGATGCTTCCCCCGAGCAGGCCGTAGATGACGGGTTGGCCGAGGGCTGCCGCGCGGACGGTCGAGGCGGGGGTGCCGCCCGTGGCGATCCAGATCGGCAGCCGCCCGCCGGCGGGGCGGGGCAGGATCAGGGCGTCGTCGAGCGCGGGTCGAAAGCGGCCGGACCAGGTGACGCGCTCCGCGGCGTTCAGCTCCAGCAGCAGCTCGATCTTCTCGTTGTAGAGCGCCTCGTAATCCGTGAGCTCGGCGCCGAAGAGCGGGTAGGACTCGATGAAGGAGCCGCGGCCAGCGGTGATCTCGACCCGTCCGCCCGAGATGAGATCCGCGGTCGCGAACTGCTGAAAGACCCGCACCGGATCGTCGGTGCTGAGGACGGTCACCGCGGAACCGAGGCGGATGTTCGAGGTCTGGGCCGCGGCCGCGGCCAACACGGTCTGCGGGGAGGACACCGCATACTCCTCGCGGTGGTGCTCGCCGAGGCCGTAGTAGTCGAGGCCGACCTCATCGGCGAGGCGGGCGCGCTCCAGGAGATTCTTGATGCCCTGCTCGGCGCTGATCGCGCTGACGCCTGCGGTGGCGCTGATGTCGCCGAAGCTGTAAATACCGAGTTCCACGGGTCCTCATTTCATTGTGCTTTCAAGTAGATAATCTAACTGCAAGATCATCTTTACGCAAGCTTGTATCTGAGCTAGGCTGAGGACATGACCGCACACGCGCTTCCCGATCCCGCCGATCTCGGCTGGGCGCTCGGGCGCGCCGTGCAGCGCTATCAGGATCTCGCCGCTCGGAAACTCGGGGCGCTGCCCTCGGGCATCCGCGGCTTTCGCGTGCTGAGCACCGTCGCCGCCGGGAGCGGCTGCAGCCAGCTCGAAATCGCGACCCACTTGGGCATCGACCGCACGCAGATGACCTACCTCGTGGACGACCTCGCCACGGCCGGGCTGCTCGAGCGGCAACCGCACCCCACCGATCGCCGCGCGCGCACGCTCGTGCTCACCGCGACCGGGGAGGAGCTCCTCGGTCACCTGGAGCGTGCGATGGCCGAGGTAGAGGGGTACCTCATGGCGGAGCTTTCGGCGGGGGAGCGCGACACCCTGCGCGCTTTGCTCCTCCGAGTCTCCGTTGCTGCCGCTGCCGAGCCTGCGCCCAACGGGGATGCGCTCGGCCCCTGCGCGGCCATCGAGCAGCTGCTGGGCTAAGCCCTAGCGCGGCGCGATCTCCCAGACGCCCGAGCTGCCACGACGGTGGCTGCCGATGAGGTGCGTGTCGACGATCCCCACCGCCTCCATGAGCGCAAACGCGGTCGTCGGTCCGACAAAGGCGAATCCGAGCCGCTTCAGCTCCTTCGCGAGCGCCGCGGACTCCGCGGAGCGCGTGGGCACCTCCTCGATGCGCCGGGGCCGGGGGGTGTCCGCTGGCTGGAAGGACCAGATCAGCGCACCGAGCCCCTGGGCCTCGCGCAGGGCGAGGGTGGCGCGAGCGTTTCCGATCGTCGCGAGAATCTTCGCCCGGTTGCGCACGATGCCCGCATCAGTGAGTAGCCGGGCCACGTCGCTGTCTCCGTAGGCGGCCACGCGCTCGGGGTCGAAGCCGTCGAAGGCGGAGCGGAATGCGGGGCGCTTGCGGAGGATCGTTGCCCAGGACAACCCGGACTGGAACGCCTCCAGGCTGAGCCGCTCGAAGAGCCCCTGTTCGTCGCGCACGGGCATCCCCCACTCCTCGTCGTAGTAGGCGCGCAGCAGCGGATCGGTGGCCGCCCACGGCGGCCGGGCGAGCCCGTCGTCGCCGAGGA
>NZ_JAPFRB010000001.1:528597-530606 GCF_035726885.1 Leucobacter sp. M11 | reverse complement strand
GGCGAGAAGCGGTGGTCACGGGGTGATCCTTTCGCGGTCACTGAGCCCGGTCTGGCGCAGGGTGAGATTGATGCGGCCGGAGTCGAGGCCGAGACCCGTGGGGGCGGTTCCGGGGAAGACCCGGACGACTCCGTGATAAGCGAGCCGGGCGGGCCCCCCGAAGACGAAGAGGTCCCCGGAGGACAGCTCGATGTCTTGGTAGGGGCGGTTTCTCGTCTCGGAATTCCCGAAGCGGAAGAGGCAGCGGTCGCCGAGGGACACCGAGACGACGGGGGCCAGGTCCGGTTCGTCGCGGTCCTGGTGCATCCCCATTGAGGCCGCGGCGTCGTAGAAGTTCGCGAGCACCGCGTCCGGGGCGTAGCCGTTCGCGGTGCCGGTCGGCAGGCCGTTGCCCGCTGCATCGGCCGGATTCGGCACCGCCTCGGCGGCCGCGAGCGCGGTGCGTCCGAGCTGAACCAGCCACTCGGGCACGGGGAGGACCCGCTGCCCGTTCACGTCGACGGCCGCTCGGCTGTAGCCGCCGGGCCGCCAGTGCCAGCCGAGGCAGACGGTGCGTACGCTCATGGGGTGCTCGCCGACCCGGGCCGCCCGGGCGGGCACGGGCCCGGCGGCCCACTCCCGGAATCGCTCGACGAGGAAGCGCTGCTGTTCGAGGGTGAGGAAATCAGGCACCAGCACGGCGCCGGGGGCGAGGATCCGGGGCGGCCGGGCGGCGAAGTCGTCGTCAAAGAGTTGGGCGTGCACCGGCGCTCCTTTCTCCAGACTGCGGCGTGGTCCGTGTGCTTCGGATCCCACTGTACGCGCCGGACGCCCCGCGCCCCGGGGGTGCGGGGGAGCGGGGGAAAAGCCGTCCGATTCTCGCCTGGTGCGGCCAACCATCAGCCGCCGTGCCACCGGGCCGCGTAAGCTCGGAGGCAGGGCACGCCGCGCCGGGACGCACCGGACCGGGGCCGGAACAGCGCAGGGAGACCGCATGAGTGAGCACCAGGACCAGCGCCGGGGAGAGCCGTCGGGAGACGGCCGCAACCCGGTCGCGGGCGGCCCGGTCGAGGATCGCCGCGCGACCGGCTTCGGCAAGCGCATCATGGAAACGATCATCGTTGCCAGCCCCGTCGCGCTGGTCGTGATGGCGCTCACCTCCGGCACTGTCGCGTTCAGCTGGGGCGCGGTGTTCGTGATGCTCGGCCTCGCCGTGCTCGCGGTGCTCACGTGGACGCAGAAGTGGCCCGCCTACGTCTTGATGACCGCCCTCGCGGTCGTGCTGCTGTTTGACCGGGGCCTGCTCGCGATGGCCGGCTGGGCCTACGCCGTGGTGCTGCTGCTCATCGCCGTCACGAACCTCGTCATTTTCCCGCTCGTGAATCGCCGCGCGAGCGCCCGCCCCTCTGGCACCGCCTAGGCCGCGACCGGCCCCGGGATCACCACGCGGGCCGAGCGCTGCCCAGCACGGGCACGGCCCCCTGGCTCCGGCCGGGAATGGTCAGCAGGGGTCGCACCCGACGCAGCATCCCGTGCGCAGACGCGACCTCCTCGGTGTCTTCGAGCGGCACGGGCGCGGGCGGGGGCGATGGGGCCGCGTCCGGCCCCGTGCGGTGCGGCCGGGACAGCAGGTTCCGGGCGAGCCCGCCCAGGCTCACCTCCACGCCGAGCGGGGCTGGGGCCGCGTCATCGCCTGGCTCCGCGTCGCTCGCTCCAAAGGTCGGGATCGGCCGACCCGCAACGGCGGCGAGAACGGAGGCGGCGAGGAAATAGCCTGCGCTGTGATCGAGAGCCTGCGCCCGGAGCGCGCCGGGGCGCTCGGCCCCGGCCGCCTCCGCCCGGGCGATGCCGGACACCGCTTGCACGAGGGAGTCGAAGCCGCGGCGTTCCGCCCAGGATCCGGATGCGGGGTACGCGCGGATCGAGGCGGTGACGAGGCCGGGGTGCCGGTCGCGCAACGCCTCCGCGCCCAGACCGAAACGATCGAGGGCGCCGGGGCGGGAACCCAGGAGCACAATATCGGCGGAGGC
>NZ_JAPFRB010000001.1:520274-528543 GCF_035726885.1 Leucobacter sp. M11 | reverse complement strand
TTTTCCGGCCGAGGTATCGAGAAAGAGATCGGGCAGCTCGGGTCGGTTCGGGTCATCGACGCGGAGGACATCCGCGCCGATCGCGGCGAGGGCGCGTCCCGCCGTCGGCCCGGCGATCACGGTGGTCAGGTCCAGCACCCGCAGGGGGCGGTCCGCGCGGCTTCCCCCGGGCGCTCCGCCAGCGCGACCGGCCTCGCTCGGGGGCGTGTCCCAGCGGACCGGGGGCGCGTCGTCCAGAATCGCCGCCGCCTCGCTGGCGTCCCGGACGCGCACGAGCAGGGCACCGGCCGCGTGCGCGAGCGCTTCGAGCTCGGCCGCGTCCCGCTCGGCGAGCGCGGCGGCGAGCTGGATGGCGTTCGCGGCATCGGGCAGGCCGAGCAGCGCGCAGAGGCGGTCCCGGTGCCAGGGCGAGTTCGCATGCGTGCGCACCCAGTCCCCGCCGGAGACGGGAAAGAAGCCGCTCAGCGGGGCCCAGGGGGTCGCGGAGCGCCCGTTGACGGTCAGGACCTCAAGTGAGCGGAGGTTCGCCTCCAGGCGGGCGGGGCTGACCCGCAGCTCGGGGGAGCCGAGCGCGTGCGCGGCCTCGGCGGCGTAGGCCGTTGCCGCGTCGGTGACGAGCCCCTCCGCGTCGAGCACACCGTTCAATCGGGTGCTCGGGGTCCGCGGGGTGCCGCGGCTGGGCTCGGTCATCGTAGATCGGGGCTTCTGGCGCAGCCGAGGCGGGCGCGGTTCCTAGGCCAGCAGGCCGATGAGCAGCATCACCACGGTGATGCCGAGCCCGGCGAGCACGGGCAGCGCGGAGAGCTTTGGGCGCTTGGGGTCGTAACCGGGAGCGCCGAGCAGGGGATCGTGCGCCTCAGCCTCGGCGGGCTGCGGCGCGGAAACGGGAGAGGGCGCATCGGTCATGTCTCCTATTCAACACCGTCCCGGTGTGAGGAGCCTCAGAGCCACGCTGGTGGGTGAACGGGAACGGCCCCGTCCCCCGCGGTGTGCGTGGGGGACGGGGCCGGGCGCTGCGCCGGAGCGATCCGGGCTAGAGCAGTCCCTCGGTGAGGCGGTTGGGCGTGCCGAAGCGGTGCGCCGTCACGGAGACGGCCTGCTCCCGGAGGAAGGGCAGGATCTCGACGCGGCCGGACTCGGTGACGGGCTCCGCGTAGAGGGCGACATCGGGGATGCCGCCGAGCGCCGTGGCGATCGCGGGCACGGCCGCCTGGCCGATGACGCGGATCCGGCCCTCGCGGGTGCCGGCGAGGCCCGCGGCGAAGGCGGCGTCGTCCTGCACCGTGACGCGGGCGCCCGCGCGGGCGAGCACGGCGGCGAGGTCGGCGGGCAGCTCAACCGCGCTCGACACGGTGAGCGGCGAGCCCGCCGTGAGCCCGGCGGCGGCGGCGCGCACGAGCTGGGCGACGCCGGAGGCGGCGTCCGCGCTCGGGGCGACGGCCCCGGCCTCGGCCAGGCGGACCGTGACCGGCACGGGGAAGTACCGGAACACGTTCCGCTCCGCCTCGATGCCCTGCACGTCCTTGGCCGTGCCGAACTCGCGCTTCCAGCAGGCCCCGTCGCTCGTCAGGGCGCGGGCCAGGTAGCCGCGGTCGAACTCGGAGAGGCCGCTCGTCGCGGGCAGGATTCCGGCGGCCGCGCCGGAGGGGGTGCCCTTCGCCGCCGAGGGGGCGCTGGCCCAGTGGCCGAGGCCCACGAGGTAGTTCGGGCCGCCCGCCTTGCCGCCCGCGCCGACGGCGGACTTCTTCCAGCCGCCGAAGGGCTGGCGCTGCACAATCGCGCCCGTGATGCCGCGGTTCACGTACAGGTTTCCGGCCTGGACCCGGTCGAGCCAGGTGCCCAGCTCGTCCCGGTCGAGGGAGTGGATGCCCGCGGTCAGGCCGTAGTCGACGCGGTTTTGCATCTCGATGGCCTCGTCGAGCGTCTCCGCCGTCATGATGCCGAGGATCGGGCCGAAGTACTCGGTCAGGTGGTACTCGGAGCCGTTCGTGACGCCCTCGCGGACGCCGGGGCTCCACAGCTTGCCGCTGTCGTCGAGCTGCTTCGGCTCGATGAGCCAGGACTCGCCCGGGCCGAGGGTCGTCAGGCCCGAGAGGAGCTTGCCAGCGGGCGCGGCGATCATCGGGCCCATCTGGGCGCTGATGTTCGTCGGGTAGTCCACCTCGAGGGAGGCGACCGCGTCGAGCAGCTGCGTGCGGAAGCGGCGCGAGGTCGCCGCGGAGCCGACGAGGATCACGAGGGAGGCCGCGGAGCACTTCTGCCCGGCGTGGCCGAAGGCGGACTGGGCGACGTCGCGCGCGGCGAGGTCGTAGTCGGCGCTCGGAGTCACGATGATCGCGTTCTTCCCGCTCGTCTCGGCCAGCAGCGGCAGGTCGTTCCGGAAGGAGCGGAACAGCTCCGCCGTCTCGTAGCCGCCCGTGAGGATCAGCCGCTCCACGCGCGGGTCGGCCACGAGGGCCGTGCCGAGGGCGCGGTCGCCGAGCTGCACGAACTGCAGCGCGTCGGCGGGCACCCCGGCCTCCCAGAGCGCCTCGGCGAGCACGGCGCCGCAGCGGCGGGCCTGGGTCGCGGGCTTCATGATGACGGGGCTGCCCGCGGCCAGCGCGGCCAGGGTGGAGCCCGCGGGGATCGCGACGGGGAAGTTCCACGGCGGGGTCACCACGGTCAGCCCGACGGGGGAGAAGACGGCGCCGTCCACGTCGTCCAGCTCGCGGGCGAGCTCGGCGTAGAAGTGCGCGAAGTCGATCGCCTCGCTGATCTCGACATCGGCCTGGTCGATGGTCTTGCCAGCCTCGGCGGCGGCAACCTCGATCAGATCCGCGCGCCGGGCCGCGAGTGCGTCGCCCGCGCGGTGCAGGATCTCGGCGCGCTCGGCCCCGCTCAAGGTGCTCCAGGTGCCGCGGGCGGCCTCGGTGCGGGCGAAGACGGCGTCGAGCCCGGCCTGGTCCGTGATCGTGTGCGCGGCGACGGTGGCGTTGCCGAGCTCGCTCGTGGCGACGCGCTCAAGGATGGCGCGGCCCCACTCGCGGTTCACCCGGATCGCGGGGTCCGTGTCGGCCTCGTTGCGGAAGCCCGTGCGGGGGGCCGGCTCGGCCGGGGCCGTGCGGTCCTGCACGCGGTTGGTGGGCTGGGCGGGGGAGCCGATCTCCGCGAGCGACGCGAGGAAGCGCTGGCGCTCGCGCTCGAAGAGCGCGGGGTTGTCGCCAAGGTCGAAGACGGCGGACATGAAGTTCTCCTGGCTCGCCCCCTCCTCCAGGCGGCGGATCAGGTACGAGATCGCGACGTCGAACTCGGTGGGGTGCACGACGGGCGTGTAGAGGAGCAGCCCGCCGACCTCGCGCTTGACGACCTCGGCCTGGTTCGTGGCCATGCCGAGCAGCATCTCGAACTCGATCCGGCTCTGCACCCCGCGGGCCTTCGCGAGCAGCCAGGCGAGGGCCACGTCGAAGAGGTTGTGTCCGGCGACGCCGATGCGCACCGCGCGAGCGTTCTCGGGGCGCAGCGCGAAGTCGAGGACGCGCTTGTAGTGGGTGTCGGAGTCCTGCTTGGAGCCCCAGGTGGCCAGCGGCCAGCCGTGCAGCCCGGCCTCGACGCGCTCCATCGGCAGGTTCGCGCCCTTCACGACGCGCACCTTGATCGGGGCGCCGCCGGCGTCAACGCGGCGCTGCGCCCACGCGGTGAGCCGCTCGAGCGCGGGGAGGGCGTCGGGCAGGTACGCCTGGAGCACGATGCCGGCCTCGAGGTCCAGGAAGGCGGGGTCGTCGAGGATCCGCGTGAAGACATCGATCGTGATGTCGAGGTCCTTGAACTCCTCCATATCCAGGTTGATGAACTTCCGGGGGGAGGCCTGCGCCGCGATCTCGTAGAGGGGGCGCAGCTTGCCGATGACGTGCGCGACGTTCTCCTCGTAGGCCCAGGGGGAGTGCGGGGCGACGGTGGAGGACACCTTGATCGAGACATACTCCACGTCGGGGCGGCGGAGCAGCTTCTCCGTGCCGACGAGGCGCTTATCGGCCTCGGCCGCGCCGAGCACGGCCTCGCCGAGCAGGTTGATGTTCAGCTTCGCGCCGGACTGCTTGATCTTGGCGAGGGCCGGGCCGAGCTTCTGATCGCTCGCGTCCACGATGAGGTGGCGGACCATGCTGCGCAGCACCGCCTGGGCGGTCGGCACGACAATGCCGGGCATCGAGGTGGCGAAGGCCCCGCCGAGCTTGATCGCCTGCTTCATCACGCCGGGCAGGAAGCTCGGGGTGAGGGGGACGAGCTGCTTGAGGTTGCGGCCCGCGATCTTGCGGTCCTCGGGCCGGACGACGCCGTCGACGAAGCCGACGGTGAAATCGAGCCCGTTCGGGTCACTGAGCACCCCGGCGAGGCGCTGGCCGGAGGTGTCGACGGGGATCGACGCGCTCTCTTTGAGCCAGCGGGTCACCAGGGCGGTCGCCTCATCGGCGAGGGAATCGGGGGAGACGGCGGTGTCGTTGGGAAGGGTCATGCTGTGCCTTTTTGCTCGTGGCCGCGGGATTGCGTGGGCCGGGGATGCTCTCAGTATCGCCCGGGGAACGCATTAGGTACAGTGAAGGAAAATAATGGATAATCATCAGGAAAACTGACCTATTGAATCGAGGCCCCTGTGCTGGATCTCCGGCGGCTCCGCCTGCTTCGCGAACTGAGTCTGCGCGGCACTCTGGCGAGCGTGGCCGAGGCGCTGAACTACAGCCCCTCCTCGGTCTCCCAGCAGCTCTCGCAGCTCGAACGCGAGGTCGGCGTCCCCCTCCTGCGGCCCGTCGGGCGGCGCGTGCAGCTCACCCCAGAGGCCGAGATCCTCGTCGCCCGCACCGAGGAGATCCTCACGGTCATGGAGCGGGCCGAGTCCGAGCTGGCGGAGGCGGGGGAGACCGTCCGCGGCACGGTTCGGCTCGCGATCTTCCAGACCGCGGTGCTCGCGCTGATGCCCGCGGCCCTGCGCCGCCTGCGCGAGCGGCACCCCGGGGTGCGGCTGGAGATGGTCCAGCACGAGCCCGAGACCGCGCTGCACGACACCTGGGCGCGCGAGTTCGACCTCGTCGTCGCCGAGCAGTACCCGGGGCACTCGGCCCCGCACCACCCGGGGCTCGACCGGCTGCCCCTCATCAGCGACGAGATCAGCCTCGCGGTGCCCGGGACGGATCCGGATCCGAGCTGGGCGACGGTGCGTTCCCTGGCGGAGGCGGCGGACCGGCCCTGGGTGCTGGAGCCCGCGGGGGCGGCGTCCCGGCACTGGGCGTTGCAGGCGTGCCGGGTCGCCGGCTTCGAGCCCGATATTCGCTACGAAAGCGCGGATCTGCAGGCCCACGTGAGCCTCGTCTCCTCGGGGAACGCGGTCGCGCTCCTGCCGGGGCTCGTCTGGGCGGGGCGCGAGCCCGGGGCCCGGCTGATCCCGCTCCCCGGCCGGCCCCGCCGCACCGTGTTCACCGCCGCCCGCGACGCGGGGGTGGCTCGCCCCGCGGTGGACGCCGTGCGCGAGGCCCTCGACGCGGTCGTGGTCGCGTTGGGCGCCGAATCCGAGGAGCCGCCCGAGCGCTTGGCTCCTCTCAGCCGGGGAGAGTAACTTAGGGGGCAGGATGCCGGCCCCGCGGACACCCGCCCGGACGCCGGGAGTGGGCGCGCCGGCCCTGGCCACGGGAGGGGAACGCCATCGCACACGCACCGGATGATCCAGGGGGGACGCGCGCCCGACGGCACGGCCTCACGGCCCTCGGCGATCCGGCCGCGGAGCCAATGCTCCTCGGGCACGGCTACGGCAACGACCAGCGCATGTGGCGGCTGGTGGCACCGCTGCTCGCCGAGCGCTTCCGGGTCCTCAGCTACGACCTGATGGGCTCGGGGGACACCCTGCTCGCGGACTACGACCGCGCCCGCTACGCCTCCCTGGACGGCTACGCGGATGACCTGGTTGCGCTCGTGCGCGAGCTGTCGCTGGGGCCCGTCCGCTATGTCGGGCACTCCGTGAGCGGCATGATCGGGGTGCTCGCGGCCAACCGCGCCCCGGAGCTGTTCCGCTCGCTGACGCTCCTCGGGGCCTCGCCCCGCTACCTGAACGACGCGGGATACGAGGGCGGCTTCGAGGCATCGGACATTGACGGCCTCCTCGACAGCATCGACGAAAACTACCTCGGGTGGGCCGAGACCATGGCCCCGGCGCTCATGGCGAACCCCGGGCGGCCCGAGCTGGCCGAGGAGCTGCGGAGCAGCTTCGCGCGCCTCGACGGCGAGGTCGCGCGGCAGTTTGCCCGGGTCGTCTATCGTTCGGATCACCGGGCCGACCTCGATCGGCTGACCGTGCCCTGCCACGCACTGTTTGCGGCCGACGATCTGGTCGTGCCGGACGCGGTCGGCGCGTACCTCGCGCAGCGGCTCCCGGCCGCGCGCGTGGACCGGCTCGACGCGACCGGGCACTATCCGCACCTCTCCGCGCCCGCCGAGGTCGCCCGGCGCATCCTGGCGGAGGCGTGAGTGCCCTGGGCGAAAGCCCGGAGGCTTCCCCCGCGCCCCTCCCGGTCGCCACGCCGCCGCCGGGGCCGCGGCCCGTGCCCGAGCTCCCCGAGCCCCGGGAACGCAGGGCGGACGCCGAGGCCGCGCTGCTCGGCGAGCTCGCGCCCTGCGGGCTCGTCGTCACCGACGGCGACAGCCGAATCATTCTCGTCAACCCCCGCTTCGCGCAGCTGTCGGGCCGCGCGACCGCCGACGTTCCCGGGGCCTACCTCGGGCAGCGGCTGACCGGAGCGAGCCGGCTGTTCTGGGAGAGCCGCCTGCTGCCCAAGCTCCTCGAGGAGCGCTTCGTGAACGGCATGGCCCTCTCCGTGCGTGGGGCCGAGGGGCGGCCGGATCGGACCTTCTTCGTGAGCGCGATCGCCGAGGACGCCCCCGAGTTGGCCGGGGGTGTCCGGCTGCGCTTCGCCTTCCTGGAGGCGGATCAGCGCCACGAGTACGAGCGGAGCCTGCTCGAGTCTCGTCGGGTCGCCGAGGACCAGGCGCAGCGGGTTCGGATCCTGCAGGCCGCGGCGGCCGGGGCCGCCCAGGCCCACAGCGAAGCCGAGCTGGGCGAGTCCCTCGTCTCGGCGGCCATCGAGGCGAGCGACACGCCGCGGGTCAGCCTGGGCCTGGTCACCCCGGACGGCGGCCTGCGCACGATTGCCGGGGAGCGCCCGCTCCGGGCCCTGTCCGGCCCGGACCTCGACGCCCTGTTCCGGGGCGAGCGGGTCTCGCTCTGCGACCCCGGGGAGATCGCGGCGCAGTACCCGGAGGACGCCGGGGACTACGCCGCCGCGCATGTGGAGGCGGCGACCGCGCTGCCGCTCCTCGCCGACGGCCGGGTGCTCGGGGTGCTCACCTGCTGGTTCCCGCGCCCCTGTCAGGGCGACGACGACCGCTTCGGGATCCTGCGCTCCCTCGCCGACGGCGCGGTGCCCGCCCTGCAACGGCTCAGCCTGTTGCGGAGCCTGGAACACCGGGCCAGCCACGACCCGCTCACGGGGCTGCCGAATCGGCGGCGCGCGGAGGAAACCCTGGACGCCCTCCTCGGCGACCGGCGGGGATCGGGCGACGGGCTCGGCGTGGTGTTCGTTGACCTGGACGGGTTCAAGGCGATCAACGACCGCGAGGGGCACGGCGCGGGGGACCAGGTGCTCCGGCTCGCCGCGGACCGGCTCACCCGCTCGCTGCGCGCGGGGGACACGGTGGCTCGGCTCGGCGGGGACGAGTTCCTGCTGATCTGCCCCGGCGTCGGCCCCGGGGACCTCGCCGCGATCACCGAGCGGGCCCGGGCGGCGCTCGCGGAGCTGGGGCGGATGCCCGTCGCCTGCGGCCTCTCGGCCAGCATCGGGGCCGTGCACCACGACGGTGGCGCGGACGCCGGCGCCGCGCTCGGGGCGGAGCTCGTTGCCGCGGCCGACGCGGCGATGTACCGCTCGAAACGGCAGGGGAAGAACCGGGTGACCGTCACCGCGTGGAGCGAGCGAGACTGAGCCGAGCCACCGGCTGCGCGCGGGGCGATCCTCGCGCGCGCGCCGAGACATCCGTGGCCTGCCGGGGGCGGGGAGAACGACCGGAACCGGACGTCGTCCCCTAGGGTGGAGGCATGACTCGTCAGGAACAGCTCAGCGCGATTGCCGATGCCCTCACCGCCGCCGAACTCGTGTCCGGCTTCGCGACCGAGGAGGACGCCCCGGAGGGCTACCTCCTCATGACGGGCATCCTGACCCGACACCCCGAGGTGCTGATCAGCCTCGTC
>NZ_JAPFRB010000001.1:516815-520219 GCF_035726885.1 Leucobacter sp. M11 | reverse complement strand
GTGAGCCCCATTTTGCGCCCGAGTGGCTCCTGGCGCGCCTCGGCGCGGCCGAGCAGCACCTGCGGGACGCGGCCGAGGTGATCGCCGGGCCCGCCGGGGCCGAGGGGTGGACGGGGTGGAGCCCCGAGATCGCGTTCTTCGGCGATCTGGAGTGGAGCATCCGCTTCGCAACCGCCCCGGAGGGCGGCGAGCTGGGGGTCCTGGTCACGCTGACCGACACCGAGATCACGGGGGCGCAGTCCCTCGACGCCGAGGGCGACCCCGGTGACGAGCGCGAGCGGGGCGACGCGGACCCGGACGAGTAGCCCCCGGGGCACCGGAGGGCGGCTGCCGCGGCGAGTGGATCGCGGTCGGGGGTTGTTTGTCGCGCCCTGGCGTGGTTAGGATAGCCTCACCTTGCCTCCGTCGGATGTTTGTTGTCCGGCGTGCGCGGGTGACCCCCTTCCCCCCGCTTGTCCTCGTGCGTGCCCGGCCGCTCCGTGTCGCCGCGCCCGCGCGACCGATGAAACGAGTCGCTATGCGTCCAGCTGTTCCCCCACCCCCGCCCGCTTCCCGCCGGGGGCCCGACCGAGCGGGGCGTCGAACGCTCAGCGGCGTGCTGCTCGGCGCGCTCGTGTTCGGCGGGCTCATCGCCGCCCCGATCGCCGCGCAGGCATCCGAGGCCGCGGGCGAGATCACCGGAGCCTCCCTCGAGTGGGCGCTCAACGAGCAGCACCAGCAGGGTGCCCAGTTCGGGGGCTGTGACTACTTCTCCGCGGGGATCGGGGATGGCACCCCGGCCTCCTATCGGACGCAGGAGGGCGACGTGCGCATCATCAAGCGTGGGCCCGCGGGGGAATCCAGCGCCGTCACCGCCGAGAACCGCTGCCAGCTGGACGCGGACTCCCGCAACCCCCAGCGGATGGTCTTCGCGAACGGCTCCGGCGAACTCCGCGGGGACACGGGTGCCACGGTCATCCGGTGGGCGGGCTCGGTGACCGTGAACTCCTACGGCGGCCTGGTGCCGTGGAGCATCACCGACCCCGTGCTCACGGTGCAGCCCGACGGCTCCGGGGTGCTGACGGCGACCCTCGGCGGCTTCAGCTCCTCGCAGACGAACGTGAACGTCAAGGAGCCCCTGGAGCCCACCCCCGGGGTGACGGTGGCGACCATGCGGGGAATCGAGATCACGGAGACCGGCTTGATCGTGACTCCCGATTTCGCCGGGCGCGACTACTTCCCCCTCGTGGACGGGGTGCGCGCCACCGAATCCGTCATCTCCGAACAGCTGAAGCAGATCCGGCCGGGCTGGGGAGCCTGGCCCGAGAGCTTTCTCGATTTCCAGTATCGAACGGGCCTGAACAGCTACTGGCACACCTCCGGGCTGACCGCGGACGAGAAGAAGCCCCCGGCCCCCCTCGAGGTGAGCTTCGATCCCATCGTGACGGAGATGGCCCCGGAGATCGTCACGATGTCCGCGAGCCGCACGGTCTCCGAGGGCACGGACGTGTCGTTCACCGCGCAGGTGTCCGGCACCCCGGATCCCGACCTGCAGTGGCAGCGACTCGCCCCGGGCGGCAGCTGGCAGGACCTGCCCGGGGAGACCGCGCGCACGCTGAACCTCGTCGGGGTCGCCCTGGCCGATTCCGGGCAACAGTTCCGGATCAGGGCGAGCAACTCGGCGGGCGTGAAGACCTCGACCCCGGTGACGCTCACGGTGGAGGCCCTCCAGCCGATCCGGATTACCAAACAGCCCGCGTCCACCACGCTCCTCGCGGGGCGGGTCCTACGCCTCTCGGTCGAGGTCACCGGCTCCGCGCCGAGCTATCAGTGGCAGCGCAGCACCGACGGCGGCCAGAGCTGGGCCGACTGGGGCGGAACGGACGCGACCAGCGGCCTCGTGCCCACGGGGCAGCTCGGGTTCTCGGGGGACCAGTACCGGGTGCTCGTCTCGAACGGGGTCGATGCCCCCGTCATTAGCGAGGTCGCGACCGTGACCCTGGAATCGGCCCCGGTCCGGATCACCGAAAACCACCTGGACGCGATCGGCTATGACGGCGGCAAGGTGATCTTCCGCACCTACGGTTCCGGAAGCCCCGACCCGGACTGGGAGTGGCAGGTCAGCCCGGACCAGGGCACGACCTGGCAGACCTACGCGACGGATAAGACCTCGATCCTGTACGTGGAGAACCTGACGCTCGCGATGGACGGCTTCCAGTTCCGCGTCGTCCTCGACAACGGTTTTTCGGCGCCCGTCGCCTCGCAGCCGAGCACCCTCACGGTGCTGCCCGCGACGCAGGCCTCCATCGCCTACAGCCCCGCGGGGGTCTTTGATCCCGCGGCGGGCGGCACGGTCGCGCTGAGCGGCACCGGCTTTACGGTGCCCGAGCAGCAGCCCCCCTTTGTCCGCGTCGGGGTGATGACCCGCGCGAACTGGGAGGCCCCGGGCGCGCCGAACCGGGACGACTTCATCGCGACCGCGTCATCGGTGTTTGGCTCGACGCTCATCCGGGACGCGGGGAGCTTCGCCCGCACCCTGACGCTCGACCCCGACGATCTCCGGGCGGGCACCGAGTACGTGCTCGTCGGCTTCAGCAGCAAGGCGGACGACCGGTCGCTGGACGTCGCCGTGCCCTTCGTGCTCGCGGGCGAGGACCGCAGCGACGCCCCGGCCCCGAGCGCGGTGACCGCAGCGCAGCTCGCGGGCGTGCCCGAGCGGGCGATGACCGAGCCCTCACAGGTGGCGGGGACCACCGCGTCGCTGCGCGGCTTGGACGCGAACAGCTGGGTGCACGCGACGATCCTCCCCGAGGGCACCCCGCTCGGCTGGGTCCGCACGGACGAGGCCGGGACCGCAGCCGTGCGGCTTCCGGCGGACACCCCCGCCACGGCGGGCTCCCTGGTCGTGCAGACCCCGGCGGGCGACCTCCGGGGCTGGCAGGCGTTCGCGGTGACCGTTCCGGACGGTGACGGTGACGCTGATGCGGACGGCGACGCTGATGCGGACGGCGACGCGGACGGAAGCACCGACGCGGACGGAAGCACTGACGCGGACGGCGACACCGACGCGGACGGGAAGACCGACGCGGACGGTGCCGCCGATGCGGACGGCAACACCGACGCCGACGGCAACACCGACGCTGACGGCAAGGCCGACGCGGACGGCGACGCGACCCCCGGGGCCTCGGGCGGGTCGACGCCAGCGGTGGCGGGCGGCGCTGAGGGGCGGCTGAGCGACACCGGGGCCGACCCCGCGGCCGCGTGGCTGCTGCCGCTCGGGGGCCTGGTGCTCGTGGGCTCCGGGCTCCTGCTCGCCCGCAGGCGCGCGGCCCAGGGCTCGTCCCGAGCCTAGCGAGCCTCGATCGGCGCAATCGGGTGCCCCACGCGAGCTGCGTGGGGCACCCGTTCGCTGTCCGGCGGGGTTA
>NZ_JAPFRB010000001.1:514833-516772 GCF_035726885.1 Leucobacter sp. M11 | reverse complement strand
AGGAGGCGCTCGGCGACCTCGGGGATGCGCTCCTCCGGCATTCGGGACGACGCCGCGGAGACGGTCACCGCGAGCACGGGCGCGCCCGAGGCGCGCGGCACCGGGCAGGCGACCCCCGCCACGTTCGGCACCACGGGGAGCCCGCCGCACCACCCCGTGCGGTGGACCTGCGCGATCAGGGTGCTCAACCGATCCGCGAGCACCGCGGGGTCCCGCGGCTCCCAGCGATCGGGGATCGCGGCGAGCGCCTCGTCGATGGCCGGTTGCCGCTGCTCGGCCCCCAGCCCGGCGAGAAGCGCGATGCCCGCATAGCTCGTGGCGAGCGGTTTGACCTCGCCCTCGTGCACGGAAAACACGCGAATGGGGGAGTCCCCGTCGCAGCGCAGGAGGTACTGGGCGGAGCGATACATCCGCGCGGCCAGGTAGACGGTGTCGCCGAGCTCATCGGCGAGTCCCTGCAGGATCGCGCGCGTCTCGCTCAGCCGCGCGATTGGCGCCGGGGTGGGCCGGTCGAGCGCCAGCTCCTCGAGGGCGGGCCCGAGCGCGTAGCGGCGACCGTCCGGCCGGGCGACGACGCCCAGTTCGCTGAGATCCGTGAGGAGCCGGTGCACCGTCGGCTGGGCAAGCCCGGAGCGGGGCACCAGGTCCTGGAGGCGCAGGCCCGAGTCCCCGGCGTCGGCCAGGAGACGCAGGAGCAGGGCCGCGCGGGGGAGTACCCCGATCGGGGCTGGGCGAGCGGGGTCGGAAGACATGCCTCCATTGTCTCGCATTGGGCGCGTTTGTTCCGCACCGACATAAATTCGCATAGTGGACTATGCGGAAGTGTTGACCGTCGTGAGCTTTTCGGGTGTTTCCAGAAAAGTCAGGCAAATTCTTCGAAATGCGTGTTAGCGTTCCGGTGGAGGTTGAACAAAAAAGTCCACTCAGTAAATTCCGCAAGGGAGCGTCATGTCACTCACGGAGTCCACCAGGACCTCGACCATCACCGTGCGGGGGGCCACCGTCACCGTGCACGATTCGCACACGGAGACCCCCGGCGGCCGACCGCTCGTGCTCGTCCACGGCACCGGGGGAAGCACCGCGGGCCACTTCGGGCACCTCTTCCCGATGATGGCAACCCGTACCCGGGTCATCGGCATCGACTGGGGAGACCGCCCCGGATCGGACGCCCTGAGCCTCGACGACCTCGTCGAACAGGTCCGGGCCGCCGTCGAGGACCGCCTCGGAGCCGACGCGCCCTTCGACCTGCTCGGGTACTCCCTCGGCTCCGTCGTCGCCGAGGCGCTCGCCGCCGACCTCGGGGACCGCGTCGAACACCTGGTGCTCGTCGCGGGCTGGATCACCACCGACCTGCAGCAGGGCCTCCGCAACGGCGTCTGGCAGGCCCTCTACGAGCAGGACCGCGCCGCGCTCGCCTCCTACACCGCGTTCTGCGGCTTCTCCGGCCGCTTCCTGCAGCAGTTCACGCCGGAGACCCTCCGCGCCGCACTCGCCGGGCAGGGCGCCGATGACTTCACCCGGAAGCAGATGCGGCTCAACGCCGAGATCGATCTGGGGGAGCGGGTCGGAGAGATCACGGCGACCACGCTGATCGTGAGCTGCACGGAGGACATGATGGTCCCCGGGCACCACCAGCAGCAGCTCCTCGGCGCAATCGATGACGCCCGGCTCACGACCGTGTCGAGCGGGCACGCCATCTTCCTGGAGCGCCCGGCGGAGCTCATGCAGATCACCGATCTCTTCCTTCGGGAGCCCACCCGCTTCCCGGCGGGGACCGTCATCCCGGAGACCCGGTCATGAGCGGTGCCCGCGCCGCCGAGGCGCACGCCGACACCGCCAGCACCACCCCACAGACGGGAACCGAGATGTACGACACCACCCAGCCCGGCATCGCCCTGGGCGCGCCGGCTCCGCGCGACGAGCAGGCGGATATCCTGAT
>NZ_JAPFRB010000001.1:510849-514799 GCF_035726885.1 Leucobacter sp. M11 | reverse complement strand
GCGCAGCTGCGCCGCAACGGACGCGAGGACTTCCTGATCCTGGAGCGGGCCGGGCAGGTCGGCGGCACCTGGCGCGACAACACCTACCCCGGGGCGGCCTGCGACGTGCCCAGCCACCTGTACTCCTTCTCCTTCGCGATGAACCCCGAGTGGTCCGGTTTCTACACGCCGGGCCCCGAGATCCAGGACTACCTGGTGCGCGTCGCGAACGACGAGGGGCTCGCCCCGCACCTGCGCTTCCACGCCAACATGGAGGAGGCGCGCTGGGACGCGGACCGCGAACGCTGGGAGGTGCGCACCCCGCGCGGCACTTACTCCGGGCGCATCCTCATCACGGGAACCGGCCACCTCGCCGATCCGAGCCTCCCCGAGATCCCGGGGCTCGCCGACTTTGACGGCCCGATCTTCCACTCGGCCCGCTGGGATCACGACACCGATCTGACGGGGAAGCGGGTCGCCGTCGTCGGGGCGGGGGCCTCCGCGATCCAGGTGGTGCCCACGCTCGCCGAGATCGTCGAGGAACTCGTCGTCTTCCAACGCACCCCGGCCTGGGTGATTCCCCGCATCGTGAAGCCCTACTCGGCGGCGACCCAGCGCATGTTCGCGCGCAACCCGGAGACGATGCAGCGGGAGCGGGACGACATCTTCTGGTTCGCGGAATCCTCCTACGCCCAGCGGCGCGGGGTGCCCGCGGCCCTCGACCAGGTCACCGGGCAGGCGCTAGGGCACCTCGCCGCGGGGGTCAGCGACCCGGAGCTGCGCGAGCAGCTCACGCCGGAGTACACGCCCGGCTGCAAGCGGGTGCTGTCCTCGAACACGTACTACCCGGCCTTCATGCGGCCGAATGTGCGGCTCGAGCCGAGCGCCCTCGCCGGGGTTGCGGCGGGCGAGGCGATCGGCGCGAGCGGCGCGGGGTACGCGGTCGACGCGATCGTGCTCTGCACGGGCTTTGAAGCCGCGCAGCCGCCCTTCGCCGATCACATCCGCGACGCCGAGGGGCGCACCCTCGCCGAGCACTGGAGCACGGGGATGGCGGCCTTCGACTCGACGGCGGTCGCGGGCTTCCCGAACCTGTTCTCGATCAACGGGCCGAACACGTCCCTCGGCCACAACTCCATCGTCTACATCATCGAGTCCCAGGTGCAGTACGTCCTGGAGGCGCTCGACCGGATGGACCGCGAGGCGCTGCCGGTGCTCGTGCCCGCGGCGCCCGCCCAGGAGAAGTACGTCGCGAAGATCCAGGAGCGCGCGGCGACCTCGGTCTGGCTCCGGGACGGCGGCTGCCAGTCCTGGTACGTCGACCCTCGATCCGGAAACCTCACCCTGATCTGGCCGGACTATGCCTACGACTTCCGCGCGCGCAACGGCCACTTCACGGGGGAGGGCTTCCTCTCCCGCGACGCGGACGGCGCGGAGGTCCCGGTCTCCCCTCGTGCGCCCGAACGGAGCGTCACGCTCGTCTAATCCGGCACGCCGAGGAGCCCGGGCCCGGGAGCGGGCCCGGGCTACTCGGCAAGCAGCCAGACGAGTTTCGTCTGGTTCTGGGCCGGGTCGGCGTCCGGCTCGGGGTTCGTGAGGTACTGCTCCCAGGCCAGCGGGCCCGGGGTAAGCCCCTGCTCCGCCAGCCAGGCGAGGAGGGTGCCGTAGGCGTCGGGGAGCTGGGCGTAATCGCCCAGCACCATCATCTCGGCGGCCGGGCCCCCGGGCAGGAGCTGGTCGACCACGTCGCCGTGTCCCGGAAAGGCCTCGGCCACCGGGAAGCCGACCGTGAGGTCGAGGGTGTCCCCGGGCATGCTGTTGCTGATGCCCATCGGCGGCCCGCTCGGGGTGACGCCGGTGGCGGCGAAGGCCGCGCCAAGCGCGGGGAACGAGGCGTCGTAGTGCTGCGGGATCTCGCGCATCGGGACGACGCGGCGAATCCCTGCGACGTGCTGCGGGGCGAGCGTGACGAGAATCGGTTCGAGCGTCGGCATGGCGGTCCTCCCAGGAGTCAGGGTTTTACCCTACGCCCGGGGGTCTCGGACCGGCAAGGGGGTGCCCACTCCGGCGCGGGCTCAGGCGGCCCCGGGGCCTGCGGCGTCCGGCTCCCGCGTGCGCAGGGCGGCGATCAGGGCCCGGCTCGCCGCCCGCGCCTCCGCGCAGCGCTCGTCCTGCTGCTCCGGCTCCGCGGCGGCGACCCAGGCGGACGCGGCGTTGAGCGCGCCGTCAACGAGCACGGCCAGCGCCCCGGGGGAGCCCTCGGGGCGGAGGCTTCCCGCGGCCTGCCCCGCGCCGATCAGTTCCGCCAGGGCCTGCACGCAGGCGCTGTCCCGGGCGGAGACGCGCGGGCCGAGCACCGCGGGGGCGTCCCGGAACAGGATGCGTTGCGCCTCCGGTTCGAGGGTGAGCAGGACGAAGGCCTCGGCGCGGGCCGCGAGTGCCTCGGCGGGGCCGTCGGCCGCGGATGCGACGCGGTCCAGCTCGGCGTCGATGTCCGCGTCGATGGCGTCGGCGACCGCGGCAAGCAGGCCGCTCTTGCCGCCGAAGTGGTGGTAGAGCGCGCCCCGGGTGAGGCCGACGCTGGCGGTCAACTCGTCCATCGAGGTCTCGGCGTAGCCCGAGGCCGCGAAGGCCGCCCGCGCGGCTCGCAGGAGCTTGGCTCGGGTCTCGTCGATCATCTGTGCGCGACTGCGTGCGGTCATGGGCACCTCCGCCCCGAGTCTAATTGACATACGTTGCGTATGCGAAATAGGATCCGGGGTGACATACGCCGCGTATGTGAATCAGATTGAGAGCCCCCCATGACCTCCAGCTACGCCGCCCTCCTGCGCACGCCGGGCGCGATCCCGCTCACGGCCGCGGGGCTCGTCGCCCGCATGCCGCTGTCCATGATCGGCATCGGGCTCATCACGATGGTCTCGAGCGCGCGCGGCAGCTACGCTCTGGCGGGGGCGCTCGCCGCCGTGTTTGCGCTCAGCGCGGCGATCGCCGGGCCGCAGGTGGCGAGGCTCGCCGACCGCTGGGGGCAGCGCCGGGTGATCCCGGCGGCGGCGCTGCTCAGTGCCGGGTCGCTCGCGGGCCTGCTCCTCAGCTTTCGCTTGGGCGGGCCGGACGCGGCGTTGTTTCTGTTCGCGCTGGGCGCCGGCGTGGCCCCCAGCGCCCCCGCGCTCGTCCGGGTCCGCTGGGTGGGCCTCCTCCGAGGGCGACCCGAGCTGCACGCCGCCTTTGCGTGGGAGGCCGTGCTCGATGACCTGAGCTTCGTGCTCGGCCCGCCGCTCGCGATCGGGCTGAGCGTCGCCTGGTTCCCGGAGGCGGGCCCCCTGGTCGGCGGGGTGCTCCTGCTGCTCGGCTCCCTCTGGCTCCTCGCCCAGCGCGGCTCGGAGCCGGGGATCAGTGCATGCGGTGACGGGCCTCGGGGCGGGCGCTCGAGCGCGCTGCGGCACCGCACCGTCTGGGGGGTCGCGCTGATCATGGTGGCGATGGGCGCGATCATTGGCACGGTGGATGTGGCGAGCGTGGCCTTCGCCCAGCAGCAGGGCTCCCCGGGGCAGGCGGCCGTGGTGCTCGCCGTGTACTCGATTGCTTCGGCGATCTCGGGCGTGCTCTTTGGCGCGCTCCGGCTTCGGCGGGCCACGCGCTCGCTGTTGCGGGTGGGGATTGTCGGCACGGCGGTGACCACGGTGCCGCTGCTCTGGGTTGGCTCGACGGCCGGGCTCGCCGGGGCGGTGCTCGTTGCCGGGGTGTTCTTCGCGCCGACCATGATCCTCGCGACGAAGCTGATCGAGGAGGAGGTGCCGACCTCCGCGCTGACCGAGTCCCTCGCCTGGGCGACGGCGGGGCTCGTGACCGGCACCGCGGTCGGCCCCGCGCTCGCTGGGCCGCTGATCGACCAGTCCGGCGCGGGCGGGGGCTTTGCGGTCTCGATCGTCTCCGGGGCGGCGCTTGTCGCGCTGCTCGCGGTGACCCGGGCA
>NZ_JAPFRB010000001.1:505440-510765 GCF_035726885.1 Leucobacter sp. M11 | reverse complement strand
GCGGGGGCGCTTAGGCCGCGGCGGCCTTCTGGCGCTCGACGAAGCTCACGAAGGTGGCCATCCAGCCGCGCAGGAACTCCTCGGTGCCCTCGTTCGTGACCGTGCCGTCGTCGGTGATGAGGCCCTCGGTGAAGTGGATGTAGCCCTCGGGCTGTCCCATGACGGGGGCGTTGGCGAACAGCAGGATGTTCTTCAGGTGCTGCTGCGCGGCGGCGGAGGAGATCGGGCCGATCGAGGCACCCATCGTGGCGGAGGGCTTGTCGAGCACGCCCTGGCCCCAGGGGCGGCTCGCCCAGTCGATCGCGTTCTTCAGGCCGCCGGGCACCGAGCGGTTGTACTCGGGGGTGACGTAGAGGAGGCCGTCGGCGTCCTGAATCTGCTGCTTGAGGTCCAGGGCGACCTGCGGGTAGTCCGCGTCGAAGTCGTGGTTGTACAGGGGGAGATCCTTGATCGGGATCTCGGCGATCTCCACGCCCTCGGGGGCGAGCCGCATGAGGGCCGTGGCCAGCTTGCGGTTAATCGAGACGGTGGACAGCGATCCGATGAAAACGCCGATCTTGATGGTCACAGTGTGCTCTCTTCCTGTCGGGTGCTACGGGTGCCCCGTCCGGGGCGGTCGGGCCCGCGCCGCTCATTCGGCGGATCGGGGCCCCACGGGAAAAACCATAACATGAAGGTTCAAGTAATTTCTCGGAAATGCGTAAAATAGATCGTGCCGAGCCGGAGCGCTGGCCCGGACGCCCCCGCACGTGCCCCGCGTTCGGGGCCGAACCCGCGGCGGAAAGGGAGCCCATGACCGAGCACGACCCCCGGATCCCGGTCTCCCTCGGCGTCCGAGCCCGACTGCGCGCGAGCGGCTTCGCGCGGGGCAGCTCGTGGCTGCGGGTCGGCATCGAGGAGGGGGTCATGCTCGCGGATGGGACCTGGCGCACCGTTTCGGCCGCCCGCACGGCGACGCTGGGCGCGGCCGGGCGGCCCCAGGCGCACGGCCTGTTCTCGGAGGCTGCGGTGCGCGACGCGCTCCGCGCCGCGCTGCGCCCCGAGGACGGCGACGCCGAGCACGCGGGCGAGGCGCGCCCGTGGGACGCGATCGCCGCGACGCTCCGGGCGCTGGGCATCGAGGCCTCCGCCGCCCACCTGCGCGGCCTGCCCGAGCGGACGGAGCTCGCGCCCGGGCTACTCGCCGAGCTCACCCGGCTGAGCGGCCCGGCCGCCTGACCGCACCCGGAACCGGGACCCGGGCGGCTCGCGGGGCCTCAGGCCGCGTCGGTGCGCCGCGGCGAGGCCGCGAGCCAGGCCTCGGTTTCCGCCGGAGTCCGAAAGCGGATCACCGTGAGGTGGGGGTTGCGCTCCAGGGTCGCGGGCATCCGCTCGTGCCAGGAGCGCATCGTCTGCCGCTGCCAGGCCAGAATGTTGCGCTCGGGGTCCCGGGAGAGCATCTGCCAGACCGGGCCCTCGCGATTGCCGTTCCACAGCGGCTTACGCGAGAGCGCCCGCCCGAGGGTGCGGCGGATGAGCCGACGGCGCAGCAGGGGGAGCGGGTAATCCAGCCAGAGCGCGAGCTGGGCCCGCGGTTCCAGGATGTCCCCGGCCCCCTTGCTCGTGTATTGCCACTCGGTGACCCAGCGCTCGCCCGCCGCGAGCGCCCGGACGTCGTCGAGGAACTCGGGGCGGGGCACCCAGCCCGGGCCGTGGTACAGCGCGTCGATTTCCGTGTGCGTGAGCCCCCAGCGCTCGGCGAGCCGCTGGGCCAGGGTGGTCTTGCCCGAGCCGCTCACCCCGCAGATGAGCACCCGGTCCGAGAGCCCCGGCGGGACCTCATCCGGGTCCCGCAGCCCCGCGTGCGTCATCATCGGGCGGCGCCGGGGGTGAGCGGCGGAAGGCGGAAGCGCATGGCGACAGAATATCGCTCGGTGCCCGCGGCTGCGGTTCGCCGCGCGTAGGCAACGCTCAGTGCGTGCGGAAGGCGGGACTTGAACCCGCACGCTCGAAAGCACAGGAACCTAAATCCTGCGTGTCTGCCAATTTCACCACTCCCGCGTACGCCCTTATTCTAGCCCGATCCGGCGGGCCGCTCCGGCCCGCGCGTCGGTCGATCAGTGCGCGGGGCTCAGCTTGCGGATCGTGCGGATGATGTCCTGCGCGCTCATCGCGACCTGCGCGTCGAGGGAGGAGTTCGCGTGCATGCCGTCGCTCACGTAGAGCACGACGTCGATCAGGGCCGGGTCGTCGAGCTCCCGGCTGAGGGCGTCCCGCCAGGTCTGCCGCATCCGGAGGATCGCGTTCCGGGCCGCCTCGTTTTCGGTCGCGATCCGCAGCGTCGCCACGATTGCCCGATCGTAGGGCGTGTTCTCGTTGACCGAGGTGCGGATGAAGTAGTCGATGGGGTCCACGTCGTCCGCGTCGAAGGCCGCGACGTCCTCGGCGACGCCCTCGTCGAGTCGCTCGATGAGCCCGGCCACGAGCGCATCCTTGTTGGGGAAGTGGTAGAGCAGCCCGCCCTTCGAGACGCCCGCCGTGCGGGCCACCGCGTCGAGGGTCGCCGCGCGCTCTCCCGCATCGATGAGGAGCGACACATAGGCGTCGAGCACGCGCTCGCGCGCCGGAGTCTGTGGTGAGGGCATTCCTCCATGCTACCGCGGGACCCCGGCGCGGCTCCGTTTCTTTGGTATCCCAAACCCGGGCGCTCAGGAGTAAGCTGGTCGGAACCCAACGCACTTGACCCGAGGAGCAGCGTGTCCCGCACGATTTCACTGGCAGTCATTCCCGGCGACGGCATCGGACAGGAGGTGACCGCCGAGGCCAACCGCGTCCTCGACGCGGTGCTTTCCGGCTCCGATGTGCGCCTCGACCGCACCGAGTTCAAGCTCGGCGCCGAGCGCCTCCTCGCGGACGGCCAGACCCTCCCCGAGGCCGAGTTCGAGCAGCTCAAGGGCTTCGACGCGATCCTCTTCGGGGCCGTCGGCGGCGTGCCCGGCGACGAGCGGCTCCGCGACGCGAACATCGAGCGCGGCCTGCTGCTCAAGCTCCGCTTCGCCTTCGACCACTACGCCAACGTGCGCCCCACCACGCTCTTCCCCGGCGTCACGAGCACCCTGGCCGACCCCGGCGAGGTCGACTTCGTGATCGTGCGCGAGGGCACCGAGGGCCCCTACGTGGGCAACGGCGGCCGCCTGCGCGCCGACACCCCGCACGAGGTCGCCACCGAGGTCTCCGTGAACACCGCCTTCGGCGTCGAGCGCATCGTCCGCTACGCCTTCGAGATGGCCGCCGGACGCCCCGCACAGAAGCTCACCTGGGTGCACAAGACGAACGTGCTCGTGCACGCGGGGGCCGTCTGGCAGCGCGTCGTGGAGGCCGTCGCGGCCGAGTACCCCGGCGTCGCCGTGGACTACATGCACATCGACGCCGCCACGATCCACATGGTCCAGCAGCCCTCGCGCTTCGACGTGATCGTCACCGACAACCTCTTCGGGGACATCCTGACCGACCTGGCCGGCGCGGTCGGCGGCGGCATCGGCCTCGCGGCCTCGGGGAACATCAACCCCGACGGCGCGTTCCCCAGCATGTTCGAGCCCGTGCACGGCTCCGCCCCCGATATCGCGGGCCAGCAGAAGGCGGACCCCACCGCGTCCATCCTGTCGGCCGCGATCATGCTGGACCACCTCGGCCTGGCCCCGGAGGCCGAGCGCGTCCGCGCCGCCGTGCGCGCCGATCTCGTCACCCGCGGCGGCGAGCCGAGGACCACCCGGGCCATCAGCGACGCGATTATCGCTCAGCTGGCCTAAACTTTGAGCGTCGGCCCCGCCTGGGGCCGACGCGCGCAGCGTGAGAAGAGAGTAATGAGCACCCAGACCGCACCCCTCGCCTTTTCCGTCACCGAGGCCACCCGCCTGCCCGTCGCCGAGCGCGACGCGATCCTGCAGAGCCCCGGCTTCGGCGACCACTTCACCGACCACATGGTCTCGATCGACTGGTCGATCACCGAGGGCTGGCACAACGCCGAGGTCATTCCCTACGGCCCGCTGCAGCTGGACCCGGCCTCCTCGGTGCTCCACTACGGCCAGGAGATCTTCGAGGGATTGAAGGCGTACCGGCACGCCGACGGCTCCGTGTGGACCTTCCGCCCGGAGGAGAACGGCAAGCGCCTGAACGAGTCCGCGAAGCGGATCGCGCTGCCCGAGCTGCCCGTCGAGACCTTCGTCGAGGCGCTCCGCCAGCTCCTCGCCGTGGACGCCGACTGGGTGCCGAGCGGCGAGGACTCGAGCCTCTACCTCCGCCCGTTCATGATCGCGAACGAAAACTTCCTCGGCGTGCGCAGCGCCCACAAGGCCCGCTTCCTGATCATCGCCAGCCCCGCCGGCCCCTACTTCACGGGCGGCGTGAAGCCCGTGTCGATCTGGCTGTCCACGGAGTACTCCCGCGCCGGACACGGCGGCACCGGCGAGGCGAAGTGCGGCGGCAACTACGCCTCCTCGCTGCTCCCGCAGAACGAGGCCGCGGCGAACGGGTGCCAGCAGGTGCTCTTCCTCGACGCCAAGACCGAGGACACGATCGATGAGCTCGGGGGCATGAACCTCTTCCTCGTCGCCGACGCGGGCAAGACCCTGATCACCCCCGCGCTCAACGGCAACATCCTGCACGGCATCACCCGCGCGAGCCTCATCCAGCTCGCGAAGAACCGCGGCATGGCGGTTGAGGAGCGCGCGGTCACGGTCTCCGAGTGGCGCGAGGGCGCCGCCTCCGGCCGGATCACCGAGGCCTTCGCCTGCGGCACCGCCGCGGTGATCACCCCGATCGGCGCGCTCAAGAGCCCCGACTTCACGATCGAGATGGGCACCGAGCCCGGCGAGGTGACCCTGTCGCTGCGCGCGGAGCTCACCGGGATGCAGACGGGCGTCGTGGCCGATGAGAACGGCTGGATGCTGCAGCTGACCGAGGCGAAGTAGTGCGGGTCGCGCGGTTCCGCGTCGACGACGCGATTGCCTTCGGCGTGCTCGACGACTCCGAGGGCGAGCCCGCCTTCGTCGAGCTCGTCGCCGATCCGATGTTCGCGGGGTACGAGACCACGGGCCGCCGCTTCGGCCTCGGCGAGGTCACCCTGCTCGCCCCGGTCATCCCGCGCTCGAAGGTGGTCTGCGTCGGCAAGAACTACGCCGCGCACGCCGAGGAGATGGGCGGGGAAGCGCCGGAAGCCCCGCTGCTGTTCCTGAAGCCGAACACCGCCGTGATCGGCCCGGGCGACGCCATCGTTCTCCCGCCGCAGTCCGAGCGGGTCGAGCACGAGGGCGAGCTCGTCGTCGTGATCGGCAAGATGGCGAAGAA
>NZ_JAPFRB010000001.1:503335-505396 GCF_035726885.1 Leucobacter sp. M11 | reverse complement strand
CGGGCAACGACGTGACGGCCCGGGACCTGCAGCGCGCCGACGGCCAGTGGGCCCGCGCCAAGGGATTTGACACGTTCTGCCCGCTCGGCCCCATCATCGAGACGGAGTTCGATCCCTCGGACGCCGCCGTGGTGACCCGGGTCAACGGCGAGGTGCGCCAGCAGGGCACGACCAAGGACCTGATCCACTCGATCGCCGACATCATCGCCTACGCCTCCTCGGTGTGGACCCTGCTGCCGGGCGACGTCATCATGACGGGGACCCCGGCCGGGGTCGGCCCCCTCGTCACGGGTGACGTGGTCGAGGTCCAGATCGACGGCATCGGCATCCTCCGAAACACGGTGCAGTAACCGCCGCACGACCGCACGACCGAGGGCCGCCCCGCGCACTGCGCGGGGCGGCCCTCGGCGTTTCGGGGGAGCGGCGGCTTAGCGCGCGGGCTCGGACTCGGCGAGCTCGGTCGGGATCACCTGAATCTGCTCCGTGAAGTCCATCTTGGGCACGGGGCGGCGGAAGCCCTTCGTGGCGACCGCGACCAGGATCAGGCCGATCACGATCCAGATGCCGCCGATCAGGAAGGTGCTCGGGGACAGCGAGGTCCACAGCCAGATCGTCAGGGCGAAGCCGATCAGCGGCATCACGCCGAAGCGGCACCACTCCCACGCGGTCGGCGCGGTGCGGCGGCCGCCGCGCGGGAACAGGTACACCCGGATCACGCCGAGGTTCACCATCGAGAACGCGGCCAGCGCGCCGAAGCTGATCATGTGCGCCGCCTGGTCGAGCGTGAGGACGAGGCTCAGCAGCGCGAAGGCGGAGACGGTGACGGTCGCGACGATCGGGGTGCCGCGCGTGGCCCACATCCGGGCGAAGACGCGGGGCAGGGAGCCGTCGCGGCCCATCGCGTAGATGATCCGGGAGACGCTGACCTGGCTCGTCATGCCCGAGCCGAAGCTGCCCGCGACGAACACGGCCACGAAGATGGAGGCGACGATCTCGCCGCCGACGTGCGTCATGACGGTGACCCCGGCGGAATCGAGGTCGTCGAAGGCGGTCCAGTCCGGGTAGGCCATCGCGCCCGCCCAGCTCACCGCGATGAAGATCGCGCCGCCGATCAGGGTCGACAGGATGATCGCGCGGGGGATGTCGATGCGGGGCCGCTTCGCCTCCTCGGCGAGCGTGGAGACCGCGTCGAAGCCGAGGAAGGACAGCGCGAGCACGGCCGCGCCCGAGAAGATCGGCCCGATGCCGTCCTCGCCGGGCAGGAAGGGCTCGAAGACGCCGGGCGCGTTCGGGTCCGCGAGGCCGGTCTTGATCGCGAGGGCGATGAACACGGCGATCAGGATCAGCGAGAGCGTGATGATGACCGCGTTGACGCGGTTCACGAGCGTGATGCCGAGCAGGTTGAACCCGAGCACGATCACGAGGCCGGACAGGGTGAACACCCAGGCGGGCACCCCCGGGAACTGCGTGTTCAGGTAGATGCCGATCAGCATGAAGTTGATCATCGGCAGGAAGAGGTAGTCGAGCAGGAGCACCCAGCCCGTGATGAAGCCGATGCCGCCGCCGAAGGCCTGCTGCGTGTACGTGTACGCGGAGCCAGCGATGGGATATTTCTTGACCATCGCGCCGTAGGAGGCCGCGGTGAACAGCATCGTGACGACGGCGACCACGTAGGCGGCGGGCAGGCGGCCCCCGGTGATCTCGTTGACGATCCCGTAGGTCGTGAACACGGTCACCGCAGTCATGTAGGTGAGCCCGAACAGGGTGAGGCCGGGCAGGCCAAGGGCGCGTTTCAGGCCGGGCTGGGCGGAGGGGGCAGACACGAGTCTCCTTTGAGTCGGTGCGGGTGGGGGAGGGAAGCAAAAACGGGGCCCTGGCCGCGTGCGGGCAGGGCGGAGCCGGGCGACGGCGGTGAGCCGTCGCCCGGGGCGCCTGGTCGGGAGGCGGCGGGAGCGGTTACGCGCCCGCGGTGCGCTCGCCCGCGAGCCAGGTGCCGAGCACCCGGCAGGCGTGCACGGTGGCCGGGTCGACGGTCAGGGGGTTGCGGTCGAGCCAGACCAG
>NZ_JAPFRB010000001.1:500556-503293 GCF_035726885.1 Leucobacter sp. M11 | reverse complement strand
GAAGGCCTGGTAGGCGTTGCCGCCCGCGTACGCCGCGAGCGCCTGCCCGGCGGTGATCCGCTCCTCGGGGAGCCAGCCACCCGCGGGGTCGCCGTCCTCGCCGGTGCGGGTGACGGCGGTGCCGAGGGCGATACGCCAGTCGGGGGTCGTCACGGGCCAGTCGCTGCCGAAGGACAGCCGCGCGCCCGAGCGGAGCACCGAGCCGATCAGGTACTGATAGCCCTCGCGGTCGTGCCCGATGTGCGGGATCGTGAGGTCGCGCATCACGGCGTCGCACTGCGCCCAATAGGGCTCGAAGTTCGCGATCACGCCGAGCTGTGCGAAGCGCTCGATGTCCTCGGGGCTGAGGAGGGCCACGTGCGCGATGACGTGCCGCCGCTCGCGGGGCGCGCCCTGCGTGTTGACGTGTTCGATCGCGTTGAGGGCGGTGCGGTTCGCCCCGTCGCCGATGGCGTGCAGGTGGAGCTGGAAGCCGGCCTCGTCGAAGGCGAGCGCCGCGGCGTGCAGCTGCTCGGCGGTCCAGTTGGGCAGCCCGGACTCCTCGGGGCGGTCCGCGTAGGGCGCGATGAGGGCGGCGGTGTGGTTTTCGATCACGCCGTCGATGAAGAACTTGACCGTGCGGGCCGAGAGCCGATCCGAGCCGAGGGCCTCGACCTGGGCGCGGGCGGCGCGGAAGGACTCGACCTGCTCCTGCCAGCTCGCGGGGTCGGCGCGGAAGGCGAGGTTGACGCGCGTGTGCAGCCGCCCGGCGCGGGCGGCCTCGTGGTACACCTCGAGGTCGACGGGCTCGACCCAGGCGTCCTGCACCCAGGTGGTGCCCTGCTCGGCGTACATCCGGGTGGCGGCCTCGAGCGCGGCGACGCGGGTCTCCAGGCTGCGGGTGGGCACGACCTGCGTGAGGAAGTTGTTCGCTGCGGCCTCTTGCAGGGTGCCCAGCGGGCTGCCATCGGCGCGGCGGACGATGCGGCCGAACTCGGGGTCCGGGGTGTCCGCGGTGATGCCCGCGGCGTTCAGCGCGGCCGTGTTCACCCAGGCCGTGTGGTAATCCCAGCAGCGGAGCACGGTGGGGGTGTCGCCCGTGACCTCGTCGAGCCAGCGGGCATCGAATTCGCCGCCGGGGGCGAAGGTCGCGTCGTAGCTGGCGCCGAGGATCCAGGCGTCGTCCGGGTGCGCCTGCTTCCACCGCCCCACCTCGGCGATGATGCCCGCGAGGTCGCTCTGCTCGCGGATCGCGGGCCCCATCGCCTCGAGGCCGCCGAAGACGGGGTGGGCGTGGCCGTCCCCGACGCCGGGGATCAGCGTGCCACCCGCGAGGTCGATCTCGGTGACGCCCGCGGAGCCGCGGGCGGAGAGCGCCTCGTCGTCGTGGGCGACGATGCGGCCGTCCCGGATCAGCAGCGCGGCGGGGCCCTGCCCGGTCGCGGAGTCCTGCGGGGAGACGATGATGTCGCCCCCGGTGAAGAGAGTTGCCATTCCTGCATCCTTGCTTAAATGAACACGGTTCGTTTGAACAGCCTAGACTGTTTTGCAACGAAGGAGTAACCGAATGACCGAAACCGGGCGACGACGCGCAGGACGCCCCAGGACCGCGGTGCTGACCCGGCAGCGGATCCTGGAGACCGGCCTCCTCGTCCTCGACGAGCGCGGCGCGGAGGGCATGGGAATGCGCGACATCGCCGCCCGGCTCGGGGTGCAGGTGTCCGCCCTCTACAACCACGTCTCGGGCCGCAGCGACCTCATCGCGGGCATCCGGGAGCTGGTCAGCGACCGCATCGATGTGTCGGCGTTCGCGGCGCAGCCCTGGCCGGACGCCCTCCGCGCCTGGGCCCGCTCCTACCGGGACGCCTTCGCGGCCCACCCGCCCACGATCGCGCTGCTCGCGGTGACGCCGGTGATCGAGGACTCCCGCACCGGGCTCATGTACGAGGCGGTCGCGCGGGCGCTCGGCGATGCCGGCTGGCCCGAGGACCGGGTGATGGCGATCATCGTGAGCCTGGAGTCCTTCATCCTGGGCTCGGCGATGGACGCGGTGGCCGCGGACGAGATGCTTGACCCGGGGGACCGGGAGGACGTGCCCCGCTACCGGGCCGCCTACCTGGCCGGGGCGGAGCGGCTTCAGGCAAGCGGCACCCGGCCGCACGAGGACGCCTTCGCCATGGGCCTCGACGCCTTCGTGCGCGGGCTCGAAGCCGCCCACGCCGCGCTCGACGCCTGAGCCGCGCCGCGCGCCGGGGAATCGGCATGGCGATGCCCAGCGCGCCGCGCTATTGTCGGAGGCACACGAGGAGGTGCAGGATGCGAAATCCTTGGCGGGCGCTCCAGCGCCACGAATCCCCCCGCGAGCGCCGCCGCGCCGCGGAGATCGCCCACGAGCGCTTCGTTTCCGGGGAACGCGACCCCGGGACCGACGCCGCCTCCGCGGTGCGCGACGTGGTGCTCGACTCCTGGCAGCGCTCCCTCGGGGCGACCCTCAGCCCCGACCGCGCCCCCGCCCAGGGCATCGGCGCGGAGGAACTCCGAATCGCCCGCGAGGGGCACCCGCTCGCCCCCGTCCTGCCGGTCGTGCACCGGCTCCTCATCGAGGAAGCGAGCGAGTCCGGCTTCATCGTCGCCGTTGGCGACGCGGGCGGGCGGCTGCTCTGGATCGACGGGGACCGCAGGCTCCGCGCCCAGGCCGAAGACATGGGCTTCGCCCCCGGGGTGGACTGGTCCGAATCCGCCGTCGGCACGAGCGCCC
>NZ_JAPFRB010000001.1:490628-500513 GCF_035726885.1 Leucobacter sp. M11 | reverse complement strand
CGCGGAACACTTCAACCGCGGCGTGCACGAGTGGGGCTGCACCGCCGTTCCCGTCCGCGACCCCGAGACCGACACCCTGCTCGGCGTCATCGACCTCACCGGCGGAGACGAAGCCGTCGCGGGCCACACCCTGTCCCTCGTCGAGGCCACCGTCGCCGCCGTGGAGGCCGAGCTGCGCATGAACGCGCTCCGCTCCCAGATCGAACGCGGGCGCAGCACCATGATCGCCCTCGGAAACCAGCCGGGCACGGGAAGCGGCGGGCCCAGCCCGCGGAAACCCCGGCCCGCGCCCCCGGTCGCCCCGAGCGTGCGCCTCACCCTGCTCGGGCGGGAGCCCGCCCTCCTGGAGGGGGCCGGCACGGTCCTCGAACTCGGCAACCGGCACGCCGAAATCCTCACCGCGCTCAGCGCGGAACCCGCGGGCCTCAGCGCCGCCCAGCTCGCCGAGCGCGTCTACGGGCGCGGCAACGCGGTCGCCACCCTCCGCCCCGAAATGGTGCGCCTGCGCCGAGTCCTCGAACAATCCGGCCAGGACGCCAGGCTCCTGTCCCGCCCCTACCGGCTCAGCATCGTCCCCGTCGTGGACGCCGCCGAAACCCTGGCGGCCCTCGCCCGCGGCGCGCACCGACTCGCCCTCGCCGGGTACACGGGTCCCGTCCTGCCCGGCTCCAACGCCCCCGTGATCGAACAGCTCCGCAACGACGTCGAGGCCACCCTGCGCGAGGCCATGCTCGCCGACGCCGCCCCGGACCTACTCTTCGACTACGCCCAGGCCTGGGCCGACCAGGACGCCGAAGTCTGGGAAACCCTGCTCACCGTGCTCCCCGCCCGCTCGCCCAAGCGCGCCCGCGTCCTCGCGAAGCTGAACGGGTTCACGCCCTCCGGCTGAGGCCCGTTGCGCCCCGTGACGGGGATGCAACCTCCGTGCAACCTTGGCGACCCCCGGCGCAACCTTCGTGCAACCCCGACGCGCGTACCGTTTCTCCCAATCCCGAACCCCCGTTCGGAGCTGACAACGATGTCAAGAGGAGACACGATGACCGTCTACGCAAACCCCGGCACCCCGGAGTCGAAGGTACAGTTCAACAGCCGCTACGAGAACTACATTGGCGGCGAATGGGTCGCCCCCGTGAAAGGCCAGTACTTCGAAAACGTCAGCCCCGTCAACGGGCGCGTCTTCTGCGAGGTCGCCCGCGGCACCGCCGAAGACATCGAGGCGGCCCTCGACGCCGCGCACGCCGCCGCCCCCGGCTGGGGCAAGACCAGCCCCGCCGAGCGCGCCAAGGTCCTCAACCGCATCGCGGATCGCATGGAGGAAAACCTCGAGATGCTCGCCGTCGCCGAAACCTGGGACAACGGCAAGGCCGTCCGGGAAACCCTGAACGCCGACATCCCCCTCGCGATCGACCACTTCCGCTACTTCGCCGGAGCCATCCGCGCCCAGGAAGGCTCCCTCTCCCAGATCGACGAGGACCTCACGGCCTACCACTACCACGAGCCGCTCGGCGTGGTCGGCCAGATCATCCCCTGGAACTTCCCCATCCTCATGGCCGTGTGGAAGCTCGCCCCGGCGCTCGCCGCCGGGAACGCGATCGTGCTGAAGCCCGCCGAGCAGACCCCGGCCTCGATCCTGGTGCTCTTCGAGCTCATCGGGGACCTCCTGCCCGCGGGCGTCGTGAACATCGTGAACGGCTTCGGCACGGAGGCGGGCAAGCCCCTCGCGTCCAACAAGCGCATCCGCAAGATCGCCTTCACGGGGGAGACCACGACCGGCCGCCTCATCATGCAGTACGCCTCCGAGAACCTGATCCCGGTGACGCTGGAGCTCGGCGGGAAGAGCCCAAACCTGTTCTTCGAGGACATCGCCGCGCAGGACGACGCCTACTACGACAAGGCGCAGGAGGGCTTCACGATGTTCGCCCTGAACCAGGGCGAGGTGTGCACCTGCCCCTCGCGGGCGCTCATCCAGGAATCGATCGCGGACGCCTTCCTCGCGGACGTCGTGGCCCGCACCGAGGCCATCGTGCAGGGCAACCCGCTCGACACCGACACGATGATGGGCGCGCAGGCCTCGAACGACCAGCTCGAGAAGATCCTGTCCTACATCGACATCGGCAAGCAGGAGGGCGCTGAGGTGCTCACGGGCGGCGGACGCGCCGACCTCGGCGGGGACCTCTCCGGCGGCTTCTACGTGCAGCCGACGATCTTCAAGGGCACGAACGACATGCGGATCTTCCAGGAGGAGATCTTCGGGCCCGTCGTCGCCGTCACCACCTTCGCCGACTACGACGACGCGATCGACATCGCGAACGACACCATGTACGGGCTCGGCGCCGGGGTCTGGAGCCGCGACGGCAACACCGCGTACCGCGCGGGCCGGGCCATCCAGGCCGGACGGGTCTGGGTGAACAACTACCACGCCTACCCGGCGCACTCCGCGTTCGGCGGGTACAAGTCCAGCGGCATCGGGCGCGAGAACCACCTGATGATGCTCGACCACTACCAGCAGACCAAGAACCTGCTCGTGAGCCACTCGGAGACGAAGCAGGGCTTCTTCTAAACCCGCATCGCACCCCACAGACCCCCCGAAACCACACCACCCGTTTCAAAGGAGAATTATCGTGACCCAAACCATGCGCGCCGGCAGCGTCCCCGCCTTCGGCGAGAAGATCGTCGTCGGTGACCACCCGGTCCCCACCCCCGGACCGAACCAGGCCCTCGTCCGAGTCCTCACCACCGGCGTCTGCCACACCGACCTGCACGCCGTCGACGGCGACTGGCCGGTCAAGCCGTCCCCGCCGTTCATCCCCGGGCACGAGGGCGTCGGCACCGTCGAGGCCATCGGCTCCGACGTCGTTGAACTCGCCGTGGGCGACCTCGTCGGCAACGCCTGGCTCTGGTCCGCCTGCGGCCGCTGCGAGTTCTGCCGCACCGGCTGGGAGACGCTGTGCGAGTCCCAGGAAAACGGCGGCTACTCGGTGGACGGGTCCTTCGGCGAGTACATGCTCGTCGACGCCCGCTACGCCGCGAAGGTGCCCGCCGGCTCCGACCCGGTCGAGGTCGCCCCCGTGCTCTGCGCCGGGGTCACCGTGTACAAGGCGCTCAAGCTGACGAACGTGCTCCCCGGTCAGTGGGTCGTGATCTCCGGGATCGGCGGTCTCGGGCACATCGCGGTGCAGTACGCGGTTGCGATGGGCATGCGGGTCGCCGCGGTGGACATCGCCGAGGACAAGCTCGCGCTCGCCAAAAAGCACGGCGCGGAGGTCGTCGTGAACGCGAAGGACGGCGACCCCGTCGCCGCGGTGCAGGAGGCGACGGGCGGCAGCCACGGCGTGCTCGTGACCGCGGTGCACCCGGCGGCCTTCGGTCAGGCCATCGGCATGACCCGCCGCGGCGGCACCATCGTCTTCAACGGCCTGCCCCCGGGGGACTTCCCGGCCCCGATCTTCGACATCGTCCTCAAGGGGCTCACGATTCGCGGCTCGATCGTCGGCACCCGCCAGGACATGATCGAGGCGCTGGAGTTCTACGCCCGCGGCCAGATCAAGCCCACGGTGCAGGAGCGGAGCCTGGACGAGGTCAACGAGGTGCTCGACGAGATGCGCGCGGGCAAGATCGACGGACGCGTCGTGCTGCGCCTGAGCGAGGGCTAGTCCGATGTCGACCGTGGACGCCCGCCCTTCGGTGCCGGGGGAGACCGCCTCGCGGCTCGCCTTCACCGAGGCGGCCCTCACCCTGCTGGGGACACTCTGGGACCAACACGGTCCGCTGATGTTCCACCAGTCGGGCGGCTGCTGCGATGGGAGCTCGCCCATGTGCTTCCCGCTGGGGGAGTTAACGGTCGGCCAGGCGGACACCCTGCTGGGCGAGCTCGACTTCGCGGGCCCCGACGGGGACGTGCGGTCGGTGCCCTTCTATATGTCCGCCGAGCAGTTCGAGCTCTGGAAACACACCCACCTCACCGTGGACGTGGTGCCGGGGCGGGGGAGCGGCTTCTCCCTGGAGGCCCCCGAGGGGGTGCGCTTCCTGATCCGGTCCCGCCTGCTTGACGGGTAACGGCCCTCGTGAGCTGTGCGCCTCCGCCCGGGAACGGGTGGGGGCGCACGGTCGTTTCAGGGCTGGTCGGTGCGGTGGGCTGCGGGGTTTCTTATGATGGAACTGAACAAAGGTTTTGACGCTGACCGGTGCCCTGCTGGCCAGCCCCGAGGCGGGCTTAAGCCCCCTCGGCACGACCTCAGCCAATGCGTGAGACAATAGACGACGCCATGGATACTTCGAGGATCATTCCCACCCGCCCGCGTTCGACCGAGACGCGCGGCCAGGTGCGCCCGAAAGCCGAGGGTTGGACGCAGATCACCCAGGCCGACGGCCGCCCCAAGCTCCAGTTCGCTTCGCCCCGGGTGAAGCAGCCCCCGCAGCACCTGGCAGACATGACGCTCGAGGAGCGCCAGGAGAAGATGAAGTCGCTGGGCCTGCCCGCCTTCCGCGCCAAGCAACTCTCCACCCACTACTTCGAGCACTACACGACCGACCCCGAGAAAATGACGGACCTGCCGAAGGACCGTCGCGAGGAGATCGCCGCGGAGTTCTTCCCGCCGCTGCTCACCGAGGTCAAGCGCCTGGAGACCGACAACGGCGACACGATCAAGTTCCTGTGGCGACTGTTCGACGGGGCGCTCGTCGAGTCGGTGCTCATGCGATACCCCGGCCGCGTCACCCTCTGTGTCTCAAGCCAGTGCGGTTGCGGAATGAACTGCCCGTTCTGCGCGACCGGCCAGGCAGGCCTGACCCGCAACATGTCCACCGCAGAGATCCTGGACCAGGTGGTGCAGGCGAACCGCGTCATGGCCGAGGGCGGGCTGGGCGGGAAGCGTCGCGACGGCGGACACGACGCCGAGCGCGTCACCAACATCGTCTTCATGGGAATGGGTGAACCCCTCGCGAACTACAAGCGCGTCATGAACGGCGTTCACCGCATGGTCAACGAGGCCCCCGAGGGGCTCGGCATGTCCGCGCGAAACATCACCGTCTCAACGGTGGGCCTCGCGCCGGCGATCCGAAAGCTTGCCGACGAGAAGGTGCCCGTCACCTTCGCGCTTTCGTTGCACGCCCCTGACGATAACCTGCGCAACGATCTGATCCCGGTCAACAACCGCTGGGACGTCGACGAGGTACTGGACGCCGCGCGGCACTACTTCGAGACCACGGGTCGCCGGGTCAGCATCGAATACGCGCTGATTAAGGACATGAACGACCACGAGTGGCGCGCCGAGTTGCTCGGCAAGAAGCTGAACGACCGTGGCACCGGGTGGGTACACGTGAACCCGATCCCGCTGAACCCCACGCCCGGCTCCATCTGGACGAGCTCCACGCGCGAGGCCACGGATCGCTTCATCGATACCCTGCTCGCCGCCGGGATCCCGACGACGCTCCGCGACACCCGTGGCAAGGAAATCGACGGGGCCTGCGGGCAGCTCGCCGCCGCCGAGTAGCGAGCCCTGCGCCTGAGGCCCAGAGGCCCCTCGATCACGCATCGGGCAGGGCCGCCGTTTCGTGCGCGCTTTTCGCGGCGGGGCGTTCCGGGACGGTGCTGACGCGTCTGCCGCTGAGTGTTTCCCATTCGAGGACTCCGTTGTTGTTGTCGAGGAGTGTCCAGCCCCGGTAGCGCCACCCTCGGGGGAAGGGGCCCCGGCGTCGCCCGGTGGGGCCGATACCGGCCCGGGCTCCGGGGTCGCCGAGCCCTTTCATCGTGTGGTGCGTGCGACACAGGTGTGCGAGGTTGTCGTGCGCGGTTTCCCCGCCCTGGTCCCAGGGGGTGGAATGGTCAAGGTCGCATCGGATCGCGGGGCGTTCGCAGCCGGGGAAGCGGCAGTGCTGGTCCCGGAGCTCGGTGAATCTTCGGAGCGCTTTCGGCGGCGTGTAGCTGTCACGCCCGACGTTCAAGATCGCGCCCTGGTCGTCCAGGTAGAGGTTCCGGAGGGTGCCGAGGGCGAATGCGAAGCGGAGCGCGGTCTCGTCATCGAGCACCCCGTACCCCTGCAGTTCGGCGAACTCTTTCGCGTGGATCTGTCTCGCAATGTTCTTCGCGGAATTTCCCGCGTTCCCAGGGTCGAGGGTCGGATTCAGGTCGAGTTCGTGTCGGATGCCCGCGAGGAGCCTGACGGGCACGGTCACGGTGACCTGCCCGCGTATCCCGCGGATCGGTGAGGTGGGGAGCCGCCCGGGCCGGAACCCCGGCACCGGTTCCCCCGTGGCCTCGGGGACTGGTGCTCCGTCGATTTCTCCGTGCGAGACGAGATCGACCGCCACGTCCGCTCGCAGTTGCGAGAAGGTCCGTGGCAGCGGGATCTCGGCCAGCGCCGTATCGAGCGCTTCCGTGCTCCTGTCCGGGCTGTTGTCCGGGGCGTTTTCGTGTGTCCGGGTGGTTGTGGCGACCAGTTTCCGGTGTTCGCTCTTTTCGAGGGCGGCGAGGTGTTTCGCGAGGGCGTCGATGCTGTCCATCGCGGTGAGCAGCTCCGGTGCGGAGGAGCGGATGGTGAGTTCCATCATCCCGTTCCGGCCGGGATCGAGCCAGGCACCGCGGCGCGTGAACGCGTCCGCGTGCCTGGCCTCTGGGGAGATCGGGTCGACCCGGTTGCGGAGCCCTTCGGCGACGCGGACGAGTTTTGCGGGGGTGAGGGTGGGGGCGATCTTCGCGAGTTGTTCGTCGAGGATGCTGCGGGCCACGGGGGTGGCGTCGAGGGTGGCGTGTGCGATGGTGTGCACCCGCCCCTGGTCGAGCGCACCGGCCTGGAAGGCCGCCCAGGTGTGGGGGAGGTCGTGGCAGACGGTGATGGCGTGGTTGAGGAGCTTGGTCGCGGTGGGGGTGCCGAGGGTGGTCGCGGACGCGATTTCCTCAGCGAGCTGGTTCATGCGGTGTTGGTGTTCTGCAGGGGTGACGACGGGGTCGATGATCTCACCGGTTGCGGCGAGGACCCGGGCAGCGTCCTCGGTCGCTTCGCGGGTGAAGCGTTCCTCGGTGAGCCGGGCAAGGTCCGAAACCAGGCGGACTCGTGTGGCTTCTGCCTGGTTCTTGGCCCGGGTGGCCTCGGTGATCGCGTCGCTCAACGATTGCTCCGCAGCGCGCAGTTCCTCGGCGGTGAGGGTCGCGCGGGCATCGCTCGTGGCCCGCTGCTGGGCGGCAAGGGGATGCGTCGAGTCAGCGCCATCCGAGGGGGCGGCTTCGATGCGGGACGCGTTCAGGGCGTCCTCGGCGATGCGTTGGGCGATGCGGGCGGCGGTGCCCGCGGTGATCGTGCTGCTGCCCGGCACCCGGGCATAGGGACCGGGAGGGAGTGCGTCCGGGGTGCCGGGCGGGGACGCGCCGGGGGCGCCGTCCGGGCTGGGATCGAGAGGGGAAGGAACCATGCCCCCAGGCTCGCCCGCCGCGAAACGCAGCGGGCGTCGGCAGGGCAATCTGTGCAAAACCCTCGTGGGTCGCCACCTGTGTGTCAGCTCAAGATCACGGCCCGCGCAGCGGAAATAACCCCGCAGAAACAACAAACCGGCCCCCACTCGATGAGTGGGGGCCGGTGTCGCACGCGGTCAGAGACCGCGAATCAGGCGAGTGTTACGCGGAGATGCGCACGTTCTCGGCCTGGGGGCCCTTGGGGCCCTGAGCGGCGTCGAACTCGACGCGCTGGTTGTCTTCGAGGTTGCGGAAGCCATCGCTCTGGATCGCGCTGAAGTGCACGAACAGGTCCGCGCCTCCGTCGTCGGGGGAGATGAAGCCGAAGCCCTTGTCGGAGTTGAACCATTTGACGATGCCAGTGGCCATGTCATTTCTCTTTCTTTTGGTGCGTGCCGTCCGCAACTTGCGGGTTCGGCGGGTGCCGCGACACGGAGGACGCGGACAAATGTGGGGCAGTGCCGGTGGGGCAGTGCGGGGAGTCCGAGGCTAGGAGCGGCGGAACTCGGTAACGAGCGGGCAGTCGAATGGATTTCGCGCGGAGAGCCCGACACGGTTCAGGTATGCGATGACAATCGCGTACGAACGAAGGATGGTGGTTTCAGTGTACGGCACATTCAGCTCCGCGCAGTGCGCTTTTACCAATTGACTGGTTCTGTACAGGTGCGGACGGGGCATGCTCGGGAACAGGTGGTGCTCAACCTGGTAGTTGAGGCCGCCGAAAAGCGCGCTCGCCCACCAACCGCCGGTGACGTTTCGAGAGGTGCGAACCTGCTTCGTGAAGAAGTCCAGCTTCTCGTCCGGGCCCACGAGGGGCATGCCCTTGTGGTTCGGCGCGAAGGCGGCCCCCATGTAGACGCCGAACACGGCGAGCTGCACCCCGAGGAAGGCGAAGGCCATTCCGACGGGCAGGAACCAGAACAGCGCGGTGAGGACGATCGCGAAGCGCACCCCGATCATCGTGAACTCCTTCCAGCGGCCCTCGATGGGGCGCCGGGTGAAGAGGCTCTTGATCGACGTGTAGTGCAGGTTGATGCCCTCAAGGGTCAGCAGGGGGAAGAACAGCGTGCCCTGGCGGCGCGTCAGCCACGCCAGGAAACCCTTCTGCTCGGCTGCGGACTCCTCCGTGAAGGAGATGGTGTCGAACTCGATGTCGGGGTCTTTGCCCTTTTTGTTCGGGTTCGCGTGGTGACGGGTGTGCTTCGTCATCCACCAGCTGTAGCTCATGCCGACCACGCCAGCGGCGAGGAAGCGACCGAGCCGGTCGTTCGCGGGACCCGAGCTGAGCACCGCGCGGTGCGAGGCCTCGTGCGCGATGAACGCGAACTGCGTCAGGATCAGTCCGAGAGCCGCGGCGATGAGGAGCTGGAACCAGCTATCGCCCAGCAGGATGAAGCCGGTGATGGCTCCGCCGAGGGCCAGGATCAGGCCAACGCCGAGGATGGCGTAGAAACCGGGGGTCCGGCTGAGGAGGTTCTCCTCCCGGACGAGCTTGGCCACTGCGGTGTAACTGGCGGTGGTGCTCTTGGCGTTCGGGTCCTTCGGCTTCGTTGCCCGGACCCCTCCCGCGAGTGTGGCTGCGGGGAGAGTGGGTGTTGTAATGGAGTCATCCGCTCGGTTGTCAGCGTTGCCGCTGTGTGGTGACGCTCGAAGATCTCGGAACGCTTAGTGGCGACTCTATCCGGCGCACCTGCTCAAACGGGTATATGTCCGGAGTCCTCCCGGCTGGCTCACAGACACCCCTCGCCCGGGGTCAGTCGGAACCGCCCCGAATGCGGGCCAGGGTCGAACGCCGAACGGTGACCGGGTGGGGCTGATTGGCCCGTGTTCGTGGGGCTCGGGGCCCAAAGATCAGTAATTTATACGGATGTCTCAGCCGGGCTTCGTTTCTAGATTGGGGAGGTCCCAACCAGATTTCCTTCTGGTGCCCGAAAACGAGAGGACCTTTCTTGCTCTCCCACACGACGCTCCCGAACCGCGCTGGGGCGGTTCCACCCACCCGGGGGAGGAGACGCGCCACGCTCGCGACACTCGTCCTCGGCCTCGGCTTGACCGGGGGCATCGCGGCCCCCCTCCTGGTCCCGCAGGCTGCTGAGGCGGCCATCATCCGCGAGGAGCAACTCGGCAACGGCCCGAAGACGTGGGTGGTGCCCGAGGGCGTCACCCGGGTCGCCGTCTCGCTGGCCGGTGGCCGGGGTGGGCACGGCGGTGACTCGGAGTACAACGCTGATGGCACGCCGAAGGACGCCGGAAACGGTGGCTCTGGGGGCATCGTCTCTGGCGAACTCGTTGTTGCCCCGGGCGACACGCTGACCCTGTTCGGTGCGGATGCCGGGGGGAACGCGAAAACGGAGCCCCGTGAGGCAGTCGGCGCTGGCGGCTCCGGCTGGAAGAACGGTGGCTCCGGTGGCACCTATCGGAAGTCGTTCGGCCGCTCA
>NZ_JAPFRB010000001.1:490383-490545 GCF_035726885.1 Leucobacter sp. M11 | reverse complement strand
GCACGGGCTCGGGAACTGCTCGGGCGGGAACGGTGGCAACACCGGTTCCAATGCCCCGGGACCGAACGGAGGCTGCTTAGGAAAGGGCTCGGGAGGGAAGCTCTTGACGGGCGGCCAGGCCGGAACCAATGGTGGGGCGGCCCAAAATGCTGCCTCCTCAGC
>NZ_JAPFRB010000001.1:488416-490287 GCF_035726885.1 Leucobacter sp. M11 | reverse complement strand
TACCAACTACACCTCGGCCAAGCTGGAGCGAGCACAGCAGACCTCCGGGAACTCCGGAACGGGTTTCGTGCGGGTGAGCTACCCGCAGTCCGTGCAGGTGAACCTCTCCGGCCGGACGGAGTCGGCGACGATCCCCGTCGGCGCTGCGGCGACCCTGGTCACCGACGTGTCTCCGGCGCTGGCTACCGGCACCCTGGAGTTCTGGCAGGGGAACACCCTGCTGCAGACGATCGGCAGCGCAGCGCAGGTACGGGTCCCCGTCGAGGGTCTGCCCGTCGGTGAGCACGTCATCACCGTGAAGTACCTGCCCACGAACGCCGAGTTTGCGTCGCGGACCGTGACCTACCTGCCGACCAGCACCACCATCACCGTCCGGGTTGTCCCACAACCGGGCGCGATCGCGCTGACGGTGTCGCCGCTCGAGGGCGATGACGGCGTGGCACGCACCGCAACCATCTCGGTCACGCCGAACGCTGGGAGCGGTCCGGTGGCCACCGGCACCGTCGAACTGCGCGAGGGGAACACCGTGCTGGGCTCGACCGCGCTGGTCAACGGCACGGGCACGATTCCCTTCTCGCCGAACTGGGTGGGCAACCGCGATCTCTTCGCTCGCCTGGTGGGCGGCGGACAGGTTTCCGCGCCGGATAGCGATCCCGTCACGGTTCGCGTGAACGCCGCGGCAACCAGTGTGCAGCTGGTCCGGGTCACCGACCCGAGCGCGCGCTCCACGCAGGTGACCGTGGAAGCAAGAGTGCTCCGGACGCACGATGGCGCTCCGGTCACCTCGGGGAACGTTGCCCTGCTCCGGTACGGTCAGCCGACGGGGATCTTCGTCCCGCTGAGTCCGGCCGGAACCGCTCGTTTCGTCGTCTCGGCTGAGCCAGCGGCGAGCGTCGACTACGAGGCCGACTATTTGGGAACTGCCCGCGCAGCCGGTGCCCGCTCTGCGGTGCTGACGGTCACGGGTGACGGGGCAACGGACGCGGATGGCGGAAGCGACGCTGACGGAGCCACCGATGCCGACGTGGATGGTGCGACCGACGGTGACGCGGATGGAGCGACCGACGCTGACGGTGCAACCGACGGTGACGCGGATGGAGCGACCGACGCTGACGGTGCAACCGACGGTGACGCGGATGGAGCGACCGACGCTGACGGTGCGACCGATGCCGACGCTGACGGTGCGACCGACGCTGACGGTGCCACGGATGCTGATGCTGACGGAGCCACCGACGCTGACGGTGCCACGGACGCTGATGCTGACGGAGCCACTGACGCTGACGGAGCCACCGACGCTGACGGTGCCACGGATGCTGACGCTGACGGCGAGACCGACGGTGCCACGGACGGTGGCGTTGATGGCGAGACCGACGGCAACACCGACGGCAAGGACGGCACGACGGACGGCGAGACCGACGGTGCGACCGACGGTGAGACCGACGGTGACGTCGATGGTGACGCTGACGGTGTGACCGATGGTGACGTCGATGGTGACGCTGACGGCGAGACCGACGGTGCGACCGACGGTGAAACTGACGGTGCGACCGACGGTGCGACCGACGGCGAGACCGACGGGGCCTCCGACGGCAAGGACGGCGGCAGCACCGACGGCGGCAACACCGACGGCGGCAACACCGACGGCGGCAACACCGACGGCGGGAACCCCGGCGGGGTGGATGGCGGCCACGCAGATGCCACGGACACCCCGAAAACCGGTTCGCCGACGGGCGGCGCTCCGCGCGCGGTCCTCGCGAACACCGGTGAGGCCGGTGGCCTCACCGTGGGGCTGAGCGTCCTGGGCCTGTTGGCCGTGCTGGGAGGAGCGGCGCTGCTGCGTCGCCGAGCGCAGCACAGCTAGCGCGACGCGCAAT
>NZ_JAPFRB010000001.1:484958-488372 GCF_035726885.1 Leucobacter sp. M11 | reverse complement strand
TTGTGCCGCGCGGGCGAGGTTAGCGTCCGGCGGCTGCCTCGCCCCGGAGCGTGAGCACCGTGCTGGTGGCGCGCGCGACGGGCTGCCCGTCGGCGCGGGTGATCTCGCAGTCGTAGTGGCTGATGGTGCGGCCCAGGTGGCTCGCCCGGGCCGTGGCCCGGAGGTGTTCGCGCCACACCGGGCGCAGATAGGTCACCCGCAGGTCGATGCTGGTCAGACTCTCGCCCGCGTCCAGCAGGGTGGAGTGCGCGGTGCCGATGCTCGCGTCGGCGAGCTCGGCGAGCATGCCGCCGTGCACGGTGCCCTGTTGGTTGCCGTGTACGGCGGCGTCGGCGGCGAAGCCGAGCACGGCCGTCCCCTCGGACACGGCCAGCACCTCGAAGCCCAGGAGCCGGTTGATGGGGGAGGGGTAGTCGAAGTGGGTGCGGTCGCCCGGGCGAAGCGTGCCAGCGATCATCCGGCTGAGGTAGTCGAGCACCGGCAACGGCGGCTGCTTCGGGTCGGGCTGCGTCTCACGCGCGTCGTTCATACCGCGAGGGTACGCCGCGGCCCGTCCCCCCGTCTACGGTCCGGGACTGCCGCGCGGACTACTGGGCGGACTCGGGGAGCCCGAAGATCCGGTCGAAGGCCCAGGAGTAGACGTAGGTGAAAATGAGGAAGAACACGAGCATGCCGCTCTCGATCATCAGGGCCTCGACGAAGCCGACGCCGAGGATCAGCGCGACCATCGGGACGGTGGCGATGAGGAGCCCGCCCTCGTAGCCGACCGCGTGCACGGCGCGCACGACCCAGCCGCGCCCCTTGAGCCGGTAGCGGCGCTCCATCGCCTCGAAGATGGTGTTCCACACGAAGTTCCAAATGGTGGCGACGGTGGACACGGCAATCGCCGTGATCGTGGACGCGCCGCCCTGGTGGCCCAGCAGGCCGCTGAGCACCACGGTCGTGGCGAGTACGCTGAGCGCTTCGTAGCTGCCGACGTAGACGAGGCGGCGAACCGCGGGGCGCATTGCCGCGCGGCGGGGTGTCTCGGCCCGTGCCGCGGCGGGGGCCTCGGCTCCGGGGAGGGGAAGGGTCAGGGTTGCGGACGCGGACGTCTGCTCGTGGTGGCCTGGGCCGGTCACGGGTATCACTCCAGAAACGGGAAATCGTTGCGGAGGGGTCTTGGCGCGACCGCACCTCCGAATTGCGGATTGCAACGTAAAATTATAATACCTCAACGGAATCAGTTGCCGCAACTCCATTTTTGGGAGTGATCCGCAGTTGGGGGCGGCGCTGTGGCCGCCCCTGGTCGCTAGGCCCGACTCGGCGCGAGCGCCGCGAGCTGCCCGAGCAGGGACTCGGGGACGAGCTCCGTCTGCGCGGAGCCCTCGCGCACGATCCCCGCGATGCGGGTCGCGACCTCGGCGGTGCTCAGGCCCATCGCGGCCCCGGAAAGCGCGGGGAGCTCGCCCAGCACCTGCACGGTCGCCGCCTCGACGGCGCGGGCGGCGTCCGCCTCGCCCAGGTGGCCGAGCATGAGCGCGAGCGAGAGGATGGACCCGGCCGGGTTTGCCCACCCCGTGCCCGCGATGTCGGGCGCGGAGCCGTGAATCGCCTCGAACATGCTCGGCGCGGAACCGTCCAGGTTGAGGTTCGCGCTCGTGGCGACGCCGAGGCCGCCCTGAATGACCGCGCCCAGGTCCGTGATGATGTCGCCGAAGAGGTTGTCGGTCACCACCACGTCGAAGCGCTCCGGGGTGAGGGGGAGGTGGAAGCACATCGCGTCCACGTGCACGTAGTCCGTCTCGACCTCGGGGTAGCGGGCGGAGAGATCCGCGACGACCTCCTGCCAGAGCTGCCCCGCGGCCACGAGGATGTTCGTCTTGTGGCACAGGGTCAGCTTCTTGCGTCGGCCGAGCGCCAGGCGGAAGGCGAAGTCCACGACTCGCTCGATGCCCGCCCGGGTGTTCAGTGACTCCTGCATGGCGACCGCGTTCGGGGTGCCCGCGTGCACGGTGGAGCCCGTGCCGACGTAGGCCCCCTCGGTGTTCTCCCGCACGATCACGAGCTCGCAGCGCTCCGGCGTGAGGCCCGTGATCGGGGTGGGCACCCCCGGGTAGAGCCGGACGGGCCGCACATTGGCCGCCTGCGCGAAGCGCTGCCGCATCTCCAGGATGAAGCCGCGCTCCAGGATCCCCGGCGCGACCGAGGGGTCGCCCATCGACCCGAACAGGATCGCGTCGTGCCCGCGCAGCTCCGCCTCGGCCTCGGCGAAGAGCTCGCCCGTCGCTCGATAGTGCGCGGCCCCCGCGGCGAACTCGCGGCGCTCGGTCTCAAAGCCGTGCGCGGCCTCGGCGGCGTCCAGGACCTCGAGCGCGCCCGAGACGACCTCGGGGCCGATGCCGTCTCCCGGCAGGACGGCGAGTCGATAGCTGCGGGTCATGGGGGATCCTTCCGTCGGGGTGGCCGAGGCGACTATGCCGGGGGCCGGTGTTGAACTATATTAATGGTAAGGCCACTCGCGAGGGTGGTTGACGCTCAGCCCGCACCGCACGGCACCGTGACCCCGTGCACCCCCGAGACGCCGACGTCCGCGAGCCCCGCGGGACCCCGGCAGGCAGGAACCACCATGCTCGACACCCCCGCAGCCCCGGCCCTCGCCCCCGCCGGCGCACTCCCCATCGGCGCCGACTGGCGGCGCACCGCAGCCAGCGCCCCCGTCGTCTTCCCCTACACCGGCGAAACCGTCGGCCACTCACCCACGGGCACCGTCCAGGACGCCCGCGACGCCCTCGACGCCGCCGAGGCCGCCCGCGCCGAGGTCGCCGCCCTGAGCACCGCCCAGCGCATGAGTATCCTCACGCGCGTGCACGCCCGCCTCAGCGAGGAGGCCGCGCGACTCGAGGAGCTCCTCATCCTCGAAACCGGCAAGCCCCGCCGCGACTGCCGCACCGAGGTCGCCCGCACCCTCGTCACCCTCCAGGCCACCGCCGAGGAAGCCTCGCGCATCCACGGCGAGACCGTGCCCCTCGACGTCCAGGAACTCGGCCGCGGCATGATCGGCTATTACACCCGCAAGCCCGCCGGCATCGTCATCGGGATCGCCGGATTCAACTACCCCCTGCTCCTCGCCAGCCACAAGCTGGCCCCCGCCATCGCCGCCGGCTGCCCCGTCATCATCAAGCCCGCCCCGAACACCCCGCTGGCCACCCTCGAACTCGTCGCGATCATCCGCGAGGTGCTCGCCGAGCACGGCGTCACCCCCGCCGCCGTCCAGCTCGTGAACGGTGGGCCGGAGACCGGCGAGACCCTCGTCCGCGACCCCCGGGCCCAGGTCGTGTCCTTCACCGGCTCCGCCGCGATCGGGCACCTGATTGCCCGCCAGGCAGCCCCCCGCAAAACCCTCCTCGAACTCGGCTCGAACACCGGCTTCAT
>NZ_JAPFRB010000001.1:484169-484917 GCF_035726885.1 Leucobacter sp. M11 | reverse complement strand
TGATCCGCGGTGGCTTCTACGCCAACGGGCAGGCCTGCATCTCCGTGCAGCGCATCGTCCTCGAGCGCGCCATCGCCGAGCGCTTTACCCAGAAGCTCCTCGCCCGCCTCCCCGAGGTCGTCGTCGGCGACCCCCGCGACGCCGACACCAACGTCGCCCACGTCATCAACGCGGGCTCCGGCGCACGCATCCGGGCCATGATCGAGCGGGCCCTGGCCGCCGGGGCGAGCCTGCTCGCGGGCGGCCCGAACGCCGACGACGCTGACCCCGCCCTGATCCGGCCCACGGTGCTCGGCGACGTGCCCGCGGACGTGGACGTCTGGGCCGAAGAAATCTTTGGCCCCGTCGTCTGCCTGACCGCCGTGGACTCGGTGAACGAGGCGATCGACCTCGTGAACGACTCGCGATACGGCCTCCAGGCCGCGATCTTCACCGCCTCGCTCGCAAGCGCCTTCGACGCTATCGAGCGCCTCGACGTCGGCGGCGTGGTCGTCAACGAGATCCCCGGATTCCGCTCGGACATCATGCCCTACGGCGGCGTCAAAGACTCCGGCATCGGCCGCGAGGGCCCCCGCTACGCCATCGAGGAGTACACCGTTACCCGGATGGCCATGATCCGGCCCCGGCCCTAGCCACAACCCCTGAACCCTGAACCCTGAACCCCAACACGAGCGACCCAGCCAAGGACCCCACATGACGAGCACCCCCGCAAGCCCCGACTACACCCAGCTCTTCCGCCTCGACGGGC
>NZ_JAPFRB010000001.1:481184-484131 GCF_035726885.1 Leucobacter sp. M11 | reverse complement strand
CGCGAGTCCGCGCAGGCGCTCGCCGCGCAGGGCGCGCACGTGGTCGTCGCCGACTGGGCGCTGGACGGGGCCGAGGCCACGACCGCGCTCATCCAGGGCCAGGGCTTCTCCGCCGAGGCCTTCCAGCTCAACGTCCTCGATGACGAGGCCGTCCGCGACGCCGCCGAGCGCTTCGGCTCGGCCTCCGCCCTCGTGTTCACCGCGGCGACCAATGTGCGCAAGCGGATGAGCGACTACACGATGGACGAGTTCGACCGCGTCGTGAACCTGAACCTGCGCGCCTCTTTCCAGCTGATTCGCGTCTTCGGTGCGCGCTTCGCGGAAAACGGCGGCGGCTCGATCATCGGCTTCGCCTCGATCCGCGCCCAGGTCGTCGAGCCCGGCCAGGGCGTCTACGCGGCCACCAAGGCGGGGCTCGTCCAGCTCGCGAAGACCGGGGCCGCCGAGTACGGCGACCGGGGGGTTCGGGTCAACGTGATCGCGCCCGGCGTGGTCGAGACGCCGCTCACCGAGCAGATCAAGGCGAACCCGGACTGGTACGGGGCCTACGCTGAAAAGAGCGCCCTCGGGCGCTGGTCCCGCCCCGACGAGCTCGCGGGCGCGGTCGTCTACCTCGCGAGCGATGCCTCGTCTTTCGTGACCGGCTCAACGCTCATGGTGGACGGCGGCTGGACCGCGATCGACGGCCGCTTCACCCCGCCCGCGAGCTAATAGCTTGGTCGCGAAAATCTATGCATTGAGAACTAGCTGGTAACTGAGCGGTTTTCAAGGTATTTATCCCGTGCTATTGGGATAAAGCTAAGGTGGATAGGGGAAAAATTGTTTTGCGTAACTATGGGGGATTTTTGATCAAGGCAGTTTCAGTTGAAAATTTTAGAGGAATTCAGAAATTAGCCATTCCGTTTGGCCGTGTTACGGTTCTTGTCGGTCCAAATAACGCGGGGAAAAGCAGTTTCCTCCAAGCAATACAGTTTTCTGTTTCTATCTCACAAAGTCTTGAGCTTCACTCAGCAGCCAAACCCAAATTATCAACCTTTGCTGGAAGTCTTTCTCCAGACCAGCTTCTATATACGCCAATCAGGAATGTGTATTCTTTGGCACACGGCGGAGTTCTCACAGAGGACGAAAGACGAAAAATCAAAGTTGTTTTTGAGTTTGAGGGCGAAAAAAAGTTTGAAGTAGAAGCCAAAAAAGGCCGAAACAAGAACATTGCAACATCGATAGCCCCTAAAAATGCTCACCATAGTCTCAAAGCATTGGATCCTCCCTTCAGCATCATTGCTCCAGGGCTAGCAGGAATCGCGGCTTTTGAAGAGTTCAAATCCCCTGGGATAGTTCGCCGTGCAGCAGCTCGCGGAGATGCGAATAATGTTTTTAGAAATATTCTCCTGATCCTTTCTGAAGACTCGGAGAAATGGGAACAGTTCAAACATCGACTGAATCTAGTTTTTCCAGATCTTTCAATCAATGTGAGTTTTTCTAAAGATTCCGATGAACACATTGAAGTCACAACTCGCAGGGGTTGGAATGAACTGCCGATCGACTCTTCAGGGACCGGGGTCCTACAAACTATCCAAATTCTTGCTTACATCGGGGTTTACTCTCCAAAGCTCTTGATTCTCGATGAGCCTGATTCCCACCTACATCCTGATAATCAACGAAAGCTCGCAAGGCTTTTGAATACCCTGGCCAAAGAAGAGAATTTCCAGATTCTCATTTCAACCCACTCTTCACACTTTTTTGATGAGTTTGAAGACTTAGAAGCAACCACTCACTGGATCGGGAAAGAGGGAATTGTAGAGGGCGAGTTTGAGCGTGTAGACGCTCTCATGATGCTGGGCGCGATGGACGTAAAGGATCGACTTCGAAATGGTGCCCTTAAAGCAGTCGTCATCACAGAAGACAGTGAGTTGAGCCTGATTAAGGCTGTTCTGGAATCATCTGGTTTCATGGAAGGGGAGTACGATGTTTTGTCGTATAAGAGTTCTAGCAAAATTGATTCAGCAATCATTTTGAGTCAATTCATCCGTGAACATGCGCCTGAAACTAAAGTGATCATCCACCGGGATAGGGACTTTGTAGATAATGATGTAGAGCTATTCATACAAGCCTCTAAAGAACATCATTTTTATGGTTGGGTGACTGAGGGTAGCGACATCGAAAGCTACTTTATTCGCGAGGATTTCGTGCGTAGCCAATTGAATGCGGTTGAGGCTGAAAGCCTTTCTGATTGTTTAAAGAAATCAATAGAAACCGCTAGAACAGCTTCAATTGAAAAGGCAGTCAACTCAATAAATAATGCAGAAAACAGGCGCCGAAACAACGAAGCTGGATATCATCCAAAAAGTACGGGCCAAGTTTCAACAATGGTCTACGAATCTTACGAAGCTGACCCTGTCGGACAAACTTATGGTAAGAAAACCCTTGCAGCTCTAAAAGGTCATTTTCATGAAATTTACAAACGGAGCTTTTCCACTGCTGGAGGACACCAGTCGTTGGGGGACGTCGGTCTAAGGGCTTTTATTGAGCAACTCTAATCATCTGCGGAGTTGATCAACATTGCTCCGTAGGTGATACTGCTTTGCCGGGGCACTGACCAATGAATAGAACAAATTTTAGAAATCTCATTTTCACCAAAAGCAATGAACCATCGTTCCTGGGCGCAAATTTTAGCAGTCTAAGAAAAGAGCGCCCTCGGGCGCTGGTCCCGCCCCGACGAGCTCGCGGGCGCGGTCGTCTACCTCGCGAGCGATGCCTCGTCTTTCGTGACCGGCTCAACGCTCATGGTGGACGGCGGCTGGACCGCGATCGACGGCCGCTTCACCCCGCCCGCGAGCTAGCCAATAGGACCTGAACGACGGCGGGGCCGGGCCACTGGCCCGGCCCCGCCGTCGTCATTGTCGTTATCCGAGTCGCTTCGCGCGCAGGCGGCGGGCGAGCAGGATGC
>NZ_JAPFRB010000001.1:480379-481150 GCF_035726885.1 Leucobacter sp. M11 | reverse complement strand
TGCCCAGGGGGCGATCGGCGCGTCCTGGCCGGTCTGCGCGAGCGGGTCAGTCGGGCCGCCGGGAGTCGCCGGGCCGCCCGTGCTCGGGGCCGTGGTCCCCGGGGTCTCGGTGCCGGTCGGGGGCACGCTCGTCGTGGGCGGGGCCGTGGTCGGCGGCGTGGTGGTGGGCGGGGTCGTCGTGGGCGGCGTGGTCGTCGGCGGCGTGGTCACCTCGACCTCAACCGAGCCGATGTCCGCGCGGGGGCCCTGCGGGCGGCTGATGCCCCGCTGATCGGGGGCCAGATCCGAGCCGGACTCCCCGGCGTCGATGAGCGGGCTCCCGGCGGCGGGCAGCACGGTCTGGGTGGGACCGCCGTTGTTCGCCAGGGTGCCGAGCTTGAGGTCCGCCGAGCTCGCGACGATCACGTCGTCCGTGCCCTCGATGAGGGGGTACCCCTGTCCGGAATCCTCGACATAGGCGCTCCGGGTGGAGCGGGCGACCACGGTGACCTCTGGATCATCAGCTGCGGTATCGATGCCCGCGGCGCGAGCGGGCATTGGTTGATCGACCGGGGGCTGCCCGGCCGCGTCGATGACCGTGTCCCGCATCTCGAAGACGACCGCGTCGACCCAGGACCCGACCTGCACCGAGGCTCCGAGAACCGTGACGTGGTCGAAGACGGCGCGGGAGCTCGGGTTGGTCAGGTTCAACACGAGGTGACCCTGCGTCTCGGGGGATACGAGGCCGACGAAGGTGCTGTTTGCGACATCGAAGCTCGTCGTCATCGGCTC
>NZ_JAPFRB010000001.1:478107-480321 GCF_035726885.1 Leucobacter sp. M11 | reverse complement strand
AGTTCGAGGTGGCCCTCGGCCGCGAGGTCCGCGAGGAACGGGTGCTCGGGGGCCGGGGACGGCGCTGCGGCGGCAGCGGCGCGGCTGGGCAGGGGCATCTCCATGAGATCATCCGCGGAGGGCATCCAGGGGTTCCCGGGGTCGGCCGTGGAGGTGTTGTGTGAGAAGGTGCTGCCGGAGATCTCGACGACGCGCGCGCCCGGGGCCGAGCCCCAGCTCGCGGCGCTCACGGCGATGCCGCCGGCGTACCGGCCGACGTTCTCGGACAGGGTGGAATCGACGACGACCAGCCGCGGGTCAACGGGAACGTTCGAGGGCTGGGACAGGGAGATTCCGCCAGCGGCCGTCCAGTTCTCCTCGGAGGCGTTCCCGTTTCCGGTCAGGGATGCCCGCTCGAAGCGGATCTGCGCCGTTGCGTCGTCCGGGCGGTACCACTCCACGAACTCGGCGGCCCCGTGGCCGAAGCCCGAGACGGAGGTGTCCGCGATGAGGAACCCGGCCCCCGCGCTGCTCATCGCGTGGATGCCGACGGCACGGTTGTCCGGGTTTTCCTGCTCGATGCGGCTGTTCTGCACGGTGATCTGCCCGCTCGCATCGCTGACGATCAGCGCAAGGTCGCTCGGGTTGCGCAGGGTGCTCTCGCGCACCGTGATCGTGTCCTGCTCGCCGGTGGCGTCCGCGTAGAGGGCGGCCATCGCGGTCTGAGCGGCGTCCAGGGTGATGCCCGAAACGGTCAAGCTGGAGCGCTCGGCGTGCAGGAGCACATCGGGGGCCGGGGGGCCGCCGGGTTCGTCGGCAATGATGTGCCAGTCGTCCGAGGCGCGCAGCGTGACCCCGGCGCCGAGGATACTGAGCGCGCCCGTGCTGCGCAGCGGGGTGTCCAGGGAGACGGTGGTCACGGCGGGGGCGAAGCCAATCGTGGTTTCGTCCGGGTCTGCGTTCGCCTGCTCGAGAGCCGCGCGGAGGCTCCCCGCGCCCGAGTCGTTGCCGTTCGTGACGGTGAGATCCGGAGCTGCGTCGGCATCCGCGGCGGGCTGGCCGGGCGTGGCCAGCGCGGGAACGGCGGCTCCGGCGAACAGGGTGACAGCGGCGATGGCGCTCAGGGCGGACGTACGAAAAACGGCGCGGGGGGTCATGGCTCTCCAGGTCAGGTGTGGCAACCCGGACAGCCTACTTGATGAAGCTTCACGAAAACAGGGGCAGTTTTCTCCTCCGAGGGTCGCGCGACACGCCGAGTGACACGCCGATCGACACGCCGATCGACACGCCCGGCCGCGACGGGGCGTGCCCGCCGGGCCCCCTCGGGGGACCGGGCCCCTAGGGGAGCCGGGCCCAGTCCACCTCGGCGTCCGCGCCGCGCACGGTCTCGAACCAGGCGGCCACGCGGAGCAGCTCCGCGTCCGAGCCGATCCGGCCCGCGATCTGGAGCCCCACCGTGCGGCCGTCGGCCTGGATCCCGGCCCCGACGGACAGCGCGGGCTGCCCCGACATGTTGTAGGGCACCGTGAAGGAGATGTGGCCCATCGTCTGCGTCGGGTCCGTGATCGGCATGGGGTCCTCGGCGGGGAACGCCGCAACAGGGGAGACGGGGGACAGGACGAGGTCGTAGGGCGCGGTTGCGGCGCGGGTGAGCCGGGCCATTTCGTCAATCTGGTTGCGGTTGCGCACCGTCTGCGCCGCGGTCACCCCGGCCCCGGCGGCGCACCACTCGGCGATGAAGGGCAGGATGAGCGCGCGCTCGGCGTCGCTGAGCAGCTCGTAGTCCGCGTAGGAGCGGCTCCGCCAGAAGTCCACGAGCCCGTCGAGCACCTCGGGTCCGATAAAGGGGGCGAGCGGCACGATATCGGCTCCGGCAGCCGCGAAGCGAGCGGCGGCTGCCTCGACGATGGCGAGCGTTTCCGGCTCGACGGGCAGCCCGGAGCCCGCGTCGAGCTGCAGGGCGACCCGCATGCCCGCGGGCGAGAGGGGCTCGGTGGACCAGTCCATCGGCGCGTAGGGGCGGGTGAGGTAGTCCCGCTCGTCGGGCCGGGCCACGATCGACATGAGCCGGATGCTGTCGGCCGCGGTGCGCGTCATCGGCCCGGCGGCGCGGCCGTCGTAGGGCACGTCGAGGGGGATGAGCCCCTCGCTCGGCTTGAGCGCGGTCAGGCCCTGCCAGGTGCCCGGCAGCCGGATCGAGCCGCCGATGTCGGTGCCCACGTGCAGCGGACCGTA
>NZ_JAPFRB010000001.1:476609-478075 GCF_035726885.1 Leucobacter sp. M11 | reverse complement strand
TGGACCCGCCGGAGGTGTGCGCCGGGTTGAGCCCGCCCCGGGTGATGCCGTGTCGGCTGGAGACCCCGGAGGAGAGCATGCCCCAGTCGGGCATCGTGGTCGAGCCGAGGATCACGACCCCGGCCTCCAGGAGCCGGTCCACGGTGGGCGCGTTCGCCGCCGCGAGAGGCGGGTTCGGCAGCGCGGTGCCCGAGGGCTTGGGCTGCCCGGCCCGCGCGATGTTCTCCTTGACCGTCGCGGGCACCCCGTCGAACGGGCTGAGCGGGGTCCCCGCCGCCCAGCGCGCGGTGGACGCCGCGGCGTCGGCGCGCACCTGCGCGGGGTCGTGCAGGAAGAGCGCGTTGAGCTCCGGCTCACGATCGTTGATCCGGGCAAGGACGTCTTCCGCGACCGCGCTCGGGGTGAGGCTTCCCGCCGCGAAGCGATCCGCAAGCGTGCCCGCGTCGAGGTCCGCGAGCCGGGGCTCGGGGCGCTGCTCGGCGGGGGAAGCGGCGGGAACGGGGCTGGTCATGGCGACGGCCTTTCGGGACGGGGCGCCGGGGCGCCGGATGCGGGGAGAGGCGCGGCGTCAGCCGACGCGCTGGAGCTCCTGGCGGAGCGTGAGCGAGGAATCGATGAGCTTGCGCGTGTAGGGGTGCTGCGGGTTTCGGTACACGGTCTCCGTGTCGCCCGCCTCGACGATCTCGCCCGACTGCATCACCACGACGGTGTCGCAGAGGTGGCGGACCACGTTGAGGTCGTGCGAGACGAAGACGAGGGTGAGCTGGTACTCGGCAACCAGATCCGCGAGCAGGTTCAGCACCTGCGCCCGCACCGAGACGTCGAGCGCGCTCACGGGCTCGTCGGCGACCACGACCCGGGGGCGGCAGATGAGCGCCCGGGCGATCGAGATGCGCTGGCGCTGGCCGCCGGAGAACTGGTGCGGGTAGCGGCTGGCGGCCTCCGCGGGCAGGCCGACGGCCGTCAGCATCTCGGCGACCATCCGGGAGCGGTCGGCGGCGCTCTCGCCGCGCCCCGGCACGAGCAGCGGCTCGCTCACGATCTGCTCGACCGTCATCCGGGGGTCGAGGGAGCCCATCGGGTCCTGGAACACGATCTGCAGGTTCTGGCGGAGTTCGCGCAGCTCGCGCTCCTTCGCCCCCGCGACCTCGTTCCCGGCGACGACCGCGCTGCCCGAGGTGGGCTGGTCGAGGCCCGCGAGGATGCGCAGCAGGGTGGACTTGCCGGAGCCGGACTCGCCGACCACGCCGAGGCGCTCGCCGGGCTGGACCTCGAAGGAGATGCCGCGCAACGCCCGAACCTCGGCCGCGGGCCGGAACAGGCTCGTCTTGCTCCGGGTGTAGGTGCGCACGAGATCCGTGACCCGCATGACGGGCTCGACCGCGGGCTCGCGCGGATCGGACGCGGCAGCAGGAGCCTCCGGAGCCATCGGAGTCTCCCGGGCTTCCTGAGTCTCCGATTCCTTC
>NZ_JAPFRB010000001.1:475621-476561 GCF_035726885.1 Leucobacter sp. M11 | reverse complement strand
CGCCGGAACACGGGCGGTACGTAGTCGCCCGCGGTGGCCACGGTGAACAGGCGACCCTCGGCGTCGGTCGCGTCCAGGTCGGAGGCGGCGAGCAGTCCCCGGGTGTAGGCGTGCCGGGGGCGCGTAAACACGTCTTCGGTGCTGCCCTCCTCGACGACGACGCCCCGGTTCATCACGAGCACCCGGGTGCACATGTTCGCGACGACCGCGAGGTCGTGCGTGATGAACAGCAGCCCGGTGTCGCGCTTTTTCACGAGGTCCAGGATGAGGTCGAGCACCTGGCGCTGCACGGTCACGTCGAGCGCCGTGGTGGGCTCGTCGCAGAGCAGCAGCTCGGGGTCGTTCGCGAGCGCCATCGCGAGCATGACGCGCTGGCGCTGGCCGCCCGAGAGCTGGTGCGGGTAGGCCTTCGCGGCCTCGGCCGGATCCGGCAGCTGCACGGCGTCGAGCATCTCAATCGCGCGGGCGGCGGCCTCTGCCTTGCCGGAGACGAGCCGGTGCTGGAGCATGATCTCCGCGACCTGCGCCCCGGCCCGCATGAGCGGGTTCAGCGCGGTCAGCGGCTCCTGGAACACCATCGCCATGTCGCGCCCGCGGATCCGCTTCAGGGTCGCCTCGGGCGCGGTGAGCAGGTTCTCGTCGTGCCCGTCGAGGTGCACGGAGCCCGTCGCGGTCACCCCGGCGGGCAAGAGGCCGAGGAGCGCGGTCGTGGTCATCGACTTGCCCGAGCCGGACTCGCCGATCAGGCCGATCCGTTCGCCGCGGCTCATGTGCAGGGCAAAGGAGTCGACGAGCGTCTTCGAGCCCGCGCTGACCGTCAGGTTCTCGACGGCCAGCAGGCCGCCCGGGTGAGAGGTGTGTGCGGGCATCAGGAGCGCTCCCCGTTCAGCTTGGGATCGAATCGATCGCGGAGCCCGTCGCCGAGCAGATTGAAGCCCAT
>NZ_JAPFRB010000001.1:474714-475497 GCF_035726885.1 Leucobacter sp. M11 | reverse complement strand
AAGCTCAGCCCGGCCTCGGCGAGCACCGCGAGGGCGAAGGAGACCGAGCACTGCACCACGAGGATGCCGACCGTGTTCGGCAGCACGTGCCGGAGGGCGATCCGGAAGCGGGACTGGCTGGCGGCCCGGGCGGCGAGTACGTACTCGGTGCTCATCACCTGCAGGGTGCCGGAGCGGGCGACCCGCGCGAAGCCCGGGATCGAGGCGACGCCGATCGCGATCATCGCCGTCCACGTGCTCGCGCCGAACACGGCGGAGGCCATGATGGCCAGCAGCAGGGCCGGGAAGGCGAGGGCGATATCGGAGGTGCGCATGATGACCTCCTCGATCCAGCCGCCCCGGATCCCGGCGAGGATGCCGAGCGGGGTGCCGACGAGCAGGGCGATGCCCACGGAGATGATGCCGACGAGCAGGGTGATGCGCGCGCCGTAGAGCATGCCGGAGAACAGGTCGCGGCCGTACTTGTCGGTGCCGAACCAGTGCGCGCCGCTCGGCCCCTGCAGGCGGTCGGCGGGGATCACCTGCACGGGGTCGTAGGGGGTCCAGATGAAGGACACGAGGGCCGCGAGCGCGACGAGCGCGACGAGGGAGGCGCCCACGATGAGCGTGGGGCTCAGCCGGCGGGCGCCGGGCCGCTTGGCGGCGGGGGAGCGGCGGGCGCCGCCGGGGGCCTGGATCGCGGTCGTGCGGGGGGCCTGCGCCGGGGGAGTGCCGGGGCGCTCGGCTCGGGAGTGGTTCGGCATATCAGGCGCTCTTTCGCATCCGGGGGTCGACGATGGTGTA
>NZ_JAPFRB010000001.1:474154-474658 GCF_035726885.1 Leucobacter sp. M11 | reverse complement strand
CGGACTGCACCGTGAGCAGGTCGCGGTTGCCGACGGCGTCGAGCAGCATCGAGCCGAGGCCGGGAATGACGAAGACCCGCTCGATCACGACGGCGCCCACGATCAGGGTGGCCAGCTGCACGCTCGTGACGGTGATCACGGGGATCGCGGCGTTGCGCAGGCCGTGCTTGAGCAGCGCCTCGGTCTTGCCGAGGCCCTTGGCCCGGGCGGTGCGCAGGTAGTCCTCGCTCATGATCTCCAGCACCGCGGAGCGCACGTAGCGGGTGAGGATTGCGCCCTGCACTGAGGCGAGCGCGAGCACGGGGAGGATGAGGCGGCGCAGGAAGTCGCCGAAGTCCTCGCCGGGCGGGGTCCAGCCGTTCGCGGGGAGCCAGCCGAGGCCGACCGCGAAGATCATCACGAGCAGGATCGCCGCGAGGAAGCCGGGGATCGCGACGCCGAGCTGGCTCCCGGCGCCGATGAGCACCCCGGAGAGGTTGCGGTGCTTGACCGCGGCCCACGTGC
>NZ_JAPFRB010000001.1:472231-474113 GCF_035726885.1 Leucobacter sp. M11 | reverse complement strand
AGCACGAGAATTAGGCTGACCTGGAGCCGGTCGGCCACGAGCGGGCTGATGTCCGTGCGGGTTACGTAGGAGGTGCCGAAGTCGCCGACGAGCATGCCGCCGGCCCAGTCGAGGTACTGCACGATCATGGGGCGATCGGTGCCGTATTCGGCGCGCATCTGCTCCAGCAGCTCGGGGGTTGCGTTGACCCCGAGGGCGACCTGCGCGGGGTCGCCGGGGATCGCCCGCATGAAGAGGAAGACGACGACGGTCGCGACCACGTAGGTCACGGCGAATCGCGCCAGGTTCGAGAGGATCCGGAGGGCCATGCGGGGAAGTCCTTGGGGGTGAGGTGAGGCGGGAACACGCGGGCCCGGCCCCGGGGCGGCCAGGCGGCCGCCCCGGGACAGGGCCTTGGGGGTCTTACTTCCAGGCGAGGTTCGTCAGGTCGAGCGCCTCGATGATGGCGTTCTCGGGCACGCCCGTGAGCTCGGCCTTGGCGACCACGATGTTCGGGAACAGGAAGAGCACTCCGGAGGCGGCGTCGTCGACGATCTGCTTCGCGATCTCCTTCATCCCGGAGAGGTACCCGGCCTCGTCGGCCTGGTCCGCGGCCTCGGCGATCGGGGCGATCGTCGAGTTGTCGTAGCCGATGTAGTAGTCCGGGTTGTTGAACACGGTGAGGATGTCGCGCGCCTCGACGGCGAGCACGGTCGTCATCTGGTAGTCGTGCTTCGTGAAGACCTCGTCGATCCAGACCGCGGGGAACTCGGCGGATTTGATCGTGGCCGTGATGCCGACGTCCTTCAGCTGCGAGACCACGATCTCGGAGACCGCGTCCGCGTAGGGGCGGGTGGGCACCGTGAACTCGATGCTCAGGTTCTCCTGGCCCGCCTCCTTGAGGAGCGCCTTGGCCTTCGCGGGGTCGTGGGCATAGACGTCGGTGAGGTCCTCGTAGTACGGGTCGGTCGGGGTCGCGTAGGTGGCGACCACGGAGCCGAAGCCGTTCCAGGCGGTGTCGATGATGGCCTGCTCGTCGATCGCGTACAGCACGGCCTGGCGAACCCGGACGTCATCGAAGGGCGCGGCCTTGTTGTTCAGCGACAGCGACACCTCGCCGCTCGAGGTGCCCTCCAGGACCTGGAAGGCGTCGTCGCTCGCGAAGGAGTCGACGAGCTCGGGGACCTGCATGTTGTAGACGACGTCCACGTCGCCGGTCTTCAGCGCGTTCGTGGTGGCCACGGCGTCCGCGAAGTACTTCAGCGTGACCCCGCTGACGGCCGGGGCCTCGCCCCAGTAGTCGTCGCGGGTGCTGAGCACGATCGAGTCGCCGCGCTTCCACTCGTCGAGGACGTAGGGGCCGGTGCCGATGGGGTCGTTGGCGAGGTCGGCGACGCCGGACTCGTCAAACATCGCGCCGACGGGGGTGCCGAGGTTGAACAGCCACGCGTTCGAGGGCTGGCTCAGGGCGACGGTGACCTCGGTGTCGGACACCACGGTCACGGACTCCACGACGTCCATCTTCGCCTTGAGCGAGGAGGTCCAGGCATCGGATGAGACGCGCTCCAGGCTGAACTTCACGTCGTCGGCGGTAAAGGGCTCGCCGTTGGAGAAGGTGACGCCCTCCTGCAGGGTAAAGGTGTAGGTCTTGCGATCCTCGCTGACCGTCCACGACTCGGCAAGCAGGGGCTGGATCTCGCCCTGCTGGTCGATCTCCACGAGGCCCTCGTAGATGTTGCTCATGACGGCCTGGGGGATCGCGGAGCCCGCGGTGGTGGTGAAGTCGAGGTTGGTGGGCTCGCCGGTGAGGGCGACCGTGACGGGGTCGTTGCCGCCGTCTCCGCCGGATCCGGACGAGCCCGTGGGGTCAGCGGAGCCTGCGGAGCACGCGGTCAGGGTGAGA
>NZ_JAPFRB010000001.1:467927-472202 GCF_035726885.1 Leucobacter sp. M11 | reverse complement strand
GGTCAGAGAATGCTTACGTCGCATCGTTGCTTCCTAATCGTATTCGGAGCGGTGGCCGGGACCGTGCTCGATCATTCTGGGTGACGGGCGGGGTGTGCTCATCGGTGGGGTGCGCTCGTGGTGCGGTGACACCTCGGAAACTATCATCATTGACGGATCCCCAGGCGCGGCCCTGAAACTAGGATACATGGTAAGGCCACTGCCGGGGAGCCCGAAAGCGATAGGATCGGTGCAGCCATCGTGCCCCTCCGACGCTGACGCCGGAAGCGGACACGACCGAGGAGAGAGCAGACTGGTGACGAACACGCACAGCTTTTCGCCCGCCGTGCCGGTGCACACCTATCAGCGCATCGTGGAGCAGATCGAGCAGGCCATCTTGTCCGGCGATCTGCCCGTCGGCTCGCAACTCGCGAGCGAGCGCGAACTCATGGTGCAGTTCAGCGTGAGCCGCCCGACCGTCCGCGAGGCCCTCCGGGTCCTACAGAGCATGGGGCTCGTCGAGTCAAAGCCCGGCACCCGGGGCGGCCCGCTCGTGCTCGCGCCCTCGCCGAAGACCCTGCGGCGCTCCTTCCACACGATGCTCGGCACCGCCGCGCTGTCCATCGAGGAGCTCGTCCAATTCCGCATCGTGCTGGAGGGGTCGTCCTTCGCGCTCGCCGCCCAGGCGCGCAGCGCGGAGCAGCTGGAGACGATGCGGGCCGCGGTCGAGCGCATGGCCGCAGCCGCCGAGACGAACGCCGAGGACTTCGCGAGCGCCGACCTCGACTTCCACGAGGCGGTCTGGGCCGCCAGCGGGAATCAGATCCTGCACATGAGCGGTCAGGCGGTCTCCGGCATCCTCATCGGGATGATGCAGCGCGACGCCGAGGGCGAGCACCACGATAACCGGGTCAAGCTGGAGTCCGCCCGCATCGACCGCACGCTCTTTGACGCGATCGAGGCGGGGGACGCCCGCCGCGCCGCGGCGCTCGCCCGCCGGGCGGTCGCCGACCGCTACGCGCCGCTGCTGAGCGAGGCCGGCCGCGCCTCGATCGAGGTGCTCGCCTCCCCGGAGTAGCCCGCTCGGGCCCGGCGCGGCAGCCGCGTTACCCGGCGAGCAACAGCTCGGCGATCAGGAGCTCAACGCGCGCGCGAATGTCGTCGCGGATCACCCGGACCGCGTCTATCCCGCGCCCCGCCGGGTCTTCGAGGGGCCAGTCCTCGTACCGTTTGCCGGGGAAGAACGGGCAGGAGTCGCCGCACCCCATCGTGATGACCACATCGGAGGCCCAGACGGCCTCGGTCGTGAGGATCGTTGGGACCTCGGCTGAGAGATCAATGCCCTCCTCCCGCATTGCCGCGACGGCCACAGGATTGATCGTCGCAGCGGGTGCCGACCCCGCAGAGCGAACGTCGATGCGACCGTCCGAAAGCGTCGTCAGGTAGGCCGCCGCCATTTGGGAACGGCCAGCGTTGTGGACGCACACGAAGAGAACCGTTGGTCTGCGGGTCATGCAGCGACCCGCTGCGAGTCGACGACTGAGGGCGACGGGAAGAAGCGACGGGACCAGAGCGCCACCGAGACGAGTCCAACCAGGACGGGGACCTCGATCAGCGGACCGACGACTCCGGCCAAGGCCTCTCCGCTCGTGACGCCAAACGTGGCGATCGCCACCGCGATGGCGAGCTCAAAGTTGTTCCCGGCGGCGGTAAAGGCGAGGGTGGTTGCGCGGGGATATCCCAGCCCGAGCACGCGACCGGCGAGCATCGACGCCCCAAACACCACGACAAAGTAGACCAGGAGTGGGAGTGCGATCCGTGCCACGTCGAGCGGTCTCGCGGCGATGGCCTCGCCCTGCAGCGCGAACAGGAGCACGACGGTGAAGAGCAGTCCGCGCAGTGCCCAGGGGCTGAGCTTCGGGAGCAGGACATCCTCAACCCAGTCGCGACCCCTGGCCCGTTCCCCGAGGGTGCGAGTCAGATACCCGAGGACGAGCGGGATGCCGAGAAACACGAGCACCGAGAGGGTGATGGCCCACAGGGAGAATTCGGCGCTGGAGGTCGGCAAGCCGAGCCACCCCGGCAGGACCTGCAGGTAAAACCATCCCAGCGCGCCGAAGGCAGCCACCTGAAACAGCGAGTTGATCGCCACGAGCACGGCCGCGGCTTCTCGGTCTCCGCACGCGAGATCATTCCAGAGGAGCACCATTGCGATACAGCGAGCCAGCCCCACGATGATCAATCCGGTGCGGTACTCCGGCAGATCGGGCAGGAAGACCCAGGCGAGCACAAACATGAACGCGGGGGCGAGGATCCAGTTGATGAGGAGGGAGGCCACCAGCAGTCTGCGGTCCCCGAAGACGCGCCTGGTTGCGGAGTAGCGCACCTGGGAAAGCACGGGAACCATCATGATCATCAGGCCCAGTGCGATGGGCAGGGAGACGCCCGCGACCCGGATCGAGTCGAGCGCGGCCCCGAGGCCGGGAATGAGGCGTCCGAGTCCGAGCCCGAGCAGCATGGCGGCAAGGATCCAGACAAACAGGAAGCGATCGCGCGTGGCGAGTTCCGCGGACAGGACACCCGGCTCTGCGGGGGCGGGTTGGCGCACAGGTCATCTCCACGACGTCTTCACATCGACGCTTGTCGATGTGTCGAGTATGGTTGGTGCTCATGACCCTTGTCAATTTCGTCTGGCCGGACGGCAGGAGCGCCTGAATGAACGCGATCTCGACTCCCTGCGGTGATCAGCGAGCCGCACCGGGGGGCGCGCCCCCGGCCGCTCCCGCAGCCGATGCTCACTGTTCCCCGAGGGGGAGGGGCGACGGCCTGGGTGCCGAAGCGGCGCTGGCCCTCGCCACTCGCGTGAAGGCTCTGGCGGATCCCAGCCGCCTCCGGCTGCTGTCCCTGATCGCGGCGACCCCCGAATCTGAGACCTGTGTCTGCGATCTCACCGAGCCCCTGGGCCTCGGGCAACCCACGGTCTCGCACCACCTGCGGGTGTTGCAGGACGCGGGGTTTCTGCGCCGAGAGAAGCGGGGCGTCTGGGCCTACTATTCGCTCGTTCCCGGCGCCCTGGACGACCTCGTCGAGACGCTGAGACCGCTGGCGTCAAGAGCCCCGTAGCGAGTCACGCCCCCGGTGCCGACCGGGACGCGGTGGTTGGCGTTGGCGAGCGGCCATCGTCAGCCACAACCACCGCGTCGTGGGGCGTTACCGCTCCGGCAGATCCTCGGCCGCGAGGCACGCCGCGACGAGGACCGCCGCGGCCGGGTCGAGCCGGGAACGGTCGTAGCGCATCGCCGGGTCGTGCAGGCCGGGGGAGACGTCCGCGCCGATGCCGAGCATCGCGGCGGGCAGCGCCGGGTCGCGCAACGTATAGCAGTGGAAATCGTCCGAGCCCGAGGTGATCGAGCGCGGCGCGAGCGCGTCCGGCCCGGCCACCTGCGCGATCGAGCGGGCAAGCAGCGCCTCCGCCTCCGGCCCGATGACCGCGGCGGGCACGTGGTCCTCGAAGGCCAGCTCGAGGCCGACGCCGTGCCGGTCGGCGAGGCTCGCGGCGATCCGCTCCACCCCGTCCCGCAGGCGGGCCATCGCCTCGTTCGACTGCGCGCGCAGGTCCAGGCCGAAGCTCGCGGACCCCGGGATGACGTTCAGGTTCTCGCCGCCGGCGCTCACGTGCGTGAGCTTCGCCGACGCCGGGACCTGGGGGTCGACGCGGAGCGCGGCGACGGCCTGGGTGAGCTCGGCGAGCACCTCGACCGCGTTCACCCCGAGGTGCGGCCGCGCGCCGTGCACGTCCGGCCCGGTCACGACGCCGCGGGCGAAGAGGCAGGCCCCGTGCGAGATCGCCGGGGTGAAGCGGGGTGCGGGCAGCTCGGTGCCGGGCCGCAGGTGCACCCCGAGCAGGCCCCGGAGGCGATCGGTGACCCCGAGGGCCGCGACGGACTCCGCCCCGTTGCCGCGTTCCTCGGCGGGCTGGAAGATCGCGCGGACCCCGTGGCGGAGCCGCGGCCCCAGCTCCGCGAGGCGGAGCATCGTCTCGGTGACGACCGCGAGGTTCGCGTCGTGGCCGCAGGAGTGGGCGAGCACGGTGCCCTCCGGCGTCTCGTGGACGAGTCCGTCGAGGTCGGCGCGCAGGCCAATCAGCGGCTCGCCGGGCCCGACGTCCACCGTGAAGCCGGGGTAGTCGGGCACGGAGCCGTCGGGCGCGGAACGCTCGGCGAAGGGGACGGGGGTGAGCCCGGCGGCGCGGAGCACCTCGGCGAGGTGCGCCGCGGTCTCGTGCTCGGCCCAGCT
>NZ_JAPFRB010000001.1:464584-467840 GCF_035726885.1 Leucobacter sp. M11 | reverse complement strand
TGACACTATCCGGTCACCGCGAATGCCGTGCCGATCACGAGGGCGACCGAGGCGATCAGGAGCCAGGCCACGATCAGCTTCCAAATGAACTTCACCCAGAGTTCGTAGGGGATTCGTGCGACCGCGAGGTAGCCCATGAGCGCGCCGGAGGTCGGGATGATCGAGTTCGTGATCGCGTCGCCGTACTGGAAGGCGAGCACCGCGACCTGGCGGTCGATGCCGAGCAGGTCCGCGAGCGGCACCATGAGCGGCATGGTGGTGGCGGCCATGCCGCTGCCCGAGGGGATGAAGAAGTTCAGGATCGCCTGGAAGAAGAACATGCCGAGCACGGTCAGCTCCGGCGGCCAGCCCGAGATCAGGCCCGAGATCGCGTTCACGATGGTGTCGAGGATGACGCCGTCCTGCATCAGGATGAGGATGGCGCGGGCGAAGCCAACGACGAGCGCGCCGAAGGCGACGGAGCGCATCCCGTCCACGAGGTTCGAGAAAGTGCCGTTCACCCCCAGGCCGCCGATCATGCCCGAGAGCATCGCGACAACGAAGAAAGACGCGGCGAGCTCGTCGAGGAACCAGCCCCAGTTGAACACGCCCCACATGTTGACGGCGATGCCCGCGGCGAGCAGCAGCAGGACGACCCCGCGGCGGCGGGTGAAGTCGGGGATCGTCTCGCTGACGGCGTAGGCGGTCGAGCCGACCTCGCCGATCCGGCCGTGCAGGATCGAGGCCTCGGGGTTCTTGCGGATCTTCGCGGCGTAGCGCATGACGTAGAAGATCGCGGCGCTGATCACGAAGACGTAGACGACGGTGCGGAAGGCGAAGCCCGAGAACAGCGGCACCTCGGCGATGCCCTGGGCGACGCCCACGGTGAAGGGGTTCATCATGCCGCCGATGAAGCCGGAGGCCGCGCCGATTGCGACCATCGCGGTGCCGACGATCGCGTCGTAGCCGAGGGACAGCGCGATACCGATGCCGATGGGCACGAAGATGATGCACTCCTCCGCCATGCCGGTGGTGAAGCCGAGCACGGAGAACAGCACCATGACGAGCGGGATCAGGAAGCGGTCGTTGGTGCCGATCTTGCGCACCAGGCGGTTGATGCCCGCGTCGATGGCCCCGGTGGCCCGGATGACGCCGAAGGCGCCGCCGACCAGGAAGATGTAGAACACGATCTGCGCGGCGGACTGCATGCCGCGCGGGATCGCCGTCACGATATCGAAGGGGGCGATGGGGGTTTTCGCGACCTGGGCGAAGGTGTCGGGGATGACCATGAGGCGGCCGTCGACGTCGACGCGCTCGAACTCTCCCGAGGGGATGAGGTAGGTCATCAGGCCGACGAGGACCACGATGCTGAGGATGATCGCGTAGGTGTGCGGGATCGCGAGGCGGCGCCGCATGGTGCGGCCGGCGCCGGTGTCGGTGGTCACGCGTTGCTTGCGGGCGGTCATGGGCGGCTGAGCTCCTGGGTGTGAAGGGTGAGGGACGCGAGGATGTCGACATCGACGTCGACGCCGAGTCCCGGGCGGTTGGTGATGTCCACGAAGGGGAGGGGGAAGCGGAGGTTGCCGGGCTCCGTCAGGAAGGCGACGGGTCCGGACAGCTCCGTGGAGACGATGTTGGGGTGGGCGAGGGCGAGGTGGTAGCCCGCGGCGGAGGAGATGCTCGTCTCGAGCATCGAGCCGATCTGCGCGGTGATGCCCCCGAGCGCCGCCTGGGTGGCGAGGCGGTTGCAGGGCAGGATGCCGCCGGACTTCATGAGCTTCAGGTTGACCATGTCCACGGATTCGTCCCGGACGAGCTGGGCGACGTGCGCCGAGGTGATCACGCCCTCGTCGGCCATGAGCGGGATCGCGGTGTGCGGGCGCAGCTGGCGGAACCCGGCGAGGTGCTCGGCGAGGAAGGGCTGCTCGACCCAGTCGATGCCGAACGGCTCGATCGCGGCGATCATGCGGCGGCTCGTGGCCACGTCGGTCCATCCCTGGTTGACGTCCACGCGGATGCCGACCGCGGGGCCAACGGCCGCGCGGACCTGGCGCACCCGCTCGACGTCCAGGGCGGGATCGCCGAGCTTCATCTTCAGGTGCGTGAAGCCCTGGGCGACGGCCGCGGTGGCCTGCTCGGCCAGCTCCGCCGGCGGCAGGATGCTGAGCACCTTCGCGATCATGGGCGGCTCGGGCTTGCGCCCGCCGAGGAGGGCGTAGACGGGCAGCCCCGCGTGCTTGCCGAAGAGGTCGTAGCAGGCGATGTCGAGGGCGGCCTTGGCCGCGCCGTTGCCGAGCAGGGCCCGGTTCATCGCCGCGTGCACCGCGTTGATGTCGGTGGGATCGGTGTCCCAGAGGGCGGGCAGGAGCTGGTCCCGCAGGGCGGCGACGACGCTGGCGATGCTCTCGCCCGTGACGTGCTCGTCGGGAACGGCCTCGCCGTAGCCCACGAGTCCCGTGTCGGTGCGCAGCGTGAGGATCACGGTGGGCATCGCGTCGTAGCGGGCGTAGGCGACGATAAAGGGCACCTTGAGGGGGACCTCAAGAACGGATATTTCTGCGCTGGTGATTCTCATCCTGGGGAGCTACCTCGTTGTAATCATGTCGCTTGGATGTCGGTAATAGGTATTCTGCTTCCCTGGGCATCCGCTGTCAATTCGAGTCGTGGCTCGCGGTGGCCCAGCCGCGCCGCGCACGCCGGACCGCGCGGGCCCGGGGGAGCGCTCCGGGCGAAGCGGGCAGCGCCGCACGGCCGTGACCGGCCCCGGCGTGCGGCGGCGGAGCCACCCCGCGCCGCCCTAACCCAGCCCGGCCCGGCGCGGCGGCGCGGCTCAGCGCTCGGGGAGCAACCGGTCCCGGAGCCGGGCCTCGACCTCCGGCGCGAGCGCGTAGACGGTGCGCGGCCGCCCGGAGGCCTGCGGGCGGTCCTGGCCCACCGCGACAAGGATCCCCGCGTCGAGGAGCTTGCGGACGGTGCGCTCGGCGGTGCGGCCGGAGGTCTGGCTCGCGCCCGCCCACTCGGCGGCGGCAAAGGGGCGAAACCCCCGCTCTTCGGCGAAGGCGAGCACCCGATCCAGCGAGCTCGCGTGCACGCGGGCCCGGGAGGCGAGCCCCGTGAGCCACGGATCGGTGTGCCGGGCCTCGCGGGCGGCGGCGTCCTCGCCGAGCGGCCCCGTCACCCGGGACTCCTCGTCCACGAGATAGGCGGCCGAGCGGTCCTCGGCGAGCGCGGCGCGGAGCGCCTGCAGGGCGTGGTCCTCGGCCTCGTAGACCTGCAG
>NZ_JAPFRB010000001.1:460864-464540 GCF_035726885.1 Leucobacter sp. M11 | reverse complement strand
TGTCGTTCCCCTCGCCCAGCGCGGCGAGCATCCGGGGCAGATTCGCCTGCACCTCGCCCTGCGTGGAGTAAAACAGTTCGAGGCCGTCCCGCTGCCACGTGGCGAGGCGGTGCACCGTGGGGGAGGCGAAGCCCGCGAGCACCGCGCGCACCGCGGCGACCCGGCCCTGCACGGCGGGGCTCGCCTCCGTCGGGCGGTCCTGGGTGAGATACACGGCGGCGACGAGGGATTCCTCAAGCCGAGTGTGCGCGACGCGCTCGGCGGCGCGGGCGAGCAGATCGGCCTCGTTCTGCAGCGAGTCCAGCATCTCGATCGCGGGCACCCCGAGCTCGCGCAGCCGGTCGTGCACCTCGTGCACGCTGGTGACCGCGAGCCGGGCGCCGAGCTCGGCCCGGCGCTGGTGGAAGGCGACGATGCCGTCCACGTCGACCGGCCCCGTGTAGCGAGAGTTGTACACCAGGCGGTAATCGTGGATTTGCTCGGGGCTGAGCGAGAGCCCGATCTCCTCCCGGACCGCGTCGGCGACCTGATCGTTCGGCAGGTCGACCGACAGCGCCTCGAGCGGCAGGCCGCGCACCGTCGTCGCATAGAGCAGCGAGGCGACGAGGTGGTACTGGTTGAAGCGGCCAACGTAGAGCGGGAAGCCCGTGTCGAGGCTGCGGTCCCGGTGATAGTGCGCCAGGATTCCGGAGAAACAGACCACGTCGTTTTCCGCGAGGGCCGCCCGGTACTGCGCCGCCGTGTCCCGCGGGGAACGGTAGGGGTAGCCGCGCACCACGACCCCGGGCACCCGGTCCTGATACAGCGGCAGGCGGGCAACCGAGCCCGCGGAGCCGATGTAGCCGATCCGAACCGTCATGGGACCAGCTTGGCACATTCCCGGCCCGCGCCCCGCGCGGGCCGGGGCGCGGCGGGCGGCACCCCTAGGCGCGGATCCGGCGCGCGGCGAGGGCCACCGCCACCGCGCCGAGCGCCGCCGCGAGTGCGTAGGCGGTCACCGCGGGGGTGAGGCCGATCCGCTCGGTGAGGAAGCCGAGGGCGAGCACCGGCACGGCGCTGCCCAGGTAGGTCACCGTGTAGATCGCGGTGACCGTGCTCGCGTGGTGCTGGGGCGCCACCGCGGCGGTGGCCGCGGTGAATGCCGCCTGGAAGGCGATCCCCTGCCCGACGCCCGCGCCGAGGCTCGCCGCGATCAGGAGGCTCGGGCTGCTGAGCAGCCCGGCCCCCGCGAAGAGGGCCAGGCTCGCGGCCAGCGCGCCGAGCCCCACCGGCACGCGCCACGACCCCCGGAGCGGGAGCAGCTGGGTGAGGGCGGAGGAGCCGAGGGTGAGCGCGGCGAGGAGCCCGATGAGCGGGCGGCTCTCTGTGCCGACGACCGCTGCTACGTGCGAGGGGCCGAGGGAGAGCGTGAAGCCGAACACCGCGAAGCTCAGGAAGCCGGTTGCGGCGGCGATCTGGAAGGCGCCGAGCGCCGCGGGGGACTGCCGACCGGCGCGGCGCTCCGAGCGGGCCACCCGGGGTGGGGCATCCGCGAGGGCGATGCCGGGGGCGACGGGATCGGGGCGGCACCGCCCGTGCGGGGCGACCGCGAGGATCACGGGCACGAGGAGCAGCAGCGCGGCCGCGAGGACCAGGAACGGCGTGACGGTGGGCCGGGCACCCTGGGAGAGCAGGCCGCCGATGATCGGACCGGCCGCGACGCCGCCGGAGCTGGCGAGCAGGGTGAGGCGGCCGACGAGCCCGGGCCGCCCGGGAAGCAAGACCCGGAGCGCGCCAGAGGCCGTGCCCGTGGCGCAGGCGATCGCGGCCCCCTGCGCGGCCCGGGCGAGCGCGAAGAGCCCGAGGTTCGGGGCGAAGGCGAGCGCGGCGGTGCCGAGCGCGGTCACGATGAGCGCGCTCACGAGCACGGTGCGCCGGTTCACGGTGTCCGCGAAGCGGCGGAAGACGAGCAGGCCCACGATCAGGCTGAGCACGTAGCTCGAAAACGCTAGGGTGGTGCCCAGCGGCGTGATGCCGAGCCGGGCCTCAAAGAGGGGGAACAGCGGCGTGGCCAGGTTCGCGCTCACGAGGAGGGTGAACAGGGCCAGGGCGGTCAGTGCGACCCGAAGCCTCGGGCGGGGTTGCGGCGTCTGGGTGCTGACGCATCGGGGAGCGGAACTCTGGCTCAGGGGCCGGGGGGTGCTCGGGGTGGGGTGCTCGCGGGTGCGGGCAACGCTCATGGCGTTCTCCTTCGTGGTGGGCGTGCCCTTGTGGGGCTGACCAAGCCGCGTGCGCCGGGTGTGGCGACTGCGGGTCTGCATCGAGTATACGGACGCACTGACCGCGTCCCGAGACCAAGTGAAGCGGCAACCGCGCACATCGCGCAAGCGAGTGATCTCAGATTGATCACTATGCTAGGTTTCACCGTAACTTCACCCGCAGAAAGTGAGCAAGATGATCGACGCTGTGGACCCGCCCCGCCTCGACGCCACGGATCGGCGCATCCTCCGCGAGCTCGATGCGGACCCGCGGATGCCCGCCGCGATGCTCGCCCTGCGACTCGGGCTCGCCCGCGGCACCGTGCAGGCCCGGCTCGACAAGCTGGCCGCCTCCGGAGCGCTCCGGCTCGCCAGCGCGCGCATCACCCCGGCCGCGCTCGGGCGGCCCGTCGCGGCCAGCGTGCAGGTCGAGCTCGATCAGCACCTCATCGCCCAGGCCATCGAGGCCCTCGCGAATATCCCCGAGGTGCTTGAGTGCTTCGCCCCCGCGGGGGACACCGACCTGTTGCTGCGCGTCGTCGCCCGCAACCCCGATGACCTCTACCGGGTGAGCGAGGAGATTCGGCTCTGCCCCGGCATCACCCGCACCTCGACGAGCCTCTTCCTGCGCGAGGTCATCCCGTACCGCGTGACAGGCCTGCTCGCCGAGGGCCCCTAACCGCGGGGTGCGCGCGGGGGCTCCGCTCACGCGGCGACGCCCAGGCCCGGGACGCCCAGGCACAGGACACCCGGCGTCGATATCCTGGCCCCAGGCCCGACTCCCAGCCCCGAAAGGCGCCATGACCCAGACCACATCCCGTCCCCAGGGCACGCTGCCCGCCGCCGTCCTCTCCGACCTCGACGGCACCCTCCTCGACACCGAAGCCCCCTGGCTTGAGCTCGTCGCGGCCGTCGCCCGGGAGCGCGGCGCGACGCAGGCGCAGGCGGCCGCCGTCTCGCACGCCGCCGAGGGCGCCACCGTCGCCCAGACCATCGCGATGCTGGCGGGGCCGGACGCGGGCAGCGCCGAGGTGGAGGCGGCGCTCGCCGCCGAGCTCCAGGAGCGCGCCGAGGGGGCCATCGCGCAGGCCCGCTGGATTCCCGGGGCCCGGGAGTTTTTGGACCGGGTCGCCGCGTCGAACATTCCCCTCGCGCTCGTCACCTCCTCGGACCGGGGCTGGGTGGACGTCATCGCCCCCGTCCTCGGCCTCGACCGCTTCGCCACCCTCGTCACCGCCGACGACGTGGACCGGCACAAACCCCACCCGGAGCCCTATCGCCTGGCCGCCGAGCGGCTCGGCCTGGACATCGCGGACTGCCTCGCCCTCGAAGACTCCCGCACCGGCTCGACCGCGGCGGTCGACGCGGGGGCGCGCACCCTGCTCGTTCGCCCGGAACGCCCCGAGTGGCTCGCCGCCGCGGCGGGCTGGGCACCCAGT
>NZ_JAPFRB010000001.1:460319-460734 GCF_035726885.1 Leucobacter sp. M11 | reverse complement strand
CGCAGCACGGATCAGCTCGTGGGGCCGTCCTCTGGCTGCTCGGGGTGCTCGGGGGGCGGCAGCGCCGCCGCGATCTCGCGGAGCGCGCCGAGGTGCACGCGCAGGGCCGCGATTCCGGCGGGGGTCGCGGCGGCCCAGGTGCGCGGCCTCGCCCCGGAGCGATCCTTCCGGGTCCGGACATAGCCGGCCGCTTCGAGCGTGGCGAGCCCCTTGCTCACGGGCGGGGCGTCCGCGTCCACGGCGACCATGAGTGTGGCGAAGTCCCACTCGTCCCCGCTCGCGAGCGTGGCGAGGAGGGAGAGGCGCACCGGGGTGAGGAGCGCCTCGTCGAGCCGATGCCGGGGGTGCGTGGCTCGCCCCGGGTCAGCGGGCACCGGTTTCCCCCCGTCGGCGGGGGAGCACCGCGGCCAGGATC
>NZ_JAPFRB010000001.1:459795-460281 GCF_035726885.1 Leucobacter sp. M11 | reverse complement strand
GAACCCGCCCTCGCCCGTCGCGGACCCGGGGTGCCCGGCCCAGATGAGCGCGGTGAGGAGACACGCGGACGCGGCCAGGGCGAAGGCGAGCCACTGCGCGGGGCCCCACAGTGAGCCGAGCCGGGGGAGTCCGTACGGGCTTCGGGCGGCCATGATGGCGCCGAACAGGATCGCCACCATGCTCATGCCCACCGCCTCCTGCCAGCCGTTGGCCCCCGCCACGATGAAGCCGCCGAGGGCGAGCCCGAGCACCGCGGTGCTGATCCGGGCCGGGCGGTCGAGCGCGCCCTCGGCGCGCAGCGCCCCCTGACCCACACCCGGGTCGGCCTCGCGCGGGTGGGCGCGGAGCACGCGCCAGGCGGGAACCGTGAGCGCGAGGAAGAGCCCGGCGACGAGCGGCAGGGCGACCCACCACGGGGGACGGAACCCCACGGACGTCGCGGCCCCGGCGGCGAGGGCGAGCCCGCCGAAGAGCGCAATGGCGAT
>NZ_JAPFRB010000001.1:459335-459739 GCF_035726885.1 Leucobacter sp. M11 | reverse complement strand
TGAGCTGCTGGCCGAAGATCAGCGGGCCGAGAAGCAGCGGCAGCACGAGGAACCCGCCGGCGCTCTCCGGGTCGCTCGTGAGCACGATGAACAGCCAGACCAGGGCGAGCGCGCACACCCCCAGCGCCGACAGCACGGTCAGGCTGGCCGCCGCTCGCGGCGTGCGGAGCGCGTCGGCGCGGGCCTCGGCGTCGGCGACCCGGCCGAGCGCCCGGGCCGCCTGCTCGGCGCTGCGTGCGGCTCCGTCGTGCTGGCTGTGCTCGCGCATGGGGTCTCCGCTCTCTGGGCCCCGGTGCGGTGCGCCGGGTTAAGTTTCCACGTGGAAACCTACCGCACGATCCTGGGGGTGTCACCCGGCTCGTGCCAGCGAAAGCGGCGGATAGCGAGCGCGGCGAGCCCGGCGG
>NZ_JAPFRB010000001.1:459037-459288 GCF_035726885.1 Leucobacter sp. M11 | reverse complement strand
GTGCTCCCGATCAGGTCGGCGTTCGCCGCCTCGATGAACCAGGTCGTGGGCAGCGCCTGCACGGCCGCGCGCCACAGCGGGGAGAACCCGGGCGCGAACATCGCGAGCATGGTCGCGCCGTAGGCGGCCATGATGACCACGGGCAGCAGGGCCTCCATCTGCTCCTCCTTGGCGCTCCTGGCCGCCAGCAGCGCCGCGAGCGAGGTTGCCAGGGCCAGGGCGACCACCGTGGTCACGAGGAGGCGCAGGGT
>NZ_JAPFRB010000001.1:451589-458990 GCF_035726885.1 Leucobacter sp. M11 | reverse complement strand
TGAGCGCCATCACCGCGCAGAGGGCCAGCCGGATCGGGAGAAACGCCGCGAGGACGACGCCCGGCCGCACCGGAACGGTGCGCAGCAGTCTGAGGGTGCCTCTGGCGCGCAGCGTCACGAAGGGGCTGGTGCCGCCGATCAGGAGCACCGAGAGGAAGCCGATGATGAGCACGGAGCCCAGGTTGCTCCGCAGGATGTCCGGGATCAGCTCACCCGAAGCGTCGAACACCGTGATGTGGCCGTAGGGGATGCCGGTCCCGCTGAGCGCGCGCACGGTCGGTCCCCACGCGGTTGTGGGTGTCGTGAGGCCGCGCAGCACCGCCCCGTCATCGCCGAGCGTGACCGCGAGGGTTGCCGCGCCGGTCTCGCCCGCGGGAGCGGCCGTCGCGACGGACACCCCCGCGTCCCGAAGCGCGGCCTCGGCGATGGCCACCTGTGCCGGGGGACCTGTGACCTGGACAACCGAGGGTGCCGTTCCCCCGCTGAGCATGAACTGTGCTGCGGCCAGGGCGAGAAACACCATGACAAACCAGGTGCTCATGAGTCCGAGCTGTTTGCCGTTGCGCAGCACCTCGAGCGCGTGCGCCCGGCTGAGCTCGCGCAGGGCGCTCATCGTGCGTCTCCTGCGGCCGCCTGGTCCGGGGCGGCGATGCTCAGGAAGAAGTCCTCGAGCGTGCCGCGGTGCACGTCGATGTCGCGCGCGGCTAGCCCGGGGACGAAGGTGATCCGGCGCACGGCCAGGTCGGGGTCCGCGGTGACCACGGTGACGCGGTGGCCCTGGGGGGTCGCCTCGTGAGAGACGGTGCCGAGTGCCTGGAGCTGATCGAGCAGGCTGAGGTCGACGCCGCGGTCGACGCTGAAGCCGACCCGGCTCTGCTCGGAGCGGCTTTGGGCGAGCTCCGCGGGGGAGTCGAGGGCGACGAGCTTTCCTGCGACGAGGATGCCGACCCGGTCGCAGAGCGACTCGGCCTCGTCCATGTGGTGCGTGCTGAGGAGCACGGTGCGCCCGGTGTCGCGGAGCCCCAGGACGATCTCGGCGACGCCGCGGCGCGCGGCCGGGTCGAGGCCCGCGGAGGGCTCGTCGAGCACGAGGACTGCGGGGTCGCCGATCAGCGCGGTGGCGAGCAGCAGGCGGCGCTCTTCGCCGCCCGAGAGTGTGCCGACCCGACGGTCCTGGCACTCGCTGAGCCCGGTGCGCGCCATCACCCGGGCCGGGTCGAGCGGGCGGTCGTGGAAGGCGGCGAACAGGCGCACGGTCTCGGCGACGGTCAGTCGTTCCAGGAGGCTCGCGGACTGGGGCTGCACGGCGAGGTGTCGGGTGACGACCGCGCGCTCGGTGACCGGGTCGTGGCCGAGCACGCGCACCTCACCCGCGTCGGGGGTGCGCAGCCCGGCGAGGCAGTCGATCGTGGTGGATTTCCCGGCACCGTTCGGGCCGAGGAGGCCAAACACCTCGCCCGGCGCAACCGTGAGGGTGAGGGCGTCGACGGCGGTCTTGTCGGGGTAGCGGACCGTGAGGCCCTGGATGCTCAGCGCGGGGTGCGTCATGATTCCTCCGATGCGGGTGTGGCCGGTTCCGGGGTGCTCGGGTCGAACATGGCCTCGATCGGCTGCCCGAACAGCGCGGACAGCTTGAAGGCGAGGGGGAGTGAGGGGTCGTACTTGCCGGTTTCGAGGGCGTTCACGGTCTGCCGGGAGACGCCGAGCTGCTCGGCGAGGGCGCCCTGGGTGAGGCCGCGGCCCTCGCGCAGGCTGCGAATCGTGTTTTTCATGCCCGGCCGGTCACCGTCGTGCCGTGGCGATCGCGCCCGCGAGCCACCCCGTCATGCCGGCGACGAAGATGATCCAGCTCGGCAGCGGCACCTCGAACACGACATCGAGGAAGCCGACGATGACGGCGGTCAGCATGGCGACGGCAAAGCCGATGCTGAGGGCGACCAGGATTTTGCGGGACTGGTACTCGTCCAGGCCGCGGACGAAGCGAACCGAGGTGGCGAGCGCGAAGCCGACGGGGACCACGGGGGCCAGGGCCAGCGGCACCTGCCAGGGGGATCCCGCCAGGTCCTGCGGGCTCGGGCCGAAGAAGAGCACCAGGAGGTAGGCCGCCATGCTGAGGAAGAAGCCGACGGTGTACCGGCGCAGGTGTCGCCGCTCGCTGGGTCCCGGCCGCGTGCTGTCAAGGTCGCTTGTCATGTCTGTAGTCTGGCGTTGACGGGCAGCCCTGTCAAGTGTCCTTGTCAGGGCCCGCGTCCCTCCGGGGTCGCCGGGCTCCGCGCCCCGCGGGCCAGGGGGTCGCCGGGGAGTCAGCTCACGGGGCGAGGCCGGGGGAGCGGGCGTCGCCCGGGAGGATCTCGGGGAGGCGCTGCGCCCCCGAGCCGCCCTCGGCGAGGGCGTCGCCCGGGTTCAGGACGCGGCAGGTGCCGAGGGAGAGGCAGCCGCAGCCGATGCAGCCCGTGAGCTCGCGCTCCATGCGCTCCAGTTCCAGGCGGCGCGCCTCGAGCTTGCCGCGCCAGTGCTCGGTGATCCGGGTCCAGTCGCGCTTGCCGGGCATCCGGTTTTCCGGCAGGTCCGCAAAGACCTCGGCGACCTCGCTGAGGGGGATGCCCATGCGCTTGGCGACCTGGATGAGGGAGATGCGGCGAAGGACGTGCCGGGGGTAGCGGCGCTGGTTCCCCGCCGTGCGGGTCGAGGAGATCAGCCCCTCCTGCTCGTAGAAGTGCAGGGCGGACACGGCGACGCCGGCGCGCTGGGCAACCTCGCCGACCGAGAGCTGGTCGGTCGGCGAGAGCTTTTTGGCGTCGCCGGGCCCGGCGGGGCGCGGGGGTGACTCGGGCATCATGGACCTCAACTTCACTTGAGCTTCCAGGGTACCCGGTTTCGAGGCACCGCGCTTGCGCGGCCCGCGCGTGCTGACGACCCGCGTGGAGGCGCGCCCGCCGGGGCGGCGTGTGGCTTTTGGGGGAAAATTGGCGGGGTTGACCTCAAGTTAACTTGAGGTTTTATGGTTACGGGATGCCCCAGAACACTCCCAAAACCGGTCAGATTCCGTATCCCCCCGTTTCCGCACAGCGGCCCCAACCGCCCACGGCTCGCCGCGAGCCGACGCCCGGCAGCTGGGGCGAACTGCTCAGCCCCGACAACCTCCCCGCCGCCCTGATCCTTGCGGGCGGCGTCGCGATGTACGCGATCAACGTCTACGTGACCGCCGCCCTGCTGCCCTCGGCGACCGCCGAGATCGGCGGCGGCCAGTACTACGCCTGGGTCGCCACGGCCTTCCTCACCGCCTCGGTGATCTCCTCGATGCTCGTGAACCGCGCCCTCGGCAGATTCGGGGCCTCCCGCGCCTACCTGCTCGCCTTCGGGCTGTTCACGATCGGCTCGATTGTCAACGCGCTCGCACCCGTGATGGAACTCCTCCTCGTCGGCCGCGCCGTGCAGGGCTTCGGCGGAGGGCTCCTCGCCGGGCTCGGCTACGCCGTCATCCGGCAGGCCCTGCCGGATCGGCTCTGGACCCGGGCCGCCGGGCTCATCTCGGCGATGTGGGGCGTCGGGAACATGGTCGGCCCGACCCTCGGCGGCCTCTTCGCCCAGTTTGGCGCGTGGCGGGGAGCCTTCTGGCTGCTCGCCCTGATCGGGGTCGTGCTCGGCGCCCTCTCGGTCCGGGCCCTGCCCGGGCACACGGCCGCCGCCGAGCACCTGCCCCGCATTCCCGTGCCCTCGCTGCTCGTGCTCACCCTCGCGGCGGCGGCCTTCAGCGTGACGGCGGTGCTCCCCGGCGGCCTGTGGACCTGGGTCGGTCTGGCCTCCGCGGTCCTCCTGCTCGTCCTGTTTGTCGTCGTGGAACGCCGGGCGCGCAGCACGGTGCTGCCCCGCTTCACCTACCGCTCGGGGAACTCGCTGAAGTGGGTCTACCTGACGCTCGGGCTCCTCAGCGCCGGGGCAATGGCGGAGGCCTTCGTGCCGCTCTTCGGTCAGGAACTTGCCGGGCTGGCCCCGCTCCTCGCGGGCTTCCTGGGGGCCACGCTCTCGGTCGGCTGGACGGCCTCGCAACTGTTCAGCGTGAACCTGGAATCCGAGCGCTCCAAGCGGATCGTGATCGTGCTCGGACCCGCCCTGCTCGCGGCGGGCCTGTTCGCCTACGCCGCGCTCCAGGTGACCGAGGCGGGCGTCGGCACGGTGTGGGCCTGGGCGGCGGTGCTGTTCGTGGGGGGCGCGGGAATCGGGATCGCGTTCCCGCACCTAAGCGTCGCCGCGATGCGCAGCACGGCGGACCCCGCGGACGGGGCGAAGGCCGCGGCCGGGGTCAGCACGGTGCAGCTGATTTCGAACGCCGTCTCCTCGGCGGTGGTGGGGGTCCTCGTCAGCGCGGGCGGCCCCGCGGTGCTCGGCTCTGCCCAGCTGATGAGCGCGGGCATCGGCACGCTCGCCCTGCTCGGGTTCGGGTGCGCGGTCGCGGCGACGCGCGTGCCTCGCCGCGACCGTGCGGCCTGAGCCTCGGGCTAACTCTCGGGTGCGGGCTCCGTCAGCTCGGGGAACTCGATGAAGGCGTAGGTCGCATCGAAGCTCTCGGCCAGGACCAGCAGGCCGTGATCATCGAGGGGAACCTCGAGGTACATCGCGCCGCTCATGGACTCGTCGGCATCGATCTGTTCCTGGTCCCAAAGCAGGTCCGGCAGGCCCAGCAGATCACCGTGGTGGTACCAGTCGAGTCCGTCCTCGTCCCGGTACTTCAGCTGCAGATCGTACGGGGAACCCTCATACGGCCCCGCGTAGGTGCCGGTCACTTCGACGCGGAGAAAACGGTAACCGTCCAGGGGCAGGTTTTTGGCGTTGGCGGCCAGGACCTCCTCGGTCGCTTCCCGCACGCCGGTCACGGTCCAGGTCCACTCCTCGCCGACGATCGGCTCGCCGAGCGACAGCGGCTCCTGCCAGCTGCCGGGCCCGTCGGTGATCTCATCGGGGCCCTCCGGGATATCCTCGTATTCCTCGCTGAAGCTGTCACTGTCCTGGTCAGGAAGCACGTCACCGGAGATCGCTATGCCGAACACGGCGGTCATGATCAGGGCCGCGATCGTGGCCAGGCTCCCGAGCGCGAGCCCGGTGACGGCGAAGCCGAACGGCTGCTTTTTGACGAGCGCGGCAATCCCGAACCCGAACGCGACCAGGGCCAGGATGAGGCCGAACACGGGGATCAGGCACCCGAGCAGGGCGAGCACCCCGAGCACGAGCGCGGAGACGGCAAGACCCGTTTTCGGCGGGGTGGGCGGTGCCCAGCCGGGGCCGCCGGGGTACGGGCCCCCGGGCCCGGGCGGCGGGTACGCGCCGCCCGGGGGCGGCCCGAAGGCCGGGGCCCCCGGATACGGGCCCGGGGCCGGCGCTCCGTAGGGCGGGAAGGACGGCGCGGGCTCGCTCGGGAGGGGGACCTCGTAGACAGGTGCCTCGTAGACGGGTGCCTCGTAGACGGGTGCCTCGTACGCGGGCAGCGCGGAGCCCGGCAGCGGCGTGCCGGGGCCCTCCGCTCCCGGGGGCTGCGCACTGGCGGGGGCGCCCTCGCCTCGCGGCTCGTTTGCCGGCGTCTCCCACTGCGGGGCCTCCCACTGCGGGGCCTCCCACTGCGGAGCTTCCCACTGCGGAGCTTCCCACTGCGGGGCCTCCGGCTCCGGCCCCCCTTCGCCCGTGACGGCGTCCCGGTCGCGCGCGAGCGGGTCGTCGGGCAGGAAGCGCTCCGGCTGCGGAGCATCCTCCGGCTGCGGAGCATCCTCGGGGGGCGTGGTGGCGTCGGGGTCTCGGGGTGTCGAGGTCATAGCGTTATTCTTTCTCGGTGATCGTCCGATGGCGAATCGACAGGCCCTGAGCCGGCTGCACCGGGGGAGACGGGGCACCGCCGTCCGGCCAACCAGGTCCCGGTGACCCGGGTCTGAGCGAGCTCGTCCGCGGGCACGGTCCGCGGGTCGCGGTCCAGCGTGACGAAGTCCGCGAACCGGCCCGGCGCGAGCGCGCCCACCTCGTGCTCGCTGAACAGCTGCCACGCCGCGTTCACCGTGTGCGCGCGGAGGGCATCGGCGCGGGAGACCGGGTGACCCCCGCCAAGGACGCGGCCCCCGCGGCTGGTGCGTGTCTCGGCGACCGCCATGTTTTGGAACGGCTCGTTCGGGGTGACCCAGCCGTCGTTGTGGAAGGTGGCGCGCAGCCCGGCCGCGAAGGCGGCCCCCGCATCGGCCCAGGCCGCGCCCCGCGTCTCCCCAAAGAGGTCATCGACCAGGACCTCGCCCCAGTACCGCAGGTGATCCACGAACACGGAGACGGTCACCCCGAGGGACTGGGCCCTGCGGAACTGCTCCGGGGTCATCGCCCCGACGTGCTCCAGCCGCATCCGATGATCGCGCAGCCCGTGCCGCTCGATCAGGGTCTCGTAGGCGTCGAGGGTGTCGCTCACCGCGAGATCGCCGTGCGCGTGACAGGCGAGCTGCCACCCCTGCGGGGCATAGCCGGAACCGATCTCGATGAGCTGTTCCCGGCTAAAGTTCGCCTCGCCCACGTGCCCGGGTTCCAGGCCGAGGGCCCGCGTCGCCGCGGTGTCGAGGTAGGGGAAGCTCGTCGCGATCGTGCCCACCCAGGGCGAGCCATCCGACCACACCTTCACGCCGATCTGGCGGAGCATCTCGTCGCCGTTTCCGCGGGGCACCGACGCGGAGCCACCCGGGCGGCTCGTCTCATACACGCGCAGGCGGAGGGGGAGCTCGCCCTGCTCCCGAAGCGCCCCGATCGCGGGCGTCAGGGCCGGGTCCCAGCCCAGGTCGGCCACCGTCGTGTACCCGAGCCCGCTCAGCTCAGCCAGGTGCTCGGCGATCAGCCGCGGCAGCTGAGCCTCGGCCTCGGCGGCCACCGCGAGCACCACCCGCTGCACCGCCGCCGTCTCCTGCGCGACCCCGCTCAGCGAGCCGTCCGCCGCGCGGAGAAACCGCGCACCCGGGGGATCATCCGTGCGCTCGTCGATGCCCGCGAGGCGTGCGGCGGCCGAGTTGAAATACGCGGAATGCCCAGAGTTATGCAGGATGACCAGCGGGATCTCGGGAGACCACTCGTCCAGCAGCGCGCGGTCCGGCGCGGGAAGCCCCCGCTGCAACAGCGCGTCCCAGCCGTTCACGAACAGCGTGCTCGGCCGGGACGCAAGCCGGTTCCGGATCGCGGCGATCACCCCGTCGGCGTCCGGCACGACCACGGGCCGCACATCAACCGTGTACTCCGACAGAAACAGCGCCGCGTTCGTGGGGTGCCCGTGCGGCTCAATCAACCCGGGAAACACGAAGCCCGCAAGCGACACGGACGCCGCACCCGGCCCCGCGAGCGTCAGCATCTTCGGGGCCGAGCCCGTGGCAACCACGCGCCCGTCCCGCACCA
>NZ_JAPFRB010000001.1:450490-451561 GCF_035726885.1 Leucobacter sp. M11 | reverse complement strand
CAACACCAGGTCGTCCGCGGCGCGCGGATCCACCGCGTGCGCCATCGTGATGATCCTCCCGGTAAACACCGTGGCCCCCGACGCCGAAGCGCTCGCGCCCCCTCGACCCCCGCCGCTTCGCTCTGCGCTGACCTGCTCGTTCACCCGGACCCCCTCGGCTGGTTGACGCCCTCACGGCGTACCCTGCCTAGTCTCTCGGATTCAGCGCCCCCGGTCGAGACCCATCCGCGGACTGCTCCTCGGAGCGACCCCCGAGGATCTCCCACAGCGGTCCCGTCGCAAACCAGATCAGCACGACAAACCACACCCGCGGGATCCACGACATCAGCTCCGCCGTTCGCGCCTCATTTCCCACCAACCAGGTCATGATCAGGATCACCGCGCTCGCGATCACCGCGGTCAACACCGACCGGCTGAAGGACACCCACTCGTGGCGAAGCCGCTGCGGCCCCCGCTTGGGCACCCGCACCGGCGCCGGACCCCCGGCGAAGCGGTGCGCGAACCAGGCGTCCATCCGCCGGATCAGGCTGTGCCCAAACGACACCGTGAACCCGAGATACACCGCCCCCAGGCCGTGCGCAAACTCCGCCGTCGCCCCGCCCAGCAGATCCACCGAGATCAGGGTGAGCAACAGCAGATCGACCCCGGGCACCAGGAGCAACAACACCGAGGAAAGTCGGGGCATCCGCAGGAGATACCGGGACCCCAAACCGGCGAACAACACCACCCAGAACGCGATCTCCGCGCCCACAATTGCCATCAGAATTACACTCATGCCCCCAGTCCAGCCGAAGGGAACGCCGCCCACATCGAGCAAACGTCGCAAACCCCTCCTCCCTTCGGCGGAGGACAACGCCCCCGACATGTGCTCGAATAGACGCATGCGCGCACTGCGAAGACTCCCGGGCCGGCCCAGCATGCGCCCCGAGCAACGAGACGCCGCCGCCGCGATCGGCCTCCTGATCGGCGGCCTCGTCATGCTGCCCTCCGGGCTCCGCCTCGGCCTCAGCTTCGGGGCGGCCCTCAGCCTCCCCACCTGGCTGAGCGTCCTCATCATCCTGCTGGCCAGCA
>NZ_JAPFRB010000001.1:449363-450446 GCF_035726885.1 Leucobacter sp. M11 | reverse complement strand
CTCGCGCTCATCGCCTTCCTCATCGACCTCACCGCGGGCGCGAGCCTCGTCACCCTGATCGCCGTCACCGACACCAGCTACGCCGTCGCCCGCTACGGGAGCCGCCGCCTCGCCCGCACCCAGCTCTGGATGCTCGGCTGCGGACTCCCGCTCTTCATCGCCGGGGGCATGATCGCCCGCACCCAGCTCATCGACCTGCTGCTCGGCACCCTCTTCCTGAGCACGCTCTTTCTCCTCCCGATCTGGTGGGGCACCTCCCTCCGCCTGGAACGGGACCGCACCGACCTCGAACGCCAACTCGGCGAGGGACGCCTCGAACTGCTCCGTAGCCAACAACGCGAGGAAACTCGCGCCGCGCTCGCCGCAGATCGTGCGGTCACGGGGGCCGAGCTGCACGACCTCGTGGCGAATCAACTCGCCGCGATCGCCCTCCGCGCCGAGGCGGCCGAGCTCGGGCAGGCCGCGGGGCGCGCGGTGACCGACACGGATCTCGCGGCGATCGCCGGGGCGAGCCGGAGCGCCCTGCGGCACCTGCACGACCTGATCGGCCTCCTCCGCGAGGAACCCGGCGTCGGCGTCCCCGAGCGCAGCGCGGACACCCTGCCCGGCGTGCTCACCCAGGCCCGCGCGCTCGGTTCCCCCGTGCGCTGGCTCGGCGGCGACCCGGAGGCCGACGGCTTCGCCGCCGCCCTCGACGCCATGCCGCCCGAGGCCGGGCGGGAGATCCTGCGCATCCTCACGGAGGCGCTCGTGAACGCGGCCCGGCACGGGGCGGACGCGGAGGAGGGCTCCGGCGGCGTCGCGCTGCGCTGGCTCGCGGGGGAGCGGACCCTCTCGGTCACCAACGCGGTCCGGGAGGGCCGCCCGCCCACCGCGGCGGGCGGGGGCATCGGCCAGCGCACGATGGCCGAGCGGGCCGCGCGGATCGGCGCGACGATTGAGTCCGGCCAACTCCGCGCGGGCGAGGCGTCCGCTGCGGACGGGGCCCCCGTCCGGACCTGGACCGTGGCCATCACGCTGCCCGCCCCCGCCTCCGGTCCGGGCATCGCTCGCCGCGCAGACGGTGCCCCGGGCGGCGAGGCC
>NZ_JAPFRB010000001.1:446520-449331 GCF_035726885.1 Leucobacter sp. M11 | reverse complement strand
GCAAGCTCCGGAGCCGAGCCCGAACCCCATCCCGAAGCGCACGAAGAGGAACGCCGCATGACTCCGCAGGAGCAGCCCGAGGCAACGCCGACGCCGATCACGGTGTTGCTCGTCGACGATCACGGCGCGATCCGGGACGGGGTCCGCCTCATCCTGGAGAGCCAGCCCGATATCCGCGTGCTCGGGGAGGCCCCGGACGGGGCGACCGGGCTTGACGAGGCGCTGCGGCTCCGGCCGGACGTCGTGCTCCTGGACGTGCGGATGCCGGTCCGAGACGGGATCTGGGCCGCCGAGCGCATCGTGCGGGAGAGCGAGGCGCGGGTGCTCATGCTGACGACGTTTGGTGACGAGGCGCTCGTCCTGGAAGCCATCCGCGCGGGGGCGCACGGCTTCCTGCTGAAAACCGCCGCGGGGGCGCGGATTTTGGACGCGGTCCGGACCGTTGCCGCGGGCGGCGGCGTGCTCGACCCCGAGGTGACCCCCGGGGTGCTTGGCGCGCTCCGCGGGGGGAGCGCGGCCGCGTCACCGGAGGCGGGCGACGCGGAGACGCCGCTGCCGGGCCGGGACCGGCTCACCCCGCGCGAGCGCGAGGTCTTCGACGCGCTCGCGGGCGGCGGGAGCAACCGGGAGATCGCCCGAGACCTCTTCATCAGTGAGACCACCGTGAAGACCCACCTCGGCCAGATCTACGCGAAGCTCGGGGTGCAGAGCCGCGTCGAGGCGGCGCTCTACGCCGCCGGGCGCTGAGCCGAGTTCCCGGCCGCGTTCCCGTCGCCCCGCTCAGGGGGGGAAAACAGGCCTGAGGAACGAGCCAGGGACACGAGCCGGGGAAACGAGGAGGGCCTGCCCGGAAATCCTTCCGGGCAGGCCCTCGTCCGCAGCGTTCGGGAGGAGCCGCGAACGCGTCGGCCTAGACGAGCGAGTCGCGCCAGGCCGCGTGCAGCTGCGCGAAGCGACCCGAGCCGCCGATCAGGTCGGCGGGGGCGCCGTCCTCGACGATCCGGCCGTGCTCCATCACGAGCACCCGGTCTGCGATGGACACGGTCGACAGCCGGTGCGCGATGATGACCGCGGTGCGGTCCGAGAGGAGCGTCTGCAAGGCCTCCTGCACCGCCCGCTCGCCCGGGATATCGAGCGACGCGGTCGCCTCGTCCAGGATGAGCACGGCGGGGTCCGCGAGGAACGCGCGCGCGAAGGACACGAGCTGGCGCTGCCCGGCCGAGAGCCTGCCGCCGCGCTTGTTCACCGAGGAGTCGTAGCCGTCCGGCAGCTCCGTGATGAACTCGTGCGCGCCCACCGCGCGCGCCGCCCGCTCGATCTCCTCCGGCGTCGCGTCCGGCTTGCCGAGCGCGATGTTGTCGGAGACGGTGCCGCTGAACAGGTACGCCTCCTGGGTGACCATGACCACCGCACGGCGCAGGTCCGCGCTCGACAGGTGCGCGATGTCCGCGCCGTCGAGCGTGATCCGACCCCGGCTGGGGTCGTAAAAGCGCGCGATGAGCTTCGCGAGGGTGGACTTGCCCGCGCCCGTGGAGCCCACGAGCGCGATCGTCTGCCCGGCCGGGATGTCCAGCTCGAACTCGGGCAGGATCACCGTCTCCGGGTTGTAGGCGAACTCGACGCCCTCGAAGCGGAGCGCACCGCTCGACTTCGCGAGGCGCACGGGCTGCTCCGGCTCGGGCACGGTCGGGCTCTCCTCCAGGACCCCCGAAATTTTCTCGAGGGCGGCCGAGGCCGACTGATAGGAGTTGTAGAACATCGCGAGCTGCTCGATGGGGTCGAAGAAGCGGCGGGTGTAGAGGATCGCCGCGAGGAGCACCCCGACCGCGATGGAGCCGTCGAGGACCCGGAAGCCCCCGATGAGCACGACCGCGGCGACCGTGACGTTGCCGATCAGGATGAGGCCCGGATCGAAGACGCCGAAGAGGCCGATCACGCGCTGGTTGGCGACCCGGTAGTTCTCGACGTGCTCGCCGAACTCGCGCGCGTTGCGCGGTTCCTTGCGGAAGGCCTGCACCGCGCGAATGCCCGTCATCGTCTCCACGAAGTGCACGATGAGCTTCGCGGAGGTCGTGCGCGTCTGCCGGAACCGGAGCTGGGAGCGCTTCTGGAACCACCGGGTGAGCAGGTACAGGGGCACGAGGGCCACGAGCAGCACGGCCGCGCTGCCCGGGTCCAGGATGAGCAGCATCACGAGGGTGAAGACCATGTAGAGCATGCCCTGCACGAGCTCGGTCAGCCCGGATTCGAGCAGCTCGCTGATCGTCTCCAGGTCGCTCGTCTGCCGGGCGATGATCCGCCCCGAGGTGTAGGACTCGTGGAATTCGAGGCTGAGTAGCTGGGTCTGGCGGAACACGCGGGTGCGCAGCTCCAGCAGGATCGCCTGGGAGACCCGCGCCGCGAGCACGTGATACCAGGCGATGAGCACGGCCCCCGCGATGCCCGCGGCGATGAACACGAGGACGGTGACCCAGGCGGGTCGCCAGTCGCTCTCGTTCACGATCGCCGGGAGCCCCTGGTCGATCGCGACGGCGATCAGGAAGGGGCCCGCGGCCTGCGCGAGCGAGGAGATCACGATCACGAGGCTCGTCAGGATGAGCAGGCCGCGGTGCGGGCTGAGCAGGGAACCGAGGAGCTTCACGGAGCGGCGGCGCAGGGCCTTCGACTCCTCCTTGGTGTAGTCGTCGCGTTCTTCGCCGCGAACGCCGGTCACGCTTGCCGGGGTCATCGCTGTCCCTCCTCGGGGGTGTGCGTCTGGGAATCGGAATCGGTGGGTGGCTCGGCCTCGGGGCCAGCCATCGCTGCGGGCTC
>NZ_JAPFRB010000001.1:446269-446433 GCF_035726885.1 Leucobacter sp. M11 | reverse complement strand
CAGCAGCGCGGAGTGGGTGTCCACGGCCACGATGCGACCGTGCTGCATGAGCGCGACCCGGTCGGCGAGCATCACGGTGGACGGGCGGTGCGCGACGATCAGCGTCGTCGTGCTGCCCAGGGCGCGGCGGAGCCCCGCCTCGACCCGGGCCTCCGTGTCCACGT
>NZ_JAPFRB010000001.1:437739-446195 GCF_035726885.1 Leucobacter sp. M11 | reverse complement strand
TGCCGCTGGCCGCCGGAGAGGCTGAGCCCCTCCTCGCCGACCTGGGTATTCACGCCCTCGGGGAGCGTGGCGACGAAGTCGGCCTGCGCCACCTCGAGCGCGTCGCGCAGGACGCGCTCATCCTCGGGGGTGTCCGGGGTCAGGTCGTTGCGGCCGAGCAACACGTTGTCGGCCACCGTCGAACTGAACAGGGTGGGCTCCTCGAAGGCCATGCCGATGTGCCGGCGCAGCTCCTCGCGGGTGAGATCGCGCACGTCGACCCCGTCCAGGAGGACGCGCCCGCCCGTCACGTCGTAGAGCCGGGTGGTGAGCGCGGTGAGCGTCGTCTTCCCGGAGCCGGTGACGCCGACGAGGGCCATCGTCTCGCCGGGGCGCACCGTCAGCTGCACGCCATCGATGAGGTCCCGGCTGCCGGGCGCCGCGTCCTGGTATCGGAAGTGCACGTCCTCGAAGACGAGCTCGCCCCGCGGGGCGTCGATCGTGACGGGGTGCGCCGGGTCGGTGATCGTGTTCGGGCGGTCCATCACCTCGAAGAAGCGGTCAACGGCCGCGCGGGTGTCGAGCGTCATCGCGAGCAGGAACCCGATCGACTCGATGGGGAAGCGCAGCACGGTCGCGGTCGCGAAGAACGCGAACAGCTCACCGACCGTGATCTGCCCGGTGGAGCCGAGCCACAGCCCGGCGAGCAGGCTGAACGCGAAGGCGAGGTCGGGCAGCAGGATGATCCACAGCCAGATGTTCGCGAGCGCGCGGGCCTTCTTGAGTTCCGTGGAGCGCAGCTGCTCGGCCTGGGCGCGGAAGCCGCGCAGGGCGTGCCCGCCACGGCCGAAGGCCTTCAGCACACGGATACCGTGCACGGACTCCTCGACCGTCGTCGCGAGGTCGCCGGACTGGTCCTGACTCTGCCTGGCGATCACCGAGTACTGCTTCTCGAAGACGTAGCCGTAGGCCCACAGGGGGAGCGAGGTCACGAGGAACACGGTGCCGAGCAGCCAGTGCCAGCGGAACAGGAACACGGCGCCGATCGCCACGGTCACGAGGTTCACGACGAACAGCACGAGGCCGAACGATAGCCAGCGCCGGATCAGGCCGAGGTCGGCGACGGCGCGGGACAGCAGCTGCCCGGACTGCCAGCGGTCGTGAAAGGCCACGGGCAGGTCCTGCAGCTTCGCGTAGAGCGAGTTACGCATGCTGGCCTCGATGCGCGTGCCCGGGGTCAGCACGAACCAGCGCCGGGCGGCGATGAGGGCCGCCTCGGCGATGCCGAGGGCGAGCACCGCCGCCGCGGCCCACCAAATCTGTCGGCGATCTCCCGAGACGAGGGGGCCGTCCACGAGCCCCTCCAAGACAAGGGGGATGCTCAGGGCCACGATGCCCGCGCCGAGCGCGGCGATCGCGCCCATGATGAGGCTCCACTTCATGGGCTTCGCGTAGGGCCAGATGCGGGCGAGCACGCGCAGGGTGCCGGGCTTCTTGGCGACGGGCTGGGGATCCGAGGGTGTCGGGGTGCGGGGTTGAGATGTCACGGTGGTGAGCAGTCCTCTACGGTTCGTGCGGGCGGGTGCCGGTGCTGGCAGGAGACGGGGAGGCGGGGCGCTGGGCGGCCGGGCCAGGGAGCCCCGGGAACGGGGCTGGTGAGTGCGAGACTCGTGGTGAAAACCGTGGGCTGGGCGCGAGGCGCCGGACCCTATGCTGCGGAGATCGCGGGCGTCGTGCCCGCTGGGGCTGTGCGGGAGCCCCCGATGCTGCCGAGAGCGGCGCGGTGGACACTGCCGGAACGCCGACGGGAACGGGGAGCATACGCTGCGGTGCGTGTCATCGTCATCCCCTCCTGTGGCGTGCGCTGGTGTCAGCAATTCACGAGATTTCATCCTATGACCCCCCGGGCGCGTCGCGCAAGACCCCGGCGCGTCGCAGGCCCCGGGCGACCCCGAACGCGGCCGGGATCGTGAGCACCGTGATCGCCGCCGCCACCGGGGCCAGCCACCCGGCCCCCAGCACTGAGGAGGGTGCCCACCGGCACCCCGAGGGTGAGGCTCAGCGTGCCCCCGCCAAGCGCGATCGACAGCATCGCCCCGAACCTCTCCGGGGTGCTCACGCCCCGCGTATACCCGGGCAACGCCGCCCACACCACCCCGGCGGCGCACCCAGCAAGGAAACGACACCCCAGGTGCAGGGGCAGGCTGGGCGCGAACGCGGTGCCCAGGTTCGCGGCGGCGGACAGCAGCAAGACCCCGAGCAACAGCGTGCGCCTCGGCACCCGCGCCGTGGCCGCGGACAGCGCAATCGCCGACACGATGCAGCCGAGGGCAAACACCCCGGTCGACTGACCAGCCAGCGCCTCCGGCACCCCCAGATCCGCGGCCAGCGCGGGCAGGATGCCCGCGGGCAACACCTCGGTCAACAACGTGAGAAAGCCGACCGCGGCACACAGGCACGCAATCAGGACGGGAAAGCGAGGGCTGCCGGGGGAGCGCGAGGGAGCACAAAGAGTCATCGCGCCAGCATCCGAGGCGGACACTCGTGTCAGGGTCAACCCGACCCGCCGCGGGAATAGCGCCCGGCAGCACTCCGTGAACCCAAGGCAGAGCGCCCCAGCCCCGCGGGCGCCACCCTCGAGGAGGCCCCCCTGCACATCGGTGAACTGGGGACCCGCTCGGGCACAAAACCCCCCGACGCATCCGCTACGACGAAGCACAGGGACTCCTCCGAACGGAACGGCTCAGCAACGGCTCCCGCGTCTTCCGCGAAGCCGACGCCGAGATGATCCGGCAGCTCCGCGACCACCGCGACCGCCTCGCCAAACGTGCTTCCTGCCGCACCGAAAGCCGCAACGCCATCGACCGCTCCCCGGGCGCCGTCACCGCCGGAGGGTCGGCACAGGACTCAGCTTCGCCGGAGTAGGCTAAGACGGCGTCGCTGCCCCGGCGCCTTCCTGCCACACCGAACACCCGGGAGCCCACTTGCCGCAGATCACCGTCACCGATTCCGAGCGCCTCGGCGAGCTCGCCGCCGAGCAGATCCTCCAGGCCCTCAGCCACCGGGATCACCCCGTGCTCGGCCTCGCCACCGGCAGCTCACCGCTCAGCGCATACCGGGCCCTCGCCCGCCTCGTCGCTGAGCGAGGCCTCGACCTGAGCGGGCTGCTCGGCTTCGCCCTCGACGAATACGTCGGCCTCGACCCCGAGCACCCCGAGAGCTACCACTCGGTCATCAGCAGCACCGTCACCGAGCCCCTCGGCCTCCGCCCCGAACAGGTCCGCGTACCCTCCGGCTCCGCAGACCCCGCCATCGAGTGCGCCGACTTCGAAGCGGCCATCCTCGCCGCCGGCGGCGTCGACCTCCAGATCCTCGGCATCGGCCGCAACGGCCACCTCGGCTTCAACGAGCCCGGGTCCCCGGTCGACTCGCGCACCCGAATCGTGCCCCTCACCGACGAAACCGTCTCCGACAACGCGCGCTTCTTCGACGGCGACACGAGCCTCGTGCCCCGCTCCGCGATCACGCAGGGCCTCGGCACCATCCTCGACGCGCAGGAACTCATCGTGATCGCGATCGGCTCCGAAAAGGCGGCAGCCGTCCGCGGCGCGCTCGAAGGCCCCGTCTCGGTTGACCTCCCGGCGAGCGTCCTCCGGCAACACCCGCGGGTGCACTGGTACCTCGACCCGCTCGCAGCAGCCCTGCTCTCCGAGGACACCCTCGCGGCGGCAGCCCGCCTCGACGCGCAGGCCGAGCCCAGCGCCCGCTGAGCCCAGGGACGGACGATCGGCGCTCGCCGCCGTCTCGCCCCCGGGCCCCGACCCTACTCCGCGTTTGGGGTCTGGAAGCCGCCCATGAGCGCCTGCTGCAGCTGCGCGGAGTCGCCCGCCGCCGAGCCCCCGTCGGCGAGGTACTCGCCGCCCGTGAGATAGCTGGCGTCCGAGGACGCGAGGAAGGCGACCAGCGTGGCGACCTCCTCCGCGCGCCCGGCCCGGCCGAGCGCCGCGAAGGGGAAGATGTCCGCCGTCTCGCCGAGGTCGCCGATCATGGGCGTGAGGATCGTCCCCGGGTGCACCGAGTTGACGCGGACCCCGAAGGGGCCGAACTCAAGCGCGGCCGACTTGGTCATGCCGCGCACCGCGAACTTACTCGCGGAGTAGGCGACCGCCCCGTGCTGCCCCTGGATGCCCGCGAGCGACGAGATGTTCACGATGGCCCCGGAACCCTGCGCCTTCATGGTGGCGGCAACGGCCTGCATGCCGAGGAAAACGCCGCGCACGTTCACGCTCAGGATCCGGTCGAGGCCCTCGACCGTCTCCTCCTCAAGCGGCATCATCCGCAAGATCCCCGCGTTGTTCACGAGGGTATCGATCCGCCCGTGCCGGTCGAGCGTGTGCGCGACCACGGCGGCCCAGTCCTCGGCGGAGGCCACGTCGTGGGCGACGAAGCTGGCGCGCTCGCCGAGCTCCTCGGCGAGCGCCGCGCCCGCCTCCGCGGCGAAGTCGGTGAGGACGACGCTGGCGCCGCGTTCGAGGAAGAGTCGCGCCTCCGCGGCGCCCTGGCCGCCCGCCGCTCCGGTAATGATGGCGATGTTGCCGTCGAGTGAAATGCTCATACGCTGTACTCCTGCCAGTGTGCGCGGGGCGCGGCGAATCAGCGGCGCTGCTCGCTCCGAATTGGAGCCCCGCCCGAGGGTTCGGTGGCCCCAGTTCAGCAACGAAAGCTGAGTGTCTTCACACCCGGAGCCCTCGAAAAGCAGCTACTCGACCCCGGAATTGACGCGCCGGGGGCAGCGCGCCTAGGCTCTGGGTGCCGAGCTGGGGACCGTTCTGAGGAAGTGACACCCGTGAGACTCTCCGTCGTCGACCTGAGCGTCGTCGCCCCCGGCAGCACCGAGTCCGATGCCCTACGCGACTCCCTGGACCTGGCCCGGCACGCCGAGGCTCTCGGCCTGCATCGGATCTGGTTTGCCGAGCACCACATCGGCCAGATGGGGGCCTCGCACCATCCGGAGCTGCTGATCACGGCGGCCGCGGCCGCCACGAGTCAGATCCGGGTGGGCTCGGGCGCCGTGCTCATGAATCACACGAGCCCGTTGATTGTCGGCGAACGATTCCGGCAGCTCGAGGCCATGTATCCGGGGCGAATCGACCTCGGGATGGGCCGAGCGGGCACGGGCCCCGTGATCGACCTCGCCCTGCAACAGGATCGCCGCCAGCCGGCGCAGATCGACCACGATCAGCAGGTCGCGGAGACGCTCGCCTGGGTCACCGGGGGGTTCCCCGCGGAGCACCCCTTTGCCCAGCTCGCCCTGCTGCCCTCGGTGGCGAGTCGCCCCGAGACGTGGCTGCTCGGATCGAGTCGGGGAAGCGCCCAGCTCGCCGCGGCGCTCGGCATCGGCTACGCCTTCGCCTCGTTCATTCACCCGCGCGACGCGGCGCAGGCGCTGCGCGACTACCGGGCGGCGTTCCGCCCCGGCGCGAGCGGGCTGGCCGAGCCGCGTGCGATACTCGCCGCGAACATCACGGTCGGCGACGACGCCGCGGCAGCGGCCCGGCTGGTGGCCTCGCCGAAGGCCTACTACGCCCGGCTTGCCCGCGGGAACGTGAGCACCGGGGTGCCGGACGCCGACACGGCCCTCGCGGAACTCAGCGACGCGCAGGCCGCCGAGGCGACGCTGCCCGTGGACGGGGCCTGGCCGAGGTTTCTCGCCGGGTCCCCGGACGAGGTTCGGGACGCCCTCGGCGAGATGGTCGCGGCCAGCGGCGCGGACGAGGTCATGGCGCAGAGCATGGTCGCGATGCCCGCGGACCGGCTCCGCTCGCTCTCGCTTTTGGCGGGGGCCCTGGGGGTCACGCCGCGCTGGGCCGCGGCGCTGCCCGACCCAGCACCCCGCCGTTCGCGCTGAGCGCTCGGCCGCCCACCCGGTGCCGTAGGCTGTCGCTATGGCCCTCGGAGACGCGCTGCTCGCTCGCATCGAGCGGACCGTCGCCTGCTACGGTCCCGGCCGCCCGATTCCCGCGGCGGAGCTGCGCGCGGGACTGCACGAGCTCGACCTGGTCCCGGACCCGGACTTCACCGAGTTCGTGGGGCGCTGGGGCGGCTGCTTCGTCGGCGTCCCGGTGCACGCGTGGGACAACGCCCAGCTCCTCGGCCGGGAAACCTGCCTCGACCTGACCCGCGAGGCGCGTGCGGCCTACGGGGCCCGCATCGACGGGCTGGTGTTCGCTGACGACGGCTCGGGGAACCCGATCTGGCTGGCTGCGGACGGGAGCGTGTGCCTGATCGACCATACCCACGGGAACACCCTGGTGCGGCTGGCGGCCAGTTTCCGCGCCCTGCTGGAGGAGAGCGTCGGCGACTGACGCGCCAGCATTCGGGCGCTGGCGCTCGGCCCGCCGGGGCGATCGGGAACGCCCCGGCGCGCGAGCCTAGTTGAAGACGGTGACCGCGCCGAAACCGCCGCCGAAGCCCGAGAGCACCACGAGCACCGCGGTGATGATCCACGCGGTCTTCTTGTTCTCGGCGTAGCCGTTCAGCGCAAAGCCCTGCTTGTCCCGCTGGCTCCCGGCGAGCACCAGGATGAGGTCGACGAGCCACCAGATGCCGAAGCCACCCGCGGTGATCAGCTTCAGGATGCCGGTGCCGACCTTGCCGAGGTAGAAGCGGTCCACGCCGAGCACGCCGAGGAACCAGGACAGGAGCCAGGTGGCGACGAAGGACTTGGGGCCAACGGGCGCTCCCGGACGCTGACCGGCGCCGGGGTGGGGCGCCCGCGCCTGCGGGGCCTGATACTGCGGGGCCTGATACTGGGGCGCGGCGTACTGCGGGGCATTCGGATCGGACATGGGGGCTCCTCGAGAGTTCCGTGGCTGGTGGTGTGTGGCCGTGGACCTCCATCCTGGCGCGTTCGCGGGCGCGGCACAACGGTTTTCGGCGAGCTCACGGCGCAGGGAACCCGGCACGCCCCGGGGCGGGACGCGGGTCCCGGCGCCCGCCACGTCACGCGCGGCCGCCCCGGCTTCCTCGCCCGAATCGTCCCCGTCCGCCAGGGCTGCCGGGGCCTCGGGCCCGGGAACCATCGCCCAGGTGTCCAACCAGATGGGGTACGTGCGTGAGCTGAACACCCCGAAGGCAATCCAGTGCCGCTCGCGGTCGCGGTCGTGCTGGTTCACCTCAGTCCTCCTCGCCGAGCTCGCGGGCTTGCCACCGCACCGAGGTGACCTCCGGGGCGCGGATTACCCGCTCGATCGCGGCCTCGATCTCCCGGTCGTTGCGGGCCGGGCTCTGCACGACCGCGGTGATCCGGACCCCGCCGTCCACCGGGAGATCAACCGCCGCCACCGACTGCACCGTGAACCGGGGGCGGTGCACGGCGTCGAAGACGAGGGCGCGCACGGGCACCTCGTTCTCGGTGGCGCACCCCACCTCGAAGCGATACTCGGCGGGGGACTTCGCCCGGGAGGTGCCGTTCCGGCGATCCAGGAAGCGGCCGAGGGGACGCAGCAGCCAGTTGGCGAGCGCGACCGCGAGGGTGCCAACCGCGGCGATGAGCGGCATGCCGCCCCCCGCGAGGGAGCCGATCGCCGCGGACGCCCACAGGGTCGCCGCGGTGTTGAGCCCGGACACCGAGGCGCCCTGCTTCATAATGACCCCGGCGCCGAGAAAGCCGATGCCGGAGACGATCTGGGCGGCGACGCGGGTCGGGTCAGCGCCGGGCCCCTCGAAGCTGTACGCGCCCATCACGACGAAGAGGGCGGAGCCGAGGGAGACGAGCGCGTTGGTGCGCACCCCGGCGGTTCGGGCGCGCCACTGGCGCTCCAGGCCGATCAGGCCGCCGAGCGAGAGCGCGAGAAACATGCGAAAAATAAGGTCGAGGGCATCGAACATGACGGTGCCTTTCCGTGAGTGGGAGCGGAGGAGAGGGTTCACTGTGTTCGTCACTCATGACCATCACCTCCGTCCATCCGCCTCGCGGCCTCGTGCGAGCACACGGGAACGGGCGGTGACGGTCCACCGCGCGAGCGCCTCCCAGGTCAGAGCTTTGGCACTGCACGACGTATCCGGGGCACCGACGGTGCGACGGGAAGCCACTTTGGGTCACCCCTTAAGCCGGGGAGACCTGTCCTAACCTTGGGCGTCTCTCGACGTCGTCAGATCAGTGGCCTGTGTTCGTGCAGGAGCCTCGCCGAACGAAGTGCTGCAGCGGCCACCGTAACACGTTTCTGGGGGCCGCGCACCGGGCGTCCGCGCCGGGCACGCTGCCTCGCGCGCAGCCGGGACGGCTCCGGCCCGGCTGCGCGGCGGCTGCGCGGCGGCATCGCGGCAGCTCGCATCGGGCCGAGGGGCCCGGCACCGCGGGCTCGGCACAGCGGGCTCGGCTCAGCGGCGGGCAAACAGCGCGCTGGCCTGCAAACCCCCGGCCGGGCCGTGCCACAGCTCCAGCGCGGAGCCGTGCAGCTCAACGACCCGCTTCA
>NZ_JAPFRB010000001.1:433968-437666 GCF_035726885.1 Leucobacter sp. M11 | reverse complement strand
GTAAAACGGCTCGGTCAGCCGCGCGAGCGCCTCGTCGCTCAGCGCCTCACCCGTGTTCCACACGGTCACCCGCACCCCGTCCGGCTCCTCGCTCACGCGCAGCCACAGGGTCCCGCCCGGGGTATTGTGCCGAATCGCGTTGTGCACGAGATTGCTCAGCATCTGACGCAGCAGCACGGGATCGCCCGTGAGCTCGCCCCGCGCGAACTCGCTCACCGCGCTCACCCCGCGCCGCGTCAACTCGGGTTCCGCCTCGGCCAGCGTCTCCGCCGCCAATTCCCCGAGCGACAGCGGCTCAAAACGCTGGTTGATCGCATTCGCATCGGCCAGATTCAGCAACGCCTCGGTCAGCGAGATCGCGCGCTGATTCGTCTCCGAGAGTCGGCGCACCAACTGCTGCTGCGCCGCAGTGCCCGGCTCCCGCGCCGCCACCTCGAGCATCGTCGCGCTCACCGCGAGCGGGGTGCGCAGCTCGTGCGAGGCATTCGCCGCGAAACGCTCCTGCGTCTCGAAGGCATCGCTCAACCGCTCCAGCATCAAATCGAAGGAATCCGCGAGCTCCCGAAACTCATCCCGCGGCCCCGCCAACGCAATCCGATGGTCCAGATTCCCGCTCGCCACCAGCCGCGCCGCCGCGCTGATCTCCTGCAGCGGGCGCAACACCCATCCCGCCAGGAACCAGCCCCCGAAGGTGCCGATCAGCGCCAGCGCGAGCATCACCCAGGCAGACACCCACAGCAGGGTCCGCAAGATCTGGCCCCGCGTCGGCACCCCGTTCACCGCCTCCTGCGCATTCGCCGGAATCATCGGGTAGCTCGGGATAAACCAGAGCACGAGAAACACCGCCACGAGCACCACGGCGCCCGCCGCGAGCAAAAACACCGCGTAACTCAGGGCCAGCCGGAACCGGGCCGTGGAACGAAACCGCGGCCGAGCGGGCAGCTGATCACCCACGTGAATCCGGCGCAATCCGATAGCCGCGCCCCGTCACCGTCTCGATGAGCGCGGGCTCGCCCAGCGCCTTTCGCAGGGTCGACACCGTCACCCGCGGGGCACTCGTGAAGGGATCGGCGTGCTCGTCCCACACCTTCTCCAACAGGGTCTCCTGGCTCACGATCCCGCCCTCGGCGCGCAACAACAGCTCCAACACCGCGAACTGCTTATTCGTCAGGCGAATCGGCAAGCTGGCCCGCGTGACCGACATCCGGAACGGATCCAGCTCCAGGTCGCCCGCCCGCAACGTGGGCGGCGTCGCCGCGGCCGGGCGACGCGCCAGCGCGCGAAGCCGCGCCACCAGCTCCTCCAGGGCGAACGGTTTCGCCAGGTAATCGTCCGCGCCCAGGGCGAAACCGTGCACCTTGTCCCGCAACCGCCCGGCCGCGGTGAGCATGAGCACCCGCACCCCGGGGTAATCCGTGACGATGCGCTGACACACGACATCTCCGTGCACCCCCGGCACATCCCGGTCGAGCACGACCGCGTCGTACTCATTGATCGACACCAGCTCCAGCGCCCGCTCGCCGTCGAGGGCGATGTCCGCGGCGATGGCGTCCTGGGCGAGCCCGGTCTGCAGCGCCTCCACGAGGTACTGCTCGTCCTCGACGATCAATACGCGCATCGACAGCTCCTGTTCCGGGCCCGGGGGTCGGGCCGAGACCAGTGTAGGCCGGAGGGATGTTGCGTCCGTGTGAAACGGGGGCTTGACGCTGGGAAAACACCCCGCTTGATGAACTGGAGAACATCACCCCGAACCAACCCAGGAGGCCAGCGTGACCCCCCAGCAACACCGATCCGCAACGACCCACATCTCAGCCGACCGGGCCCAGCGCAGCGTGATCCGGCCCACCAAGCGGGGCCGCGCCGCGCTGGTCATCTCCGGCATCGTGTCGCTCGTGCTGGCGGTCGGGGGCCTGTTCGCCTTCGGCCTCGCCTCGCTCGGCGGCCCCCTCCCCGGGGGCCTGGGAGGCGCGGCGCAGCCCGGCTCCGGCGAGGGCACGGTCGCCGCCGAGCTGAGCGGCGAGCCCGGGCGGGAAGACGGCTCGCTCGGCCAGGAGGGCGTGCTCTCCCCGTTCGAAGACGATCACCCGGCGGTCGCGAACCTCGACCCCGAGCTGCGCTCCGCGATGCAGCGCGCGGCCACCGACGCCCAGGCGCAGGGCGTGGACTTCTGGCTCACCTCCGGATGGCGCTCGGAGCGCTTCCAGCAACTCCTCTTCGACGAGGCGGTCACGAACTACCTGAGCGAGGAGGAAGCGTCGCGCTGGGTCTCGCGCCCGACCGATTCGAACCATGTGACGGGAAACGCGGTCGACATCGGCCCGACCGACGCGAACAGCTGGCTCAGCCAGCACGGCGCGGCCTACGGGCTCTGCCAAACGTACTCGAACGAGATGTGGCACTTCGAGCTCGACGAGATCTCCCCTGAGGGCTGGTGCCCCGAGCCCCTCACGGACGCCTCCGCGGGCTAGCCCGCGAGGGCCCCCGTCGCCCAGAGGGTCAGCAGGCTGGCCCCCGTGACGACGAGCCAGAGCAGGCAGCCGAGCAGCAGCGGCTTGAGGCCCGCGCTCCGGAATTTGCCCAGGTCGGTGCTCAGCCCGATCCCCGCCATCGCCGCCGCAATCAGGAACACGGAGACTCGGCTGATGGGCTCGGTTGCCGCCTCGGGAATGATCCCGAGCGAGCCGACCGCCGCGACCACCAAGAACCCGATCAGGAACCAGGGCACGAGCTTTCCGGCCCGCCGCCAGGTCATCTTGGCGGGGGGCGGCGCGCTCGCTCCCGCGGCGCTCGCGGCAAGACGTTCGGCCTCGGTGCCGTGCCGCCCCACATAGATCGCGAGCGCCACGCTGATCGGAATGATCATGAGGGTGCGCACGAGCTTCACGACGACGGCGAAGCCGAGCGCGCCAGCCCCGAACACCGAGGCGGCGGCGACGACCGAGGAGGTGTCGTTGATCGCGGTGCCCGCGAACAGGCCGAAGGTGTGCTCGCTCATGCCGAGGGCCGTCCCGATCGCGGGGAAGACCAGCACGGCGAGAATATTGAACAGGAAAATGGTGGAGATCGCGTAGGCGATGTCCGCGCTCACGGCCCCGATCACGGGGGAGACCGCGGCGATCGCGGAGGCCCCGCAGATGCCCGTGCCGACCCCGATCAGGGTCTTGAGGTCGCCCGTGATGCCGAGCCAGCGGCCCAGGAGCCAGGCCCCGATTAGGCACGCGGCGAGCGAGACAAGCATGACGGGCAACGACTCCAAGCCGACCCGGGCGATCGCGCCGAGGGAGAGCTGGGAGCCGAGCAGGACCACGCTGAGCTGGAGCACGAACTTGCTGGAGAACGTGATGCCCCGACCCGCGGCGGACCAGCGCCGGACGAGCGGGGCGAGGAGCACCCCGAGCAGGATGGCGGGGACGGCGCTGCCGAGGATGGGCACCCAGCGGCTGAGCACCGTCGCCGTTGCCGCGAGGGCCAGGCAGATGAGGAGCCCCGGGGCGACCCCGGCGAGAAAGCGCGCGGGGGAGGCGAGGAAACGGGGAGGCGAGGCGGTCGGGGTGCGGGTCATGCTCCGATTCTTCCCCGCTCCGCCCGCCCACGGAAGACGGAGTATCGTGTGAGGGCACAAGCACCTGTTGTGCCCGGGGCACCCCCGAGCGCGGCGAAACCGAGCGAGAGGGGCCGGCAATGGCGGAGGACACCTG
>NZ_JAPFRB010000001.1:433028-433926 GCF_035726885.1 Leucobacter sp. M11 | reverse complement strand
GACCCTGCGCTTGCTCGCGCTCATCGGGGAAACCGGCGGTATCGGTCAGGCGGCCAAACGGGCGGGGCTCAGCCAGCAATCGGTTTCCGCCCGGATTCGGGCCGCGGAGCGGCGGCTCGGCTTCCCGCTCCTCGAGCGCGGACCCGGGGGCTCCGCCCTGACGCAACAGGGCGCGCTGATCCGAGACTGGGGCGTGCCCGTGCTCGCCGCTCGGGAACGGCTCGCCGCGGGCATCGACAGCCTGCGCGGGCAACGGCGGCAGGGGCTTCGGCTCGCGGCGAGCCAAACCATCGCCGCGCACCTGCTGCCCGGCTGGCTGGCCGAGCTCCACCCCGAGGCGACCGCGACGCTAGAGGTGGGCAACAGCGAACGGGTGATCGCGGAGGTTCGGGCGGGACGGGCCGAGCTCGGCCTGATCGAGAGCAGCCGCCTCCCCGGGGATCTGCTCCTGCGCCGGATCGGCACGGACGTGCTCCGGCTCGTGGTCGCTCCGGGGCACCCCTGGGCGGACGGGCCGGGCCCGGACCCGCGGGAGCTGTCGCGCACCGCGCTCGTGACCCGCGAAGCGGGCAGCGGGACCCGGCACGTGCTGGAGGACGCCCTGGCCCGCGCGGGGTGCCCCGCGCCCGCGCGACCCGCCCTGGAGCTGGCCACGAGCGAGGCGGTCCGCGGCGCGATCGCGTCCGGGGCGGCGCCGGGCGTGCTGAGCGCGCTCGCCGTCGCCGACGACCTGGCGCTCGGGCGCTTGGTGGCGGTGCCGACTCCGGGGCTCGACCTGAGTCGCCCCCTCACCGCCGTGATCCGGCGCGCGGAACCGCTGGGGGCCGCCGCCGAGCGCCTGCTGGCGCTGGCGACGGCCCCCGGGGGGAACCTCCCGGCTCGCTAGGCGCGCTCCGAA
>NZ_JAPFRB010000001.1:431318-432992 GCF_035726885.1 Leucobacter sp. M11 | reverse complement strand
GGGGCGCTGTTCGCCTGGGACTGCGCGCGCAGCTCGGCCTCCCGGGCCTCCGCCTCCGCGCCGCCGATGGCCTCGCCGCGGGCGACCATCCCCGACTCGTCCGAGAGCGGGATCTGCTTGAGGAACAGGGCGAGCGCGAAGGCGATCAGCAGGAACGGAATGAGGTACCAGAACACGGGGGCGAGCGAGTCCGCGTACGCGTTCACGACCCCGTCACGGATCTCGGCCGGCATCTCCGCGAGCTTCTGCGGGTCGATCGTGGCCACCGCCTCCTGCGCGTTGGGCATCCCGGCACCCGAGAAGACCTCGCCGAGCTTCTCGGAGAGCCGGTTGGTGAACATCGCCCCGAAGATGGCGACGCCGAGGGACGCGCCGACCTCGCGGAAGTAGTTGTTCGTGCTTGTCGCGGTGCCCACCATGCCCGGGTCAACCGCGTTCTGGACGACGAGCACCATGACCTGCATGATCAGGCCGAGCCCCGCGCCGAAGAAGAACAGGTAGACGCAGATCAGCCAGATGGGGGTGCTCGCGGTCAGGGTCGTCATCGCGAGCATCGAGCCCGCGGTGACGAGGGTGCCCACGATCGGGTACGCCTTGTACTTCTGGCGCTTGGTGATCATGATGCCCGACCAGATCGACGTGCCCATCATGCCCGCCATCATGGGCAGCATCAGCAGCCCAGACGCCGCGGCGGACGCGCCGGAGGACATCTGCAGGAAGGTGGGCACGAACGCGATGGCGGCGAACATGCCGAGGCCGAGCGTGAAGCCGATCGCGGTCGCGTTCACGAAGATGCGGTTCTTGAACAGGCTGAGCGGGATGATGGGGTCCTCGGCCCGGGCCTCGATCAGGACGAAGGCGAGCGCGGCGAGCACCAGCCCGGCCCCCCAGAGCCACGTCTCTGGCGCGCCCCAGCCGTGATCCTTGTTGCCGCCAAAGTCGGTGAAGAAGATGAGGCAGGTGGTCGCGATGGACAGCGTCAGCACGCCGAGGATGTCGATCTTCTTCTCGGCCTTCTTGCTCGGCAGGGTGAGCGCGAACCAGGCGATGATGAAGGCGGCGATGCCGATCGGGATGTTGATGTAGAAGGCCCACTGCCAGGTGAGGTGGTCCACGAAGAAGCCGCCGAGGAGGGGTCCGGCGACGGCGGAGAGGCCGAAGATCGCGCCGAGGGGGCCCATGTACTTGCCGCGTTCGGAGGCGGGCACGATGTCCGCGATGATCGCCTGGGAGAGGATCATGAGACCGCCGCCGCCGAGGCCCTGCATGGCGCGGAACACGACGAACCAGGTGAAGTCCGGGGCGAAGGCCGCGCCGACCGAGGCCAGCGTGAACAGGGCGATTGCGATGAGAAAGAGCGTCCTGCGGCCGAGCACGTCGCCGAACTTGCCGTAGATCGGCATCACGATCGTGGTGGCGAGCAGGTAGGCGGTGGTGATCCACGCCTGGTGTTCGACCCCGCCGAGCTGGCCGACGATGGTCGGCATCGCGGTGGAGACGATGGTCTGGTCGAGGCTGGAGAGCATCATCCCCGCAATGAGCGCGGAGAAGATGATCCAGATGCGACGCTGGGTGAGTAAGAGGGGCGCCGCTGGGGCGCCCGGGGAGGCGGTGGAGGTCATGACGGGAATGCTGTCCTTCGGGTGGGGCGCTCGATGGCGTGTGCGCGGGGAA
>NZ_JAPFRB010000001.1:431171-431281 GCF_035726885.1 Leucobacter sp. M11 | reverse complement strand
CGGGCTGCTGCCTGCCGCGGACCGGCCGCGGGGGCACTCGCGGGGTCCACCGGGAGACCGGCTGCCGCGAGGGGCTGCGAGCGGCAGCGTGCCCGACGGGACCGCGGGCT
>NZ_JAPFRB010000001.1:427704-431124 GCF_035726885.1 Leucobacter sp. M11 | reverse complement strand
CCGGGAGCTAGCGCTCGGGCGGCGGGGTGCCGGTGAACAGCTCCCGGCTCTGCGCGAGGGCCAAGCGGACGCCCGGGCCAACGCTGCCGGTGCTGCCCGCGCGCATGAACGACTCGACGGCATCGTGCATGATGGCCGCGATGACCTGCAGGGCGAGGGCGGCGCGCCGGTCCCCGGGATCGAGTCCCTCCCGGCGTTCGAGCAGCGCGTTGAAGGCCTGATGCGTCTCGTGGTTTTCGGTGAGGAACTTCCCCATGAAGCTCGGTTCGCGCTCGATGATCGCGTGCACGTGCGTGATGGTCCCGGCGACCTGCAGGACCTCGTCCACCAGCTCGATCGCGACCTCGGCGAGCTCGTCGAGCAGGCTCGGGCTGATCCTGCCGTCCGGGGTCCCGGCCGCGAGGAAGCGCCGCACGGGCTCCGACTCGAGCAGCTGGGGGGAGCTGCCGATCACCGCGTCTTCCTTGCTCGGGAAGTAGTTGAAGAAGGTGCGCCGGGCGATGCCGACCCGCTCGCAGAGTTCCTCGATCGTGAAACCGTTCAGGCCGTGTTCGGCGGTGAGCTTCCGGGCGTGCTCGGTGATGGCGATCCGGGTTCGCCGCATCTTGGCCGCCCGGCCGCCAGATTCTGCACTTTCGCTCATGAAGTGCAATTATGCACTCTTCTGTCAAAAGTGCAAAATCATGCTGGGCGTTGGCTGGGTTACGCTGGGTCGGGCCCGCGCGGGCCGGGAAGCGGGGAGCAGTGGACGAGCGGCGCATGGTGATCGGCGGAGCCTCGGGATTCCTGGGGGCGCACCTGGTCGAGTCCTTTCGGGCCGAGGGGTGGCGGGTGGCGACGATCGGCCGGGCCGGCGCGGACGCGAGCTGGGACGATCCGGCCGCGATCCTCGCGCTGGTGGACGGCGCGGACGCCCTGATCGGCCTCGCCGGGAAGAGCGTGGACTGCCGCTACGCGGACCGCAACCGGGACGAGGTGCTGCGCTCCCGGGTGGACACGACCCGCGCCCTGTCCCGGGCCATCGCCGCGAGCGCCCGGCCGCCGCGGGTCTGGCTGAACGCGAGCACCGCCACGATCTATCGCCACGCGGAGGACCGCGCGCAGGGGGAGCGGGACGGCGAACTCGGGACGGGCTTTTCCGTGGATGTGGCCCGAAACTGGGAGCGGGAACTCTTCCGCGACGAGCTGCCCGGCACGCGCCGGGTCGCGCTGCGCATCGCCATTGTCCTCGGCGACGGCCCGGCCACGCGCACCCTGTTCCGGCTCGCCCGGCTCGGGCTCGGCGGCCCGCACCTCGATGGCCCCTGGTTTCCGCATCGCCGATACCGGGGGATCGGCCCCGACCCGAGTGGACCGGAGCGTTCGGGGTGGCATCGGAGCCGGGGCCGTCAGCGGTTCTCCTGGGTGCACCTCGACGACGTCCTCGGCTCGATCCGGTGGATTCTCGACCGGGACGACCTCGCCGGGCCGATCAACGTGGCCTCGCCCGGGGCGAGCGATAGCCGGGGCCTCATGCGTGCGCTCCGGCAGACCGTCGGCGCGCGCGTGGGCCTCCCCGCGTCCCGTTGGATGCTGGAGCTCGGCACCTGGGCGCTGCGCACGGAGTCCGAGATGGTGCTGAAGAGCCGCTGGGTGCGCCCGGAGGTGCTTGAGACGTCGGGGTATCGCTTCCGCTGGGCCGAGCTGGAACCGGCCCTGCGCGACGTGTGGGCCTCGGTCCGCGCCGGGGACTGAGCGCGGCGCGGCGGATGCGCGCGGGCGTCGTCCCGCGTATCCTGGGGAGCCGGTGCGGGCCCCGGCCGCGCAGCCGCGCAGCCGCGCTCGACCGTGCGGGAGTCACCCTCGGACTTAGTTCCACCCAAACAATCTTGTTTGGCGGTACACTATCGGGATGTTAGTCGACGATCTCTCGCCCAGTATGCAGAACTACATCAAGGCCATCTGGGGGCTTCAGGAGTGGTCAGACGAGCCGATCTCGCCCTCGACGATCGCCGAGACCGTCGGGGTGCGCCTGTCCACCGTCTCCGATGCCGTGCGCAAACTTGGGGAGCAGGGGCTCGTCGACCACGTCCGCTACGGCACGGTCGCCCTGACCGACCTGGGCCGCCGCCACGCGGTCTCGATGGTGCGCCGCCACCGGCTCATCGAGAGCTTCCTCGTCGGCGCGCTCGGCTATGAGTGGGACGAGGTGCACGACGAGGCCGATCGCCTGGAGCACGCGGTGTCCGACACGCTCGTGTCCCGCATCGACGCCTTCCTGAACTTCCCGACCCGCGATCCGCACGGCGACCCCATCCCGAGCGCCGACGGCGTCGTGCACCGCCCCGACGCCACCCAGCTCTCCGAGATCGCGCCCGGGTGCCGGGTCCGGGTCGAACGGATCTCGGACGCTGACGGCGGGATGCTGCAGTACTTCGCCAGCCAGGGCATCGTGGTGGACGCCGTGCTGGAGGTGCAGCCGGGGGAGCCCTTCTCGGGCACCGTGCAGGTCGCGGTCGAGGGGCGCGCGGGCTCGGTCAGCCTGGGCGCGCAGGCCGCCGAGTCCATCTGGGCCTCCGCACTCGGCTAGGGCTCGCCCTCCCGCGACCCGTCCGGCCCCGAATCCGGCTCCTGCGTGACCGCGGCGAGAAAGCGGTCGAGCGTGTCCCGGTGGCCGGGCGAGAGCCGCTCGCTCAGGTGCCCGGTCAGCACCCGGCTCAGGTCCGGTTGCTCCGGGAAGTCCTCGGCCGCGGTTTGCGCCACGAGGTCTCGAAAGAAATCGCCGTGCTCGGCGAGCATGTCCTCGAGCAGGGCGTCCCAGGCCTCGGGCGGCGCATCCGCCGGGAACGCCAGGAACCGCGTTCCGACGTCCCGGGGGTCGTGCGAGGCGGTCTGGGTGACGGCGAGCAGTTCGGTGTGCGCCCGAACGAGCCACGCGACCTGCTCGGGCGGGGCGAGGTGACCAAAGATGACGAGCTGTTCGAGCTCGGTGCCGTCCAGGTCGACGAGTGATGCGAGGCTCTCCCCGGAGGGATCGAGGGCCTCCGCGAGCGGGCCAAGCTCGGGGAGGAGGCCGTCCTCCCGAAGCCGGGACACGCGGTCCCGGCGCTCGGTGAGCCGGGCGATCTCGGCGTCGAGCTCGGCCTCGGCCCGCTGCAGCGTCTCCGCGCGGGCCTCGCGGTCATCCAGCAGGGGCTGAATCTCAGCGAGGGAGAGCCCGAGCTCCCGGAACCGGGCGGTGCGGATGAGCCGGATGAGATCTTCCACCCGGTACTCGCGGTACCCGTTGTGGCTCCGCTCGGGCTCCGGCAGGATCCCGGTGCGGTGATAGTGGCGCAGGGTGCGCACGGTCACGCCCGCGAGCCGGGCGAGTTCGCTACTGCGCACGGGGCCTCCCATCAGCCGTGGCCTCGGGAGCCGTGGCCCGCTCGAAACCGTCCG
>NZ_JAPFRB010000001.1:419440-427653 GCF_035726885.1 Leucobacter sp. M11 | reverse complement strand
GCACCAGCCACGCGAGGGTGGCCAGCAGGGCGATCGTGGCCAGGCCGAGCCCGGCGGGGACCAGGCCCCAGGCCTCGGCGGCCGCCGCGGTGCCGAACACGGACAGCGGGCCCACGACCAGCAGGAGCGCGTTCTGTGTGCCCATGATGCGGCCTCTCATGTGATCCGGGACCTGTTCCAGGAGTATCGCAGTGCTGACCCCGGCCTGCAACGACAGGAGCGCCCCGCCGAGGCCCATGATGCCGACGAGCAGGCCGAGCGGCGGCAGGAACGCGAGGGCGACAATGGCGAGCGCGCCGCCCAGCGAGCCCACCGCGAGCCAGCCTGCGCGCGAGCCGCGGGCCCCGACCGCGGCGAAGAGTCCGCCGCCGAGCATCGAGCCGAGCGCGAAACCGCTGAGCGCGAAGCCCAGCCCCTCGGGTGAGCCGCCCAGGGCGAAGTGCGCGGGGAGCAGGCTGCCCTGGAACGCGATGAGCGCTCCCATGCCGATCAGGCCGAGGAGGACGATCCGCCAGATGACGGGGGAGCCGCCGAAGAGCAGTCGCCACCCGGCGAGCAGCTGCGCGACGGGGCCGAGCGCCGCGTCCGCGTTCGAGCCCTCGCCCTCCCCGTCGGACACGCCGTGCCCGACGCGGCGCGGCAGACCGAGCGTCAGGAGCGCGGCGAGGGCCGAGGTCGCCGCGGTCACCCAGAGCGCGCCGATGCCGTCGAAGAGCAGGAAGAGCGTGCCCGCGGCGGCCGGGCCGATGACGACCATGAGCCCGCTCAGGCCCTGGCCGATGCCGATGAGCCGCTCGGGGCTGATCCGGGCCTCCCGGGCGATTGCCGGGAGCATGGTGTCTCGGGCCGTCATCCCGGGGATGTCCCCGAACGCGCCGAGGAACCCGAAGAGGATGAACCAGCCGAGGGTGAGCTCGGTCCAGGCGGCCGTGAGGGGGAGGGCGGCGAGCGCGGCGGCCGAGATGAGATCCGAGGCGATCGACACGGTGCGGCGGTTCACGCGGTCGAGGAGCACCCCGGCGATGAGGCCGATCAGGAAGCCGGGGGCCGCGGTGGCGAGGGACAGCGTGCCCGCGGCGAGCACGCTGCCCGTGATGTTGAGCACGACGATGGGCAGCACGATGGCCGCGATGGAATTGCCGAGCAGCGAGAGCCCGGAGCTGGCGAGAAAGAGAAACGGGGTCATGCTCCGAGTGGACACCATGACGTCGGTGCCGGGTCAAGGCCGGGGTGTCGGGAATAGACGCCGCGGTCCGGACGCTGTCCCTGAGCGTGAAGCGCATCGGTTTTCTTTCGTTCGGACACTGGCAGGACATCCCGGGTTCCCGGGTGCGCACCGCCGGTGATTCCCTCTCTCAGTCCCTCGACCTCGCGGTCGCCGCGGAGGAGGTGGGCGTCGACGGCGCCTTCTTCCGCGTCCATCACTTTGCGCAGCAGCTGGCGGCGCCTTTCCCGCTGCTCTCGGCAATCGGGGCGCGCACCTCGCGCATCGAGCTCGGCACGGGCGTGCTCGACCTGCGCTACGAGAACCCGCTGGATCTCGCCGAGAACGCGGCGGCCACGGATCTGCTGAGCGGTGGGCGGCTGCACCTCGGCGTGAGCCGCGGCTCGCCCGAGACCGTCGTGGACGGGGCCACCCGGTTCGGCTATCCGGCCACCGCGGAGCACCCGCAGGGCGGGGACACCCGGGCCAAGGCCGCGGAGTTTCTCGCGGCCATCGCGGGCGAGGGGCTCGCCACCCCGAATCCGCGCACCGCGCCGCCCGGCACGCTGCAGCGCATCGAGCCGCACGCGCCCGGCCTCGGTGAGCGGATCTGGTGGGGCGCCTCCACCCGGGACACCGCGGAGTGGGCGGCATCGCTCGGCATGAACCTGATGAGTTCCACGCTGATGCTGGAGGACACGGGCGTGCCCTACGACGAGTTGCAGGCGGAGCAGATCGCGCGTTTCCGCGCCGCGTGGGCCGCCGCCGGGCACGGCTGGGAGCCGCGCGTCGCGGTGACCCGCAGCGTCATCCCGCTCACCGAGGACGAGGACCGCGAGTACTTTGGGCTGTCGGGCACCCGGGAGGCGAAGGACCAGGTAGGGCGGTTGGAAGGCCGGAACGCCCGCTCGGGACGCAGCTACATCGGCGAGCCCGACGTGATCGCCGCGGAGCTTTCCCGGGACGCCGCCGTGCAGGCCGCGGACACCCTGCTCGTTACGGTGCCCAACATGCTTGGCGTGGACTATAACGTGCGGCTGCTCGACACCATCGTGCGGGAGATCAAGCCCGCCCTCGGCTCGGTCTATGGCGGGCGCCCCGGCTCCTGAGTGCCGAAGCCGCAGCGCCCGCTGTGGACCGGAAAGACGCCAGCGCCGGGTCTCCGGGCAAACGCAGTTGGTGTTTCTGCGCTCGGGGCTACGTCCGCCGAGCAAGAATCAGGCCATCCCATCCTTTGATCCCGACGGTTTGCAGTGCCGTCGCGTCAAGGTTGGGGTGGGCGGCAATGTCCTCGGTGACCGATCGAACCCCGTGCACCCGGGGGTCAGTGCTCTGTGCGTGCACAACCGCACCGTTGCGAACCACGTTGTCGATCACGATGATTGCGCCTGGCCGCGTCAGCTCCAGCGCGGCAGCGAGATACTGTGGGTTGCTGGGCTTGTCGGCATCAATGAACACGAAGTCGAACGGGGCCGCTTCGCTGTCGATGAGGCGGCTCGCGGATTCGGTCGCGGAGCCGATCAGGATATCCACCCGGTCCGAGACCTCGGCCCGCACCAGGTTCTCACGAGCGACCTCGGCGTTTTGTGGTTCGAGTTCCAGCGTGGTCACGTGGCCGTCAGGTCCGACCGCGCGCGCAAACCAGATCGTCGAGTACCCCGCCAGGGTGCCGAACTCTAACACTCGCTTCGCACCGGCGATCTGGGCGAGAAGCGCCAGGAGAGCCCCTTGATTCGCCGCTACTTCAGCATTCGGCATCGTGGTTCGCGAGCTGGATCGTCGGGCGGCAACGAGCGCTTCGTCTTCGTGGACCAGGCTCTCGGTGAAGTACCGATCCACGTCACGCCAGGCACTGGGCGACTCGTCGTGATTCTCCTGAGCGTGCACATGCTGACCGGTCATGCCGTCAACATATCATCGGCTCCTGCCTCGCTCAGGCCAGCTCAGGCGGCCTGGTCGATCAGGCCCAGCGCGGCCAGGCGCTCCACGACCTCGCGGCCCGCGGGCGGGCAGCGATCCAGGTCCGCGGTGCTCGCCCAGTGCAGCTCGCTGACCTCGGCGGCGGGGGCGGGGTCCTGCTCGGTGCGGGTGTGAAACACCGTCATCCGGACGAGGCGGCCCGCTGGCTCGCCGTGCGCCTGCGTGACGACCGTGAACAGCTCGACGAGCTCCGCGGGGTCCAGTTGCAGCGAGACCTCCTCGAAGGCCTCGCGCGCGGCGGCCTCCGCCGCCGTCTCGCCCGGGTCGATCTTGCCCCCGGGCATGTAGATCACGTCGCGTCCCCGGGCGGTCACCATGAGGACCCGTCGATCGCGAATCAGGGCAATGGCGGCGACGAGAATATCCTGCATGGCTCCCATCGTATCGCCGCGCTCGCGCCGCCCCGGACCACGGGGTGGCCGCTCACGCGGCGCGGCCGAGCGCGGCGTGCGGGGCGCCGGGCACCCCGAACGCCGCGGGCCGCGACGGCCTACTCGGCGGAGCCGGCCGGGGCCTCGTCGAGGGAGGCCGCCCGGGACTTCGGCTCCGGCGACTTCGCGAACTTGAGGCCCATGACGCAGAGGATGATGCCCACGAGGAACACGATCTTCAGCGGGGAGGCGGACTCGACGCCCGTGATCATCGCGTAGGCGACGGTCAGGGCCGCGCCGATGCCGACCCACACGGAGTAGGCGACGCTGATCGGGATGTGCTTCATCGCGGCGCCGAGACCGATCATGCTGAGCACGTTCGCGACGAGGAACACGACGGTGGGTACGGGCTGCGTGAAGCCCTCGCTCATGCCGAGGGCGGTCGCCCAGACGGCTTCGAGGATGGCGCTGATGACGAGAATGAACCACGGCATGATTAGCTCACCACCTTGAGGCCGACGACGCAGCCGATCAGGGCGAGCAGCAGCAGCGCCCGCGCGGCCGTCATGCGCTCCGCGCCGGAGACGACGGCCCAGCCGGCGGTGAGCACCGCGCCGATGCCGACCCAGACCGCGTAGGCGGTCCCGGTCGGGATCGAGCCCATCGCCCAGCTCAGCCCGAGCAGGCTGAGCACGAGCGAGATGATGAACACGATGCTCGGAACGAGCTTCTTAAACCCGTTCGAGGCGGCGAGCGAGGTGGCCCAGACGGCCTCCAACATCCCGCTCACAATGAGAATAATCCACGGCCATGACATATGAGTCGACACCCCTTCAACTGGTCAGTCTTGTCGCTCAGCGGGTACTGCGCCCTCGTCCGCAGGCCGTGAATGGGCCTGAGAGAAAACTAGCAACGCACCCTGAGCAAATCCAGTGCAGTTATTCGCAACCCACGCCGTCACCGTCGCGATCCAAATGCCGTCCGTACCCGGGGTCACCCGAGTACACCGGCGCTGCGCCAGCATTCCGAGCCGCAGTACAGTTTTGGTAATAGGCCGCAGGTGCCTGTTCGGGCGCAGGATCACTCGCCGCCGCGCCAGCGAACCCGAGCGGGACGTTTGCATCCTCGCTCTGGATAGAAGCAATCGTCTCTTCCCGTTCCTCAAGGGTGACGTCTAGCGCTGCTTTCTCCTCGGCCAGACGGTCACGCTCCCCAGTCACCGTTGCTAGCGACGTGCGGAGTGTCTCGGCATCTGTCGCAGCGGCCTGCTGTTCGGAACGGGCTGCGTCTCGCTCCGATTCGGCCGCAGTGAGTTTGCCCTCGAGCTCTTGGACCTGAGCCTTGAGCGTTCCGACATCCTCTTGGAAGGTGGACACCTGGCTGGTGAGGCTGGACTTTGCTTGGTTGAGCGAGGCACGCTCACCAGCAGATCCGATACCGCCCACGAAGATTCCGGCAATCAGAACGAGTGCCGCGGGGAGGAACCGTTTCCAGCCCCGACGTGCAGGCGGTGCTTCATGAGATGAGGCGGCCATCGGTTCAGTCGACGGAGATGATGCGTCCTGAGTATCGGACGTCGAAAACTGCATGCTGGTGCTTCCTCATTTCCCGTGATGGTGAGGAATCCCCCTCCCCACACAGGACTGTAGCAACGGTCCGAGCGGACCGCGAGTTGCTCGCGCGGGCAGGGAATGAACCAACTCGGACTAGCGAGGTGAAGACCCCGCGCCCGCGTCGGCCGGGCGCTCCGTGATCCGGTCGAGGTAGACGATCGTGTCCTCGAACATCTGCTGCGCCTCCGGGGAGTCGAGCTTGAACTGGTACTCGTGCTCCAGCGCGGGCTCGGCGTCGTGGGCGAAGAAGTGGCTCTCCACGTCCACGCCGACCTCCTCGAGCCGCTGGCTCATCGGAATGGACTGGAGCCAGGTGAGCGCGTCCGCGTTGCCGCCGCTGATGAGGGTCGTCGGGAAGTCCTCGGTCACGAAGTTCAGGCTCGACATCGTCGCCCCCGCGTAGGTCGAGGACCAGTCCCGGGTCCCGGTCGTGGCCCACAGCGCGATCTTGAAGCCCCAGTTCTCGATCCCCGACAGCTCCGCCATGGCCCGCATGTCATAGACACCGCAGTGCAGGATGGTGCCGCTGATCTGCTCGGGACGGAGGCTCGGCTGGGTGCCCATCAGGGTCGCCAGCTGCGGGTTGGTGGCCATCGCCGTGACCTGGCTGGCGAGTTGCGCGCCCGCCGAGTCGCCCGCGATAACGAACTGCTCGGGGTCGATGCCGTACTCCGCGGCGTGCTCGTTCAGGAAAGCGAGTGCGTCGTTGATCTGCCCGACCGCGGTCGGGTACTGCGCCTCCGGCCCGATGGAGTAGTCGAGGGTCACGGCGACGAAGCCGCGGTCCGCGATCATCCGCACATAGGGCTCGACGTCCTCTTTCTGCCCGGAGATCCAGGCACCGCCGTGCACCCAGACCACCACGGGCAGCGGCTCGGCCGCGCCCTCGGGGCGGAACAGGCTGAGCGTGGCGTCCGGGTCGCCGTCCCGATAGGACACGTTCCGGTGCTCCGTGAGCCCCGAGGTTGGCGCGTAGGGCCGCATCTCGGCGACCGTAGCGCGGCCCCCGGCCTCGAACACGGCCCGGATCAGCATCGCCGTTGGCCGCGGGCTGAGCGTCGTGACGAGGGCGATTGCGGTGAGCACGGCGAATGCGCCGCCGAGCCAGAGATACAGGGGGCGGATGCGGGCGCTCGGGGCCATGCGGCTTCCTCTCTGGCGGGATGTGCTCCCCAGTGTGGCAGAGTCGGGCCCGGTTCGGCGGGTCACGCGCGGCTGGTCGTCCTCTCGGCCCGCGTGAGCGATAATAGGAGGCATTGGGTGATGGCAAGGAGCGGCTATGGGATGGTTTCGGAAGCGTCGAGGCGCCAGACCCCTGCGCGGAATCCCGAAGCGGGTGCTCGCGCCCGTCGAGGAGATCGTGGAGCAGGGGCTCCTCGTCGCCGATGTTGCCGTTCGGATGACCGTGAAAAACACGATCATCATGAACGCCCTGCGTCGGAATATGGACTACCACGAGGAAGAAATTCTCCAGTTGGTCCGGGACGCGGCGACCGAGCTCGCCGAGGAGCGCGACCGCGACGCGAAGCACATCCGTCGGATGCGCGACGAGATCCGCGACTACGGGCGCAGCGCCTGGAGCGAGTCCGAGTACGGCAACGACGATAACCGCACGCTTCGGCACCGCCAGGAGGTGTACGAGTCCGTGGCCTCGGAGCTGCGCGAGCGCGCCGCCGACGAGGACTACGTGCGCAAGACCGCCGAGCAGGCCCGCGAGGCCGCCTGGGCCGAGGTCGGCGACTCGCTCAAGGTGCGCGCCGAGCACCCCTACTACGGCGGGGGACGGGACGAGGCGTACCGGCAGGCGCGCGGCGGCCGCATCCAGGACCTCATCGAGAAGGACCTCACCGAACTCATGCGGCAGAAGAACGAGGCGAAGTCCGTCGGCTCCGGCGGCGATCAGCCCGCCTCGAAGGCCGAGACCTGGAGCGAGAAGCGCGCCGAGCGTCGGGCCGCGAAGGGCTAATCCGGAGCCGTCGGCGACGCCGCGGGCCGCGTGAGCGCGGGGTTGGCCTCGATCTGCTCGGCGACGTACCAGCAGCTCGCCTCGATGCGGTCCCCGGCCGCGACGCGCTCCGGCACCGCCCGCGCCACGAGCAGCGCCGACAGGCCCGTGCCCCGGTGCGCCGGGTCCACGAAGGTGTGCGTGAACAGGCTCACCCCGCGCTCCTCGTCGCGCACGTAGTCGGCGACGCCGACCTGATCACCGTGCTGGCGGATGACGAAGCGGGATTGCTCGGGTTCCGCAAGGATCTCGTAGCCGTCGAGCTCCGCGGCGGCCTCATCGCTGTAGTGGGTCATGCGGAAAAGTGTATGCCGGATCGTGCCGATTTGGCAGGGGCGCGTGCGTGCCCCCGTCCCGACCGCGGGCAGCGGGGCTGGGCGGGACGCGGAAAGCGGCGTACGATGAGGGCCATGACGCTCGCAGAGACACCCGTGGTCCGATTGGACGGCCAAGCGACGACCCTGGGTGAGATCGCCCCCGGCGTGGTCCTCCTCGTCAACGTCGCCTCGAAGTGCGGCTTTACGCCCCAGTACGCCGGGCTTGAGGCCCTCTGGCAGCGCTACGGCGACCAAGGCCTCACCGTCGTCGGCATGCCCTGCAACCAGTTCCTACGCCAGGAGCCCGGCACCGCCGAGGAGATCGGCGAGTTCTGCCAGCTGAACTACGGGGTCACCTTCCCGCTGCTCGCGAAGGGGAACGTCAACGGCTCCGCCGCGGAGCCAGTGTTCGCCGCGGCGAAGGCGGCCAAGGACGGCGCCGGACTCGCCGGACCCGTGCTGTGGAACTTCGAAAAGTTCCTCATCGGCCGGGACGGCTCCCTGCGCCGCTTCCGCTCCGCGACCGAGCCGGAGGACCCGGCGGTCACCGACGCGATCGAGGCCGCGCTCCGCGCCTGATCCCGCGCCCGGGATCCGGCCTGCGGCGGAACGCCGCCGCCCAGAAGCCCGGACCCTGCCGGCGTCGGCCCGCACCGGCCAGCCCCGCGCACCGCGCCCCGGCCGGGGAGGGCAGCGCTGACCGCACCGCCCCGAAGGCCTGAG
>NZ_JAPFRB010000001.1:417808-419396 GCF_035726885.1 Leucobacter sp. M11 | reverse complement strand
GCACCGCCAGCACCGCCAGCGCCGTCAGCACAAACAGCCCAGCGCACACCGCCAACACCGACACCGAACAGAGGGGGAGCCCGGCCATGACCGAGTCCGCACCCGCACCGTCCGCTCCGGCCGGGCCGCAGCTCAGCACCCGGGACGCGAGGAAGATCGCGACCGCCGCCTTTGTCGGCACCGCCCTGGAATGGTATGACTACTACATCTTTGGCACCGCCGCCGCGCTCGTGTTCAACCGGCTCTTTTTCACCGAGCTGAACCCCAACGCCGCGGTGCTCGCGACCTTCGCGACCTTCGGGGTCGGCTTCCTCGCCCGCCCGCTCGGCGCGATCCTGTTCGGCTTCATCGGGGACCGCTACGGCCGCCGCCCGGCCCTCATCGCGAGCGTCGTGCTGATCGGCATCGCCACGGGGCTCATCGGGCTCCTGCCCGACTACACCCAGATCCACATCTGGGCGCCGATCCTGCTCGTCGCGCTCCGCCTCGTGCAGGGGGTCGCGGTCGGCGGCGAGTGGTCCGGGGCGATGACGATGGCCGTCGAGCACGCTCCCGTGCACCAGCGGGGACGCTTCGCCGCCCTCGTCCAGCTCGGCTCGCCCGTGGCGACGCTCGTCTCCAGCGGCGCGTTCGCCCTCGTGCTCCTCCTGCCCCCGTCCGACTTCGACGCCTGGGGTTGGCGGCTGCCCTTCCTCTTCGCCTTCCCCCTCCTGCTCGTCGCGGTCGCCATCCGCGTCAAGCTGGAGGAGTCCCCGGTGTTCCGCGGCCTCGTCGCCACGGACAAGCGCGTGCGCACCCCCGCCTTCGAGGTGTTCCGGCGCGCCCCGGGCCGCCTGGGCGTCGCGGTGCTGGCCTCCCTGCTCGGCATCGGCGGCTTCTACACCTACAACACCTTCGTCGTGAACTACGGGGCGCAGATCCTCGGCGTGGAGCGCGGGGTCATGGTCAACGCGACCCTGATCGCGGCGCTCGGTCAAATCGTGGTCACCCTGGTCTCCGGCCGCCTCGCGGAGCGCTTCGGCGCGGGCCGGGTCACGGCCTGGGGCGGGCTGCTCACCGCGGCCACCGCCTTCCCCGTGTTCTGGCTGATCGACACCAAGGACCCCCTGCTCATCACGGTCGGGGTCACGGTGGGGCTCGGCAGCGTGATCCTCGCCTACGGCGTCAGCGGGGCGCTGCTCACCGAGCTGTTCCCGGCGGAGCTGCGCTACTCGGGCGTTGGGCTCGGCTACAACATCGCCGCCGCCACGAGCGGCTTCATGCCGTTGCTCGCGAGCACGCTCCTCTTCGCCTCCGGAAACCAGTCCTGGGGTCCGGCCCTGCTCCTCGTCGTGGTCGCGCTCCTCACGGCGCTCGGCGGCGTGCTCGGGCAACGGCTCCGCGTCGTGGACGAGGTGCCCGCCGCGGCGCTGACCGAGCGCGAGGACGCGCGATGAGCGCTCCGGAGCGCTGCCCCTGCGGCAGCGGGTCCCCGTTCGCGGGGTGCTGCGCGCCCCTGCTGAGCGGCGAACGGCAGGCGCAGAGCGCGGAGCAGCTCATGCGCTCCCGGTTCACCGCCTTCGCCGTCGGCGACGCCGAGTACCTGATG
>NZ_JAPFRB010000001.1:416284-417757 GCF_035726885.1 Leucobacter sp. M11 | reverse complement strand
ACCCGCTGGCTGCACCTGCGCGTTGTAGCGGTCCAGGACGGCGGCCCCTTCCACCGGGAGGGCACCGTGCGCTTCGCCGCGGTCTACCGGGATGCCGCGGGCCGCGGCGAGCTGCGCGAGCTGAGCCGCTTCCGCCGCGAGGGCTCCTGGTTCTACGTCGACGGCGACGTCGATGCGCCTGCCTGAGCCAGGCCCACGGGGAAATCTCGTAGACTCGGCACAATGAGAACGGAACGCTGTCGACGCGCCCTGGCGGTTGCCGGACTCGGCCTCCTGCTCGCCGGGTGCTCCGCCGCACCGGAGGCACCCCCGACGCCGCTCACCCTGAGCGAGGCCGGCACGGGGTACCTCCGCATCGTCTGCCCGCTGAACGAGCGCTGGGACCGGCTCGACCTGACGGTTGACGTGCTCCGGCAGAGCCCGAACCCGGGGGCCGCCGAGCTGACCGCCGCGAAGCGGGCCGCCGAGTCGCTCCGCGAGGCGAGCGAGCAGGCGCTGCGGGACCTGGACGAGGCCGAGCCAACCTGGCCCGCCGCCGCGGCCCCCGCGCTCGGCGAGGTGCGGGAGCAGATCGCCGCCGAGGTGAGCACCCTGAAAACGGTGCCCACGCTGGATCGGGATGCGTTTCTCGGGCTGAGCTGGCCCGACGCCGGGGACTCCGCGGCGCAGGCCCGGCGCGCCCTCGACCTGGACGACGACCCGGACCGCAACTGCGCCGAGCTTCCCGCCGAGCCGCCCGCGACCGAGGAGACCCCCGATGCCTGAGCCCGACGAGGCAGCCGCCCCCCTGAGCCTTCGGGCCGAGCGCCTGATCCGGCTGGCCGCGCGGCGGAGCAATCTCCTCGTGGCCGGGGCCCCCGCGCTCGTCCTCGGCGATCACGCCCTCGCCGCGGCGCTGCGCGAGCGCCTCGCGGGCTTCGGCGCCCTCCCGGGCGACCTCGCCCCGCCCCGCTTCGTGTTTGCCCTGGGCGCGGAACCCGCCGCCCGGACCGCCGAGCGCCTCGCCGCGCTCGCCGTGCCCGAGCCCACCCCGCCCCCGGTCGTCGTGCTTCCCCCGGAGGAGTGCCGCGCATCCGTCCAGGCCCTGCTCGCCTCGGGCTGGGCCCAGACGGAGGCGCGGCCCGGGGTCCTGCTGCTCAGCCGGGGCCCCGTCCGGGTCGCCCTCGTCCCGGACGCCCCCCTGCCCGCCGAGGCGCGCGCCGCCTCCGGCGCCGCCCGGATCGCCTGGGCCCGGCTCTTCATGCCGGTCACCCGGGGGCTCGCCGCCGAGCTCGGGAGCTCGGGCCTGCTCGCCGGCCGCCGCATCGGCGTAAGCCTCGTCCTCGAACCCAAGACCTGCGTGCTCGCGCTGGCCCTCGCCGAGGCGGGCGCGGAGGTCGCGGTGTTTGCCCCCGAGAACGAGACGGACCGGGACGCGGCGGTGGCCCTCCGCGACGCGGGCATCCCCGTCTTCGCGGCCACCGAAGCCGAGGA
>NZ_JAPFRB010000001.1:414875-416218 GCF_035726885.1 Leucobacter sp. M11 | reverse complement strand
CCTGCTCGACTGGGGGCCGGAGCTCCTGATCGACGACGGCTCGCACCTGATCCGACTCGCGCACACGGAGCGGCCCGGGGCCTTCGCCCGGCTGCGCGGCGCGGCCGAGGAGACCACGAGCGGGGTGCGCCCCCTGGTCGAGCTCGCCGCGGACGGCGGGCTGCGCGTGCCCGTGATCGGGGTCAACAACGCCCGCACCAAGACCCTCTTCGACAACCTCGTGGGCACGGGCCAGTCCTGCGTGCTCGCCATCGCCGACCTGCTCGACCCGGAGGGGGAGCGCCCCCGCGCCACCCCCGTTCCCGCGGCGGGCGTCGCCGGGCAGCGCTGGCTCGTCATCGGCTACGGACCGGTCGGGGCGGGCACCGCCCGGCACGCCCGCGCCCTCGGCGCGCGGGTCACCGTGCACGACACCGATCCGGTGCGCGCGCTCAGCGCCCAGCACGACGGCTTCCCGAGCACCGCACTCCTGCCCGGCATCGCGGGAAGCGACGTGGTCGTGTCCGCGACCGGCGTGTGGCACACGGTCGGGCTCGACGCGCTCGCCGCCGCGCGTCCCGGCACCGTGTTCGCGGTGGCCGGGGGCATCGACGACGAGCTCGCCCTGGACGACGCCGCGCGTGCCGCCTGGATCTCGGACCGCGTCCGGCCCGGGGTGCGGCGCTGGCGTGCCCCGGGCGAGGCCGCCGACGTGCTCGTGCTCGCCGACGGCGGCGGGGTGAACTACACGGCGGGGGAGGGCAACCCCGTCGAGATCATGGACCTGTCCTTCGGCACCCAGCTCGCGGCGCTCCGGCAGCTCGTCGACACCGCGCCCGAGCCCGGCCTCGTCCCGCTGCGCGCCGAGGCCGAGGCGGAGGTCGCCCGCATCGCGCTCCGGGGGAGCCCGGGGGAGCCCCCGGCGTCGCCCGAGCGCCCGGACACGGCCCCCGCCGTGCGTCCCGGCGGCGCGGCCCAGCACTGGAGCGTGCACCGCTACCGCAGCACCGCCGCCGAGAACCTGGAAGAATAGCCGGGTGCCCACCACCGCCCCCGTCGTCGTCTACACCGCCCGCCTGGTCCTGCCCATCATCGGGCCCCGGATCCGGGACGGTGCCGTCGCCGTGCGCGGGAAGCGGATCCTGCACGTCGGCGACCGGCGCTGGGTGCTGTCCTCGCTCCGCGAGCGCGGCCTCGACTTCACCGAGGAACACTGGGACGGCGTCCTCGCGCCCGGCCTCGTGAACGCGCACACCCACCTGCAGTACACCGGGATGCGCGAGGTCGCCGAGCAGCACTACAACGGCTTCGACGACTGGAGCGACGGCTTCGACGCCGTCTACGACCGTGGCGGGCACGACTGG
>NZ_JAPFRB010000001.1:408865-414832 GCF_035726885.1 Leucobacter sp. M11 | reverse complement strand
GGGTCACCTGCGTGGCCGATGTGGTCACGGACGAGCCCGCCCTGAGCGCCCTGCACGACGCGGGCCTGCACGGGATCGCCTACTGGGAGGTCTACGGCAAGAGCAACGAGGACTGGACCATCGAGGCCCGGGACGCGGTCATCGACCAGATCACTCGGATCCCCACCCCGCCCGGGGCCGGGGTCTCCCCGCACGCCCCCTACTCGCTCGACGTGCAGCCCCTGCTCGACATCCCGGACCTCGTGCGCGAGCGGGACATGCGCCTGCACATCCACCTTGCCGAGGCCCACATGGAGCGGGAGCGCAACGCGGGGCACACCGAGTGGCCGGAGCTCGGCGCGGAGAGCTTCCGGGCGCTGCGCTCGCGCGGGATCGGGGTGTCCTCCACCCAGTTCGTCGACCACCTCGGCGTGCTCGGCCCCGACTGCCACATCGCGCACGGGGTGTACGTCAGCGCGGGCGACCGCGCCCTGCTCCGGGCGCGCGGCACGAGCGTCGCGCTCTGCCCGAGGTCCAACGAGATCATCGGCCTCGATATGCCCCCCGTCGCCGCCTATCTCCGGGAGGGCAGCCCGATCGCGGTCGGCACCGACTCGCTCTCCTCCTCGCCGAGCCTCGACCTCCTCGACGACGTGGCGGCCCTCTACCGGGTCGCCCGGACGCAGGGCTACGCCGAGCGAGACCTGCACGCGCGGCTCTTCGCGGCCGCGACGCTGGGCGGGGCCGCCGCGCTCGGCCTGAACGTGGGGAAAAACCGCGTCGGCCAGCTCGTCGTCGGCGCGCTCGCGGACCTCGCCTTCTTCGAGGTGTCCGGGGAGGACCCGGACGAGACGCTCGCCGAGCTCGTCGAGGGCGGCGGCGGGCGCTGCGTGCGCACCGTCATCTCGGGCACCGAGCGCTTCGCGCGTCACACGGCGACATCCGCGCCGCCCGCCGCCACGCCGTAGCCTAAGCTTGATCCGTCACCCACCCGTTTCATCAGCACCGCAGGAGACTCACATGCTTCGCTCAACCCGATTCGGCGCCATCGCCGCAACCGCAGCCGCGCTGCTCGTCCTGACCGGATGCGCGTCGCCCTCCTCCTCCGAGGACGCGTCCGAGACGGTCACCCCGGGGACGCTCACCGTCGCCACGGGTGAGCCCGCCTACTCGCCGTGGGTGATTGACGACAGCCCCGAGAACGGCAAGGGCCTCGAGTCCGCCGTCGCCTACGCCGTCGCCGAGGAGCTGGGCTTTGCCAAGGAGGACGTGACCTGGATCCGGACGAGCTTCGACGCCGCGATCGCTCCCGGCGCGAAGGACTTCGACCTGAACCTCCAGCAGTACTCGGCAACCGAGGAGCGCCGCAAGGCCGTTGATTTCTCCTCGCCCTACTTCGTGACCACCCAGGCCGTCGTGGCCACCTCGGGCACGGCCTTCGCGGACGCCACCACCGCGGCCGACCTGAAGGGCGCCAAGATCGGCGTCGCCTCCGGCAGCACGAGCCTCGACTCGGTGACCGAGGCCATCGACCCCACCGAAGAGGTGCAGGTCTTCAACAGCAACGACGACGCGATCCAGGCCCTGAACGCCGGGCAGATCGACGCCCTCGTGACCGACCTGCCGACCTCCTTCTTCATCGTGGACTCCGGCCAGGTCACCGACGGGAAGATCGTCGGCCAGCTGGACGGGTCCACCTCCGGCGGCGACGAGCTCGCTATCCTGCTGCCCAAGGACTCCCCGCTGACCGAGAAGGTCACCGCCGCGGTGGACACCCTGCGCGACAACGGCACCCTCGACGCGATCGCCGAGGAGTGGCTGGCCGAACAGGGCGCGCCCGTCCTCGGCTAAGCCACCGCCCGCCCCCACCAGAGAAAGCCGTCCCCCAGACGTGACCCCAGCAGCCGAAGAACGACCCGGCTCCGCCACTCCCGCCGCCGTGCGCCGCCCCGAACCCTCGCTGATCGAGGTGGGGCGGCGCGAGGTTCGTCGTCGCCAGAACACCCGCTCCGTGCTCATCAGCGTCGTCTCGACGCTGGTCTTCGCGGCCGTGGCCGTGTTCGCGCTCACCTCGAGCCCGGGCTGGCCGCGCGTCCAGGCCTCGTTCCTCGACTGGGACAGCGCGGTTGCCTCCTTCCCGAAGATCCTGCAGGGGCTGTGGCTCAACGTGCGCGTGCTCGTTGTCGCCGCGATCGGCGTCGCGATCTTCGGCACCCTGCTCGCGGTCGCCCGCACCCTGCGCGGCCCCGTCTTCACCCCGATCCGGCTCCTCGCCGCGGGATACACGGACCTGTTCCGCGGCATCCCCGTGCTGCTCGTGCTCTACCTCGTCGGCTTCGGCCTGCCGGGTCTCGATCTCTTCGCCCGGATGCCCGCCGCCTTCTGGGGCACGATCGCCCTCATCCTCTGCTACTCGGCCTACGTCGCCGAGGTGCTCCGCGCGGGCATCGAGGCCGTGCACCCCTCCCAGCGGCTGGCGGCGCGCTCCCTGGGGCTCAGCCACGGCAAGACGCTGCGGCTCGTGGTGCTCCCGCAGGCCGTGCGCAAGGTCACCCCGGCGCTCATGAACGACTTCGTCTCGATGCAGAAGGACGTGGGCCTGATCTCCGTGCTCGGGGCCGTGGACGCGATCCGCGCCGCGCAGATCGCGGTCGCCAAGAACTACGACTTCACCCCCTACGTCGTGGCGGGCATCCTGTTTGTGCTCCTGGCCCTGCCGGTGATCCGCATCACGGACTGGGTGACCGCGCGGCAACAACGCCGCGAGCAGATCGGAGGCACCGTCTGATGCTGGACACCAGTCCTGCCACCCCCGTGCTCCGGGTGCGCGGCGTGCACAAGTGGTTCGGGGAGACCCCCGTCCTCCGGGGGATCGACCTCGGCGTGTCCGCCCACGAGGTCGTCGTCCTGATCGGGGCCTCCGGCTCCGGCAAATCGACCCTGCTGAAAACCGTCAACCTCCTGGAGGGGGTGGACGACGGCCAAATCTTTCTCGCGGGCGACGACATCACCGATCCGCGCGTGGACGTGGACCGCGTCCGCGCCCGCATCGGCGTGGTCTTCCAGCACTACAACCTGTTCCCGCACCTCACCGTGCTCGACAACGTGACGCTCGCGAGCCGCAAGGTGTTCGGCGAGAAGCGAGAGGTGGCCGAGCGGCGCGGACGGGAGCTGCTCACCCGGATTGGACTGCAGGACAAAGCGAAAGACTACCCGGATCGGCTGTCGGGCGGACAGCAGCAGCGGGTCGCCATCGTGCGTGCGCTCACGACGGACCCCGAGCTGCTCCTCCTGGACGAGATCACGAGCGCCCTCGACCCGCAACTGGTCGGCGAGGTGCTCGACCTGGTCCGCGAGCTGAAGGCCTCGGGGAGCACGATTGTGATGGCGACGCACGAGATGAGCTTCGCCCGCCGCGTCGCGGACCGGGTCGTGTTCCTCAAGGACGGCCGGATCATCGAGTCGGGGTCGCCGCAGCAGCTCTTCGACGACCCGCAGCACCCGGACACCCGCGAGTTCCTGTCGCGGCTGCGCGACCCGCTCGCCTAGGTCGCGTTCGCGCGCAGGTGCTTGCGCTGTCGGATATAGAGCTGTTTCCGGACCCGGGCGACCACGTCCCCCGCGGCGTCGGTCACGTCGACCTCGAGCCAGCGCAGCACCTTCTCGCCGGTCGCGGCGGCCTCCCGGATCTCGGCCACGAGCTCCGGGGTCACCGCAAAGTGGGCGGTGAGCGCGGTGCGCCCGGGCGCGATGAACTCGGCCTCGACCGCACGATCCCACACGTAGTGGTCCTTGCCGAGGTGATGCAGGAGCATGATCGCGAAGAAGGGGTCGGTCAGGGACAGGATCGAGCCGCCGAACTGGGTGCCCTGGTTGTTCCGGGAGAGCCGGGAACTGCGCAACCGTGAGGTGAGCCGGGTGAAGTCCTTGTCGAGTTCGATGACGCTGATCCCCGCGCCGAGAAACGGCGGCCAGAGCCACATGCCGCGGCGGAGAGCGTGTGCGCTGAAGTGAACGGCCATGCCGGTATTCTCGCGGCTCGGACGCGAAATCGGGGGCTCGGCTGTGCGGAAGGTGAACCCGGGGCGGCCCGGGGCGGGCCCCGGGTGGAGGGGGCCGACAAGCGCGCCAGCGGCCGGGCCCGGCGCGGCGGGGACGCGGCCCGGGGCCCCAGGCCCGATTGCGCCCGGGCCGGAGAAGTGTGAGAGCCTGTCTCGGGACGGCCGAGAGGAGCCAGAGGCAATGACGTCGCAGCGACGCGCAGCACCGGGAGCGAAGACCCCCGAGACCGATCCTGCGCCCGCCGCGGGGGCGCTCTCCCGGGAGCGCATCGTGACCTCGGCCCTGCGCATCCTCGACCGCTCGGGGGCCGAGGCGCTGAACATGCGTGCCCTCGCCGCCGCGCTCGGGGTGCGCCCCTCGGCCCTGTACCGGCACGTGTCCGGGAAGGCCGGGGTGCTCGCCGGTATTCGCTCCCACATCGCCCAGTCGGTTGCGGACCCGGGCAACGAATTCGAGCAACTGCCCTGGGACGAGGCCCTGACGAACTGGGCCATCCGCTACCGGGGGGTCTTCGCGCGGCACCCGAACGCGGTGCCGCTGCTGGGGGTGACCCCGTTCACGGACGAAGCCGAGACCGTTGCGGTCTACGAGGGCCTCATCCGGGTGCTCACCCGGGCGGGGTGGACCCCGGCGGAGGCGCTGGATATCGCGAACGTCTTCGATTCCTTCCTGCTGGGCTCAGCCCTCGACCTGGCCGCCGAGGAAGAGGTCCTGACCGCGGGCACGGTGGCCGATGCCCCCGCGTTCCGGGCGGCGGTGGAGGACCGGCGGCTTCGCAACGCCCGGGCGGGCACCTCGGCCGCGGAGGCCGCGTTCCAGGCCGGGCTGGGGCTCCTGCTGGCCGCGCTCCGGGCGCAGCTCGCCGAGCGCGGCCCCGGCGAGGGCTGAGGCCGCCCCGCCTCGCGCGGGCGCAGGCTCGGCAGCGGCCGGGCTTCCGCGCGCCCGCGGCGCCGGGCTGTCACGCCGGGCTGCCACGCCGGAATGATCGCGCGTTTGACAGTCACCCCGTCTCGTTTTACGATCAGGGCACCCTGTGTGAACAGCGTTCACTGCGGGAAGTCATATATCGAAGGAGATGTATCGTGTCGAGAAACCAGGGCCCCGCGCTGCGCCGGTCGATCGGGTTCGCGGGGCTGCTCGCGTTCGGGCTGTCCTACATGGCGGTGACGACCGTGTTCACCACCTACGGGATCGTCAACCAGATCACCGAGGGCCGCCTCCCGCTGTCCTACGTGGTCGCGGTCATCGTGATGCTCTTCACCGCGAGCAGCTACGCCGCAATGGTGCGCCGCTACCCCGTCGCGGGCTCGGCATACACCTACACCCAGCAGGCCTTCGGCGGCGGCGTCGGCTTCCTGACCGGCTGGATCCTGCTGCTGGACTACCTGTTCATCCCCATGATCAACTTTATGATCCTCGGGCTGTACCTCGGCACCCAGTTTCCCACCGTGCCGGACTGGGTCTTCATGCTGGCCTGCCTGCTCGGCGTGCTGGTCTTCAACCTGCTGGGCATCACCCTGGTCAACAAGGTCAACCTCGTCGTCATCGCCGCGTCCCTCGCCGCGATCGGGGTGTTCGCGTTCCTCGCGATCAAGGCCGCGGTCGGCGACCCGAACGCCCCGGGCATCTTTGAGCCCTTTATCCCCGGGGCCGAGGGCTTCAGCCCCATCTTCACCGGCGCCGCCGTGCTCGCCCTGTCCTTCCTCGGCTTTGACGCCGTATCCACACTGTCGGAGGAAGCGAAGAACCCCCGCAAGCACATCCCACTGGCGATCATCTTCACCACCCTGATCGGCGGGCTGCTGTTCATCGTCGTCTCCTGGCTCGGGGCCCGCGCCTACGCGCTCGCCGACTGGAGCCTCGCCTCGCAGGAGCTGCTGGACGCGGCGGGCGTCGTCCTCTTTGAACACCTCGGCGGCCAGGCCT
>NZ_JAPFRB010000001.1:407781-408836 GCF_035726885.1 Leucobacter sp. M11 | reverse complement strand
CTGGGCTGCTTCGGCTCGGGCCTTGCCGGGCAGGTCGCCGTTTCCCGGATCATCTACGCGATGGGGCGGGACGGCGTCCTCCCGAAGCCCTTCGGCTTCGTCTGGAAGCGCTTCGGCACCCCGGCGGTCGCCGCAATCACCGTCTCCATCTTCGCGCTGTCTAGCCTGTTCCTGACGCTCGACCAGGCGGCGTTCATGATCAGCTTCGGCGCGCTGGGCGCCTTCGCGATGGTAAACCTCTCCGTGATCAAGATTTACCTCTTTCCGGCGGGCGAGGCACGGTCTTGGACCCCGGGCCGGGTGATCCGCTACGGGGCCGTGCCCCTCATCGGCTTCCTCCTCACGATCTGGCTCTGGGCGTCCCTGGAGCCGATGACCTGGGTCGTCGGCGGCATCTGGTTCGCGCTCGGGCTGGTCATCCTGCTGCTCCGAACGAACCTGTTCCGGAAGCCCGTGCCCACCCTCGACTTCAACGAGGAGCCCACCACCCAGATGATTGACACGCTGCACGACGAACAGCCCCTCCGCGGCGGCGCGTCCCAGCCCTAGCCCCGCCGCGCCCCTCGACCGCACCTCACCCCCCCCACACACAGACACCAGAAACGAGAACCCCATGACCGTTGCCCCGGACCTCATCATCACCGCCGAGGGGATTCACACCCTCGCGCCCGACGCCGAACCCCAGCGCGTCGAAGCGCTCGGGATCACGAACGGGGTGGTGAGTCACCTCGGCTCCCGGGCGGAGGCCCAGGGCTGGGCGGGGGAGCGCACGCGGGTCCGGGATTTCCCCGGCGGCACCGTCGTCCCCGGCCTCGTGGACGCGCACAGCCACCCCGTCTTCGGGCTTGGCATGACCGCGGGCCTCTCGCTCACGGGCGTCGAGACCCTGGCGGAGGCCGAGCGGATGCTCACCGCGTACGGCGCTGAGCACCCCGACGCGCCCTGGCTCCAGGCCTGGGGCCTGGAGCAGACCCTGTTCGGGGACGAGGTCCCCAGCAACGCCTTCCTGGCGCGGGCCGTGCCCGGCCGGAAGACCTTCGTGCTCCTCTTCGACG
>NZ_JAPFRB010000001.1:406341-407725 GCF_035726885.1 Leucobacter sp. M11 | reverse complement strand
GAGAAGCTGCCCGACGGCTCCGAGGTGGTCGCGGGCGCGGACGGGGCCCCGAACGGCTTCCTGCGCGAGCTCGGCGCGATGGGCCTGCTCCGCGCGCACCTGCCCGTGCTCAGCTTCGAGGACAAGGTCGAGGGGCTCCTCGCGGTGCTGACGGACATGGCCGCGAACGGGCTGACCGGCATCGAGATGCTCGACAACGAGGACCCCGATTCGATCGCGCTCTTCCAGGAGCTGGAGCGCCGCGGCGAGCTGCCCCTGCGGGTGCGCATCGCCCCGTGGTTCCTCGCCAAACACGGCCCCGAGGTGCTGGACGAGGTGATCGCGCTGCAGGGGATCCGCGGCCGCCGCTTCGAGGTGCGCGGCGCGAAGCTCATGATCGACGGCACCGTGGACAACGGCACGGCCTGGCTGAACGAGCCCGACACCGAGGGGGAGAGCACCGCCTCGTTGTGGCTGGCCCCGGCGGACTACGCGGCGGCGCTCGCGCGGCTGCATGCGGCGGGCGTCACCACGACCACCCACGCGATCGGGGACCGCGGCGTCGGCTTCGTCGCCGAGAGCATCGCGGCCCTGCCCGAGGGCGGTCCGGCGCACCGGATCGAACACATCGAGGCGCTCTCGGACGCTGACCTGGAGCGGCTCGCCGCCTCGGGGGCCGCTGCGAGTATGCAGCCCACGCACTGCACTCACTTTGTCCGGCCCGACCGCACCGACGCCTGGTCGCGCCGCCTCGGGGCCGAGCGCTCCCGCACGCACACCTTCCGGATGCGCGATGTGCTGGACCGCGGCGTCCTGCTCGCCCTCGGCTCCGACTGGCCCATCGCGCCCTACGACCCCCGCGAGATCCTGGCCGATGCGCAGGCGCGGCGTCGCACCGCGCGCCCCGGCAGCGCGGTCATTGACGCGCAGCGACTCACCGCGCGCGAGGCGCTCGAGGGGTACACGGTGAGCGTGCACCGCTCCACCGGGGGCACGGGAGGCACGCTCGCGCTCGGGCAGCTCGCGGACGTCACGGTGCTCAGCGTCGACCCGCTGACGGCGACCCCCGAGACCCTGCTGGCCGCCGAGGTGCTCGGCACCCTGCTCGGCGGCGAAACCGCCTAGCGAAGCCCGGGCCCGCGCCGCGGGGCGCGCCGGTCACCGGCGCGCCCCGCGGCGGTGGTGCGCCGTCCGGTCCGTTGCCGAAACGGCACGAGAAGTGGAGCCCGTCGAGCGGGGTCGGATAGTGTGACCCCTGCTGTTGCCCTGGCCGTGCCCGCACTCGCCTCGAATCCGCGGCCGCGTGGCCCCGGCCGCTGGCCGTTCCCGTCCCGAAAGGACCCGCATGACTGCTTCGACCTTCCCCGCCCCGGTTGTGCTTGCGACCTGGGTCGAGCCCTTCGCC
>NZ_JAPFRB010000001.1:400792-406312 GCF_035726885.1 Leucobacter sp. M11 | reverse complement strand
GTTCCGGATCGCCGTCGATCCGGAACCGGAGGAGGGCTTTCACGTGCAGATCCTGGCCCGGGAGTCGGGGACCAGCGTGCTCCTCGCCGACTGGGTGGCCGAGCTGCCCGGCGTCGCCGAGGCGAGCGACGAGGCCGAGCTGCGCGCCGCCCTCACCGCGGGCGGCATCGCGATGAACGGCGCGGATGACCTGTTCTTCCTGCCAGAGGAGAGCCGCGCCCGCCTCCACGGCAGCGCGGACGCGGCCCACGTGCGCCGGCTGAGCGCCGCGGACGCGGCGGCCTTCGCGGCGTTCACGGAGCGCGCCCCCGAGGCGGACGTGGACGAGGCCTACGTCGAGCTCGATCACTGGGCCGTGTTCGGCGCGTTCGACGGGGACGAGATCGTCGCCGCGGGCAGCGCCTACCCCTTCGACGAGGACACCCTGCTCGCGGACCTCGGCGTGCTCACCCTGCCGAGTCACCGCGGGCGCGGCCACGCACGCGAGGTCATCCACGCCCTGGCACGGCACGCGCTCGCCGAGGGCTTCGAGCCCCAGTACCGCTGCCAGATCGACAACACCTCCTCCGTGATCCTCGCCGGGCGCGCCGGCTTCCAGCGGCTCGGCACCTGGGACGTGCCCCTGCCCGCCTGAGTCGGACCCCGCGGTCGGGCCGCGCGCGTCGCTGACCGCGCGGCGCTGCCCGGCGCGCGCCCCCCGCCGCCACGCGCGTCGCCGTTCGGCGGCGGCGCGTCTGGCGCGCGCCGCCCGCCGCCCTGACGGCGTGCCCCCGGTGCGGCGCGCGCGGGCCGGGACGCGCCGTCCCGTCCTGCCCACCCCGGCATGGATCGCCTCTCCCGCGTCCCGCTCACCGGGGCATCGGCAGGCCCGCCGAACCGGCGACGGCCGGGCGCGGACCGAGGCACCGGCCGCCGATTGTCCTCCGCCCCAATGCCACACGGTGCGACGTGTGCGTCGCGCACAACGGGCGACACCCGAGGCTGCGATGTACTGGACTCCTGCCCCCGAGCCGAGTCTGCGACACCTTTTCCCGTGTCGCCCGGTGCGGCGTTGCCCGGGGACACCAAGAGCGAGGAGGCTCGAATGCTGGGACACCAACCGCCGCGACGCCGGCGCCGACGCGGAGCCGGAATGCTCGCCGCGCTGGCCGCGGGAATCGCCCTCGCCGTCGCGGGAACCGCGGCGGCGCCGCCGGGGCCCGCGGCCGCCGCGCCACCCGAGGAGTCGGTGGTCTTCACCGTGGGCACGACCGCGGAGGTCGACTCGATCAACCCGATGCTGTCCGTGCTCTCCCTCTCGCTCCGGTTCACGGACTATCTCTTCGACTCGGTCACGGAACGATCCTCGGAGGACCTCAGCGCGATTCCCGGCCTCGCCTCCTCCTGGGAGGGATCCCCGGACGGGCTGACCTGGACCTACCACTTCCGCACGGGCCTGACCTGGAGCGATGGGGCTCCGCTCACCGCGGAGGACGCCGCCTACACCTACGGGCGGATCCTCAAGGGCGGCCCGGGGCAGGGGACCTGGGGAAACTACCTCGAGTCCGTGCGCAGCGTCGAGGCGACCGACCCGGCCACGCTCGTCCTCCGCCTCGACCAGCCGAATGCGCTCCTGCCGCGGCTCACCGTTCCCGTAATGCCCAAGCACATCCTGGAGCAGTACGCCGACGACGACTTGGACCGGTACCCCCTCGACCCGGAGACGATCGTGACCTCCGGCCCCTTCCGGCTCCTGGAGGGCTCCCCGGGGGCGGCGACCTATCGCTTTGCCGCGAACCCGGAGAACTGGCGGGGCGCGCCGCCGATGGACATCCTGACCTACAGGTTCTTCAAAGCTGAGGACACCGTGATGCAGGCGCTCATCAAGGGGGACATCGACTACACGAGCAACGTCACCCCGCTCCAGGCGAAGGTGCTGGCGAAGATCCCGGGCGTCACGGCGAATGTCTTCCCCGAGCTCGGGACGATTCGCGAACTCGGCTTCAACACCGGCTCCGTTGACCTCGAGACGGGAGCCCCCCTGGGTGACCCCAATCCCGCCGTGCTGGACCCCGCCTTCCGCATCGCGCTCACGACCGCCGTCGATCGGGCCGCAATTGCGGCCAAGGCGCACAAGGGCGCGGCGTTCCCGCTGACCTCGGTCATCGGCGCGGGCTTCGACCAGTTCCGCTGGGAGCCCGCCGCGGCCGAGACGGCGTTCAACCCGGAGCTGGCCGCCGAACGCCTCGACGCGGCCGGGTACCGGCTCGACGCTGCGGGGCGGCGCACGCTCCCGGACGGGTCCCCGATGGGGGAGCTGCGCCTGTTCGTCCAGTCCAGCGATCAAACCTCCGTGCAGACGGGCCAGCTCCTCAGAGAGTGGTTCGACGACCTCGGCCTCACCCTGCAGATCACCGCCATGCGCGAGGCCAAGCTGAACGACGTCGTCGCGAGCGGCACCTACGACATGTTCGAGTGGGGCTGGAGCATCGACGACGATCCCGACTCCATTCTGATGTACTTTGCCTGCAATCAGCGCGGCCTCTGGTCGGACTCGTGGTTCTGCACGAGCGAGTATGACGCGCTGTACGCGGCGCAGAAGCGGGAGGTTGACCCGGAGCAACGCATCGAGCGCATCCAGGAGATCCAGCGGTACCTGTTCCGCGAGGCCCCGTACCAGGTCCTGGTCGGCCAGCACACGCAGGAGGCCTACCGCACGGATCGCTTCCACGGCTTCCAACCGGCGCTCGGAATGGACGGCAACGTGCTCTTCGACGAGAACGCGTACTACCACTTGATACCCGGGCCAGAGCCCGGCAGCGGGGGAGCCGGCGGCTCGAGCGCGAGCCGCGGAAACACCGCCCTGATTCTGGGAAGCCTCCTCGCGGCCACCCTCGTGGTGCTGGGCGGCAGAGCACTCCTGGCGGCGCGCCGCCGGGCGACAGCGGAGGAGACGGAATGACCTCGATGCCCACCCCCAGCACGACCCGGCTGAACGCCGTGGTCCCCGAGGGTCGACCCCCGCGCGCCCAACGGCTCAGCGGCCGGTTCAGCTGGCGCTTCATCCGCACCCAGCTGATCGGCACCGCCGCCTCGCTGGTGTTCCTCCTCGTGGTGAACTTCTTCCTGTTCCGGGTGATCAACCCGCACCCCGAGCGAACCCTCGGACGCGGCAAGGCCAAGACCCTGGAACAGCTCGAGGCGATCCGGCACCGGCTCGGCCTCGACGAGCCGCTGCCCGTGCAGTTTCTGACCTACCTGAAACAGGTGTTCACGGGGGACCTGGGCACCTCATTCCAGTACTCGAAGCCCGTGACCGAGCTGATCCTGGAACGGCTCGGACCCACCCTGCTCCTCGTCGGCACGGCCACGATCCTCGCCGTCGTGATCGGGCTCTGGCTGGGGGCGCGGCAGGCCTGGCGGCACGGCGGCCAGTTCGACCGGAGCACCTCGATCCTGACCACGATCGTGTACTCGATGCCGGAGTGGTGGCTCGGCCTGCTGCTGTTCATGGTGTTCGCCGCGGGCATCGGCCCGATCACGGGGATCTTCCCCATCGGCGGGCTCACCTCCCAGGGGGTGAATCCCTGGTCCCTCGACGGGGTCGCCGACACGATCTGGCACCTGGTCCTCCCGGTGACCACGCTCACCCTCGCCTACATCGCCGAGTACTCGATTATTATGCGCTCCTCCATGCTCGACGTGATGGGGCAGGACTACCTGCTCACGGCCCGGGCCAAGGGGCTCACCGACGAACAGGTGCGACGCCGTCACGCCCGACCGAACGCGATGCTCCCCGTCACCACCCTGATCGCCCTCGACCTGGCGTTTGCCGTCGGCGGCGCGATCACGGTCGAAACCGTCTTCTCCATCCCGGGGCTCGGCCTCCTCACGACCGAGGCCCTGCGCATCCCCGACCTGCCGCTGCTCCAGGGCACCTTCCTCGTGTTCTCCACGGCGGTGGTGCTGGCAAACCTGGTCGCAAACTTCCTGCACGCACTCCAAGACCCGAGGGTGAAATCATGACGAGCGCACACCGTACGAGCCCCCCGCTCGCCGAAGCGGCGGAGGTGAGCCCCCGGGCCCTGCGCCGTCGGCTCCGCCGCCAGGCCGCGGCGCGCACCTGGGCGCAGCTGCGCCGAAACCGCCTCGGGATGACCGGCCTGATCGTGCTGGTCCTGTTTGCGGCCGTCGCGGTGTTCGCGCCCTGGCTCGCGGACGCGAACGAGCTGCGCGCGTCGCAGGCGACCGGCCCCCTCCTCGCTCCACCGAGCGCGGACTATCCGCTCGGCACCGACGACAACGGGCGCTCGGTGCTCGCCCTGTTGATCTTTGGGTCACGGGTGCCGCTCATCGTCGGCCTCACCGCGACGGTGATCTCGATGGTGATCGGCACGATCGTCGGCATCGCCTCCGGCATCCTCGACGGCTTCGCCGGAGCGGCGCTGTTCCGCGTTACCGAGTGGTTCCTCGTCATTCCGTTCCTCCCGCTCGCCCTCGTCCTCGCGACCCTGCTCGGCGGCTCGCTGGGCTCGGTCATCCTCGTGATCGGGATCACCGGGTGGCCCTCCACCGCGCTGCTCATCCGGGCGCAAACCCTCTCCGTGCGGGAGCGGCCCTTCATCGAGCGCGCGCAGATCCTCGGCGCGGGCCGCTGGCACCTGATGAGCCGGCATATCTTCCCGAATGTGCTGCCGCTCGTGTTCGCGAACACCACCCTCACGGTTGCCGGCTCGGTGCTCGCGGAAACCACCCTCGCCTTCCTCGGCTTCGGCGATCCTACCGCCGTGTCCTGGGGCACCATGCTGAACGCCGCCTTCGCCAACGGGGCCGTCTCCCTCGGCGCCTGGTGGTTCCTGATTCCTCCCGGGATCTGCGTCGTCCTCGTCGTCCTCGCCTTCACCCTGGCCGGGCAGGCCCTCGAAGACATCGTCAACCCCCGACTGAAGGAGAGCCGATGAGTGCCCTGCTCGACATCCGAGACCTCACCGTCACCTACCGCAGCGAGCGGGGCGAGGTCCCCGCGGTTCGCGGGGTGTCCCTCGCCATCGACGCCGGGGAGACCATCGGCATCGCGGGGGAGTCCGGCTCCGGAAAGTCCACGATGGCGCAGGCGGTGCTCCGCCTGCACCCCCGCAGCGTCCGCGTCAGCGGGCAGGTGTTCGTCGACGGTCAGGACGTGAACAGCCTCAGCTGGGGCGCGCTGCGCCGGATGCGCTGGTCGGACGCGGCGATGGTCTTCCAGGGGGCCATGCACTCCCTGAACCCGGTCCTGACCGTCGGGGAGCAGATCGCCGAACCCGTGCTCATCCACGCGCCCGCGACGACCGCGGCCGCCGCCCAGCGCCGCGTCGCTGAGCTGCTCGACTCCGTCGGGCTGACCGCGGAACACGCCGCCACCTACCCGCACCAGCTCTCCGGCGGACAGAAGCAGCGCGTCATGATCGCGATGGCCATCGCCTGCAACCCGAAACTGCTCGTCGCCGACGAACCAACGACCGCGCTCGATGTGAAGGTCCAGGCGCAGATCATGCGGCTGCT
>NZ_JAPFRB010000001.1:398061-400758 GCF_035726885.1 Leucobacter sp. M11 | reverse complement strand
CTGCTCATCAGCCACGACCTCGCCGTGCTCTCCGCCGTCTGCGACACCGTGCTCGTGATGCACGGCGGGCGCGTCATCGAGCACGGCAACGGTCGACAGCTGTTCCGGAGCCCGCGGCACCCCTATACCCGGGCGCTCGCCGGGGCCTTCCCCACCATCGGGGACCCGGCCTCCCGGTACCGCCCGCAGGGGCGCACGGTGACCTCCGCCGAGGAAGAGCGCCGGCACACCGCCGCCTTCCTCGCGCAGTGTCGAACCCCCGGCGGCTGCCTCGTGCACCGGGCCGAGTTCGCCCGTTTCGCGCGCGGCACCGCCGAACCCTGCCACTCGGACACCGATCTCGGCGTCACCGCGCCCAGCAAGGAGCTCACCCCATGACCCGAACCGTCCTGTCCGCCCGCGACCTGCACGTCACCTTCCCCGCCCTCCAGGGCCGCGGCGTCGTGCGCGCCGTCGACGGCGTCAGCCTCGACCTCACCGAGGGGGAGATCCTCGCCCTCGTCGGTGCCTCCGGCTCCGGCAAAACCACCCTGTCCCGGACCCTGTTGGGCCTCGAAGCCCCCACGAGCGGCACCGTCACCGCGCTCGGCGAAGCCTTGCCCACCGGCGGGCGGGCCCTGCGCGCCGCCCGCCAGCGCATGCAGCTCGTCATGCAGGACCCCTCCGGCGCGCTCAACCCGAAACACTCCGTCTACGAATCGGTTGCCGAGGGCATCCGCCTCCACCGGCTGGTCGAACGCGCCGCCGCGCAGGACCCCGCCCCCTCCGAGGTCGACCTCGTGACCCGCGCCCTGGAACACGCCGGCCTGCGACCCGCGGCGGACTTCTTTCTCGCCTACCCGCACCAGCTCTCGGGGGGACAGCGCCAGCGCGTCCTCATCGCCGGTTCCCTCGCCGTTGACCCCAGCGTCATCATCGCCGACGAGCCCGTCGCGAGCCTCGACGCGTCCATCCGCGGCGAAATCCTCGACCTGTTCCTCACCCTCCGCGACCGCCTCGGGCTCACCTTCATGATCGTGACCCACGACCTCGGCCTCGCCTGGAACATCGCCGACCGCGTCGCCGTCATGCAGGCCGGAACCCTCGTCGAGATCGGCAGCACCGAGGACGTCCTCCTCCGACCCCAACACCCCTACACCCGGGAACTGCTCGCCGCCCTCCCCGGCGGCCAGCACCCCGACCCCGCCGGGAGCGACCACGCCCCCCGAGCCAGCACCCCCACCCCTTAGGAGATCCCATGCCCCTCATGGACACCGCCCTCAGCGCACACCTGCTCCGAGACCTGCTCGCCGACCGCATCGCGGACGGCGAACCCGGCGCCACCGTCGCCGTCTACCGAGACGGCACCCTGATCGCCAGCGCGAGCCGCGGCCTCGCCGACACGGAAACCGGCGACCCGCTCACCCCGGCGACCCCGACCAACATCGCCTCGGTCAGCAAACAGATCACAGCAACCACCGTCCTCCTCGCCGCCCGGCGCGGCGAAGTCGATCTCGACGCCGACCTTCGCGAGCTCATCCCCGAGCTCAGCCTCCCCGGCATCACCCTGCGCAACTGCCTCAACCACACCGGGGGCCTGCCGGACTACTTCGCCGTGATCGACCTCATGGGATCCAGCGAGATCGAGATGTCCGGCCTCGACACCTTCCTCACCTGGGTGGGCACCCTCACCGCGCTGGACTTTGCCCCGGGCACCGCGCAAAGCTACTCAAACACGGGCTACGTGCTCGCCGCCCTCGCCACCGAGCGCGGCTCCGGCACGCCCTACCCCGAGCTCATCACGCGCACCGTCTTCGAGCCGCTCGGCATGACGCACAGCTTCGTGACCACCCTGCTCGGCGAGTACCAGAGTGGCATGGCGATGAGCTTCTCCCCGTCCGCGGACGGCTTCACCCGATGGGGCATGGGCATCGGCGAGGTCGGACACGAGCGGGTCGTCAACGGCGACGGAGAAGTCATCACCACCCTGGAAGACTTCGCGCACTGGCACGGCTTCCTCCTGGACGGGCGCGTCCTCGGGGCCGATATCCGGGCGCAGCTGTTGGAACGCACCGTGCTCTGGGACGGGCGCGTGTCCGACTACGGGCTCGGGATCGAACACGAGACGCGCGGCGGCACCTCGGCAACCGCGCACTCGGGCGGCATGTGGGGATACTCCACCTACTCGCTCGTCGACCCCGCGAGCGGCATCAGCGTCGCCCTCTTCGCGAACCGCGACGACCTTGGCGCAATCGAACTCGCCTGGCAGGCCTATCGGATCGCCACCGGGGCGGCCGGGGTCAACGGGCGCTGGTTCACCCGGGACGGCTGCTCCGCGCTCGAGTTGCGGGTGCTCGGCACCGGGGACCTGCGCGCCAGCGAGGGAGACGCGCCGGAAATCCTGCGGCGGGACGGCACGGCCCGCTGGACCCGCGACGACGACCTCTCCGTGGTCGAGCTCGTCGACGGCCACCTGCGCGCCGCACCCGGCTTCGGCGTCCTCGAAGCCTACGAGCGACTCACGCCGGCCGGGCCGGTGCCCGCGGCGGGCCTCGGCGCGTTCACGGAACCGTTCCGCGGCGCCAGCCTCCGCACCGAGCTGCGCGGGGACGAGCTGTGGCTGACCCCCGCCTCCGGCGTCGCCGAGCGCGTCACCCCCTACGGTGTCCGCGGCTCGGAATGGATCGGCCAGACCAGCCTGGGCTGGCTGCTGATCGA
>NZ_JAPFRB010000001.1:395256-397995 GCF_035726885.1 Leucobacter sp. M11 | reverse complement strand
CTGATGCCCGCAGCCGCAACACCCCCCACCCCCGACCCCACACACAGGAGCGCACCCATGCACGATCTCGTCATCACCGGCGGCACGGTCTACGACGGCTTCGGCGGCCCCGGCATCGAGGCAGACGTCGCCATCGACGCCGGGCGAATCACCCGCATCGGGGCCGGCCTCGGCCCCGCCCGGGAACGAATCGACGCCGCCGGACTGGCCGTGGCCCCGGGGTTCATCGACCCGCACACCCACTCGGACGCGGTGCCCCTGCTCGCCGAGGCACAGCCCTTCAAGCTGTTCCAGGGGGTCACGACCGAGATTCTCGGCAACTGCGGGTACTCCTGCGCCCCGACCACGCCAGAAAACCGGGACGCGATGGCCGCCGAGATGGGCACCGCGTACCCCACCTTCGGCGACTACCTGGACGCAATCGAGGCCGCGGGGCCGAGCAACCACGTCGCCGCGCTCGTCGGCCACAACACCCTGCGGAGCGCGGTCGCGGGCTTCGACCGCGCCCTGAGCGCGGAGCAGCTCGAGGCGATGTGCGCGCTCGCCGACGACGCCTTCGCCGCGGGCGCGGTTGGCTGGTCAACGGGCCTCGAGTACACCCCGGGGGCGTTCGCCGATTCGGCGGAGCTGATCGCCCTGGCCCGGGTCGCCAGGCGCTGGGGCGGCACCTACGCGACGCACCTCCGCAGCGAAAGCGAGGGGCTGCTCGAATCCGTCGACGAGGCGATCCGCGTCGCGCGGGCCGCGGGCACCCGGCTCCAGGTGTCCCACTGCAAGGCCTCCGGTCCCGCGGTGCACGGCTGGGCGGGGGAGGTGCTGGCGCGGATCACCGCGGCCCGGCTGGCGGGGGTCGACGTGATCGGCGACCTGTACCCCTACGCCGCCTGCAGCACGGGCCTCGTTGCCGTGCTGCCCACGGAAGCCGCTGAGGGCGGCGAGGCCCGCCTGCGGGAACGGCTCAGCGACCCGGCGGAGCGGGCGCGCCTCCGGGCGGTCGCCGAACACCCGAGCGAGTACACCGGGGCGGGGCTGTGGCGCGAAATCCGGCCGCAGGACCTCACGGTCACCCAGCACGCCGATCCGGTGGCTGTGGGCCGCTCCCTCGCCGAGATCGCCTCGGAGCGGGACGCCTGGGAGGTGCTGTGCGAGCTCGTGCTCGCCGACCCGGTCTCCGCGGTCGTCCTGCACACGATGCGGGAGGACGACATCGAGACGTTCATGGCGAATCCCCTGATCGCCATCGGCTCGGACAGTGATACCCCGGAGGGGCTGGTGCACCCGCGCACCTACGGCACCTTCCCCCGGTTTCTCGGCCGCTACGTTCGGGAGCAGGACGTTCTGGGGCTCGGCGAGGCGATTCGGCGGGTGACCTCGATGGCCGCGGCCCAGTTTGGCCTCGCCGAACGGGGCTGGCTCGGCCCCGGGGCCGCGGCCGATGTCTGCGTGTTCGACCCCGACACGATCGGGCACGCCGGTGCGTACGAGCGCCCCGACATCCGGCCAACCGGGGTGCGCTGGGTGCTACTGGAGGGGGCCGTCGCGATTCGGGACGGGGAGTTCACCGGCGGCCGCCGCGGTCGGGTGCTCCGGGCCGGGGGACGGCGCGCCGAGGGGCGCGGATGACGCGGCGCGGCTGCGGCGTGCGGCCGCGGGGGGCGCACGCGCGGAGCGGGCTCCGGTGATCCCCCGCGTGAGCGTCGGGGCGTTGCTGGCCGCCCTCGGCAGCGGGGCCCTCACCGCCCTGGCGACCCCGCAGGGGCTGGCGCAGACCGTCGGCCCCCCGGTCATCGACGATCGCGCCGGGCAGCGTCCCGCGCCCGACGCGACCGTCCTACTGCTCGGCGTCTCCGGGGTCGCCGACGTCGAGCGCGCCGCGCTCGCCGGGGCCGCCGCGGTCGTGATCCGGGCCCCCGGGGACGCGGGAGCCCCGCTGATCCGCGCCGCAGAACGCTTCGGGGTGAGCCTGCTCGTCGCGGGCGCTGCGGTGCCCTGGGGCGAGCTGTACGCGATGATCCGAACGCTCTTCACGGTGTACGAGCCGAGCGAGCCCGGCGAGGGCGATCTCTTCGCCCTCGCGGACCGGGTGGCGCGGGAGACGGGAGGCGCGGTCGCGATCGAGGACATGTCGATGCGGGTCGTCGCCTACTCCTCGGTGGACGGGCAAGACATCGACGAGCTCCGCCTGGCGGGGATTCTCGGTCGACGCGTGCCCGAGCACGCCGTCCACGCGGAGGAGTACCTGGCGGTGCTTCGCGCCGAGGGGGCAACGTGGTGCCTGGAACCCCGGGAGTACGCTCCGCGGCTCGCGATCGGGGTGCACGCCTACGAGCAGGCCTACGGCACCATCTGGATCGTGCAGGGGGAACAAGCCCTCTCGTCCCTGGCTCCGGAGATCCTTGCCGAAGCCGCCACGCAGGCGGTGCCGGAGCTCGCGAGGATCGCGCTGGCCGGGGACGCCGTCCGGCGGCTGCGCAACGACCGCGTGACGCGCCTCGTCCACGGGATCGGTCCCGTGGACCCGATCGGCCTCGAGCTGGGCCTGCCCGTGGGGTGCGACTTCCGCGTGATCGCCTTCGGGGCATCCGGCCAGCCCGTCGATGAGCTGGAAATGAGCGCCGCGAGCGATCTCGTCCGGAACGCCTTCGCCTCATATCGGGTGCAGGCCGCGGTCGCGATGGTGGCGGGCCGAGGCATCGCCCTCGTGGCGGGGGAGTCGCACGCCCCGCTGGTGGACGTCTT
>NZ_JAPFRB010000001.1:394645-395181 GCF_035726885.1 Leucobacter sp. M11 | reverse complement strand
CCGCCTGGAACGAGTGCCGGACGGGGCCGCTCAGGCCACCGAGGTGCTTGAGGTGCTCGGGGTCATGGGGGATGACGCGCCGCGGATCGCGCATCACGCGGAGGTGGCGGCGGAGCTGTTTTTCTTCCGCCTGGGCACCTGTTCCCGGATGGACTCGTTCCTCGAAGCCGATCCCATCGCTCGCGTGCTCGCGCACGATCGGGAGCACGCGACCGAGTACGAGAAGACGCTGCTCGCCTGGACCGCGACAAACTGCGACGTGCCGGCCGCGGCCGAGCGCCTGTTCCTGCACCCCAACACGATGCGGCACCGCCTGGGGCGTATCCGGGCGATCGTGGCGCTCGACGATCCGGACACCCGCCTGGTGCTCGCGACGCAGCTGCGCATGCGCCGCCACGGCGCGCGGGGAGCGGGGAGCGTCGGGGGCGCGTGAGGGCCGGGCCGCTGCGGGTTCACGGCAACTCCGCAGGTTCCCCAGAAATCAAAGAATTAGAATACGAACGTGAGTAAGAAATTAGTTAAACCGACCGCGTTGA
>NZ_JAPFRB010000001.1:379762-394598 GCF_035726885.1 Leucobacter sp. M11 | reverse complement strand
CACGCCGTCGGAAACAACTTCCGGGTCACCGAGACCGAGGTGACGATCCCGACGAGCGAGGGCTCCCTGGCGGCGGTGCTCACCCAGCCCCGCGGAAAGCCGGCGACGGGGCTCGTCGTCATGGTGCACGGCGACGCCGCGGTCGACGCCACCCAGGGCGGGTTCTACGCCCCCTGGTTCGAGGCGGCCGCGGACGCTGGCTTTGCCACCCTGTCCTGGAGCAAACCCGGCGTGGGGGAGTCCACCGGAAACTGGCTGGATCAGTCCATGTCGGACCGGGCGAGCGAGGTGGGCACCGCGCTCGACTGGGCCAAGCGCCAGCGGGACATCCCCACGGAACGGATCGTGCTGTGGGGCGCCAGCCAGGCGGGCTGGGTCCTGCCCAAGGTCGTCGCGGCGCGCGACGACATCGACGGCGTGGTCGCGGTCGGCACGGCCATCAACTGGCTCACGCAGGGGCGCTTTCACCTGCTCGCCGAGCTCGACGCCGCCGACGCGACCCCCGAGGAGCGCGCCGCTGCCCTGGCCGAGAGCGACGCGGTACGCGCGCTCCTCGAGCGCGGGGCCGAGCACTCGGAATACCTCGCCGAGAGCACTGAGGACGAGCCGATGTCCGCGGAGCGCTGGGGCTTCGTGCGCAGAAACGTTTCTGCCGACGCGACCGCGGACCTTCGCGCCTCGGCGGCCCGCGAGGTCCCCATTCTGCTGCTCGCGGGGTCCCAAGACCGGAACGTGGACATGCGCGAAACGGAGCGGGTATACCGCGAGATCTTCGGGGACGCGCTGACCGTGGCCCGAGTCGAATCCCGGCACTCCATGGCCCGGCCGACCGTCGAGGACAGCGACCTCGTCGGCGCGATCACCGCGGTCTTCTGGCCCCGAGCCCTGCTCGCCCCGGGGGTGCTGGACGCCGCCGAATCCTTCCTGAGCGGCGTCGGCTGAGCCGTCCGAGGACCCGGCGCCGGAGGCGCAGCTCCTCGGCCCGGCCGGCAGCGCCCGCGCACCCAGACACCCCTCGCCGGTCCCCGGCCCGGCAACCACCCCATCGACCCTGAAAGCAGCACCCGGATGAGCCACACCCCCGCGCCCCCGCATCCCCGCTCCGGACCGACCCCCGCCCCGGGCGCTCCCTCGAGGCGGCCTCGGCCAACGCGCCGAGGCCTGCTGGCCCTCATCGCGGCGGCGCTCATCGCCCTGACCGCCTGGTGGGCCCTCGCCAGCATCGCCCCGCCGCGGGCGATACCGGCCCAGGCGAACGCGCAGGAATTCAGCGCGGAGCGGGCCCGGGTCCACCAGGCCGACCTCAGCCAGCGCCCGCACCCCGCCGGATCCGAGGAGGCCGCCCGCGTCCGGGACATGATCGCCGCGCAGCTGCGCGCGGCCGGCATCGAGACCCGGATCGAACGCGGCGTCGGCTCGATGCACGACCCGGAATACCCCTCGGCCGCGTACACGGAAAACGTGGTCGGCGTCATCCCGGGCACGGACCCCACCGGAACCGTCACCCTCGTCGCACACTATGACGCCGCCCCCGCCTCGCTCGGCGCCGGTGACGACGGCGCGGGCGTCGCGACGATTCTCGAAACGGCCCGGGCCCTCGCCAGCGGCGACCCGCTGCGCAACACCGTCGTGTTGCTGTTCACGGACGCGGAAGAGGTGGGCATGCTCGGGGCGGAGGCCTACGTCGCCCAGGACCCCGCCGGTCGAGACGGGGGCGTGGTGCTGAACATCGAGTCCCGCGGCTCCTCCGGGCCGGCGCTCATGTTCGAAACGAGTCTCGGCAACCGCGACCTGATCGAGGTGTACGCCCAGAACGCTCCCGTGCCGGTCGCGACGAGCCTCTCGGTCGAGCTGTACCGGCTGCTGCCAAACGACACCGATCTCACGCCCATGCTGGCCTCCGGGCGCTTCACCGGGCTGAACACCTCCTACCTCGACGGCTCCGCCGTCTACCACTCGCCGGAGGACCGCATCGAGCGGCAGTCGAGTGACTCGCTGCAGCACCAGGGCACGAACGCACTCGGCCTGACGCGCGCGCTGGGCGACGCGGAGCTGGCCGCGCTGAGCGTGCCCGCCTCGGGCGACGCCACCTACTTCCCGATGCTTGGCCAGCTCGCGCACTATCCCCAGGGCGCGGTGTGGCCCATCGCGCTGCTCGCCGGACTCGGCGTGCTCGCGGCCGGAGCGATGCTCGTGCGGCGACGGCTGGTCCGCGTGCTCCCGCTCGGGGCCGGAGTCGTGCTGGCCGTCATCCCGCTCGGGGTAGCCCTTTGGCTGGGTGGCGCGGTGTGGTCCGCGCTGACGGCGCTCACGCCCGCCTTCGGGCAGCTCGAGGACACCTGGCAGCCCGGCTGGTTCCGGGCAGGCCTCCTGCTCACGCTCCTGGCCTTCGTCCTGGGCTGGCTCGCGCTCGCCCGGCGCTGGGTGCCCGCCGAGGGTCTCTTCTTCGGGGGCCTGGCCTGGAGCGCGGGCATCGGCGTCGCCACGGCGTTGATGGTTCCCGGGGCCTCCTACGCCTTCGCGATCCCGGCTCTGCTCGGCTCGCTGGCGCTCATCGCGCGGGCGCAGTGGGACCGGGGCCGGGTGGCCTTTTTCGTCTCCGGGGCGCTGAGCACGGCGGTGCTCGTGCCGACGGTTGCCCTGCTCCTGCCCGTTTCGGGGTTGGGCGGCAGCGGCGCGGCGCTGCTGTTTGCCGCGCTGCTCGCCCTGAGCCTGGTGCCGCTTCTTGACCTCTGCTTCCCGGACCCCGAAGCGCCGAGCGCCCGGGCGGGCCTGCGAAGGCTGGTGCCCCCGGTGACGGCGGCGGTGCTCGCGGGAATCGCCTTCGGGGTCGGCTTCTCGGTGGACCGCTTTGGCCCGGATTCCCCGGTCCCGGTCGCCCTTGCCCAGGTCGAGGACGCGGACACGGGGGACGCGTTCTGGGTGAGCGAGGGCGCGGACCCCACGGGGTGGAGCGAGCGGCTCGTCACGGGCACCGCGGACCTGTCCGGCGCCTTTCCCGTGCTGGACGGGCCCGAGCGGGTCGGACCCGCCGAGCCCAGCGGCTCGGCTGCGCCCGAGATCGAGGTGACCGCCGAGCGAATCGTGGCCGGGGACCGCGAGATCGACGTGCGCTTCGCCTCCCGCATTGCTGCCAGATCCCTCTTCCTGGCCCCGGCGAGCGGGGCCGACGGCGACACCGCGGAGATCCGCTCGATCAGCCTGGGCGGGCGCGAGATCGCCTCCGGTGAGGTGCCGCTGCTCCAGGTGCAGGCCCTGTCGCGGGGAACGGCGGAGCTGACGATCCGGATGCGCGGCACGGGACCGCTCCCGCTCCGCCTCATCGAGGGGGCCGACGGCATCGCCGAGTTGCCGGGGTTCGTCCCCCGGCCGAGCGGAGTGATCGCCGCGGAGGGGCCGAACGCCGAGACCCGCTTCCTGGCGCGGACGGTCACCCTCTAACCCGCCCCTGCTCACCCGGCCCGCCCGCAATGCCGGGCCGGGGGCCCCGCGAGGGACGCCGTCTCTGCTGTGAGCGGATTGCGCCCCGTGCTGTGACCGGGCCGATTTATCATGAGGCATGGTTGAATCGCCCAGAGGTGTGGCCCCCATCAATCCCAGCCGTGCGCGAGCCGACGCTGAGCCCGGGGGCTTCGCGCCGCGAGAACCGCTGTGGCGGCACATGCTCGGCGAAACGCTGCGAGCGCGACGGACCCGGGCCGGGAAGACCCTGAGCGAGGTGGCCGCGCGCGCCGGGGTCTCCCCGCAGTATCTCTCCGAGGTCGAGCGGGGACTCAAGGAGCCGTCGAGCGAGATGATCGCTGCGATCGGGGGCGCCCTGGGGGCCACCCTGCGGGAGCTCACCGGGGACGTTGCTGGGGCCCTCGCGAGGGTGAGCGACGCCCCGAGCGAGGGTTCGCAATCGCAGGCGTTCGTTGCGCTTGCCGCCTAGCCCGAACCGATGACCCCGTCAGCGGCCGGTCACCGTTTCGACATCACGAGGTCGATCAGGCCGTAGTCGCGTGCCGTGTTCGCCGTGAAGACGCGATCGTGATCGGTGTCCGCCCGAAGGGTGTCGACGCGTTGGCCGGTGTGGCGCGCGAGGACCGCTTCGAGGTCGGAGCGGAGCCTGATGACCTCGTCGGCTTGCAGGATCAAATCAGGGATCGTCCCCCGGCCCTGCGCGGCCGGCTGGTGCAGCACGATCCGTGCGTGCGGCAGCGCGGCGCGTTTTCCCGGCTCGCCAGCGGCCAGCAGCACCGCACCAACCGACACCGCCTGTCCGACGCACGTGGTTGCGACGGGGGAGGTGATGAACTGCATCGTGTCGTAGACGGCGAGCATGGCGCTGGGGTCGCCGCCCTCGCAGTTGATGTAGAGCTGGATCTCGCGATTCGGGCTGTCGGCATCGAGAAACAGCAGTTGGGCGATGAGGGCGTTGGCGACTCCCGCGTCGATTCCGGTGCCGAGATAGACCACGCGCTCGGTGAGGAGATGGGAGTACACGTCGATGACGCGTTCGCCGCGTGGGTGCTGCGCGACGACGTGGGGAATGGCGTAATTGCTCATCGCTGTGACTCCTCGGGAACGGGGGTGAATCCGATTGCCCCTGGGGGCGGTTGGGGTCGGTAGTCGTCGAAGGAGGCCACGATGGTGTCGATGAAGCCGTACTCCAGGGCCTGCTGGGCGGTGTACCAGTGATCGTGCAGGGAGTCTGCAAAAACGCGTTCTCCCGGTTGACCGGTGTCAGCGGCGATCAAGCCGAGCACGGTATCGCGGGTGTGGCGCAGGTCATCGGCTTGCAGCGCGATATCGACGGCGGCACCGCCGATCCCGGCCGAGCCCTGATGCATGAGGATCCGGGCGTGCGGGAAGGCCTTCCGTTTGCCCGCGGTGCCCGCAGACAGGAGAAACTGTCCGGCGCTGTAGGCGATGCCGAAGACGAGCGTCGAGACATCGTTCGGGATCGTGCGCATCACGTCACGGATCGCGAGCATGGCTGGCACCGAGCCGCCGGGGGAGTGGATCCACAGCGCGATCTCGGCGGAGGGGTCCGCCGCGGCCAGGCTGATGAGTTGCGTGGCGAGCAGGGTGCCGTTGTCATCATCGAGGGGCCCATCCAGGACGAGCACGCGTCGTTCGAACAGCTCCTGTCGCGCGGACGGGGTGAACCGTGGGGGTGTTGGGGAATCGTTCATGCCCCCATCGTTCCCCGTTGCCCCCCAGCGCGTGGGCGGCTCTGCTTGGGGCAGATCTGCCCTGAGCAGAGCGGGCTCGATGTCCCTGGCCGGGTGCCCCGCGCTGGCCTGCGGAACCGGGCGCGGACGCGCGTTGCGCGGCCTCAGCCATCAAGAATGTGCCCGACGCGCACGCGACTGCCGACGTCGGTGCCAACGATTTCGCGATCGGGGCGAGGGTGATATCCGGGTCGCGGTTCCCCGCGGTCGGGGCACCCGCCTCGCGGAGCAAGCACGGCTGTCGTGAGCTGCGCGAACCACCGTCCCCGTCCGCCGAAACGAACCGCATTGCAGGTCATCGAGCAGCGCGCGAGACCCTTCTGGCACACTCGCCCTCGTGACGCGGTGGACTGCGGCCGGTTCCCGGGTTCTTCCCTCAGAGGGAGAGCAGAATCGCCGCCGTCAGGACCCAGAACAGGCCAATGAACAGTGCGTCGCGGGTGCGAAACGGCATCGGCTGTCGTTCCGTTCGGCGTCGGTGTGCGCCGAACGCTCTCGTCTCCATGGCGAGGGCGACCCGCTCGGCATGCCGGATAGACCCGGCGAGCAGCGGCACGGTGTAGCCGAGGCGTCTGCGGGTGTGCGCGAGCGGGCCACGACCGCTGGCAACGCCCCGGACACGGTGCGCCGAACGGATCGTGTCGAGCTCAGTGCGCAGGCGCGGGACGAAGCGGATCGCGGCGAGTGCGGCATAGGCGATGCGGTACGGCAGACGGGCCTGTTGCACGAGGGCGCGCACGAACTCCGAGCCGGTCATGGTGAGGCCCGCGATGAACGTGAGTGCGATGATCGCGGTGAGGCGCAGCGCCATCGTCAGCCCGGCCAGCCACATGGCGGTCGTGAAGGCGTAGCTGCCGATGGCGAACACGGTGGTTTCGGACGGGGCAGCGTCGGTCGTCACCCACAGGCCGAAGCTGAAGGAGAGCACGAGCGTTGCGGTCGGCAGCCCGAGCAGCAGCAGCGTCGTGCGGCGCAGACTGAGCGTCGCACCAATCAGGATCAGCGTCATCGCGAGTATCAGGAAGGCGGCGGGTCGGGTCACCCCGGTGATGGTGACGAGCGCGAGAACAGCGGGTACGGTGGCGACGATTTTGGCGAGCGGATTGAGTCCGTGGAGAAAACGCGCGCGAGTCGGCAAAACGCCGAGTTCAGGTCTGGTCGGGACGGCCTGGGTGGCGGTCACGTGCTGCCCCCGGGGAGATCCGCGAGGCGGGTCACGCCGCGCCATCCGGCGTGTCGGGTGAGGCTGCGCATTGCTGCGACCAGGGGCGGCGGGAGCAGACCGGCCCGTTCGCACGCGTCGCCGGCGAACAGGGTCTGCGTGCTGTCGTGGGCGGTGATTGTGCCGCCGGCGAGGACTGCTGCGTGTGTGGCGTGATCTGCAACGAGTTGGATGTCGTGCGTTGCGACAATCACGGTCGTTCCGTCTGCGCGCAGCTCGCGAAGGAAGCGGAGCAGTTCCGCTGCCCGGTCTCGGTCCTGCCCGTAGGTGGGCTCGTCGAGCACCAGGACGCTGGCTCCTCCGATGAGGGCGCTGCCGACGGAGAGTCGGCGTTTCTGTCCGCCCGAAAGCAGGAAGGGGTGACGGTCACGTTCCGCCGTGAGCTCGAGGCGCGTCAGCATCGCTGCTCCCCGGACCCTGGCCTCCTCGTCGGGGACCCCGTGAACGCGCAGCGTGTGGGCGAGCTCTTCGGCGACGGTCTCGCAGACGAACTGGTGCTCGGGGTTCTGAAAGACAAAGCCGATACGGCGGGAAAGCTCTCGGATGGGTGCGGTGGCGGGATCGAGTCCGTCGATCTCCACCACCCCGGGCGCGGGGGGCACCACCCCGGCGATCGCGTGCAGCAGGGTGCTCTTCCCCGCGCCGTTGACCCCAAGAATTGCCAGGAAGTCGCCTGAGCCAACCGTCAGTTCGATGCGGTCGAGAATGGTGCGTTCGCCGCGCATCACGGTGAGCCCGGAAATGCGCACCGCAGTGCCTCTGTTCGGCGGCGCGGGAGGAGCGCTCGTCTCCGGGAGCGCCGGGAGGCAGGGGTGCGCATCGAGCGCCCTCGCAAGTTCTGCCGGGGTGGTGGGAAGCGGCGCAAGGGTCACCCCTCCGTGGCGAAGCTGACGCGCGGCGCGGGTGGCAACCGGCAGCCAAATGCCCAGCGCCTCGAGCTCATCGCTGCGCGCCCGGAGCACCTCATCAACGGTCCCGGTCATCACGGGTCGTCCCCGGTGATCGAGAACGACGACCTGATCGACGAGGTCAACACAGGCATCAAGATTGTGTTCGATGAGAAGGAGCGCATGCGCTCCGTCGGCAACGATGTCGGCGAGCGTGGCGTACACGTCAGCGACGCCGACCGGGTCAAGGTTCGCGGTCGGTTCATCGAGCACGATCACCGGGCTGCGCAGGGCGAACACGCACGCGATGGCCAGGCGCTGCTTGCCCCCGCCGGAGAGGCGGTCTGGGCTCTCGTGCCGCCGCCCCCAGAGCCCGACGGCTCGGAGCGCCTGCTCTGCGCGGGAGAGGACGTCGTCCACCGGCAGGAGCAGGTTTTCGGGACCGAAGCAGACCTCGTCGAGCAGGGTTCCCATGATGATCTGTGCGTCTGGGTCTTGGAACACCATGCCGATGCCGGTGCTGAGCTCGGCGACTCGATGCTGGGTCGTGTCACGCCCGTCCACGAGTACTCGCCCGTCAAGCTGGGCAGGAATGACCTGGGGAATCAGCCCGCACGCTGCCAGCGACAGGCTTGACTTGCCCGAGCCGCTCGGGCCCAGCAGCAGCGTGACGGTGCCCGGGGCGATGTCGAAACTCGCGCGCTGCGGGGTGGGCAAGCCGTCCTGTTCGTACCGAATGCTGAGCGATTCGACCCGAAGCAGCGGCTGGAGATCCGTCGGCACCGCTGTCACCTTCTAGGTGTTGCTGGGCAGCACTCGGCGCAGGGCGCGTGCGAGCCACCAGGCCAGCAATCCCCACAGGAAATACGCCACCAGCACTGCGACGCCAAGCAGCATGTTGACCCAGAGAGCGAATCCGGTTGCCGCAAACGTGGCCCAGTAGAAGGCGAGGCTGACCAGCCACATCACCACGACCACGGACGAGACGACCCCGAGCCCGAAGCGTCGCCACGCGGTCACGGCGAACACGATCTCAACGATGAAGGCGTACGCGAGGGTGAAGATGAGCATCTGCCACCCGTAGGGGCTGACAAAGCTGGTCAGCAGGCCTGCGATCCCCGCGGTGATGATGGCGGATCCAATGCGCCGGATGTAGAGCATCGCAAGGAGCGGCAGCGCGAACCAGAGTCCCGCGAAGAACACGATGACCATCGGTGCCACGGGAAGGATGACGGCTTCACCCAGGGTGTAGGTGCCGAAGATCACGGTGAACGCGGCGCCGAGGGCAGCGCAGACCATCAGCGTTCGCGTCGAATACGAGTACCAGCGTTCCCTCGGAAGCGTGCCGGGGGTCGTCGTCTCCAGACCAGACATAGGTGTTCCCTCCAATGATCGGGTACCACGTGGCCGACGCGCGAAAGCGCCGGGGGAAGGCTACCCTAACACCGTTTGTTACATCTTGTGACTTACCGTGGGTGTTCGTCTGATCTGCGGTTGCGCATCGTCTCGATGCCAGCGATGATGACGTCGAGCTTTCGGTCCGTCCAGGCGTCTGGTCCCGCGGCGAAGTGTTGCTCGAAGGCGGACTGGAGCTCCGGGTGCACGCGGTGTGCCGGGGTGACGGCATCGGTGAACCCCGTCCAGTGCTCGGTGTGTGTGCTGATGCGGTCGCGGCGGATTCGCGTGTCTGCGGCGAAGTCTGCCACGAGGTCCGCGGCGATGAACGCGAGGTCTTGGGGGAAGCCGAGCGTGACGAGGTGTTGCGTCATGTCGAGTGCGGCGAGGATGAGGCGTTCGGGCATGGGCCAGACCTGGTTGTAGATGAGGTCCATCATGCCGGGGTAGCGTCCGCAGGAGGCATCAATCGCGGCGGCCACGTCCCGCAGGTAGTCCTGCCAGGTGCCGTTCGGCGTTGGCCACTGCGTGGACTCCATGAAGCGGTCCGCGACGGCTCGCAGCAGGTCGGGGCGGCCGTCAACGTGCCGATAGAGCGCGGTGTGCTTCACGCCGAGTCGGGCAGCAATGTTCTGCAGGGTGAGGGCGTCGACTCCCTCGTCGGCGATCAGGCCGATTGCGGCGTCGGCGATGATCTGCCGATCGATGCGGCTGGGGCGGCCAGGGCGTCGGCGTGCGGGAGACGAACTCTGAACCATAGCCCCGACTCTACCCCTCGTCGCGTTCTCCGAGTTTCCACGCTGCGGCGCGTTCTTTGGCCGCCCAGAACGCTTGATAGCGTCCGCCCGCGGTCGAGAGCGTGTCGTGGGTTCCGTCCTCGACGAGGCGTCCGCTGTCGAGCACCAGGATGCGGTCGGCGCCGGCGATCGCCTCGATCCGGTGCGCAATCGCGATCACGGTACGGCCCGCTGCCAGGGCAGCGAACGCTTCGCCCAGGGCCGCTTCGTTCTTCGCGTCCACAGCGGCGGTCGCCTCGTCGAGCAGAACGATCGGGGCATCTTTGAGCAGCGCCCGCGCGATGGAGATTCTCTGGCGCTCGCCACCGGACAGCCGGACACCGCCCTCGCCGACCTGCGTGTTGAGCCCCTCTGGCAGCCGGTCCACGACCTCCTGGAGCCGGGCCGCGTGAACCGCGGCCTCGATCTCGGCATCAGCAGCGTCGGGACGGCCCATGCGAACGTTGTCGAGAATGGTCCCGTCGAAGAGGTAGACGTCCTGAAACACCACCGCAACCCGGTCAATCACCTGGGCCGAGCCGAGGGCGCGAAGGTCTGAACCGCCCAGCGTGATAGCGCCCGTGCCGACATCCCAGAAGCGTGCGATGAGGCGCAGCACGGTGCTCTTGCCGGATCCACTCGGGCCGACCAGCGCGGTAAACGTTCCTGCCTCCAGCCGGAACGAGAGGTCATGAAGCACCTCAGTGTCGTCGTAGCCAAAGCTGACCCGGTCAAATGCCAACGGCACGTCGCTGCGGGGAACCGTGTCCGGGAGTGCCGGCTCCGGAAGCACCGGGGTGTCCAGGAGGGCGCGGATCCGCGCGAGGCTCTCTCCGGCCGCGCGCATCGCGGTCGCGTACTCGGAGAGGTCTGCGAGCGGGCCGACGAACCGAAGCGAAACGACCAGGAGGCCGACGGTCGCTGGAACCGCGAGCGACCCGGCGAGAGACAGCCCCAGCGCGGTTACGAGCAGCAGGACGAGCCACAGCTGCACGGCGACGGTGCTGGCAAGCACGCTGGGAATGGTGCGCCAGAAGATCCGCTCCGAGGTGCGATAGTGCTCGTCGAGTGCCTCGTCCAACGGCGGATAGTTCCCCACCGTCCGACCCGCAGCGCGCAGGACCGGCTGAGCGAGCGCGAAATCTACCACCTGCTCATTCACCGCAGCAGTGCGCCGGTCTAGCATCGCGTCCAGACGGGCGGTGAGTTTCGGTGCGAGCCCCCCAATGAGGATCGCGACCGGGACGAACGCTGCTCCGGCCAGGGCGACACGCCAGTCCCACCACAACAGGCCGATCGCCACGGTCAGTGGAGTGACGACTGCCGAGACAATCGGTTGGAACAGGTGTGCCGTCACTGAACCGGCGTCCTCGGCGCTCTTGCTCGTGAGCTGCGAGAGCTCGCCGACACGAGCGTGGTCGAACCATCCCAGGGGGAGCGCGGCGATGTGGTCGCCGATGCGCTGCTGCAGGCTCTGCATGAGTCCGAAGCTGATTCCGTACCCAGCGCGGGCCTGGAAGAAGTACAGCAGGGCAGACACCGTCGCGGCTCCAGCCAGAACGAGCGCGGCACCCCAAGAGCCGCCAGTATCACCGCGAACGACCGCATCCACGACCGGCACCACGGCGACGAACGCAAGGCCCTGCGCGACTGCGTACCCAAGCACGAGAACACAGAACCTCGCAACGGGCACCTGCCCGCGCGCGAGCGTGAGCAGGTCACCGAGCGCCCGGATCATGTCTTCGCTCCCGTCTGGAGACGTTGCGCTTCCCAGAGGTCCCGGTAGGTTCCCGCTCGCGCCAGGAGTTCCTCATGCGTGCCGAGCGCAGTGATGCTGCCCGCATCGAGCACCGCGATCTGATCGGCTGTAGCGATCGACGCGAGCCGGTGGGCGATCACCAGCACGGTTCGCCCTGATGCCGCCCGAGCGATGCCCGCCTGGATCCGCACTTCGTTCTCCGGGTCGGCGAACGAGGTCGGTTCGTCCAGGATGAGGATGGGTGCGTCCTCCAGGAGCGCGCGGGCAACGGTGAGGCGCTGCGCCTCCCCTCCGGAAAACAGGGCATCCGCGCCGACCACGGAATCGTACCCGCGTGGCAGCGCGACCACGCGGTCGTGGATGTTCGCCGCCCGCGCCGCGAGCACGACGTCCTCATCGCTCGCATCCGGGCGCGCGAGCCTGATGTTGTCTCGGACGCTCATGGGGACGAGCCGGGTTCCCTGAAAGACGAAGCCGACGCGACGAAACAGGGTGCTCGTCTCCATCTCCCGCACATCGGCGCCGCCGATCCGCACGGCACCGCTCCGCACGTCCCAGAACCTGGGGACCAGGGCTGCCAGAGTTGACTTCCCCGAGCCGGAAGGACCCACCAGGGCGGTCACCGAACCGGCTGCGAGGGGGAGCGACACCTGGGTGAGCACGTCCCGCCCGGAGGGGTCATAGCGAAAGGACACCTCGCTGAACGAGGCGGCAGAATCGTCACCAGGAGTGTCGAATGTGCCGGGCCCGGGCATCGCTGGGGTGGCCAAGAAGTCGCCGATTCTCGCGGCTGCCTCCCGCGCCGTGCGCAGTCGCACGCTGTAGGAATCGACCATGGTGAGCGGCCCCGCCAACCCAACCCCAAACACGAGCCCCGCGATGAACCCGGTGACATCGATCCAGCCGAGACCGAGAAAGAGCACCCCCGACAGGGCCATGGTCGCGAGCACGCTGGGAGCCGACACGATGGCCAGGCCGGTCGACGAAGCCCCCACCATCGGCACCATCAGCTTCCCGAAGAACCCTGCGTATTCGTCCACTGCCTGCCGGTACTGCTTCGAGGCGCGGCCGGACTGCCCGAAGGTCTTCACGACCGCAATGCCTCGGGTGAACTCCACCGTCGCGGCGTTGACCCGCTCTTTCGCGTCATCCCAGGCAGTGAACTGCGTCGCGGCTTTGCCCATCATTGATCCGAACACGACCAGGAAGCCGAGCAACGGGAACAGCGCCGCCAGGCCCATTGGCCAACTGTAGAACAGCAAGAGTGCGAATGCCGCCGTCGCGGTAATCACTCCGACGACCATGTCGCCGCCGCCGTGCGCCACTAACGTATGCAGCGCATGCACGTCGTCGGTCACGAGTTTCTTCACCCGCCCCGAGGAACGCTGCGCGGCCTCGCCCACGGGAATACGCCCGAGATGCTCAGCCAAGCGGACGCGAATATCCCGGTTTAATCGCGTATCCGCCAGGTGGGTGAGCATCAACCCAGCGCCAATCAGCGCCATTCTCCCCGCGATACCCGCAAGCGCAATCCACAGCCAGCCCCAGGCGCTGGAAGCCTGATCGCCGCGCAGGAGCACGGTCACGAGTTGCACGATCGCCACCATCGGGACCAGGCCAACGATCGCCCCCGCTCCCTGCAGGGCAATTCCAACAACGACGAGGCCGCGCACCGGCCGAATCAATGCCCAGAACCCCAAGGAGCACCCGCCTTTCCATAGTTTGTTACATGCTGTATCTAACTATTGCGGGAGGCTCGCGTCAAGGCCGAACATCGCATCGACCCCTGCCGCTCGGCGCGCGGACCGCCCTCGGTCAGGCACAAGCAGCGGCTCGGGACCTCACCGCGCCGGGCACTCCACCGGCAGCGGGGGCTGCGGGGCGGATGCGTGATGGTGCGGAGCGGCCCGGGGTGCGCATCACTGTGCGCGAGTGCACAGTGTGCGCCGACACGGGGGTCACGTGGGTCGAGCCCTCGGGTGCGCCGATCGTCGATGGCTGAGAACGAAACGCCCCAGTGTGCAGCGAGTTCGGGAACACCAACGAGTGATTCCAGGCCGATGGGTCGGGCGGAGGCGTGCCGGGCCGTGTCCACGAGCGCGCGCCGGATGGTGACGCAGCCAGAGCGGTCGAACGCGGGGTGTTGTGTGAGTCGTGTGTGGGGGAGGCCTCGCCGCACAGAAAAAATGCCGCGGACTCCCTAGGGAATCCGCGGCACTGTGGTTGCGGGGGCAGGATTTGAACCTACGACCTCCGGGTTATGAGCCCGGCGAGCTACCGAACTGCTCCACCCCGCGGCACGAGTATCAGTGTAGTTGAGCGGGGTGTGCTGCGGCGAAAGGGCGAACATCTTGGGCGTGTTGCCGTCGGGAGAACGCGTGTGGGCCGGTTCTGCTCTGGCGCTGGCGCTACGTTCCCGCGATGCGGTTGAGGGTGGCGAGCAGGTTCTTGAACGTTTTCTGGCCGGACGGGGTCAGGCGGACGCGGGTTGATCCGTACCGGGTGCGCCGCTCCTTGGTGATCTCGACCAGTCCGCGCTCCTCGAGGTCCCTGAGGATTTTCGACAGATCGGGCGTCGAGAGGCCCGTGGTTTCCTGGAGGGCGGGAAAGTCCGCCTGTTCGACCTGGCTCAGGTACGACATGGTGACGAACCGCTTTGGCGCGACGAGGTGCGCATCAATCTCTGTGTACGTCACTGAGGCTCAGCGCCTGAGCAGCAGCACGGCGTAGAACACGAGCCACGCGATCGGAGCGAGCCCGGCAAACAGGAGCGATTCGGGGAACGGGGCACCGTCGCCGCGGCTGATCCCGCCCCAGATGGGGAGGAGGAGCCAGACGGTAAAGACCGTGGTCACCGTCGAAGCCCTGAGGCGCGGTTCGTTTGCCCGGCTCAGGCGTCTGGCCATCCAGTGGTGCGCCGCGAGCACGGCGCCCAGCGCCGGGGCGAGCGCCCACCAGGCGTGCCCGCCCATGGCTAGGAGCCCGGCGGCGAAGGAGAGCAGTACGATGCCCCCGGTGATGAGGTGGTCCCGGATCGTGAGCTGTCGCCGGGGGCGTTGCGGGATGGCGGCGAGAAGGTCCTGCGCTTCGGCGCGTGACGGCGGCCGGGGGGCGGGTTCGTTGTCCATGCTTCGAATCTAGCAACTACTTGCAATATTTGAAAGTACTGGTGGCGGTCCGGGACGTGTTCGGGCCGCGCGGTCTCGGGAGGAGCGCGGCGCGAGCCCGGCGGCACGAGTGTGGCGGCGGGAAAAGCAAAAACCCCCCGATCCGAAGATCAGGGGGTTTTCGTGCCGCAGTGCGACTCTCTGTTGCGGGGGCAGGATTTGAACCTACGACCTCCGGGTTATGAGCCCGGCGAGCTACCGAACTGCTCCACCCCGCGGCACATCACTACTCTAACACGCCCCGGGCTCCGCCCGCCAAATCGGCCGCGCGTCCCTGCGTGTCGGCTGTGGAAAACCCCGGCGGGGCGGGGGAGCGGCCGGGAACACTGATGCCCTCACAACGCCGAGCCATCGGCAGGAAGGGGCTCCCGTGCTCTTGAACCGATCATCCTCCCGCGCCACCGCCGAGGGGAG
>NZ_JAPFRB010000001.1:376114-379668 GCF_035726885.1 Leucobacter sp. M11 | reverse complement strand
ACGCTCCCGGTGCTCACGCAGGCGAGCCCGGCCGAGGCCGTCGTGACCGCCGGGGCCGGGTTCATCCTGCCGAACCCGTACCGGATGAGCAACGTGGGGGCCTACCGGGCCCCCGATGGCACGCTGGTCTACTGCCTGGAATGGGGCAAGCAGACCCCCTCGCTTGCCTCGGATCCGGCCCAGAAGCGGAGCGTGGTCGGCTCCTACCGCGGCTGGAGCGACGCCGAGGTGGCGAAGGTCGGCTGGCTCATCACCGAGCACGGGCAGACAGAGGACCCGGTGATCGCCGCCTCCGTGGCCGTGGCGATCTGGCTGCGCCACCCCGGCACGATCGATCCGTTCACGGGCGAGAACGAGTTTTTCGTGCAGGCGATCGGGGACAACGCCCTGCGCGCGAAGATCCTTGCGGAGGGACGCCGCCTGGGCACGCTCATGGACGCCGCCCTGAGCGATGCGCCGAAGCCCGGCGGCTCGGTTCGGGTGAGCGAGCCCCGGCCCGTCGCCGCCGAGACCGAAACCGAGGCCGATGCTCCGGCGGACACCGGGCTCGGCGGGCCGCAGCGCTACGAGGGCACGGTCAGCGTGACGGGGCTGCCGCGCGGGGCGAGCGGCACGGTTCGGCTCGGCGAGGGGGCGGCCTTTGCGGCGGAGGGGACGGACAGCGTGCCCGCTGAGCCGAGCGCCGCCGTCCGCGCGATCACCGGGAACGCCGAGCTGCGCTACGTCGCCGAGCCGATCGACGCGGACCTGGGCGAACTCCGGATTCGGGCGGAGGGCGAATTCACGCTGCCCGGCGGGCGCGCGGGGGCCAGCATCGTGCTCTGGCGGAGCGGCGGGGAGTTTCAAGACATGGCCGGGGCCGGGGAGCGGACCCGGGAGCAGCGCTTCACCCTGCGCGGGAGCGCAGCCACCGAGCTGCGCTTCGCGCCGGAGCTGACGACCGCCGTGCCGTCCCGGGTCGTGGCCGCGGGGGAGCGGTTGCGGGATCGGGTGCGCGCCGAGCTCGCGGAGGGCAGCCGGCCCTGGCGTCGGCTGAGCGACGGCACCTACCTGCCGGTCACGGCGGAGTGCTCGCTCTACGGCCCCACTCGGGACGCGCCCGAGCCCCGGGACGAGGTGCCCGAGGACGCCACACTCGCCTCAGGCCCGGTCCGGCTGACCCTCGGCGGGGGCACCGCGGACCCGGGGGCGGAACCCGTCGAGATCGACTTCCCCGAACCCCTGGGGGAGGCTGGCTTCTACACCGCGGTGTGCGGGATCGACGCGGAGCGGCAGGACCTCGCGGCGAGCGCCGAGGCCGTGCCCGCGGGATACCGATTCGTGGATCGCTACGGGCTCCCGAACGAGACGCAGCTGCGGCCGATGGCGCTCCGCTTCCGGACCGAGCTCAGCGAGCAGACCGCCCGGCCCGGCGCGGTCGTCGAGGATGTGATCGACGCGGAGGTCCGGAACATTGGCGCGGCAGGCGGGCGGCTCCGCGTGGGCGGCGAGGAGGCCCCGATCCGGCTCCGGGGCACCGCCTACTGGTCCGAGACCCGACCCGAGCAGCAGCCGGAGCCGCCCGCGGACGCCGAGCCGATTGCCGATCTGGAGTCCAGCCTGCTTCCCGGCCACAGCCGAACCTCCGCGAAGCTCACCCTGCCCGAGCGCAGCGGCTGGGTGACGGTCCGCTGGTGCACGGACCCGGAGGGCACCGACCCCGCCGAGCCCGGCCTGGTCGAGCCCTGGTGCGACGACTACGGGGTGCCCGCGGAAACCGTGGCGCTCGTCGCCGAGCCCGAGCCGCCCGCCCCCGCCCCGAAACCGGAGGGCGCACCGGACGCGCGCGGCCCGCTCGCCCAGACCGGGGGACCTGGTCGCGGGAGCGGGGCCCTGCTCGGCGTCGCGCTCGCAACCGCCGCCGCCGGGGCGGGAATCCTGCCGCTCAGTCTGAGAAAGCACCGCCGCGACGGGGCCGTCAAACGCTAGGCTGAGGGTCTTACCGTACGCACCATTCGAGGGGGCCACCATGAAGCGCACACAGACCGATATCACCGAACCCGTTCGGCACAGCATCAACCGACTGTGGTGGCTCCTCCTCGTTCGCGGCATCTTCGCGATCGTCTTCGGCCTGATCGCGATGATCTGGACGAGCACGGCGGCCGAGGCGCTCGTGCTCGCCTTCGCGATCTACACGATCGCCGACGGCCTGCTGCTGCTCTACGCCGCCTTCCGGTACCGGAAGGAATACGACGGCTTCGGCTGGACCGTCTTCCAGGCCGTCGTCTCGATCCTCGCCGGTGTCGCGCTGCTGTTCCTGCCGAGCCTGCTCACCTTCACCGTCTTCGGTCTCGTGGTGATCTGGGGCATCGTTATCTGGTCGATCATTGCCGGGGTCATCGGGGTCCGGGCGAGCCTGGCCACCCGCACGGCCGGGGGCAGCTGGGTCATGGGCATCGTCGCCAACGTCCTGACGATCCTGCTCGGCCTGTTCCTCGCGATCTTCACGATCACGAACCCCGTGCAGACCGCCCTCAGCTTCCTCTGGATCGTCGGCCTCTGGGCCGTGGTGTTCGGCGTGGCCTTCGTGATCTGGTCGCTCGTGACCCGCAACGCGGTCAGCAAGAGCCTCGACGGTCTGCGGGCGACCCGGACCACGATCGTGACCGACGCCGACGGCACGCCCCGCGTCTGAGCCGGATCCCCGGCGCTCGCGCCCGAGCGGCCGCGGGACGGCGGAGTCTGAGCAAAGCTCAGCCGTCCCGCAGTCCGCTCACACAGTTCGCATAGGGTTCCGCGGAAAGCTGTTGGCTACAGGGAAGGAAATCACATGAACGAGACCCCCGAAACGCCCCGCCCGAACGGCAACGACGGCACCACCCCCGAGGAGGCCGCGCGCGCCGCCTCGGCAGCCGCCGAGCCCGATCACGCACCAGCGGCGCCCTCGACCGGTGTGCCCCACAACCTGCTCCCCGGCCAGGCGGACTCCGCCCCCGAGCGCCCGGCAGCCGCACCCCAGGCACCCCAGGCACCGCACGCCCAGCAGACGCCGGGCACCCCGCAGACGCCGGACGCCCCGAGCGGATGGCCCGCCGCGCAGCAGCCCCCGCTGCCGCAGGCACCAGCGACGCCGCAGGCACCCGTGACGCCGCAGGCCCCAACGATGCCGCAGGCACCGGGAGCGCACCGCCCCGGTGACGCACCGTTCTCGCCCGGGCACCAGCCGGGGGCGGCCTTCGGCCAGCCCGCGGCCCAGCTCCCGAACCCGGGGGACACCACGCCCCTGCCCGAGTACCGCTACGCCCCGCCGCCCAAGCAGAAGCAGAAGCGTCCGGAGTCCGCGGGAAAGAGCCGCGCCGGGATGATCACCGCGGGCGTGCTCGCGGCGGCTCTCCTGGGCGGTGCCGGCGGCGCCGGGGTCACGGCGGCGATGCTCAGCGGGCAGCAGGACAACGCGCAGACGAGCAGCAGCGGCTCGGGCGGGAACGTCACGATCACGAACCCCGAGAACACGACCGCCGTGTCCGCGATCGCCCAGAAGGCAATGCCGAGCGTCGCCACGATCGAGGTCCAGA
>NZ_JAPFRB010000001.1:372268-376081 GCF_035726885.1 Leucobacter sp. M11 | reverse complement strand
TCATCAGCAAGGACGGCTACATCCTCACGAACTCGCACGTCGTGACGCTCGACTCCACGCCGCGCGACCAGGTCGGCGTTCGCGTCTTCCTGAGCGACGGCCGCATCCTGACCGGCACCATCGTCGGGGCGGACCCCTACTCCGACCTCGCCGTGGTGAAGGTCGAGGCGGACGATCTCCAGCCCATCGAGATGGCGGACTCCAGCACGCTCGGCGTCGGCGATCTCACCGTCGCCATCGGGGCCCCGCTGAACCTGTCCAGCACCGTCACGAGCGGCGTGATCAGCGCCCTGAACCGTGGGATCACGGTCGGCAGCACCGCCGTGCCGGAGGACCCGCAGCAGCAGGAGAGCCAACCGAGCGATCCCCGTGACCTGTGGAACTTCGACTTCGATCGCGGACCAGAGGGCGAGCAGGAGCCCCAGCAGCAGGCCCCGTCCGGCTCGATCACCCTCCCGGTGATCCAGACCGACGCCTCCATCAACCCGGGCAACTCCGGCGGGGCGCTCCTGGACGGCGAGGGCCGCCTCATCGGGATCAACGTGGCCATCGCCTCGACCTCCGCCAGCGGGGACACCGCAGGCAGCGTCGGCCTCGGCTTCGCGATCCCCGTGAACCTCGCACAGCGGGTCGCCGAGTCCCTGATCAAGGGGGAGGCCCCCTCGCACGGCCTCCTGGGTGTGACCGTCGGCGACGCGAGCGGCGACGCCCGCGCCAGCCAGTCCGGGGCGATGCTCGGGGAGCTGACCCGCGGCGGCGCGGCCGAAAAGGCGGGCCTGCGCTCCGGCGACGTGGTCACCTCCTTCGACGGGATCCCGGTCGTGGACGGCACCTCGTTGTCCGCGCTCGTCCGCTCGGTCGCCGGAGGCACCTCGGTCGAACTGGGGTACCTCCGGGACGGCAAGCAGAAGACGGTCGAGGTCACTCTCGGCACCCTGGATACCTAAGCCGGGAATCGGCAACTCCGCCCCGCGTCCGCGGCCCCCTCGGGGCCGCGGACGCTACGGTTGGACATGCGCGCAGCGCCGCGCCAGCAACAGCAGGAACCGGAGAGAGGGAGCACGGTGGCAGCGAGAAACTTCACCTTCGCGCGGGGGAACCTGGCGAAGCTGCTGAACCTGCCCCGGTACCTGCTCGCGATTCCGCTCAGCTGGCTCGTGCCCCGCGACCCGAAGCGCTGGGTCTTCGGCAGCGGCGCGGGGATCGGCGAGGGCGCGCTGCCGCTCCTGCAGGCCCTCCGGACCGCCGAGCCCGACGCCTCGATCCTCTGGCTCGGCAGCGATGACCCCGTGCGCGCCGCGCAGGAGCGTGCGGATGCGGCACGGCTCGGGATCGACTGGCGGCCCAAGCGCGGCCCCCGCGGCACCTGGCACACCCTCCGCGCCGGGGTCATCGTGGTGACGCACGGCTTCGGCGACGTCAACCGCTTTGGCGTGTTCGGCGGCACGGTCGTGCAGCTGTGGCACGGCGCGCCCCTCAAGCGCCTGCACCTGGATTCCCCGGCCACCACCCGGGTCCCCGGGGGCCTCGGACGCCTCCTCGCGCCGGTGCGCCGCCTCCTCGACGCGATGTACCGCGCCGGGGGCGACCGAATCTCGCTGTTCGTGGTCGGCTCGGCCACCGCGGCGGAGCGGATCAGCTCCGCCTTCGGCCTGGACCCGGCGCGGATCGCCGCGCTCGGCGACCCGCGCGTCGACGTGCTCGCCCGGGCCGTCGCCCAGCGCGCCGAGGGCGATGACTCCGCCTGGCGGGAGGCCGAGGACCGCATCCGGCAGCTCGCGGGGATCCCCGAAGACGGGTCCCGGCTCGTGCTCTACGCCCCCACCTGGCGTGACGGGGCCCCGGACCCCGCCGTGCCCACGACCGCGGAGTGGGAGCGGCTGCGCGCCTGGGCCGCCGACTCCGGTTCCCGGCTCGTCATCCGCTCGCACCCGCTGGGCCAGGGAGGCTACGCCGCGGGCGCTCCGGCGGGCTGCCACCTCCTCGGCGCGGACGCCGTGCGGGAGATCACCCCGCTGCTGCCCGGCTTCGCCGCGGTCATCACCGACTACTCCTCGCTCGCGATTGACGTGTCCGCCCTCGGCACCCCGGTCGTCTGGTTCGCCCCAGACCTGGAGGCCTACGCTGCCGAACGCGGCCTGTACGAGCCCTACCGGGTCACCTCTGGCGGGGGCTTCGCCCGGGACTGGGCCGGGGTCGTCGCCGAGCTGGAACGTCTCGCCCGGGACCCCGCCGAGCTCGCGGCCGCCCGGGGCCGGCAGCGCGTCCTCGCCGAGCGCTTCCACGCGCACCCGGAGGGCGGGGCCGCGGAGCGCGTCCTCGCCGAGATCCAGCGGCGACGCGACCCGGCCCACACGATCACCCCCGCCGCCCCCGCGCCCCGGGGGAGCGAGGACGCCGTGTTCTTCGAGAGCTTTTACGGCCGCAGCGTCGCCTGCAACCCCCTCGCCCTGGACCGGGAGATCGCGCGCAGCCACCCCGGCACGCGCCGCTACTGGAGCGTGGTCTCGCTCGAACAGCGCGTGCCCGAGGGGGCCATCGCGGTCGCGGAGGGCAGCCCCGACTGGCACCGCGCCCGCCGCGCGGCCCGCCTCATCGTCGCGAACGACTGGCTCCGGCACGGCTTCCGTCGCTCCCGGGCGCAGACCGTGCTGCAAACCTGGCACGGCACGATGCTCAAGCGGCTCGCGCTCGACCGCCCGCGGCCCGGCCTGCGCACCCGCCTCGCGGTGCGCCGGGAGAGCCGCCGCTGGGACTTCCTGCTCTCCCAAAACCCGCACAGCACGGCGCACCTGCGCAAGAGCTATGCCTATCACGGCCCCGTGTGGCAGGTCGGCTATCCGCGCACCGACGCCCTGGTCACGGGGAGCCGAGCGGCGGCGCGAGCCGCCCTCGGCATCGGCGAGGACACGCGCGCGCTGCTCTACGCCCCCACCTGGCGCGACGGCGGCGACGCCCTCGTCGACGAGCTCGATGTGGCCGCCCTCGCCGCCGAGCTCGGCCCCGAGTGGCTCATCCTCGTGCGCGGGCACACCCGCACGCACGCCTTCGGCTCCTACGCGGAGCGCGCCCCCGGGGCGGGCCCCGGGGCCGCCATCCGGGACGTGTCCAGGCTCGACGACGTGAACCCCCTGCTCCTGGCCAGCGACCTGCTCGTCACCGACTACTCGTCGCTCATGTTCGACGCGAGCGTGTGCCGGACCCCGATGGCGTTCTTCGTGCCCGATCTCGCGCGGTACCGGGACCGGGAGCGCGGCTTCACCCTGGACTTCGAGGGCACCGCGCCGGGACCGCTGCTGCGCTCCCGGGCGGAACTGCTCACCCTCCTTCGCGGGGACGAGGCCGCCTGGCGAGACACCGATACGCCGCGCTACGCGGCGTGGCGAAACCGCTACAACCCCCACGATGACGGGCGGGCCGCCGAACGAATCGTCGCCCGGCTTGCCTGCGACGGCGCGCTGGGCGAGCGCGCCTCGGGCGAGGGCCACGCCGAGCGGCCCGGCCGCGCGAAGCGGGCAACGACCGCCGGCTGACCGGGGCGGGGGAGCCCGACCCGGCGAAGCCCGACTCAGCCGAGCCGGGAGCGATCGACCGAGCCGCCGCCACCCTTGACCAAACCGACGAGGAAGCCGCTCCCCCAGCTCAGGTGCATCGTGATCAGCACCGCGGCGCTGCGCAACCGGTCGCCGAGGCCGAGCTGGCCGGGCATCCGCGAGACGCCGTAGCCGACGCCCAGCAGGTAGCCGAGCGGGGCGAGGTGGATGCCGCTCGCCCACGCCGCGACGGGGCCAGCGAGCACCCCGCTCAGCTGGA
>NZ_JAPFRB010000001.1:366446-372225 GCF_035726885.1 Leucobacter sp. M11 | reverse complement strand
CCCCGGCACGAAAAAGCGCCAGGGGTTCGCGCCGCCGTAGCGGCGCACCAGCACGGCCCGCCACACCCCGGTGGCGAAGAACTGGCGGGACAGCTGCGAGAGGGTCTGCCGGGGCCAGTAGGTGACCCCCAGCGCGGGCTCGAACCAGACAGTGTGCCCGGCCCGGCGGATGCGCAGGTTCAGCTCCCAGTCCTCGCCGCGGCGAATCTCGGGGTCGAAGCCGCCGACCTCGTCGATCGCGGCGCGACGGAACACCCCGAGGTAGGCGGACTCCGCCGGACCGGGCTCGCCGTCGCCGTGATACGCGCCCCCGCCGAGCCCGAAGGGACTGTTATAGCCGCGAGCGATCGCGCGCTGCCAGGGCGTGCGGCCCCGGGCGCGCATCACGCCGCCGACGTTCGCCACGCCCGGGCGGCCGAGCGCGGCGACGCCGCGCCGAGTGTAGTCGGGGGTGAGCTCAGAGTGCGCGTCCACCCGCACCACGACCGGGTGCTTCGATCGGGCGATCGCGAGGTTCAGCCCGATGGGGATGTCCCGCTCGGGATTGGCGACGAGCGTGACGCGAGGATCGGCCTCGGCGAGCGCGCGGGCGATCCGGTCGGTTCCGTCGGTTGAGGGCCCGAGTGCGAGCACGATTTCCTGCTCACCCGGGTAATCCTGCGCGAGGATGGTGCGCACGGCGTCGGCGAGATTCGCCTCCTCGTTGAGCACGGGCATGACGTAGCTCACCCCGGGCAGTTCGGGGAGATCGGGCAGGGCCGCCGCGGGCGTCGGCGCGGGGGTGCTGGACGGGAACTCGTGACTCACCCCCCGATCTTCCCATGCCCGGGACGAAGCTGGCTGGGCGGTCACGATTTGCTCTCAAACGCCGGGTCGATTCTGGCAACCCGGACGGCCCTTGTATCGTGAAGAGGTGAGTCTCCCCAAAGATATGCGCCGTGCGGTCGGCATGGTGAAGAAAATCCTGCGTCGCCGGAAGCTTCGTCAGCAGGTGCTGGACCGACTCGCGGAGCGCGGGCCGCTCCCCGAGGGCAGCTACCCGATCGGCGTCTACTTCGCCGACAGCGAGGTGAACCTCTACCAGATGCGGCAGTGGTACGCCCCGCTCCAGGAGCTCGCCAAGACCCACCCCGTGCTCGTGCTGGCGCGCACCGCCGGCGGCGCACACGCCATGCTCGCCGAGTCCGGACTCGACGTGGCCTTCGTGCCGAAGGTCACGGACCTCGAGGCAATCGTCGCCGAGCAACAGCTGAAGCTCGTGTTCTACGTCAACCAGAACACCCGCAACTTCCAGATGATGCGCTACGACCGGCGCTGGCACGTGTTCATCAACCACGGCGAGTCCGACAAGATGTACATGACCTCGAACCAGTTCAAGGCTTACGACTACGCCTTTGTCGCGGGGGATGCGGCCCGGGCCCGCCTCGGCCGGACCCTCTGGGACTACGACGTCGCGGAGCGCACCCTGCCCATCGGCCGCCCCCAGGCCGATCACATCGGCGGCAAGGCCCCGTTCGTCCCCGACGACCGCATGGTCGTCTTCTACGCCCCGACGTGGGAGGGCGACCGCCCCACGGCGCGGTACGGCTCGGTCGCGAGCCACGGCGTGCGCCTGGTGCGCGAGCTCCTGAGCACGGGCCGCCACCGCGTGGTGTACCGGCCGCACCCGCGCAGCGGCGTCGTCGATGCCGCCTTCGGCGAGGCCCACCGGGAGATCATCGCGATGATCGAGCAGGCGAACGCGGCGGACCCGGCCGCCGGGCACGTCTACGACGTATCGCCCGGCATCGGCTGGCAGCTCGCGGTGTCCAACGTCGCGATCTGCGACATCTCCGCCATGATTTACGACCGCCTCGCCACGGGCCTGCCGCTGCTCGTCACCCAGCCCATCGCCGAAACCGCCGAGATCGATCGGAACGGCTACCTGGGGGAGTGCGAGTGGCTCGCCGCCGCCGACGTCCCGAACATTGTGGACCTGCTGGACCGGGTCGTCACCGATGAGGTCGCCCTCGACCGGCTCGGACGCTGGTCCCAGTGGCACTTTGGCGATACCCGACAGGGCGAGCCGACCCGCCGCTTCCACGCCGCGATCGAGACGCTACTCGCGCGCTGGGACGAGTGGGAGTCGCGCGCAGCGGCCCCCGACGCGGAACACGGCGCGGGCGTCCGGCCCCAGCCCGAAACCCGCGCGAGCGAGGGCGACGCCCCGGAGGCGTGAACGCTCGCCCCGCGGGGCCGCCGCGCCGGGCGACCCTCGGCGTGCGCGAACGGACCTATTTGGGGCCGTGCTCCGCGTTGTAGCGCGCGAGCACCTCGTCGATGCCCGCGTCGAGGACGAGCCGGCCCCCGTCGAGGTACAGGCCGCGCGAGCAGAAGCGCTTGAGGTCGCGCTCGTTGTGGGAGACGAGAAACAGCGTTTTCCCCTCGGCGAGCAAATCCCGGATCCGGGCGTAGCACTTCTCGCGGAAGGCGCGGTCGCCGACCGCGAGCACCTCGTCCACGAGCAGGACGGGTTCGTCGAGCTGCGAGATCACCGAGAACGCGACGCGCACCTTCATGCCGCTGGAGAGGTGCTTGTACGGGGTGTCGATGAAATCGGCGACCTCGGCGAAGTCGATGATGCTGTCGAAGCGCTCGGCAATCTGCGCCGGGCTGAGGCCGTGCAGGCCCGCGGTCAGCGTGACGTTGTCGCGAACGGTGAGGTCGCCGACGAAGCCGCCCGTGATCTCGATGAGGGGTGCGACGCCGCCGGCCACCCGGACCGAACCCGTGTCCGGGAGCAGCACCCCGGCGACGAGCTTGAGCAGGGTGGACTTGCCCTGGCCGTTCCGGCCGACGACGCCGATCGCCTCGCCCGGGGCCACCTGGAAGCCGACCTCGCGCAGCGCCCAGAACTCGCCGGGGCGCGTGCGCCGCTTCGCGCCCGAGAAGAGATCCTTGAAGCTGCGGCGGGCGCCCTTGTTGCGCCGGAAGCGGACCCCGAGGTTGTCCGCGACGATGATCGGGGCCACCGCGGAGGCGGCCGTGCTGCTGGTCTCGGTCACGGTTACAGCTCCTTCAAGACGCCGCCGATGCTGCGGCGGAACACCAGCACCCCAATGAGGAGCGTGACGGCGGTGATGGCGGCGGACGAGCCGACGAGGGCCCAGTCGAGCTGATCCGGGAAGAATCCGGCCCGGTAGAGTGACACGATCCCGCTGAGCGGGTTCAGCCAGGCGAGGGGCTGCGCGAACTCGGGCAGGTCACCCGCGCTGTAGATGATCGGGGTGGCGTAGAACAGCATCCGGAGCACGAGCTTCACGGCCCGCTCCAGGTCGCGGAAGAACACCGTCAGCGGCGCCACGATCAGGCCGATGCCGGAGATCAGGGCGGCCTGCAGGATCATCGCCAGCGGGAAGAGCAACAGCATGGGGTTCACGGCCGCGCCCGCGACGATCGCGAAGACGGCGAGCACCGGGATGCTCAGGACGAACTCGACGCCCTTGGAGAGGACGATCCGGTTCACCCAGATCGACCGGGGGAGCGCAATCGAGCGCACGAGCTTCAGGTCGCGGAGGAACCCCCGCGTCGCGTCGGAGACGGCCCCGTTGAACCACACCCAGGGGAGGAGCCCCGTGAGCAGGAACACGATGTAGGGCTCCTCGCCCACGCTCCGGTCGAAGACCTGCGTGAACACAAACCAGTAGATGAGGCTCATCGCGAGCGGATCGAGCACCGACCAGAGGTATCCCAGCACCGAGGTGGAGTAGCGGACTTTCAGATCGCGGCGCGTCAGCAGGAGCAGGGACGACCAGTATCGGTTCGGCCTGCGTCTCGGCGACTCGGAAGACTGGCTCACAGCCCTATTCTGTCGTATTCGCCACCGCTTTGCCCGGGCCGCCGGGCCGGCGTCCGGAATCGGGAAACCCGGGGCCGCGCCCCGGGCGCGTTGGCGGGGGAGCGGCCCCCGAATTTGGTAGGTTAGTCTCTGTGTCTTCAGCAAACGAGTCCGATGCTCAGCAGGGTGAGCCGAACGGGGGTGTCGCGATGCCGGAAAACGATGCGTCCGTCGACGAGGGGTCGTCGACCCAGGCGCCTCGCACGGTGACCCGTTCCGACTCCGCGCCCTCCCGGTTGCGCCCGAGCCGCCGCGTCGGACGACCGGCCGCGAGCGCCCAGCCCGCCCCGGCCGAGCCGGTCGCCGCCCCGCTCGACGCCGAGCCCGCAGCGGTCGAGCCCGAGCCCGCAGCGCCCGAGGCAACGATCCCCGAGCCCGCTCCGGCCCCGAAGCGCAAGACGAAGACCAAAGCGAAGCCCGCCGCGACGGCGCAGGCCGTTGCCGCGCCCGCCGATACCAGCGCCGACGCACGCACCGAAGCAACCGCCGCGCCAGACGCTGCGGACCGCAACGCCAACGCCCTCGCCGACGCCGACGCGGTGACGCCGGACGAAGCCTCCGTCCCCGAAGCCCCGGCTCCCGAAGCGCCGGCTCCTGAAGCTCCCGCGCCGAGCCGCGACCGGAGCGACCGGGAACGCGCCCCCGAGCCCGCGGCTCAGCCCGCGCCCGCCGCCGCAGAGCCCGCCGAGCCCCTGACGAAGCCCGCGCTGCCGCCGCGCGCACCCCGCTCGCCCAGCGAGCAAGCTCCGGCGGCCGCCCCGGCCGCGAGCCGCGCCGAGACCGCCCCCGCCGAGGTGCACGTCGGCGAGCGCACCGGGCGCATCGAGATCCCCGTGCCCTCCGTGGTCCGCGCCCGCGAGCGCGCGGCAAAGGCCGCCCAGAACCCGGTGATCCTGCAGACGGAGTCCCTCACCAAGAGCTACGGGAACGTGATCGCCGCGGGCGACATCGACCTGATCGTCCGCGAGGGCTCCTTCACCGGCGTCGTCGGCCCCAACGGGGCCGGGAAGACGACGACCCTGTCGATGATCACGGGACTGCTCCGGCCCAGCTCCGGGCGGGTCACGGTGCACGGCGTCGACGTGTGGGAGGACGGCCCCGCCGCCAAGCGCATCATCGGGGTGCTCCCGGACCGACTCCGGCTCTTCGACCGCCTCACCGGCGCGCAGCTCCTCTTCTATTCCGGCATCCTGCAGGGCCTCGACGAGGCCATCGTGAACGATCGCGCCCGCGAGCTCGCCTCGGCCTTCGGCCTGGAGAGCGCCCTCGGCCGCCTCGTCTCCGACTACTCCGCCGGGATGCAGAAGAAGATCGCCCTGGCCTGCTCCATGATCCACGCGCCCAAGGTGCTCGTCCTCGACGAGCCCTTCGAGGCGATCGACCCCGTCTCGGCCGCGAACGTGACCGAGATCCTGGAGAAGTTCGTCGCGGGCGGCGGCAGCGTCGTGATGAGCAGCCACAGCCTCGATCTGATTCAGCGCATCTGCGACCACGTCGCCGTCATCATCGACGGCGAGATGATCGCGCAGGGCACGGTGGACGAGGTCCGCGACGGCGTCAGCCTCGAGGAGCGCTTCATCGACCTGATCCAGCGCTCTCAGGATGAGGGGGGCATGGAGTGGTTGCACCGTTCCTCCGACTCCGACTGAGTGTGCTGGGGAACACGCTGCGCCGTCCCGCGCGGCCGCTGTTCCTCGTGCTCCTGCGCGGCGTGCTCGTCGCGGCCCTCGCGGTCGCCCTGGCCGCGGTGCCCGTCCTCCTCGCCGGGGACAACCCCGGCTACCTCGCGGACATCGACGCGCTCACCGTGTCCGTGCTCCTCGCGCTCACCTTCCTGGTGCCCTTCTTCACGAACCGCGGCGTGCTCTCCCCGCGGCACTTCGGGCCGTTCCCGGCCTCCTC
>NZ_JAPFRB010000001.1:366026-366415 GCF_035726885.1 Leucobacter sp. M11 | reverse complement strand
ACCCTGATTAGCTGGCCCGCCCTGACCCTGCTGCTCTGGGGGCTGTCCCACTTCGCGTTCCGAGCGGACTGGCGGGCCGCGCCCTGGGCCGCCGTGCTCGCGCTCGCGCTCATCCTGCTGCTGGCGGTCCTGTTCACCCGGATCGGGGCCACCCTGTCCGAGCTGATCTTCACCACGCCCCGGGCCCGCGGCCTGCGCAGCGTCGTCGGCTCGGTGCTCCTGCTGAGCGCCCTGCCGCTCGCCTTCTTCCTCTTCTCGCCGGGCCGCGGCAAACCCACGGAGCAGACCTCCGCGGACGTCGCCGACCTGCTCGAGTGGACCCCGCTGGGCGCCCCGATCCGTGCCATCGCGGACGCCGCGGCCGGAGACAGCCAGACGGCGCTGCTGCG
>NZ_JAPFRB010000001.1:365268-365987 GCF_035726885.1 Leucobacter sp. M11 | reverse complement strand
GCTCTGGGCGCTGCTGTGCCGCCGCGCCCTGAGCACCGTCGAGACCCCGGTCGCGCCCGGCCTCGCCCGCACGGGCCTCGGCTGGTTCGAGCGCTTCTCGGCTCGGCCCAGCGGCCTGATCGGCGCGCGCATGGTCACCTACTGGATCCGGGACCCGCGCTACCGCGTCGCGCTGGTCGCGATCCCCTTCGCCCCGGTCGCCATGATCGCCGCGCTCGCGGTCGCCGGGATGGGCTTTGCCTCGCTCGCGCTGATCCCGCTGCCCGTGATCTGCTTCCTGCTGGCCTGGTCCATCCACAACGACGTCGCCTCCGACTCGACCGCGATCTGGTCGCACGTGGCCAGCGGCACCCGCGGCCGCGATGACCGGCTGGGCCGTGTCACCCCCGTGCTGATGCTCGGGGTCCCCGTCGTCCTCATCGGGTCCAGCATCACGGTCGCAATCATCGGCGAGTGGCGGCTCCTGCCCGCCGTGATCGGGATGAGCCTCGGCGTGCTCCTGGTCGGCGCGGGCGTGTCCAGCATCAGCTCCGTCCTCGGCCCGTACCCGACGACCCGGCCGGGCGACAGCCCCTTCGTGCAGCCGCAGTGGTCGGGCTCGGGCTCCGGGCTCGCGCAGACGCTCAGTGTGAGCGCCGCGATCGTGCTGAGCGTGCCGGCCGTCGTCGTCTCCGTGACCGCGATCACCGACCTGACCCTGCCCGCGCAGCTGTGGGCCC
>NZ_JAPFRB010000001.1:362996-365212 GCF_035726885.1 Leucobacter sp. M11 | reverse complement strand
GGCAAGATCTTCGAGCGTCGCGGCCCCGAGATCCTCGCCCTCAGCCAGATCTTCGACTAGCCTCACGAGCACCCCCGCCCCCGCAGGGTCGGGGGGATCGTGGCGCGAAAAACCCCCATCTGCGATGGCCAGATGAGAAAAACCGCCCTCCGCGTCGATTCCGCAAGAAAAACGCGAAGATCTTCGGCCTGTTCTCGCGCACTGCCCAAAATGGACGGGTACGACCGATTGAAGCAGGGTTGTGCTACCGCAAACAACGAAGTTGAGGGAAGACATGCGAAAAATTGGTGCAGTGATTCTCGGAGCCGCGCTCCTGAGCCTGACCGCGTGCAGCGCGCCGGGCGGCGGGTCCGACGCAGGCTCCGGGGCAGCCACGGAGGTCCGAACGGTGTTCGGCGCCGACCCGAGCACCTTTGCCCCGGCGAAGGGAACCTCCCTGGATGACGAGGTGGGCTCGCGCCTGCTGTTCGACACCCTGATCCGACGCGACGCCGACGGCGGCTTCGTCGGCGGGCTCGCCACCGAGTGGGAGGCCACCGCGAGCGAGGCCTCCTTCACGATCCGCACCGACGCGACCTGCGCCGACGGCACGGCGATCACCCCCACGGTCGTGGCGGACTCGCTCACGCACTTCGCGGACCCCGAGACGGCCTCCAGCTACAAGGGCGCGGTCTTCGGCCCCGGCACGCCGACCGTGACCGCGGACGACGCGGCGAACACGGTGACGGTGTCCCTGTCGGAGCCCTGGGCCGACCTGGAAAACGGCATGACCCTCTCCTTCGCGGGCATCGTCTGCCCGGCTGGCCTCGCCGACCTCGACGGGCTGGCCGCCGGCTCGGTTGAGGGCGCCTTCTCCGGCCCCTACACGCTGACCAAGGCCGAGCACGGCATCTCCTACGTCTTCACGAGCCGCGACGACTACGCGGCGTGGCCCGAGTTCGCGACGCCCCTGACCGGGGACGTCCCCGACGCGGTCTCCTTCACCGTGGTCTCCGACCCCGGCACGGTCGCGAACCAGCTGTCCACCGGCGACATCGACTACGCCACGATCAAGAACCGCGACATCGAGCGCTTCTCCGAGGACACGGGCTACCGCCTCGAGGCCGTGCCCTTCGCCTCGCACTACCTCATGTTCAACCAGCGCGACTCCAGCCAGTTCTCGGACCGCGCCCTGCGCGAGGCCGTCGCCCAGGTCATCGACCCCGCCGCCTTCATGAAGGCCTCCACCGCCGGACTCGGCGAGGTGTTCCCCACCTTCGTGAACCCCGACCTGCAGTGCGCCCTCACCGACGGCAAGAACCTGCCGAAGCTGGACCCCGCCGCGGGCGGCAAGGTCCTCGACGGCGTGAAGATCCGCTTCGTCGGCACCCAGCTCGTCGGCCCGAACGGCTCGGGCAACACGTTCATCCAGGAGGCGCTGCGCGCCGCCGGGGCGGATGTCACCCTGGACAACCTGGACAACAGCTCCTGGGCGACGAAAATCACGCAGGAGCCGGACTCCTGGGACATCTCCGTCATGGTCGACCTGAACGTGATCGGCACCGCCACCGCGGCCCTCGGCAAGATCACCGGGGACCCCATCGAGGACGGCGGCCGCAGCTTCACCGCCTCGAAGAACACCGAGGCCGTCGAGGCGCTGACCCAGGCCATGGTCGCGGACACGGTCGAGGGTAAGTGCCAGTCGCTCGAGGCCGCCCAGGCCGCCGTGCTGCAGGCCGTGGACGTGTTCCCGCTCGGCAGCGGCGCCGCCTCCGTGATCTCCGACAAGAACACCTCCGTGCGGACCTTCAGCGGCATGCTGGACCCCGCCACGGTTCGCGTCGAGAACTAGGCACATGACGCAGGTGCAGGAACCCACGCTCACCCAGCGGATCGGGCTGGCCGCCACGCGGCCCGCCCGCTCCGGCTGGGGCGGATTCGTCCTCCGCCGCGCGTTCAGCCTCGTGCTGAGCTTCGCGGTGCTGGTCGTGCTCACCTTCCTGATCGTGCAGCTGCTCCCCGGAGACCCGGCCCTCGTGGCCGCGGGCTCCGAGGCCAGCCCCGAGCAGGTGGAGCGCATCAGGGAACAGCTCGGGCTCAACCAGCCCGTGCTCGTCCAGTTCTGGGACTACGTACGCGGGGTCCTCACCGGCGATCTCGGCACGTCCTTCGCCTCGAACGAGGCCGTCGGCACGATCATCCTGAACCGCCTGCCCTACACGGCGGGCATCGCGGGC
>NZ_JAPFRB010000001.1:362115-362936 GCF_035726885.1 Leucobacter sp. M11 | reverse complement strand
ACCCGCGGGGGCCGCGCCCGCTGGCTCGACACCGTCTTCGGCATCGCGACCGGGTTCTTCTCCTCGGTGCCGCAGTACGTGCTTGGCACGCTGCTCGTGACCGTGTTCGCCGTGCTGCTGGGGCTGTTCCCCGCGGCCGGCGTGCACGGCCCGGCCTCCTTCGTGCTCCCCACGATCGCCCTCGCGGTCGCCCCCACGTGCACGATCGCCCGCGTGGTGCGCCGCGAGACGGCGGTCGTGCTGGAGCAGGACTACTTCCGCACGGCCCGCGGCTGGCGACTCAGCCACGCGCGGCTGTACCTGCGCTACGCCCTGCCGAACATCCTCACCGTGACCCTGACGCTCTCCGGCCTGCTGCTGGCCGGCATGCTCGGCGGCGCGCTCATCATGGAGACCGTGTTCGCCTGGCCCGGGCTCGGGCGCGGCATCGTCGCGGCCATCCTGTCCCGCGACTACCCCGTCATCCAGGGCATCATCCTCGTCCTCGGCATGCTGGCCACAGCGCTCATCATCCTGGTGGATGTCCTGCTTGCCCTCATCGACCCCCGCGCACGGAAGAGCTGACCCGAGATGCTGCCTGCATTCAAACGACTCAACTGGACCCCCGGCCTCATCGTCGGGGTGACCATCTTCGCGCTTCTCATCCTCAGCGCGATCTTCGCGCCGCTGTTCCTCTCGGGGAAAGCGGAAACGCTGACCGATGACGCCGCGCTCGGCATGAGCCTCGCCCACCCCCTGGGCACCGACGACTTCGGCCGCGATCTGCTCGCACGCAGCCTCGTCGCCACCCGGCTCACCCTGCTCATGGCCCTCGCCGCGAC
>NZ_JAPFRB010000001.1:358446-362078 GCF_035726885.1 Leucobacter sp. M11 | reverse complement strand
ACGATCTGGCTCGTCGGCCCCCGCCTGCGCCAGGTCATGCTGCGTCTCCTGGAGACGATGGTCGCCTACCCGACGCTCATCTTTGCGCTCGTGATCGCCGCCGTGCTCGGCCCGGGCACCTCCTCGGCCGTCATCGCGATCGGGCTCGCCGGGATCCCCGGCTTCGCCAGGATCACCGCAAACCTCGCCGCGACGGTCATGCGCCGGGACTTCGTCTCGACCGCGCAGCTGCTCGGCGTGAGCCGGGTCCGCCTCGCCACGCGACACCTGCTGCCGAACATGGCGGAGCCCCTGCTCGTCGTGGGCACCACGAACTTCGCGGCGACGCTCGTCGACATCTCCGGGCTGTCCTTCATCGGCCTCGGCGTGCAGTCGCCGAGCTTCGACTTCGGTCGCCTACTCAACGACAGCCTGGCCGCGATCTACACCCAGCCGCTGCAGGCCGTCGGCCCCTCCGTCATGATCCTGCTGACGGGCCTCGCCTCAATGCTGATCGGCGACGGGCTCGCGGGCAGCGTGGACCCCCGGTACCGGATGAACTCCCGGCTGGGCTCGATCGGCCGCCTGCCCGGCAGCGCCGCGGCCCCCGCCGCCCCGGAGCAGCTGGTCAGCGTCCGCGACCTCACGATCGCCCGCCAGGACGGCGGGGAGCTCGTGCGCGGGATCTCCTTCGGCATCGGGCGGGGCGAGATTCTGGGCCTCGTCGGAGAGTCCGGCTCGGGCAAGTCCCTGACCGCGATGGCCCTGGCCCGGCTCACCGCCGACGAGCTCAGCGTGCGCGCCGCGGACCTGAGCGTCGGCTCGCTCGACCTGCTCGGCTCGCCGAGCGCCCGGGAGCTGGCCACCGGCATCAGCATCGTGTATCAGGATCCGGGCACGACCTTTAACCCGGCCCTGAGGATGGGGCCGCAGCTGACCGAGGTGCTCCGCAGCCACGGCAAGCTCTCCCGGCGCGAGGCGGACGAACGCATTCTCGACTCCCTCCGCGCCGTGCAGATCACGCAGCCAGAGCACCGGCTGCGCCAGCACCCGCACGAGCTCTCGGGCGGCATGCGCCAGCGCGCAATGATCGCCGCGGCGCTCGCCAACCGCGCGGAGCTCATCATCGCCGACGAACCCACCACGGCGCTCGACGTCACGGTGCAGGTCGAGGTGCTCCGCCTCATCCGCGAGGCCAACGAGCGGGACGGGGCCGCCGTGCTCTTCATCTCGCACGACATCGGGGTCGTGGAGGCGCTCTGCGACCGGATCCTCGTCATGCGCTCCGGGGAGATCGTGGAGGAACTGAGCCGCGCCCAGCTGCTCGCCCGCGAGGTGACGCACCCGTACACGCGGGCGCTACTCGAGGCGACGCCGACCCTGAAGTACGAGCCGATGGACGCAGCAGAGGAGATCCAGCCGTGACGAAGACCGTGACCGCGCAGGCGGGGGGCCGCGCCACCCCGGCGATCAGCGCCCAGGAGATCGACCTGCACTACGGCCCGGCCCGCGTCCTGCGCGAGGTCAGCTTCGACATCGACCCCGGGCAGGTTGTCGGCCTCGTGGGGGAGTCCGGCTCGGGCAAGAGCACCCTGGCCAAGGCCATCGTCGGCGTGGAACGGATCAGCGCGGGCACCCTGACGGTGCTCGGCGAGCCGGCGGGGGCCGCCCGCGGCCAGAGCGGATACGCGCTCCGTCGCCGCGTGCAGCTCATCCCGCAGGACCCCTTCTCCTCGCTGAACCCGCGGCGCACGATCGGGCAGACGATCGCCGAGGCCATCGATCCGCGCCGGAGCTCGCTCGCCGGGCACCGGGACGAGATCGTCGCGCTGCTCGAACGGATGCAGCTGAGCGCCGACAGCATCGACCGGCTCCCGCACCAGTTCTCCGGGGGCCAGCGGCAGCGGATCGCCATCGCGCGGGCGCTCGCGGTGGGGCCAGAGCTGATCATCGCCGACGAGATCACCTCGGCGCTCGACGTCTCCGTGCAGGCGGAGATCCTCGCGCTGCTCGACGAGCTGCTCGCCGACTCCGGCATCACGATGCTGTTCATCTCGCACAACCTCGCGGTCGTGAGCCAGCTGTGCACCGACGTGATGATCATGCGCTCCGGGGAGCTCGTCGAACACGGCGCGGTGGCTGAGGTCTTCGTGCGGCCCGCGCACCCCTACACCCGGAGACTGCTCGACTCGATCCCCGGAAGCCCGGGCTTCTCGCTCGAGCGCGCGTGAGGACGGCGCAGCCACGAAGCCGTAGACTGACTCCCATCGAGGCGGGGGCGGACGAAGGAGAGACGATGCTGCGGACCCTCAAGGGCCTGGATGAGGTGGACCTGAGCATTCTGGAGGCGCTCGTGCTCCAGCCCCGGGCCTCCTGGTCGCTCATCGGGTCCGTGCTCGAAATGAGCCCCTCGACCGCCTCCCGCCGCTGGGAGGCCATGCGCGAGTCCGGGATCGCGTGGATGAGCTGTTACCCGGGCGCGGACTTCCCGCACCGGACCCACACCTTCGAGGTCGTGGTGCGGTGCGCGCCCGAACGGATCGCCTCGATCGCCGCTGCCCTCGCCCAGCACCCCGTCGTGATGTCCCTCGTGATCGTGAGCGGCGACTGGGACCTGCAACTGACCTGCATGATCGTCGACGGGACGCGCGTGCAGGACTTCCTGCTGGAGGACATCTGGGACACCCCGGGGATCGTGCGCCGCAAGGCCTCGGTGGCCACGGAGCTCTTCGCCGAGGGCCGGGACTGGAAACTCGGGGCGCTGTCGGCCCAGGAGAGCCAGCTGCTGCGCAAGACCCCGCGCGGCGGGGCGGCCTCGCCCGAGCCCGGCGAGCTGCAACTGGGCATCATGAGCTATCTGCAGGAGGATCCGCGGATGAAGGCGCTGCACATCGCCGACCGGCTCGGGGCCTCGGTGGCGACGGTCAGCCGCCACATCGAGCAACTGATCTCCGGCGGCCAGCTCGTCCTGCGCACCGAGGTCTCCTCCCGGGTGGAGGACTGGCCCATCTCGGTCGGCATGTACGTTGACGTGCCCGCCGCCGCGCTCGGCCGCGCGGGCCGCCTGCTCGCCGGGCTGGCGAACTGCCGCCTGTCGATGAGCGTGCTCGCCCCGGGCTGGAACCTCGCGAGCGTGCACTGGCTGCGCACCCACGGTGAGGTGCACGAGATCGAGCGTCGCCTCCAGGAGGAGATTCCGCAGGCCCGGGTCGTCACCCGCTCCTTCCGGCTCACCGAGGTCAAGCGGGCCGGCTGGCTGCTCGACGAGCAGATGGCCCCGACGAGCCGCGTGCCCATGCGGCTCAGCAGCGGCGCGCTCGCGCTCGACTGAATCGCTGCTGCCTGGCCGGGCCCGCGGGCGTGAATCGCTGCCGCCCCGGCCGGGCCCGCGGGCGTGCGTGGCTGCCGCCGCCGGCCCGTGGCTGCCCTGCAGAACGAAACACCCGGCCCCCGCGGAGCGGGAGCCGGGTGCGTTCGGTCTCGGGTCAGGCCCCGGGAGCGGCTTCGTAGCAGAGGCGGTGCAGCGTCTGCGCCAGCAGCTCGATCCCGGCGACGATGTCCTCCGTGCTGGAGAACTCCTCCGGGGTGTGGCTGCGGCCCTCGAAGCTGCGCACGAACACCATCGCGATCCGGGAGCGTTCGGCCATCTGCTG
>NZ_JAPFRB010000001.1:350990-358383 GCF_035726885.1 Leucobacter sp. M11 | reverse complement strand
ATCCAGTTCCGCAAGGATTCCCGGGTCCGAGGGGACGGGCGCGTGATCGGCGATCACCTGCCACTCGATGTCGAGCCCCTGCTCCTCGGCCACGCGGAGCATGGTCGCCTCGTGCATCGCGAGGAGCGCGGCGTAGGCCTCGGGCTCTGGGTGGCGCACATCGACGACGAACTCGACCCGGTCCGCGATGATCGCGGCGGCGTTCGGTTCGACGGTGGCGCGTCCGATCGTCGTGACCGCCGGGCGTCCGAGCTCGCGGGTGCTCCGCGTCAGCTCGGTGACGAGCGCGGCGAAGCCCACCATCGGGTCCCGGCGGAGGTCCATCGGGAACGCCCCCGCGTGATTCGCGGTGCCGCGCAGGGTGACCCGGTAGTGGCGGAGCCCGGTGATACCGGTCACGATCCCCACCGGCTCGTCCGCCGCCTCGAGGATGGGGCCCTGCTCGATGTGCAGCTCGACGAAGGTGTCGATGTCGCTGCGGGCAGCGCTCGGGATCTCGTCGGGGCTGAGCCCCACCTCGTGCATCGCCTCGCCGATCGTGAGATTGTCGAGCCCGAGCAGGGTGCCCGGTTCCTCCGGCGAGATCGCGCCCGTGATCGCGCGCGAGCCCCAGAAGTTCGCGGGGAAGCGGCTGGATTCCTCCTCGCAGAAGCCGACCGCCTCGAGCGTGCGCGTGGGCGGCCCGAACTGATCGCGCAGCGCGGTCAGGGCGACGAATCCGGCAAGCCAGCCCAGGGTGCCGTCGTAGCGGCCCCCGGGCACCTGGGTGTCCACGTGCGAGCCGGTCACGATGCTCGGCCCGGGCTCGGTGCCGGGCAGCACCGCCCAGACGTTGCCGACCGCGTCGACGCGGCTGTCGAGCCCGGCCTCGGCGCACCAGCCGCGGTAGGTGTCGAGCGCCCCGACCCACTCGGGGGAGTACACCGTGCGCGCGACGCCCGTGCCGCCGTCGGTGCCGTGCTCGCTCATCTCGACGAGCAGCCGCTCGATCAGCGCGCCGTCGATGCGCACCCGCGGGGCGCCGGTTCGGGCCTGGGCGGTCATGCGGCCGCCCCCGCGGCGGTGTGCTCGGCGGGAACGACGGGCTTGTCTGCCCCGCACGCCCACGCGACAAAGTCGCGGATGTGCTGGGACTGGGCGATCCGGCTCGGCTCGTGCACGTACATCATGTGCCCCGCCTCGTAGTAGTACGTGATGATGTCCTGGGCGGCGCGCTCGCGGGGGATGCGCAGGTGCGCGAAGACGTGCTCCGCGGCCGCGAACGGGGTCGCCCCGTCGTAGAAACCGTTCGCGACGTACACCTTGAGATCGGGGTTCGCGCGCATCGCGAGGGCGAGCTGATCGGCGCTCGTCACCGAGGCGTTCTCGAACTCGCGGTAGGACCAGGGCATCACCCGGCCGTACATGATCTCGTAGCTGAGCGGGGTCTCGTAGCCCAGCTCGGCGCGGAAGTAGTGGTTGGCGGCGGGGGAGTACGCCTGCAGGATGAACAGCAGCGCCGGGTCGAGGCGCTGCGCCTCCTGGTTGAGCCGGCCCGGGTGCCCGGTGAAGCGGCTGTCCAGCCGGCCAACGGAACGACCCTCCTCGCGGAGCAGCTCGGTGAAGAAGCGCTCGTGCTCCAGGCGCAGCTCGGACTGGATCACGTACTCGACACGGAGCCCGGTGAGCTCGGCGACGCGCTCGGCGACCTGCCGGGTCTCGGCCTCGCTCATCCGGTTGCCGCGGGCCAGCGCGATCCGGTACTCGTTCTGGGCGTAGGCATCGGCCTCGGCGACGACCTCGTGCAGGGTCTTCCCGGGGTGCTTGCCGTGGTAGTGCGCGGTCGCGGCGTAGGTCGGCAGGTACTGAATGTAGGGCTCGTCGTTGCCCTCCGTGAAGAACACGGTGCCGAAGTCGAGGATCGAGGAGATCAGGATCAGACCGTTGAAGGTCATCCCGTGCCGCTCCATGAGGTAACCGGACAGCTCGGCGGCGCGCGTGGTGCCGTAGGACTCGCCCGCGAGGAACTTCGGGGAGAACCAGCGCTGGTTCTCCGTGGTCCAGAGCCGGATGGCCTCGCCGACGAGGTCCCGGTCCCCGGAGTAGCCGTGCCAGGTGTCCGGCTTGGCGCCCTCGGCGGCGCGGCTGTACCCGGTCGTCATCGGGTCAATGAACACGAGGTCGGAGTCGGCGAGCAGCGAATCGGGGTTATCGAGCATCCGGTACGGGGCGGGGGTGGGGGAGTCCACGTCGCCGGAGTCGATCAGGCGCGGCCCGAACAGGCCGAACTGCAGCCAGAGGGTGGGGGAGCCCGGGCCGCCGTTGAAGGCGAAGGTGACCGGGCGGGTCCCGGGGTCGGCCCCGTCGAGGGTGAGCGCCGTCACGAAGACCTCGGCGGCGGGGCGGATCCCCTGCGCGGTGCCGTCCGTGAAGACCTCCTCGTGCACGATCATCTTCCCGGCGACCGCGGTGTATTCGAGGGGGCCGGTCGGGCCCTGGAAGACGTGCGAGGTCCGCACCGAGTCGCCCAGCACCGGGTGGGTGGGGGTGCCGGCTTCGGCGTGTGATTCCGTGTGCTCGGTCATGTCCGCAAAACTCCTTCGTCTTGGTGGCTGCCCGGGGCACAGCGCGCCCCGGGGTTCCGCTTCTGCTCAGCAATCTACGGGCGTCGCGCGCCTCGCCCCGGGGAATGGGCGGTTTTCGCGTCGGGGCGGGACGGGGTGCCCACCTTTTTCATTCGGCGCGCGCCTGGGGGACGATCTGCCGGGGCCGCACCCGGGTCTGCCACGCGCCGCAAACCCGTCGTACACTGGGGGCATGGCTTTCTTGAACCGCGGACCCCAGACCGATTCGCCCGCCGGCGGCACCGATGTGCTCGACCGCGAGCTCGAAAAGCTTCTCAACGAGGAGCAGCTTGAGGACGGCGACCACGAGCGTTTCTCGCACTACGTCCCGAAGGACAAGATCGTGGAGTCCGCGATCACGGGCAAGCCCGTGCGCGCGCTCTGCGGCAAGAAGTGGACCCCGGGCCGCGACCCCGAGAAGTTCCCGATCTGCCCCGACTGCAAGAACATCTACGAGAAGATGCGCAAGTAACGCAGCCGTCGAGCCCGGCACGGCGAACGAGGAGACGCCGCGGTCCGCACCCTCCGGTGCGAACCGCGGCGTCTCCTCGTTGAGCCCGGCTCGGGATCGAGCGCTTAGCGGTACTGGGTCGGCAGCACGGGGTCGCCGCGGGTGAGGCTCATCGCCTTCGCGGGCAGCTCCCGGATGCTCGCCGCGTGCCGCTCGCGGGCCAGCGCGACGCCCGCGCGTCCGAGGTAACGCTCGTCGATCACGCCGTCGGTGGCGAGCGGCACGAGCACCTCGCGGGCGCTCTCGCCGAGCTCCGCCCCCTCCTCGACGCCCGCGGGGCCGTCGCCGAGGAAGATCAGCTCGGCATCCGCGCGGCCGTTCTTCCCGAAGCGACGCTTCACGGACTTGCGCCCGCCGACGGAGGCCTTATCGGCGCTCTTCTTCGCGACGGACACCCAGTCCCCGTCGTCGCCGCGGCGCGCGACGAGCTTGTAGACCATGCCCATCGTCGGGGTGCCGGAGCCGACCACGACGGAGGTGCCGACGCCGAAGGAATCGACGGGGGAGGAGGCGAGCGCCGCGACCGTGAACTCGTCGAGGTCGTTCGTCACCGTGATCTTCGTCTGCGTCGCGCCGAGCTCGTCGAGCTGCGCCCGCACCTCGGCGACGACGACCGGCAGGTCGCCCGAGTCGATGCGGACCGCGCCGAGACCCGTGCCCGCGACCTCGACGGCGGTGCGGACGCCCTCCTCGATGTCATAGGTGTCGATCAGGAGGGTGGTGCCCGCCCCGTGCGCGTCGATCTGCGCCTGGAAGGCCTCCCGCTCGCTGTCGTGCAACAGCGTAAAGGAGTGCGCGGCGGTGCCCATCGTGGGGATGCCGTAGCGGCGGCCCGCCTCCAGGTTGCTCGTCGCCCCGAAGCCCGCGATGTACGCGGCGCGGGCCGCCGCGACCGCCTGGATCTCGCCCGTGCGGCGCGAGCCCATCTCGGCAAGCGGCTTCCCCTTCGAGGAGGTCACCATCCGGCTCGCGGCCGTCGCCACGGCGGAGTCCGCGTTCAGGATGCTCAGCGCGAGCGTCTCCAGGAGGACGGCCTCCGCGAAGGTGCCCTCCACGATCAGGATCGGCGACCCCGGGAAGAACACCTCACCCTCCGGGTACCCCCACAGGTTGCCGCGGAAGCGGTAATCGGCGAGCCAGTCGAGGGTCTCCGCGCCGACGACGTTCTCCTCGCGGAGCCAGCTAAGCTCCGTCTCGGTGAAGCGGAAGTCCTGAATCGCCTCGAGGAGGCGACCCATCCCGGCGACGACGCCGTACTTCCGTGCGCCCGACAGGCGGCGGGCGAAGAGCTCGAACACGCTGTCGCGGTTCGCGGTGCCGGCCTTGAGGGCGGCGTCCACCATGGTGAGCTCGTAGCGGTCGGTGAGAAGAGCGGTCGATGCGTTCACGCTTTTACCCTACCGAGTTGCGCCCGAAAAGAGCACGCCCCGCGCACGGCCGCCAAAACCCACCGCGGGCAGCGGTGTGCGAAGCTCTGACGTTCCGGGCGGGCCACCGGTCCGCTGTTGGATGTTCCTCCAATTCCTTCGCCGCGGAGAACTCGCTTCAATGGGGAGCGTCCGGGCAACGGTGCCCGGTGTTCTCAGAAAGGGCTCCCGATGCAGGAAAGACGCACCACGGACGCCGACGCTCCTCAGCCAGAGGCGACTGCCCAGCACACCCCCAAACGGACCCCCGTGAAAGCCGCCGCCGCGGCCCTCGTGGGCACCTCCATCGAATGGTATGACTTCTTCATCTACGCGACCGCGGCAGCGCTGGTGTTTCGCGAGCTGTTCTTCTCCCCGGAGCTGAGCCCGCTCACCGGGACGATCATCGCGTTCGCCACGACCTCCTTCGGCTACCTCGGCCGCCCCATTGGGGCCCTGATCTTCGGCTCGCTCGGCGATCGAATCGGTCGCAAGCGAACCCTCGTGTTCACCCTCCTCCTGATGGGGGCCGCGACCTTCGGCATGGGCCTGCTGCCCACCTATGAGCAGGTGGGGGCGTTCGCCCCGCTCGGGCTGATCACGCTGCGGCTGCTCCAGGGCGTGGCCGTCGGCGGGGAATGGGGCGGCGCAGCCCTCCTCTCGGTCGAGCACGCCCCCGAGGGGCGCAAGACGTTCTTCGGGTCCTTTACGCAGATGGGCTCCTCCGTTGGCGCGCTCCTGTCTTCCCTGGTGTTCCTCGTCGCCGAGAACCTGAGCGGTGGCCTGCTCGCGGGCTGGTGGCGTCTCCCGTTCCTGTTCTCCGCGGTGCTCGTGGTCATCGCGCTCATCGTCCGGTTGACCGTCGAGGAATCCCCCGAGTTCGTCGCGGCACAACTGAAGAAATACCAGACGACGTCCCCGCTGCGAGAGATCGCGGGCACCCTCCGCGGACGCGTCCTCCTCGGGGCAGGCACCATGCTGGTGGCCACGGGCGGCTACTACGTGACCTCGTCCTTCTTCCTGGCCTACGCCACCGAACAGGCGGGGGTCTCCGCAATGGTGATGCTGAACGCCCTCACGTTCGCCGCGGTGTGCGAGGTCCTGTTCATGCCCCTGGCCGGGTGGCTCGGGGACCGGTGGCGACCGCAATACGTCGTCGCGGTCGGCCTCGGCATTATCGCGGTCATCGGCCTGCCCCTGTTCCTGATCACCCACACGGGCAACGCCACACTCATCTTCCTGTTCGCGGCAATCGTGGCGCTGGGCACCGCGTTCAACTACGGGCCGATGGCCCACATCCTGACGCGGATGTTCCCGGTCCAGGTCCGCTACACCGGCATCTCGCTGAGCTACCAGGTGGCGGCGCTGACCGCAGGAGCACTCACCCCAATCGTGGTGCCGTTGCTGCTCGCTGCGGGGGACGGCAGCCCCGTTCTGGTGGTGGCGTACCTCGTGGTGCTCTGCCTCACCGCAACGGCATGCGTGCTGCGCACCCGGCGCTTCACGGCGCGGGACGGGGTCACGGAGCGAATTCGCGTCGCCCTCGAATCGTCCGCGTCGTGAGGCCCGGGCTCTGGCCGGCCGGGCGGGGTCAGCTAGCGCTGAGCCTGGACCGCGGCGCCGCGGTACTGCCGGACCCGGTCGAACGCCCAGAGACCGATGTGCAGGCTGACCCGGTCCGCGTAGCTCAGGGGATCACGACCCGTGACCTCGTGAATGCGGCTCAGGCGGTGCCGGACGGAGTTCACGTGCAGAAAGGTCGCCCGAGCGGTCTCCTGCAGGGACCCCTCGCACCGCAGAAAGATCCGCAGGGTGTTCACGAGCTGGCTGTCCCGCTGAGCATCGACCTCAGCCAGGGGGCGGATGAGCTGCTCCAGGAACGGTGCGAGCGTCTCATCCGATTGCTGGTGCAACAGCCCCACCAGGGAGGTGCGCTGCTCGGGCCCCACCCCCGGATCCGCCCGGCTGGCCCGCGCATAGGCCAGCTGCGCGGCGGACAGCGCGCCGGGGAGATTGACGAGCGGGCCGGGAGCACTGAAACCGCGCGGCATCTCGCCGATGTTCGCGGACAGTTCCGGGGTGCTCACGGCACCCGTCACGGTCAGCGTGTTTTGCTCCGTGCGCGCGAGCAACGCCCGCTGCCCCTGCAGGAGCGCGGCGACCCGGTCAACGGCCAGGGCTGGCCACACGCCCACGACGAGCTGGTCCGGGTCCAGCCCGGCGACGCTCACCTCGCGGGCGAGCGCCTGCGGGCTGGCCAGCCCCGACCCGATCAGGTCAAGGACCCGGCCGGTGACGAGCGCCGAGGCCGACGCGCCAGCGGCGGGCAGCGACTCCCGGCCCGAGCCGTCCCTGGCCGCCTGCAACAGGTCGTTCAGGCGAGTGAACGGCACCCCGCTGGGGATGGTCACCAACGGCAGAGAAAAACTCTCCGCGGCCTCCACCAACGCGGCCGGGACATGCTCGGACACATCGCCCAGCCCGAAACAGATCCCCGCGGATTCCGTGTGCGCCACCGCGAGGCACAAGCGGTGGCTGGCCTCGCGAGACAGCAGCGCGGACCCCACCGTGCACAGCAATTCCCCGGGACGCAGGTACGCGGAGGGATCCAGCAGCTCACTCGGATGCGCCCAGGTCACCTCGCCCGCGATCTGCGCGTCCGTGCCCATGATCAGCCGCATCCCCAGATCGGGCTGGTCGAGCAACAAACGAAGCGAGGCAGACCGCTGAGCGGCAGGAAACGGAGGCTGAGTCGAGGGCATCGGACTCCTTCGTCGGGGGGCGAGCGCAGTCCGCCGATCTTATCCATTCCGGGCGAGGCACGCGACGAAGCCCGTTCAGCCGGCCACGACCCCCGGGCCCGGGCCTTCGCG
>NZ_JAPFRB010000001.1:349104-350959 GCF_035726885.1 Leucobacter sp. M11 | reverse complement strand
ACAACACAAGGAGCACTCATGACCGAGCCAACGCCACGCCACCCCAACGCCGACCCCCGCGCGGCCGCAGCAATTGTTCCGCCGCTCGACGGGCAACTCGTGCCCCGCTACGCGGGCTGGCTGAGCTTCGCCCGGCTGCCCAGGATCGAAGACGTCGCCCGGCACGATATCTCCGTCCTCGGCGTCCCCTTCGACGCCGGAGTGACCTACCGGCCCGGAGCCCGATTCGGCCCGGAGGCCATCCGGCAGGCCTCGCGCCTCCTGAAGCCCTATAACCCCGCCCAGGACACCAATCCCTACGCGGATCTGCAAATCGTCGACGCCGGGGACGTCTCCGCGAATCCCTTCGACATCCCGACCGCCCTCGCCGAGATCCAGCGCGACGTCACCGCCCTCACCCAGGGGAACCGGCCCATCCTGGTCCTCGGCGGAGATCACACCATCGCCCTGCCCGTGCTGCGCGCGCTCGCCGAACAGCACGGACCGGTCGCCCTCGTGCACTTCGACGCACACCTCGACACCTGGGGCACCTACTTCGGAGCAGACACCACCCACGGGACCCCGTTCCGGCGGGCCTCCGAGGAAGGACTCATCGACCACACCCGCTCGGTGCACGTCGGCATCCGGGGCTCCCTGTACTCCCCGGAAGACCTGAGCGACGACGCGGCCCTCGGCTACACGATCATCCACTGCCGCGACTTCGTCCGACAGGGCATCGATCAGATCCTCGACCGGCTCCTCGACCGGGTGGGCGAGGGCCCGGTGTATATCTCCATCGACATCGACGTCCTCGACCCGGCGTTCGCCCCCGGCACCGGGACCCCCGAAGCCGGCGGGATGCAGAGCCGGGAATTGCTGGAGCTCCTCCGCGGCATGAACCACCTGCCGATCGTCGGCGCAGACATCGTGGAGGTGGCCCCGGCCTACGACCACGCCCAGGTGACGGCGGTCGCCGCGGCCAACCTCGGCTCCGAACTCCTCGCCATGTTCGCGAAGACCCGCGCACCCGGCGCGCCGCACCGGCCGTAGCCGGGAACCACGGGGCCCGGAGCGGAACGCGCACCGGGCCCCGCCGAGGACCCGAGCCCCGCACCCGAGAGCGCAGCCCGGGCCCGCGGAAACACCCCGTAAGGAGAGCGTGAGCGCGGGCGTCCCGCCCGTATGGATTCCGTGAGGATCGCCTCGGGGAACCCGAAACGGGCGTGTACTGGGGGAGTGCCGCAGCCGGCACCCGCCCGGGGGACCGGGCGGCTCACCTCCAGAGGGGAAACCCCATGCTCGACCTCGTGACCGTGCTCGGCATCCTCGCCGTGTTCGTCCTCGTCGGACTCGTCGCCCGGGCGGTGGACCGCCGATGATCGTCTTCGACCTCATCGCGGCCGCGCTCGCCGTCGCCGCCGTCGTCTTCCTCGTGTTCGCCCTCGTGCACCCGGAGCGGTTTTGACCCCCGGCTGGGCGGGCGCGCTCCAGGCAGCGACCCTCGCCCTCATCCTGATCGTTGCGCACCGGCCCGTCGGTGACTACCTCGCCCGAACCTTCACGAGCGCGCGCGACTGGCGCATCGAGCGCGGCGTGTACCGCCTCCTCGGCGTGGACCCCACAGCCGAGCAGAGCTGGCAGGCCTACCTGCGCGGCGTGCTCCTGTTCTCCCTCGTCGGGCTCCTGTTCGTCTACGCCCTCCAGCGCGCCCAGGCCGTGCTGCCCGGCGCCCTCGGCCTGCCGGCGGTGCCCCCCGACCTCGCCTTCAACACGGCCGCGTCCTTCCTCGGCAACACCAACTGGCAGTCCTACGCCCCCGAGGCCACGGTCGGCTACCTCGTGCAGCTCACCGGGCTCGCCGTGCAGAACTTCCTGT
>NZ_JAPFRB010000001.1:348064-348984 GCF_035726885.1 Leucobacter sp. M11 | reverse complement strand
CCGGCGCGACCGTCGCCGCCATCGTGCTCCTCGCGGGCGGGGTCATCCAGAACCTCAACGGCTTCACCGAGGTGCAGACCCTCCTCGGGCAGCGCCAGACGATCCCCGGCGGCCCCGTCGCCTCCCAAGAAGCGATCAAACTGCTCGGCACGAACGGCGGCGGCTTCTTCAACGCGAACTCCGCGCACCCCTTCGAAAACCCCACCCCCTGGACGAACCTCTTCCAGAACGTGCTGATGCTCATCATCCCCTTCAGCCTGCCCCGCGCCTTCGGCGTCATGGTCGGCCAGCCACAACAGGGCCGCACCATCGTCGCCGTCATGGCGGGCCTCTACGCCGTGAGCCTCACCGCGCTGTCCCTCATCGAAACCGCGGGCCGAGGCACGGCCCCCGCCCTCGCCGGAGCCGCCCTCGAAGGCAAAGAACTCCGCTTCGGCGTCCTCGGCTCCGCCCTGTTCGCCACCACCTCCACCGGCACGTCAACGGGGGCCGTGAACAGCATGCACGACTCCTACACCGCGCTCGGCGGGATGCTGCCCATGCTCAACATGATGCTCGGCGAAGTCAGCCCCGGCGGCGTCGGCACCGGCCTCTACGCAATCCTGATCCTCGCCGTGCTCGCCGTGTTCATCGGCGGCCTCCTCATCGGCCGCAGCCCCGAATACCTCGGCAAACGCATCGGCCCCCGCCAAATCACCCTCGCCAGCCTCTCCATCCTCGTCATGCCCGCCCTCGTCCTCACCGGCACCGCACTCAGCTTCGCCGTGCCCGCCCTCCGCGACTCCGTCACCCACACCTCCATCCTGAACCCCGGCAGCCACGGCCTCAGCGAGGTGCTCTACGCCTTCACCTCCGCCGCAAACAACAACGGCTCCGCCTTCGCCGGCCTCACCGCACACACCCCCTGGCTGAACTGGGCG
>NZ_JAPFRB010000001.1:347823-348006 GCF_035726885.1 Leucobacter sp. M11 | reverse complement strand
CCGGCTCCCTCGCCGAACAGGGCCGCCTGCCCGCCTCCGCAGGCACCCTCCCCACCGACCGGCCCCTCTTCGCCGGTCTCCTCGCCGGGGTCACCGTGCTCGTCACCGCCCTGACATTCTTCCCGGTGCTCACCCTGGGCCCGCTCGCAGAAGGATTACAGTAACCATGTCCGACACCGCCCT
>NZ_JAPFRB010000001.1:345819-347721 GCF_035726885.1 Leucobacter sp. M11 | reverse complement strand
GGGGCTCAGCCTCGCCGCCCTCGGCCACGCCCTCCCCGGCGCCCTCCGCAAACTCGACCCCCGCACCCTCTGGCGCTCCCCGGTCATGTTCCTCGTCTGGGTGGGCGCCGTCCTCACCACCGCCCTCGCCCTCGCCGAACCCCTCCTCGGCGGCCCCGCCCCCACCGGCGGCAGCCACGTCCCCACGAGCTTCACCGCCGCCATCGCCGCCTGGCTCTGGATCACCGTGCTCTGCGCCAACCTCGCCGAATCCGTCGCCGAAGGCCGCGGCAAAGCGCAAGCCGCAAGCCTCCGCCAGACCCGCTCCCACACGAGCGCCACCCGAGTCACCGGCTACCAGCCCGACACCGACCCCGCCGCCGAGCGCTGTCCCACCCGCAGCATCTCCTCCGCAGACCTCGCCCTCGGCGACACCGTCATCGTCACCGCCGGAGAACTCATCCCCTCCGACGGCGACATCATCCACGGCATCGCCACCGTCGACGAATCCGCCATCACCGGAGAATCCGCCCCCGTCGTCCGCGAATCCGGCGGCGACCGCAGCGCCGTCACCGGCGGCACCCGGGTCCTCTCCGACCGCATCGTCGTCCGCATCACCGCCCGCCCCGGCGACACCTTCGTCGACCGCATGATCGCCCTCGTCGAGGGCGCCTCCCGACAAAAAACCCCGAACGAGATCGCCCTCAACATCCTCCTCGCGTCGCTCTCGATCATCTTCGTCCTCGTCGCCCTCACCCTCAACCCCATCGCAGGCTACGCCGCCGCACCCGTCTCCGTCGTCGTCCTCGTCGCCCTCACCGTCTGCCTCATCCCCACCACCATCGGCGCCCTCCTCTCCGCCATCGGCATCGCCGGCATGGATCGCCTCGTGCAACGCAACGTCCTCGCCGTCTCCGGCCGAGCCGTCGAAGCCGCGGGCGACGTCAGCACCCTCCTCCTCGACAAAACCGGCACCATCACCTACGGCTCCCGCCGCGCCACCGCCTGGCGACGACTCGACGGCATCCGCGACGCCGACCTCACCGAGGCCGCAGCCCTCGCCTCCCTCGCCGACCCCACCCCGGAGGGGGCATCGATCGTGGCGCTCGCCGCCGCGGACGGGGTCGCCCCCGATGAGCGGCTCATCGCCGAGACGGTGCCCTTCACCGCGCAGACCCGGATGAGCGGGGTGGACCTGCGCACCGGTCGGCAGATCCGGAAGGGTGCGGGCTCCGCGGTCGCCGCCTGGGTCGCCGAGCACGGCGCGGCCCCGGAACCCGCGGCCGCCGCGCAGCTGGAGGCGATCATCGCGGAGGTCGCGGCCTCGGGCGGCACCCCGCTCGTCGTCGCCGCGCGCGACGCGGGCGGCCCGGCCCGCGTGCTGGGCGTCGTGCACCTCAAGGACGTCGTGAAGGCGGGGCTCGCCGAGCGCTTCGGCGAGCTGCGCGAGATGGGCATCCGCACGGTGATGATCACGGGGGATAACGCGCTCACCGCCGCCGCGATCGCCCGGGAGGCCGGGGTGGACGACTTCCTCGCCGAGGCCACCCCGGAGGACAAGCTCGCCCTGATTCGCCGCGAGCAGGCGGGTGGCCGCCTCGTCGCGATGACCGGGGACGGCACGAACGACGCCCCCGCCCTCGCGCAGGCCGACGTGGGCGTCGCGATGAACTCCGGCACTGCCGCGGCGAAGGAGGCCGGGAACATGGTCGACCTCGACAGCGACCCGGCGAAGCTCATCGATATCGTCCGGATTGGCAAGCAGCTGCTCATCACGCGCGGCGCGCTGACCACCTTCTCCATCGCGAACGACGTCGCGAAGTACTTCGCGATCATTCCCGCGATCTTTGTCGGGGTGTTCCCGGGGCTCGGCGTGCTGAACATTATGGGGCTCTCCTCGCCCGCCTCCGCGGTGCTCAGCGC
>NZ_JAPFRB010000001.1:345126-345782 GCF_035726885.1 Leucobacter sp. M11 | reverse complement strand
CCGCTCGCCCTGAAGGGGGTGCGCTATCGGCCGATGGATGCCGCGCGGACCCTGCGCCGGAACCTGCTCGTCTTCGGGCTCGGCGGGGTCGTGGTGCCCTTCCTCGGCATCAAGCTGATCGACCTCGCGATCAGCCTCCTCCCCGGCTTCTAAGCCACCCCACCCCCTCCGCGGGCTGACTGCGTGGGCCGCGTTCCCCCCGGGGAACGCACCGCCGCAGGCTCGGGAGGGACCCTCCTCGAACGGAAAGATCGGGATCGTGTCCTCCACCCTTCGCACCCTGGGCGTCGCCCTCCGCGCCGTCCTCCTCGCCACCCTCGTCCTCGGCCTCGGCTACCCAGCCGTGATCCTCGGCGTCGGGCAGCTCGCCCTGCCCGCCCAAGCGCAGGGCTCCCTGCTGACCGACCCCGGCACCGGGGCCGCCCTCGGCTCGCGGCTGCTCGGCCAGGACTTCGCCGACGCCGCCGGGGCGCCGCTGCCCGGCTGGTTCCAGGGCCGCCCCTCCGCCGCGGGCGACGGCTACGACGGCCGGGCCTCCTCCGGCAGCAATCTGGGACCCGAACACCCGGAGCTCATCGCCCAGGTCACCGAGCGGCGCGCCCTGCTCGCCCGCGCCAACGGCGTCGCCCCGGCCGAGATCCCCGCCGACGCGCTCA
>NZ_JAPFRB010000001.1:343758-345084 GCF_035726885.1 Leucobacter sp. M11 | reverse complement strand
TTGCCGAGCAGCAGATCGACCGCGTCGCCCGGGAGCGCGGGCTCCCGGCGGCGGAGGTCCGGGACCTCGTCGCGGCGCACACCGCGGGCCGCGACCTGGGCAGCCTGGGGGAGCCCCGCGTGAACGTCCTCGCGCTGAACGCGGCCCTCGCCGCGGGTGACACACCCGATGCGCCCTGAGCAAAACCCCGCGAACGCGGGCCGGAAGTGACAGGATGACACCATGACCAGAGGACGGCTGCGCGTGCTGCTCGGCGCCGCGCCCGGCGTCGGCAAAACCGTCGCGATGCTCGACGAGGGCCGCGGGCTCGCCGCCGAGGGGCGCGACGTCGTCATCGCGATCGTCGAGACGCACGGCCGCGCCCGGACCCGGGCGGCCGTCGCGGGCCTCGACCTGCTCCCGCGCGCGAGCGTCGAGCACCGCGGCGTCACCCTCACGGACCTCGACCTCGACGGCCTGCTCGCCCGCGCCCCGGAAATCGCCCTCGTGGACGAGCTCGCCCACTCCAACGCCCCCGGCAGCCGACACGAGAAGCGCTGGCAGGATGTCCAGGCGATCCTCGACGCCGGGATCGACGTGATCACCACCGTCAACATTCAGCACATCGAGTCGCTGAGCGACGTGGTCGAGGAGATCACGGGGGCCGCCCAGCGCGAAACCGTCCCCGATCGGGTGCTCCGCGATGCCGCCGAAATCGAGCTCGTGGACCTCACCCCCGACGCGCTCCGCGACCGGCTCGCGCAGGGGCACGTCTACCCGGCCGAGCGCATCGACGCCGCCCTCGCGAACTACTTTCGGCTCGGCAACCTGACCGCCCTCCGGGAGCTCGCCCTGCTCTGGCTCGCGGACGAGGTCGACAGTGCGCTCACCCGGTACCGTGCCGAGCACGGCATCGACCGCACCTGGGAGACCCGCGAGCGCGTCGTCGTCACCCTCACGGGCGGCCCAGAGGGCGACACGCTCCTGCGCCGCGGGGCCCGGATCGCCGCCCGAACCGCGGGCGGGGAGCTCCTGGCCCTGCACGTCATCAGCCAGGACGGGCTCCGCGCCGCTGACCCCGCCGCGCTGAGCGCCCAGCGCAGCCTCGTTGACACCTTGGGCGGCAGCTACCACCAGGTCGTCGGCGACGACATCCCCGGCACCCTGATCGACTTCGCCCGCTCCGTGAACGCGACGCAGCTCGTGCTCGGCGCGTCCAGCCGGGGCCGCCTGCTCCAGGCGCTCACCGGGCCGGGGATCGGCCAGAGCGTCATCCGGGACTGCGGCAGCATCGACGTGCACATCGTCACCCACGCCGCCGCGGCGAGCAACCGCCTGCGGCTGCCC
>NZ_JAPFRB010000001.1:342467-343710 GCF_035726885.1 Leucobacter sp. M11 | reverse complement strand
TTCCTGCTCCTGGCCGCCGGGCTGCCGCTGCTCACCTGGTTCCTCGTCACCCGGCACACCCCGGACTCGATCACGAGCGATGTGCTGAGCTATCAGCTGCTCGTCGTCCTCGTCGCGCTCACGGGCGGGGTCTGGCCCGCGCTCACCGCGGCGGTGCTGTCCGGGATCACGCTGGACTATTTCTTCATCGATCCGAAGCACACCGTCACGATCTCCGAGCCGCAGCACGTGCTCGCCATCGTGCTCTACGTGCTCATCGCGGCGCTCGTCAGCGTCGTCGTCGACCGCGCCGCCCGGCAGGCGCGGGCCGCCCGCCGGGCCGCCGCGGAAGCTGAACTGCTCGCCACGATCTCGGGCAGCGTGCTCCGCGGCCAGCAGGCCGTGCCCGCGCTCCTGGAGCGCACCCGGGAGGCCTTCGGCGTGAGCCGGGTGCGGCTGCTCGACGGGAGCACGGTCCTCGCGGAATCGTCCGCGGACACCCGGGACCATGCCGAGGTCGTCGACGCCGGTCAGGCCGCGGACGCGGAGCCGTTCCGGGTACCGGTCGGGGAGCGCGCCGAGCTGGAACTGACCGGGGGCGTGATCGCCGCCTCGGAGCGGCGACTGCTCGGCGTCATCGCCGCCCAGGTCGCCGCGGCCCTCGAGCACCGCGATCTCAGCGAGACCGCGTCGGAACTCGGCACCCTGGAGGAAACCGACCGGGTGCGCAGCGCCCTGCTGTCCGCCGTCAGTCACGACCTGCGCCGCCCGCTCGCGGCGGCCACCGCGGCGGTCGGGGGCCTGCGCACCGCCGGGGCCCGGCTCGACCCCGCCGATCGGGCGGAGCTGCTCGACACCGCGGAGGAGAGCCTTGGCACCCTGGCGGCGCTCGTGACCGATCTGCTCGACGTGAGCCGCCTGGAGGTCGGCGCGGTCGCGGTCGCGCTGCGGCCCATCGACCCGGCCGACGCGATCCTGCCCGCCCTGGACGAGCTTGGCCTCGGCCCCGGCCAGGTCGCCCTGGACCTTCGCGAGGACGCGGGCCCGGTGCTCGCCGATCCGGCGCTGCTGCAGCGGGTCCTCGTGAACCTGCTCGCGAACGCGGGCCGCTTCACGCCAGAGGGGGAGCGGATCCGGCTCACGACGAGCGCCTTCGGAACTCGGGCGGAGATCCGCGTGATCGACCACGGCCCGGGTATCGCGCCCGAGCGGCGCGAGAGCGTTTTCGAGCCCTTCCAGCGGCGCGGCGACACCGAGAACGACG
>NZ_JAPFRB010000001.1:338964-342428 GCF_035726885.1 Leucobacter sp. M11 | reverse complement strand
CCGAGGGCATGGGCGGCACGCTGACCGCCGAGGACACCCCGGGCGGCGGCCTCACGATGGTCGTCTCCCTCCCGCTCGGCCCCGAGGAGCCCCGATGAAGATCCTGATCGCCGACGACGACCCCCAGATCCTGCGCGCCCTGCGTGTCACGCTCACCGCCCAGGGCTACGGGGTCGTCGTGGCTCGCGACGGCGCGGAGGCGATCCGCGCGGCGATCGAGCAGAAACCCGAGCTGTTCCTGCTCGACCTCGGTATGCCGGAGCTCGACGGCGTCGAGGTCATCCACGCCCTCCGCGGCTGGACCCGGGCGCCGATCCTGGTCGTCTCGGGGCGGACGGGCTCCGCGGACAAGGTTGCGGCGCTCGACGCCGGCGCGGACGACTACGTGACCAAGCCTTTCGCGATCGACGAGCTGCTCGCCCGGATCCGCGCCCTGACCCGGCGCACCCCCGGCGGCGAGCCACCGGGGGAGCCGAGCGTCGCCCTCGGTTCCGTCACCGTGGACCTCGCGGCCCGCAGCGTGACGCGCAGCACCGCGGCCGGGGAGCGCCAGCACATCCGCCTCACCCCGACCGAGTGGCGCGTGCTGGAGCTGCTCATCCGCGGCGGGGGCCGCCTCGTGACCCGGCACGCCCTGCTCACCGAGATCTGGGGCTCCGAGCACGTCACCGACACCGGGTACCTGCGCCTCTATCTTGCGCAGCTGCGCAAGAAGCTCGAGGACGACCCCGCCGCGCCCCGCTACCTGCTCACGGAGCCAGGAATGGGCTACCGGCTCGTCACCGGCTGAGCCGGCCCGCCCCGGTCGGCACCGTGGCCTCCGGCGCGTAGGCGCGGTACCCGCGCTGGGTCACGATGTGATCCGCGAGGTACTTCGCGTCGTGCCAGACGCCCCACAGGAAGCTCGACCCCCGCCGGGACAGCCAGGGCAGGCCCAGGAAGTAGACGCCGGGCTCCGGGGAGACGCCGCGCTGGTGCAGCGGCCGGCCGCGCTCGTCCAGCGCCGGGAGATCGAGCCAGCCGTAGTCGACCCCGAAGCCCGTCGCCCACACGACCGAGGTGATGCCCGCCTCGGCCAGATTCAGCGACCGGATCGGGGTGCGCGCCTCCGCGGGCAGGGGGCCGAGCACGTGCGCCTCGGGCTCCTCGGGGAGATCGAGCCCGTTCCGCTCCACGTAGGCATCGGCCTCCCGAAGCAGCGCGAGGTAGTTCTCATCGCCGCCCCGGATGTTGTCGGCGAGGTCCGCATCGAAGCTCAGCACCCCGTCCGCGTACGCCCCGGCCCGGCCGACCAGGGTGATGCCGTTCGCCGCCAGGTCGCGGAAGTCCACGGTGTGGCCGCCCCGGGCGCCGCTCACGGCGATCGTGACGTGCTCGGCGCCCTGCGGGGGCGCGGAGGCGTCCCACTTGCCGAGCACCCCCAGCCACCAGACGAAGTCCCGGCTCCGGTAGGCGCGCGGCGGCCGGTCGTGCGGCCCGACCGCGAGCGTGACCTCGCGCCCCGCCCGGCGCAGCTCATCCGCGATCTGCACCCCGGAGGAGCCAGCCCCGACGACGAGCACGCCGCCGGGCGGCAGCTGGTCCGGGTTTTTGTACCCGCTCGAGTGCACCTGCGTGACCGGATCGCTCGCCGGAATCACGCCGGGAATCAGGGGCGTCTGGAAGGGTCCGGTCGCCGCAACGACCGAGCGCGCGGTGAACTCTCCCGCCGAGGTCTCCGCCCGGAAACCGGGGCCGCCGAGGTTCTTGCTGACCCGGGTCACCTCCACCCCCGTGCGCACCGGGGCCGCAGACGCCGCCGCGACCTCGACGAGGTAGTCGGCGACCGACTCCTTGTCGGGGAACTCCTCGGGACCGCAGGAGGAGAACTCCCGGCCCGGGAAGCGGTCGTGCCATGCGGGGCCGTTGGCTACGAGCGAATCCCAGCGCTCGGAACGCCAGCGCTCCCCGATCCGGGCGCGCTCCAACACCAGGTGGGGCACCCCCTGCGCGCTCAGGTGTTCGCTCATCGCAATTCCCGCCTGGCCGCCGCCGACGATCAACACGTCTGTGTCTTGGCTCGACATCTTCTTCTCCGCTCGCTGGGTGTTCGCGAGGCCGGGCCGGGTCCGCTGAGTGCGAGGGTTGGGCCGACAGATCGCGTCCGTTCCCGACTCAGCAAACCCCAGCGGGGCCGGGGCTGGCCAATACCCGTTCACGGACTGCGTCATCTGCGCAATAGATGCTCCCCGGCCCGCCGCCCAGCGCAGCGCCGGCCCCCGCTCAGCGCTCGGCCACCCCCGCGGCCCCCGTCGCGGCCGGGGGCGTGGCCTCCGCGAGCAGCTCCCGGAACAGGGCCGTCACGGCGAGCACCCGCGCCGAGGGCGTCACCTGCGAGAGCGTGGCTGCCGTGACGATCAGGCTCGGCACGGCATCCTCGATCTCCAGCACCGCGGTGCGATCCCCGGTGTACGTGCCGCTGATGCGGGGGCGCTGGTTCAGGATGGAAAAGCCGAGGCCCGCCCCCACCATCGAGCGCACCGTCTCGTAGCTGGAGCTGCGATACTCCAGGCGCGGGGTGATCCCCGCCCCGCGCAGCATGCCGAGGAAATAGTCCGTGCTGCTGGGCAGATCCAGCAGCACGAAGGGCTCCTCCGCGAGCTCCGCCAGGGCCACGCTCCGCCGGGCCGCGAGGGGGTGCCCGGCCGGCACAATCACGTGCGGCCGGGCCTCGCCCAGCTCCTCGCGGCGGATATCGTCGGCCGCGGTCAGGTTGTAGTTGATGGCCAACTCCGCCCGCCCGCTCCGCAACGCCGTGAGGTTGTCCTCGTGATCTCCCTCGATCACGGTCAACCCCAGCTCGGGGTGCCGGGCGCGCAGCCGGCTGATCAGCCGCGGCAGGAAGAACGGCGCCAGCGGGCTGAAGCACGCGACGCTGATCGAGCCGCGCACCGCCCCGTGGTCGTCCCGCAAGCGCTCCATCGCGGAGGTCAAAAACTCGAACAGCTGGTGGCTGTCGCGCAGCAAACCCTCCCCGGGCGCCGTCAGGATGAGCCCCTTGGAGCGCTCCCGGATAAACAGCGTCGCCCCGAGCGAGCGCTCCAGCTGCGAGATCGCCGTGGACACCGCGGACTGCGCGATGTGCAGATTCGCACTCGCCACGGTCATATTCAGCGTCTTCGCGCACTCCACAAAGTACGTGAGCTGGGTCAGGGTCATCGGGAAGCGTTGCACCATAGCGGAATGATGACACAGCCCCGCGTCGTTCCCGAATCCGGGTTCCCCCGGCACGAAGCGCCCCGACCCCGATCCCGGCGAAACGGCGACCTGCATCTGATTCTCCGGGGTGCCGTGTCGGTTTTGGCTATTTTACGGAACCCGGAATGCTCCCAAGACTGGTGCTGTTCACGTCCGCCAGGACGCCCCACCCGGAGCAGCCACCGCCGCCACGAGCGGCCCACCGGGATCGAGCCGGAGCGACCACT
>NZ_JAPFRB010000001.1:338356-338924 GCF_035726885.1 Leucobacter sp. M11 | reverse complement strand
GAGAGCCGTGACGCGCTCCATCCGCGACGACCCACGAAGAGGCCCCAATGATGACAGCCCCCGCTCGCTTCCCGGCATGCCCCGCATCCTCGGGAGGTCGGCCGTGACCACGCACCAGCGCATCCGCCCCTTCAACACGAAGGACACCTACCCCGAGCAGCGCCTCGACAACGACCTCTGCCAGGCGGTCGTCGCGGGCGGGGTCGTCTACCTCCGCGGGCAGATCGGCCAGGACCTCGACACCCGAGCATCCGTCGGCATCGGAGACGTCGTCGCCCAGACCGAGCAGGCGATGGCGAACATCAAGATGCTCCTCGAAGAGGCCGGGAGTGGCCTCGAGGACATCGTCAAGGTGACCGTGTACCTCATCGATCCCCGCTATCGCGAGGACGTCTACCGGACGATGGGGACCTGGCTGCGCGGCGTCTTCCCCGTGTCCACCGGGATCGTCGTCCAGGCCCTCGCCCGCCCCGAATGGCTCGTGGAGATCGACGCGACCGCCGTCATCAGCGAACGGAGCCCGGCATGACCCTCTCCCTGATCCTCCGCGACCCCGACACCGGGGAGT
>NZ_JAPFRB010000001.1:330499-338297 GCF_035726885.1 Leucobacter sp. M11 | reverse complement strand
GACGGGCTCGGCGGGGCGCACACGCAAAACGTGACCGACCCCCGGCTCGGCCCCCGCCTCCTGGAACGGCTCCGCGTGGGCGACGCCGCCCAGGCCGCGCTCGACCGCGTCGTCGCCGAGGCCGACGCCGACACCATCGGCTACCGGCAACTCCTCGTCCTGGACCGGGCGGGGCGGGCCGCCGCGTACTCCGGCGACCGCGCCCTCGGCGTGTTCGGCTCGGTCACCCGGCAGAACGCGGTCGCGGGCGGCAACATGCTCGCGAGCCCGGCCGTGCTCGACGCCCTCGTCGACGCCGCCCTCGCCGCGAGCGGCCCGCTCGAAGAACGCCTCCTCGCGGGACTTCGCGCCGCGCTCGACGCGGGCGGCGAGGCCGGGCCCCTGCACTCGGCGGGCCTCTCGGTCGTGGCCGATGCCGGGTGGCGGGTCACGGATCTGCGCGTTGACTGGGCGGAGACGGATCCCGTCGGCGAGCTGGGCGCACTCGTGGCGCGCTGGCTTCCCGAGCGCGAGGACTACACCAACCGGGGCCTCGCCCCGGCAACCACCCCCGCCTACGGGGTGCCCGGCGATGAGTGAGCGGCTGAAGTCCCGGATCGCGGAGCGCATCGCCCGCGAGCGCGCCGCCCTCGTCGAGCTCTCGGAACGCCTGCACGCGGACCCCGAGCTCGGCTGGCAGGAGCATCGCTCCTCGGCGGCGGTCGCCGGGATCCTCGCCGCGCGCGGCTTTACCGTCGAGCAGCCCTACCTGGGGCTGGACACGGCGTTCCGCGCGGTGCTCGACTCGGGCGATGCGGGCGAAGCGGGCGCGTTCCGCGCGGCCTTCCTCGCCGAGTACGATGCCCTGCCGGGCCTCGGGCACGCCTGCGGGCACAACCTGATCTCGGCGATGAGCGTCGGGGCGGCCCTCGGGCTCACGGAGGTCGCCGCCGAGCTCGGCATCGCCGTTGAGGTCATCGGAACCCCGGCCGAGGAGGGCGGCGGCGGCAAGATCGAGCTGCTCAAGCGGGGCGCCTTTCAGCGCCTCGACTACGCCTCGATGGCCCACCCCGCCCCTGTTGACGTGGCCGAGGCGCGCCCCTTCGCGGTCACCCACTGGCACATCCGCTACGACGGGCACGCCGCGCACGCCGCCGCCTATCCGGAGCGCGGGGTCAACGCGAACGACGCCTTCCTCGTCGCCCAGCTGGCCCTCGGGCTGCTCCGGCAGCAACTGCCGCACACGGCCCGGGTGCACGGGGTGCAAACCCGCGGGGGAGAGGCCCCCAACGCGATCCCGGAGCGCACCGAGGGGCGCTGGTACGTCCGCGCCGAGACCACCGAGGAACTGATCGCGCTCGAGGCGCGCGTGCTGCGCTGCTTCGAGGCGGGGGCCCTCGCGACGGGGGCCACGCTGACCGTGACGCCGGAGAGCGAGCGCTACGCCGAAATGCGCGAGGACGAGGAGGCCCTGGAACGGTACCGGCGCAACGCGAGCGCCCTCGGCCGCAGCTTCGACGGTGACCCGGAATCGGCCACCATGAACCGCGCATCCACCGATATGGGCAACGTTTCCCAGATCGTCAACGCCATCCACCCGTACATCGGGGTGGGCGGCCACGCCAGCAACCACCAGCCCGCCTTCGCCGACGCCTGCGTCGGGGCGGCGGCGGAACAGACCCTGACGGACGGCGCAACCGCGCTGGCCTGGACCGCGCTCGACGTGGCCCGGCTTCGGGCAACACCCGAGCACTAACGAAGAGGGAGAGTTGAAATGTCACGTGCATCATCGGAGCTGCACCCGAGTGACCTCGTCGATCAGAAGGGGCTGCGCAAGAGCGTGGTCGCCGGATCGATCGGCGTGTTTGTCCACTGGTTCGACTGGGCGGTCTACGCCTACCTCGCGGGCACGATCGCGGTCGTGTTCTTCCCGGAGTCGGAGGGCGCGACGGGCCTGCTCTCGGCCTTCGCGGTCTTCGCCATCTCGTTTTTCGTCCGCCCCATCGGCGCCATCATCTTTGGCCGGCTCGGCGACCGGCTCGGCCGAAAGCAGACCCTGTCGATCGTGATCCTGGCGATGGCCATCTCGACGCTCGTGCTGGGCTTGCTCCCCGGCTACGAGGCCATCGGGATCGTCGCCCCGATCCTGCTGGTGCTGACCCGGATCGTGCAGGGCCTGGCCGCGGGCGGGGAATTCGGCAGCGCCGCCGCGTTCCTCGGCGAGTTCTCGCCGCCCAAGCGCCGCGGCTTCGGCGTCAGCTGGCTGGAGTTCGGCAGCCTGCTCGGCTTCCTCGCGGCGTCCTTCAGCGTCTTCCTGCTGAACATCAGCTTCGACGCCCAGCAGGTGATCGACTGGGCCTGGCGGATCCCCTTCCTCGTCACCGTGCCCCTCGGCTTCATCGGCCTCTACATTCACCGCAAGATCGAGGACACCCCGGAGTTCCAGCAGCTCCAGGAACTGGAAATGGTCTCAACCGCCCCCGTCAAGGAGGTGTTCACCCGGAACCGACGCCAGTTCATCCAGACCGTCGGCATGGAGGTCTTCATGAACGTGACCTTCTACGTGGTGCTCGTGTACCTGCTGACGTATCAGGAGGTCTACCTCGGCTTCGACCCGAGCCGGGCCGCGCTGCTGTCCACGATGGCCTCGGCGCTCGGGCTGATCGTGGTGCCCTTCGCGGGCATCGCCTCGGACCGCTGGGGCCGCAAGCCGGTGCTCATGACGGCCGCGGTCGCGCTAACGCTGCTCTCGGTGCCCCTGTTCATGCTGATGAGTAGCGGCGGAGAGACCGCCGCCTTCGTCTCCACGCTCGGGCTGGCGCTGATCCTCTCGCTGATCCTCGGCACCCACGCGGCGACCGTGGTGGAACTGTTCCCGACGCGGACCCGACAGACCGGCCTGTCGATCGCCTACGCGGTCGCGGCCGCGCTGTTCGCGGGCACCGCGCCCTATGTGCTGACCTGGCTGCTGGAGGCCACGGGCTTCGCGCTCGTGCCGGGCGTGTTCCTCGGGGTCGTCGGTCTCGTGGGGATCGTGACCGTGGCATCGATCCCGGAGACGCGCGGCATCCCGCTCATCAAGCCGCAGGACCTGGAAACGGCGACGGTGACCCTGCCCGAGGCGCTCCGCGCGCCCTGAACCGCCGCAGCGCCCCCGCGGTTGGGCCTGCCGCGCCAGGCCCGTCGGGGCTCGCGCGGCAGGGTCGCCCCGCGGCGGGGCGCTACCAGTTGGAGGGCTTGTAGTCCTTCAGGAAGACGCCGAAGAGGTCTTCGCCGGCCTCGCCGCGGACGATCGGGTCGTAGACCCGGGCGGCCCCGTCGACCAGATCGAGCGGGGCGTGGAAGCCCTCCTCGGCGAGGCGAACCTTTGTGGGGTGCGGGCGCTCGTCCGTGATCCACCCGGTGTCCACGCTCGTCATGAAGATGTTGTCGCTGCTCATCTCGCGGGCGCTCGTGCGGGTCAGCATGTTGACCGCCGCCTTCGCCATGTTCGTGTGCGGGTGACCGGGGCCCTTGTAGCCGCGGTTGAACACGCCCTCCATCGCGGAAACGTTCACGACGTAGCTGCGCGGGGTGGCGGCCATCGACGCGCGGAGGCGGCTGACGAGCAGGAACGGCGCGGTCGTGTTGCACAGCTGCACCTCCAGCATCTCGACGGGGTCCACGTCCTGCACCTTGTCGGTCCAGCTGTTCTCGCGGTGCAGATCGGGCAAGAGGCCCCCCGCGTCTATCGCGGTGCCCGCGGCGAGTTTCTCGAGCGAGCTCGACCCGGGGGTGAGGGCGAGCTCGGTGAGATCGTCCGCGGTGAGGTGCCCGGCCCCGGCGGCCGCGGCCAGGATCGGCATGGTCTGCACGGAGGCCTGGAGCGCGAGCGGGTGCTGCTCGTGCGAGTTCCCGAAGGTCACGATCTCGGGCATCTCTCCCTCGGGCAGCGGGGAGCTCTCGGCCTCAACGAGCGGGGCGTAGGCCCCGGCGGAGCGGCGCACGGTCTGCGTGGCGTTGTTGATGAGAATGTCGAGGGGGCCCTGCGCCGCGACGTCGTCGGCGAGGCCGATCACCTGCGCGGGGTCGCGCAGGTCGATGCCGACCACGCGGAGCCGGTGCAGCCAGTCCGCGGAGTCCTCCATCGCGGCGAAGCGGCGCACCGCGTCCTTCGGGAAGCGGGTCGTGACCGTCGTGTGCGCGCCATCGCGCAGCAGGCGCAGGGCGATGTACATGCCGATCTTGGCCCGGCCCCCCGTGAGCAGGGCGCGCTTGCCCGTGAGATCCGTGCGCGCGGTGCGCTTGGCGTGGTTCAGGACGGCGCAGCTGGGGCACAGCTGGTGGTAGAAGGCGTCCACCCGCGTGTAGCGCTGCTTACAGATGTAGCAGGCGCGGGCAACGAGCAGCTCGCCCGCGGTCTCCGCGGTCGCGGAGCTGGACAGCTCGTGACCCTGGGTCTCGTCGTCGATCCGAGTCGGGGCGCCCGTCGCGGTCGCCGCGATGACGGCCTTGTCCGCCGCCTGCACCTCGGCCCGCTTCACCGCGCGCCGGTGCTCCTTGACCGCCTTGAACATTTTCGCGGTCGCGAGGCGGACCTCCGCGAAGTGCGGGTCGTCCTCGTCGAGCTCGGTCATCGTGGCGAGGACGCGGACGGTGGTGGCGACGTCCTCCGCGCTGAGCGTGGCGGGGGAGACGGGGGAAGCTGATCCGGGCATCAGACCAGTGTAACCGGGCGCGGCGCCCCGGAAGACCGGGGGCGCCCCCGCGACCCGGCGCGGCCCGTTGGCCCTCGTGACGGTTCGACCCGGCTCGCTGCTGCTGGCGCTGCTGGCGGGCTAGGCTCCGGCGGCGCTCGCGTCGCTCACGATGCCGTCGGTGACGATGCCGTCGGTGACAATGCCGTCCTCGTCCGACCAGACGGTGGCGCCGGGCACGAAGGCGGCGCCGCCGAACTCGACGGTCACGTCGAGCTCGCCCGCCCCGGTCTTCGTCGACTTGCGCGGGTTCGTGCCGAGCGCCTTCACCCCGAGGGGGAGGGTGCTGATCTCGGCGCGGTCCCGGATCACACCGTTCACGATGATCCCCGCCCAGCCGTTGTCCACGGCGAGCGCGGCGATCATGTCGCCGACGAGCGCGGACTCGTAGGAGCCGCCGCCGTCCACCACGAGCACGGCCCCGTCGCCCGGGGTACCCAGCAGCTCCTTCAACAGCGCGTTGTCCCGGTGGCAGCGCACCGTGCGGATGGGGCCGGTGAACTGCTCGAAGGCGCCAAAGTTCTGGAACGGCACGGAGACGGACTGGAGGGCGTCGCCGAGCTCGTCGAACAGGTCTGCGGTGCTCACGGTCTGCATGGGAGATCCTCTCGGTTGCGAACGACCCCAGGCTACCGGCTGCCCCCGACGCTGAACAGAGGCGAATCCGGTCCCCGGCATCGGGGGTCACGCGGGGTCACCGGAGGTCACACGGGGACGGTTCCCGCGCACGGCTTCCCATCAGGGATTTTGGCCACCACCCGCGGTTTTCGACCCGCGTCGCGCCTGCCGCCGCGCGCGGCGTCGCTCGGGGAATTCACGGCTGGCCGCCCGGAACCCGGCCGAACAGGCCCCGAACATGCCCGCGAGGCCCCGCGCCGCGGGACTACTTCGGGTGCAGCCTGGTCTCCTGGGAATCGAGCAGGTGCTCGGCGGCCCGGATCGACGCCGAACTGTACCGGCCGATCGCCCGCTCCTCGAGCAGGGCGGCCCGCTGCGCCTCCAGCACCACGTGTGAGAGCCGAACATACTGCTCCGCGGCCGTCTCTGGCCGCTCCGGTTCCTCCGCGGACACCACCGCCTGCGGCAGCGACAAAATGAGCGGCGCGAGCGTGTTCCGGGCGCTGGCCCGCACCCGGTCCACGACCTCCTCGTTCGGATAGTCCACCCGGTGATCCTCGTCGGCGAGCTCGCTCTGCTCGCGCAGGCTCTCCTCCAACGCGTTCAGGCCCTCGTCGAGGAGGTCCTGGCTCAGGGAACGCAGCTCCCGGGCAGAATCGTCCCGCGAGGGCCCCACGATCGTCAACCGCCGAATCAGCGGCGGCAAGGTCGTGCCGTGCAGGAGCAGCGTGATCACGGCCACAAAAAACGCGATCAGGATCAGCGGGGCGCGGTACGGGAAATCGCTCGGCAGGGACTGCGCCGCCGCGAGCGTCACCACCCCGCGCATCCCGCTCCACGCGAGCACGGCGCCGCCGCGCCAGCCCAGCCCCTGCTGCTGCGCGTGATCCAGATCCGCCTGGCGCTTCCGCAACCACCGATCCGCGAACCGCAGGCGCTTGCGCATCCGCTCATCCTCGATCTGCGCCGGATCCGCGTCCCGCACCCGGTCCGCGAAACCGTTCAGCCCAGCCATCCGCGCCTCCCGCCGCCGCAACTGGAACCGCAAAATCAGCACCACGGGGATCATGAACAGCCCCCGAGACACAATCAACAGGGCCGAAACCGCGATGCCGATGAGCGCCATATGCCAGATCGTCACCTCGTTCTCATTGAGCTGATCGGTGAGCGCGTGCAGCTGCAACCCCATCACGAGGAACACCGCGTTCTCCAACACGAACTGGATCGTGCGCCAGTTCAGCCGCTCGTTCATCCGCGCCTTCGCGCTGAAATGCTTCGCCCCAACGTGCCCCGAATACAGCCCGGCCACAACCACGGCGAGCACCCCGGACGCACCGATCTCCTCGGTCGGCAGAAACGCCACAAAGGGCACAATGAACGAGATCACCGTGTCGTGCACGGGGTTCGTGATCTTCGACCGCAACCACACCGTAACCGCGCCGACGAGCACCCCGATCAGGATCGCAAGCGCCGCGGCATACAAAAACTCCAAGCTCACCTCAGCAAAGGCAAAGCCCCCCGCCACCGCGGCCACCGCGGCGCGCAACAACACGAGCGCGGTCGCGTCGTTCACCAGGCTCTCGCCCTCCAAAATCGTGACCAACCGGGGCGGCAACCCCAAACGCTTCCCGATCGAGGTCGCGGCAACCGCGTCCGTGGGACTCACCACCGCCCCGAGCGCGATCCCCGCCGCGAGAGGCACCTCCGGCAAAATCCACGTGATGAGCAACCCAACCAACACCGCGCTGATCAACACCAGCACCACCGACAGGCCCGTGATCGGCCCCAGATTCCGCCGCAAATCCACCAGCGGCACATTCACCGCCGCCGAATACAACAGCGGCGGCAACACTCCAATCAGGATGATCTCGGGGTCCAACTCCACGAGCGGCACCCACGGCAAATACCCGATCCCGATCCCCAACACCACAAGGACGAGCGGAGCGGCGATCCCAATCCGCCCCGACACCATCGCCACGCCCACGATGAGCACGACGGCTACGACGCCCACAAGCCCGATTTCCATGAGCACAGACTAGCGCGAACCCGTGCCACGCCACGGAGCAAACCCCGCCCCCGCCCAGCGACTCAGCCCGGAAGCTCCGCAACCACCTCCGCCCCCAAGAACTGCCCCAGCCGGGCCACCGGAGCCGCCAGCTCCTCGGACGCGAGCGCCTCACCCGGCAACGGCGTCACCCGGAGCCGCACCGCATCCCGAAGCGGCTCCCGCTTCCACAGCGCCACCACCCGGCCATCCCGCACCACCGTCGCCCCAAACACGCCGTTCTTCCCCGGCACCAACAACCCGGCATGCGCCGGGTCCACCAGCAACCCCCGATCCGTGAACCCCAACAGGTGCTCATCAAACGGCGGCAACAACCACACCCCCGCCGGGGAAACCGCGCGCTCCTCAACCGCCTCCGGCGGAGCCCACAGCTCCGTATCCCCGACGAGCACCGGCACGA
>NZ_JAPFRB010000001.1:329336-330380 GCF_035726885.1 Leucobacter sp. M11 | reverse complement strand
AGCTCCGCGCGAGCCTCGTCGCCGTCGAGCGATCGCGGGCGGGGGATCCACTCGGCGGCGAGCACCGCGAGCGGCTCCCCGCCATCCGCGGTCGGGCCGAACCAGATCACGCCCGTCTGCGCGAGCCACCAGATCACGTGGTACCGCCAGGGGCCCTGCACCGCCACCCCGCCGTCACGCCAGGCGTCGCTGAGCTGGGCCCGGCTGCGTGCCCGGCCGCCCTGCAACGCCGCGATGGTGAGCTCCGTCATCCGGTCCAGGTTCGCCTCGGTCAGCCCGATGGTCGCGCGCCGCTTCGGGGCCCCCGGCAGCACCCGGTGGTTCGTACTCGCCTGCATCCAGCCGATGTCCTCGGCGGCCAGCAGGTGCAGGGTGCCGCGCATGGGCCAGGACCGCACGATCGCCCCGGCGTTGAACGCGGCGTGCACGTCCTGGAGCGTCGCGTCCGCGGCGCGCAGTCCGAGCGCGGCCCGGCCGCCCCACCAGTCCTGGCCCTGCACCGCGAGCATCCGGGACGCGACCGCGGCCACGCGCGCGGGGGCGTCCCCGGCGGCGCTGCCGGGCAGGGGCGCGGTCAGGCCGAGGGCGCGCATCCGCCACCCCAGGACCTCGGCCGCAGTCGCCCGGAACGGCACCCGGATCAGATCCCTGCGCGCCAGTAGGAGGCCGGCACCGGCGGCTCCGCCCGCAGCTCGCGCGCCCAGCGCAGCGGCAGGTGCGGGTCGCTCAGCAGGGGGCGGCCCACGGACACCGCATCGGCCAGCCCCGCCCGGAGGATCGTCTCCGCCTGCGCCGCGCTCGTGATCATGCCCACCGCGGACACCGGCACCCCCGATTCCCGCACCGTCGCCGCGAACGGCACCTGATACCCCGGGCCGATCTGGATCGGGGCATCCGGCACGTTTCCGCCGCTCGACACGTCGATCAGGTCTACGCCGTCCTCGGCCAGCCACGCGGCAACCGTGCGAGCCTCCGCCGGGGTGAAGCCGTCCTCGCGCCACTCCGACGCGGAGACGCGAACAAAGAGGGGGATCGCGGGCTGCG
>NZ_JAPFRB010000001.1:328074-329286 GCF_035726885.1 Leucobacter sp. M11 | reverse complement strand
AGGTCTCCGCCGTAGCCGTCCTCGCGCCGGTTCGACAGCGGGGACAGGAACTCGTGCAGGAGATAGCCGTGCGCCGCATGCAACTCCAGCACCTGGATACCCGCCTCGACCGCGCGGTCCGCCGCGGCGACAAACGCCGCGACCACCGCAGCGAGACCCTCCTCGGTGAGGGCCCGGGGCGTCCGGTAGTCCCCAAAGGCGACCGCGGACGGGCCAACCGTCTCCCAGCCGCCCTCCTCCTCCGGCACCGAGCCCGCGGGGCTGTCCGGCATCCACGGGTGCGTCGACGCCTTGCGACCCGCGTGCCCCAGCTGGATCCCGACCGTGGCGCCCTGCGAGCGGGCGAACGCCACAATGGGGGCAAGCGCATCCCGCTGCGTGTCGTTCCACAGCCCCAGACAGAACGGCGAAATCCGCCCCTCGGGGAGCACCCCGGTCGCCTCGATCATCACGAGCCCGGCCCCGCCTCGCGCCAGCGAGCCGAGGTGCGCCTGATGCCAGGCCGTCACCACCCCGTCCCGACCCAGCGCCTGGTACTGGCACATGGGGGACACCCAGAGCCGATTCCGGATCTCCACGGCGTGAAAGCGAACGGGGGTGAACAACAGCGGGGTAACCATGCAGACAGCCTAGAACCCCCGGGCCGCCTCACCCAAGCCCCCTCGGCTCGCGCGATGACCGCGCCGCCGGCGATCCCCGGCCCGCACACCCAAAGAACCCCATCCGACCGTCAGCGGCACCCGCTACGGTGAGAGGCAGCACCGGACCCGAACCCCTGGAGGCCACCCCCGTGAGACTGCTGCACACCTCCGACTGGCACCTCGGCCGCACCTTCCACGGCCACCCCACGACCGACGCCCTCCGCACCGTCCTCGACGCGCTCATCGCCCAGGTCCGCGAACACCGCGTCGACGCCGTGCTCGTCTCCGGCGACATCTTCGACCACGCCGCCCCGGCCGCCGATCTCTACCGCGTCCTCTCCGACGTCTTCCGGGAAATCCGCGCCGCCGGAGCCCACATCGTCGCCATCAGCGGCAACCACGACAGCGCCACCCGCCTCGGCTTCCAGGCCGAATGGGCCGCCCTCGCCGGCGTCCACGTCCGCACCGACCCCCGCCGGATGCGCGAACCCGTCACCCTCCACGACGAGCACGGCCCCGTCCACCTCATCGGGCTGCCCTACCTAGAACCACTGCTCGTCCGCGACCTCTT
>NZ_JAPFRB010000001.1:327662-328023 GCF_035726885.1 Leucobacter sp. M11 | reverse complement strand
CGAACTCGACGCCGAACGCGAAGCACGCGGCGGGCGGCACGTGATCCTCAGCCACTGCTTCGCCGTCACCCCCGCCACCAGCGACCAGCCCACAGACCCCACGCCCACGCTCGACCCGGAACGCGAAAACGCCGCGCTCGCCCGAGACCTCACCCAGGGCGGCCTCGACTATGTCCCCGCCGACCTCTTCGCCGGCTTCGACTACGCCGCCCTCGGCCACATCCACGGCCGCGCCACCCTCGCCCCGAACGTCCGATACAGCGGCGCCCCACTCCACCTCAGCTTCGCCGAGGCCGACAAACCCCGCGGCAGCTGGCTCATCGACCTCGGCGCCCCCGGCACCGCCCCCGACATCACCTGG
>NZ_JAPFRB010000001.1:325368-327628 GCF_035726885.1 Leucobacter sp. M11 | reverse complement strand
TCACCGGCACCCTCGACGAACTCCTCACCGCGGACCGCACCGCCGCCCACCGCGACGACTGGGTGCAGGCCACCCTCACCGACCCCGTCCGCCCCCTCGACGCCATGCGCCGCCTCCGCGAACGCTTCCCCCACTGCGCCCACCTCGAATACCGCCCCGAACACACCCCCGGAGCCGAACGACGCAGCTACGCCGAACGCGTCACCGCCAAAAGCGACCGCGACATCCTCGACGAATTCCTCCGCCACGTCCGAAACGAACACGGACCCGACCCCGCCGAACAACACCTCATCGACGACGTCCTCGCCGACGTCAACGCCGCCCGCCACCGGACGGAGCACCGCTAGTGCGCATCCACCGCATCGACATCGAAGGCTTCGGCCCCTTCCGCGAACGCCAAAGCATCGACATCGACGACGTCGCCGCCGACGGCCTCTTCCTCATCGCCGGCCCCACCGGTGCGGGAAAATCCAGCATCCTCGACGCCGTCAGCTTCGCCCTCTACGACGCCGTGCCCCGCTACGACGGCGACATCTCCCGCGTCCGCAGCGACCACAGCAAACCCGCCGAACCCAGCGAGGTCCGCCTCGAATTCAGCATGGGCGGAGACCGCTACCGAGTCACCCGCAGCCCCAAATACCTCCGGCCCGCCAAACGCGGCGGCGGCACCACCGAACAACCCAGCACCGCACAGCTCGAAGGCTGGACCGGAGCACACTGGCACGGCATCGCCGCGCGCCCCGTCGACGTCGCCGCGGCACTCGCCCCCATCCTCGTCCTCAGCAAAGACCAGTTCCAACAGGTCATCCTGCTCGCCCAAAACCGCTTCCAGCGCTTCCTGCACGCCAAAGACCAGGAACGCCAGGCCCTCCTCCGCACCCTGTTCCGCACCGAACGCTTCGAACACATCGAACAGGCCTTCGCCGAGCGCCGCCGCGCCCTCGCCGGAGAACACGAAAGACTCCTCGCCGACGGCGAGGCCCGCCGCGAACGCCTCGACGCCGCGCTCCACGAGGGCGAACGCCTCGCCGCGGCCAGCGCCCCGCGAGCCGAGACACCCACCGACGCACTCATTGACGCCGACGCAGCAGCCGACGGAACCACCGACCCCACCGCGGAACCCACGCCCGACCCCGCGAAACCTGACCCGCCCGTCGCACCCCCCGAAACCGAGGACGCCGCCATCACGCGAGCGCTCACCACCCTCACCCAACACGCAAGCGCCGCCCACGCGCTCGCCGCCGAGCGGGAACAGGCCGAGCGCGCCGCCGAGGCGGCCCTCAGCCGCGCCGAACACGCCGCCCGCGCGCAACACCGCCGCGACCGCGCCCTCGCCGAACACCGGGAACTCGACGCGGCCACCCCGCTCATCACCGCCGAGGAAGCCGCCCTCAGCGCCGCGGCCCAGGCAGAGGCGATCCGCCCCGCCCGGGAACGGTCCGCGCGAGCCGCCGCCGAACGAGCCGCCGCACAGACCCGACTCGACGCGGCGCTCGCCGCCCGGCACGCCGCAGCCATCGCGGCGAGCCCCGAGGACGCGCTGCTCACCGCCGAGGACACCTCCCAGGACCCCGAGGACACGAACGCGCCGCGCGTGCCGGACTCGGCGGACCTGGACGCGGAGGAGACACGGCTCAACGCCGAGATCGAGGCGCTGGCCGTCGCGGCCGCCGCCGAGCTCCGGCTGAGCGGGCACCGCGCGACCCGCGCCAAGCGCACGGCGGACGCGGACGAGCTCGACGCCGCGCTCGACGCCCTCCGCGCCGAACGCGAGCAGCTGCCCGCCCAGCTGGTCCGGCAGCGGGACGCCCTGAGCCAGAGCGAGCGCGAGGCCGCCGGGCTGCCCGCGGCCCGGCTGGCCCGCTCGGCCGCCGAGGCGGAACAGCGCGCGCGCCGGGAGGCCGCCGAGCACCGGGAGCGCCTGGCCGCGGCGCAGCGCCGCGTCGCCGAGGCCGCCCGCGAGGCCAGCCGGGCGGGCGCGGAGTTTTCTCGCCTCGTCACGGCCCGGCTCGACGGCTTCGCCGCCGAGCTGGCCGCGGACCTTGCCGAGGGGCACCCCTGCCCCGTGTGCGGCTCCGCGGAGCACCCCGCGCCCGCGCCGACGACGGCCGACCCGGTTGGTCAGGAACGCATCGACGAGGCGGACGCCCTTCGGCTCCGTCTCGACGCGGCGCTGACCCGGGAACGCGAGGCGGAGCAGGAGGCCCGCCTCGCCCTCGCCGACGCCGACGCGCGCTCGGGGGAGGGCGACGACGCCGCA
>NZ_JAPFRB010000001.1:324400-325322 GCF_035726885.1 Leucobacter sp. M11 | reverse complement strand
AGGCGGCCGAGGCGCGCATCCCCGAGGAGCGCGCGGCCATCGAGCGGAGCGACGCCGCCCGCGCCGAAACGGCCGCGCGGATCGAAGCGCTGCTCGGCGCCCGCGACACCGCCCGGGCCGAGGCCGCGAGCGCCCACACCCGGGCGCAGGAAGACGAGAGCGTCGCGGAGGCCGCGCGCGGAGACTTCCCGAGCGTCGCGGCCCGCGACGCCGCCCTGCGCGAGCTTCGGCAGGCCGTCGCCCGTGCCCGCCAGCAGGTGCTCGACCTCGGCCGGGCGGACACGGAGGCCGCGCAGGCGCTGCGCGAACGGGACGCGGCCCTCGCCGAGAGCCCCTTCGCCGACGAGGCGGCGGCCCAGGCCGCCCTGCTCACGCCCGAGGCCCGCGAGGCCCGTGAAATCCGGGTGGCCCAGCACCGCTCGGACGAGGCCCGGGTCCGGGCGATCCTCGCGGAGCCCGAGCTCGCCGACCTGCCCGAGGCCCCGGCGGACACCGAGGGCGCACGCGGGCTGCGCGAGGCCGCCCGCGCGGAGCGCGAGCGGGCCGCAACCGCCGCGGCCGAGCTCGCCCGCGTCGCCCGGGAGGCCGACGCCCGGGCCGCGGAGTACCGCGCGGCCCGCGAGTCCGCGGGGGAGCGGGCCGCGGAACTGGACCGGCTCCGCCAGCTCGCCGACGCGGTGGAGGGCAAGGAGCCCAACACCCGCAGAATGCGCTTGGAAACCTTCGTGCTCGCCGCTCGGCTGGAAGCGATCATCGCCGCGGCGAACACCCGCCTCAGCCGGATGGTGCACGGCCGCTACCGCCTGCAGCACGACGACGACCTCCAGTACCGTGGGCGGCAATCCGGGCTCGGGATCCGAGTGCTCGACGAGCACACGGGCCGGGCGCGCACCACGGACTCCCTGAGCGGGGGCGAAACCTT
>NZ_JAPFRB010000001.1:316094-324366 GCF_035726885.1 Leucobacter sp. M11 | reverse complement strand
GACGTCGTGACCGCCGAGGCGGGCGGGGTGACCCTGGACACCCTCTTCGTGGACGAGGGCTTCGGCAGCCTCGACCCCGAGGCGCTGGCCGAGGCGATGGCGACGCTCGACTCCCTCCGCGAGGGCGGCCGAGCCGTGGCCCTCATCAGCCACGTCACCGAGATGCGCGAGCAGGTGCCCGCCCAGATCGAGGTCCGCGTGCAACCCGACGGAACCAGCCACATCCTGAGCCCCGGATCGGCCCCGCAGACCACGCCGGGGCGGGCCGACCCGGTAGCCTAGGAGCAGCGGCGCCCGGCAGTCTCCCGGCGGGGCCGCCTCGCGCTCGGCTCAGTCGGTTTCGGGCGACGCACCCCGGGACCGGCAGGAGCACGGTGAACACCCAAGCAGGCACGAGCCTCGGCGATCTTCTCGATCAGAAGACCGGCCTCGGCACCCCGGACGAGGTCTTCGCGGCCTTCGAGGAGTGGGCGGGGGTGGAGCGCGGGCTCATGCTCTACCCGGCCCAGGAGGAGGCGCTCCTCGAGCTGGTGACCGGCTCCAACGTGATCCTGGCCACGCCAACGGGCACCGGCAAGTCGATGGTCGCGATGGGCGCGCACTTTGCGGCCCTCGCCGAGGGCAAGCGCACCGTCTACACCGCCCCGATCAAGGCCCTCGTCTCCGAGAAGTTCTTCGACCTCGTCGAGGTCTTTGGCGCGGAGCGGGTCGGCATGGTCACGGGCGATAGCTCGATCAACCCCGACGCCCCGATCCTGTGCTGCACCGCCGAGATCCTCGCGAACCTCGCGCTGCGCGAGGGCGACGGGGCGGGCGTCGACCAGGTCGTCATGGACGAGTTTCACTACTACGCCGAGCCCGACCGGGGCTGGGCCTGGCAGGTGCCCCTGCTGCTGCTCAACGACACCCAGTTCCTGCTCATGAGCGCGACGCTCGGCGACGTCACGGAGCTCGCCGACGACCTCGCGCGCCGCACCGAGCGGGAAACGGCCCTCGTGACGGGCGTTGAGCGCCCCGTGCCCCTCAGCTTCGACTACGCGGTGACCCCCGTGCACGAGACGGTCGAGATCTTCCTGCACGACAAGAAAACCCCGGTCTACATCGTGCACTTCGCGCAGGCCGCCGCCGTGGAGCGGGCGCAGGCCCTCGCCTCCATCAAGGTCGTCACGCGGGAAAAGCGCGACGAGATCGCCGAGGCGATCGGTGACTTCCGCTTCGCGACCGGCTTTGGCACGCAGCTGTCCCGGCTGGTCCGGGGCGGCATCGGCGTGCATCACGCGGGCATGCTGCCCCGGTACCGGCGGCTCGTGGAGACGCTGGCCCAGCGCGGCCTGCTGCCCATTATCTGCGGCACGGACACCCTCGGCGTCGGCATCAACGTACCGATCCGCACGGTCCTGCTGACGGCGCTGACGAAGTACGACGGCGAGAAAATGCGCCATCTCACGGCGCGCGAGTTTCACCAGATCGCGGGCCGCGCCGGCCGGGCGGGCTACGACACGGAGGGCGATGTCGTGATCCAGGCCCCCGAGCACGAGATCGAGAACCAACGCGCGATCAACCGGGCGGGCGACGACCCGAAAAAGCGCAAGAAGATCGTCCGCAAGGCCGCCCCGCAGGGCTTCGTCTCGTGGGGCGAGCCGAGCATGCGCAAGATCGTCGCCGCCGAGCCAGAGCCGCTCGTGAGCCGGATGAAGATCAGCCACTCGATGGTGCTCAACGTGATCGCCCGCGGCGAGACCCGCGAGAACGAGGCGCTCGACACGATGCGCACCCTGATTTTCGACAGCCACGAGCCCCGCGAGGCCCAGTTCCGGCACGCGCGCCTGGCCCTCGGCATCTTCCGGACGCTCCGCCGCGGCGGCATCGTCGAGATCCACGAGGAGCGCGGCCAGCGCCTGCTCCGGCTCACGGTCGAGTTGCAGGCAAACTTCGCGATGAACCAGCCCCTGTCGCCCTTCGCGATCGCGGCGCTGGAGCTGCTGGACCGGGACGACGAGGACTACCCGTTGAACGTGATCTCGGTCATCGAGTCGACGCTGGAGGACCCGCGGGCGATCCTGCGCGCCCAGGAGCACAAGGAGCGCGGCGAGGCCGTGGCCCAGATGAAGGCCGACGGGATCGAGTACGAGGAGCGCATGGAGCTGCTCGACGAGATCAGCTACCCGAAGCCGCTGAATGAGCTGCTCACCGCGGCCTTCGAGAGCTACACGGAGGAGGTGCCGTGGGCGCGGGACTTCGAGCTGAAGCCGAAGACCGTGGTCCGCGACATGATCGAGCGCGCCTTCAACTTCCGGGATCTGGTCTCGTTCTACCAGCTGAGCCGGGTCGAGGGCTCCGTGCTCCGGTACTTGTCCGACGCCTACCGCGCCATCGGCCAAACCGTGCCGGAGGAGGCGCGCACCGAGGCGCTGGAGGAGTTGATCGACTGGCTCGGCGAGCTCGTTCGCCAGGTGGACTCCAGCCTCGTCGACGAGTGGGAGGCGCTCAGCCACCCGGACCCCGAGGCGCACGAGGCCGAGCGCGGCCAGGTGCCGCCGCCCGCCCGCTCCCTGCTGAAGAACGTGCGCGCGCTGACCGTGATGGTGCGCAACGAGCTCTTCCACCGCGTCCAGCACGCGGCCTTCGACCGCTACGCGGCGCTCGCCGAGCTCGACGCGGGCTCGGGCTGGACGGAGGCCCGCTGGCGGGACGCGATGGCCGAGTACTGGGCCGACTACGACGAGCTGGGCATCGACAACGCGGCCCGCTCCGCGGAGTTCTTCGAGCTGGATCGCTCGGGCGAGGACGCGGGCACCTGGCGGGTCCGCCAGGTCTTCGCGGACCCCGAGGGGGACCGGGACTGGGGCATCACCGCGCAGGTGGACCTGGAGGAGTCCGAGGCGATGGGCCACGCGGTCATCAAGGTGCTCGACGTCGGCCCCTTCGACGCGGCCGAGGCGTAGCCGCCGATGGCGCACGCGGACGTGACCCTGGCCTACGCCCGGCGCGCCGGGGAATACGCGGCGGCGCTCGGCTCAATCGCGGCAACCCACCCCTCGGATCGGGCGCTCATCGAGACCTGGGCGAGCGAGGCCCCCGGGCCGCTGCTCGACGCCGGGTGCGGGCCGGGGCACTGGACCGCCTTCCTGCGCGCGCGGGGATACGACGCCCGCGGCATCGACGCGGTGCCCGAGTTCCTTGAGCTCGCGGCCGAGTGTTTCCCCGGCACCCCCGTGGCACTGGGGGACCTGGACCGGCTGGACGCGCCGGAGGACACCTTCGGCGGGGTGCTGGCCTGGTACTCGACGATCCACCACGGGCCCGAACGGATCGGGGTGCCCCTCGCCGAATTCGCCCGGGTGCTTCGGCCCGGCGGGCGACTCCTGCTCGGCTACTTCGAGGGGCCGGAGACCGCTCCCTTCGCCCACGCGATCACCCGGGCCCACCGCTACGCGGAGGCGGATCTGCGCCGGGCGGTCGAGCGCGCTGGCTTCGAGGTGTTCGAGGCCCACCGCAGGAGCGGCCGGGGGCACCGACCCCACGGCGCCCTGCTCTGCGAGCTGCCCGCGGCCGCCTGAGCCGGGGAAGCAACGCGGGGCAATCGCGCCACATCGCCTGGGTCGAACGTCAGCGGTCCCCGTCCCCGTCTGCCATGCACCCTGTGCTGAGCACCGCCACCCCCGGCTTCCTCCGGGGTGGGGTGGTTGTGACGGCGCGGGCCGTTCGAACCGGGGTCCGAGCGCTGGCCCAATCGGCAGGGGCGGTGATATCCCTGAACGGCCCAGCGCTCCGGCAGCACGCGCGGATCGCCGCCGTGCCGCCGCGGTTCTCGCGTCCCGCACCCCGGCGAACGCGACTGTCCGCGGCCCCGGTTCCCGTCTGCACATGACCCTCTTCCCGAGCGCCGTCACCGCCGGCTCTGGTTTCCACCGGGCGGGGCCGTGCTGCCTCCGCGGACCGCACATTTCCCAGGAGCGGCCCTTCGCCGGGGGACTCCCGCGGTGTTGTGTTTGCACGGGGCACACTCCGGCAGCACGCGCGATGTACCGCCCTTTCACCGCGGCCAATGCATCCCGCACCTCCCCAACCGCGAATGTCAGTGTCCCCGGTTCTCGTCTGCATATGAGCCTTCTTCCCGAGTACCGCCGCCTTCCCCGGGTTTCCACCCGGGCGGGGCGGTGTTTCCCAGGCGCGGCCCTGCGCCGAAGGCCTCCGCGGTGGCGTGTTTGCGCGGTGCCGCACTCCGGCAACAGGCGCGAATGACCGCCGTGCCGTCGCGGTCAACGCGCCCCGCACCCCACCAAACGCGAATGTCTGTGGTCCCGGTGACGGTCTGCACCTGAACCTCTTCCCGAGCACCGCCGCCGCCTTCCCCGGGTTCCACCCGAGCGGGGCCGTTCCCCCTCCGCGGACGATGCAATTTCGAGGTGCGGACCTGCCTCCGTGGGCTCCCGCGGTGGTGCGTTTCAACGGTGGGGCACTCCGACAACTCGCGCGAATTTCAGTCGTGCCGCCGCGGTCAACGCGCCCCGCACCCCGGCAAACGGGAATGTCGGTGGTCCCGTTACGGTCTGCACATGAACCTCTTTCCGAGCACCGACGCCGCCTTACCCGGGTTCCGTCCGGGCGGGGACGCGCCGCCTCCGCGGGCGGGGCGATGCCCAGGCGAGGCCCTACGCCGAAGGCCTCCCGCGGTGTCGTGTCGGCACGCTGCCGCACTCCGGCAACACGCGCGATTTTCAGTCGTGCCGCCGCGGTCAACGCGCCCCGCACCACACCAAACGCGAATGTCGGTGGTCCCGGTTAAGGTCTGCACATGAACCTCTTTCCGAGCACCGCCGCCACCGCCCCCGGGGTCCACCCGGGCGAGGCCGTGCCGCCTCCGCGGACGGTGCAATTTCGAGGTGCGGGCCTGCCTCCGGGGGCTCCCGCGATGGTGTGTTTCCACGGTGGCGCACTCCGGCTACTCGCGCGAATCTCAGTAATACCGGCCAGGTCCACGCGCCCCGATCCCCGGCAAACGCGAATGTCGATGATCCCGGTTCGGGTCTGCACATGAACGTCTTCCCCAGGACCGCCGCTACCGCCCCCGGGTTTCACCCGGGCGGGGCCGTGCCGCCATCGCGGGAGGTGCAATTCCGAGGTGCGGATCTGCTCCCAGGGGCTCCCGCGGTGGTGTGTTTTCAGGGTTCCGCACCTCGGCGGCACGCTCGGTTCGCCGCCGTCCCGGCGCGGTCGACGCGTCCCGAACCCCGGCAAACGCGAATGTCAGTGGTCCCGGTTACGGTCTGCACATGAACCTCTTCCCGAGCACCGCCGTCACCGACACCGGGCTCCACCCGGGCGGGGCCGTGCCGCCTCCTCGGGCGGTGCAATTCCGGGGTGCGGATCTGCTCCCAGGGGCTCCCGCGCTGGCGTGTTTCCGCGGAGGCTCACTCCGGTGGCACGCTCGGTTCGCCGCCGTCCCGGCGCGGTCGACGCGTCCCGTGCCCCGGCAAACGCGAATGTCGGTGGTCCCGGTTACGGTCTGCACATGAACGTCTTCCCGAGCACCGATGCCACCGTCCCCGGGTTCCACCCGGGCGGGGTCGCAGTGCCCGGGAACGCCTCGGAAACGTCGTCGTCTGAGACCGTCGCCCCGGAGCATCGCGCGGCTGAGACCGTGACGATTCCGCTCACGGTCGCAGGCCTTACCGAGGCCGCGCACCTGATCCTCACCGCGCTTCGCGACGAAGCCGCCCGTGCGCTCGCCGAGGAGCGCGCCGCGGCCCGAGACACCGCCGGGGCCGGGCGGGGCGTCCTCGACTGGGGTGGCGGGCTCCAGGGTGTCATCCAGCCCGACGGGGCCGCCGAGGGGGTTCTCGACCCGGCGAAGGCCCGCCGCCACGAGCGCATTCTCCGCGATCTTGCCGGGGTCGAGGCCCTGGCGCGGCACGTGGACGCCGCCCGGGTCTGGGCCGCTGGCCGCGTCGACGTGGCCTCCGCACGCGAATACGGGTCCGAGGGCCTCGCGAGGCAACAAAACTTCCGGTCGCCCGGAGCGCTCACCGCGTCCGTGGCCGGGATCTCCGAGCGCACCGCCCGGCAACGCATCCGGCTCGCCAAGCGCACCCGCACCGCGACGAATCTTTTGGGCGAGCCGGTGCCCGGCCCGTTTCCCGCGGTCGCGGCGGCCCTGGACGCGGGCGAGCTCGGCACCGACGCCGCGGAGGTGATCGTCGCCGGGCTCTCCCGCGTCACCAAGCGAATCGGGGCCAGCGAGCAGACAGCTGCCGCCGAGCGGGAACTCGTCGCCCTCGCCGGGTCCGACACGGGCGGCCTTCGGCACAGCGCCGAGGAGGTGGCCAGGCTCACCGAGCACGCCGTCGAACTCCTCGACCCCGACGGAGCCGCCCCCGACGAGGCCGAACGGCGCGGCAAGCGTTTCCTGCGGTTGACGCCGCTGTCGGACGGGATGACCCGGCTCACCGGGCTCCTCGACCCGGAATCTGCGGCGATCATGACCGCGCTCGTCACCCCCTCCGAGCGGGAACGAGCGAAAGAGTGGGCCGAGCACCAGCGCGCCGAGGAAACGCGCGCAAACGCGCACACCGCCACGGGCACAGTCACCGACACCGACGTCGCTGACCCCGAAGCAGGAACCGTGGCTCATAGCGGTGTGCGCTTCGAACCGGTCACCGGCGAAGACCCGAAAGGTCAGAGCGGCAACGACGCCGATCCCACCCCCGACGACCGCACCCCCGCCCAGCGCACCCTGGACCGCCTCATCGACGGCATCCGCGCCCACCTCGCCGAGCGCAACGCGGGCGTGGCGACCGGGGCGAGCACCCTCGTGAACATCCACGTGAGCGCCGAATCCCTGGAAACAGGCACCGGCCCGGCCTGGGCCGACGGCATCTTCGCCCCGCTCTCCGCCGAAACCGCGCTCCGGGACCTCTGCGACGGCAAGTACGCCATCACCGTCTTCGGAACAACCGGTGCCGTCCTCGCGCAGGGGCGCGCGCAACGCCTGTTCACCCCGGCGCAAAAGCTCGCCCTGGCCGCCAGAGACGGCGGCTGCGTCTGGCCCGACTGCGACGCACCGCCCACGGACTGCGACGCTCACCACGTGATTCCGTGGAGCGAACACCATTTGAACGGGCCAACCGATGTGAAAAACGGGGTGCTGCTGTGTCGCTTCCATCACCGGCGCATCCACGAACACGCGCGCGACGGGCTCGGTGCCGAGCACCGCTGGACGATCCGAATGATTCGCGAGCTGCCGCATTTGATCCCGCCCGAACGGCTCGACTGGAACCGCACCCCCAGGCTCCTCGGAAACCCACGGGGACGGGGACACGCAATTGCGCGACGGGAAAGACGCGGGGGCGGTGATCGCGCAGCACGCCCGAAACAGAACGCCTCCGGATCCGGCTGGAAGGGCAGGTGACCCCGTGCTACATTCCCCGCATGAGGCGCACATGACGAACGGTCCCCGCGCGGAAAGCGCGCCCGGAAGCCTACCCACGCCGGCGTGGGAGCGCCGCCGAGCCGCTCTGATGAAGCATCCCGATGTGGCCATCGTGCCACGGGACCTCCCCGGGGGCCGCACGCTGCCGCTCGCACGGGTGCGCAGTGGGCCCCGGGGCTCAAATCCGGTGCTGGTCCTGCCCGGGGGCCCGGGCCTGGCCTCGGTGCAGCCCTATCGGGGGTTCCGGACCGCGGCTGCGCGGCGGGGACGTGACGTGCTCATGGTGGAGCACCGCGGCGTTGGGCTGTCCCGCAAGACCGATGACGGCAGCGACCTTCGCCCCGAGGACATCACTATCGACGGGGTGTTGGCTGACCTTCTCGCGGTGCTGGACGCTGAGGGCATCGAGCGGGTGTGCGTCGCGGGGTCGTCGTACGGGAGCTATCTGGCGGGCGCGTTCGGCGCACGGCATCCGGAACGGGTGCGTGCGATGATCCTCGATTCGCCGGTGCTGGACGCCACGAGTACCCGCGAGGCCACCCGCGCGCTCAACCGGCTGTACTGGTTCGGCACGGAGGAGACCGCTCCGCACGCGGCCCGGATCCGCGCACTGGCGGAGCGTGATGTGATCGCGGCTGCCGATGGCTTCCCGCTCCAACTGCTGCACGAGTCCGGGGGGCCGGCCCTCGTCGCGGGGATGCTCGACCTGCTGGAACAGGGCAGGGGGCACCGGCTATGGTCCTGGCTGACTCGGCTCGGCGCGGCGGATGTGATGACGGTCCGGCCGTTCCTGATGGAGTTTGATCTTGTGGCCCGCGCCGCGTTCACCGAACTCGGCTA
>NZ_JAPFRB010000001.1:315692-316063 GCF_035726885.1 Leucobacter sp. M11 | reverse complement strand
CTGCGGAGCAACGACGCAATCGCTCTGCTCGCCGACACCCTGCCGCCGTTTACCCAGGAACCCGTGGCCCTCTGGGAGGAGCTGCCCCGGTTTCCCTGGCCGGTGCTCGTCCTCTCCGGCGATCGCGATATTCGGACCCCGCGAAGCGTCGCGGAGCTGGTTGTCGCCCGCGCACCACACGCGACCCTGGTCCCCATCGCGGGGCACGGGCACAGCGCGCTCGACACCGCAGCGCCCGTTGTGCTGGACGCAATGGCGCACCTCGCGGGGGCCAAGGACCCGAGGGCCGCCGGGAACCTGGGGAACCGCACGGCGCCGCGATCCCTGCTCGCCCGCGCGATTGGGTTCCGCCTCGCCCTGGCCAGGCTGAG
>NZ_JAPFRB010000001.1:296218-315613 GCF_035726885.1 Leucobacter sp. M11 | reverse complement strand
GGCAGAGCGCGAGGACCGGAGCGGCCTAGTCGTCCGCGTTCGGATTGAGCGCGCGGAGGGCATCGCGGACGAGGAGGACCACCTGGTCCTCGTTCAGATCCAAACGGGCAATGCGCTCCGCAAAGTCGAGCGCGGCGCGCCTCGCCTGCTCGTCGCCCGAGGCGCTCAGGGTGACGAAGGTCCCGGCCCGACCGCGGCCCTCCACAAAACCGTCCTCGTCGAGACTCCGGTAGGCGTGCGCCACGGTGTTCACCGCGAGCCCGGCGGTGTCCGCGAGCGCGCGCACGGTGGGGAGTTTCTGGCCCGGCACGAGCTGCCCGCTCCGGATCGCCTCGATGACCCGGGCGCGAAGCTGCAGGTAGGGCGGGGTGTGATCGCTCGGATCCACGCGAAAGTTCTGCACCGGAGTGCTGGTGGATACGGCCTGTTTCTCGGTCACGGGCACTAGCCTAGGGGAGACGGCGGAAAAGCTTCGAGAATCCTCGCCAGCTCCCCAGGTTGGTTGAGAGCGCTCCGAGCGGTTGTTTCGCCGCACCACACCCAGCACCGCCGCCTCGACCGGCACTCTGCCCGGTCGGCACTCGAATTCGAGGGAGCCCCCATGACCGAGCCCATCAGCCGCGCAGAACTCGCCGGAATGATCGATCACACGCTGCTGGCCAGCGACACCACCGCGGTGCAGGCCGCCGAGTTCCTCGCCTCCGCGCGGGAACTGGGCGTCGCGCGGGTCTGCGTGAGCCCGTCGGTGCTGCCGCTCGACAAGCACGGCCTCGAAATCGTCACCGTCGTCGGCTTCCCGAGCGGGGCGCACCACGGCGTCACCAAGGCCGCCGAGACCCTGCGCGCGCTCGACGACGGCGCCGACGAAATCGACGTGGTCGTGAACCTGGGTCTGGTGAAGGCGGGGGACTGGGCGGGGGTCGAAGCCGAGCTCACCCTCGTGCGCGAGGCGAGTGTGGGGCACGTCCTCAAGGTCATCATCGAGTCCGCGCACCTGACCGACGACGAGATCGTCGCGACCTGCCGCGCCGCCGAGCGCGCCGGGGCTGACTTTGTCAAGACCTCGACCGGGTTCCACCCCGCGGGCGGCGCGACCGCGCACGCGGTTCGCCTCATGCGGGACACCGTCGGCGACGCCCTGGGTGTGAAGGCCTCGGGGGGAATCCGCTCGGCCGCCGCCGTGCGCGAGATGCTCGACGCCGGAGCGACCCGGCTGGGACTCTCGGGCACCGCCGCGATCCTCGCCGAGTGGGAGGGTGAGGCATCCGACGCACCCGCCGACGCGAGCGGCTACTAAGCACGAAGCGCCGAGCCGCCGGGGGCTGCCGGGCCACGCGGCTGCCCCGGGGGCCCTCGTCGCGGGGCGTGCGCCGCTCCGTCGCGAATGCACAGGAATCGCGGCGGTGGCCGCTCGCGCGTTCGCTAGGCTGATCCCATGCGACTCGGCGTAATCGACGTAGGTTCCAACACGGTGCATCTGCTCATCGTGGACGCTCACCCCGGGGCGAGCCCCTCGCCCTATCATTCCCGGCGGTCCACGCTGCGCTTGATGCGCTACCTCGACGCCGAGGGGGCGATCACCGAGGAGGGCGTCCTCACGATCATCGCCGCGATCCGCGAGGCGGTCGCCACGATTCGCGAGATCGGGGTCGACGACATCATCCCGACCGCGACGAGCGCGATCCGAGAGGCGAAGAACGGCGAGGAAATCCTGGCCCGGATCCACCGGGAGACCGGGATCGCCCTCCGGGTGCTGACCGGCGAGGACGAGGCCCGCATCACGATGCTCGCGGTGCGGCGCTGGTTTGGCTGGTCGGCGGGCGAGGTGCTGCTCTTCGACATCGGCGGGGGGTCCTTCGAGATCGCGCAGGGCGCGGACGAATACCCGGATGTGCAGCTGTCCCTGCCGCTCGGTGCCGGACGGAGCACCGTGAACTTCCTGCCGGAGGACCCGCCCGCCCGCGAGGACGTCTCCCGGCTGCGCGCGCACGCCCGGGAGGTCTTTACGCAGGCCCGCGGACACTTCGCGGACCGGCCAACGCCCAAGCGCGTGATCGGCACCTCGAAGACGATCCGCTCGCTCGCGCGCCTCGTGGGCGGCCCCGCCGACCCGGTGACGGGGGACCTCGCGCCGCTGCACTACGCGGGGCTCCGGGACTGGGAACCGCGGCTGCGCGAGATGCCGTCGAAGACGCGCCAGTTCCTGCCGGGGATCACCCCGGAGCGCGGCTACCAGGTGCTCGCGGGGGCGATTGTGCTGCGCACCGCGATGAAGGTCTTCGAGGTAGAAACCCTGCAAATCTCGCCGTGGGCCCTGCGCGAGGGCATCGTCCTGCGCTACATCGACGCGCTCGACTCGCCCGGGGCGGAGCCAGTAACGCCCTCGTTTTGAAGTTTCTGAGTCTCGTGGGGTAGAGTTATATCTCGGTGAGGGACGCCGCGGAAGCGGACAAAATCACCATTGGGGTATGGTGTAATTGGCAACACAGCGGTTTCTGGTACCGTCGTTCTTGGTTCGAGTCCAGGTACCCCAGCAAGAGAAAAACCCCCGGTTATCCGGGGGTTTTCTTGTTTCTGCCCGCTGAACCTCTGTCCGCTGAACCTCTGCCGCTGACGCGCCGCCGCGTCAGTTCCCGGACGTGAGCGCCCGGATCTCCGCCGCGACGTTTTCCCGCGCGCGCTCATCCCACATGCGGTGCGCGGGCTCGGTGCGGTAGAGGCGTGGTCGTTCCAGGAAGCCGCGCAGGATCTCGGCGCGGCCCGCGCGGAATCGCTCCGGCGCGAGGTGCGCGTACTCGGCGCGCACCCCGGCGGTGTACTGCGCGTAGCGCTCCGGCGGGGAGGCAAACACCCAGAGGTCCGCATCGTGCAGGTGCGCGAGCCGTTCCGGGGGAGCCTCGCCCGCGAAGGCGGGATCCGTCGCGAGGATCAGCTCGCGCACCCGCTCCCCGACGCCCTGCCCCACGGAGAGCTCGCGCAGGGCCGCTGCGGCGTACTCGGCAGAATCCCGCTCGTCCACGCCGCCCCGGCCCGTGTAGATGGCGTCGTGGAACCAGGCGGCGAGCAGCGTCTCCGGGGCCACGTCCTCCGCGAGCGTCTCGAAGTGATCGAGGGTGAGCAGGACGTCTTCGAGGTGCCGCTCGTCGTGGTAGCTGCGGTGCGGTTCCCGCCACCGGCGTTCCAGATCGTCGCCCAAATCGGCCCAGCCGGAGCGGTGGCGCACGGTCTCCGGGACCCCGAGGAGCCCTCCGAGTCGCGCCCACTCCGAGCGGAGAAAGCCGAGCCGTCGGCCGGGCGTGACCCGATCCCGGTCGATCTGCCGCACGCGCAGCCCGGCATCCCGGAGCGCGTGCACGACCGCACGTCCGGGCACGGGCAACGCCCCCAGCGCCACCGCCTGCTCGTATCGCCGGGCGGGGACATCGTAGTGATCCAGATCGAAGCCGCGCCGCGGCACCCTCAGCTCGCGGGCGAAGGCGTGCAGTTCGTCGTAGCTCGTGTCCGACACGAGGTGGCTCCACAGTTGCCCGTGCGCGGGCCACTCCGGGGGATCGATCAGGATGGCCATACCTCAGGGTACCGGCCCAGCCCCGCTGCGTCCTCCCGGAGCGACCCCTCCGGGATGAGCAGCGGCCAGCCGGTGTAGCCCTCGGCGAGAAAGCGCTGTCCGGCCTCCGAATCGACGACCGAGCGCAGTTCCCCGAGCTGACGCAGGCGATCGAAGTCGCTTGCCTCTGGGGCGAGATGCAGCATGTTCGTCATCCACCAGGAGAAGTGCTGCGCCTGCCAGATGCGCTGGAGCGCGGTCTCGGCGTAGGCATCGATCGCGCGCTCGTCGCCCCGGAGGAGCAGGTCCTGCAGGGCCCCGTTCAGGAGGAGCACATCGGCGATGGCGAGGTTCATGCCCTTCGCTCCGGTCGGGGGCACGGTGTGGGCGGCGTCCCCGATCAGCGCAGCGCGGCCGCACCGGAGTTCGTGCGCGACGAAGCTGCGGAACCGCAGCACATCGCGCTGAAAGATGGGCCCCTCGATCAGCTCGGTGCCGGGGACCCTGGCCTGCAGGGTGTCCCAGATCTGGCGTTCGCTCATCGCGTGCTCATCGGTGTCTGGATTACACTGGAAGTACATGCGCTGCACGGTCTTGCTGCGCTGGCTGATGAGCGCGAAGCCGTCCGGGGAGTTGCTGTAGATGAGTTCCTCGGCGCTCGGCGCAGCCTCGCAGAGCACCCCGAACCAGGCGAAGGGGTACTCCCGGAAGTAGCCACCCGTCGGGGAACCCGTCACCGCGGTGCGCACGACACTGCGTGAGCCATCCGCTCCGACGACGAACTCTGCGGCGACCTCGAAGGGTGCGCCATCCGCGCCCGTTCCGGAGACGGTCGGGGTCGCCGAGTCCACCCCCTCGGCACGCTCCACGGTGACCCCGAAGCGGATGTCCTGTCCGTCGGCAAGCCGGGCGGCGATGAGGTCTGTCAGGACCTCGTGCTGGGGATAGAGCCAGACGCTGCGACCCGTGAGTGCGGGGAAATCGATGCGGTGCCCCTCGCCGCTGAAGCGGAACTCGACTCCGTCGTGGCGGTCGCCAGCCTCGAGCACCCGACGGGAGGCGCCGGTCCGGCTGAGCACCTCCACGGTGCCCTGTTCCAGGATGCCGGCGCGGATGGTGGATTCGATCTCGGCTCGGCTGCGCTGATCAAAGACGATCGACGCGATCCCGGCCTGGGCCAGCACGTGCGAGAGAAAGAGGCCGGCTGGCCCGGCGCCGACGATGGCGACGCGAGTGCGTTCTGCGGTCATGAGGTCTCCTATGACGGGTGACGGGGGTCTGGCCGGCTCCGCCAGGGGAACCGTGCCACCAGTGTCCTGAATTCACCCCGCTATCGCAGAATATTCCCGTTCAACGGGAATCTACCCGCCGATGGTTCCGGAGGATCGGAGCGCCGCCTCGATACCGCCCGCCGCGGTGCGGAGCGCCAGCAGAGCGCCGTCGACGGCATGCTCGCGGGGGAGCACCACGGAGAGCGCCGCCACGACTCGACCGGCATCCCGGAGCGGGATTGCGACGCCGGTCGAGACCCCCGCAACGGTGCCGGGCGCGACCACCTCTCCCGCGCGCCGAATTTCCGCGAGGAGGCCCCGTAACCGCGCCGGGTCCGTCACGGTGTCCGGGCTGAGCGCCCGCAGTGGCCCGGCAAGGACCCGCTCCCGGGTCGCAAGATCCGCGTGGGCCAGCAGCACCAGGCCGGAGGACGAGGCGTGCAGGGGGAGCCGACCGGCGACGCGGGTGATGTTCGCCCCAGCGGCGGGGGCGGAAAGCCGTTCGAGGAAGAGCGCTTCGTCCCGCTCCAACACCGCGAGCTGGGTGTGCTGGCCCACGGTGCTCTGGATCCGCTCCATGTGGGGGAGCGCGGCCTGCCGCAGCCGGAGCGCGGTCGAACCGCGAAGGGCCAGCTCCCAGAGCCTGAGCCCGAGCCGGACGCGGTGGTCCTCATCCCGTTCGAGGAGACCCGCTGCGATGAGGTCGTCCACGATGCGGTGCGCGGTCGCGCTCGGTAACCCCGCCCGGCGACCGATCTCGGCGGCGGTCTGCACGGTGAGCTCGGCGGAGAACGTGTCCAGGACGCGCACGACCCGGTCAATCAGCGACTCGCCACTCGGGGAATTTGCCATGTCCTCAGCTTGCCATGCTCCGTGTTGGAGCGGAGCGGCTACCCTCGGTCCTGGGCGCACACGCGCCCGGGCGAGTCGCGACCCGAGCGGGCGCACCGGGTCAGGGAGGACAGCAGATGGGCGGAGCGGGCATCCTCGGACGGGCCCTCGGTGTGCTCGGCTCCTTTTCCGAAGACGATCCCGAGCTGACCGCGGCCCAGCTTGTCGCGCGCACGGGTCTGCCCGCCTCGACCCTGCACCGCCTGCTGTCGACCCTGATCGAGCACGGCCTGGTCGTGCGCCTGCCCGGTGCCCGGTACACGGTCGGTTCTCGATTGTGGGAGCTCGGCGAGCTCTCGCCGCTGTCCCTGCGGCTTCGCGAACGGAGCATCCCGAACCTGATGCGGCTGTACGAGGCGACGGGGGAGAACGTCCACCTCGGCGTGCTCGATGGGAGGAGCCCGGAGCGCTCCTCCGTGCTGTACGTGGGGCGGGTCACCGGCCGGAAATCGTATCCGACCGTGAGCCGTGCTGGGGGACGGGGTCCGCTCCACGCCACGGGGGTGGGCAAAGCGCTCCTCGCCGGGCGGGATGGGGCCTGGCTGGGTGCGTATTTCCGCGGGACCCGGGAACTCGAAACGCGACACACGATCGTCGATGAGGCCGAGCTGCGCGCCGACCTCGACCGGACGAGAGCGCGGGGGTACGCGAGTACCCGGGAGGAGATGACCCTGGGCACCGTTTCGGTCGCCGCGGCGCTGCCCCTCCTCCCGGGGCTGCCACCGGTCGCGCTCGGCCTGGTGGTGGACCTGGCGCGCGCGGACGAGAAACGCCTGGCCGCTCTGGTGCAGCAGTCCGCGCGAGATATCGTGGCCGTCCTCCGCGAGCCCTGAGCCGCGCCGGGCGGGAACCCCGCTGGCCGGGACCCGCCAGTCCCACTGGTTGAGAGTGCATCGGTGGCTCTCGGGCGCTCCCTGTCAGGCTGGGTGGCAGGCCAAGCGCACAGGAGGGCACCACATGGCTCACGAATCAAACACGGTGACGGCGGCTCCCGAGTCGTTGTTGGCCGCACCGGACCAGGTCTCCCAGCGGGAGATCACCGCGGAGATTCACGAACGGCACGCCGCATTTGGGCGGCGAGCGACCGCGGGCGAATCTCTGCCACGGACGATGCTCGATTTTCCCCCGTACCGCTCGAGCATCCTCCGTCATCCCACCAAGAACCCCAAGCTCGTCGACCCCGAGACGATCGAGCTGTTCTCCCCGGCGTACGGGCAGCGTGACGTTGCGGCAGTCGAATCGGACCTCACCCTGCAGCACGCCGGGGAACCCCTCGGCGAACGGATGACCGTCTCCGGGCGGCTCCTCGATTCGTGGGGGCGGCCGCTGCGCAACCAGCTCATCGAAATCTGGCAGGCGAATGCTGCCGGTCGCTACATCCATCAGCGCGATCAGCATCCAGCGCCGCTCGACCCGAACTTTACGGGCGCGGGCCGGGTCATCACCGACGAGGCGGGACGCTACCGGTTCACGACGATTAAACCGGGCCCCTACCCCTGGAAGAACCACGTGAATGCCTGGCGGCCCGCGCACATTCATTTCTCGGTGTTCGGGCAATCGTTTACGCAGCGGATCGTCACGCAGATGTACTTCCCCGGGGATCCCCTGTTCCCGCTCGATCCGATTTACAACGCCATCCGGGATCAGCGGGACCGCGATCGACTCATCGGCGCCTACGACCATGACCTGACCGAGCCGGAGTTCTCGATGGGATACCGTTTCGACATCGTCGTCGACGGACCGAATGCGACCTGGTTTGAGCCGGACGAAGGAGAGCACCCGTGACCAAGCGCAGCGAAACCGTCCCCCCGAAGACGCACGAGGCGACTGCCGGGCAGACCGTTGGTCCGTTCTTCGCGTACGGGACCACCTTCCCCAAGAAACACGAGGTCGCGTTCCCGCACTCGCCCGGAGCGATCGTGCTCTCCGGAATCGTCTTCGACGGCGCGGGCGCGCCGATCCCGGACGCCATGGTTGAGATTTTCGCCGCCGACGCGGACGGGTCCGTCCCGCGCGCACGGGGGACGCTGAACCGAGACGACCACACCTTCACGGGCTTCGGCCGCGCGTTCACGAGCGACGAGGGCCACTACGAGTTCTGGACCCGAAACCCGGGATCTGTGACGGGGGAGGCCCCCTTCTTCGTCGCCATCGTGTACGCCCGCGGGCTGCCGGACAAGCTACACACCCGGATCTATCTGCCCGAGCCGAGCCCGGCTCTGGACGCGGATCCGCTGCTCCGCTCGCTCGAGCCAAACGAGCGGGCTACGCTGATCGCACAACGAACGCCCGCGGGCTGGTTGCGGCACGACATCCACCTCCAGGGCGAGAAGGAGACGGTGTTTCTTGCCTACTGACACCGGCGTTCCCGAGCCGATACCCGCCGCTGCGGACGGGGTGATCGATCGCGGTCTCCTGTCGCCGGTGACCGTCGGCGTTGACGCGCTGGTCTCGGATGCGGCCATCGCGGATGCGCTGATCCTCGCCGAGATTGGGCTCGTTCGGGCCTGGGCGAGCGTCGGGGTTGCCCCCCGGGCGGACGCGGAGGCGGTCTCCGCCGCGCTGGGCTGGCGGGCCCCGAACCCGGTGGGGGGCACCCCGACCCTCCCGAGCCTCGCGCTCGCGTCGACCGAGCGGGAGGCGTTGCTCCGAGCGATGCTCTCCGGTTCGGCCGCCGGGGGAAACCCGGTGATCGCGCTGGTTGCCCCGCTGCGGGAACTCGCGCCCGCGGGCTGCCGTGCTTGGATCCACCGAGGGGCAACGAGCCAGGACATCCTCGACTCGGCGCTCATGCTGGTGTCCCGCCGGGCCGCGGCAGAGGTTGCCCAGCGCCTCCGCGGCGTCCTGACGCGGCTGGACCGATTTGCCGAGGAGCACCGTTCCGTGGCCGCCGCGGCCCGCACGCTCACCCAGCACGCGGTGCCCACCACGGTTGGGCTTCGCACCGCGGGGTGGGCGGCCGGGATTCGGCGGGCCCTCGCCGGGCTGGACGCGGCGGTCGCCGCGCTGCCCGCGCAACTGGGCGGCGCCGGGGGTACGCTGGCCGCCCCCGCGGAAATCGGGGGAGCCGACGCGGCCCGCGCGCTGCCCGCCGCCCTCGCCCGGGAACTCGGGCTGGCGGCCCCCGACGCGCCCTGGCACACCACGCGCTGGCCGGTGACGGAACTGGGCGACGCCCTGACTCGGGTGCTCGACGCACTCGGGGTGTTTGCCGCCGACACCGCGACGCTGAGCCGGACGGAGATCGGGGAGCTGGCGGAGGGGGACGGCGGCGGTTCCTCGGCGATGCCGCAGAAGCGCAATCCCGTCGGCTCCATTTTGATTCGCTCGGCCGCGCTCCGCGCCCCGCAGCTCGGCGCGACCCTGCACCTGGCCGCCGCCCTCGCGGTTGACGAGCGTCCGGACGGGGCCTGGCACGCCGAGTGGCCGACCCTCCGGGAGCTCCTCCGCCTCACGCTCGGGGCCAGCGCGCACGCCGAACGGCTCGCGTCCGGGCTTCGGCTCAGACCGGAGGCGGTGGCCCGCAACCTCTCCGTGACCGGGGGGCTGCTCGTCGCTGAGCGGGTGGCGCTGGCGGTGACCCCACTGATCGGAGCCGAGCGCTTCCGGGACGTGATCGCGGCGGCGGGATCCGGCGCGGACCTAGCCACGCTGCTCCGCGCCCAACCGGAACTCGCCGGGCTCGACCTGGAGGCCCTGGTGGATCCGCACCACTACCTGGGGCTCGCGCCAGAGCTGACGGACGCGCTGCTCACGCCGAGCCCCGCGTCGAGCCCGGCAGACCGGGCCAACCCTGCCGGCCAAGGCCGCGCGCACGACCGTCCCAGCCCAGCAGAACAGGAGCAACCGTGACCCACCCCGATATTGCGCTGAGCCCGCCGAGCGGCCCGCCGGGCGCGCCCCTGCTGGTCCTCGGCCACTCGATCGGCACCGGCCCGCTCATCTGGGAGGACGCCCTCCCCGCCCTCGCGGCACGATTCCGGGTCTCCCTGCTTACGCTGCCCGGACACGCGGGCGTTCCGGTCCCGCCCGAGCCGTTTTCGCTGCGCGAGCTCGCGGACGCCGTTGCGGACGGCGTCCGGGGCCTCGGCGAGGGCCCGGCGCGATACGCGGGCGTGTCGATCGGGGGTGCACTCGCGCTGGTCCTCGCGCTCGAGCACCCCAAGCTCTTCCCGGCGGTTGCCGCCCTCGCCGCGGGCGCGGAACTCGGCGGGGAGGCGCACTGGCTCGAGCGGGCTGCGCTTGTGCGCGAGCAGTCCACCTCGGTGCTGTTGATCCCCTCGGCCAGCATCTGGTTTGCCCCGGACTCGATCGCGAACCGCCCCGAGCTGACCGGGCGCATCCTGCACGCGCTCCAGGACACCCCGGCTGAGGGATACGCGCGGTGCGCGGAAGCGTTGTCCTCCTATGACCTGCGTGCCGACCTGGGCCGCATCCGCGTCCCGGTCCTCGCGGCCTGGGGCGAGCACGACACGGTCGGGACCGAGGCGCGCCAGGCGGAAATCGTTGCGGGGGTCCGCAACGGCAGGGCCGTGCGGATCGACGGCGCGGCGCACCAGCCCCCCGCCGAGCAACCAGAGCGCACGGCCGCGGCACTCCTGCGATTCTTTGCGGAGGTGGGCTCGTGAGCGTCGGCCAGGAACCGGGGGACGCGGAGCGCCGGGAGCAGGGGATGGCGGTTCGACGCGCGGTGCTCTCAGACGCGCACGTTGACCGCGCGAACGAGCGGATCACCGATTTCACCGCGGATTTCCAAGACTTCATTACGCGAACAGCCTGGGGCGACATCTGGTCTCGACCCGGGCTGGACCGGCGCTCCCGGTCGATCGCGGTCCTGACCGCCATGATGGCCCTCGGCCACGACGAGGAGTTCGAGATGCACGTGCGCGCCGCACGACGAAACGGGCTCAGTGTCGAGGAAATCAAGGAGGTCATTCTCCAGGCTGGGCTGTACTGCGGGGTCCCCGTCGCCAACACCGCCTTCGCGCTCGCCAGCCGGGCGCTGCGCGAGACCGGAGACCTGTAGCGCCCCGTTCGCTGCGCCGTGGGGCTGTCCTTCGGTGCGTGTTCGGGGTATCCTGTGTTCGAGATGCGAAGAGTTCTTCGCAGAGCGAAAAGACGCGGCGGTCACCGACCCCGCGCGAGCGGAGGGAATCGGATGATCGACAAGAGCGTCGTGAGTGTCGAGGAAGCGGTTGCTGGGATCCCAGACGGGGCAACGGTGATGATCGGCGGCTTCGGCCGCGCCGGGCAGCCGGTGGAGCTGATCGATGCCCTGATCGCGCAGGGTGCCAGCGACCTGACCATCATCAACAACAACGCCGGGAACGGGGACGTGGGGCTCGCCGCGTTGCTCGCCACGCGTCGGGTGCGGAAGATCCTCTGCTCCTTCCCGCGGCAAGCCGACTCCTGGGTCTTCGACGGGCTGTTTCGGGAGGGCGCGATCGAGCTGGAGCTGGTCCCGCAGGGAAACCTCGCGGAGCGGATCCGGGCCGCCGGCGCCGGCATCGGGGCCTTCTTTAGCCCCACCGGGGCGGGAACTCAGCTCGCCGAGGGCAAAGAGTCGCGGCTGATCGCGGGCCGCGCGTACACGCTGGAGTACCCCATTCACGCCGACGTTGCCCTGCTGAGCGCGTACCGCGCCGACCGCTGGGGCAACCTCGTCTACCGAGAGACCGCGCGAAACTTCGGCCCGATCATGGCCACCGCCGCCACGACGACAATCGTGCAGGTCGACGAGATGGTTCCCCTTGGCCAGCTCAACCCCGAGGCCGTCGTCACCCCCGGCATCTTCGTCGACCGGGTCGTCGCCGTGGGCGAGCGCCCCTGGCTCCGCGCGGGCGAGTTCGTTGGCGGGGTTGACCTGGAGGGCGCGCCACTGAGCCCCGCAGCAGCACAGGAGGATTTCCGATGACCACGATCACCCGAGAGCACCTGGCCGCGCGAGTTGCGGCAGACATCCCCGGCGGCTCCTTCGTGAACCTGGGGATCGGCGCGCCCACGCTGGTGGCGAATTATCTCCCCGCAGGCGAGGACATCGTCCTGCACACCGAGAACGGCCTCCTCGGGATGGGGGCGGCACCGGAGGCCGGGTGGGTGGATCCGGACCTCATTAACGCGGGGAAGCAGGCCGTCACCGCCGTGCCCGGCGCGGCCTACTTTCATCACGCCGACTCCTTTGCCATGATGCGCGGCGGGCACCTGGACGTGTGTGTGCTGGGCGCCTTTCAGGTCGCCGAGACCGGGGATCTCGCGAACTGGTCAACGGGGGAACCCGGGGCTATCCCCGCGGTCGGCGGAGCCATGGACCTCGCGATCGGAGCGAAGGCGGTCTACGTCATGACCGATTTGCTCACCAAACAGGGCGAACCCAAGCTCGTCGCAGCGTGCAGCTATCCCCTGACCGGGGTCGGCTGCGTGTCCCGGGTCTACACCGACCACGCGATCTTTGACGTGACGGCGGAGGGCTTCGCCGTTCGCGAGCTCTTCGGGACGAACACGCTGCCGGGGCTCCGGGAGCTGACCGGACTGCGGCTGCTTGATCACACCCCGGCCGAAACCAGAGGAGGCGGATCCGCATGAACGCAGCACAGACGATGATCTACGACGCGGTCCGCACCCCCTTCGGGCGTGTGGGCGGGGCCCTGTCCGGGGTCCGCCCGGACGATCTCGCGGCGCTCGTGATGCGGGCGAGCATCGAGCGGCTCGATCTCGACCCGGCCCGGATCGGTGACGTCGTGTTCGGGGCCGCGAACCAGGCGGGCGAGGACAACCGCAATGTCGCCCGCTTCGGGGCGCTGCTGGCCGGATTCCCGACCTCGGTCACCGGGGTCACGGTGAACCGGCTGTGCGCGTCCTCGGTCGAGGCGGTCGTGCAGGGCTCGCGAGCGATCGAGGCCGGGGACGCGACGCTCGTGCTCGCGGGGGGCGTCGAGTCGATGAGCCGGGCCCCCTACGTGGTGGAGAAAGCTGCGCGGCCGTGGCCCGGGGTGGGAAACCAGACGATGTGGAACACCTCGATCGGCTGGCGGATGACGAATCGACAGCTGCCGACGCACTGGACCATGAGCAACGGCGAGGCCGCGGAGCAAACCGCCGCGGAGTGGGGGATCGACAGGAGCGCCCAGGACGCCTTCGCGGCGCGCTCGCACCAGCGCGCCGCGGCTGCCTGGGCGCAGGGGGTTTTCGACGCGGAAATTGTGCCGGTGCCGGGCGCCGATCTCAGCCGCGACGAGGGGATCCGCGACGGCAGTACCCCGGAGCAGCTGGCGGGCTTGGCCCCGCTGTTTCGCTCCGGGGGCACCGTGACCGCGGGGAATGCCTCCGCTATCAACGACGGGGCCTCCGCGGTGCTGTTGGGAGCCGAGGGGGCCCTGGACGCCGAGCCGCTGGCCCGGATCGCGGGCCGAGCGGTGCACGGCGTCGATCCCGATGCCTTCCCGACGGCGCCGATCGAGGCCGCGAACCAGGCGCTCGCCCGGGCGGGAAGGAGCTGGGCCGAGGTGGATCTGGTGGAGCTGAACGAGGCCTTTGCCTCGCAGAGCCTCGCGTGCCTGGCCGGGTGGCCCGACCTCGATCCGGAGCGCCTGAACGTGCACGGCGGCGCGCTCGCGATCGGGCACCCGCTCGGTGCCTCCGGCGGCCGCATCATCGGACACGCCGCTCACGAACTCGCCCGACGGGGCGGGGGCGTCGCCGTCGTCGCCATCTGCATCGGGGTCGGCCAGGGCATGGCCGTGGTGCTCGAACGCTGAGCGGCTGCGTAGCCCCCGGCCCCGTCAAGCGGGGAGCAAACGTGCCGCCGCATCGGCGTGCGGCGAGGGCGGTTCGGGGGCTGGGAGATAAGGTGGGACCGTGACCGATCATCCCGGAGATTTCGTGCAGTCGCTCGCTCGCGGGCTCGCCGTCATTCGCGCCTTCGACGCCGAGCACCCCGAGCTCAGCCTGAGTGAGGTCGCCCGTCGCGCGGAGATCCCGGCGGCGGCCGCTCGTCGCTTCCTGCGCACCCTCGACTCCCTGGGATACGTGCGCAGCGACGGCCGCACCTTCGCGCTCACCCCGAAGGTGCTCGAACTCGGCTTCAGCTACCTCTCCGCGCTCAGCCTGCCCGAGCTGGTCCAGCCCCATCTGGAGTTGCTCTCCCGTGACGTGGGGGAGTCCGTGTCGGCGGCGGTCCTGTCCGGCGGCGACATCGTCTACGTCGCCCGGGTCCCCACCCGCAAAATCATGACCGTGAGCATCACCATCGGCACCCGGTTCCCCGCGTACGCGACAAGCATGGGGCGCGTGCTCCTCGCGCAGTTGGCCGAGGGCGAGCGCGCGGCTGCCCTCGCCGCCGCCGAACCCCGTGCGCTCACCGAGCGCACGCTCACGGCGCAGAGCGCGCTGGCGGAGGAGCTCAGCCGGGTCGGGACCCAGGGCTGGGCCCTCGTCGACGGCGAGCTCGAGGCCGGGCTCCGCTCGATCGCCGCCCCGATTCGTGGCCGCTCCGGGGAGGTGCTCGCGGCGATCAATGTCTCGACGAGCGCCACCCGGGACTCGGTCGAGCGGCTTCGGGACGAGCATCTGCCCCGGCTCCTCGCCACCGCCGAGGCAATTTCTGCGGAGCTCCGCCTCCTCTAGCGCCCGGCGTCGGGCCCACCAGGCCCGCTGCCCAGCGACGAGACACGCCCAACCGGTGTTTGGGCAGGAAACCCGACGCGGCAACGGGCGGCTCGCCACCCCGGGCGGAAGCGCGGGCCTGCCCCCGGCGGAAGCGGCTCGTTTCGAGCGAATGCGGCACAAATGCCTCTTCCGAAAATCCGCATCTGTGTTAGCGTCTCGAACTCAAGAACGTCCGCCCACTGATTCATGCACCGTGACCCCATCCGCAACGACGCGAACCCCAAGGGAGCCCCGCTCATGACCGAACAACTTGAACGCATTCTGGACACCCTCGGGGGGATCATCTGGGGGCCATTCGTGCTGATCCCGTTGCTGTTCCTCACCGGGCTCTATCTCACCTTCCGGCTCGGCGGGATCCAGTTCCTGCGCCTGGGTTCCGCCCTGAACCTCGGCATCCTGCGCCGCCGGGACCCCGGATCCAAGGGCGACATCACGCAGTTCCAGGCGCTCACCACGGCGCTCGCGGCGACCGTGGGAACCGGCAACATCGTCGGGGTGGCCACCGCGATCGCGATCGGCGGCCCCGGCGCGCTGTTCTGGATGTGGATTACCGGCCTGCTGGGCATGGCGTCGAAGTACTCGGAGGCGTTCCTCGGCGTCCGCTTCCGCCAGGCCGACGCGAAGGGGGAGCGCAACGGCGGCCCCCAGTACTACCTGGAAAAGGGCATCCGGGGCCCGGTCGGCAAGATCCTGGCCTGGTCCTTCACCATCTTTACCGTCTTCGCCTGCTTCGGCATCGGCAACCTGACCCAGGCCAACGCCATCTCGGCGAACCTGGAGAACACCTTCAGCGTGCCCACCTGGGTCAGCGGCGTGATCCTCACGATCCTCGCGCTCGTCGTCCTCGTGGGCGGCATCAAGTCGATCGGGAAGGTGACCTCGGCGTTCGTGCCAATCATGATCGTCTTCTACGTCGTGGCGGCGCTCTACATTCTCGTGGTCAACGTGGGCGAGGTGCCCGCGGCCTTCGCCCTGATCTTCCGCGATGCCTTCACCGGCTCCGCGGCCGCGGGCGGCTTCACGGGTTCGGTGTTCATCATCGCGGTGCAGTACGGCTTCGCCCGCGGGATCTTCTCGAACGAGTCCGGCATGGGCTCCGCCGCGATCGCCGCGGCCGCCGCGCAGACGAGTCACCCGGTGCGCCAGGGGCTCGTCTCGATGACCCAGACCTTCATCGACACGATCATCGTCGTGACGATGACCGGCCTCGTGATCGTCACGACGGGGGCGTACTCGCTGATCGACCCGGATACGGGGGAGCAGCTCTCGGCCGCGCTCATGACGGGGCAGGCGTTCTCCAGCGGGCTGCCGGGAGACTGGGGACACATCGTCGTGACCCTCGCGCTCGCGATGTTTGCCTTCTCGACGATTCTCGGCTGGTCCTACTACGGCGAGCGAAACGTGGTGCGCATCTTCGGGCGTTCCCTGGTGCTTCCGTTCCGCGTCATCTTCTCGCTCGTCGTCTTCGTGGGCGCGACCACGCAGCTGTCCGTCGCCTGGTCCTTCTCCGATGTGATGAACGGTCTCATGGCGATCCCGAACCTGATCGGGCTCCTGATCCTTTCGGGGCTCATCGCGCGGGAAACGAAGGCGTACCTGCGCTTCGACCCGAAGCTGCGCGCGACTCCGGAGGAGATCCAGGCCGCGCTCGTGGACGAGCCGGGCTTCCAACAGTGGCGACGCCAGGAGGCGGTGCTCGACGGCATCACGGACGTCGCGGACGCCCCGCTGCCGCGCACCACCCAGGTCAGGCTGCCCGACGCCGAGGAGCCACGCGAGCGCTAGGCGCCGATTCCGGAAACCCGGGCGCGACGCAGCCCAGCGGGCGGCGTCGCGCCCGGGTTTCCGTTCATCGAGCGGAACAGGTCCCGACGCAGGCTGCGGGCGGCGAGCGTGGTCGCCCCGGGTCGTCGTCGGGTCGTCGCGGTGCCTGGCCAGGCGCGCGACTCGAGCCCTGCGGCGGGCCGTTGGCCTAGCGGCAGATGCCGAGGGCGGCGAGCTCGGAGGCGGTGACGGGGTACTCGCGGCCCTCGTCATCAATCCAGACGTGGGAGGCGGTCAGCTCTTCGTAAAAGGGTTTCTCAATGAGCAGGAGCTCGGCCCCCGTCTCCGGATCGATCTTCAGAGAAATTCCCATACTCGGAACTGTACTCAGCCGTTCACCCCTCGGCAAGAGGCTGTTTGCCCGCGGGCCGCGGAGGCCGAGAGGCGCGCCGAATGTGCTCCCGGGAGGAGCCGCCGCTGGCGGGCGCTGCGGGGCGCTCGGACCGGCTCAGGCGGGGGTCGGGCGGGCTGAGGGGGCGGGTTCGCCGGGGTCGCCGGGCGCAGCGGGGAGGGCGAGCGTCAGCAGGTACGGCTGCCCGCCCGCGCGGCGATACAGCCGCTCGGCCGCGTTCCCCGCGATCACGTCGACCGTGATGACGCGGCAGCCCTGCTCGCTCAGCCGGGCCCGGGTGCGCTCAAGGAGGCGCTCCCCGAGTCCGCGCCCGCGGGCGCGCTCGGTCACCACGAGGAGCTCGATGACGCCGACCTCGGTGCCCCAGTCCCAGCTGGACGGGGCGGGCTGGGTGCGCCCGAGGCAGCAGCCGAGGACCTCATCACCGGCCAGGGCCAAAAACAGGGTGCTGTGCGGCTCGCCCAGCCAGCCGCGAATGTGCTCGCGCCGGATGCGCCAGCCGTCCTCCGCGGACCGGGTGCTCCGGCCGGCGTCGGCTCCGGGGGCTGCCGCGGTGGCGGGAACGCCGAGCGCGCCGAGCCCGGGGGCGGTCTCGTCGTGGTGGTGGTGGAGCTCCATCCAGAGCGCGGCGATGGCGTCCGGGTCGCTGTCGGGGGCCGCCTGGACGATGTGAATGTCGAGATCGTCCGCCGGACCCGTTCCCGGGTCCTCGGCGGGCTGCGATGCTGCGTGACTCATGAGCGTTGCCCTTCGGTGGGTGTGCGGCCGCACCTCCCGGAGCGCCCTCCTCACTGTAGCGCGGGCACACAGCCGCGCCGGAGAACTCGGCGTTGGGTGTGCGTCGCGCACAGGGACCCTTGACGGCGTGCCGCACTCGCTTAGTCTGAGAGGGCGCCGGGGCTCTCCCGTGCGGGGAACCCGGAAGGACACCATGCTCAAGACACGGTTTACGGAGATGTTTGGCATCGAGCACCCGGTGGTGCAGGGCGGCATGATGTGGGTCGGCCGGGCCGAGCTGGCGGCGGCCGTCTCCGAGGCCGGCGGGCTCGGGATCATCACCGCGCTGACGCAGCCGAGCCCGGAGGCCCTCGTCGCCGAAATCGAGCGGGCGCGCGGGCTCACGGACAAACCGCTCGGCGTCAACCTGACCATGCTCCCGACGATTACCCCGCCCCCGTACGCGGAGTACCGCGCCGCGATCATCGACGCGGGGATCACGATCGTCGAGACCGCCGGGTCGAGCCCGGAGCCCCACATGGAAGCCTTCCGGGCGGCCGGGGTGCGCGTGATTCACAAGTGCACGAGCGTCCGGCACGCGAAGAAGGCCGAGTCGCTCGGCGTGGACGCGGTGTCGATTGATGGCTTCGAGTGCGCCGGGCACCCCGGCGAGGACGATGTGCCTGGCCTGGTGCTCATCCCCGCCGCGGCCGACGCCATCTCCATCCCGATGATCGCCTCGGGCGGCTTCGCCGACGGCCGGGGGCTCGCCGCGGCCCTCATGCTCGGGGCGGACGGCATCAACATGGGCACGCGCTTCATGGTCAGCGAGGAGTCGCCCGTGGCCCAGGCCGTCAAGGAGCGCGTGGTGGCCGCGAGCGAGCTGGACACGAACCTGATCCTGCGGACGCTGCGCAACACCGCCCGGGTCGCGAAAAACTCGGTGAGCGACGAGGTCGTCCGGATTCTGGACGAGGGCGGGCAGTTCCCCGATGTGCAGCCGCTCGTCGCGGGGGCCCGCGGCCGGAAGGTTTTCGAGCAGGGGGACGTGGAGGCCGGAATCTGGACCGTGGGACAGGTGCAGGGGCTGATCCACGACATCCCGAGCGCGGGGGAGATCGTCACCCGCACGGTCGCGGACGCCGAAGCGCTGATCCGCGCCAAGCTCGACCTGTTCGGCTGAGCCCCGCCCGGGGGACCCGCCGTTCTCGGCGGTCCCGTCGCACGGCTAGGGAACCGGCACCGCCTCGCCCCGGGGGAGCGGCAGCAGGGCACCGCCGACCGCGGCCAGGGCCTCGCTGACGCGCGCGGTGAACAGCGCCCGCCCGGCCTCGGAGAGCATCGCGTCGTGCGTGCAGAAGGCGCGGAGCGGGCGCACCGCGTGCACGTAGTCGATCACGTCCCCGACGTTCGACCAGAGTGAGCCGATCGGCACGCCGAGCAGCGGGATCCGCGGCGGGGTGCCCGCTCCGCCGAGCAGGGGGACTTCGAGGCTGTCGCCGCCGGAGAAGAGGGTCTCGTTGACGAAGACCCCGACGTTCTCCACGACCGGGATCGAACGGTGGATCAGCGCGTGCTGTACGCCGTGGAAGCTCAGCCGGAAGGGGCCCGGGGCGCGCTCGTCGCCGTGAGCGACGGGAAACATCCGAGCATTCGGCTCCGCGAGGCGAAGCTGGGCGGCCGTCGCTGGCGTGGTGTAGATCGGGGCGTCCGGGGCCGCGGCGACAATCTCCGCGACGCGCTCGGGGGTCCAGTGGTCCGGGTGCTCGTGCGTGATCACGGTTGCCGCGATCGGGGCCCCGGCGGGAAGGGGGCCGGCGAAGGAGCCGGGATCGAGGATGAGCCGGGCGTCGTCGAGTTCGATACTCACGCCTGAGTGTTCCCATTTCGTGATCAGCATGGCATGATCATAGCCACGGCGCCCCGTCGGCAACACCCAGAAAACGCCGAGGCGACCGGGCACTGAGCGCTGGCTGCGCGGCAGGATTTGCGCTCGGGGATTCTCCTGTGCCAAAATAGTCTCTGTTGCACGGAAACGTGCGCCGCAGATACGGCCCCATCGTATAGCGGCCTAGTACGCCGCCCTCTCACGGCGGTAACGCGGGTTCGAATCCCGCTGGGGTCACCAC
>NZ_JAPFRB010000001.1:287359-295946 GCF_035726885.1 Leucobacter sp. M11 | reverse complement strand
GATACGGCCCCATCGTATAGCGGCCTAGTACGCCGCCCTCTCACGGCGGTAACGCGGGTTCGAATCCCGCTGGGGTCACCACCAAAATCACCCCCGGTTCTCTGGAACCGGGGGTGTTTTGCGTTCGGCCGCTAGTGCTTGGCCGGGGCGTGGGTCGTCTGGCTCATCTTGTCGATCCAGGCCAGCGCGAGCGCGGACACGATGAAGGCGAGGTGGATGATGACCTCCCACATGACGCCCTCAGAGGTGTACATGATGTCCCCGTTGGCCTTGTAGACGACGCCCTCGTGCATCTTGCCAACCTCGATGAAGGTCTTCAGCAGGTGGATCGAGGAGATGCTGATGATCGAGACGGCGAGCTTGACCTTCAGCAGGTTCGCGTTGACGTGCTGGAGCCAGTCCGGCTGGTCGTGGTGGCCGTCCACGCGGATCTTCGAGACGAAGGTCTCGTAGCCGCCGATGATCACCATGATGAGCAGGTTCGCGATCATCACGACGTCGATGAGGCCGAGCACCGCCAGCATGATCGCGGTCTCGTCGATCTGGCCGGAGAGGAACACGTTCTCAAAGAGATGGACCAGGTCGATCCAGAACACGACGACGTAGACGAGCTGCGCCAGGATCAAGCCGATATAGAGGGGGGCCTGCAGCCAGCGGCTCGCGAAGATGAGCCCGGCCAGGGTGCGCGAGGCGGGCCCGGGGCCGTTCGCGCGCGAGCGCTCGATCGTGTCGCGCAGCGGGGACTCGATCTGTGCGTCCTCGGGTGCTGACTGCGGCGGGTTGGGCGGGTCGAACGCGCTCACGCGATTCCTCTCGGGGTGTTCTCGGGTTGAGCACCAGCGTACGGGGCCGGTGCACGGGGTGTGGGAGCGCGGCACTGCCGCGCGAAGATTCAAGAATACTGATGCCACGGGTCGAGAAACCGAGAATTTCCGATAAGCTAGGCCCTTGCGAAGGGGAGTATCCCACTCTCGCCCGAGTCGTCAGTACGCCCGCTCCGTAGCGCGGCCGGTTCGGGTGCGGCATCTGCCGGGGAGAGACCTTCGGTCGTTCGGGGCACCTGGTGCCCCTCCACTTACCGAAGGAAACAATGCAAAGCGCTCTCCCGATGTGGTTCGAGATCACCTCGATCGCGGTGCTCCTCGCGATCCTGATCGTCGATCTGCTCCTCATCATCAAACGCCCGCACATCCCCTCGATGCGCGAGTCCAGCCTCTGGGTCGGCTTCTACGTCCTGCTCGCCCTGATCTTCGGCGGCCTGATGTTCGTGATCGGCGACGCGCAGCACGGCACGGAGTTCATCGCGGGTTGGCTGACCGAGTACAGCCTGTCCATTGATAACCTCTTCGTCTTCGTGCTGATCCTCGGCGGCTTCGCGGTGCCGAAGGAATACCAGCAGCGGGCGCTGATGATCGGCATCATTCTCGCCCTCATCTTCCGGGGCGTCTTCATCCTCGCGGGCGCCGCGCTGATCGAGCGCTTTATCTGGATCTTCTTCATCTTCGGCGCCTGGCTGATCTGGACGGCCTGGCAGCAGGTTCGCCCCGAGTCCGAGTCCGATCACGGCGACAGTTTCCTCATTCGCAAGATCAAGCAGTGGCTGCCGTTCTCCGACGACTACGACGGCGGGAAGCTGCGCACCACGATTAACGGCAAGCGCTTCTTCACCCCGATGTTCCTCGTGCTGATTTCCCTCGGCGTCACGGACCTGCTCTTTGCGCTCGACTCCATCCCGGCGATCTTCGGAATCACGCAGAGTCCGTTCATCGTGTTCACGGCGAACATTTTTGCCCTGATGGGGCTCCGCCAGCTGTACTTCCTGCTCGGCGGGCTGCTGGATCGCCTCGTTTACCTGAAGTACGGCATCGCCTTCATTCTCGCCTTCATCGGGGTGAAGCTGATCTTCCACGCCATGCACGAGAACGAGCTGCCCTTCATTAACGGGGGCAAGCCGATCGAGTGGGTCCCCGAGATCACCACCATGATGTCCCTCGGCGTGATCCTGGCCGCCATGATCGTCTCGACGGTCGCGAGCCTGGTCAAGGCGAACCGGGAGGCCAAGGCTTCCGGGGAGCGCCTGCACCTGGGGGCCGCGGAGTACCCGGAGGACGAGGCCGGCAAATAGCCGCGATCCCGGCGCACCCGGCGGTGCCGCGACCCCCGAGGGGTTCGCGGCACCGCTTTTTTGTCTGGCGAATGTTTGGGATACCAAGCGGTGGTACACTCGAAACATGAACACTGAGCGGCTGCTTCTTCCCCGCCGCGACAGGGCCTAGCGTCTCCGGCCGACCTGTCGCGGAGTTTCGCACTGGCTGATCCAACCAGAGAACGAGAAGAAAACACTATGAGTGAACACGCAACCGCGCCCCGTCCCCGGACGCTGGCGGAAAAGGTCTGGGACGACCACGTCATCGTCAAGGGCGAAGATGGCCAACCCGATCTGATCTACATCGACCTGCACCTCGTGCACGAGGTCACGAGCCCCCAAGCCTTCGACGGCCTGCGCCAGGCCGATCGGCCGCTGCGCCGGGTGGACCTGACGATCGCGACCGAGGACCACAACACCCCGACCCTGAACATCACGCGGCAGATCGCGGACCCGACGAGTCGGATCCAGATCGAGACGCTCCGGGACAACGCCCAGGAGTTCGGGGTGCGACTGCACTCCCTCGGTGACAAGGAACAGGGCATCGTGCACGTCGTCGGGCCGCAGCTCGGCCTGACCATGCCCGGCATCACCGTGGTGTGCGGCGACTCGCACACCTCCACGCACGGCGCCTTCGGCGCGATGGCCTTCGGGATCGGCACGAGCGAGGTCGAGCACGTCATGGCGACGCAGACCCTGCCGCTCAAGCCGTTCAAGACGATGGCCATCAACGTGGACGGGCAGCTGCGCCCCGGCGTGACCGCGAAGGACATCATCCTCGCCGTGATCGCGAAGATCGGCACCGGCGGCGGCCAGGGTTACGTCCTGGAGTACCGCGGCTCCGCGATCCGTTCCCTCTCGATGGAGGGCCGAATGACGATCTGCAACATGTCGATCGAGGCCGGTGCCCGCGCGGGCATGGTCGCGCCCGACCAGATCACCTACGACTACCTGGAAGGCCGCCCGCACGCCCCGCAGGGCGCGAACTGGGACGAGGCCGTGGCCTACTGGAACACGCTGCCCACCGACGAGGGCGCGGTCTTCGACGCCGAGGTCTTCCTCGACGCCAACGAGTTGGAGCCGTTCGTGACCTGGGGGACCAACCCGGGGCAGGGCGTCTCGCTCAGCGATCGCGTGCCGAATCCCGAGGACATCGAGGACCCGAACGAGCGCTCGAACGCCGCGCGCGCGCTCGAGTACATGGACCTGACCGCGGGCACCCCGCTCAAGGACATCGCCGTGGACGCCGTGTTCATGGGCTCCTGCACCAACAGCCGCATCGAGGACCTGCGCGAGTTCGCCCGCATCATCGAGGGCAAGCAGAAGGCCGAGGGCGTGCGCGTCATGGTCGTGCCCGGCTCGGCCCGGGTGCGCCTTGAGGCCGAGGCCGAGGGCCTCGACCAGATCATCAAGGACTTCGGCGCTGAGTGGCGCTTCGCGGGCTGCTCCATGTGCCTCGGGATGAACCCCGATCAGCTGGCCCCGGGGGAGCGCTGCGCGTCCACCTCGAACCGAAACTTCGAGGGCCGCCAGGGCAAGGGCGGGCGCACGCACCTCGTGTCGCCGCTCGTCGCCGCCGCGACCGCGATCCGCGGCACGCTGTCGAGCCCCTGGGACCTGGAACACGCACGCGTCGAGACCGCAGCACAGGGAGCATAACGATCATGGATAAGTTCACCACCTTTACCGGAATCGCGGCGCCGCTGAAGCGCTCGAACGTCGACACCGACCAGATCATCCCCGCGGTGTTCCTGAAGCGGGTCACGAAGACCGGCTTCGAAGACGCCCTGTTCTCAAACTGGCGGCAGGACCCCGACTTCGTGCTGAATCAGGAACGGTACCTGGGTGCCGAGATCCTCATCGCCGGCCCCGACTTCGGCACGGGATCCTCCCGCGAACACGCCGTCTGGGCGCTCCGCGACTTCGGCTTCCGCGTCGTGATCTCGTCACGATTTGGCGACATTTTCCGGGGCAACTCGGGCAAGCAGGGACTGCTGGCGGCGCAGGTCGCGGAGGCCGACATTGAGCGGCTGTGGGCCGCCGTGGAGGCGGACCCCGAGGCGCGACTCACCGTGAGTCTCGAAGAGCGTTCGGTCTCCGTCGGCGAGCTTCGGGTTTCTTTCGAGATTGACGACTACACTCGGTGGCGACTCATGGAAGGCCTCGACGACATCTCGTTGACCCTCCGAAACGAGGAAGACATTCGGGCCTTCGAACAGAAGCGCCCCGCATGGCTCCCGACAACAATTCCAGCGAGGACTGCGTGACCACTGAAAAGAACGAGGAACTGAACACCTTCGCGAAGAACGCGGGTGCTCGGGTCGGCCTCACCTCCGACGAGATCATCATCAACGGAGGACGCCCTCTGCAGGGGCGGATCGAGGTGCGCGGGGCCAAGAACCTCGCGACCAAGGCGATGGTGGCCGCGCTGCTCGGGAAATCCGCGAGCGTGCTCAAGAACGTTCCGAACATCAGCGATGTGCGCACCGTCGCGGGCCTGCTCGCGCTGCACGGGGTGCTCATCACCCGCGGCGAGGAGCCCGGCGAATGGCGTCTCGACCCCACGAACGTGGAGCTCGCACACAAGGCCGACATTGACGCGCACGCGGGCAGCTCACGGATCCCGATCCTGTTCTGCGGGCCGCTCCTGCACCGCCTCGGCGAGGCGTTCATTCCCGACCTCGGCGGCTGCCGCATCGGCGACCGCCCGATCGATTTCCACCTGGACGCGCTGCGCGAGTTCGGCGCGGTCATCGAGAAGCTGCCCTCCGGCATCAGCCTGACGGCCCCGAACGGCCTCAAGGGCGCGAACATTGAGCTGCCCTACCCCTCGGTCGGCGCGACCGAGCAGGTGCTGCTCACCGCCGTGCTCGCGGAGGGCCAGACCGAGCTCAAGAACGCCGCCATCGAGCCGGAGATCACCGACCTCATCGCGATCCTGCAGAAGATGGGTGCCATCATCTCGATGGAGCCCAACCGCGTGATCTTCATCGAGGGCGTGCCCGAGCTGAAGGGCTACCGGCACCGCGCGATCTTCGACCGCAACGAGGCCGCGAGCTGGGCCGCGGCCGCGCTCGCGACCGAGGGCGACATCTTCGTCGGCGGGGCCCGCCAGGAGGAGATGATGACCTTCCTGAACGTGTTCCGCAAGGTTGGCGGCGAGTTCGAGGTCGAGGACGACGGCATCCGCTTCTACCACCCCGGTGGGGAGCTGAAGCCGGTCACGATCGAGACCGATGTGCACCCCGGCTTCATGACGGACTGGCAGCAGCCCCTCGTGGTCGCCCTCACGAAGGCGCCCGGGGTCTCCACCATCCACGAGACCGTGTACGAGAACCGCTTCGGGTTCACGGACGCGCTCAACCAGATGGGCGCCGATATCGTCGTGCACAAGGACGGCATCCAGGACTACAAGCGCCGGGTCGCCCGCCGCGAGTTCGAGCAGGCCGCCGTCATCAGCGGCCCGACCACGCTCACGGGTGCCAAGGTTGAGGTCCCCGATCTGCGCGGTGGCTTCAGCCACCTGATCGCGGCGCTCACGGCCGAGGGGCAGTCCACGGTCACGAACGTGGGGATCATCTCGCGCGGCTACGAGGACTTCATCGGCAAACTTCGCCAGCTCGGCGCGGATTTCATCTTCGAGGGATAGCCCGCACCCGAGCGACACACCCGGCAGCACAGCCGAAACCACGGCGCGGACCCCATATGCGGGTCCGCGCCGTTGCGTTGGGGGATAATGAAACTATGAGTGTGACCGAAAAGCGTCGGGGAGCTTGGTCTCCCGAAATGCGCCGACCCTCGCTGTTCTGGCTGTTGGCCGGGCTGATCCTGCCGCTGTGGTCGCTCATGGTGCGCTACCGCTACACGAAGGAGACGACCCTGCCGCAGCAGGGACCGTTCATTCTCGCCCCGAACCACTTCAGCGAGATCGACCCGATCGCGATGGGCGCCGCGGTCTGGCACCTCGGTCGGCTGCCCCGCTTCATGGCGAAGGCCAGCCTCTTCAAGGTGCCCGTCTTCGGATCGCTGCTCCGCGGCACCGGCCAGATCCCCGTCGAGCGCGCGGGCGCTGCGTCCCGGGCGAACCCGATTGGCGCGGCCAGCCAGCTGATCGAGAAGGGGCAGGGCGTCATCGTCTACCCCGAGGGCACGCTCACCCGCGACCCCGACCTGTGGCCGATGCGCGGGAAGACGGGGGCCGTCCGCCTCGCCCTGGAGTCCGGCATCCCGCTGTACCCGGCCGCGCACTGGGGCACGCAGGACCTCATGCCCCGCTACGGGAAGAAAATTCACCCCTTCCCCCGCAAGACCATCCACGTGTCCATCGGCGAGCCGCTCGACCTGAGCGAGTTCGGCGGGAAGACCGACCAGAAGACTGTGACGGCCGCCACGGAGAAGCTGATGACCGCGATTTCCGCGCTCCTCGGTGAGCTCCGCGGGGAGACGCCGCCCAAGACCCGCTGGAACCCGGCGGATCACCAACAGACAGAAACGGGTCGCTTTTGACGCCGACGAGCGTGCAGCGCAACCGCGGCCGGAAGGTCGCCGTGGTCGGCTCCGGGAGCTGGGGAACCACCTTCGCGAAGATCCTGGCCGACGCCGGATGCGACGTGACCATCTGGTCGCGGCGCGAGGAGGTCGCGGGCGAGATCAACATGGCCCGGCGCAACAGTCAGTACCTCCCCGGCATCAACCTGCCGCGGAACCTGAAGGCAACCGCCGACCTCGGCGAGGCCGTGCGCGGCGCGAGCCAGGTGTACCTCGCGGTACCGAGCCAAACGATCCGGCAGAACCTCGCCGATTTGGAGCCCTACCTCGGCCGCCGCGCGGTGCTCGTCAGCCTCATTAAGGGTGTGGAGCGCAGCACGACCATGCGGATTTCCGAGGTCATCGCGGACACCCTGGACGTGGAGCCGGAGCGGGTCGCGGTGCTCTCTGGCCCGAACATTGCCCTGGAGATTGCCAAGGAGCAGCCGACCGCCGCGGTCGTTGCCTCCGTGGACGCCGAGGTGGCCCAGGAGGTCGCCCTCGCGGCATCCACCCCGTACTTCCGCACCTATGTGAACACCGATGTGGTGGGCACGGAGCTGGGCGGGGTGTTGAAAAACCTCATCGCGCTCGCGATCGGCATCGTCGACGGCGTCGGCTATGGGGAAAACACCAAGGCCGCGATCATCACGCGCGGCCTCACGGAGATGACCGAGTTCTCGGTGGCCTCCGGGGCCGATCCCGCCACCATGACCGGCCTTGCCGGCTTAGGCGACCTGATCGCGACCTGCCAGTCGCCGCTCTCGCGCAACAATACGGCCGGTCGGCTCATCGGGCAGGGGTACACCCAGGAGGAGACCAAGGAGCAGATGCAGCAGACCGCGGAGGGCATCACCTCCGTCGGCTCGGTGCTGGAGCTGGCGCAGGCCCGCGGCATCTCCATGCCCATCGTGGAGCAGGTCCAGATGGTGCTGCGCGGCACGATGTCGCCCAAGCACCTGGGGCCGCACCTCGCCACGGAGGACGATGTGCCGAAGCCCGAAAACTCACTGCTCACCGAGCGCCCGTCCCTCTTCAAACGCCTGTTCTCACGGAAGGGTTGATCCTGATGACCACCGAAACGCTGCCCGCTTCCGCGGGGAAGCAGACCGTTGTCCTCCTGCACGGGGGCCGGTCCAGCGAGCACGAGATCAGCTGCGTCACCACCGCCGGGATCTTCTCCGCGATCGACCGGGAACGCTTCGACGTCGTGCTCGTCGGCATCACCAAGGCGGGCCAGACCGTGCTGCTGGGCGAGGGCGACCTCGCCGGCTACGCGCTGGACGCGGCAGAGCTGCCCCAGGTGCGCGACAACGGCACCCGAGTCCTCTGGCCGCTGAGCCCCGGGGACCGGAACCTCACGGTGATCGGCCCGGACGGCCGGGTGCAGCCGGTTGCCGAGATCGACGTCGTGTTCCCCGTGCTGCACGGGCCCTTCGGCGAGGACGGCACGGTGCAGGGCATGCTGGAGCTTGTCGATGTGCCCTACGTCGGGGCCGGGGTGCTCGCCTCCTCGCTCTGCATGGACAAGCACTTCACCAAGCTCGTGCTCGCCGAATCCGGCATCCGGGTCGCCCCCGGCCGGACGATCCGACGCGGGCAGCTCGAGCGCAACCCGGAGCTTCTGGCCCAGGCCGATGCGGGCCTGAGCTACCCCCTGTTTGTGAAGCCGCTCCGCGCGGGGTCGAGCGTCGGCGTGAGCCGCGTTGCGGAAGCCGCCGAGATTCCCGCGGCCCTGGACCTCGCCTTCGAGTCCGACGACGCCGTGCTCATCGAGTCCGGCGTGGTGGGCCGCGAGGTGGAGATCGCCGTGCTCGGCGGCCGCGCTGGCCAGTCGCCCCGCGCCTCCGCCGTCGCCGGGGAGATCGTCATGAACGGGGACGGTTTCTACGACTACGAGGCGAAGTACCTGGA
>NZ_JAPFRB010000001.1:249002-287323 GCF_035726885.1 Leucobacter sp. M11 | reverse complement strand
GAGTGACGCCGAGCTCGCCTCGCTCAGGGAAACGGCCGTGGCCGCGTTCGAGGCGACCGGGTGCGAGGGGCTCGCCCGGGTCGACTTCTTCCTGACCGCGGACGGGCCCGTCGTGAACGAGGTCAACACCCTGCCCGGCTTCACGCCGTTCTCGATGTACCCCAAGCTGTGGGAGGCCTCCGGGCTCGCGTACACGGACCTCATCACCGAGCTGATCGAGCTTGCCCTGGAGGGCTCGCGCGCCGCAGCGCGCTAACGACGACGCGGCCCCCGGAGCGATCGCTTCGGGGGCCGCGTCGTTCGCGCAGGGAGCCTCGTTAGGGGGCCTCGACGGTCGCGCCGTCCTCCGCGTTGTCCGGGATCGCGCCCGCGTCCACCGCACCGATGCACTTGCGTTCCTGCGGCAGCACGGAGATCGCCGAGTTCAGGTCGACGAGCGCGGTCGTGCCGCTCACGTCGGCGTCGGCGTCGATCACGACCTCGACCCCGGGGGAACGGCCGTAGGCCTCGAAGCGGAACAGGGGCGCTTGGCTGTCGTCGCGGATCCAGTCGACGCCGTCCACGGTGATGCACGGCAGGGTCGTCGGGCCCGTCGCCTCAATGCCGCAGGTGAGCAGGATCGCGGCGGGGTCGCCCCAAGCACCCGTGGACTGGGCGTTCGTGGTGCGCTTGGGCAGCTCGGCGACCTCGCTGGGGAGGCGAACCGTGAGGTCGGCGCAGGCGGGGTTGTTCGCGTCCGGGGCGGCCTCAAGGGGGACGATTCCGGAGCAGCCGCTCAGCAGAATCACGGAGCTCAGTCCGAGGACAACGGCGGGAACGACGGACCGGGAGGTGACGGATTTCAACACCTCTCCAGGCTACCGTGCCGGGCTGGGGCAAACCCGATAGCGTTGTGTGCATGAGTGAGCACGCACTGCCCGGTCCGCGGTCATCGACGGCGGGGGCGGAGGCCCCCCTCACGGTAGGTGAGCTGGGGGAGCAAGGGCTCCTCTCGCGAGTGCTCGCCGAGCTCAGCGCGGCGGCATCCGCGACGGTGGGGCCCGGCGACGACGCCGCGGTGCTCACGCCGAGCGGCGACACCGTGATCACCTCTGACGCGATGGTGGAGGGCCCGGATTTTCGACGCGCCTGGCACAGCGGCTTCGAGCTCGGCTGGAAACTGGCGGCGACGAACCTCTCGGATGTGGCCTCGATGGGAGCCGCGCCGAGCGCGCTCACGGTGACGATCGCGACACCGGACGCGATGCCGGTCTCGTACCTGACCGAGATTGCCCGCGGGCTGGACGCGGCCTGCCGCACGCTCGCCCCCGGGTGCGGGGTCGTCGGCGGCGACCTCTCCCGCGCGGAGCAGCTCGTGATCGCGGTGACCGCCCTCGGGAACCTCGAGGGGCGGGCCCCCGTGCTGCGCTCGGGGGCCCGCCCCGGCCAGCTGCTGGCGTACGCGGGGGAGCTGGGTCTGTCCGGGAAGGGGCTCTCGCTGCTTTTCTCCGCCTGTTCCGTTGACGGGGTGGCCACCGCGGACGGCCTGCCCGAGCTGTGGCAGGAGCACCCTGATGAGCTTGCCGCGCAGCTCGCGCCCAGCCCGCCCATCCCGCTCGGCATTGTGGCCGCGGAGTCGGGGGCAACGGCGATGATGGACGTCTCGGACTCGCTCAGCCTGGACGCCGCCCGGATGGGCCGTGCGAGCGGGGTCACGCTTGCGCTGGAGACCTCGCTCCTCGGCGAGGACCCCGTGTCGGCCCTCACGGGCGGGGAGGACCACGGCCTGCTCGCGGTCTTCCCGAATCGGCAGAGCGTGCCGCAGGGCTTCCGGGTCATCGGCACGGTGCTCCCGCGGGACACGGATCTGCTCGTGGACGGGGAAGCCTATGCCCCTCGCGGCTGGGACCCCTATGCGGTGGGCGCTGAGCGGGGTGGCCGGGAACTCCTGGACCGGCGCGACGCCCCCGCAAGCCTCACTTAGCCCGCCGCGTCCGGGTTCGTCGCCTGGTTGAAGACGCTCTCGATGGCCGAGGCACCGATCACGACGATGCCGGCGCCGGACGGGGCCTGGCAGGTCACCGCGGCGTCCCCGGTCGCGGTCGCCGTGAACTCGCCCAGGGAGAAGCGCGTGCCCTGCGGCGTGGGAATGTTCATGAAACTCTGCGAGATCGGGGCGACGACGCCAAAGGCCTTGTCGACCTCGCAGCTCGCCTCCTGAGGGTCGAGATCGCGCGAGCCGAAGATCAGATACTGGTCGCCCTCGGTGACCGAGATCGTGCTGGGGGTGCCGTCGGAGGCGACGACGGTCACCGCGCTGCCGAGGGCGGCGACGGCGCCCTCGATCCCGGCGAGGCCGTCGCTGAGGGCGCTCAGCTCCTCAAGCCCGGTCAGTTCGCCGGCGCTCTTGGCAAGGTCTGAGCCGAAGGATGGGCTGCACGCGGCAAGCCCGAGACCCAGCCCGAGGGCCAGTGCGGCGGCGCCCGTTGCGCGGGCGAAGCCGCGAAGGCGCGGGCGAGCGGTGGCCGGGGAAAGCTTCGGGGGGGCGAACATCGGGGGTCTCCTTGGCGGATCGCGGGCGGGGTTCACTCAGGGTAACGCACCGTGCTCCGGGGGCGCTGTGGCCGCGTGCACGCGCAGCGCTGCCCAGAGTTCGGCGCGGGTGTCCACGAGATTCAGGTCGCGTTGCAGGAGCCCGGCGATGCGCTGGATCCGGGTGCGCAGGGTGTGCCGATGCAGCCCAAGCTCCTCGGCTGCGGGGGAGAACTGCCCGTGGTGCCGGAGCCAGGTCTCCAGGGTGTCGATCAGGTGCTCATCGGCGCGCTCGTCCTGGAGAACGAGGGGGCCGAGGAGGGACGCCGCGCGACGAACGGCGGCATCCTGACCCTCGATCAGTTCGAGCAGGCCCGCCTGATGGCTGAGATCGAACTCGATCTGCTGGCCGCCGCCCGCGTACTCGGCCGCGTCCAGCGCACGTCGGGCCTGCTCGAACCCCTGGGAGAGGTGGGAGTAATCCGTGGGCAGGGACGAACCCGAGCTGAAGCCCCCGGCGGTGAGGGCGTCGATGATGGGGCGACGGAGCCGTTGTTCGGCGAGCAGGAAGAGCTGCCCGTCGATGTTTCCGGAGAAGACGCTGCTCCCGAGCGCTTCGGAGAGGGAGCGGACCTGGGCGGTGAGCGCCGCGGGGCGGTGGGGGCCCGCGCCCAGCGCGAGCACCCGGAGCGGCGTCCGGGGGAGCCGACCCCAGGCCTCGCCCGCGACCGCTGTGGCGAGGTCGACGTGCCCACCCTCAAGGAGCGTGAGCACTCCGGAGCGCAGGGCGCTGTTTGCGGTGGCGAGCTTGCCGGAGTGATCGAGCGTGACGGTGGCGAGAGCCACGACGGTGCCGATGGCTGCCTGGGCGGCGGCGTCGAGCGGCTCTTGGCCACCGACGGCGAACACTCCGCGGAGGTGGCCTCCGGAGCCGAGGGTCTGCAACTGCGCCCCGTCGTGCGCGCCGGACAAGACACGGCTGGCACGGTTGCCTCGCTCGATGAGGGCGGAGACCTCGGCACGGACCCAGTCCGCCGAGGCGGTGGATCGCGCCGTCGCCGGGGAGATCTGCGTGATCCGTCCGATTCCGTCGTAGATCGCCACCCAGCGACCGAGGCGGCTGCTGAGCTCTCGGACGGCGGCCCCGAGGCCGTCGCTGTGCAGGGCGGCGAGGGCGATCCCGCGCTGCGCCTGCACGCTCCACGCATCCCGCGCGTGGGTTTCGCGCTCGATGAGGCGGGCCACGGACTGCACGATCGCGATGAACGGGGTGAGGTACGGCACCCGAAAGAGGGGAAGCGCGTGGGCGTCGCACGCGGCGATGAGCGACTCGGGGATGCGCTCGTACACGATACCCACGCCGAAGCCGAGCGCGCACACCCCGGCGGACACGAGCCGCGCCACATAGGCGTCGACCACCTCCGTTGAGGGATCGGCAACCGCTTCGAGGAGCGCCGCGTCCAGAGCGCGCGTGGGCGGGGCGTCTTCGCCGCGGAACTGAGCGCCGGTGGTGAGGAGCACCGTTCGTGGGGTGAGGAACGGTGAGGGATCAGCGAGGTCAGAACCGTGTACCCACTGGACGGGGGCGTTCAGCGGGTCTTCTGCGACCGGGACCGGGCTGCCCCCGGAACCGATTCGAGCGGGCGTCGCCGAGAGGTGGGGTTCGGGATCGTCCGGCGCGCCGCTGCCGGAGGGCGCGGTCCCACCTGCGATGAGCACGAGCCCGAGGTGGTACTGCCGGAGCAGGGTACTCAGGGGCAGCGTTGCGTGCGCTCCCGGCATAATCTGTGCCACGGAAACCCCCTGGGCGTCTAGTGCGGAGCTCGGATTGAAGGAATGCCGAGTAGTTTGCCACTCTGTCGAAAAGTACCGGCATCGTTAACCATACTGGCGGTTTCTGTGCGGCGGGCGCGGATCTACACTGGGAAGCGGTCGAGCTCTTCGGCCGCATTCCGTTTTTTCAAGGAGGAACTCCCCATGACTGACGTCACCAACATCAAGGGCGGCCCGTCGCTTCCCCAGGAGCGCAAGCTCGTCACCTCGATCCCCGGTCCGAAGTCGCAGGAGCTGCTCGCGCGGAAGAACGCCGCCGTTGCCGCAGGCGTCGGCGTGGCACTGCCCATCTTCACCGTCGCAGCCGGTGGCGGCGTCATGGTTGACGCCGACGGCAACTCCCTGATCGACCTGGGCTCCGGCATCGCCGTGACCGGTGTCGGCAACTCGGCTCCCGCCGTTGTCGAGGCCGTCAAGGCCCAGGTGGAGAAGTTCACGCACACCTGCTTCACCGTGACCCCCTACGACGGCTACGTTGAGGTCGCCGAGAAGCTCAACGAGATCACCCCCGGTGACTTCGACAAGCGTTCCGCGCTCTTCAACACCGGCGCTGAGGCCGTTGAGAACGCGATCAAGATCGCTCGTCACTACACCAAGAAGAACGGCGTCGTCGTCTTTGACCACGCGTACCACGGCCGCACCAACCTGACCATGGGTATGACCGCCAAGAACATGCCCTACAAGGATGGCTTCGGTCCCTTCGCTCCCGAGATCTACCGCGTCCCCGCGTCCTACCCCTTCCGCGACGGCCTGACCGGCGCCGAGGCAGCCGCGCTGTCCATCCTGCAGATTGAGAAGCAGGTTGGTGCAGACAACCTCGCCGCGATGATCATCGAGCCCATCCAGGGCGAGGGCGGCTTCATTGTCCCCGCCGAGGGCTACCTCAAGGCACTGTCCGACTGGGCCACCGCCAACGGCGTCGTCTTCATCCTCGACGAGGTGCAGACCGGCTTCGCTCGCACCGGCACCATGTTCGCCGCTGACCAGGAGGGCTTCGCACCCGACCTGATCACCACCGCCAAGGGCATCGCCGGTGGCCTGCCCCTGTCGGCCGTGACCGGCCGCGCCGAGATCATGGACTCCGCTCACGCGGGTGGCCTCGGTGGCACCTACACGGGCAACCCGATCGCGTGCGCCGCCGCGCTCGCCACGATCGACACCTACGAAAAGGAGAACCTCGCGGAGCGCGCCAACGAGATCGGCGCCCTGATCGAGAACTTCTTCGCTGAGCTCCAGAAGAACGACGACCGTATCGGCGACATCCGTGGCCGCGGCGCAATGAGCGCTGTCGAGTTCGTCATGTCCGGTTCCAAGGAGCCCAACGCTGCTCTCACGAGCGCGATCGCCAAGCAGGCCGGCGAGCAGGGCGTCCTCGTCCTCACCTGCGGCACCTTCGGCAACGTCGTGCGCTTCCTCCCCCCGCTGAGCATCTCGGACGAGCTGCTCCTCGAGGGCCTGCAGGTTGTTGCCGACATCCTGGCCGCCAACTAGGCTCGCGCCGAACCCCCGAAAGGACACACACATGTCTCTGAACCAGAACGAGCAGGCTCTGCTCGATTCCGTCAAGGACGGCCTCTACATCGCCGGTGCCTGGGAGCCTTCTTCCTCCGGTGCCACGATCGAGGTCAACGACCCCTCCAGCGGCGATGTCATCAAGGTCATCGCTGACGGCACGGTCGAGGACTCGATTCGCGCCCTCGACGCGGCCGTCGCTGTGCAGGACGACTGGGCAGCCACGGCTCCCCGCGAGCGCAGCAACATCCTGCGCCGCGCCTTCGACCTGCTCCAGGAGCGCAAGGAGGAGTTCGCGCTCCTCATGACCCTTGAGATGGGTAAGCCGATCGCTGAGGCTCGCGGCGAGGTCGCCTACGGCGGCGAGTTCCTGCGGTGGTTCTCCGAAGAGGCTGTCCGGATCTCCGGTCAGTACGGTTCGAACCCCGAGGGCACCGGCAACATGCTCGTGTCGCAGATGCCCGTTGGCCCCTGCTACTTCGTCACCCCGTGGAACTTCCCGCTGGCCATGGCGACTCGGAAGATCGCTCCCGCGCTTGCCGCTGGTTGCACCGTGGTCATCAAGCCCGCAGGGCTGACCCCGCTGACCACGATCTTCTTCGCGCAGCTGCTCGAGGACGCTGGCCTGCCCGCGGGCGTGGTGAACGTGATCACGACCTCCAAGTCCGGTGCGATGTCGAACGCGCTCCTGAGCGACCCGCGTCTTCGGAAGCTGTCCTTCACCGGGTCCACCCCGGTGGGTGTCAAGTTGCTGGAACAGGCCGCCCAGGGCGTGCTGCGCACCTCGATGGAGCTGGGCGGCAACGCCCCGTTCATCGTCTTCGAGGACGCTGACATGGACCGTGCGGTTGAGGGCGTCATGGCCGCCAAGTTCCGGAACATTGGCCAGGCCTGCACCGCCGCCAACCGGATCATCGTGCACGAGTCCGTCGCCGACGAGTTTGCTGCTCGGGTGACCGAGAAGGTCAACGCGATGAAGATCGGCCGCGGCACGGAGGAGGGCGTTTCGATCGGACCCCTCGTCGACGACGCAGCTGTTGAGGGTTCCGCACGTCTCGTGGCTGACGCGATCGACACCGGTGCCGAGCTGCTCACCGGTGGCTCCGCAATCGAGGGCCCGGGCTCCTACTTCCAGCCCACGGTGCTGGACAAGCTGAGCCCGCAGGCTGCAATTCTTCGCGAGGAGATCTTCGGACCGGTGCTTGGCATCATCCGTTTCTCCTCCGAGGAAGAGGCTGTCCAGATCGCGAACAACACCGAGTACGGGCTGGTCAGCTACGTGTTCACGGAGAACATCCACCGTGGCCACCGCATGATTGAACAGCTCCAGACCGGGATGATGGGTCTGAACGTTGGCGTTGTGTCCAACGCTGCAGCTCCCTTCGGTGGCGTCAAGCAGTCCGGCCTCGGCCGCGAAGGCGGCGCTGAGGGCATCCACGAGTTCCTCTCCACGAAGTACACGCTGCTCCCGCGCTAGCGTTCCTTCGAGCGTGAGCTCATCGAATGGCCCCGCCTCTCACCTGTGAGCGGCGGGGCCATTCTTGTCAAACATTCCAGCGGTTCATTGCACCGGGAAGCGATTGGCCGCCCGCCCTTGGCACACGGGTTCCCTCTGAGTGCGTTTGTCCACAGCAGGGGCCCCGAGAGGGCCCGGGGCTGAGCGGGCTGGGTACCGTACTCGGCATGAACCACGATTCGAACCCGGCGCGTTCCCAGCACCCTGACCGTTCTCGGCATGAGTCCCGCGACGTCGGTGAACGCGGAACAGCACAGCGCGGGAGGGCGGCCCGCGATACCGGGGCGAACATGGACCTGGGACCGGGCCCGCGAGTCACGATCCCCCGACGAACGCGTACTCCCTCGTTACGGTCGGTTCGTGACCAGATCCGTGGGGACCTGGATCGAGCGCGCGTGAAGAGCCACACAGCCCAGCGCTCTGGCGCACCAGAACCCACACTGACAGCCGCGACTGCTGCTGACGAGACAGCCAACTGGTTGAGCTTGGAGGACGCGGCGTTTGCGCATGCTCTTCGGCAGTCTTCAGAAGCACTCACGCGGGCGGATCGCGCCGTCGCGCAGGCTGAAGCGCTCCGAGTCGACGCTATCGCGCGTCTCGCCCGAATGCTCCGTGCCGCTCAGATGCGGGCAACTCCCCAGCGAAGCGACGAAGACGGTGGGTTGCTAGCGCAATCACTGCGCAACCCATCAACAGCTGACCAAGACCTGTTCCACAACGCGGTCGCCGCGGAGGTCGCGGCAGCCGTGCGTGAATCACAGACACGCTCGAATGAGCTCGTGACCTCCGCTGTGTTTTTGATCGAAGCGCTCCCAGAAACCTACGCAAAGTTTCATCGTGGTGATATCGGGAGTCGGCATGTCACCGTAATTCTCGAACACACGAAGGGCGCGGAGGAGGGGCAACGGCAGGTGCTGGACTCTGCCCTCGCTCGTGAGGCGGAACGGATGACGCCGAGCAGGCTCCGCTCCTTAAGCCGGTCTCTCCGAGAACAAGTCGATCCCATTGACGCGGAACGGAAAGCTCAATTCGCTCGTGCCGACCGGGACATTTCGTATCAGCAAGCGCCGTGGGGGATGGCACAGCTCATCCTGACTGGGCCGGCCCCAGACATCCTGTGTGCGAAGGACAGAGTGCAACGGATTGCTGCCCGACTCCGGAGAGACGAACGGGCTGACTATCGGGAACAGCTCCGTGACATCCGTCAGAAGCATCCTAGACATCGAGGGGAGTCGAACAGGGATTATCGAGAGCGGTTGCGGTGCGACGAAGCACTTTTGCGGCAACCGAGAACTCTCAGTCAGCTTCGCTTTGACGCCGGTATTGCGCTTCTGATGGAAGGGGAAACGGCTCCCGCTCCGCGTGTCCCGGCGGGCTCCGCGCCGGAGTCCAATGGGGAAACTCGCCTCGCCCCTGAACGCGCCCCCACGTTGACTCACACGGAGATCCCCGGAGGGATCCGAGGCGAGGTGCGTGTGACGATGCCTCTCGACGTGGTTCTGGGACTGCAGCAGCACGCCTCCGAAGCGGGTGGCGGGGTGCCTTTGATCACTGGCAGGCCGCAGGACAGCCAACACGGGGATTTCGACAGCCCTGGCAGCGATGGGAACGCTCTTTCCCCGGAGACCATCCTCGGGGAACGGTACGCGCAACTCAGCGGGTACGGGCCGATCGACGCTGAGGCAGCTCGCGAAGTGAGCGCCAGGATCGGTGCTTTTGCCAGGATCATCACCGATCCAAACACTGGTGCCGCGCTGCACCTGGGGCGTACGGAGTATGTGCCCTCAGAGGAACTGCGCCGCGTGCTCCGGGTGCGGGATCAGACATGTCGGTTCCCCGGCTGTGATCGTCCGGCGAGTACGAGTGACCTGGACCATTCACGGGCCTGGAGCAAGGGCGGGGAAACGACGCCCGGGAACTTGGCGCATCTCTGTCGCAAACACCATGATCTGAAAGGAGATTTCCCGTTCCCGGGTCGACCAGGTGGGAACGGATGGGTGCTTCGGGACAATCGGGACGGCGTCCTGATCTGGGAGTCTCCCACTGGACGCCGATATGCAACCGACCCCGTGCGGCTGCTTCCGGCGAGCGGGCCGCCGCCCAAGCGTGCACCGTTTTAGCCCGGAGTCTCCTCAGCGTCATCGCTGTCGAGTTCCGCCCACCACAGCGTCGTTTCGCCGTACTTCTTTTCCCGGAACCGGCTGAGGCCAGCCGGCCAATTCGGCTCGGGCGAGCGACCGCTCCGCTCCACAACCACGACGCCCTCGGGGGAGAGGAGCCGCAGGACTTCCTGCAGATCCTCTGCCAGGGCTTGCTCGCTGAGATCGTATGGCGGATCCGAAAAAATGACATCCCAGGGGCCCACGGCCGAGTTCAAGTAGTGAGCAACCGAGGCGGTATGAACGCGAATGCTGGTGTCTTTCCCGATCGCTGCCCTGACTCGGGTGGCATTGCTCTCCGTGATCCGGGCAGCGGGTGGGTGCCGTTCGATGAGGGCAACTTCGGATGCGCCCCGGCTTGCTGCTTCGAGACCGAGTGCGCCGGACCCGGCGTAGAGGTCGAGGACGCGCATGCCCTCCAGGAGATCCCACGAAGACAGCGACGAGAAAACGGCCTCCCGCACGCGATCGCTCGTCGGGCGGGTCCCGGCCTTGGGAACGTCGAGGCGGACGGATCCGGCCTTGCCGGAGATGATGCGGGTCATACACAAAGCGTAGCGCGCAGCTGCTGTGGATAACGACGGCGGACGTCGGCCCTCAACGTTACAGTTGGAACATGGATGAGGTCAGCCTGGACACCCCGCTGGGCCCTGTGGTTGGGGCTAAAACTGCCGCCGCGTTTGAAAAAGCATTTGGGTATCGTGCTGTCGGGGACCTGCTCGGGCACTATCCCCGTCGATACACACACCACGGTGAGCTGACGAGTATCAAATATCTTCCGGTGGGGGAGCACGTCACGATCGTTGCCCAGGTGGTGCACGCACAATCGCGCAGCATGAAAAACCGCCGGGGGAGTCTCCTCGAGGTCATCATCACGGATGGGGTGGGGCGTCTGAGCCTGACCTTCTTCAGCCAACCATGGCGGATGAATGACCTCAAGCCTGGTCGTCGAGGCATCTTCGCTGGCAAAGTCACCGAGTTCCGGAACACGTTGCAGCTCGCTCACCCCGACTACGAGCTGTTCCCCGAAGACGAAGCCGTCACGCCGCTGAGTGATGAGCCGGAAATTCGCACGGGGCACTACTCTGGGGCACCGCCATTGATGGCGAAGTCTGCGGCCCTCATCCCCGATCTCGCGGCAGCCCAGGCCTGGGTGGACCAGCCATTGCCGATTTACCCAGCCACAGCGCAGGTCAACAGTTGGACGATCCAGAAAACGATGGCGCTGGTCCTGAAGCAGGTCCGGGTGACGGAAACCCTCTCGGAGTCTCTGCTGAGCGATGAACAGCTTCTCCCTCTGGGGGTATCGCTCCGGCTGATTCATCAGCCGGGAAGCGATAAGGAATGGCAACATGCACGGGAAAGCCTCCGTTTTCGGGAAGCCCTGCATCTCCAACTCTCCCTCCTGCGGGAACGGCAACGCCGATCCCACGAGGTCGCCATCGCTCGGCCCCGCGTCGCCTCGGGATTGCTGGACCGGTTCGATGCGGCCCTTCCGTTCCCGTTGACCGGTGACCAGGAATCGGTGGGCGCGGAGCTCTCGGCGGAACTCTCTGCCATCAGCCCGATGCATCGCTTGCTTCAGGGCGAGGTTGGTTCCGGGAAAACGCTTGTCGCGTTGAGGGCTATGCTCCAGGTCGCTGAAAACGGTGGGCAGTCAGCGCTGCTCGCTCCGACCGAGGTTCTGGCCTCTCAGCATCTCCGGTCCATCCAAGAGTCACTAGGCCCTGAGCTCACTGAACAACTGCAACCGGTGTTGATCACGGGTCAGATGCCGGCGAAGGAGCGTCGCCGCGCGTTACTCGCCACGGCTGCTGGGGCCGCGCAGATCGTGATTGGCACGCATGCCCTGCTCACCGAAACGACGACATTCTCGGACTTGGGACTGATCGTTGTCGATGAACAACACCGTTTCGGGGTCGAACAACGGGAGGCTCTTCGGCAGAAAGCAGAGCAAACCCCACCCCACGTTCTGGTCATGACGGCAACGCCAATCCCAAGAACGGTGGCGCTCACCACCTTTGGCGACCTTGAGGTGAGCGTGATCCAGGAGCTGCCCCCGGGGCGGCTCGGGATCACAACCCACGCGGTGCCGACCCGGGAGCACCCGCAGTGGGAGAAGCGAGCCTGGGTGCGCGCCGCCGAGGAGATCGCGCTCGGCCGCCAAGTGTACGTGGTGTGCCCGGCCATCGCCCCGGGGACGACAGAGGCGACGCCGCCGGCCGGAGGAGCCTCCCCGCAGGAAGCCTCATCAGCGCCCGGGCACCCAGAAGCCGCCGGCCGGCCGGCCCTCAAGCCCCTCGCAAATGTGGAGGACACCCTGGGGGAGTTGGCGCAGGAGCCCAGCCTCGTCGGAGCCCGAATCGAAGCGCTGACCGGCGCCATGCCCGCGGCGGAGAAGGATCGGGTCATGACTGAATTCGCGGCCGGGCGGGTCGACATTCTCGTGGCGACCACGGTGATTGAGGTGGGGGTGAACGTGCCCAACGCGGCGCTTATGATCGTCCGGGATGCCGAGCGCTTCGGCGTCTCTCAGCTGCACCAGCTTCGAGGGCGCGTCGGGCGCGGCTCGGTTCCCGGTTTGTGCCTCCTGATCACATCAGCGGCCCCCGGTTCGACCGCACGAACCCGTGTGGATCAGGTCGCCGCGACCACGGACGGGTTCAAGCTTGCGGAAATCGATCTTGAGCTGCGGAAGGAGGGGGACATCCTCGGCGAGGCCCAGTCGGGCGGCCGTTCCTCGCTTCGACTGCTCCGGGTCCTCGAAGACGGGGAACTCATTGCGCACACCCGAGGGATCGCCGCCGGGCTCCTCGAGGCAGACCCCGAACTCGCCGGGCTGCCCGTCCTGCGAGACGTGCTCAACCGCGAACGCGACCACCTCCGCGTGCAGAACCTAGCAAAGTCCTGAGTTGGCTGGGTCGCCTGGCCCTCCGGGAGGGGAACCCGATACGCTGGTGGGCATGAGTAGGATCGCCGTAGTTCCCGGTTCGTTTGACCCCGTCACCCTCGGGCACCTCGACGTGATCCGTCGGGCCGCGCAGGTGTTCGACGAAGTCCACGTCCTCGTCGTCCATAACCCCGATAAGCAGGCACTGCTCCCGATTTCCGAGCGGATGACCCTGCTCCAGAAGTCAATCGCGGAAGCCGAGCTCCCGAAAAACATCGTCGTGGCGTCCTGGTCGATGGGGCTCCTCGTGGATTACTGCCTCGAAGTCGGTGCGACGGTGCTCGTCAAGGGCATTCGCTCGCAGATCGATGTTGCCTACGAAACGCCGATGGTCATCATGAACCGAAGCCTGGCCAATGTCGAAACCGTGTTCTTCCTCACGGATCCGATGCACGCCCACGTTTCGAGCTCGCTGGTGCGCCAGGTGGCTGACCTCGGCGGCGACGTTTCTCCGTATGTTCCGCCGGTGGTTGCCGAGTTCCTCAGCACGGTCGGCTAGAGCCCAGCTGAATCGGTTAGGCTAATGCGGTGAAACAGACCGTGTACCAAGAAAATATTCGCGACCTGAAACATCGCCCCGGCGAGATGCGCGAACGGGAGCGAGAGATCGTCGTCCCGGACCAGCTGGGCGAGGGTCTTATCCATGTGCCCGCGGGGGAGCAGCTCTTCCTTGATGTGCGGCTCGAATCCGTGCACGAGGGAATTCTGGCGACCGTATCCGTGGAAACCACGGCTCACGGGGAATGCGGTCGGTGCCTTGAAGCCATTCAACGGCCTGTCGAACTCGAATTTCACGAGCTTTTCCCCTACGATAGACAGGAAGCCGATGAGTATGGGGTTCAGGATGACTCTGTCGATCTTGAATCCCCGCTCCGTGACGCGGTAGTCCTAGCACTGCCGTTCCAGCCGGTTTGCCGTCCGGATTGTCCGGGACTTGACCCGGTAACGGGTGAAAAGCGGCAAGACGGTGCGGCAGAAGAATCGCTGGGTGAGGTTGATCCCCGCTGGGCGGCGCTTACTGCGTTTACGGCTTCCACAGACAGCGGTACGGGCGACGCGCCCAATGCCGGATAGTACGAGAGAAAAGAGATAGTCATGGCTGTTCCCAAGCGGAGAATGTCGCGTTCAAACACCCACTCCCGCCGCTCGCAGTGGAAGGCCGAGGCTCCCAAGCTGGTCAAGACCGTCGAGAACGGCAAGACCGTTTACAGCCTCCCCCACCGCGCACGCGTGGTCGAGGACTCTGCCGGCACCCCGCTCTTCATGGAGTACAAGGGCCGCAAGGTCGCAGACGTTTAATCCTGTGAGCCGGGAAGAGAACCACACCCCCCGGAACGCAGAAACCAATCAGCCGTTGGACGCGCACAAACGCGCTGCCAACGGCTTTTTGGATCGTTTCGGCATTGCACTTGCCCCAGAAGACCTGAAGCTTGCGTTGACGCACCGCTCCTACGCCTATGAGCACGGGGGGATTGCGCACAACGAGCGGCTCGAGTTTCTGGGGGACGCCATCCTGGGCCAGGCCGTCACCGTGAAGCTGTTCCTCGACTACCCGAAGCTGAGCGAGGGGGAACTCGCGAAGCGACGCTCCAGCCTGGTCTCAGCGGTGGCGCTCGCGGAGATCGCCCGGGGGATTGGCCTGGGCGAGCATCTGTTGCTTGGACGAGGAGAGGAGCTCACCGGGGGGCGCGAGAAGGAGTCCATTCTCGCGGACACCATGGAGGCCATCATCGGGCAGGTTTTCCTGTCTGCGGGCCCGGAGCAGGCAACGGCTTTCGTTCGGGAGCTCATCGAGCCGCTGTTGGAGGACCCCGACCGCTTCACGGTGTCGCTGGACCCGAAGACCTCGCTGCAGGAGCTCGCGTCGGAGCACGGATTCGCCCAGCCCGCCTACGAGGTCATCGGTTCCGGCCCGGATCACGACCGGACCTTCGCGGCCACGGTTCATCTCGGGCGGGCGACCGGCACGGGCGCTGGCAAAAGCAAGAAGGCCGCCGAGGTGGCCGCCGCTCGCGATGCCGTCGCCAAGTTCCAAGCCAGTCGCAAGCAGACTCGATAACCGTGCCGGAGCTTCCCGAGGTCGAGGTGGTCCGTGCCGGACTCGCACCGGCGTTGATCGGGTCTGTCGTGCAGGCCGTCGAGGTCTTCGACCGTCGCGCCCTGAAGCGGCATCCGGCCGAGCGTGGGGGCTTTGAAAACGCGCTGCGCGGGGTGAGCTTTGCCACGCCGCAGCGGCGCGGGAAGTTCTTGTGGCTGCCACTCCTCGAGGGGGAGGACGCGCTCCTCGCGCACTTGGGGATGAGCGGACAGATGCTCCTGCGCACGGGGGACGCGCCCGAGGATCGTTTCGTGCGGGTGCGCATCTGGTTGGAGAACCCCGAGCATGGGGAGCTCCGCCTCGACTTCGCTGATCAGCGACTCTTCGGCTCCCTGGCACTCGACCGACTGGTCCCCACGCACGATGGCCTTTCCGGCGGCTTTGGTGCCGCGGACGCCAGGGTGCCGAGCCAGGCCGCGCACATCGCCCGTGACCCGTTGGATCCCGGCTTTGACGATGAAGTCTTCCTGGCGGCGTTGACGAAGCGGAAGAGCGCCGTCAAGCGTGTCCTGCTGGACCAGGGCGTCGTGAGCGGCATTGGCAATATTTACGCGGATGAGGCGCTCTGGGCCGCCCAGCTTCATCCCGAGCACCCCGCGACTGAGCTGAGCCGGGAGCAGGGCACACGGCTGCTTGAGGAGGTGCGGACCGTCTTCCGCAAGGCGCTCCGTGAGGGCGGGACCAGCTTCGACGCGCAGTATGTGAACGTCAACGGGGAAGCCGGTTATTTTGCGCACTCCCTGAATTCATATGGGCGCACCGGCGAGCCGTGCAATCGCTGCGGCACGGCGATCAAACGAATTCCGTTTGCTGGTAGGTCTTCCCATTTCTGTCCGAGGTGCCAACGCTTGGCCCGTTAGTACTATTTTGGCCTGATCAAGCGACTATTCCAACCTGAGCCTCAGGTAGCTCCACATGTCTCATACGAGCTCTGGGCTCCAGGTTTCCCGGGCTGCGTGACGCTCGCTGGATGGAGGGTCTTGCGCGTGTGACCACGATGTAGCTGGGGGAGAGCACGCCGCGATAGGCGCACCACTGATGCCGCTGCCGGCCAGGGTCTTCGCTGCTGCGATGCTCGTCGTCTTCATGACGATGACACTATTCGGGCGTCGGAGCCCGAGGGTAACTTAGCCTCTGAGAGCCCGACAGAGCGTGTGCTACGGTTGTTTTGCCTCGATCGCATACTGGGTTCTCACTCTTGAGAACACCTCCCAGCGGACGTGATTGATTGGCGTGATCGATGCAGGTGAGTCGATCCGGAGCAGGCTCGGCCAGGGGCTGTTCTGAGAAGAGAAGTGGCAGGCCGCACTGGGGTAACCCGCGGCATATACCGAGGGGTCTCCGCGCCTCTCGGTGAAGCAGAACGGACTAGAACGTGTATCCGCTCGCAAACCACCAACCTTCAAGGAGACAACATGGCCACCACCACCCCGACGCTGGCAACCCGCGACGATGAGACCCGCAACGGCAAGTCAACCGGCACCACCGGCTACGGCGCTCTCGCGCCAGCGGACGCGGCCCGCTATCTCGGTGTCGGATACTCAACGCTCAAGAAGTGGCGCAGCGAGGGAACCGGCCCTCGGTACGCCAAGATCGGCGGTTGTATCCTCTATCGGCCGCGCGACCTGGAAGCTTTCCTCGAAGCGCAGCTAGTCGCATAGCTTTTTTCTGTGCAACTCATTGTGGCAGCCGAATCTTCAGCGAAGCGTTGGAACCGGTCAGACGCGTCCAGTTTGCGTGGACGAGGGTTAGGCGAACCGACGTCGCGTCAACGATCGAATACCCGTCTTGTCCTCATCTCACGCGTCACGAAGGGTTTCGAACTCGAGCACTCTCGCTACTACCTCATCAGACGCCTCCTCCTCTGGCAGGAGAGCCTTTCAAATCTGGGATCCGCCCTGCACGCGATGAGCGCACCCGTCTGATGCTTCTTAGGCCACGCGACTGTACTGCGTAGGACGCGTCGTCGGAAACACAAGATAGACGCGGCCCGTAAGGAAAGCGCCTACCTTGTGTATTACCCACCTGGGGTCGACGAGCGGCGCTGCACGATCGTTGAATGCGTAGGGCTGCGAAGGTTGTGCTTCCTCCTACGAGGGGGTTGATTCGTCGGATAACGTTTGGCGTGTGGTCATCGGATTCCTGCACGCGGTGCCAGCCCTGGTGGTGTGCACGCGAGCCAGTAGGAAGAAAGAGGCTCGCCTGCTGCAGCATCTGGGTGTGCTATTTCCCGCTGATAGGAAGCTAGGCGCTACTGAGACCTCATGTACTTGGGCCGTGCGAATCGCAGATCGGGAACGAGATGCTGTTGATTGTCTCAGGAGTGTGGCACTCGCAGCTGTCGTCTTGTGGCCCGATGTATCCCGTGGCCTCGGCCTCACCAGAACAGTTCTGAAACGCCGTGGCCAACTTGCTCCTCGTCTTCCTCGCGAGGCATCGGTAGACTGAACCTGCCTTCACACCAGAGGGTGAAGTGACGGGCACCGCTTGAGTCCATCGCGGTTCAGGGGGGAAGAGTTTGTCGGAGTACAGCGACTTAGACCATCGGCTTGAGGTCGCTGTCGAATCGAATGAGAAGTACAGGTCGCGCGCCCGTGCTGTGTCTACGTTGTGTGCAGCCGCGGCAGGCGCACTGGCTGCCGGACTGATCCTTGCTCCTGCGGAGGCTATCCCTAAACCGGCGCAAGTTCTTGGGCTGATTGCCATCACCCTCTTGATTGTCGCAACGGGCTTGAGCTTGGCGGCTAGTTCGGCGAGTTCCTATCAATCCGATGGCAAGGCACTGGTTCGGTTTCTGCACTCACTAGAAGCATGGAGAATACGCACTAACCCGCCGAGAGGTCGCACACTTCCTCCAACGTATGAGGAACGCATTGAGGAACTCATCGAGGATGCCGGAGTCATCAAGAAGGGCATAGCTCGGACGCTGAGTTTGGGCCTTTGGTCAGCTTTTTTCGCGGCAACTGTCCTCGTGGCGTCCCTGTTCGTTGCGACTTTCCTAAGCGATTCGAGCAAACTGGTGACCCTCGAGCTTGATGCGCCTCCGGATCTCGCTAGCTGCCCCGGTCTTGGACAGACATTCGCGGGCGAGGTTCGAGACCGCGATAGAACCTCGAGCGTAATGCTGCTGCCGGTGGTTGTTTCAGCTGCGGAGTGCGGAAATACGATTGGGGCTACTCTCTACCTCGATAAGTCCCTCGTGGCGATCGTAGGTTGAGGCTGCCGATGAGTTCTGCCGCCATCGTGATCGAAACTCACTTCCTCGCCCAAGTCGAAGACACGGCTAGATGGGAGGAGCGTTTCGACCTCTTGGTGAACGAACTCGGCGAGGAGTATGGCTCCTACTTTCTATGGTCTGGTGGTAGTGCCACTGCCGATGTGGACATCGTCTTCGTTCTTTATCCTCCTGGTCATCATGAACGTATGGTCACCGACCGAGTCCTCGAGGAATACATATCGAGTCGTGCCGGGCGGTTGACTCATGTGCACGTCATCGTGATTGGCCGAAATCCCAAGAACGTGAAGGTTCGAATCTCTGACGTCGTTGACATCGTGAACGCTCAATGCATCCCGTGCGGGTTGAAAGCGGAGGCGTTTCGGGTGCTGCGTCCTGAAGACCTTGACGACGAGGTGCGGAAGACTCTCGTCAGACTTCATACGCGGCGGCAAGGAGGAACTCCTCCACCTCCAGATGAATTGTCACTCGCAGAGAGCTCAGGTGTGACAAACCCCGGCTATTCTCCCCTCCCTCCCTACGAAAGCAGTGACCTATGAACTTGTCAGACGATTGGGAGGTTGAGTGGCTTGTTGCGGCTCTCGCGCCGTGGACGGTCTCACCGCACCCTAACTTTCGAGGTGACGACATCACTGGAGCCGCGGCACTCGCTCTTGTCACCGAGATGAGAGACCGAAGTGAAGGACACAGTGTCCAGCCGGAAGGGGGCTCGCCCTCGCACTGGATGGACGTGCTCGTCGCCAGCGCTCAGGGGTCGTTGGCAGTCGATACGCAGATAGCGTCGGCGGACAAACTTCTCGAGCTTTCTCGAGCGCAGGATGTGCCTCCAGGGGCTCGCGCAGCGGCCGCTCTATTCGGAAGCGTGGCGCTGTGTGAACTGGAGAGGCACAGCGAAGCAGTGAACGCACTTGACACTCTTCTCGACGAGCTCTGTGCTACCGCTGGCGATCCGTTGCACTACTCGGCAACCCAGCGCCTCATCATTGCCTCCTTGTACATGCAGTTGAGCGCTCGGCTTACTGAGAGCTGCAAGTTCGAAGAGGCGCGGAGTCGTGTCGAGCAGACGCTTGAGTGGCTTCCGACGCTGAAGGATTCGAGCCTGCAAGAGTTTGCAGTCTCAGGCGGGATCAGCTGGGGCGCTTCTACCGTGCAGCGAGATCTGATGCGCTCGGTAAGTAGCCACGCTCTGTCATTGAAATCGTATCTTGAGCAGATCGGAGGCCATACCTGGGTTCGCGTCGTGCGCGGGCGCACGAGCTGGGTCGACATGCGGATGCAGTTCCGCTCTGCTGATCGTGACGAGATCGTACTGAGAGACGCATTCGAGAGACGAGTTGAGGCCGACTCCAACACTCAACACTTTGGAAGAATCGCTGCCGATGGTGCGGGCTATCGATCGCTGACCCTCGCGGAACTCTCAGGACACCTGGGGTTTATGCGTGGCGAGCGCGAGAAACTGGGGAAGGTGCTCATCCTGGAGAGGGGAGACAACCCCGAGCGTGTGCGTGAGGCGGTGCGTCTCCTTCGTCAAGGGCGAGCGACGAAGGCTCTGCAAGCCGCAATTACGTGGATTCGGGCTCAAGGACCATCGATCTCGCTTGTGGAGGACGCTCTGATTGTCACGAGCCGAATCAATAATGCTGGATGGTGCACTGAGCAGGACTTGCTGGTCCTTGAAGGTGCGTCCGACTTCCTTTCTCCCCAGCAGAAGGACGATGCAATATCAGCAACCTTGCTTTTTGCGGAGACACCCCAATTGCAAGGCCACATGAGTTGGAGCTCGTGGGAGCGGATTTGGAAGACGATATCCAGGCTTATTCCCGACAGTAGCCGCCACAACGAGATTGCTTCCCTGGCATATCGTTACATCGAGAAACAAGAATCGCTCAGTCAGCCGATTACGAACACCCTCGCACGCCTCGTCTCCTCTCTGGAATGGGGTGAGGTCGAGTCTGAAGTCTCGGAGCAGTGGTTGAGCTTGGCAGAGGCCACCGAGCGCGATTTCGAGACGAGCGCGCTCCTGGACGCGATCGATGAGAACGTTCGCGGCGTTGTTCAACCGATCCCAGCTGACCTAGGACTCGACCGAGCCGCCCACCTCGCTGACCGGGGGCTACCCGATGAGGAAGATGGGGAGTCGGTTCCTGCGCTGACAAGTTACCTCGGCGCTCTCCTGCGGAAGGAAGTCGAGAACGCATCCAAGGGCATGATGTCAGTAGGCGGCTATCAGACCGCTAATGTCGCCGCGGCTTTCGCACTGCGCTTCCCGAGCGATGAGCTGTGGGAGGAGATCGTGACACACCTCCTGGACAGCAAAGTGGACGCTAGCCTGAAGAACCTCGCGGTCGAGCGCCTCGCAGAGAACGTCACACGGCTACCCTCGGACGTCGCTACAAAGCTGCGTGAGGGTATCCAGCTGCTTATCGCTTCGAAACGCCGAGATGGCATGTTCACACAGTCCGAGTCTTCGGTCTTTGGTGAAGCCATCCGGTTGTCAGCCGCACTTGAGGCGACTTCGAGAAGCGACCTCCTTGAAACAGTGCTCCAGCTCGCCACCGCAGGTGTCAAGGATCGTATCCAGGCCGCCAAGACGATCCCGCTGAGCATCTCTGAATCCGATGCCACCTGGGGACACGTTCTCCTGCTTCAACTCTCACACGACCCAGACCCGTCCGTACGTGCAGTAGCCGGCCACGCGCTGGTCAGATCTCTCGCAACATCGAGCGAACTCATCGACGCTGTCTACTCGCGAATCATCAACCTGCTAAAAAGCGACGGAATCAAGGTTCCCTTGGCTGTGCTCCATGCCGTGCAACGAAGCGCACGATCCCTTCGCAAAGAACTGAAACCCCTGGTCGATCAGATCAACGTTCTAGCTTCTTCTGAAGGGAACTACCTCACCCGAGGTGCCGCCAGAATCTGCCTGGAGATGCTCTCGAACCCGGACCTAGGTATCTGACTTCCGACAAGTCATCTGGATTGGGTAAAAGGGACGTGAGGAACGAATCGGTGACAACTGATCGTTAGTGCTGGGAGACGCTGACGGAGAGGATGTCATCATGCCTGGTCCCTACCCCAGAGAGTTCTGAGAGGATGTCGTCGCGGTCGCTCGTCGCCGTGAGAGCGGCGTGACCATCAAACAGATCGCCACTGATTTCGTTGTCAGCGAGGCAATGTTGTAGAACTGGCTCCGTCAAGCCGACGTCGAGGACAGTAACCGGCCCGGTCAGACCGCCGCGGATATGGCTGAAGCCCGCGAGTTGAAGAAGCGGATCCGGTTGCTCGAGCAGGAGAACGAGGTCCTCAGGCGCGCGGCGGCGTACCGGTCGCAGGGGAACCTGAAACTCTGACATACTCGCTCGTTGCTGAGCTCGCCGAAGGGGGGATTCCCGTGATGGTGTCGTGCCGGGTCCTCAAACTCGCCCGCTAGCCCTACTACCGGTGGCGCAATGATCCGGTCCGAGACTCGGACGTGCTCCGCGCGCATCGCATCAACGCCCTGCATGACGCGCACCTCGATGACCCGACGTTCGGCTACCGATGCCTCGCCGACGAGGCTCGGCGTGCGGGCTGGCGAATGAGTCGGAAGACGGCCTGGGCGCTGTGCTCGCAGGCCGGGATCCTCTCCTCCGTGCAGCGTCGGCGTCGCGGGAAAGGCAAGAAGGTCGACCCTCCGGTGTTCGACGATCACGTGCAGCGGGTGTTCCGCGCGGACGCCTCGAACCGGCGCTGGCTCACGGACATCACGGAACAGTCGACGAGCGAAGGCAAACTCTACTGCTGCGCAGTCGAAGACGTGTTCTTGAACCGCATCGTCGGCTACTCGATCTCGGATCGGATCACCGCGAAGCTCGCTGTCGACGCGATCCGTGACGCGGTTGCGCGCCACGGTGAGGTCGCCGGGTGCATTGTGCATGCCGATAGGGGCAGTCAATTTCGTTCTCGTGCGATGGCGAGCGAGTTGCGCCGTCACGACATAGTCGGATCGATGGGCCGCGTCGGCGCGGCCGGTGACAATGCGGCGATGGAGTCGTTCTGGTCGCTGTTGCAGACGAATGTGATCAACCAGCAGCGATGGGTGATGCGGCAGGAACTGCGCCTGGCGATCGTGGTCTGGATCGAGCGGAAGCACCACCGCCAACGCGCCCAGGACCCGCTCGTCGGGTTGACCCATCGACTTCGAAGCGAAGCTAACCGAGCCGCTCACACTCGCGGCCTAGACCGAACCTGTCACCAGATCGTTCCTCACGCCCCCTATCCTTCATATCCGATGACGTCGCGTCGAACAATCTCGAGCACCTCTGCCGGAACTTCATCGACTGCCAAGCGGTAAACAGCGTTCATCCGCGGGTTGAAGACTCCGACGTGCGTCTGCGTGGCGAACCGGGGGAGTCCGGACTGTTTGCCCATCAGGTAGTACATCATCAGATGCAGCAGGTGGTCCATGCTCGGTTTCGAGGCGGATGCCCTGAAAGACCAAAGGATGTCTCTGGTCAAGAACTCGCCGTCTCCGCTGTCGAACAAGACGTTGTATCCGCCGCGCCCGCGGTCTGCGTGTACCTCGTCGACCTCTTCGTCGTCCTCCTCAACGAAGAAGAAACCGACATCCCAACCCGGTCCGTGATCCTCAAAGAAATCCTGTGACCTCTCGACCATGGTCAGAATGTGAGATGTGGTCGTCTCATCCGGCGCGCGCAAAGTGTTGTCCGAGTTGGACCAAGCGGGGCCCGCGCCTAGCGCGGCATCGTCGGACGCCAACTCACAGGCGATTCGAACGGCATCGTCATCCATGACAAAGGTCGCGCTACCGTCCTCATGTTCCAGCATGTTCAGGTTGAGTGCTGCGTGGGCGGCTTCTTCTTTGGTGGAAGCGTGAGTGCCCGAGTCACGAGGGCTTCGTGCTCCGAGCAGCGACCCGCGGACGGCTTCGCTGGCCAGCCGTACTGGGCTGTCGTCAATGCCGAGGCGGATATCCGCTAACCGGCTGAGGTAGTCGACCGCTATGCCGACGGTGCTGGGGTGCTGGTTCTCGATTTTGTGATCCAGCACTCCGAATCCGTCGTCGAACTGCGTCACTGTCAGCAGCTTCGGGTTCACCAGTCCGCCGCGCGGCTGGCCCACTTCTTTGTTGTACTGCGCGATGCGCTGCGTCGCTGAGGTCAAGAGAACCCCACCTGTTCAGTTGTGGTGCGCCATTCAATGGCCTTAGATCAAGGGTACGTCCTCGGCGATCTCGGTGGCCAGTTACTGTGCGTGACGCGGCACACGAGTTACGACCAGTGTCCGCCTTCAGGGGGATGCGCGGCCATGGGGTGCCTGGTGTAATTGGGACATGGTTTCGATTGTTCGAAAAGGCGAAGCGCGTGAAGGCCGCACTCAGGGTTTACATCGTGCGCTGCTGCTCGTCAATGTCGTTGCGGTCGTCTCTGCTGGTGCTGCCGTTGTCTGGTTCGGGGTTGCCGCTTCGAATGAGTCCGGCGCTCAGATGGTCGCTGCCAGCGCCATGTTCGCAGCGGTTGCTAGCGGGTAGTCAGGCGCTTTCGCGGCCATCAAAGTAAAAAGTAAGGCGGGCGAGGTGGCTCAGGCTCGATGAAGCTCTTGGCGCAGGCGTACTGAAGTGAACGAGTATCCTTTCAAGGCTGTCCTTGATCAGACGGCCAACTCTGTTAGTGGTTTGCCTGAGCTTGGTGAGCTGCGGGTTGCCTCGACCTCTCCGCCGGTCCCGCAGTATTTGGAGCAATCGCCGGACCTGCCGGGCACTACTCGCTACTCAACAGTCGCAAGCAGATCCGCCGGTCGGACTTCCAGTGCGTGCGCCAGCTTCACGATCACGTCGAGTGTAGGGTTTCGACGACCGCGCTCGATCGAGCTGATGTAGGTGCGATCGAGGCCAGCGTGATGTGCGAAGGCTTCTTGTGATGCCCAGCCGTGTTCCTGGCGCAGTCTGCGCAGCTGGTCGCCGAAAGCGATCTGATGCGCAGGGGTATTCATCCTTCAACGATGGAGTTATAGTGACTCATAATCCACGGACTATGAGTCACACTCATTCGTGGTGACGAGAAGTTCTCGACAATGGTGTTGAGAAGGGCGGAGTCAATGGAGCGACCCGACGAACGAATAGACATCCCCGCCGCCGCAGACAAGCTGGGGCGACCTATCCACGCCATCTATCACCTGATCCGGACTGGGCAGCTTCCGTCGGAAAAGGTTCGCGCTCCGGGGCGAGATGGCCGGTACGTGCTCAAGCACATGATCCGTGCTCAAGACCTCGACGCTATCGATGAACGCCGACGACGTGACGCGCATGTTGCCGCGATTCGAGCTGCAGTGACGCCGCTGACCGAGACGCAGATCTGTCGGATTCGGCACGCACTTCTGGGTGGGGGACAGCGATGGTAGAAACGCTCCGAACCTTTCGATTCCTACCTACATTGATGTTGGTTGGACAGGGCTCTTGGTCTTCGGCTCGTTTGGACAGCGCTCGAGCGATCTGAGGCGGAGGAAGATGTCCATGAACCAAGCCGAAAGGGGATCTGGCGGACGCGAGAGCCGACTCGACGTTCGTGCGGCCGCCGAGCGGCACGAGTGCAGTCGCAACACGATCTACAACCTCATCAAAAAGGGAGCGCTGCAGTCCGAGCTGACCGTCGTGGCTGGGCGCGACGGCCGTCACGTAAGGAAACACCTGATCAGGGTGGAGGAATTGGACGCTGTATTCTCTACGGAAGAACAGGACCGCTTCGTCGCGGGGCTCAGGTCAGCAGCACTTCCGTTCACCGAAGACCAAAACGCTCACCTCGCGGTGCTTCTCAATTCAGGTACCCGCCGCTGACTTGGAGAAATTGAGCAGGGTGAATGTCTATTACTGCTGAAGTGGGGTTTTTCAGCCAAAATTTAGAAGCTTATGGCCGTGAGGGGCAATCGTGCAGTCGCTGCGGAAGCCCCATCAAGCGGGCAAAGTTCATGAACCGGTCCTCCCATTTTTGCCCGGTCGGCTAGCGAAAACGCTGACCCTCCTACTCGAGGTTGTAGCGCCGTGAGGGTGGCTCTGACCGCATACAGTTGGGGCTCTGAGGCATGTGAATGCATTTTAGTGTCTGGGAGCTCGATTCCTTCCCATTCACGTTTACCGTCTGTGGGACGCTGAAGCTCGCTCTGTACAGATAGACATCTATTCGATTGGGCGACCAGGTGCTTAGCGCCTGTTTGTGTCATCCGCGCCAGTACCTGACGGCGAGTTCCCTCTGTCAGGAGGCGATCGTGCGCGAGGTGCGATGTTACGCGGGCATCTTTGGCCGTTAGTGCGGTTGCAGCGCCGGTACAGACTCTGGTGGTTGTCGGGCTCGCTGAGACCGTCCTTTGGCGCTGGCACGAGTAGATCGACTTCAAGGAGCAGGTTCGGCTCGACAACGACCGGGGGCCAACACGCGGGATTATGACAGGTGTGGCAGTCGCGATCTTTGATCGACCCGCGCAGGCGAGCTGTCATGAGCGCGCGCTGGATGGCTGCCGACTTCTGTGGAATGCCTAGCTGGCTGTCGATCGATCTCCTTGCCTCAGTTCGACATTATCGCCCTCCACGAAGATCCAGTCCGCCTCGTTGTCGAAACGCTGAGTGTGACAATCCCATGAGCCGTGCATTATGCCGTTCGGTGCATCGAGGGTTAGGTTTTCCGCGATCACATATCCATACCGCTCATGTCCGCGTCCGTAGACCCCGTCGTTACCCTTGGGGTAGTTCTTGAACTTCTGGATGTTGTACTGAGGGTCCAGCAGATGAACGAAGGCTTTTTCGGCATCAGCAACCACGAGTTTGCCATATGCATGCCAGTCGTCGTCTGACAGTTGAGTGGGCACGTCCTCGCTGCCGAGAATGCGGAAAGTGAGCGGGTCGAGTCGGAAGGGGAAGAGAATGAGTTCGTCCGTCACGCGGGAGCCGTCTCGACGCGCATACTCGCTGGACAGGATCCTTTGCCGAGCATGGTGGGCCCCCTTGAATAGCCGATCGAACGTGTCGCCCGACTTTGCGATGCCGACGTACAGCAGCTCGTACCGGGCAAATTCTCTATGGCGTCCCAGCCCCGAGATGCCCGGAAGACATCGCCCGGCATCGTAAAGGAGCTTCTCCGTAGTGAACCACTCAAATGGGGCTTCCAGACGTCCCGCAGTGAAGTCGTCCTCCGTGCCAGCCCAGAACTTCAGTATCTTTGGACCAGCCTCTACGCAGTAGGCTTGAGGCTCCGCTCCGAGTGCCCGCACGGCGAGTTCCATGCCGTCGATGACTACTTCGTCACGGATGACGGTGCCGTCCAGAGTGTGACAAGTGAGTGGCACGACAAGCAGGTTGCCATGCTGTTTCAGACGCGAGTCCTCGAATCGGACCTCGGGGCGCATCGCCAGCATGTAGAAATCGCTGTCCCGAAGCCACGCTTCTGCCGCCTTGTCGTCTTTGAGCCATTCGGCCTCAAAGCTCGAGACAGGTGGAAACACCAAATGGAGACTACTCATCATCGCGTTTGTTATGGCCATGCTGCCAACCTACTACGTGACCAATTCTTGCGAGAGTCATCAGTTTGATGACTAATAATTCCTATGAGCAGCGCCATCGCTCCCAGTAAAAAACGGACACCCTGCTGTGCTGTTCGCGGGACCCGTCACCCGGGATACCGTGGAGCTTGGCGCATACGATCGCAGGCCCGCCTGAGCTGGGAAGTCCTCCGCGTACTTGCGGCAGGAGGGGTCGTACGTCAGTAGCCCCAGCCTTCCCATGGGCCCTCGTGTCGTCGTGAAAACTCGTGCGGACGGAGTCCATCTGAAATAGATTGATGCTGAAATCTTTAGAACGACGTCTGCTGGCCGGTGCTTACGAGTGCGTGTATTGAACTCGCCATCGCTTCTGCTTCCGAGGAACCTAGTGATTCGTTAACATCATCACCATGGCAGTCGCTCCGCAGGTGATCCCGTACGGCTCCGCGCGAGACCTGCCTTCGGTCCAAGAAATGGAACAGCAGCTCGCAGCGTTCAAGCTGTTTGGCATTCTGCTGCCCGAGGAGCAGCGAAAGCGAGTCAGAGAGCTGGAGCGCGAGCACAAACGCATTACGGGGCTCGTTGACGCGTTCTACGCGCTGCTCGGAACACGAAACTGGGTGTTCACCGGGGACTTGAATCTGCCCGCGATTGAGCATGTCGTTGACACCGACGATGCCGAGGCCGCAGAGGCGCGCCTCATCAGCTACTACAAGGAAGACGGTCGGATCACGTTCCCGCTCCGACGGCTGCATCGCTTCAGCGCGATGCGGCTGCGCATCGGCTTGCTTCAGAAGGCTCTCGCGGACTACGAGGCCGGTCGCTACTACAGCACAGTGCTTGTGGTTCTTTCCGTGATGGACGGGTTCGTGAATGATCTCGACACGGCAGCCCGTCAAGGACTCCACACCCGCCCTGCGGAGGACATGGTGGCGTGGGACAGCGTGGCGGGCCACCACCTGGGCCTGAGCCACGCCCACCAGTCGTTCCTCAAAGGCTTCTACAAAACCGACGACACGGAAGTGATCGAGCTGTTCCGCAACGGTATCATGCACGGCACCCTGGTCAACTTCGACAATGAAGTCGTCGCTACCAAAGCATGGAACCGCCTCTTCGCCGTCGCCGACTGGGCTGACTCAAGAGAACGTCAAGCCAAGCCCGCTGAACTAACACCCACATTGCGCGAGTCGTTACGTCAATGGAAGGACACCCAGGACCAAAAAACTCGGATCGATGAATGGCAGCCCTACGAGTACGAGCCCGAGCCCGCTGCTGAGGAACTGTCCGAAGTTGTGCAGACCTCTAGAGAATTTCTAGAGAGCTGGGAGAAGCGACGGTGGGGGCCGGTCGGAGCTAACTTCATGGAACTTGGAAGCGCCCGGTCATCAGTGGGCAAGCTCGCCGTCCTCGCCAAAGACCTGTATGGGGCACTTGAACTATCAGAATGGACAATCCTGCGCGTACGTCACGTTGCTGCGGCAGTTGCGCACACTGACGTCGAGTTGCTTGTGAGCGGCACCATGTATCGCACCGATCTGCGCTGGGTTCGAGTTGATGACAGCGGGAGCACGGCTGCGGAGTGGGAGTCCGGGCATTGGGTGCTCTCCCAGTATGGGCCATCCCTCTTTCTAAAGCCCGAATCTGCTGTAACCGAACTCTAGAGCAATTGGCCGAACGCTAGATTTCGGCATTCAGGTAGCCCTTCTCATGCGCAGCAGTCACCAGCGGAATGACTTCTTCCGGTGAGAGGGACGCGCTGGCGCTCTCGACTATTTCGTTGATTCGGTAGGCGAGCATCATGTTGTTCGGCTCACTGTTTGTCACCCGCTCCGCTAAGAACTCAACGAGCGCCGGCCCGTGAGCGCTGAGAGCGTCGCCGGGAATGTCGACGGCGGAGTTGTCCGCGTCTAATCCCGGTGCGCGGCCGTGAAACGCTGAAATTCCCTCTGGCACGCGTGACCCGAGCAACGGAACTAGATCAGCCCATGCAGCCAATTCCGCAGCCTCGGGTTCTCGAGGCACGCCGTTCAAGCGGTCTTCCAGATGTGCTCGCAGCCAGGTGTCCCAAGCTGCCTCTCCGTCCTCCACACCCGACGTCAAGTCTCGGCCGACCTCCTCGGCAAAGCTAGATGCATGAGCGCCGTTCTCAGCGGTGACGCTCTTAATGCACAGTTGTCTGCGCTCCAATTTTGAGATTCCTGCGTACGCGGCGATAGAAGCAGCCAGGGAAAGAAATCGCCGAACCAGAGATTCGTCATCGAGGTCGGACAGCCGTTCCCACATACCCAACAGTGCGGCGAACATGCCGTTCCTCAGCATCCGGTCGTTGACGCGCGCACCGTAGAGGTATGCCTTCCAGACTCCGACCCCCGCGGTCGAATCGGTGAACAGTGGGATGACGTTCTCTGTGGTGAAAACTTCGTCAGCGGCGAAAAGAAAGAAGAGCTGACCGGCGATAGCAGGGGCGGTCGCTGCCGACAGATTTGCGCGTGTGAGCAGTGTAATAAGCGCGGTGCTTTCGTCACCGTTCATACCAACCCAACCGTCGCGATCACTGCGCCATCGCCGGTCGATCTCGGTCAGCCAATACATGGTGAGCTCACCTGGCCAGGAATTCAAAGCGAGCATAGGCCCGTCGTATCCGACGGGGAGCTCGACCTCGTCGTCTTCGTTCTTCGCGAGCAGATCCCGTGCAAGTGTACGCAGGCGGTCCGCGGATGTCGATGCGCCAGAATCGACGATCTGACGGATCTGACCGAGTAAGAACTGCGCCACTGCCCGTCGAGAGCCACCGAGTATCGAGTCGTGGGAGAGTGCATTCATGACGCTCACTCTCATCGCCTCGTCCATGACTGCTTCGGCCCAGCCGGAAACAAGCTCGTTCCGAATCTGCTCTTGCTTTTCCTCGTCGAGCGAATGCAATTGCTCCAGGATCTGAAGACCGGACGCTGCGTCTTCACGCGCCACACGACTGAACAGATTGAGAGCGTCGTCCCAGGTGGGCTCATTGAAGTTGCGCTCGGAGTAGTCCCGAGCCAACACCGAGGTCAGCGCGACATCGGCCCCGTCTTTTTCGACCATCCCGATGAAATCCTCGGGTTCCATGGGGAGCACTCCGCCCCACGTTCCAGTGCTGATCGTGAAGTCCTGGTCGGGCTCATCGCGCTCGGCAAAGTAGGAATACTCGGCACGGATCGCCGCGATTTCGGCTGCCGCCTCCGCCCATTCCGGTGCTGCACGCGTGAGCCAGATCAAAACGTTGAACTTGCTGTAGGCGATGTGCCGCTCGACGTCCTCGACACCCGTGGGAAACTGTGGTCCGCGACGCACTTCGTCGAGCACTGCCGCACGCTGCACAGCGCCTGCTACCGCGATATTTTCGGCGAGGATTCGGAAAACCTCGTGCTTTACGCCGCTGAGGAAAACAGTTTGTCGGGCCGTCAGCCAAGCAATCTTGTCGTCTGCGGAGCGGTGAGGGTCCTCTGCGATGAGATGAAGCGCCAGCCTGCGGAACAGGACGCGCTCGAATAGCCACCACCGATCAGGCAGATCGGGCATGTCATGGATAAGACCCTCCCCGACAAGCCGAAGCCCGTCGATCACGGAGTCGATGTGATTGATCTGACGCGAGGGCTGTTCCTCGATTCTGCTTCTGCTGAAACGGAAGCTGGCGTGTTCTGTGGCTCCGTTGTAAGCCGCGATAAGGTCGTATGCGCTGTGGAGCGCCTCTTCGAAGAAGCTGAGGGTTCGAGCGTCATCAAGGGTTACGGCTATCGCGTGCTCGGTCACGATCTTGTGTAGATCCCGCGGTTTGACCGTCCATTCGAGGTCGGCGCTCGGCGGAGAGTTCCTTTCGTCATCCTGTAGCCAGCCCCGTTTCAGCGCCAGGTAGGGGCGCAGCAGGGACCGGACGACAGCACGAGTGTTCGAAATCCCCCCGCGCCCGAAGCGAAGCGCGGGACCCGGATCTCCTGGGGCTGTATGTCCTTCGATGGAGGTCATCAAGAGCACGCGCCATCGTGCGGCCCTGGTTGGATCGACTCGGAAGAGCGCTTCGGTCGCGAGCGCTACGGAGAGGAGGAGATTGTCAGAGAATCGTCGTCCGAGGCGCTGCACCGTGTGGAGTGCGAGATCGCTCGTCTCGGGATTCTCGATGAATGTTGCGTACCACTGGGCAAGGATGCTGCCCGGAGTCGAGGCCGATCCGCCGTGGAAGAGACTCTTGAAGACATCTGTATCTTCGAGCCAACGCAACCAGCGATGCTCGGTTGCACTCGCGGCAAAGCGACGGGCCCCTTCCTCGGTCTCGATCTGCGAGATCAGGTAGTCGCGCTCGGGTAGAGGGAGGGTCGTCGACTCGCCCTCGATGATCTCCCGGACTCGAGCATCGTGCTCGAGCGCTCCCATCGTGGCGCGCTTGGCCCACGTGGTCAGAGCGTCTTCGAGGTTGCCGTGGTCGTATTCTCCGCGAAGCGTGTAAGAGAGGGGAGTGATTTCAAGGTGCTTCCACTTCGGATCGCTTCCGTCATTGGTGAACGCATATCGGCGGGTGTTGGACGGAAGCCCGAGCGCGAGGTACCGCATGATGGTGTCCTCGTGACTGTATCCGACGAAAACCACCGTGCGCTTATCGAACATCGGCAACAGGAATCGCGTGGCCCAGGCCTCTGTGATGTAGGCGCGGCCGAAGTCACGGTCCGTGACAATGAGCTCCTCCGGTGGGCGACGGACGGACCCGTGCAAGTACACGAGCCCTGCATAGTCTGAACCGATGGGTAGCGCGGGACTGTGCCAGATATCATCCGGGCTGACGCCGGCGTCTGTAGCAGCACTTTCGAGATGCAAATCAAAGTTTGTTGTGACGATCCGAAACATCCCACTTGTCGCAGCGAGTTGCACGATGGCCGTGTGGATCGGGTTGTATTTCGCTGATCCACCTGCGATTTCGTCACGAACATGGCGGTGAGTATCGAAACCCGCGGGCAAAGACCCGAGGAAGAAGTCGAGTCCACCATCGTCGGAGAAGGTCTCCCCAGCCTTCTCTGCCATGATTTCCGCCAGGCGTTTGAAGGACGGTAGTTTCGAAGGTTCGCCCATGGACGCCCCGGCTCCAACAAAAAGCACCAAGTCGCCATTTGCGTGCGCGTCCAGGACAGGCTGCGGGATTTCAACGTCCCCAGTGATCCACATGTACACCCTCTCCTGCGACTTGCTGACCCAAGTAGGGTTCGAACTCCTCAAGCCTAGCTATGGGCCCTCCATCCTCATCTTGCAACGCGAACGATGCATGCGGGTTGGGAAGGTCGGGGCGACCAATGTCGACGAACGTCCATGCGCCCAAGTACTCCCGTTTCAGTATCTACGCGATGACGATCGAGGCGTACTTGCACCACATCTCCGGAATTGCGTCTTCATGTTCCTGTTCGGTTCCGCCTCGATGGTGCGGATCGCTGCACGCACACGGTGTACGAGGTCCTCGAGCTCAGGGAATGCTGGGCACTACTCGCTACTCAACAGTGCGTGGCGACGACCAGTTCTCGACAACGGTGTTGAGAAGGGCGGAGTCAATGGAAGAACCCGACGAACGAATCGACATCACCGCCGCCGCAGAGAAACTGGGGCGACCCGTCTATGCCGTCTATCACCTGATTCGAACGGGGCAGCTACCTTCAGAGAAGCTTCGGGCTCTCGGGCGCGATGGCCGGTATGTGCTCAAGCACATGATCCGTGTTCAGGATCTTGACGCGATCGATCAACGCCGGCGACATGAAGAGCATGTTGCCGCGATTCGAGCTGCCGCGACACCGCTCACCGAGACTCAGATCTATTGGATTCGGCACGCACTCGAGTTCGGAGGGCCGCCGCGTTAGCCCCTCGAGGGTGGACAGGCCGGCGGCTGTTCTCGCCTCCAGGGGTGGTCGCTTTCGCGCGACGTTTGTGCTCGGCTCCAACGATCAGGGTCGGGCTACGTAGTTGAGTGCACGGCGCGAAAGTGCTATTGAGCCGGATCTCTAGTTGTGAGGAAGGACGGTGCCGGATCGGGGCGGAAGGGTGCGCGCGGCGCGCTGTGTCAGGGCGAGTGGGTGGATGCCTCGGTTGGCCTTGGTTTCCGCATCCGACCCGCTTAGCGGTAGCCGCCAATATCAGTCAACGTCTCATAGTGCGGTAAAGGCTCATATTCCGTTGATGGTGTACCCAGCGGATTGAAAGTTCGTTGACACGCGTACCTCGTCGTCGACGGTTGGACAACTGGCCTTATCCGGATTGGTCTTTTGTAGCTCTCGCCGCGTAATGACGGCAGTTTCCTACATGCATTCATGTTGGTTGGACAGGGCGTGTGTCTCCTGCGATCGGTTGGACACGTACTCGAGCCGTTTTGCGTCCCTGAGGGCCCCCGCCGAGGCTCAGAGCGCTTCATCCCACACTTTCTGGCCTTGAGGACGAAAAGCTTAGGATTGACAAATTTACCATCTGACCGGGATGTTTACTGGTTATGCTGTCGAACAGTACTCATTAATGACAGTCAATGTGTCTTATTGCGGGAGTGGGGATACTTCGCGCACCATCTGAACGCATACGGCAAAAATGGCGACGAATGCGCTCGCTGCGGGTCGACCCTGGTGCGGGAGTCATTCATGAACCGCGGCTCGCACTTTTGCCCGACGTGCCAGTCCCGCGAAGTCTTTGCGCGCGCGAGGCACTCGGCAGAGTGAATGCCCTGCGGGCACGCAGGAGAGGGAAGCAGTGAAGGATCTGCGCTGGCTGACCGCGTCCGATGCAGACGTCTTGGCTGCCTCGGCACAGCTCCGTCGCCGCCACCGTCGGCGGTGGATGCCCGGAAAACGCCGAGTCTTGATCTCGGTCAACCTGAGTCTGATGCTTTGGGTGCTCTGCCTCGGGGTCAAGGTGATTTCAGTGCGGGTCAACGAGACGCAGTCGAGACAGCTGACGGCCAGCGATGTCCGGGATCTCGTGGTGCTCGGGGTGGTCGTTTTGGTGTGGATCTTGGGAACGGGATGGGTGCGGCGTCGCGACCCCGCGCAGCTTGGGCGTGCGAGCCTCGCCAGGGAGTGGCGGGAAGCGCTCACCGCACATGAGAACGGCTTCGAGGCGCTGCCCTCGCGCGGCGCGCTTTCCCTCGTTGATGACGGGTGGCTCCGGGACTGTGGTGCAACCCGGTTTCGCGGGCCCCGGGGTGGAATTTGGGGTGCTCCGGCCCCGAGGACGGCGACAGGACCTGACGTGGACCTACGTCGCTGCGCGGCTCGATGCCGCGCTTCCGCACGTATTTCTGGAGTCGTCTGCTGCTGCCCTCCGCTCAGCTGGGATTCCGGTTCGGATGTTCGACCGGCAGCGGCTTGATCTTGAGGGAGACTTCGGAGCCTTTTCGGGTCTTTGTGCCGAGCGGTTATGCGCGTGACGCCCTCTTCTTCCTGACCCCCGACGTGATGGCGGCCTGCGTCGACCACGCGGCGGACTTCTCGATCGAGATTGTCGACGACGTCGCGGTGTTCTTCCGTCCGGGTGCGGCGGACTTCTCCGAGCCGGACACCTGGCGGTTGATCGAGGGGGTGCTGCTGCACCCGGCGCGCTTGCTGCGTCGTGCCGGAGGGCGCTACCGGGACGAGCGAATGCTTGCGGGGCACGCGGAACCCGCACCTGCGAGGGCGGCTCCCGTGGGGAAGCGCCTCAGGCTGAGCGACGGACGTCGGGGCGTCCGGTCCGTCCTCGGCCAGGTCGGTGCGGTCCTGGCGGTGATCGCGTGTTCCGTGATCCCCGGAGTCATTCTGTTCGCCGGGGTCATGTCGCTGATTGGCGCTGGTCAACGCGTCGCTTCCCGCTCTGCGATGCGCCCGAAAACGAGGCCGGGGCGTGACAGGCGCGGAAACTGGATCGTCGACGGACGGAGGCAACATTCGACCCCGAAGGCTCATATATTTCTAAAGAGTAGAAATAGGCCGTTTTTTCAGTCCCGGAATGTGCCTTTTGGGTCTTGCAGGGGGTGCAGAGTGAGAAGTAACCCAGCAACGGTCACAACGCTCGTGACCCGGCCACCCCTCAGAAGGAGTCACCATGACTGCATACCAAGACGACATCAAAGCCGTGGAGGCGCTTAAGGCCCAGCACGGGTCGAGCTGGGAGCGAATCAACCCGGAGTACGTCGCCCGGATGCGCGCTCAGAACCGCTTCAAGACGGGCCTCGAAATCGCCCAGTACACCGCGGACATCATGCGCCGCGACATGGACGAGTACGACGCCGACTCCTCGGTCTACACCCAGTCGCTCGGCGTCTGGCACGGCTTCATCGGTCAGCAGAAGCTGATCTCGATCAAGAAGCACCTCAAGACCACCAACAAGCGCTACCTCTACCTCTCCGGCTGGATGGTCGCTGCTCTGCGCTCGGAGTTCGGCCCGCTGCCCGACCAGTCCATGCACGAGAAGACCTCCGTGCCGGACCTCATCGAGGAGCTCTACACCTTCCTGCGCCAGGCTGACGCCCGCGAGCTCGACCTGCTCTTCACCCAGCTGGACGAGGCCCGCCTGGCCGGCGACGAGACCGCCGTTGAGTTTGTCCAGTCCCAGATCGACAACTACGAGACCCACGTTGTCCCGATCATCGCGGACATCGACGCCGGCTTCGGAAACCCCGAGGCGACCTACCTGCTCGCGAAGAAGATGATCGAGGCCGGTGCCTGCGCGCTCCAGATCGAGAACCAGGTGTCCGAGGAGAAGCAGTGCGGTCACCAGGACGGCAAGGTCACGGTCCCGCACGAGGACTTCCTCGCGAAGATCCAGGCCGTCCGCTACGCCTTCCTGGAGCTCGGCATCGAGAACGGCGTGATCGTTTCCCGCACCGACTCGCTCGGGGCCGGCCTCACGCAGAAGCTCGCGGTGACGCACACCCCGGGCGACCTGGGCGACCAGTACAACTCCTTCCTCGACGTCGAGGAAATCTCCGAGGACCAGCTCGGCAACGGCGACGTGGTCATCAAGCGTGATGGCAAGCTGCTCCGCCCGAAGCGCCTCGCGAGCAACCTCTTCCAGTTCCGCGAGGGCACCGGCGAGGACCGCTGCGTGCTCGACAGCATCACGTCGCTGCAGAACGGCGCCGACCTGCTCTGGATCGAGACCGAGAAGCCCCACATCGAGCAGATCGCGGGCATGGTTGACCGGATCCGCGAGGTCATCCCGAACGCGAAGCTCGTCTACAACAACAGCCCGTCGTTCAACTGGACCCTCAACTTCCGCCAGCAGGCCTTCGACAAGCTCGCCGCGGAGGGCACGGATGTCTCGGCGTACCAGCGCGACAACCTGATGAGCGTGGAGTACGACGCGACCGAGCTGGCTCAGCTCGCCGACGAGATGATCCGCACCTTCCAGCGCGACGGTTCGGAGCGGGCGGGGATCTTCCACCACCTGATCACCCTGCCGACGTACCACACGGCCGCGCTGTCGACCGACAACCTGGCCAAGGGGTACTTCGGCGACGAGGGCATGCTGACCTACGTCCGCGACGTGCAGCGCCGGGAAATCCGCGAGGGCATCGCCACGGTGAAGCACCAGAACATGGCTGGCAGCGACATCGGCGACAACCACAAGGAGTACTTCGCCGGTGACGCCGCGCTGAAGGCCGGTGGCAAGGACAACACGATGAACCAGTTCGGCTAATCCCGAATGACACTGCGGGGCCCGGCAACAGCCGGGCCCCGCAGTCGTGTGTCCGGGGTCAGTCCCAGACGAGGAACACGATGCGTTCGTGCCCGTGCAGGGGCGGCACCTCGCAGAGGTCCTCGAGCGCGGATTCGTCGGACTCCGCGATCCCGAGGCTGCCCAGCGCGGCGGTGTCGAGCCGGCGCTCCAGCTCCGCCGCGGGAGCGGTGGTCGCGAGCACAATCGACTCCGCCCGGACGACCCCGTCAGGCCGGTCGAGCTCGCTGTCGGCGTCGGCCTCGACCCGGATCCAGGCGATGTCCGGGGCGCGCTCTGCCTCGGCGAGTCGGCGTTGAAGAACCGCGAGGGGCGGGCGTCCGGAGCCCCAGGCGAGCGGGGCGAGGGAGTCCTCGTGCGGGTTCCCGGCGAAGAACTCCTCGAGGGTGAGGAGGGGGAACCGTTCGCCCCGCACCCGGGCGGCGAGCTCAGCGGCGCTGATCATTCGGGACCCCAGGGGTGATCGCGAGCGGTGGCAGAAAACTGGACATGAGCCCATCGTAGGGTCAGGGGGCGACGCCTCGCGCTCCGGCTTCGCCCCGGCGCAGCGCGACACGGGAACGGCTCACCCCGGGCGGGGCTCGGCCACCACGCCAGCAGCTTGCGGGACCCGAGGACGCTGGCACCGACTGCGGAGGTCGCGGTGCCCGGCAGCGAGTGCTCCTGGACGGGTTTCTCGATCTCTGAGCGGGCGTGTCGCGGCCGAACGGGCCCGTTTCCCTCCCGATCCGGTAGCGTTTTGGCCATGAGGTCCGAGACGGCGCGCGAAGGGGGGCTCCCGTGTACCTAAAAAGCCTCACCCTGCGCGGCTTCAAGTCGTTCGCGCAGGCCACGACCTTCGCCTTTGAGCCCGGGGTGACCGCGGTGGTCGGCCCGAACGGATCCGGGAAATCCAACGTGGTCGACGCCCTTGCCTGGGTGATGGGGGAGCAGGGCGCGAAAACCCTGCGCGGCGGCAAGATGGAGGACGTCATCTTCGCCGGGACGAGTACGCGTGGCCCGCTCGGCCGCGCTGAGGTGCGCCTCACGATCGATAACAGCGACGGTGCGCTCCCGATCGACTACTCCGAGGTCACCATTAGCCGAATCCTGTTTCGGAACGGGAGCAGCGAGTACGCGATCAACGGGGAGGCCTGCCGGCTCCTCGACGTTCAGGAGCTCCTCTCCGACTCCGGTCTCGGCCGCGAGATGCACGTCATTGTCGAGCAGGGGCAGCTCGACGCCGTGCTGCGCGCGACGCCAGAGGACCGGCGCGGCTTTATCGAGGAGGCCGCCGGGATTCTGAAGCACCGCCGCCGCAAGGAGAAGACCCTGCGCAAGCTCGAAGCGATGCAGACGAACCTCACCCGGCTGAACGATCTCGCCGGGGAGATCCGCCGACAGCTGAAGCCGCTCGGCCGGCAGGCCGAGGTGGCCCGTCAAGCGCAGGGCATCGCGGCGACCGCTCGGGACGCCCGGGCCCGCATCCTCGCGGACGATGTGCACCGCCTCCGGACCGAGCTCGGCGTGCTCGGCGCGGGCGATGACGAGCGCCGCAGCGAGCAGATCGTGGTCCAGGAGCAACTGGAGCAAAAACAGTTGCGCATCGAGCGTTTCGAGCAGGAGCAACTGAGCGACGCCGTCAACGAGGCGCGCGCGGTCACCCTTGGCCTGGAATCGGTCGAGGCGCGGCTGCGCGGGCTCTTCGCCCAGGCCAACCAGCGGCTCACGTTCTTGGCGACCCAGACGGACGGTGCGGAGGGCGGGCCCCGGCTGAGCGAGTCGGCGGTATCGGATGCCCGGGCCGAGGTGACCGCCCTGGACGCTACGACCCCGGAAACCGAGCGCGCCCTGGACGAGGCGAGCCGGGGCACCCGTCGCGCCCGGGAAACCCTGGACGCCCTCGATGAGCACATCTCCGCTCAGTCCGCGCTCGTGAGCGCGCACGACCTCGACATCAGCAGCCTGCGGGGCGCCGCCGAGGCGGCTCAGCAGCGCCTGGCGGCGGTGCGCGGCGAACGCCTGCGCCGACAGCACGCCCTGGAACAGGCGGAGGAGCGGGCCGCGAGCGCTGCGGCGGAGCTCAGCGCGCTTCACGCGGAGACGGGGTCTGAGCCGGGGGAGGCGGGCTCGGGCGACGAGAACGACCTGGCCGAGCGCCATGCCGATGCGGCAGCCCGCGCCGACGCGGCAGAAGCCGGGCTCGATGGGCTCCGCACCGCGGTCAACGAGGCGGAACGCGAGCTCGCGGGGCTCGAAGCGCGGCAGAGCGCCCTCGCTCAGGCGCTCGACCG
>NZ_JAPFRB010000001.1:248498-248967 GCF_035726885.1 Leucobacter sp. M11 | reverse complement strand
AGGAGCAGGGGCTGCTCGGCCCCGTTGCCGAGCACGTCGAGGTGCAACCGGGCTGGGAGAGCGCGATCGGGGCGGCGCTCGGCTCCCTCGCCGAAGCCGTGCTTGCCCGGGACGGCGACGCCGCATATGCGGCCCTGTCCCTCGCCGAACGGGACCGGCTCGGCCGCGTCGGACTCGTGATCGCCGGGGAGCTCCGCGGCGCTGCCGATCACGCGCCCAAAACCCTTCCTCCGGGCCTGATCTGGGCCCCCGCCGTGGTGCAGGCCCCGCCCGGCGTGCTCGGCGTGCTGGGCACCAGCTTCCTCGCGGAGGACCTCGTGGCCGCCCGCGCCGCGCTGGACACCCTGCTGAGCGCGAGCGGGCCCGGGGCCACGATCGTCACCCGCGCCGGGGAGATCCTCACCGAGCACGTCCTGCGCGGCGGATCCGGCGAGGGTCCCACCCGGATCGAACTGGCGGCCGATCGAGA
>NZ_JAPFRB010000001.1:245689-248441 GCF_035726885.1 Leucobacter sp. M11 | reverse complement strand
ACTGGAGGCTGGCCGGGAGGCGCACCGGGCGGCGAAGGCCGAGACGGCGGAGCTCTTCCAGCAGATGCGCGCCCAGGAGAGCGAACGCAACCGCGCCCGAGACACCCGGAACCGGCTGCAGGTGCGGGCCGAGGCGGCGCAGGCCGAGGCGGAACGGCTCGCGCAGGCGCTCGGCGCGACGGAGCCGGCGGAAGCCGAGGCCCTAAGCGCGGCCGAGACGGCCCGAGCACAGCTTGCCGATGCCGAATCCCGGCCCCGGCCCATCCTGGATGTCACCCAGCGCGATGCCCTCCTCGAGGAATTGGACGCGGCCCGGGCGCTGGAGCTGACGGCCCGGCTCGCCCTGGAAACCCATCGCGAACGGCTCCGGGCGGCGCGGGAGCAGGCAGAGCGCCTGGCCGAGCAGCTGGATCGCGAGCGCCGCGCCGCCGAGGAGGCCGCGCGCCGCTCGGTGCTCCGCGCGCGGCAGCGGGCCCGCGCGAGCCGGGTCGCGGACGCCCTGCCGGGGCTGCGCGCCGCCGTGGACCGCTCGCTCGCGGAGGCCCGGCAACAGCAGGTCGCCGCGGAGCAGGAACGCGCCCGGACGAGTCAGGAACTGACCCTGGTTCGCTCGGAGGAGGCCGAGCTGCGTGAGCGGCTTCGGCTCCTGACCGAGCAGACGCACCGTGCCGAGCTCACGAGCTATGAGCGAAAGCTGCAGCTCTCCTCCCTGTTGGAGCGCGCCGGGAGCGAACTGGGGCTCGTCGAAGACGTGCTCGTTGCCGAGTACGGCCCGGACCAGCTCGTGCCCCTGACCCCCGGGTCCCCGGAGGAGCCAGCGGCGGAAGCCGAGCCGGACGAGGGCCACGAGGACACCCCGGGGGTGCCCTATGTGCGCGCGGAGCAGGAGGCCCGCCTGCGCCGCGCGGAACGCCAGCTCACGGAACTCGGCCGCATCAACCCCTTGGCGCTGGAGGAGTATGCGGCGCTCGAACAGCGGCACCGCTTCCTCACCGAGCAGCTCACCGACCTGACGAAGACCCGCCAAGACCTGCTCTCGATCATCGCGGACCTGGACGAGCAGATGGAGGGGATCTTTGCCGCCGCCTTCGCCGATACCCAGGCCGCCTTCGCCGAGGTGTTCCCCGTGCTGTTCCCGGGCGGTTCGGGCGAGATCGCGCTGAGCGACCCCGGTGACCTGCTGAGCACGGGCATCGAGATGACGGTCCGCCCCGCGGGCAAGAAGGTCGAGCGGCTCTCGCTCCTGTCGGGCGGGGAGCGCTCCCTCGCCGCCGTCGCCTGGCTGATCGCGATTTTCAAGGCCCGCCCGAGCCCCTTCTACATCATGGACGAGGTCGAGGCCGCGCTCGACGACGCGAACCTCGGGCGGCTGCTCCAGGTCTTCGAGGGACTCCGGGCGACGTCCCAGCTCATCGTGATCACGCACCAGAAACGCACGATGGAGATCGCGGACGCGCTCTACGGGGTCTCGATGCGGCAGGACGGCATCTCCGCCGTGGTCGGTCAGCGGATGGCGTCCCGAGAAGCGGGCACAGAAACCGAATAGACTCGGAGGCATGTCGCAACGCTCCTGGTCTTTCGCAAACGCCTTCCGTGGCATCTTCGGTAAAGAACTCATCACCGAGGACACCTGGGACGAGTTGGAGACCGCGCTGATCACCGCCGACTTCGGCCCCGATGTCACCGAGCAGGTCCTCGACTCGCTGCGCGCGGACGTGGAGCGGCACTCGGTCACGGAGACGAAGGAGCTCCGCGGGATGCTTCGGGACGCCGTCGAGGAGCGGCTCGCCAAGTTCGATCCGACGCTGCGCCTCCAGAACCGGCCCGCGGTGATCCTCGTCGTCGGGGTGAACGGGGTCGGCAAGACGACCACGATCGGCAAGCTCGCCAACTACCTCGCGACCTTCCAGAAGCGCGTCCTCGTCGGCGCCGCGGACACCTTCCGCGCGGCCGCGGTCGAGCAGCTCGCGACCTGGGCGGAGCGCTCCGGCGCCGAGATCGTGCGCCCCCAGCAGCAGGGACAGGACCCCGCCTCGGTCGCCTTCCAGACCGTCACCCGCGCCAAGGAGGAGGACTTCGACATCGCCATCATCGACACCGCCGGCCGCCTCCAGACCAAGGGCGGGCTCATGGACGAGCTCGGCAAAATCCGCCGGGTCGTCGAGAAGCAGTCGGAGATCGCCGAGGTGCTCCTCGTGCTCGACGCCACCACGGGCCAAAACGGGCTCGCGCAGGCTGAGGCCTTCATCCAGCACGCCGGGGTCACCGGCCTCGTGCTGACCAAGCTCGACGGCTCCGCGAAGGGTGGTTTCGTGCTCGCCGTGCAGGAAAAGACGGGCCTGCCGATCAAGCTCGTCGGCCAGGGCGAGGGGATCGGCGACCTCACCGGTTTCACCCCGCACGTGTTCGCGCAGCAGCTCGTCGGCTAACGCCGCACACATTTCCCGGGCGAGGGCTCGCTCGGGCGTTTCCCCGCGCGCGCCCCGTTAGGCTGTTTTGAGACGAAAGGGCACCATGACGATCACCGTAGCCGCCGATGGATCCGCGCTCGGCAACCCCGGCCCCGCAGGCTGGGCCTGGGTCGTAGACGACTCCTGCTGGGGCGCTGGCGGGTGGAAGCACGCCACCAACAACCAGGCCGAGCTGAAGGCCGTGCTGGAGTTTCTCCGCGCCACGGCTCACCTCGACGATGACCTGCGGATCATCTGCGACAGCCAGTACGTCATCAAGTGCCTCACCGAGTGGATGCCCG
>NZ_JAPFRB010000001.1:238212-245654 GCF_035726885.1 Leucobacter sp. M11 | reverse complement strand
AAGCCGGTGCTGAATCGCGATCTCCTGGAGGAGCTCGACGCGGCCCTCGTGGGGCGCACGGCGCGCTTCGAGTGGGTCAAGGGTCACGCGAATCACCCCCTGAACGAGGCTGCGGACGACCGCGCCCGCGCCGTCGCCGAGGCCTATCAGCGCGGCACCCCGATCCCGTCCGGGCCGGGCTTTGTCCGCGCCGGGGATCCGCCCGCGCCCGGCACGACCCCCTCCGCGAGCGACACAGAGCCCGGCGGCTCCGCGCCCGAGCAGCCCTCGCTCTTCTAAGCGACGCGCCTCGCGGGCGACCTCCGGCTCCTGAGCGGCGGCCGAACCCGGTAGACTGTGGCTCGATATGGCTACTTTTGGAAACCTCTCTCAGCGGCTGACCGACACCTTCAAGAACCTCCGGACGAAGGGCAAGCTCAGCGCGTCCGACGTCGACGGCACGGTTCGGGAGATCCGGCGCGCCCTCCTCGAAGCTGACGTCGCCCTCGAGGTCGTCAAGGACTTCACCGGGAAGGTGCGCGAGCGCGCCCTCGGCGACGAGGTGAACCAGGCGCTCAACCCGGCGCAGCAGGTCGTGCAGATCGTGAACGAGGAGCTCGTCGCGATCCTCGGCGGCGAACAGCGGCGCCTGGAGTTCGCGAAGAAGCCCCCGACGGTGATCATGCTCGCCGGTCTGCAGGGTGCCGGAAAGACGACCCTCGCGGGCAAGCTCGCGAAGTGGCTCGCCAAGCAGGGGCACACCCCGCTGCTCGTCGCGGCCGACCTCCAGCGGCCGAACGCCGTCACCCAGCTCGGCGTCGTCGCCGAGCAGGCCGGAGTGGCGATCTTCGCGCCGGAACCCGGCAACGGCGTTGGCGACCCCGTGCGCGTTGCGAAAGACTCCATCACGCACGCGCAGACGAAGCAGTACGACACCGTGATCGTGGACACCGCCGGTCGCCTCGGCGTTGACGCCGAACTCATGAAGCAGGCCGCGGACATCCGCAAGGCCGTATCGCCCGACGAGGTGCTCTTCGTGATCGACGCGATGATCGGTCAGGACGCGGTCGCGACCGCGAAGGCCTTCCAGGAGGGCGTCGACTTCACGGGCGTCGTGCTGACCAAGCTTGACGGCGACGCCCGAGGCGGTGCCGCGCTGTCCATCCGACAGCTCACGGGCCGACCCATCATGTTCGCCTCCACGGGCGAGGGCCTCGACGACTTCGAGCCGTTCCACCCGGATCGCATGGCCAGCCGGATCCTGGACCTCGGTGACATTCTCACCCTGATCGAGCAGGCCCAGGGCGCCTTCGACGAGGAGGAGGCCCGCAAGGTCGCCGAGAAGATCGCGACCGACTCCTTCACGCTTGAGGACTTCCTCGGCCAGATGCAGCAGATGCGCAGCATGGGCTCGATGAAGAAGATGATGGGCATGCTGCCCGGCATGGGCAAGATGAAGGAGCAGCTCGACAACTTTGACGAGCGCGAGATTGTCCGCACCGAGGCCATCATCCAGTCGATGACCCCCGCCGAGCGCCGCAACTCGAAGCTCCTGAACGGTTCCCGTCGCCTGCGCATCGCGAAGGGCTCCGGGATGACCGTGACCGACGTGAACCAGCTGGTGCAGCGCTTCGAGCAGGCCGCGAAGATGATGAAGACCGTCGCCAAGGGCGGCGTGCCGCAGATTCCGGGCATGGGCCCGATTCCCGGCGGCATGGGCCACGGGGGCAAGAAGAAGGCCGCCGCGAAGAAGGGCAAGCGTGCCTCCGGGAACCCGGCCAAGCGCGCCCAGGAAGCCCTCGGCCAGCCGGCCACGAGTGCCCAGACGGGGAGCGGTTTCGGGCTGGGAGGCGCCAAGGGCGCTCCGAGCGAGGCCGACCTCGACGCGATCCAGAAGATGCTCGGCGGCGGACGCTAGCTCGCTCGCGCACACAAAAACGCGCCGCTCCCCGAGGGGAACGGCGCGTTTTTGGGTGTCTGGCTTAGCCCATCGTGTTCACGATGAGCCCGATGTGGGTGAAGAAGTTCAGCGCACCGAAGAGGAAGAATCCGAGACCGGCGAGGCCCCAGCACAGCCCAACGATCCACTGCATCGTGGTGCGCGGGGCACCGAGGCGGAACTCGCGCAGCGCGAGCGGGAACAGCACCGCGCCGACGCCGACGACGGCGAACATCCCGGACATGAAGAGCGCTTCCATCCAGGGCCACTCGGCGAAGGCACCGGTGATGGGCTCCTCCGGGGGTGCGGCGAACAGCTGGAAGATCACGCCCGCGAAGGCGATGGCGATCAGCGCCAGGCCCAGGCCGACGACCATGAGCGAGATGGGGCGGCTGACCTTGCCGAGATACGCGGCCGCGTCCCCGGAAGCCATGATCTTGTCGTTGCGCTTCCAGAGATAGAAGGCGGCAAACAGCAGCAGGACGCCGAAGCCGAAGCTGGTCTCGCCGAAGATGATGTTGTCGAAGGGGAAATACTTGGCAAACGGCCAGGTGAGGGTCATGTGCAGCCCGGTGGTGAACAGGATGACCCCGGGAACGGCGAAGGCGATCGACCAGGAGTCGAGGTGCACCTCGCGGTCGGTCATCAGCGCTTTCGCGAAGTAGACGAGCGAGATCAGCCCGGCGCCGGCGGCGATGGACATGATCGTGTTGTAGGTGGGCATTTGGGTCCAGTCAATAATCAGACCGGGCGCCTCGGTGATCAGCATGGGTGACTCCTTTCGAAGTGGGCGAGTCGTCTCTGATTCTCGGCGTCCTCGCAGTCACTATACGCAAGTATAGAACGGAGACGGAGGCGAGCGGATACCCTGAAACACGGGGCGAGTCGGAGAGGGACGTGAGTTCGTGGTGTCAGGTCGACCGGGTGAGGTTCCCCCGGGGAGCGAGGCGACGGCGCTGACGCCCCCCGAGCGCATGGCCACCGCCGCGGCGAAGCTCCTCATTCACGAGGGTCCTGACGCGATTACCCATCGGCGTGTCGCCGAGGCGGCCGGGGTGCCGCGCGGCTCCGCAAACTACTTCTTCCCGACGCGGGCGGAGCTCTTCGCAACGGCCGTGCGCTCCGCCGAGCAGGTGCGTCTTGCCGGAGCAGGCCACGTCGCCGATGCGATCGTGCCCCGGTGGCGAACCCCCGATGAGGCGGCGAAGCTGCTGATTGCTGCCTGGTATGCGCCCGGGGCCGGACCGGACGTGGTGCGCGCCCGACTCGACCCGATGATCGACGCGCTGCACGAGCCCGAGCTGGCGGCCGTCATGGCCGAGTCTCGGCCTCGGCTGCTTGGCGTGCTGGGCCGGGTGCTGGAGCGCTGTGGCTTCCGCGCGGACGCGGACGTTGACCTGATCGCGCTCGTCCTGGACGGCGCCCTCGTGTACGAGCACCGGATCGATCCGGACGAGGCCCTCGCGGCCGCCCACGGGATCGTCGGCCGGCTGCTCGCACTCCTGCCGCGGGACGGCGGGGGAGCCCGGTCGGAACCGGACAGGGCGGCTCCGGAAGAGGGCGGATCGGAAAACGCCCGCTGGCCTTGACTTTTTCCAAGAATTACCAGATCACGACAAAATATGTCAGAATTGATCCGTGCCGTTACGCCTCTGTGTGACCGGCGCCACACTTTTGCGGGCACAGTCGTGATCCGCGGATTCAATTATTTCATCACGAACTGGAGCATCATGGCAGTTAAGATCCGTCTCAAGCGTCTCGGCAAGATCCGCGCCCCCTACTACCGCATCGTCGTGGCCGACTCGCGCACCAAGCGCGACGGCCGTGTGATCGAGGAGATCGGCAAGTACCACCCGACCGAGCAGCCCTCCTTCATCGAGGTCAACTCCGAGCGCGCGCAGTACTGGCTCTCCGTCGGCGCACAGCCGACCGAGCAGGTTGCCGCGATCCTCAAGCTGACCGGCGACTGGGGCACGTTCACGGGCGAGGGCAACACCGAGTCCCAGGTCCTGCCGGTCGAGCCCAAGGCCGCATTCGTCGTTGACGAGAAGAAGAAGCCCGTTCTCAAGCCCAAGGCTGAGAAGAAGGCCGAAGCCCCCAAGGCTGAGGAGGCCGCTGAGGCCCCCGCCGAGGAGGCCGCAGAGGCCGCTGAGACGACCGAGGCCTAGGTCTCGTGCTCGCTCCGGCACTCGAACATCTCGTGAAGGGCATCGTTGATCGCCCCGAAGAGGTCCAGGTAACGAAGCGGGACACCCAGCGTGGCGAGGTCCTCGAGGTGCACGTGCACCCCGAGGACCTCGGTCGCGTCATCGGGAGGTCCGGCCGCACCGCGCAGTCGCTGCGCACCGTGGTCGCCGCGCTCGCGCAGGGCCGTCGCGTGCGCGTCGACGTGGTCGACACCGACAACGCGTCGTGACCGCGCCGAAGTCCCCGCGGGGAGTCGAGCTCCCCGGGCAGCTCCGGGTCGGTCGGCTCACGAAGCCGCACGGCCTGAAGGGCGCCCTCAAGCTCGAGCTGTTTACGGACTCGCCCGATGAGCGGTTCACGCCCGGCTCCGTGTTTAGCCTGCAGGTGCCCTCCGAGTCGCCCTGGTCCGGGAAAACCCTGACCGTTCGCGAGCTCAAGTGGTTCAACGGAAGCCCGGTCGGCTTCTTCGATGAGGTGCCCGACCGCAACGCCGCCGAGTCCATCGCCAAGGCGATTCTCTGGATCGACGCGGATGCGGTTGCGTCCTCCGTCGAGGAGGACGCCTGGTACCAGCACGAACTCCGTGGCCTCAACGTCGTTCGAGACGGCGCCGTGATCGGCACGGTCCGCGAGGTGCAGCACCTGCCCGCGCAGGACCTGATCGTCGTCGCGACGCCCGCGGGCGATGTGCTGCTCCCGTTCGTGCAGGAGCTCGTGCCCGAGGTGGATCCCGTCGCCGGGCACATCGTGATCACGCCCCCGCCCGGGCTCTTCGAGGAGATCGAAGAGACCGAGGAGGAGCCCGCCCCGGAGGCGCTGGCCGCCGCCGAGGCGAGCGCGGGCATTGAAACCGTGATCGTCGAGGACGAGGACGAGCCCGCCGCCGACGCGGCAGCGCTCGATGCCCCCGCCGCGAACCCCGAGGATGCCCCGCGTGCGGATTGACATCGTCACGATCTTCCCGACGTTCTTTGATGCCCTCGACCTGTCCTTGCTCGGCAAGGCCCGGTCGAAGGGCATCATTGACGTCGGGGTGCACGATCTGCGCGATTCCGCCCACGACCGGCACCGCACCGTCGATGGCCCGCCCGCGGGCGGCGGGGCAGGCATGGTCATGCGTCCCGAGCCCTGGGGGGAGTCCCTCGACGGCATCCTCGACGGGGCCGATGACCCGCTCGTGATTTTTCCCTCGCCCGCCGGTGACGTGTTCACCCAGGAGATGGCGAAGGAACTCGCCCAGGAGACGCACCTCGTCTTCGGCTGCGGCCGCTTCGAGGGGATCGACCAGCGGGTCTTCGACGAGACGGCCTCGCGCGCGCGCGTTCGGCTGGTCAGCATCGGCGACTACGTGCTCAACGGGGGAGAGGTCGCGGTCACCGTGATGATCGAGGCGATCGGGCGGCTCATCCCCGGGGTCATCGGCAACCCGGAGAGCCTCGTGGAGGAGTCGCACGAGGACGGCCTGCTCGAGTACCCGAGCTACACCAAACCGGCCGAGTGGCGCGGGCGTCAGATTCCGCCGGTCTTGCTGAGCGGGAACCACGGCGCGGTCGAGCAGTGGCGTCACGAGCAGCGCGTGGAGCGCACCCGACGGGTGCGACCCGAGCTGCTCGAAGAAGCCACTCCCGAGGACGGCGAAACGCCCCAGTAGCGGCCACCCTGTCCGGGGCCAAACTGTGGCATAATAGATCTTTGTGTTCGGTTGCAAAACTGCCACGAGGGTTCTGCGCCTGACGAACACCATCTCTTTTTCATTTCTTAGACATCCGTGATCCGACTTGTGGCGGGCACAGAGAGCGAACATCATGCAGAAGCTTGACTTCATTGACGCGGCATCGCTGCGTAGCGACATCCCCAACTTCCGCCCCGGCGACACCGTCAAGGTGCACGTGAACATCATCGAGGGCAACCGCTCGCGTGTTCAGGTGTTCCAGGGCGTCGTGATCCGTCGCCACGGCGATGGCATCCGCGAGACCTTCACGGTCCGGAAGATCAGCTTCCAGGTCGGCGTGGAGCGCGTGTTCCCCGTGCACTCGCCGGTCCTCGAGAAGATCGAGATCGTCAGCCGCGGTGACGTTCGCCGCGCCAAGCTGTACTACCTGCGCGCCCTCTCCGGCAAGAAGGCCAAGATCAAGGAAAAGCGCGAGATCTAAGCAGCTTTCCCAGTTCCGAGCTCCCCACCGCCGATAGGATGTTGGGGAGCTCGGTGCGTTAACCGACCGCTCGCAGGCGATAGAGAGTACGAGAGTGACCGACAGCACCGCGAATGAGCCCGTCGACGAGGTCGAAGCTCGTCCCCGCAATGCCTTCCTGACCTTCCTCCGCGACCTCGTGGTGATCCTCGTCATCGCGTTCCTGGTGTCTTTCGTCGTGAAGACCTTCCTCGTGCGCTCCTTCTACATCCCCTCCGGGTCAATGAAGGACACCCTGCAGGTCGACGACCGGATCCTGGTGAACCAGCTGAGCCCCGAGCTGATGGCCGTCGAGCGCGGCGACGTGATCGTGTTCACGGATCCGGGCGGCTGGCTGACCGCGCGCGCGGTGACGCCGCCGAGCGCCTTCGAGTGGGTGCTCCAGCAGGTGGGCCTGCTCGCGGACACCTCCGAGGAATACGTCATTAAGCGCGTCATCGGCCTCCCCGGCGACACGGTTGCGTGCTGCAACCCCCGCGGACAGCTCAGCGTGAACGGCGTGCCGATCAAGGAGCCCTACGTGCTCCTGCCGGAGACGGGCGCGCCCGTGTCCAAGGATGACTTCAGCGTCGACATCCCCGCCGGCTCCTACTGGGTCATGGGGGACAACCGCTACGCCAGCAAGGACTCCCGCTACAACCGGGACACGCCAGGCAAGGGCTTCGTCCTGGAGGACGAGATTGTCGGCCGGGCCTTCGTGATCAACTGGCCCTTCAGCCGCTTTGGCTGGCTCGGCAGCCACCCCGATTCCTTCGCCGGGGTCCCCGACCCCGCGGGCACGCCGGCCCCCGCCGCTCAGGGCCCCTCCGGTGGCTGAGGCTCGGACGCCCCCGCCCGGGCTGATCCCGGGCAAAGATCCCTCGCTGGACGCGGAACGTGCCCTCGCCGCTGCCGGCTTCGCGACCGTCATCGGCGTCGACGAGGTGGGCCGCGGCGCGATCGCCGGGCCGGTCTCGGTCGGCGTCGCCATGATTCACACCGACACGGGTGAGTTTCCCGTCGGGCTCCGCGACTCCAAACTGCTGAGCGAGAAGCGCCGCGAGGCCATCGAGCCCGAGGTCGCGACCTGGTGCCTCGGCTGGGCGGTTGGCACGGCGACGGCGGCCGAGATCGACGAGTTCGGGATCACCGCGATGCTCGGGGAG
>NZ_JAPFRB010000001.1:232229-238175 GCF_035726885.1 Leucobacter sp. M11 | reverse complement strand
GCCACCCCGTGCTCAGCTCCGCGGTCCTGCTGGACGGCGACCGGGATTGGATCAGCCCCACACTGCGCCGCCCGCTGCGGGTGATGACCCGGGTGAAGGCGGACCGAGACTGCGCCAGCGTCGCGGCGGCCTCCGTGCTCGCGAAGGTGACCCGGGACCGGGAGATGCGCGCCGCGCACGAGCTCCACCCGCACTACGGCTGGCAGAGCAATAAGGGCTACGGGGCGAAGGCCCAGTACGAGGGGATCGCGGCGCACGGGCTGACCGAGATCCACCGCCGCACCTGGATCAAGAACGCTGGTTGAGCCGGGCTCGCACCCCCGCACGGAAGCGTCTAGGATAGGGAAGATATGAACGAGGATGAGCTAGACGACTACGAGCGCGAGGCTGAGCTGTCGCTGTTTCGGGAGTACCGGGACATCGTTGGCCAGTTCCGCTACGTAGTCGAGACCGAACGCCGCTTCTACCTGGCGAATGAGGTGGATCTCAAGCGACAGGACGCGGGGAACGACTTCTATTTCGAGCTCACCATGAGCGACGTCTGGGTCTGGGACGTGTACCGGGCCGATCGCTTCGTCAAGTCGGTTCGCGTGCTGACCTTCAAGGACGTGAACGTCGAGGAGCTCAGCGCCCGCGAGTTCAAGCTTCCCCGGGAGCTCGCCCTCGACGAGTAGCGACCCCGTGCGGATCTGAAACGCCGTTCGGCCCACCGGGCCGGGCGGCGTTTTTGCGTCCCTGCCCTGCCCTGCCCGGGTCGAGGCGAGGCGGGGCGGGAAACCCTGGGTCGTCGCCCCGCCCGCAACGGGCCACACCGACGCAGCTTCCCACCAGCTCTGCACAGATCCGGTCCCGCGGCCCACCCCGCCGTCCCGCCCGGAGAGGCTGGATGCGGAGGTTCACATGACGCAACGCACCGCAGCAACACCGACCGCACTCCCGCCCCGAGCGGGGCCCGAGCGGACACGCACCGGCCCACCGCCCGGCCCACCGCCCGGCCAACCCCTCGGGCTGCCCGGCGGCGCCCGGTCCGGGGCGCCCGAGAAACGCGCCTCGCGCCGATCGGCCACCGGCTTCCTCGGCGAGGAGCTCGCGTGTCGCTTTCTCGTGGATCGGGGCTATCGCATCCTCGCGCGGAACTGCTGGTTCCCCGGCGGGGAGCTGGACATTGTCGCGAGCCGCGACGGGGTCATCGCGGCGATCGAGGTAAAAACGCGGAGCACCGCTGACTTCGGTGCCCCACTGAGCGCGGTCACCACGGCGAAGGTGCACCGGGTCCGGCGACTGCTGCTCACCTGGGCCAGGCAGAACGCCGGGCTCGGCCGCCGCCTCCGCGTCGAGGCCATCGGGATCACCCTGCGCCCGGGCCGCGAGGCCCGAATCCAGCATCTGATCGGGCTCGCGTGAGCGTGTCGACGGTTGCCCGGGCCACGGCGATCGCGCTCAACGGGGTCAGCGGGGAGGTCGTGCAGGTCGAGGCCGCCGTGTCGGTGCAGACCCCGGGCATGGCGATCATCGGTCTCCCCGACACCGCGGTGGCCGAAGCAAAGCAGCGGGTCAAGCTTGCCGTGCAGCACTCCGGCTACGCGCTCAGTGAGCACTTCCTCACCGTGAACCTGTCTCCGGCCGCGCTGCCCAAGCGCGGCACCGGATTTGACCTCGCCATTGCCCTCACAGCCCTCGCCGCCTCGGGGGAGGTGCCCGCGGACACACTCGCGGAGACCGCGCACGTCGGGGAACTCGGCCTGGACGGCAGCCTGCGGCGGCCGCCCGGCCTCCTCAGCGCCGTTGTTGCCGCCCAGGAGCACGGCTTTCGTCGGGTCCTCGTTCCCGCGGACAGTCGCGAGGAGGCCGCGCTCGTCGCCGGGGTCGAGGTGGTGGGTGCCCCAAACCTCACGGCCGCGGCGATGTGGCACGGGGCGGATGCCCCGGCGAAGCCCCCGCCCGGGGCAGCGGCTGAACGGGGGATTGCCCCCGCGTCCGCGCCAGCGCCGACGGCGCGCGGCTCGGGCGCTCCCCCCGGCGGCGGGCCGACGACCGAGCCGGGGGAGCGCGCCCCCGGCACCGACGCGAATCTGAGCGATGTTGTGGGCCAGCCAGCGGCCATCGAGGCGCTGATCGTTGCCGCCGCCGGCCGGCATCACCTGCTGATGATCGGGCCTCCCGGGGCCGGGAAGACCCTCCTCGCGAGCCGGCTCCCCGGGATCCTGCCGCCCCTCGGCCCGCGCGAGGCCCTCCGGGCGAGCGCGATCGCCTCGCTGGATGTGCGAGAACCCCTGCGCGAACTGCGCCGCCTGCCACCGTTCGAGAGCCCGCACCACACGGCGACCGCCGCCGCGCTGATCGGGGGCGGCACGGGCGCGGACATTGTGCCCGGCGCGGTCACCCGCGCCTGCCACGGCGTGCTCTTTTTGGACGAGGTGGCCCAGTTCCAGCCCGCGGTGCTGGACGGGCTGCGGCAGCCGCTGGAATCCGGGCGGGTCGACATCGTGCGGGCGCGTGGCCGCACGCGGCTTCCGGCGGATGTGCAACTGGTGCTCGCGGCCAACCCCTGCCCCTGCGGCTTCGCCGGGGTGCTCGACGGAGAGCGGCAGTGCGAGTGCCCACCCGCGGCACGCAGGCGGTACCTGGCCCGCGTCTCCGGGCCGCTCGGCGATCGCATCGACGTGCGGATGGTGCTCAATCGTGTGAGTCGGCTCAGCCGGGAACCCGAGGCCGGGGCAACCGTGACGACCGAGGAGGCGCGCGAGCGGGTCAGCCGGGCCCGACGGAGAGCCGAGCACCGACTCTCGGGCACCCCGTGGCGGGTGAACGCCCAGCTCCCCGGGGCGTGGCTGCGCCACCCCCGGCACCGGCCGGAGCGGAGCGCCACCGTGGTGCTCGACACGGCCCTCGCCCGCGGGGGCCTGACCCTGCGCGGCTACGACCGGACGCTCCGGCTGGCCTGGACCGTCGCCGACCTGGCCGGGGTCGATCGGCCGGGGCGGCCCGAGATCGCACAGGCGCTGGCCCTGCGACTCGGTGAGGCACCGTGACCGAGGCGGCGGCGGAGACGGCCGCTGTGCGGGAGCTGGCCCTCAACGCCGAGGAGCGCTCGCTGCTGGCGGCGGTGCCAGCAGGCGGCGGGCCGACGGAGCCGCCGACCGCCGAACCCGAGCCGGGGGAGCGCTACGCTCGGGTCGTCTGGTCCCGGCTGGCCGAGCCCGGGGACGGGGTCGCCGGGCTCCTCATCGGGGCGCTCGGGGCGAGCGGGGCGCTGCGCGCGGTCATCCGGGCGGGCGGCCCGGGGGAGCTCGCCGAGCGGCTGAGCGATGCGCCCGAGACCCGCCGGGAGCTGCGCCGACGGCTCGGGCCCGCGCTGGAGCGCTGGCGGCCTCGGCTGAGCCGGAACGAGACCGCGGGGGATCTGCGGCGGGCGGCCTCGGCCGGGCTCTGCACGGTGGCCCCGGGGGATGCGCTGTGGCCCGCCCAGCTCGACGACCTCGGCGTGCACGCTCCTGCGCTGCTCTGGTGCCGCGGGGAGCCGGCGCTGCTCAGGACCCGGAGCCTCGCCGTGGTGGGGTCCCGGGCCGCATCGGCCTACGGGGAGCACGTGACCGGCGTCCTCACGGAGGCGGCGGTGGTGGAGGGGGTCACGATCGTCTCGGGCGCGGCCTACGGGATCGACGGGGTCGCCCACCGCACCGCGCTCGCCTGCGAGGGGCCAACGATCGCGGTGCTCGCTGGCGGCGCGGACCGCAGCTATCCGCGGGGACACGAGGACTTGCTCACCCGGATCCGCGAGCGCGGGCTCGTCTGCTCCGAGCTCGTGCCGGGGCAGGCCCCCACCCGCTGGCGGTTCCTGCAACGCAACCGGATCATTGCGGCCCTCGGCGTCGCCACCCTCGTGTGTGAGGCGGGGCGGCGCTCGGGCTCACTCAACACCGCGGGCCACGCCGCGGAACTCGGCAGGCCCCTGGGGGCCGTGCCCGGCCCGATCACCTCGGTGGGCTCGGCCGGGTGCCACCGCCTGTTCCGCGAGCGCGGCGCAGAGGTGATTGGCGGGGTGCCGGACCTCCGGGAACTGCTCGGCGCGGGACGCGACGTGGCGGCCGAGGCGGGGGAGGACGACCCGGCGGCCCCGATGAGCGCCTCGGCGGAGCAGCGCCGCGTGCTTGACGCGATGCCCGGGCGCGGCGTCGCCGACGCGCTCGGCCTCGCCCGCCGCTCCGGGCTGAGCCCGGCCGAGGTCGCCCGAACCGCGGCGGAACTCGTCACCCTCGGCGAGCTCGTCGCACACCAGCGCGGCTGGCAGCTGCCCTGACGCGAGGTGTGAGCCCGGCCGCTCCTCGGCGCGACAACGGCGGCCGAGCGGCGACGCCAACGGAAAACGGTGCCCGCTCCAGGGGAACCTGCCTCGGGTGACGTCATCGTCGAACTCGATCCGGAGCCAGATCATTGGGCGGCGAGGGCGGCTCCCCACAGCGTGGCACGCTGCAGTTCACCGTCCAACAGCGGCCCCGCGGTGCCGCCGACGGTGAAGTCCTTGCGGCCCACGAAGATCGGTGCCAGTCGGCGCAGCTGTTTTTCAATGACCTTCGCAGCCGACCCGGAGAAGAACCCATCGGTTACCGTCGCGAATGCACCGACCCGCTGCCCCTCGAGGCGGGGAAGCGCGGCGAGCCACTCCGAGATGCCCGATGCGGTGGGGCGACCGCCCTGGCGGCGTGCCTGGTGCCGGGTACCGGCAGTGGGGAGGCCCATGCTGTGCGTGGGGGAACCGATGAGGACGAGATCGTACGGTTGCAGCGAGGGTGCCTCGGCAGGCTGCGCGAGCACGACCTCCGCCCCGCGGGAACGCAGTCCGTCTGCGATGGCATGCGCGATCTGTTCGGTATTGCCGAAATGGGTCTCTAAGACGATCAGGGATTTCATGAGTGTTCCTCACGGTCGGGGAGCTGGGGCGAATGCTCAGGCGATGTCGGCACCGGGGCCTTGGCAGCGTTCTTCACCTCCGTCGCCCTGGCCGTACCGTTTGGTACTCGAAGTACCAAAGCGTGGGTAGGCTATCCGCATGGCTCAGAACGCGCAAGAACGATCTCGGAGGCGGCCACGGTTCTCGGATGCCGAGACGGAGGAGCGGATGCTCCAGGCCGGGCTGCACGTCGTGGCACAGCGCGGGCTCTCGCTCAGTGTCGACCATCTGCGTATGGAGGACCTCATCCAGGCCGCGGGTGTTTCCCGGACATCTTCGTACCGACGGTGGCCGACAAAAGATCTTTTCGCCGCGGATTTGCTGGTCCGACTCGCCGGGGCGACGGACCTCTCGGGTGAGATCCCCGGCCTCATCGACGCCCTCGAATCGATCCCGACGGAGTTGCTCGGTCGCCTCAACACGTCGCAGGGGCGGCATGACCTGATCGTGGAAATCGTTCGCGTCATGGTGGAGACCGACTTCGCCGCGATGCTGCTCTCCGCCGAGTGGAAAGCGTATGTCGCCCTGAGGGCGGCCTACCTGGGGGTGCTGGGCGGGGACCTCCGAGCCCGGGTGGCCGATGCCCTCTCGGCAGCTGAGCGCCGTGCTACGCGTCACCGTGCAGAGACGCTCACCGCGGTGACGCGCCTCTTGGGGTACCGCCTGCGCCCGGATGGCGCCACCACGTGGGAGCAACTCTCCCTCACCCTGAACGCCGTCGCGACTGGCCTGCTCATCCACGCCTACGCCGATCCCGCCTCAGTGACCGAGGCGACGCAGCGACAGGCGTTCGGCTCGACTCGGCACGCTGCCTGGAGCTCGGCGACCTCCGCCGAGGCGGGCATTCTCCTGGGTGCCATCGAGCCCGACCCCGATCAGGAGTGGACTGCTGCACGCGTCACGGCGCTCAGAAGCCAGCTCGCGGATCCGCTGGTCTCCGTCGACGCTGTGCGTTCTCTGCGTGACGCCTCAGATCTGTGAACGTGACTCGTTCC
>NZ_JAPFRB010000001.1:231513-232212 GCF_035726885.1 Leucobacter sp. M11 | reverse complement strand
CTATCCCGGGGTGGACTGGCGGAGCCTGACGGAGACCGCGTGGCACGCGGCCGGGCCCTCGGCCTGCTCGGTGATGCGGTGATCGGAGAGGCGCAGGGCGATGTGCGTGTCGTCGGTGACGGCTCGCACGCCCGCGGCGTAGGCGATGGCACCATCGACACGCTTCCGGTCTGGTTGCAGACCTGGGCGAACATCAACCCCGTCACGCACGCGATGGACGCCGCTCGCGGGCTGCTGAGCGGCTTCCCGCTCGGTGACTCGGTGACCCTGACCCTGCTCTGGTCGGCGGTGATCTTCCTGGTGTTCTGCCCGCTCTCGGTCTGGGCCTTTGCGCGGAAGCGCTGAGGGGCAATCGCGCCACTCACCCGCGGAAGCGGTGGCCGCTGGTGGGAGGACGTGACCGGGACGCTTCGCCCGGGGTTGCGTTCGGGCCCGCTTCTGGGCCATCGTGGAGGGGTTCGGGGCGCCCGGTGCCGTCGCTCCGGGGGATCGCGACACCAGTGCCTGTGTTGCGCGCGCAACAGAAAGAAGTGAACCATGACCGAACGTGACCCGTCCACGCTCTCCGCGGGAGACCTCAGTGATCCGAGCATCGAGGCCGCCGAGCTCGCGCGAATCGCACCGGCCCGGCCAGACCTGTGGGCGCAGATCCTGGTCCACCCGAACTGCTACCCCGGCCTGGACGGCTGGATTCGACAG
>NZ_JAPFRB010000001.1:228798-231363 GCF_035726885.1 Leucobacter sp. M11 | reverse complement strand
TTCACCCCGATGACGGCGGAGGCGTGGGCGGCTGGCTTCCAGCAGGCCTACGGTCGCGAGGCCACCATGAGCGAGTACCAGGCCGCGGTCGCCGCCGGGCACGTCAGGAAGCCGGTCGATCCCACGGTGCAGCAGATGACCGCCGGGGCGAAGCAGTTCGCGACCGGGGCGAAGGACTTCTTTGTCGGCCAGGTGGCCCCCACCGCGGCCGGGGCGGTGCGGAACGTCCAGCACGCGGTCTCCGAGCAGACGGCGGCACAGCGCACGGGAACGGCAACCTGGATGAGTTGGGCACCCTTCGCGATTCTCGCGACGGGGCTCCTGATGATCCTCAGCCTGTTGCTGCCCGTGGCCAACATCGGCGGGCACACCATCAACTACTTCGCGGGCGAGGTGGCCCAGGAGGGCGTGCTGCTCCTCATCGGCCTGCTCGTCGTGATCGCCGCGGGGGTGCTCGCGATTGTGCTCCGCAAACGCTGGGCAACCATCACCGCGGCCGTGCTCGCGATCATCATGGGCATCCTCGGCATCGTGGACGGCTTCGGGACGGCGGCGAACCTGAACGGTCTCGGGTCCAGCTATGTTTCCGCGGGGGTCGGCGTGTTCCTGCTCGGCTTCTTCGGGCTCGCGCTCATCGCGGCGGCCGTGCTGTCGCTCCTGCTCCTTCGGGCCCCGCGGCCCCCGGCGAATGCGGCCTTCCCCGTGGCCACGGCCCCCGGCGGGCTGCCCATGATGCACGCGCAGCAGCACCCGCAGCAGCACCAGTTCCAGCAGCCGCAGCCGCAGCACCCCGGTCAGCAAGCCCAGCCGGCGCAGCAGCCCGGCGCACCCGGCCAGCCGTCGGCAACGTCGGCAACGCCGGCTACGCCGACAACGCCGACAACGCCGGGAACGCCGGCTACGCCGACAACGCCGGGAACGCCGGCTACGCCGGAAACGCCGGAAACGTCAGCAACGCCGGGATCGCCGACAACGCCCGAGTCCGGCTCCGCGCCGAACGGTTCCGGGGCAGAATAGGGCCATGACCCTCGACGCGGCGATCGACGCCTTCCTCGGCTCCCTGGAGCGGGAGCGCGGGCTGTCGCCGCACACGATCCGCGGCTACCGGCAGGACCTGCGCTCCCTCGCGGAGGCGCTCGATCGGCGCGGGGTGACCGCGGTCGCCGAGATCGACGTCGAGGCGTTGCGGGACTGGCTCTGGGAACGGCAGCAGGGCGGCGCGGCCCCGAGCAGCCTCGCCAGGAACACCTCGGCGGTCAAGGCCTTCGGCCGCTGGCTGAGCGAGACCGTGCCCGGGGCGCAGAACCCCGCGGCACGGCTGCGGATCCCGAAGGCCCCCAAGCGGCTCCCGCGCGTGCTCACGGAGCAGCAGGCGACGGCCTCGCTGGACGAGCTTGCGGCGCGCGCAGCCTCGGGGGATCCCGTTGCGCGTCGTGACCTCGCGATCATCGAGCTGCTCTACGCCACCGGGATCCGGGCGCAGGAACTGTGCTCCGCGGGACCGGGCGACCTCGATCTGCGCGCGCGCACCATTCGGGTGCTGGGCAAGGGCGCGAAGGAGCGGATCGTGCCCTTCGGCAAGCCCGCCGCAGACGCGCTCGATGCCTACCTCCGCCTCGCCCGGCCCGCCCTCGCCGCCCGGGCGGAAGCGCCGGGAAACGCCCTGTTCCTGGGGGCCCGGGGCGGCGACCTCGGTACGCGGGCCGTCTACGCGATCACCGAGCGGCTCCTCGACCGGGTGCCGGGCTCCGGCCCGAGCGGCCCGCACACCCTGCGCCACACGGCCGCGACCCACCTGCTGGACGGTGGCGCGGACCTGCGGGTGGTCCAGGAGGTGCTGGGGCACGCGAGTCTCGCGAGCACGCAGGTCTATACCCAGGTCTCCTCGGAGCGCCTGGCCGCCGTGTACCGGCAGGCGCACCCCCGCGCCTGAGCCGGACCCGGCCCAGGTCCCGCACGCGCGAGGCGGCGGCCGTTCCGGCGCGCCCGAGCGAGCCGGGCGCTCATTCCAGGGGGAGCAGCACGGGCCGACCCAGGAAGTACGGCAGGGGATTGACGTACTCGCCGTCCACCCGAACCCCGAGATGCAGGCAGTGCGCGGGGGCGCAGTGGCTCACGCCGCCCAGCTCGCCGATCACGCTTCCCCGACGGACGGCCTCGCCCGGGCGCGGGACGGGCTCGCCGTCGCTCTCGGCGGCCGGGTCGGGCGGCGGCTCCGGCGGACCGAGGGGCTCGACGCTCAGCAGGGTGCGCTCGTCGACGCGAATCGTGAGCACCCCGCGGTCGACCACGGTGCCCGCGAAAAACAGGCTCCCGTCGGTCGGCGCGACGACCGCAGCGCCCGCCGCAACGGGGGCGAGGTCGATCCCGCGATGCCCGGGGCCGTAGGGGTGTTCCGGGGGCTCGAAGCCGCGCCAGAGCCGCAGCGGCCCGGGCAGGGGAGACCGCCATCGTTCCGGTGGGGCCGTGGCGGCCGCGGCCCGGATCGATGCCGCGGGTGTCGATGCCGCGGGTGTCCGGGGTGCGCTCGCGCCGGGAACGGGCCGGACCAGGAACCCCGCCGGG
>NZ_JAPFRB010000001.1:227614-228754 GCF_035726885.1 Leucobacter sp. M11 | reverse complement strand
GGAGGCCCGGCGGGGGGCCGGTCGCTGGGTGCGTGATCCGGGCCCAGAGCGGAGTGCCGGGGGCGTCAGGCGACGTGACGCGCGGGGTGGGGGAGTCATGCGCCCAGTCTCGTCCGCCGAGCCTGGCCGGTGGGGCGCGCCGAGCAGGTTGTGGGGTGCGCCGCGTCGGGGAATGCGGTGCGGGGATGCTAAGCTGGTGGGAGCGTTCCGACTCGGAACGACTACGCGTGCCCAAAATCGGCGCGATCGCCACCGGTCCCTCCCCGGAGGGCGGCGATCACCGGGGCACCAGGTGTGTCCGCACTCTGCGGGCGCAGAAGCAAACCGTATCGCGTGATTCGTCACGCAGACAAGGAGAACGGCCATGGCCGTCGTAACCATCCGCGAGCTGCTCGACAGCGGCGTGCACTTCGGGCACCAGACCCGCCGCTGGAACCCGAAGATGAAGCGTTTCATCTTCGCCGAGCGCTCCGGCATCTACATCATTGACCTGCAGCAGTCGCTCGCGTTCATTGACCGCGCCTACGACTTCGTGAAGACCACCGTGTCCCACGGCGGCACCATCCTCTTCGTGGGGACCAAGAAGCAGGCCCAGGAGGCCATCGCCGAGCAGGCGACGCGCGTCAACCAGCCCTTCGTGAACCAGCGCTGGCTGGGTGGTCTGCTGACCAACTTCCAGACCGTCACGAAGCGCCTGGAGCGCATGAAGGAGCTCGAGCAGCTCGACTTCGAGGGCACCACCTCCGGCTTCACCAAGAAGGAGCTCCTGCTCAAGAAGCGCGAGCTGGACAAGCTGCACAAGAGCCTCGGCGGTATCCGCAACATGACCAAGACGCCCTCGGCGATCTGGGTTGTGGACACCAACAAGGAGCACCTCGCCATTGACGAGGCCCGCAAGCTCAACATCCCCGTCATCGCGATCCTGGACACCAACTGCGACCCCGACGACGTTGCATACCCGATCCCGGGCAACGACGACGCCATCCGCTCGGTCGCACTGCTGACCCGCGTGATCGCCGACGCCGCCGCTGAGGGCCTCGTTGAGCGCCACCAGAAGCCCGAGGCCGGCGCTGCCGCTGAGCCCCTCGCCGAGTGGGAGCGCGAGCTCCTCGGTGCCGAGGAAGCCAAGACCGAAGAGGT
>NZ_JAPFRB010000001.1:224214-227534 GCF_035726885.1 Leucobacter sp. M11 | reverse complement strand
AGGTTGTGGCCGAGGACGCCAAGTAATTCGGCACCCCGGACACTGACAACGAGCTAAGGAGAATTTCATGGCATCTGTGAGCATGGAAGCCGTCAAGGCCCTGCGCGAGCGCCTCGGCGCCGGCATGGTTGACAGCAAGAACGCACTGGTCGAGGCCGATGGTGACATCGAGAAGGCCATCGAGATCCTGCGCCTCAAGGGCATGAAGGGCGTCGCCAAGCGCGAGGGCCGTGCCACGAGCGAGGGCCTCGTCACCGTCAAGGAGACCGCTGAGTCGGTCACGATGATCGAGCTCGCCTGCGAGACCGACTTCGTCGCGAAGAACGACAAGTTCATCGCCCTCGGCGAGCGCGTCGTCGAGGCCGTCGCCGGCATCGCCGACCTCGACGCCGCCCTTGCCGCTCCCCTGGAGGGCAAGACGGTCGCCGAGATCATCACCGACGAGGCCGCGATCATCGGCGAGAAGGTCGAGCTGCGTCGCGTGGCCGTCCTGACCGGCGAGAACTTCGCCGTGTACCTGCACCGCACCTCCAAGGACCTGCCGCCGCAGGTCGGCGTTGTGGTCAGCTTCGACGGCGGCGACGCCGAGACCGGCGTCGCGATCGCTCAGCACATCTCCTTCGCGGACCCGCTCTACGTGTCCCGCGACGACGTGCCCGAGGCCGACGTCGAGAAGGAGCGCCAGCTCGTCACCGAGATCGCCAAGGGCGAGGGCAAGCCTGAGGCTGCCCTGCCGAAGATCATCGAGGGACGCCTGACCGGCTTCTTCAAGACCGTGGCCCTGCTGGAGCAGGACTACGCTCGCGACAACAAGCAGAGCGTGGCCAAGGTTGCCGAGGCAGCCGGGCTCACCGTGACGGGCTTCGCCCGCTTCAAGGTGGGGGCCTAAGCCTCACGAACGAAACCCGGGGTGCGAATGCGCACCCCGGGTTTCGCTCTGTCATCACTCTTCGATCGCAATCGGCTAGCCTAAACACAGCCACCAGGGAGGAACCCCACCATGACCGAACGTACCCGCAAGCGCCGCGTCCTGCTCAAGCTTTCCGGAGAGGCCTTCGGCGGCGGACAGCTCGGGGTGAACCCCGATGTGATCAACCAGATCGCCAAGGAAATCGCCGCTGCCACCGACCGGGTCGAGGTCGCCATCGTCGTGGGCGGAGGCAACTTCTTCCGCGGCGCCGAGCTCTCCCAGCGCGGGATGGACCGTGGCCGCGCCGACTACATGGGCATGCTGGGCACCGTCATGAACGCCCTCGCCCTGCAGGACTTTGTCGAGCAGGCCGGCGTTGGCTGCCGCGTGCAGTCCGCCATCACGATGACGCAGGTCGCCGAGACCTACATCCCGCTGCGCGCGATCCGCCACCTCGAAAAGGGTCGCGTGGTCGTGTTCGGCGCTGGCGCCGGACTCCCGTACTTCTCCACCGACACGGTGGCCGCGCAGCGCGCGCTGGAGACGCACTGCGACGAGGTCCTCGTCGCCAAGAACGGCGTTGACGGGGTCTACACCGCGGACCCCCGCGTCGACCCCACCGCGACGAAGCTCGACGCGATCAGCTACGACGAGGCGCTCAAGCAAGGGCTCAAGGTTGTCGACTCGACCGCCTTCAGCCTGTGCATGGACAACAAGATGCCGATGCGCGTCTTCGGCATGGAGCCCGCTGGCAATGTCACCGCCGCAATCCTGGGTGAGCCCCTCGGCACGCTCGTTCACCACTAGACTTTCCGTAGACGAACCAGAAGGAGACTGACCGTGATCGAAGAGGTCCTGTCGAACGCCACCGACCGCATGCTGAAGGCTGTTGACTCCGCCAAGGAGGACTTCGCCACCGTGCGGACCGGCCGGGCGAACCCCGCCATGTTCCAGAAGGTTCTGGTCAACTACTACGGCACCGCGACGCCGCTTGAGCAGCTGGCCTCCATGCAGAATCAGGAAGCGCGCACGCTCGTCCTCACGCCCTACGACAAGGGCGCGCTGCGGGACATCGAGCAGGCGATCCGCGACATGCCGAACCTGGGTGCGAACCCGACGAACGACGGCACGATCGTGCGCGTGACCCTGCCGGAGCTCACGCAGGAGCGCCGCAAGGAGTACGTGAAGCTCGTCAAGAACAAGGCCGAGGACGGCCGCGTTGCCGTCCGGAACGTGCGCCGCAAGGCGAAGGACGAGCTGGACGCGCTGAAGGGCGAGCTCGGCGACGACGAGATCGCACGCGGCGAGAAGGACCTCGAAGCCCTGACGAAGCAGCACGTCGACGCCATCGACGACGCGCTCAAGCGTAAGGAAGCCGAGCTCCTCGAGCTGTAACCCCAATGAGCGAATCGTCTGAGGGTCCTGGGGAGCGTGACGCGGAACGCGAGCGCCCCCGGGGCATTGCGGCCCCGCTGGAGGAGCTGCGCAGCCAGCTGGAGCACACGCGTGCCCAGCTGGAGGAGACCAACGCCAAAATCGAGGCGAAGGCCGGCCGGAACCTGTTCCTGGCGATCGGCTCCGGGCTGCTGCTCGGCGCAATCTTCCTGGGCAGCGTCCTGTTCCTCCCCGAGATCTTCGCCATCGTGGTCGCCCTCGTGGTGTCCGTGACGGTCCTGGAGATCGTGAACGCCTTCCGGGCCTCCGGCCGCCGGGTTCCCCGCATCGGCGGGATCCTCGGCGCGCTCATGATTATCGGGGGAGCGTGGTTCTGGGGCGCTGAGGGAATGCTGCTCGGCCTCGTGGCCGGGGCGCTCGTCCTCACCGCCTGGCGGCTGATTGAGGGGCTGTTGCCCCGCTTTACCGTGCCGCCGAAGACCCTGCTTCGGGACGTGATGGCCGGGATCTTCTGCCTGGTCTACGTCCCCTTCCTCGCCGCGTTCACGCTCCTGCTCATCCAGGGCGAGCGGGGCGAGTGGTGGGTGCTCACGCTCGTCGCCGTCGTCGTGAGCATCGACATCGGCGCGTACGCCGCCGGGGTCACCCTCGGCAAGCACAAGATGACGCCGCGGATCAGCCCCAACAAGACCTGGGAAGGCTTCGCGGGCGCCGCCGTCTTCGGCCTGACCTGCGCGATTCTGCTCGCGGTCTTCGCCCTGCAGCAGCCCTGGTGGGTCGGGGTGATCCTCGGGCTGCTCTTGCTGCTGACCGCGACCGGCGGGGACCTCACCGAGTCGCTCATCAAGCGCAACCTCGGGGTCAAGGACATGAGCTCATGGATCCCCGGGCACGGCGGAATCCTCGACCGGCTCGACTCCATCCTGCCCTCCGCGCCCGCTGCGTACCTGGTCTTCCTCGCGGTTGGGACCGCCGCGAGCCTTCCCGGGTCACTCGCGGGCTGAGCGCGGTTATG
>NZ_JAPFRB010000001.1:223293-224187 GCF_035726885.1 Leucobacter sp. M11 | reverse complement strand
ACCGCTGAGAAAGGGTGGCTATGAACGCCTCATTCCCACGCTCCGATGACAAGAAGACCGGGTACCACGCCGAGCAGGTCGATGCGTTCCTCGACCGGGCTCGCCGTTCCTACGACGGCACCTGCCCCCCGGACGAGGCGGTCACCGCGGACGAGCTGCGCACCGTCTCCTTCGACCTGCAGAAGGGCGGCTACTCCGCGCGCTTCGTGGACGCGGCCCTGGACCGGCTCGAGGACGTGTTCTTTGAGCGGGAGCGCCGCCAGCGCATCCGCGAGCTCGGCGAGGAGGCGTGGCGCGCCCGGGTTCGCGGTCTCGCCCTGGAGATCCGCGGACGGGTGACGCAGCCGAAGGGGAAGCGTTTTCGCCGGATGAGCGTGATCACGTCCGGCTACAAGCGGAGCCAGGTGGATGCCTTCCTCGACAAGATCGCGGGCTTCCTCGACGGCCGCAACGGCCTCACCCCGCTGGAGGTGCGCGACGTGACCTTCCACACCGAGATCCGCGGCTACAACGAGGACCAGGTTGACCTCTTCCTCGACGCCGTCATTGAGCTGATCCTGTCCCGCCGCTGAGCGACGCCCTGAGCGTGAGCTGAGCGGGGATCGCGTGATTCCGCGATCTCGGTTAGACTCGATCACACTGTGACTACATCATCGAAACAATCCGCATCCGCCCGGGGGTTCTCTCCGCGCCGCGCCCTCAAGACCACCGTGGCGCTCGGCGCCGTGGCCGGCTTCGTCGGCCTGGCGGCGGTCGCTCCCTTCGCGGCGAAGCCCGCTGAAGCCGAGGAGTACGCCCCGCTCGCGCGCGGCTCCGTGATGAACCAGCAGCTGATGGCCGCCGCCACGGAGGCCTCCGACTTTGACCTGCAGCGTTTCGAGGCCGAGCCTCCGC
>NZ_JAPFRB010000001.1:221693-223143 GCF_035726885.1 Leucobacter sp. M11 | reverse complement strand
CGCAGGCGATCGCCCGCGGCTACGTCGGCTCCGACACCGAGTTCAACTGCCTGAACTCCCTCTGGGAGCGCGAGTCCAACTGGAACGTTTCCGCCATGAACACGAGCAGCGGGGCCTACGGGATTCCGCAGTCGCTCCCCGGCGACAAGATGGCCAGCGCCGGCGCCGACTGGCAGACCAACCCCGACACGCAGATCCGCTGGGGTCTCGGCTACATCCAGGGCCGCTACGGCTCGCCCTGCAACGCCTGGGCTCACTCCGAGTCCGTCGGCTGGTACTAACAGGCGGTTTCCGTGGGACGGAAGCAACGCCGCGGGCCCGCGCCGCAGGCGGTCGATCCGCACGCGGATCCCTCTGCTGAGCTGCGCGCGCGCATCCTGGGCAGCCAGGAACGCGCCACGCGGGGCGGGCGCGAGTGGCAGACCCGCCAGATCCCGGCGACCCGGGCGACGAAGGTCTACCGCTGCCCGGGATGCCCGAACGACATCCCCGTCGGCCAGGCGCACCTCGTGGTCTGGCGCGCCGATCACCTCTTCGGCGATGACGCCGGGGTCTCCGAGCGACGGCACTGGCACAGCCACTGCTGGCGACTCGCCTAAGCAAGCCCGATTGTCTCAGCGAGCCCGGACGCCGCACGCCCCCGCGTCGTCACCCGGGTCAAATCCGAGCGGCCCGGAGCGGGGGGAGCGCCGCAGACCGGCTTCCCCCCCGCGTCCTCGGCGCCTAGGCCTCCGCGTCGGCCTCCCGCTGCGCCGCGCGCTGGGCGTCGTCCTCCCCGGCAGCCGAGCCGTCGGCGGGGGAGTCCTCCGTCTGCCGCACGGCAATGTCCGTCGCGTTCGCGGTGGCCGTGCTCATCTTGGTCGCGTTCGTGAGTACCTCGCCGAGGCTCTCGAAGTAGCGCGCGACCGCGCCGCGCTCCACCTTCAGCTGCGCCATCCGGTCCTCGGCCGCCGCGAGCACGGTCTGGCTGCGGTTCTCGGCGGCGGTGAAGGTCGCGTGCGCGCGGTCCTCGGCCTCGCCGATGATCCTCGCGGCCTGCGCCTCGGCCTCCTCGCGGATGCGCCGGGCCTCCGTGCTGGCCGCGTCCGCGGAGCGCTCGATCTCCGTGCGCCGCTCCTGGGCCTGCTGCGTGAGCCGGGACAGCTGTTCGTTTGCCTCGGCGAGCAGCTGCTCGGTCGTGGCGGTGACCTCCGCGTGCCGGGCGCGCAGCTCCTCCTCGAGGGCGCTGCGCTGCTCCGCGACGCTCAGATCGGTGACCCGCTTTGCCTCGTCGATCTCCGCCCGCAGCTCGGCGGCGTAGGCCTCGGTCTCCTGGCGCAGGGTCGCGAGCGCGGCATCCTCGGCGTGCCGGGTCGTGGCGAGCTCCTCGACCGTGTTGGCGCGGAGCAGGTCGGTCTCCTCGGTGACGCTGGCCCGCAGGCCGCGCACCTCACGGTCGATTGCCTCGCGG
>NZ_JAPFRB010000001.1:218057-221645 GCF_035726885.1 Leucobacter sp. M11 | reverse complement strand
AGGGCAAGCTCACGCTCGTTCTCCTCACGCTCGCGGGCGATGTCCGCGGCCAGGCTCTCCCGGGCGACCTCGGTGTGCACGGCGAGCTCCTCGCGGGCGAGGCCGGTCTCCGCGGCAAACTCCTGGCGCTCCAGGCTGATCCCGGTGTCGTGCGCCTCCCGCTGCTCGGCGAGGGCGCGCTCGAGCTGGGTGCGCTCGGCCGCGATGCGCTGGTCGTGCAGGGTGCGCTCCTCGACGAGGCGCGCACTGTGCTGCGTGCGCTCGCGTTCCGTCAGCCGCAGGTGCTCGTCCCGCTCGGCGGCGAGCTTGGCCTCGTGCTCCTCGATCTCCGCGCTCAGCACGGCGTCGTGCTGCTCCAGCTCCGCGGCGATCTGTGCATCGTGGGCCTCGCGCTCTGCGGCGAGGACGCCCCCCTGCTCGGCGCGCTCGGCGGCGAGGGCCTGCTCCTGCTCGCCCCGCTCACGCTCCAGGCGCTCGTCGTGCTCGACGCTCTCCTGGCGAATCCGGTTTTCGTGCGCCGCCGTCTCCCGGTCCAGCTGCTCGCGCTGGGCCTGCTCGCGCTGCTCGATCCCGGCCTGGTGCTCGGCCAACTCGGCGGCGATCCGGGCCTCGTGCGCGTCCCGCTCCTGGGCGATGCGGCTCTGGTGCGCGATCGACTCCTGCGCGATCAGTGCCTCGTGTGCCTCCCGCTCCTCCGCGAGCGTTTCCTCGTGCACCTCGCGCTCGCGCCGAATCGCGTCCTCGTGCGCCGCGCGCTCCTCGGTGATGCCCGACTCGTGCGCCTCGCGCTCGGTCGCGATGCCCGCCTCGTGTGCCTCGCGCTCGGCGCGAATGCGCTCCTCGTGCTCCTGCCCGCTGATCGCGATGTGCTCCTGGTGCGCGGCCTGCTCCGCGGCGAGGGTGGCCTCGTGCTGGGAGAGCTCCGCGGCCAGCCGCTCGGCCTGCTCAGCGCGCTGGGCGCCCAGCTCGACGGCTGTGGTCTCGCGCTCCTCGTGAATCGAGGTGCGATGGGCCGTCAACTCCTGCTCGAGCGCGTGCTCCTGGACCTCGCGCTGGCGGCTCAGCTCCGTGGCCTGCGTCTCACGCTCGTGCTGCAGCTGCTCGGCGTGCTCGCCGAGGGAGCGCTGCCGCTCTCGTTCGGCGGACTCGGCGAGCTGGACGAGCTCGATGCGCTGCGCCTCCGCGAGGCCGGTCAGCTCGGCCTCGTGGGCCGCACGCTCCGCCTGGATCCGCGCGTCGTGGCTCTCCCGCTCCTGCGCGATACGCGTCTCGTGCGCGGTCTTTTCCCGGTCGATGACGGCGTCGTGCTCGGCGCGCTCCTGGGCGACACGGGCGCGCTGGGTGTCCATCTCCGCCGTGAGCGCCCGCGAACGCTGCTCGTAGGTTTCGGTGAGCTCGCGCTCCCGGGTCGCCTGGGCCTCCTCCAGTTCCCGGGCGTCCCGCTCCCGCTTCGCGGTCAGCTCGGCACGGTTGCGCTCCGTCTCCTGGGCGAGCTGCTCGCTCGCCAGCGCGGACTCGCGCTCGAACGCGGCGCGCGCCTCGCGCGTCTCCCGGGCGAGGCGCTCGGTTTCGGTCTGGGCGGTCTGGGCGGCGGCGGCCGCGTCGGCCGCCAGGCGCTCGGCGTCGCGCGTTGCGGCCGCGAGCAGGGCGGCGGCGTCGCGCTCGGCGCTCTCGCGGAGCGTCGCCGCGGCGGTTGCGGCGCTCTCCCGGAGCGACTGCGCCTCGCGGCGGCTCTCCTCGAGGAGCTGTTCCTTCTCCTCGTTGGTGCGCGCGGTGACCTCGGCGATGTCGTGCCGGGAACCGGAAACGAGCATCTCGGCCTGTTCGGTGGCGGAGACCACGATCTGATCGGCGCGCGCCTGTGCCTGCTCCAGGAGGCGGGCGCTCTCCAACTCCGTGCTCCGACGAAGCTTCTCCGCGTCGAGATCGGCCTGAGCGATCAGCCGCTGCGAGTGATCCTCGGCGATCTGCAGGCTCTTCTCCACCCGCAGCCCCAGCCCGGAGTACCCGGAGGCGCCGAGCTCGGAGACCTGCTCCTGCAGATCGGCGATGAGCGCGCGCTGGGACTCGGCCTCGGCGCGGGCCTGCGCGGCGCGCTGCTCGGAGGCACCCAGCTCACCAGCGAGCCGGGACACCTCCGCGGTGAAGCCGCGGAAGCTCTCGTCGACTTCCTCGCGGTTGTACCCGCGGAACGACTGTGCGAAGGGAAGCTGTGGATCAGACACGATGAACTCCTGTAGCGGGAAGCGGGAACACTGGTGGCGCCGACTGCTCGGAGCGTGTGCACCGGCTCGCCTCCGCCTGGGGCGATCGGGTCGCCGCCGTGAGTCACCAGTGTACGCCACACTCACCTCCGAGGCCCCGGGAAATCTGCGGGAACGCACGCGAAGATGCGCCCGGGCATGTCCCGGGTGGCCAGGGGCGGAGCGCGGCCAATACTCAGCACTCGTCCGGACAATTCCCACGCACAGCACGGAACAATTCGGGTAACGTTGTGGGGTACGGCTAATCTCGACCCGACGTTTTCCACGGTATCCCGGGTCGAAGAACAAGGAGCGTGTGTGCGTTACGTGTTGGCGATCGCCTCTCTGGTGCTCGCGGGGGTGATGTTGTTGCTCGGTATCGGGCAGCGATCCTTCCTTGCCGGGCCCTCCGAAATTGAGCACCGCGTCCAGGCCAGTAACACGGTCGGCTACGGGGTCATCTCCGCGGAGGAGCTGGAGAAGGTGGACGGCGCGGCCGCGGTGCGGCTGACCTCCGCCGACGCCCCCATCGTGCTCGCCACCGGCAGCACCATCGACATCGAAGCGTGGGTGGCCCCCTTCGATCACGAGAAGTTCACGGTCAGCCAGGACGGGAAGAGCCTGCGCGGCGCCGTGGTCCCCGCCGTGGTTCCCGAGGCTTCGGAGGCCCCCGCCGAGGGTGAGCCCGCAGCCGAGGAGCCCGCCGTCGCTGAGCCCCTCGCCCCCATCGACCCGCGAGGCAGCGACCTCTGGGTGGATGAGTTGGAGGGCGAGGGCACGCTCGAGGCCCCGCTCGCGCTCAACCCGGGGGAGTCCGTGCTCGTGGCGAGCAACGGCACCGACCCCCAGCCCGCCAGCTTTGCTCTGGCCTGGCAGCAGGACCGAAGCACGCCGCTCGCCGGACCCTTCCTGCTCGCGGGCGGAGCCTTCGCGCTCCTGGGCGCCGTCCTGTATCTGCTCGCCATTGACCACGACCGGCGCGGCGTTGGCCCCCGCCGCGGTAACCGCGGGCCGCTGGCCGGGATCCGCACCTCGCTGCGCCGGAAGGGCGCGGTGGCGTCCACCCTCCCCGCGCGCACGGAGGAGACGGGCGCGGCTCCGGAGCACGCCGCCGCCCCCGAGACCGCCGAAACCGACGGACAGGAGGCATCGACCGTGACCCCGAGCCCAGCCGCGAACACCCCCGACAGCGCTGACCACGAGCCGATCCCCGAGCCGATCCCCGAGCCCGAGCCTGACGCGGCCCCCTCCGACGGAGAGGAGCCACCCGCGGACTCGCCCCAGGAGCCCGAGTACGGGGAGCGCACCGAGGACGGCCCTGCCGACGCGGAGCCGGATGCCTCGA
>NZ_JAPFRB010000001.1:217584-217953 GCF_035726885.1 Leucobacter sp. M11 | reverse complement strand
GGCTGCTCCAGCGACTACTGGCCCCAGATCCCCGCCGCGACCGAGAGCGAAGCGCCCACCGACGAGCCTGAGACCTCCGCGGCCCCGGTGCCGGTGACGAACCAGCAGATCGACCGGATTCTCGCGAACGTCTCCGAGGTTGCCGCGACCGGCGACCTTGCGAAGGACGCCGAGGCGCTCACGAGCCGCTTCGCGGGCCCCGCGCTGGCCCAGCGCACCGCCAACTACAAGGTGCGCGGTAGCGTCGACTCCGTCGCGGCCCCGCCCGCGATCACGGACGAGCGACTCGCCTACGAACTCATCCAGAGCACCGAGGGATGGCCCCGGACGCTCTTCATCACCGTGAGCTCGGCCCCGGAGCCGGTCGAC
>NZ_JAPFRB010000001.1:215945-217519 GCF_035726885.1 Leucobacter sp. M11 | reverse complement strand
GGCCGCGAGCAGCCCCTCGCTGGCCCTCGTGCTCACGCAGGACACCCCGCAGCAGAACTTCATGGTGCAGTCCGTGATCGAGGTTCGGGGCGGCATCGACATGCCCGCAGCGGCCCCCGCGAGCGAGGGGACCGCCCGCCTGGGCAAGGACGTGAAGACCCTCCGCCTCGCCCCGGGGCAGGTCGCCGCGACCTACGCCGAGATCCTGCAGCAGGGCGTCGAGGTCAGCGGGGCCGACGCCTTCGACCTGAGCGATGACCCGCTCGTCGCCAGCACGGGCCTGGCCTGGGCGAAGAACTCCCAGGCCGAGGCGGACAAGGAGAAGCAGCTCGTCAAGCACAGCGTCGAGGAGCTGCCGAACCCCGCCGAGGTGATCGCGCTGTCCACGGGCGAGGGCGGGGCCCTCGTCGTGGCCACGATCGACGAGCGCCGGATCGGTCGCTCCACCAACGACAAGCCACTGCTGAAGGCGAACGAGATGGTCACGGCCTTCTCGGGAATCAAGGACTCGCAGAAAGCGCTGTTCTTCCAGGTCGAGCACCAGTTGCTCTTCTTCGTGCCGAACGCCGACAGCGACCAGAAAATTCGAGTGCTGGGCTCGACAACCCAGATGACAGGTGCAGGGAGTATCGAATGAGTCAGCAGTCACACCCCGGTTTTGTTCCCGGGGGCGGAATCGACCTGAGCCCGCTCGTGGAGAACGCGCGCCGCGCGCAGACCCCGGGCGCGGACGGCCTCACGCGCGAAGCGAGCGGCGAGCCCGGCGGCGGCCAGACCGTGGACGTCCCGTCCGTGATCATGGACGTCACCGACGACACCTTCAGCCAGGTGGCGCAGCTGTCGAACGTGGTCCCCGTGATCATCGACCTGTGGGCCGAGTGGTGCCAGCCGTGTAAGACGCTCGGCCCGATCCTCGAAAAGCTCACCCGCGAACTGGGCGGCCGAGCCGTCCTCGCGAAGGTGGACGTGGACGCCAACCCGGGCCTCGCCCAGGCCTTCCAGGCGCAGTCGATCCCGCTCGTCGTCGCCCTCGTCAAGGGGCAGCCCGTGCAGCTTTTCACCGGCGCACAGCCGGAGGAGCAGGTGCGCCAGGTGCTCGCGCAGCTCCTCCAGCTCGCGGAGCAGCAGGGCGTCACCGGGCGGGTTGCCGCGCCGGATCTGGCCGCTCCCGAGGAGGGGGCCGAGCCCGCTCCGGCCCCGCTGCCGCCGAAGCACGCCGAGGCCTTCGACGCCATCGAGCGCGGCGACTACGCGGCCGCCTCGGCCGCGTACCAGCAGGCCATCCAGCAGAACCCTCGCGACGATGACGCCCGCGCCGGACTTGCCCAGGTGAACCTCCTCCTGCGCCTGCAGGGGAAGACCCTGGACGCGATCCGCGCCCGCGCGGGTTCGGAGCCCGACAGCCTCGACGCGCAGCTCGACGTTGCCGACCTCGACGTGTCCGGCGGGCACATCGAGGACGGTTTCGTGCGGCTCCTCGAGGAGTTTGCGCGGCGCGAGGGCGAGGAACAGGTCCGCATCCGCGAGCGGCTGGTCGAGCTGTTCGAGGTCGTCGGGCACGAGGACCCCCGGGT
>NZ_JAPFRB010000001.1:214764-215917 GCF_035726885.1 Leucobacter sp. M11 | reverse complement strand
CTGCTCTACTAGGCGCGGCTGATGCGGGTCTACCTCGACCACGCGGCCACGACCCCGATGCCGGAGCGCGTGGCCGAGGTGTACCTCGCCGCGCTCCGCGACACGGGGAACCCCGCGTCCACCCACGAGCACGGGCGGCAGTCCCGGGAGCGGCTGGAGACGGCCCGCGCGACCATCGCCGGGGCGCTCGGCTGCGAGCCCGTCGAGGTGGTGCTCACGAGCGGCGGCACGGAGTCCGTGAACCTCGCGCTCAAGGGGCTGTTCTGGGCCCGCCAGCGCGGCGCCGCGCGACCCGTCCTGCTCATCGCGGCGGGGGAGCACCACGCGACCGTGGACACCGTCGAGTGGCTGGCCGCGGCGCAGGGTGCGGAGCTGGTCTGGCTGCCCCTGGACGCCGAGGGGCGGCTGCGACCCGAGGTGCTCAGCGCCGCGCTGGCGGCCGCGGGTCCCGAGCGGGTCGCGCTGATCAGCTTTCTCTGGGGGAACAACGAGGTCGGCACCGTCCAAGCGGTCACCGAACTCGCCGAGATCGCCCGAAACGCCGGAGTGCCCGCGCACGCGGACGCCGTCGCGGCCCTCGGCCAGCTGCCTATCGACTTCGCCGCGACGGGGCTCAGCGCGCTGAGCGTGTCCGCGCATAAGGTCGGCGGACCGGTCGGGGTCGGCGCGCTCGTGCTCGGGCGCGCGGCCCAGATCGACGGCCTCGTGCACGGGGGGAACCAGCAGCGGGGACGCTCCGGCACCCAGGACGTCGCCGGAGCGGTCGCCTTCGCGGCGGCGCTGCGTGACGCCCCCCGGCCGGGCGGCGGACCCGATGCGCGCCTGGCCGAGCTCCGCGACGAGCTGATATCCGGCGTCCGCCTGGCGGTGCCCGACGCGGTGCTGCGCGGCCCGGACCCCGCGAGCGGGGAACGCCTCCCCGGGAACGCGCACTTCACGTTCCCCGGCTGCCAGGGCGACTCGCTGCTGTTCCTGCTGGATCACGCGGGCGTGTCGGTCTCGACGGGCTCCGCCTGCCAGGCGGGCGTGGCCGAGGTCTCGCACGTGCTCCTCGCGATGGGCCTGGACGAGGCGACCGCGATTGGGGCGCTGCGCTTCACGCTCGGCCACGACTCCTCACGCGCCGACATCGAGGCGCTGTGCCGGGAGCTGC
>NZ_JAPFRB010000001.1:214592-214734 GCF_035726885.1 Leucobacter sp. M11 | reverse complement strand
GAGTCACCTCGGTCGGCTGAGCCCGCAGGCGCGGCCCCGGGGCGGCGGACGCGCAGCTCCCCGGGCGCGCGAATCGCATCCCCTCAGTGCGCTGTCGGTCCAGCCGCGTACACTTGAAGCGTGAAAGTTTTAGCAGCGATGA
>NZ_JAPFRB010000001.1:213484-214542 GCF_035726885.1 Leucobacter sp. M11 | reverse complement strand
CACGAGGTTGTCGGAGTACACCTGGCGCTGAGCCGCATGCCCGGAACCCTGCGCACGGGCTCCCGCGGGTGTTGCACGATCGAGGACTCGATGGACGCGCAGCGGGCCGCGAGCCTGCTCGGCATCCCGTACTACGTCTGGGACTTCAGCGACCGCTTCAAGGCCGACGTCGTGGACGACTTCATCGCCGAGTACACCGCGGGCCGCACCCCGAACCCGTGCATGCGCTGCAACGAGAAGATTAAGTTTGAGGCGCTGCTCGACAAGGCCATTGCGCTCGGCTTCGACGCCGTGGCCACGGGCCACTACGCGACGATCGTCGAGGGGCCGCACGGCCGCGAGCTGCACCGCGCGAGCGCCCAGGCGAAAGACCAGTCCTATGTGCTCGGCGTGCTCACCGAGCAGCAGCTCGCGCACTGCTACTTCCCCCTCGGGGACACCCCCTCGAAGGCACTCGTCCGCGAGGAGGCCGAGCGGCGCGGGCTCGGCGTCGCGCAGAAACCCGACAGCCACGACATCTGCTTCATCCCCGACGGGGACACGCGCGGCTGGCTCGCCGACAAGGTCGGGGTCAAGCCCGGCGAGATCGTCGACGAGTCCGGCGCGGTCGTCGGCAGCCACGAGGGGGCGCACGGCTACACGGTCGGTCAGCGCCGCGGACTCGCGCTCGGCACCCCCGCCGCCGACGGCAAGCCCCGCTTCGTGCTCAGCATCCGCCCCGTGTCGAACCAGGTGGTGGTCGGCCCGAAGGAGGAGCTGGCGATTTCCGAGATCGCTGGCGGCCGCATGAGCCTGACCGGGGACCCGGGCTTCGCCCTGGCCGAGCCCGTCGCCTGCGAGGTGCAGATCCGGGCGCACGCCGATCCGGTGCCCGCGACCGCGCAGCTCGTCCCGATCACCGAGCGCACCGAGCTGCACCGGGAGGACGCCGCCGAGGAGTGGGTCGTCCGCACCACGGAGCCGCTCATGGGGGTCGCCCCCGGCCAGACCGCCGTGGTCTACGTCGGCACCCGCGTCCTCGGACAGTTCACGATCGACCGGGCCCTGCCCGAGCCCAG
>NZ_JAPFRB010000001.1:206290-213434 GCF_035726885.1 Leucobacter sp. M11 | reverse complement strand
ACCGTTTCACCCCGCTTTGCCCCGCCCCACCGCACGGCCGGCCGCCGAGCGACCCAGCCCACCGCCGCAGAACCCGGAGAACGAGATGACCGCCGAGCCCCACGCTTCGACCCCACCGCAGGCTGACGACAGCGCCGCCGCGGCCCGGATCGCCGACCTGAGCGACCGGCTTCGGGAGCTCTCGGCCGCGTACTACGGGCGGGACACCTCCCTCGTCGCGGACGCGGAGTACGACGCGTTGCTCGCGGAGCTCGCCGCGCTGGAAACGGAGCACCCCGAGCTGATCGCCGAGGACAGCCCCACGCGCACCGTCGGTGCCCCCGCCGAACTGTTCAGCCCGGTGACGCACGCGGAGCGCATGATGAGCCTCGATAACGTGTTCTCCGACGAGGAGCTCGCCGAGTGGCTCGCGAAGACCGCGGCCGAGGCGGGCAGCACGGTGCGCTTCCTCTGCGAGCTCAAAATCGACGGGCTCGCGCTCTCACTCCGCTACGAGCGGGGCCGCCTGGTCTCCGCCGCGACCCGCGGCGACGGCGTGACGGGGGAGGACGTGACCGAGAACGTGCTCCAGATCCCCGCGATCCCGCACCGGCTCGCCACGGACACCCCGCCCGAGCTGGTCGAGGTGCGCGGGGAGCTCTTCTTCCCGCTGGAGACGTTCCGGGCGCTCAACGAGACCCGCGACCGGCTGAACCTCGCCGCGCAGGCGGCCTACGAGGAGGCCCTGCGCACGAATCCGAAGGCGCGCAAGCCCTCCGAGGAGAAGCGCTTCGTGAACCCGCGCAACGCGGCAAGCGGATCCCTCCGGCAGAAGGCCGACAAGAAAAACGCGCAGCAGCTGCGGCTCATGCGCGAGGCGCTGTCGGGCCTGGAGCTCACCGTGCACGGCACGGGGGCCTGGCCGGACCGCACGGCCGAGACGCAGTCCGAGCGCTACGAACAGCTCGCGGGCTGGGGGCTGCCCATCTCCGCGCACTTCCGCGTGGTGGCGACCGCCGCCGAGGTGCGCGAGTATGTTGCCGAGTTCGGCGCGAAGCGGCAGGGGCTCGCGCACGAGATCGACGGCGTCGTCGTCAAGGTGAACTCCCTGGAGCAGCAGCGCGAGCTGGGGGTCACGAGCCGGGCCCCGAAGTGGGCCATCGCGTTTAAGTACCCGCCCGAGGAGGTCCGGACCCGCCTCGTCGACATCCGGGTCGGCGTGGGCCGCACCGGACGGGTCACGCCCTACGCCGTCGTCGACGCCGTGTTCGTCGCCGGGTCGACCGTGCGCCAGGCCACCCTGCACAACCAGGAGGTCGTGCAGGCGAAGGGGGTGAAGATCGGCGACACCGTTGTGCTCCGAAAGGCGGGCGACGTGATCCCCGAGATCCTCGGGGCGGTAGCGGAGCTGCGGGACGGCTCCGAGCGCGACTTTGTGATGCCCGCGGAGTGCCCCGAGTGCGGCACGCCGCTCCGGGCCATGAAGGAGGGCGACATTGATCTGCGCTGCCCGAACGCGCGCAGCTGCCCCGCTCAGGTGCGCGGGCGAGTCGAGCACATCGGCTCGCGCGGCGCGCTGGACGTGGAGGGGCTCGGCGAGGTCGCCGCGGTCGCCCTCACCCAACCCGTGCGCCCGGAGCGCGCCCCGCTCACCGACGCCGACGGCCGGGTCGGCGAGGCCGGGTTGTTTGCGTTGAGCCTGGAACTGCTGTTCCCCGTGGACACCGAGGTGCTCGACCCCGAGACGGGGGAGCCGAAGCGCGACGAGGAAACGGGGGAGGCGCGCATCATCGCCCCCTTCCGCCGGAAGCGCGAGGAGAAGAAGGGCGACCCCGCCTTCGATCCCGAGGGCCCCTTCTTCGGCACGGTTGACGAGGTGCCCTCCGCGGGCGCGATCAAGCTGCTCGAACAGCTGGAGCTGGCGAAGGAAAAGCCGTTCTGGCGGTTCCTCGTCTCGCTGAATATCCGGCACGTTGGCCCGGTGGCCTCCCGCGCGATCGCCGATCACTTCGGCTCGCTCGACGCGATCGAGGCGGCCACCGCGGAGGAACTTGCCGCGGTGGACGGCGTCGGCCAGACGATCGCCGAGTCGCTGCTCGGCTGGCTCGACGAGGACTGGCACCGCGAGATCATTGCCCGCTGGCGCGCCGCCGGGGTTCCCTTCCGGATTCCCGGGCACCCGGGCGTGGGCCAGCAGGCCACGGGCGGGGTGCTCAGCGGGCTCACGGTCGTCGCCACGGGCACGCTCGACGGCTTCACCCGCGAGAGCGCGAAGGAAGCCATCATCTCCGCGGGCGGGAAGGCCGCGGGCAGCGTCTCCAAGAAGACGGACTTCGTTGCCGCGGGACCCGGCGCGGGATCCAAGGCCGCCAAGGCCGAGGAGCTCGGGATCCGCCTCCTGGACGCCGCCGAGTTCGCGATCCTCGTCACCGCGGGTCCGGACGCCCTGCCCCCGCGTGCTGACGCAGCGCCGGCCGAGGCCGCGGGAGACACGGGGGCATGATCGCCCGGCTCCCCCGGGGCACGGTCGCGGCGTTTCTCGCAGCGATCGCGCTCTGGGCCATCCTGAGCCTGATCGAACCGGGACCGGTGCCGTCGCCGTTTGGTCGCGGCGGAAACGGCGGCGAGATGCCGACGTGGCTGCTCGGGGCGATCTCGGTCACCCTGATGGTCGCGGTCGCCACCTCGCCCGAGTTTGTGGCCGGGAAGCGGGACGGCTCCGGCGCCGAACGCGCCCGAATCCCGGCGCCGGGCTGGTACTGGCCGATGATGGTCGGGGCACAGCTGATCTGCCTCGTGTTCGCGTTGCCCGCCGTCCTGTCCGGCCCCGGCACGCACTGAACCGGGGGCCGTGGAGCGCCCCGAGACGAGAACGGGGGCGCGGCACCGGGCGGGTCGGTGGCACAGCGGTAGACTGGAGCCAAACCGTTGACTTATCCCGTGGAGCAGCATGCCTGAGACCAGCACCTCCGGTGCCGGGGAGATTACCGCGGAGACCGTCCAGCACCTGGCCGGCCTCGCGCGCATCGCCCTCACCGATGACGAAGTGACCACCCTGACAAGCGACCTCCAGCAGATCGTGCAGAACATCGCCAAGGTGAGCGAGGTGGCGACCCCGGATGTGCCGCGGACGAGCCACCCGTTCCCGCTCGTGAACGTGACGCGGCCCGATGTGGTTGCCGACGTGATCACGCAGGAAGAGGCGCTGCGCAACGCGCCCGCCGTGACCGACGGCCGCTTCCAGGTGACCGCGATTCTCGGGGAGGAGCAGTAATGGGCGCGTCAGCAACGCACACCGAGCAGATCGTCCGGCTGACCGCCGCGGATCTCGCCCAGAAGCTCGCCGCGCGCGAGCTCAGCGCCGTGGAGGCCACGCAGGCCCACCTGGACCGCATCGCGGCCGTTGACGGCGACCTGAACGCCTTCATCCACGTGAACGAGGGCGCGATTGACGCGGCCGCCGCAATCGACGCCCGCCGCGACGCGGGCGAGGAGCTGCACGAGCTGGCCGGGGTTCCGGTCGGCATCAAGGACGTGCTCGTCACGACCGACATGCCCTCCACCTCGGGCTCGCGCATCCTCGAGGGCTACCGTTCGCCCTTTGACGCCACCCCGGTCGCGAAGCTGCGCGCCGCGGGCATGATCGCGCTCGGGAAGACGAACATGGACGAGTTTGCCATGGGCTCCAGCACCGAGAACTCCGGCTACGGCATCACCCGCAACCCCTGGAACCGGGACCGCGTGCCCGGCGGTTCCGGCGGCGGCTCCGCGGCCGCGGTTGCCGCCTTCGAGGCGCCCCTGGCGCTCGGCAGCGACACCGGTGGCTCCATCCGACAGCCCGCGCACGTGACCGGAACGGTCGGCGTGAAGCCCACCTACGGCGGCGTGAGCCGCTACGGGGCCATCGCGCTGGCGAGCTCGCTCGACCAGGTCGGCCCCTGCGGTCGCACCGTGCTCGACACGGCCCTGCTGCACGACGTGGTCGCTGGGCACGACGCCCACGACTCCACGTCGATGCCCGTCGAGTGGCCCTCGATGGCCGCCGCCGCCCGCGAGGGCGCCGCTGGCGAGCCGCTCAAGGGCCTGAAGGTCGGCATCGTCAAGCAGCTCGTCGGCGACGGCGTGCAGGCGGGGGTTCGCGCCCGCTTCGAAGAGACCGTGGCGTTGCTCACCGCTCAGGGCGCAGAGATCGTTGAGATCGACGCGCCGAACTTCGAGTACGCCGTTGCCGCGTACTACCTGATCCTCCCCGCCGAGGCCTCCAGCAACCTGGCCAAGTTCGACTCGGTCCGCTTCGGTCTCCGCGTGGAGCCCCAGGGCGGCGGCACGGTCGAGCAGGTCATGAGCGCCACGCGCGCGCAGGGCTTCGGCCCCGAGGTGAAGCGCCGCATCATCCTCGGCACCTACGCGCTCAGCGCGGGGTACTACGACGCGTACTACGGTTCGGCCCAGCGGGTGCGCACCCTGATCCAGCGGGACTTCGACGCCGCCTTCGAGCGCGTCGACGTGCTGATCAGCCCCACCGCGCCGACCACCGCGAAGCCCCTCGGCCAGACCGAGAGCGACCCGATGGCGGAGTACCTGAACGATGCCACGACCATCCCCGCGAACCTCGCCGGTCTGCCGGGTATGAGCCTGCCGATCGGCGTCGCCGAGGAGGACGGCCTGCCGGTCGGCCTGCAGATCATGGCACCGGCCCAGGCCGATGACCGCCTGTACCGGGTGGGCGCCGCGATCGAGCGGCTCATTGAAGACAAGCACGCCGCGCCGTTCTGGTCGCTGGCCCCCGCACTTGGAAAGGCGGCCGAGTAATGGCTCAAGCCAAACTGATGGACTACGACCGCGCGCTGGAGCTGTTCGAGCCGGTGATCGGCCTCGAGGTGCACATCGAGCTCAGCACGAAGACGAAGATGTTCTCCTCCGCGCCGAACGCCTTCGGCGACGAGCCGAACACGAACCTGACCCCGGCATGCCTGGGGCTCCCGGGGGCCCTGCCCGTCGTGAACGAGCAGGCGGTGCGCTACTCGATCAGCCTGGGCCTCGCCCTCGGCTGCGAGATTCCCGAGTCGTCGAGCTTCGCCCGGAAGAACTACTTCTACCCGGACATGACCAAGAACTATCAGATCTCGCAGTCGGACGAGCCCGTGGCCGTCGACGGCTCCGTCGAGGTCGAGCTGGACAACGGGCGCGTGATTCACGTCCCGATCGAGCGCGCGCACATGGAGGAAGACGCCGGAAAGCTGACCCACCAGGGCGGCTCGACCGGTCGGATCCAGGGCGCATCCTCCTCGGTGGTTGACTACAACCGTGCCGGGGTGCCCCTCGTGGAGATCGTCACCCGCCCGATTTTCGGTGGCGAGGCCGAGACCCCGGAGATCGCCGCGGCGTACGTCTCGACGATCCGGGACATGGTGATCGCGCTCGGGATTTCTGACGCGCGCATGGAGCGGGGCAACCTGCGCTGTGACGCGAACGTTTCCCTGCGGCCGCGGGGCAACGAGGACGCCGGGATGAGCGTGCTCGGCACGCGCACCGAGACGAAGAACGTGAACTCGCTGCGCTCCATCGAGCGCGCCGTTCGCTACGAGATCCAGCGCCAGGCGCAGCTGCTCTCCGAGGGCGTCGCGATCACGCAGGAGACGCGGCACTGGCACGAGGACACGGGCGCGACCTCTGCGGGCCGCCCGAAGTCCGACGCCGACGACTACCGCTACTTCCCGGAACCCGATCTGATGCCCGTGGTGCCGGACCGTGCGCTGGTGGAGGAGCTGCGCGCCGCGCTGCCCGAGCACCCCACGCTTCGCCGTCGTCGCCTGCGCGCCGACTGGGGCTTCACGCAGTTGGAGTTCCAGGATGTCGTGAACTCGGGTCTGCTGGAGGCCGTCGAGGAGACGGTCGCCGCCGGAGCCGGAGCGCAGGCTGCGCGGAAGTGGTGGACGGGCGAGATCGCTCGGATCGCGAACGACCGCGGCGCTGAGGTCACGAGCCTCCTGACGGGTGCCCAGGTGGCCTCGGTGGTTGCGCTCGTTGACGCGGGCACGCTGAACGATAAGCTCGCGCGTCAGGTGATTGCTGGACTTATCGAGGGCGAGGGCACCGCCGAGGAAATCGTCGAGGCCCGTGGCCTTGCGATCGTCTCCGACGACGGCCCCCTGATCGAGGCCATTGACGCGGCGCTCGCGCAGCAGCCCGATGTTCTCGCCAAGATTCAGGACGGCAAGGTGCAGGCCGCAGGCGCGGTCATCGGCGCCGTCATGAAGGCGATGCGCGGTCAGGCTGACGCTGGCCGGGTGCGTGAGCTCGTCCTGGAGCGCGCCGCTTCGGCGGAGTAACCCCGCAACGCCCAGTGCCTGATCCCGGCCCGCTCCGACTCGTTCGGAGCGGGCCGGTGTCGTGTTAGCGAGCATGATCGCGCGCGGGGCTCCGGCCCCGGGTGCGGTGCCTGACGCCGGTGCGTCTCCTGCCGAGCGGGCGCGGGGTGCGATTCCAGTCGAGCCGCTCGGGCGGGATCAAATGCGGCAGCTCGCGAATCATTCGGATCGTCCAGCGGTGCTCCGCGCCGAGGCCGTCGCGCGCGTGTTCGTGGATGCGCCGGTGGTGGAAGCGACACAGTAGCACCCCGTTTTTCACATCGGTGGGCCCGTTCAAATTGTGTTCGCTCCACGGAATCACGTGGTGAGCGTCGCAGTCCGTGGGCGGTGCGTCGCAGCCGGGCCAGACGCAGCCGCCATCCCGGGCAGCCAGGGCGAGCTTCTGCGCCGGGGTGAACAGCCGTTGCGCGCGCCCCTGCGCGAGGACGGCACCGGTTGTTCCGAAGATCGTGATCGCATGCTTGCCGTCGCAGAGCTCCCGGAGCGCGGTCTCCGCGGAGAGCGGCGCGAAGATGCCGTCCGCCCAGGCCGGGCCGGTGCCGTCCTGGAGAGATTCGGCGCTGACGTGAATGTTGACGAGGGTGCTGGCCCCCGTGGCCACTCCCGCGTTGCGCTCGGCGAGGTGCGCGCGAATGCCGTCGATGAGGCGGTCCAGGGTGCGCTGGGCGGGGGTGCGGTCGTCGGGGGTGGGGTCGGTGCTGGTGCCGCTCGGGCCTTTCGTGTCTGCGCCGGTGACCGGTTCGAAGCGCACACCGGTATGAGTCAGGGTTCCTGCTTCGGGGTCAGCGACGTCG
>NZ_JAPFRB010000001.1:200262-206227 GCF_035726885.1 Leucobacter sp. M11 | reverse complement strand
TGCGCGTCTGCGCCCGTTTCCTCCGCGCGCTGGTGCTCCGCCCACTCTTTGGCCCGTTCCCGCTCCGTTGGGGTCACGAGCGCGGTCATGATCGCGGCGGATTCCGGGTCGAGGAGCCCGGTGAGCCGGGTCATCCCGTCAGCGAGCGGCGTCAGCCGCAGGAAACGCTTCTGACGGCGTTCGGCCTCGTCGGGGGCGGCTCCGTCGGGGTCGAGGAGTTCGACGGCGTGCTCGGTGAGCCTGGCCACCTCCTCGGCGCTGTGCCGGAGGCCGCCCGTGTCGGACCCGGCGAGGGCGACGAGTTCCCGCTCGGCGGCAGCTGTCTGCTCGCTCGCTCCGATTCGCTTGGTGACGCGGGAGAGCCCGGCGACAATCACCTCCGCGGCGTCGGTGCCGAGCTCGCCCGCGTCCAGGGCCGCCGCGACCGCGGGAAACGGGCCGGGCACCGGCTCGCCCAAAAGATTCGTCGCGGTGCGGGTGCGCTTCGCGAGCCGGATGCGCTGCCGGGCGGTGCGCTCGGAAACACCGGTCACCGACGCGGTGAGCGCGCCGGGCGAGCGAAAGTTTTGTTGCCGGGCCAGGCCTTCGGACCCGTATTCGCGGGCGGAGGCCTCGTCGGCGCGGCCCGCTGCCCAGACCCGGGCGGCGTCCACGTGTCGGGCCAGCCCTTCGACGGCCGCCAGATCGCGGAGAATGCGCTCATGGCGGCGGGCCGTCGCGGGGTGCAGGGCCCCTTCGGAGCCATCCTCGGCGAGGGGGACGCCCTGGAGTCCGCCACCCCAGTCGAGGACGCCTTGCCCGGCACCGGCGGTGTCTCGGGCCGCGGCGCGTTCCTCGGCGAGCGCGCGGGCGGCTTCGTCGCGGAGCGCGGTGAGGATCAGGTGCGCGGCCTCGGTGAGACCGGCGACCGTGAGCGGAATCGTCACTGTCGCAGCCGCGCGATTCTCTGGGGCGACGGTCTCAGACGATGACGTTTCCGCGGCGTTCCCGGGCGCTGCGACCCCGCCCGGGTGGAACCCGGGGTAGGTGGCATCGGTGCTCGGGAAGACGTTCATGTGCAGACCGTAACTGGGACCACTGACATTCGAGTTTGCCGGGGTGCGGGGCGCGTGGACCGCGGCGGCACGGCGGTCATTCGGGCGTGCTGCCGGAGTGCGGAACCGTGGAAATACACCACCGCGGGAGCCCCTCGGTGTAGGGCCGCGCCCGGGCATCGCGCCGTCCGCGGAGGCGGGGCGACCCCGACCGGGCGGAACCCGGGGGCGGGTGCGGCGGTACTCGGGAAGAAGTTCATGTGCAGACCGTAACCGGGACCACCGACATTCGCGTTTGCCGAGATACGGGACGCGTGGACCGCACCGACACGGTGGTCTTTCGCGCGAGTTGTCGGAGTGAACCACTGTAGAAACACACCACCGCGGGAGCGCCAGGGGGCAGGTCGGCACCTCGGAATTGCGCCGTCCGCGGAGGCGGGACGACCCCGCCCGGGTGGAACCCGGGGAAGGGGGCGTCGGCGTTCGGGAAGAGGTTCATGTGCAGACCATAACCGGGACCACTGACATTCGCGTTTGGTGGGGCGTGGGGCGCGTGGACCGTGGCGGCACGGCTGAAATTCGCGCGTGCTGTCGGAGTGCGGAACCGTGGAAACACGCCACCGCTGGAGCCCCTCGGTGCAGGGCTGCGCCCGGGCATCGTGCCGTCCGCGGAGGCAGCGCGGCCCCGCCCAGGCGGAACCCGGGAACGGTGGCGTTAGCGCTGGGGAAGACGTTCATGTGCAGACCGTCACCGGGGCCACCGACATTCGCGTTTGCCGGGGTGCGGGACGCATTGACCGCGCCGGCACGGCGGTGAACCGAGCGAGTTGTCGGAGTGCGCCACTGTGGAAACACAGCACCGCGGGAGCCCCTGGGGGCAGCTCCGCACCACGGAATTGGGTCGTTCGCGGAGGCGGCACGGCCCCGTCCGGGGAGAACCCGGGGAGGGCGGCATCGGTGCTCGGGATGACGTTCATGTGCAGACCGTCACCGGGGCCACTGACATTCGCGTTTGCCGGGGTGCGGGGCGCGTGGACCGCGGCGGCACGGCGGTCATTCGCGCGTGCTGCCAGAGTACGGAACCGTGGAAACACGCCACCGTGGGAGCCCCTCGGTGCGGGGCCGCGCCCGGGCATCGCGCCGTCCGCGGAGGCGGCGCGGCCTCGCCCGGGTGGAACCCGGGGGAGGCGGCATCGGTGCTGGGGAAGACGTTCATGTGCAGACCGGAAACGGGACCACCGACATGCGCGTTTGCCGGAGTGCGCCCCCGTCTAAACAGACCAGTGTGAGAGCCCCTCGGTGCCGGGCTGCCCCTGGGAATCTGGCCGTCCACGGAGGCCGCACCACCCTGCCCGGGCGGAAGCCCGGGGGCGGTGGCATCGGTGCTGGGGAGGAGGGTCATGTGCAGACCGAAACCGGGACCACCGACACTCGCGTTCGCCGGGGTGCGGGGTGCGTGGACCGCTGCGGTACGACGGAAATCCGAGCGTGCCGCTCAGATCCTGGGCCGTTCAAGGTTCTCACCGCGCCGACCGACCGGGCCCGCGTGAGACCACCGCGCCGAACGGCCCACACCGTCACAACCACCTCACCACGGAGGAACCCGGGGGCGGCGGCGGTGTTGGGGAAGAGGGTCATGTGCAGGCGGGAACAAGGACCACGGACCTTCCCGTTTGCCGGGGTGCGGGACGCGTGGATCGCGGCGCCACGGCTGAAACTCGTGCGAGTTGTCGGAGTGCGCCTCCGGGCACACACGCCACTGTGGGAGCCCTTCGGGTCAGTGCCGCGTCTGGGCATCGCGCCGTCCGCAGGCAGCACGACCCGCCGCGGGCGGAACCCGGGGGCCGCGTCGGTGCTCGGGGACGACGGCGGAGCTCGGGAAGAGGATCAGGGGCAGGCGGGAGCCGGGATCTCGGACACGGGAACGAGTCGGGGCCGCGGCTCCGGGCGGCTTGTCGGGGGAACGTGGTGGAATAGAGGGGTGACAGAGAGACCCCGCAGCCGCCCAACCGTGCTGCACGTGGACATGGACGCGTTCTTCGCCTCCGTGGAGCTCTTGGAGCGCCCAGAACTGATCGGCAGACCCGTCGCCATCGCGCACGACACCGGTCGCTCGGTGGTGTCGAGTTGCACCTACGAGGCGCGCCGCTTCGGCGTGCGCTCGGCGATGCCGATTCAGATGGCGAAGCAGCGCTGCCCGCAGCTGATCATCATCCCGCCCACGATGGGGAAGTACTCGGCGTACTCCAAACGCGTCATGGCGATCTTCCGCGAGTTCACCCCGCTCGTTGAGCCTCTCTCGATCGATGAGGCCTTCCTCGATGTGGCGGGAGCGGAACGGCTCTTCGGCCCCGCGCCGAGGATCGCGGAGCTACTGCGCGAGCGAGTGCGGCAGGAAACGGGCCTGCCCTGCTCGGTCGGGGTCGCGGGAACCAAGTTCATTGCCAAGCTGGCTTCCCAGCGCGCCAAGCCCGATGGGGTACTCGTCATCGAGCCCGAGCACACCCTGGAGTTCCTGCATCCGTTGCCCGTTGGCGCGATGTGGGGCGTCGGCCCCGCCACCCAGAAATCGCTCGAATCCCGCGGTATCCGCACCGTGGGCGACCTGGCCACCGAACCGCTTCCGAGCCTGCGCAACCTCGTGGGCCAGGCCGCCGCGCAGAAACTGCACGACCTCGCGAACGGCCGAGACGCCCGCGGCGTCGAGATCGAGCACCAGGAGAAGTCGATCGGGCACGAGGAGACCTTCGCCCACGACGTCGCCGATCCGCGGGTGCTCGACCGTGAGCTCCTCCGGCTGTCCCAGGCGGTGGGGGAGCGGCTGCGGAAGAAGGGGCTCCGCGCCCGGACGGTGGCGATCAAGGTCCGCTGGTCGGACTTCACCACCGTGACCCGCTCGCAGACGCTCTCGGAGCCCACCGACACGAGCCACCGCATCGTCTCGACCGCGCGCAGCCTGCTGGCGCAGCTCGACTCGGCGGGCCAGCGCGTGCGCCTCATCGGCGTGCGCGCCGAGCAGCTGATGGATGCCGAGGATGCCCTCCTTGGCCTGTGGAGCGACGATGACGAGCAGCGGGTCGTCGATCAGACCGCCGACGGGATCCGGGCCCGCTTCGGCTCGGCGGGGCTCCGACCGGCCCGCCTGATCACGGCGCGGGACGGGGTCGTGGATGCCCGCTCCCTGCGCGATCCCGAGGCCTGAGCGGCCGCCCCGGGAGCGCGAAAACAGCAATTGTCGAAAACCGCCGTGGCGGCGGAGGCGCAAGAATGAATACCCCGCAGAAATCCAAGATCCGGCACGGAAACCGAAGCATATTCACCAAATCGCCACGAATCCGTGAAAACTGGGTGTCGTCAGACATCAGTTCGCGATCGGGCTTAGGATGTACGTCGGACGGGTGACCGCACAACCGCGGAAATCTGTCGAGCGAGGGGGTTCTTTCGGGGCTCCCGTGACACGCGCCAGCACCAACAGAGAGCGAATGCATGCACACCGACGTGAACACGCCCAGTCCTCCGACTCGGGCACTTGACTCCGCGACCGGAATCAGCCGAAAAGGGCTGCCCACCGGGAGCGTCGGCGTCCTTGGGGCGCTCGTAATTGGCCTTTCGGTCTGCGCACCCGCTTACACCCTCACCGCCGCGGTTGGCCCCGCCGCGAGTGAGGTCGGCCTGCAGACCCCCGCGATCTTCCTGATGGGCTTCCTGCCCATGCTGCTGGTCGCTCTCGGGTACCGCGCGCTCAACGCTGCGATGCCCGACTCTGGCACCTCCTTCACCTGGGCAACGCGCGCCTTTGGCCCCTGGGTTGGCTGGATGGCCGGCTGGGGCCTCATCGCGGCCACCGTGCTCGTGCTCTCAAACCTCGCTGGCATCGCTGTCGACTTCCTCTTCGAATCCCTCGCGATCATGATGGGCGACCCCGGCATCGCCGACCTCTCGAAGAACGTCGGCATCAACGTGCTCGTCTGCCTCGGCTTCATGCTGATGGCGACCATCATTTCCTACCGGGGCATGACCTCGACGAAGATCTTCCAGTACATCACCGTCGTCTTCCAGATGGCCGTGCTCATCTGGTTCATCGTCGCCATGTTCGTCGGCTCGCAGGACCCGAAGAACACCGAGGGCCTGACCCCGGAGCTGTCCTGGTTCAACCCCTTCGAGGTCAGCAGCTTCAGCGCCTTCTCCGCCGGAATCGCCGTGTCGATCTTCGTCTACTGGGGCTGGGACACCGTCCTCACGATGGGCGAGGAGACCAAGCCCTCCAAGGGTCGGCTCTCGACCGAGGGCAAGGCCGCGATGATCCTGGTCGGCCTGCTCGTGTTCCTCTACGTCGCCACCGCGACCGCGACGGTCGCCTACGCCGGCATTGGGGACGGCCCCACGGGGCTCACCAACTCGAAGATCGCCGAGAACGTCTTCGCCGCCCTCGCGCACCCCGTGATGGGCCCGGCCGCGATCCTGCTGACCCTGGCGATCCTCGTGAGCGCCATGAGCTCGATCAACTCGACCGCGATCTCCCCGGCGCGCACCCTGCTGGCGATGGGCCACTACGGCGCTGTGCCGCCCGCGCTGAAGAAGATCCACCCGAAGTTCAAGTCGCCGCACATCGCCCTCATGGCCTCCTCCGTCGTCGCGTCGGTGTTCTACGCCGTGATGCGCGTCGTGAGCGAGGACGCCCTGTGGGACACGATCACGGCCCTCGGCATGATGGTCTGTTTCTACTACGGCATCACCGCGCTCGCGAGCAGCTGGTACTTCCGGAAGACCGCCTTCTCGTCCTTCGGCTCCGCGATGAGCAAGGTGATCCTGCCGGGGCTCGGCGGTATCATCCTGCTCGTCGTGTTCGTGCAGACGACCGTGGACAGCATGGACCCCGAGTTCGGCTCCGGCAGCAACATCGCCGGGATCGGCCTGGTCGGTATCCTCGG
>NZ_JAPFRB010000001.1:190355-200222 GCF_035726885.1 Leucobacter sp. M11 | reverse complement strand
CAGTCCCGCGTTCGCCCCGCCTTCTTCCAGGGCAAGGTGCTCTCGATCGCCGCGGACGGCGATGAGGACGCCTTCGTGCCCACCCCCTAGGCGCAACCAGAAACGGGCCGTCATCCATCAGGATGGCGGCCCGTTTTTGTTTCCTCGGCAGCGGGGGGCTGCCCGGGCGGCGCTAGGCCTGTCCGGTCCAGGTGAGGCCGATGAGCAGCAGGTTCAGCGCGACGATTAACCCGACGACGATCCAGGTCGCGGTGCGCAGGGGGAGCCGGTTCCGGAACGGGCCCATGAGCGCGCGGTCCTCGGTCAGCCGGGCCAGGGGGATCAGCGCGAACGGGATGCCCACCGAGAGGAGCACCTGGCTGAGCACGAGCGCCCAGGTCGGATCGATGTCCGTGGCGAGCAGGATGAGCGCGGGGATGAGCGTGATGGCGCGGCGCGCGATCATCGGGATGCGCACGCGCAGGAGGCCCGACATAATCGTGGCGCCCGCGTAGCAGCCGACCGAGGTCGAGGCGAGCCCGGAGGCCAGGAGGCCGAGGGCGAAGATGACGCCGATGGTGGGGCCGAGGGCGGAGGTGATGGCCGCGTGTGCGCCCTCGATCGTGTCGGTGCCCGCCACCCCGGGCAGGCTCGCGGCGGCCAGCAGGAGCATGGCGACGTTGACCCCGCCCGCGAGGATCAGCGAGAGCGTCACGTCCCAGCGCGTCGCGGAGAGCAGGCGCTTCAGGTGGCTCGGGCTGTGTCCGGAGCCGTGCCGGTCCCGCGCCAGCGCGGAGTGCAGGTAGATCGCGTGGGGCATGACGGTTGCCCCGAGCATGCCCGCGGACAACAGGATCGTCTGTGCCCCCTCGAAGCGGGGCACGAGCCCGGCGAGCATCCCGGCGCCGTCGAGCGGGCTGAAGAACAGGCCCGCCAGGAAGCCGACCGTGATGACCCCGAGCAGGCCCAACACGACGAATTCGAAGGGGCGCTGGCCGCGCGCCGACTGCACCTGCAACAGCAGCATCGAGATGATGCCGACGATGAGCCCGCCGAGGGGGAGCGGCACCCCGAAGAGCAGGTAGAGCGCCAGCGCGCCCCCGATCACCTCGGCGACGTCGGTGGCCGCGGCGACGAGTTCCGCCTGCAGCCAGAACAGCCGCCGGGGCCAGGTGCGCAGCCGACCGCCGAGCACCTCGGGCAGGCTCTGGCCGGTGACGAGTCCGAGCTTCGCGGAGAGGTACTGCACGATGACCGCCATCGCGTTCGCGGCGACGAGCACCCAGAGAAGCAGGTAGCCGTACTCGGCCCCGGCGGTGAGGTTCGCGGCGACGTTGCCGGGGTCGACGTAGGCGATCGCGGCGACGAAGGCTGGGCCGAGCAGCCCCAGGCGTCCCGCGCGCCGATTCGGGGATCGCTCAGGAACTTCGACTTGCAGGGACATGAAGTTAGTGTAGACGAACTTCAGTGATGAGCGCTACGAAGAGCGCGCCGAGGCGTGGTCCCGCCCCCTCCCGGATCCGGTGGGTGCTAGAGCGCCTCGGGGTCGGAATCCTCGACCACCGCGGACTCGAACTGGAGCACGGACTCGATGATCGCGGCGAGCCAGTCGTAGACCAGGACCGTGCTGCGCGCCTCAGGGTCGTCCTCCAGACGCTCGTGGTCCTCGTCGGAGTCGAGGCCGAGGCGGGCCGCGAGGGCCAGGCGCACCGCGGTGAGCGTGCGCACCCAGGCCTCGAGCGAGGCCTCGGTGATCGTCACCTTGACCGGGAGGGCATCCTCGTCCGCCATGATGCGCTGGCCGTCGATCGTGCCGTCCGGGTCCTCGCGAAGCGGCTCCCGGGAGGCCCGGTCGGGGGCCTCTGCGCTGAGCGCGGCGGAGACGACCGTCGCATCCTGGAGTTTCCGGTTGAGCAGGCCCTGCTCGGTAAAGCGGCGGTACTCGGAGGCTTCCACAGCGTCCTCGTAGGCGTCGGGGAAGAGGCGCGCGAGCGCGGGGTCCTCGGGCGGGGTGCTGCTGCCGCCCACCTCCAGGCTGGCGAGCAGGGGATCGGGGTCGAGCTCGGTGCTGCTGTGCGACTGGAGGAGTTCGAGCACCTGGCCGACGAGGCTGTCGATCAGGGCGGCCTCGTCGGGGTGCAGCTCGAGGGTGAGGCGTCCGGCGTACCCGGCGAGGATGCGCATTACTCGCCCCGCTCGCGGAGGGTCGCCCACAGGCCGTAGGCGTGCATCGCCTCGACGTGCAGCTCCATCGCCGAGCGGGAGCCCTCGGCGACGACCGCGTTGCCCTCGGTGTGCACGAGGAGCATGAGCTGATCGGCCCGCTCGCGGGTCATGCCGAAGTGGCTGCGGAACACGTAGCTCACGTAGCTCATGAGGTTGACGGGGTCGTCCCAGACGACGGTCTCCCAAGCGCGCTGCTCGCGGCTCGCGGGAGTCAGCTCCTGGGCCTGCTCGGTGTCCGTGCGGACGCCGTCAATGACGGTGCTCACCATTAGCCCCACCCCAGCTCGTGCAGGCGGGCCTCATCGACCCCGTAGAAGTGCGCAATCTCGTGAACCAGCGTCACGTGGATCTCGTGGACGAGATCGTCGTGGTCCGCGCAGTGGTGCAGGAGGTTTTTCCGGAACAGGATGATGCGGTCGGGCTGCTCCCCGAAGCCGTAAGCGCCGCGCTCGGTCATGGCAAAGCCGTCGTACATGCCGAGCAAATCGGAGCCGTCCTCTGGCTCGTCCTCGACGACGAAGATCACGTTGTCGAGCCCGGCGAGCATTCGCTCGTCCAGGCGGTCCAGGCCCTCGGAGACCAGGGCCTCAAAGTCCTCGTGCGACAGCTCTTCCATACCCTCAGCCTACACAGGGGCGCCCGTGGAGGAGCCGAAGTTCAGCGTGCCGTGGCGAATTGGCGCGCAGCCCCGCTGGTGAGTCTGCGCGAGCAACGAATCCGTGACTCTTTACCGCGTGATTGATACATTAGGCGCGTGCCCGCATTGCTGCGGGCGCTGAACTGGGGGGTTTATGCGTCATGGTGTGATTTCAGGTTTGGCCGGAGCGTCAGCGACGGCCCTGCTGATCGGACTCGGAGTGGGGACTCCTGGCGCTTGGGCCAACGAGGCGGTCCCAGCGGAGCTCCCAGCTCACTGCTCACTGGACTGGGAGCCCCCTGCCCCTGGTGAAGACATCGGCACGGTCTATCGCGTGACCGAGCCGACGGGTGAGTATGACGACGTGGGATCACTCGAATGGGCCGCTGACCAAGCCTACGAGGACGGCGGTGATTCCACGATCGTGATTGCCTCGGGGGTGGATGTGATCCAGGAATATGGTCTCTCGACTCATGGGTCCCTCGTGATCCGCGCTGAGGGCGTCTCCGCTGGTGAGCGAGCAACGATCACGTTGCTGGAAGATGAGGTCCTCTTCCAATTTGATGGCGGTGACGAAGAAAACGCGTTTGTGCTGCTGGACGGCCTCGACCTGCGCTACGCCGGGGAGGATCCGTATCGGGCCTCCGGGATTGATACCGGCTACGACGTATGCATGACTGTGCTTCGCGACGTTTCCATTGTCGGTTTTCCCGACGTTGCCGTGCACCTCGAATCAAGCTGGGCCGACGCGGTGCGTTTCATTCGAGTCGTGCTTGCCGAGAACGGATTCGGGGAGAATCAGCCAGCGGGAGCCTTCACGATGGGCGGCGAGGGTGCTGGGGGCCGCGTGCTCATTGAAGACTCCGTGTTCCGGGATAATGTCAGCCCGGGGATCGCCATCGATGGGGAAGATAACTTCCAAGATGATCAGGGGATTCACATTTCCCGAACACTCTTCCAGGGCAACGGGGCGGGAAGCGAGAGCATGTCTGGTGGAGCCATCTCCGCACCGTGGATACACATGGACACCGAATTTCAGGGACCGATCCTGACCGTGACGGACTCAGTCTTCATCGACAACATCGGAAACTTGGCGGGAGGGATTGCGTTTGCTCGCGCGTACACCAGCGAGGATCATCAGATTCGGGAGCTCGTGCGCATTAGCGGCTCCACGTTCCAGGGCAACGCGGTCACCGAGCCGGTCCGGGCCGATGATCCTGCTGGGGCAACGGCGATCGTCATCGACGGCGATGGAACAGCGCCCCAGAACACCTTTCGGGCTCTCAACCTTATGAATTCCACGGTCGAGGGGCCTCCGGGTACATCGCTGCCGGGGATTTCGATGTCCGGTATCGCCGGTGCATTGTCTATTCAGCACAGCACCCTCGTGAACGCCGGTATCGGCGTGCTGGGTGCAGATTATGCAGCCACAGCCGTAGAACTGCGGAATTCCGTGTTGGAGAACGGTGTTGAACAACCCCTCCGTGTGACGGAAGGCGAAGGGGATCCCGAGGAACCCGCTTCCCTAACGATTACGGAAGAACATATGGCGTATACGGTCGCCCCAGAGGCGATCGAGCCGGGTCCAGGACGGGTGCTCGTTTCCGATATCGCGGGGTTGCAGCTCGGCGATCTCGCCGCGCAGGAACCCTGTCAGGGCTGCCTGGGGCTCCCGGTCCGGATCCCCGAGCAGGATTCCCCGCTGGTGGACGCCGCCCAGCCGAGCGAACTGGCAACGGACCAGCTGGGGACGGCCCGCCCGCAGGGCCCCGCCGCGGACATTGGCGCGGTCGAGGTGCCGGTGATCGCGGGGCAGGTTGCTCTGCTGGAGGATGTGACCGTGTCCGAGGGCGAGGACGCCGTGTTCACGGTGACGCGCTCGGGTGGTTCGGACGGGGAAGCCTCCGTGCTGGTCAGCACCTCGGATGGCAGCGCGGTCGCGGGGGAGGACTACACCGCGACGAGTGTGAGGCTGAGCTGGGCCGCGGGCGAGGACGGCCCGAAGACGGTGTCGGTGCCGACGCTGACGGATGCGCTTATTGAGCCGGAGCAGACGTTCACGGTGTCGCTGAGCGAGCCGAGCGAGGGGCTCGCCCTGGGGGAGCCCTCGACGGTGTCGGGGACGATCCTGGACGCGACGGTGCCCGGCGCGGACGGTGACGCGGATTCCGACGGAGACAGTGACGCGGACGCGGACGCGGACGGTGCCGGGGACGGAGCCGCCGATGCCGCCGCCAGCGACGCGGATGCGGCCACCGACGCGGATGCCGCCGGTGACGGGGGCACGGACGCCACGGATGGCGGCACGGCCACCGCGAAGCCGGGCACGGACCCGCTCGCGAACACCGGATCGAATGGTGGCGGTGGGCTGTTCCTTGCGGCTCTCGGGCTCCTGCTCGGTGGGCTGGTGGTGTTGTTGCGCCGGGTCTTCGCCGGACAAGCATCGCGCTCGAGTGAGCTGTGAGGTGCCTCGTCCGTGACCTTCGGTCTTCGGGACATCGCCGAGACCGCTTGATTGCTGTACCAATAACCTGCGTCGAGCAGGGCTGAACTGGGGGTTTATGCATCACCGGAAGAATCGTTCTGTCGCCGGGGTCCTGTCCGCGGCTCTCGTCATGGGGCTCAGCGTGACGCTGGCCCCGACGGCTGTCTGGGCCGAGGACGAACCTTTTCCTGAGTTTTGTGCACCGACGGATGAGTTCCCGGTGCTCGGGCAAACCGTCGGGGAGCTCTACACCGTGACGCACGGCGTGGATGATGAGAGTCCGGGGTCGTTCCGATCGGCCCTGGCCGCAGCCGATGACAGCCCGGGAACGGACACCATCGAAATCGCGGCTGGGGTCACCGTGGTGCTTGAGGAGTACCTTTCGGTCACTTCGGGCCTCATCATTCGCCCGGCGGATTGGGCGAGCGGCGGTCGCGCGGCGGTGCACGTCATGAACGACGGCGTGGATTTTTGGGTCTCGGCCGTCGGGGGGTCCAGCTGGAACCCGAGGTCTGAAATCTTCGTGCTTGACCAGGTCGACTTTACCTACCTCGGGACGAGCGAAAGGGATGAGTTTCTAGGGCTGGAGAGTTCCCTGTGCGCTTCCGCGGTTCGAGACTCCACCTTCTCGCAGTTTGCCGGAACCGTTCTCTATCAAGAACAGAGCTCAGAATCACGGTTTCATTTCCTGAACAGCGTGATCGACGGAGCGAACGCTCCGGAGGCGGAACGCCTACAGCCCGCGATGGAGTTTGCGTCGGAAGGAACCCGCGGGAGCATGCTGATCCAGGATTCTCGCATCGTCAATAACGCCGGAGGCGGTGTCAGCTTTAGCGAAGAATATGACATTACGTACCCCCAGACCATCCGCGTGATCCGCTCGACCTTCGAAAACAATGGGACGACGGACGACGACTGGCAGCCCGGCGGGGCGTTCTATATCAGTGGGATGTATTTCTCTGAGCTTGAGGAAGGCTCGGAAGCCTTGGAATTTCCGATCGTTCTCATCGAGGATTCGGTGTTCCGCGGCAACCGCGGGGGAGGCGCCGGCGGCGTCAGCATCGGCGAGATTGACACCTATGGCTGGGAGGGGCCGGAGCTCGGCACCGTGGTGTCGATTGAGGGGTCCTCCTTTGTGGATAACAGCCACCTTCGGCTGTACGAGGATGACGATGGTGTTTCACGAGCCCGACACGTTGCCATAGGCTCGGAAACCGCAGACCCTGACGAGAACGATCCCCTCGTGGCCCGGTTGCTCAGCATTGAGAACTCGACGTTTGAGAGCACCGAGGCGGCGGGCGGCGAACCGGCTCCCGGCATCATGATCTCGTCCAGCCAGGGGCCGGTCACGATCGACCACAGCACCCTGATCGGCACCGGGGTCTTTGTGCAGCCGAGGGTGTTCCCACAAACGGTTGAGTTGAACAACTCCTTGATCGACGGCGGTGCTGAGCCCGCCCTGGAGATCGGCGTCGGACCCAACCTGCCCGAGGTGACCGTCGAGGAACAGCACATGGCCTACGTCGGCGAGCCGTCCGGCATTCCTGCCGGAGACGGCCGACTGGTGTTCCCGAACCTGGCTGACGCGAAACTCCAGGCTCTGGCCGAGGTGCCGCCCGCACGCGGTGGCCCGGCGTTGCCCGTGCGGGTGCCCGGTGAGGGGTCGCCGCTGATCGATGCGGCCGCCGCGAGCGAGATCGCTCAGGATCAGCTGGGTACGGCTCGTCCGCAGGGGCCGGGGGCAGCACCGCTCCCGGATATCGGGGCGATCGAGATTCCCTACGATGCGGGGCAGGTGGCGTTGCTGGAGGATGTGACCGTGTCCGAGGGCGAGGACGCCGTGTTCACGGTGACGCGCTCGGGTGGTTCGGACGGGGAAGCCTCCGTGCTGGTCAGCACCGCGGATGGCACCGCGGTCGCGGGGCAGGACTACACCGCGACAAGTGCGAGGCTGAGCTGGGCCGCGGGCGAGGACGGGCCGAAGACGGTGTCGGTGCCGACGCTGACCGATAGCACCGTTGAGGACGCTGAGACGTTCACGGTGTCGCTCAGCGAGCCGACGGATGGGCTCGTGCTCGGGGAGCCGGTGACGGTGACCGGGACGATCCTGGACACGACGGTGCCGGGCACGGACGGCGACGCGGACGCTGATGCGGAGGCGGACGCAGACGGTGCCGTGGCCAGCGACGCGGATGCTCAGACGGACGCGGACGCGGCCACCGACGCGGATTCCACAGGAGACGGGGGCACGGACGCCACAGACGCCACGGACGGCGGCACGGCCACCCCGAAGCCGGGCACGGACCCGCTCGCGAACACGGGCTCCGGCTCCGGGGCGTTGACGGGCGGGCTGCTCGCGGCCGGGGCGCTCCTGCTCGGCGGCCTGGCGCTCGCCGGGCGGCGGGCGCGGGCGCTGCGTTCACGGTAGGCACGTCCCGCGGGCGGCTCGTCGCCGCCCGCGGTGGGGCCTGCCGCGTCGCTCTCCGCGCGCGGGGTCTGCCGTCCGCGGCCGTGATGCCGTCCCGGCACGGAACCGGCCAAGACACTGAACATTGCTGAGGAACACGCCGCCGTTGTGCGGAGAACAGGGGAGAGACATGAAGCGGCACCGGATTCGACACTCGTGGGTCATGCTGCCCGTGGGCGCTCTTGTGCTCGGGCTCACCTGGGCGGGGCCGGGGGCGTGGGCGCAGCCCGAGGAGCGCTCCGGCTGCGAGCCACAGCCGACGCTGCCCGAGCCCGGGGTGACCGTCGGGGAACTGTTCTCCGTGACCCGGGCCGAGGACGACGGCGCTGAGGGGTCGCTGAGCTGGGCCATCCGGCAGGCGAACGATTCCCTGGGGGTCGACACGGTTGAGATTCAGCGTGACCTCGACGTGCGGGTCACCTCCGAACTGTCGATCTGGGAGGGGGTCGTCCTCCGCGCCGCCGGGGTCGCCGAGGGCGGACGGGCTACTCTCACGGTGGACACCGACAACTTTGCGGAAGTAGCACCGAACGCGGAACGCGACCTGTTTGTGTTTGACGGCTTGCACATCCAAAACGTGAGCGATGGGGACCAAACGTACGGCCTCAGCACAAGCCAACTGTGCCTGCTGGGCATCCGGGACACCACGTTCCAGAACTTCAGTTCCTACGCCGTGTCCGCCGCGATTTCGGAGGGGGGCCAGCTCGTCGTGCAGCGCAGCTCCTTCCTGGACAATGGCTCGGAAGCGGGTGGCTCGGATGATGCGGCCTTCGTGTTGGAGGATGAGGGCACGCGCGGACAGTATCTCGTGGAAGACAGCGTGTTTCGCAATAACGCGAGCGGCGGCTTCGCCGTGGGCGAGATCTATGAGGCCTCGGGCGAGGACTCCATCCTGATCAGCCGGAGTCTCTTCGAGGGGAATGGGCCCGGCCGCTGGGACAACGTGGGGGGAGCCCTGCAGGTACGCGGGTTTTACCTCACCCAGCCGGTGTCCGGCTCCGCTCCGCTCCTCCGGGTTGCTGACTCGGTGTTTCGGGACAACGCGGGCGGGCAGACGGGCGGAATCAGCGTCGGACACACCGAGAGCTCCGGCGACGGAACGAGTGTGATTCCCGAGCTGATTGACGTCAGTGGCAGCACATTCAGCGGGAACCGTTCGACCCAGGCGGAGGCGGCAAGTGAGGAGGGCAACCCCCTGGCCGCGCACATCTCCGTTGGCGGAGTGGAACGCTACGGGGATGGTCCGGCCGTTGGCTCCGCGCTCCGCGTGGAGAACTCGACGTTCCAAGGGGACAGCGACGAGTCTCCCGAGGACGGGTTGCCCGCGATCGCCGTCGCGGACGGCATCGGCGCGGTGGCGCTCTCGCACAGCACGGTGGTCGGCGGTGGCCTCAGCGTGCACACCGGCAGCTCCGACGAGCGGGAGCTCCTGCTGGAGCACTCGCTCATTGCCAACGGAGCGGCTGATCCCGTTGAGATCGTGAGCGAGCAGGCCCGGGTTCGCGAAGCCTTCATGGCCTACGTCGTGGCCCCGACGGCGGTGCCGGCTGCGTCCGGACGGCAGGTGCGTCCCTTCGGCGAGTATGGTCTGCACGCACTCGCGGACGCCGCGTCAGCGCAGCACAGCCTCCCGATGCCCGTGCGGGTGCCCGGGGACGGTTCCCCGCTGGTCGACGCCGCCCTGGGCAGCGCACTCGCGGTGGACCAGCTGGGGACGGCCCGCCCGCAGGGCCCCGCCGCGGACATTGGCGCGGTCGAGGTGCCGGTGATTGCGGGGCAGGTTGCGTTACTGGAGGACGTGACCGTGTCCGAGGGTGAGGACGCCGTGTTCACGGTGACGCGGTCCGCGGGCAGCCATGTTCCCGCCTCGGTGACGGTGAGTACCGCGGATGGCAGCGCGGTCGCGGGGGAGGATTACACCGCGACGAGTGTGAGGCTGAGCTGGGCCGCGGGCGAGGAAGGGCCGAAGACGGTGTCGGTGCCGACGCTGACGGATGCGCTTATTGAGCCGGAGCAGACCTTCACGGTGTCGCTCAGTGAGCCGAGCGAGGGGCTCGCCCTGGGGGAGCCCTC
>NZ_JAPFRB010000001.1:188933-190247 GCF_035726885.1 Leucobacter sp. M11 | reverse complement strand
AGCCGCCGATGCCGCGGCGAGCGACGCGGATGCCCAGGCTGACGCGGATGCTCAAACGGATTCTGACGCGGCCACCGACGCGGATGCCGCCGCTGACGGGGGCACGGACGCCACGGATGCCACGGATGGCGGCACGGCTACCGCGAAGCCGGGCACGGACCCGCTCGCGAACACGGGCTCCGGCTCCGGGGCGCTGACGGGCGGGCTGCTCGCGGCCGGGGCGCTCCTGCTCGGCGGCCTGGCGCTCGCCGGGCGGCGGGCGCGGGCGCTGCGTTCCTAGGCGAGCGCAGCTGATTCGTCGTGGGCGGCCGGGGGGCCGCCCGCGACGCCCTGCCGAGAGAAAAACTTTCCCGGATCCGCCCATCTCGGGCGCGTCTCGGCGTGTCCCGTCGCGCTCGGGGGCGCGGAGGGGCCGGGCGGAAACGACTGAGGCCCCGAACCGGATTTCTCCGATTCGGGGCCTCAATCACCTGGGGTGACTAACGGGACTTGAACCCGCGACATCCGGCACCACAAGCCGGCGCTCTACCAACTGAGCTATAGCCACCATGCGTTCCCTTCTCGCGAAGGCAACGAGATCTATAGTAGCAAATTTCCTAGGCGAATTTTTCCACTGCCGCGCTGGCGAGTCGTTTCGCATCCGCGCTGGCCGGTCCGGTGCCCTCGATCATGACGGCGGAGCGGTAATATTCCAGCTCGCGAATGGACTCGGTGATGTCGGCGAGGGCGCGGTGGCCGCCGTTCTTGTCCGGAGCGGAGAAGTACGTGGACGGGTACCAGCGCCGGGCAAGCTCCTTGAACGTGGAGACGTCGATGGAGCGGTAGTGCAGCCGCTCGTCGAGGGTGGGCATGAACTCCGAGATGAAGCGGCGGTCCATGCCGATCGTGTTCCCGGCGAGCAGCGGACGCTTGCCGGCGGGCACGAAGCGGTCGATGTAGGCGATGGTCTGGCGCTCGGCCTCGGCCATCGTCTCGCCCGACTCGATCAAGGGGAGCAGGCCGGACTCGCGGTGCATGTTCGTCACGAACTCGCCCATGTGCGCGATCGGCTCCGGCCCCGGGTTGATGACGACGCTGAAGCCCGGGTCGAGCAGGTTCAGCTCGAAGTCCGTGACGATCACCGCGATCTCGACGATGCTGTCCGCGGGCACCTCAAGACCGGTCATCTCGCAATCGATCCAAACCAACTGTTCCGCGGGTGCGCTCGACATACGTCTCTTTCTGCCTGTTCGGCGGGTTCCCGCCCCGCGTGAAGCCGCGGGGCCTCGCCCCGGGGTGCCCTGGGCGTTGGGCCAGTCTACTCTCGGCTGATCT
>NZ_JAPFRB010000001.1:188147-188889 GCF_035726885.1 Leucobacter sp. M11 | reverse complement strand
CCATCCTGCGAGTCGACCCGGATCGGGTGCGCAAACGCCCGGCTGACGAGCTCCGTCGTGATCGTCTCGGCCGCGGGCCCGGAGGCGACCGTGCGGCCGTGCGCGAGCAGCATCGCGTGGCTCGTGGTGACGGGCAGTTCCTCGAGGTGGTGGGTGACGAGGACGGAGGCGAGCTCCGGCCGCGTTGCGGCGAGCCCGTCGATGGTCTCCAGGAGCTGTTCCCGGGCGGCCACGTCGAGCCCGGTCGCGGGCTCGTCGAGGAGGAGCAGCCGGGGGTCCGCCGCGAGGGCGCGGGCGATCAGGGTGCGCCCCCGCTCGCCCTGGGACAGGGTCGGCCAGCGGTGGTCCGCGAGCGCGCCCAGGCCAACGGTGGCGAGGAGGTCGCGGGCGAACTCGACCTGGGCGGCTTCGGGTCGCCAGCGCATCGGCAGGTCCTCCGTGCCGGTGATGCCCGTGAGCACCACCTCGGTGAGGGTGCGCGGCTGGTCGAGGCGGTGCCGCGGATTGACGTGCCCGATGGTCCGGCGCAGCGCTTGCAGTTCGACCCGGCCGATGCGCTGCCCGAGCACGCGCACCGTCCCGGAGCTCGGGTGCACCGTGGCCCCCGCGAGCGAGAGCAGGGTGGATTTGCCGGCCCCGTTCGGGCCGAGCAGCGCCCAGTGCTCGCCCGGGTGCACGGTGAGCGTCGCTTTGGCGAGGATCTCGCGACCCTGCCGGACGACGGTGGCCGCCTCGAGCTCCA
>NZ_JAPFRB010000001.1:187819-188116 GCF_035726885.1 Leucobacter sp. M11 | reverse complement strand
GTGGGTCATGCGAGGGCCTCCTTGAGGGCGAGTAGGTGGTGTCGGCTGGCGGCCTGTGCCGCGGCCGGGTCGCCGGCGGCGATGGCGGACACGAGCGTGCGGTGCGCGTCGTGGTCCGGGCCCGTCGGCGGCAGGCGGCGCAGGCGCAGCATATCGATCATCGCGGAGCGGCTGCGCGGCATGAGCGAGTCGAAGAGGTCGAGCAGGATCGGGTTTTCCGCCGCGGCAACCACGGCCCGGTGGAAGGCGGTGTCGGCGTCAACCGTGGCCTCGGGGTCCTCCGGGTGCTCGGTCCGG
>NZ_JAPFRB010000001.1:182923-187751 GCF_035726885.1 Leucobacter sp. M11 | reverse complement strand
CTCGGCTTCGATCGCGAGGCGGGCCTCGAGGACGGTGCGGATGGTGCTGCGCAGGATCAGGGTGTCCCTCGCGTGCTCGGTGTCGGGCTCGGTGAGGTAGACGCCGGAGCCGTGCCGGGGGAGGAGGATGCCGCGTGCGGCGAGGGACCGGATCGCCTCGCGAACGGTGGAGCGCCCGACGCCGAGCTGCGCGGCGAGGGTGGTTTCGCCGGGGAGTCGGTCGCCGGGGGCCCACTCGCCGGCGCGGATGCGGGCGAGGAGCGCTTCGGCGGTGCGCTCCGCGAGGGGGACGCGGGGCTGTGCTGCGGTCATGCGGGCTCCGAAGGGTGGTCAAGTTGTCTGAGGAGTTAATGCTATCGTGTTTCCATCATGCTCATGGCGATGCTCCTCCTTCGTTGCCACGGCGGGATGGTGCCTGACCGGCTCCCCGCCGTGGGCGTTTGGTGACGCCGGTCATTCTCCGGTGACGCGCCGCCACTCGGCGCAGGAAATGAGCCACCATGTTTGATCAGCACCCCGTTCACCCCTCGAATCCGCGGCCCATGCCGGGCACCCCGCGCAGCGGGGCCCCGCACTGGGATCGGCAGCGGCACTCGCCGATGCCCTCGCACCGCTACCGGGACGCCCACTCCCGGGTGGCCCTGCCGAACACGGACCGGGCCTGGCCCAGCGCCCGCTTCTCGCACGCCCCGCTCTGGGTGCCGGTGGATCTGCGGGACGGCAACCAGGCGCTCGCGGAGCCGATGGATCCGGAGCGCAAGCGCCGCTTTTTCACGGAGATGGTCCGGATGGGCTACGCCGAGATCGAGGTGGGCTACCCCTCCGCCTCGCAGACGGATTTTGATTTTGTTCGGATGCTCGCGGAGACGGACCTCGTGCCGGAGCACGTCACGATCGTCGTGTTCAGCGCCTGCCGCCGTGACCTGATCGAGCGCACCGTGGCGTCAATCCGCGGGATCCGGAACGAGGTCGTGATTCACCTCTACGCGGCCACGGCGCCGACCTGGCGGGACACCGTGCTGGGCAAGAGCCGGGCGGAGCTGGCTGCGCTCGTCGAGGGGGCGGGCCGGGATGCGCTGGAGCTCGCCGGGGATCTGCCGAACGTGCGCTTCCAGTTCTCGCCGGAGGTCTTCAACCTGACGGAGCCGGATTATGTCCTGGAGCTGTGTTCGCGGATGACGACGCTCTGGGACGCGAGCCCGGAGCGGCCGGTGATCCTCAACCTGCCCGCAACCGTCGAGATCGCGAGCCCGAACGTGTACGCGGATCAGATCGAGTACATGCACCGGAACCTGGATCGCCGCGACGGCGTGATTCTGTCCGTGCACCCGCACAACGACCGGGGCACGGGCGTGGCGTGCGCGGAGCTGGCGGTGCTCGCGGGGGCGCAGCGCGTGGAGGGGTGCATTTTTGGCAACGGGGAGCGGACGGGCAACGTTGATCTCGCGACCCTGGCCCTGAACCTGCACGCGCAGGGCGTGGACCCGATGATCGACTTCTCGGACATCGACCGCGTGCGTCGGACGGTCGAGCACTGCACGCGGATGCCCGTGCCCGAGCGGCACCCCTACGTGGGCGACCTGGTGCACACGGCCTTCTCTGGCACCCACCAGGACGCGATCAAGAAGGGCTTCGCGGAGCACCGGGCTCGGGCCCTCGCCGCGGGGATCCCGGAGGGCGAGCTGGACTGGCGGGTGCCCTACCTGCCGGTGGACCCCGCGGACCTGGGCCGCAGCTACGACGCGGTGATCCGGGTGAACTCGCAGTCAGGCAAGGGCGGGATCGCCCACCTGCTGCTGGAGGGCGGCGGGCTCGACCTGCCGCGCCGCCTCCAGATTGATTTCGCCCGGATCGTCCAGGCCCGGGCCGACGAGAGCGGCGAGGAGCTCGGCACCGCGGAGCTGCTGTCTCGGTTCCGGGATCGGTATCTCGCCGAGCCAGCCCCCGGTGACATCCGGCTCGCGCAGATCGATGCCCACGACCGCGGGGGCGAGCGCCGCACCGAGATCACCCTGCTCGACACGACGGGGGAGCCGCGGGTGAGCAGCCACCGCGGCCTCGGCGAGATCGAGGCGCTCGCGGCCGCGCTCGCGGAGCTGGGTGCGCCCGTTGCGGTGCTCAGCCTGAGTCAGCAGTCCCTGGGCGCGGGCAACGACAGCGAGGCGATCAGCTACCTCGAGTTCCGCGGCGCGGACGGCCCCGCCTGGGTGGCGGGCCAGAGCCGCTCGACCGCGGGGGCGAACGCCGAGGCGCTGCTGCGTGCGGCGAACGCGCTCCGCCGCGCGGGCGAGGCATCGGCGGAGCCGCTCGGGGCCCTCAGCACGCGCTGAGGGCGCGGTCCAGGTCGGCGATGAGGTCCGCCGCGTCCTCGGTGCCGATCGAGAGCCGGATGAGGCCCGGGGTGATGCCGAGGCGCAGGCGCAGCTCCTCGGAGAAGCCCAGGTGCGTGGTGGTGCCGGGGTGGAGCGCCATCGAGCGCACGTCGCCGATCCCGGTCATGTGGCTGATCAGCCGCAGGCCGTCGAGGAAGCGCGCCGCCCCCGCAGCCCCGCCGCGCACGGTTGCCGCGAACACGGAGCCGGGCCCGCCGGGGTACCGGCGCTGCGCGAGGCCGTAGTGGGGGCTGTCGGGCAATCCCGCGTAGGCGACGCCGTCGATCGCGGGGTGGCCCGACAGCCACTCGGCGATCGCTCGCGCGTTTGCCACGTGCCGGTCCATCCGCAGGGACAGGGTCTCGACGCCCTGGTGCAGCAGGAAGGCGTTGAGCGGAGACAGGGCGGGGCCGATGTCGTTGACGACCTGTTCCCGGGCGGCTCGCGCGTATGCGGTCGCCGGGAAGCGGTCGAGCAGCGACGGGGCCCCCGGGCGGGGGCCGCGAGTGATCAGGGGGTACTCGTGCGCGGCCCCGGCCCAGTCGAAGGTGCCCGCGTCCACGATCACCCCGGAGACCGCGGCGCCGTGCCCCGACAGGAACTTCGTGGCCGAGTGTACGACGACGTGGGCGCCGAGTTCCGCCGGGCGGATCAGGTACGGGGTGCCGATCGTGTTGTCGACGATCAGGGGGAGGCGGTGCCGCTCGGCCACCCGGGCCAGGTGCTCGATGTCGACGAGGTCGCAGAGCGGATTCGGGATCGTCTCCGTGTAGATCGCCCGGGTGTCCGGTCCGATCGCGGCGTCCCAGGCCGCGTCATCCGTGGGGTCCCAGACATAGTCCACCCCGATGCCGAAGCGGGCAAAGGTCCGCCCGAACAGGGTGCGGGTGCCCGAGTAGATGCTCGCGGTGGACACGAAACGCTCCCCGGCCTGAACCACGGTGAGCAGGGCCGCGGTGATCGCGGCCTGTCCCGAGGACACGGTGATGGCCTCGACGCCGCCCTCCAGGTTCGCGATGCGGCGCTCCGCAAAGGCGGTCGAGGGGTTTCGGGAGCGGGAGTACACCAGCCCGTCGGCCTCGCCCGCGAAGCGATCCCTGGCGTCCGCGAAGGAGTCGAAGCGATAGCCCGCGGTCAGGGCGATGGGGGCGATCCGCTCGCCCGCGGCGGGATTGACCCGCTCTCCGGCGTGAATCTGCCGGGTGTTGAAGCCGTAGCCGGCCTGCTGTGGCTCCGCGTGGGCGCTGTGGCGCTCGCTCGGACAGTCGTGTTCGCTCATCGTGATCAGCTCCTTCGCCACCCATGCTGACGGACGGTGGCGTCGGTGAACAGCCCGGCTGTCACGCGGGGTCACGCGGGGTCACGAGCGGTTACCCGCGCACGGGGCTCCTACGCGCCGAGCTCCGCGGAGAGCGCGTCGCCGATGATCCGGGTGCGGTGCCGTTCGGAGAAGCCCTCGGGGTCGATGGCTGCCATGCCGGAGAGGCCGATCGCGAGCAGGAGGATGCGCGCGGCGGCGGAGCCCGGGGTGGAGCGCAACGTGATCAGCGCGGCGGCTTCCCCGTCGCGGAACAGCTCGGTGAGAACGCCGACCAACTCCTGATAGCTCTCCAGGTAGGCCGGGGCGAAATCCGGGGTGGACTGCGCGTGCGCCCAGGCGTTCGCCCAGAGCCGCAGCTCGCTCTCCGAGGTGCCGTCGGTGAAGTTCCCGAAGAAGTCGCTGAGGCGTTCGCGCGGGCCGAGCGCGTCGGTGGCCGTGTGGAAGGCCGCGATCTCCGCGTCGGTGTAGCTGCGCCAGGCCTCGATCGCGAGCTCGCCCGTGCTCTCGAAGTGGTGGTGGATCTGGCCGGGGGAGCTGCCCAGTTCTCGGGCCACCGAGCGGGTGGTCAGCCCGGCGAAGCCCTCCCGGATGAGCACCCGAACCGCGGCGTCGATGATCGACTGACGGCGTTCGGCTCGTGCGAGATAGCTCATGCTCCGGTCTCCTCCTGTTTTCCTCCAGCCTAGCTGGACCGTAGGGCAAGAGCAGATTCGACGCGGAAAGACGCGGAACTCGCCGCGAACTTGTGCAAGTGTTCAATTTGAACGTATGCTCAATTCCGTGCGTTCGGAGGGTCCGGGGGCACGGAAAGGAGCCCCCATGCACGCCCTGACCAGCGCCGAGGTCCGAGCGGGCCTGCGCAACGCGAGCCCGCGCGAGGTGAGCACGCTTGCCCTGCCCCGGGGCTTCGACTCGATCCGCTGGGACCGCCTCGACTACCTGGGCTGGCGGGACCCGAGGGCCCGGCAGCGCGGCTATCTCTTCACGCAGACCGCGGCTGGGCCGGTCGGCCTGATCCTCACCGCGGCGGCTAAGACCGCGGGCACCCGCAACCGCGCGGTGATGTGTGGGCTGTGCCAGGTGCCGCAGCGCTTCGATTCGGTCGGGCTCTTTACGGCTCCCGTCAGCGCGATTC
>NZ_JAPFRB010000001.1:178762-182890 GCF_035726885.1 Leucobacter sp. M11 | reverse complement strand
GGTACTTCTGCGCGGAGCTGAACTGCGTGGACCTCGTCTGGCAGACACCCGTTTCCGGGCCGCTGGACCCGCCGCCCGCCGAGATCATCGCCCGCCGTCGCGCCGCGCTGGATGCCCGCGCCCGCCGCTTCGTCGGCGAGGTCCTCGGCGAGGTCTTCCCGGAGCCCCTCGCGGCCTGATCGCGCCCGCGCTAGGCTGTGCTGCCGTACCGCTTCCCGGTGCCCCGAGTGAGGCAGGGGCCCCGCGGTACGGACAAGCAGGCCCATGCGAGAGGAAATGTCATGACCCGAAGCGGTGAGCCGCGTCCCCGGGCCGTGATCCTCGGCGGCACCGGGGCCATCGGCGGGGCAACCGCGCTCCGCCTCTTGTCGGCGGGCTGGTCCGTCGACGTCACCGGACGGGAGCCCGGGCGGATGCCCGCCGAGCTGGCCGCAGCGGGCGCCCGCTTTCACCGCCTGGACCGCAGCGACCGTGCGGCCGTGGCCGCGCTGCTGGGCTCCGGCACGGAGCTGTTGGTCGATTTGCTGGCCTTCCGCGGGGCCGATGTCGCTGCGGTGTTGCCGCTGCTCGCTGACGTGGATTCCGCCGTGCTGGTGTCGAGCCGGGCCGTGTATCGCGACGCGGCGGGTCGGCACCTGAACGGCTCGGAGCCACCGCGCTTCCCCGCGCCACTCGGCGAGGACACCCCGACCCTCGACCCGGCACCGGATGAGGCAGACCCCTTCACCCGGACGGGCTACGGCCCGGGCAAGGCCGCTGCGGAGGCAGCGGCGCTGGGCAGCGGGCGGCCCATCACGGTGCTGCGACCCGCGAAGGTGCACGGCCGCTGGGCCCGCAACGCCCGAACCGGGTCGACGGTGCGCCGCATGCTCGCGGGCACCGGGGACCTCGAGGTCGCGGACCCCGGATCGCTCGAGCACCTGACCGGCGCGGGGAACGTCGCCCGCGTGATCGAGGCCGTGGCCCGGAACCCGGCCCAGCGCGTCCTCAACGTGGCCGATCCCGAGCCCGTCACCGCGCGGGCGATCTTTGAGACGATCGCCGCCGAGGCCGGCTGGGCCGGGACGCTCCGGCCCATCCGCGACCCGGCAACCCCGGAGCGCGGCGATCACCCCTGGCGGACAGTGCATCCCGTGTTGCTCGACACCGCCCGGGCCCGGGCGCTCACCGGGGATGAGGGGTTCCCCGGGCCGCTCGCCATCGCGGAGGAGGCCCGCTGGGTCGCCGAGGGGCAGCGGCGCAGGAATCCGGCCTGAGCGGTCAGCGAGAGCTCCGCGCTATTCCTCCGCGGCGGAACGGCGCGGGGCGCCGCCGACCAGCATTGCCCCCGAGATCGAGACCAGGGCGAGGCCGATGATCCCCGTCACGGTCATGGTCTGCCCGAGCACGAGGAAGCCCGCGAGCGCGGCCATCGCGGGGTCGATCGCGAAGAGCGTGCCGACCACCCGCGCCGAGGTGTAACGGGCGGCCATCGTGTCGGCGGAGAACGGGATCGCCACCCCGATCACCGCGACGATCAGCAGCAGGCCCCACTGCGACGGCTGCACGAGGTGATAGCCGCCGACGCCCATCGGGAAGGTGAGCGCCGCAGAGACGGTGACCGAGAGGGCCACCCCGTCCAGCCCGGAGGCAGCCTTGCCGACGCGGGCGGCGAACACCGTGTACCCGCCGAAGCAGACCGCGGCGAGCAGCGCGAACACGATGCCCAGCGGGTCGATATCGCCGCCGGAGCCCAGCGAGAGCACGGCGACGCCGAGCAGCGCCATGAGCGCGATGAGGGCCTCGCGGACCCGACGGGACGCGGCGAGGGCGACCGCGCAGGGCCCGAGGAACTCGATCGTCACGGCGACGCCGAGGGGGATGCGCTCGATAGCGGCGTAGATGCTGACGTTCATCGCGGCCATCGTGGTGCCGTAGATGACGATGCCGAGCCACTCCGAGCGGCTTCGGCGCAGCCGCGGGCGCACGAGAATCAGCAGGATGATCGCGCCGAGCAGCATCCGCAGCGAGCTGACGGTGAAGATGCCGAGCGAGGCGAACAGGGTCGCGGACAGCGCCGCGGAGATCTGGATGCCGGTGGCACCGATGAGCACCAGGACGACGGCGCGGAGCACGTCGGAGCGCTGCGGCGGGACAGAGCTGACTCGGGTCATGGCAGGGTCTTTCAACACGGGAGAGCCGGGCGAGGCCGCGGATCGAAAACGGGTGGTGCGGCGGCTCTTCGCTGAGGAGGGGCGCCGCCTCCCCAGCCTAGTGCTCGCGGGCCACGGGAGAGCCCCCGCCGGGCCCGCTCAGCCGGGCAGATCCGTGACGCGGCCGGCCTCCACGTGCCAGCGCCGGTCGACGCGCACCGCCTCCAGCATCCGCCGGTCGTGCGTCACGAGGAGCAGGGTGCCCGGGTACTGCTCGAGCGCCTGCTCCAGCTGCTCGATCGCCGCGAGGTCCAGGTGGTTCGTCGGCTCGTCCAGGACGAGCAGGTTCACGCCCCGGGCCTGGAGCAGGGCGAGCCCGGCGCGGGTGCGCTCCCCGGGGGAGAGCTCCCCGACGGGGCGGTCCACGTGGTCGGCGCGCAGCCCGAACTTCGCGAGCAGGGTGCGCACCTCCGCGGCGGCGTATTCGGGGACCAGCGCCTCGAAGGCCTGCGCGAGGGGGGCGTCGCCCTCGAACTGCGCGCGGGCCTGATCGATTTCACCGATCGCGACGCTCGCGCCCAGGCTGGCGCGCCCCGAGTCGGGCTCGACACGGCCGAGCAGCAGCCGGAGCAGGGTGGACTTTCCGGCGCCGTTTGGCCCCGTGATCCCGATCCGCTCCCCGCCGGAGACCTGCAGGCTCACCGGGCCGAGCACGAACTCGCCCTGGCGGACGACGGCCTCGGAGAGGGTCGCCACCACCGCGCTGGAGCGCGGGGCCGAGCCGATGGTGAACTCGAGCTGCCACTCCTTGCGCGGCTCCTCGACCTCATCCAGCCGGGCGATGCGGCTTTCCATCTGGCGCACCTTCTGCGCCTGCTTCTCGCTCGACTCCGCCGCGGCCTTCCGCTTGATCTTGTCGTTGTCCGGGGCCTTCTTCATCGCGTTTCGCACGCCCTGGCTGGACCACTCCCGCTGCACCCGGGCCCGGGACACGAGATCGGCCTTCTTCGAGGCGAACTCCTCGTACTCCTCGCGGCGGTGCCGGCGGGCGATCTCGCGCTCCTCCAGGTACGCGTCGTAGCCGCCGCCGAAGACGCGGTTGCGCCCCTGAGCGAGATCCAGCTCCAGCACGCTCGTGACGGTGCGGGCGAGGAACTCCCGGTCGTGGCTGACGAGGACGGTGCCGCCGCGGTGCTCGCGGACGAAGGCCTCCAGCCGGTCCAGGCCGTCGAGGTCGAGGTCATTTGTCGGCTCGTCGAGGAGCACGATGTCGAAGCGGGACAGGAGCAGCGCGGCGAGGCCCACCCGGGCCGCCTGCCCGCCCGAGAGGCTCGTCATCGGGGCGCCCGGGTCGAGGGTGAGCCCGAGGTCCGCGAGCACGGCGGGGATGCGGTCTTCCAGGTCCGCGGCGCCGAGCGCGAGCCAGGCGTCGAGGGCCGCGGCGTACTCGTCCGCGGGGTCGATCCCGGCGGGGGCGAGCGACGGATCGGCGAAGGCCGCGGCCCCGGCCTCCATCCGCTCGCTCGCGGCCCGGCACCCGGTCCGCCGGGCGAGGAAGCCCGCGATGGTCTCCCCGGCGATCCGCTCGGGCTCCTGTGCGAGGAAACCCACGCTCGCGGTGCCCGGGCTCACCGCGACTGACCCGGACTGCGGCGCATCGATTCCGGCGAGGATCCGGAGCAGGGTGGACTTCCCGGCCCCGTTCACCCCGATCACGCCGACGACGTCGCCGGGGGCGACCGTGAGATCGAGGGAATCAAAGAGGGTGCGGTGTCCGTGCCCGCCGGCGAGGCCCGAGGCCACGAGGGTTGCGCTCATGGGTCAATTGTTCCACGACCGCCCCCGGCTCAGATCCACCCGTGATCCCACGCGATCGCCGCGCCGGGGAGCGGTGGGGCATTGGTCTGATGAAGCTGAGGCTGCCCTGAGCGGGCTGGGCCCGATTCGGGTACGATTGCCTGCTGTGATGGAATCAGGACACTCGCCGGCTGCTGGT
>NZ_JAPFRB010000001.1:177802-178704 GCF_035726885.1 Leucobacter sp. M11 | reverse complement strand
AGTCCTTGCCGTTTCCGACGGGGCCGTCGATGGTCTCCCCGCCCTGGCTGCTCACGACCCGTGACTTCGACGTGCGGGACGACATCGAGTGGGGCCTGCAGGCGCACGCCGATCACGAGCTGCTGTGGTCGACCGCCGGGACGGTCACCGTTGAGGCGGCCGGGCAGCTCTGGGTGGTGCCCCCGGCCCTCGCGATCTGGCTGCCGGCGGGGCTCGCGCACCGGGTGCGCGCCCAGAGTGGCGCGGTCACCCTGGCAACGTACGTGGGGGTGGCGGCGCTGGAGGCGCACACCTCGGACCCGGAGCAGTGGCGGGCGGTTGCCGGGGTGCCCATGACGGGCTCCCTGCGGGAGCTCCTGATGGCCAACCACTGGGAAGAGATGCCCGCCGAGCAGCGCGCTCGCCTGCAGCGCGTGATTCTGGACCGCATTCGCCCCGTCAGGGCCGCCTCGGTCGCCCTGCCCATGCCCGCAGATCCGGAGCTGCTCTGGGTGGCCCGGGAAATCCTGCGTGACCCGGCCGATAACGCCACCGTGGCGGCGTGGGCGGCCCGGTTGAACGTGAGCGGTCGCACCCTGATGCGGCGCTTTTCGCGGGAGACCGGGATGAGCCTCACCCAGTGGCGGATCCTCGCCCGGGTGCGGCGCTCCCTGATCGAGCTGGCCGAGGGGGCCCCGGTGGTGGCGGTGGCCAGATCGCTGGGCTACGCAAACCCCGGCACGTTCATTGACCTGTTCCGGCAGGTGACGGGGCAAACGCCCGCCGCGTACTTCCGGGCGCTCGGGGGTGCCGAGGGCGGCGGTGTCACGAAACCGGAACGTGTTGGCGCCAAACCCTCATCTGTCACGTCCTATGTTGGTTAGGCAAGGCTTTCCTTGCCATGACACGCGTCCCGCCGGTTC
>NZ_JAPFRB010000001.1:175101-177757 GCF_035726885.1 Leucobacter sp. M11 | reverse complement strand
TCGAAAGGACCCCGCCCCGTGCCGGTACACCCCGCCATGCCCGTTTCCCCTGCCCGCACCCCGCGCCGACTCCTCGGCGCGCTGGCCGCCGGACTCGTCCTCACGTTTGGCCTCGCTGCCTGCTCCGGGGGCGCCGCCCCTGAGGCCGCATCCGACACCCGGGTGTTCAGCACGGACCTCGGCGACGTCACGGTCCCGACCGAGATCGAGCGGATCGTCTCGGTGGACTTCTACACGCCCGGCGCGCTGATGGACGTCGGGGTCACCCCGGTCGGCGTCGTGAACACCTACTTCACCGACACGGAGGGCGACGCGATCCCGACCGCGTATACGACGGAGATCGCCGCGTCCGGGGCCGAGTCGATCGGCGAGTACTACGAGCTCAACGTGGAGGCCATCGCCAAGGCGAACCCCGACGTCATCATCGCCACCAACGACTTCCTCCCGATGGACGCCGAGCTGCGCCCCCAGCTCGAGAAGATCGCCCCCATCGTGACCTTCACCGCCCGCGACTCGCTCAGCTGGAAGACCCGGGCCGACGCCGTTGCCGAGCTCCTCGGGAAGGAGGCGGAGCTCGCCCCCGTCAAGGAGGAGTACGAGACGCGCCTGGCCGAGGTGCGGGAGGCGCACCGGGACTTCCTGGACAACAACACCATCGCGATCTTCGTGCCCAGTCAGGAAGCCACCTGGGGCACCTACGCACCCACCCACTTCACCGGTGGGGTGTGGAGCGACCTCGGCGCGAAGTACCGGGAGCAGGCCGAGGACGAGATTAACGAATCCGGGTTCCCGAACTGGTTCTCCTATGAGGAGCTTGGTCGCCTGGAAAACGCTGACGTGCTGCTGCAGCAGACCGCGGAACTGCCCGAGGAGATCACCTCGGGCAACGCGATCTGGGAGAAGCTGCCGGCCGTGCAGAACAACCTGGTGTTCCCGAACATCGATCGTTCTCCCACCGGTTCCTACGGCTGGGCGCTGGAAAACATCAACGACATCGATGCCCTGCTGACCGAAATCGACGCGCGAATCGCCTCCCGATGAGTGTCACCGCAGTCACCGTGACCCGGACCCTGCGGCTGTCGCCGGGAATGGTGCGGGTCACCGTCACCGGGCCAACGCTGGGGGAATACCGCTCCACCGGAGTCGGCGACGAGTACGTTCGCGTGCACTTTCCGGAGCCCGACGGCACCCTGCCCGAGCCCCGCGAGCGCGAGGACGGCAACTGGGACTTCGGGGAGGCCCCCTACCCGCACGTGCAGCCCTACACGATCCGCGCCCACCGGCCGGAGCAGGCGGAGATGGACCTCGATTTCGTGCTGCACGGGCACGGGCGGGCCGCGGCCTGGGCGGGGTCTGCCGTGCCCGGCGAGCGGCTCCTGTTCGGGGAACCGCGCGCGCTCTTTGCGCCCCCCGCGGGGGCGGACCGCTTCGTGTTCGCCACCGACGCGACCGGGCTGCCCGCCCTGGGCCGCCTGCTCGAACAGCTGGCCCCCGGCGATCGGGCGCTCGCGATCGTGGAGATCGCCGAGGCCGGGCACGAGATTGCCCTGAGCAGCCCCGCCGAGGTGACGGTGCGCTGGCTCCCGGGGCGGGGCAACGGCATTGCCCCGAGCGCCCTCACCGAAGCGCTACGCGAATCCCTCCGTGAGGGGCTGGGCGACACCGGGTACGTCTGGGTTGCGGGGGAGTCCAAGGAGCTGCGCCGGGCGAGGAAACTGCTCCGGCACGAACTCGGGCTCTCCGCCGAGCACTACCGGGTGATCGGGTACTGGACGGACAAGGCGGAGGCCTGGGTGGCGTCCTACGAGGCCCTCGACGAGAGCACCCGGGCCGGGCTCGCCGCCATCTGGGCGGAAACTGACGACGAGGAACTGGGGCGGGACCGCTACGAGCGGCGCCTGGAAAGCCTCGGGCTGTGACCGCGCCGAGCGCCGAGCGCTCGCTCGTGCGGGGTCCCGATGCGCGCCGGGAACGCCTCGTGACCTCCGCGGGCGGGGCCGCCGAGGCCCTGCACCGGCCCGGGCGGGTCACCCACACGCGCGGCCGGATCCTCGGCCTGGGCGTCCTGACGCTCCTGCTCGTGCTCAGCTTCCTCGCCAGCCTCGCGTTCGGGGCGAAGGGGCTCGGCCTGGCCGAGGTCTGGGCGGGTCTGCGCCTCGACGACGGCGGAGAGGCCGCCTACATCGTTCGCGAGCTGCGGCTGCCGCGGGCCGTGCTCGGCCTCGTCGTCGGCGCAGCCCTTGGCGTGTCCGGCGCGCTCATCCAGGCGCTCACTCGGAATCCGCTCGCCGATCCCGGGATCCTCGGGGTGAACGCCGGAGCCGGGTTCTTCGTCACGATGGGGATCGCGTTCTTCGGCGCGCACGCGATCTCTCAATACCTGTGGTTCGCGTTCGCCGGGGCGATCATCGTCACGGTGCTCGTGTACCTGCTCGGCTCCGTGGGACGAGTGGGGGCGACCCCGATCCGGCTCACGCTCGTTGGCGTGGCGCTCGGGGCGCTGCTCGGGGGCATCACCTCCGGCATCACGATGCTGAACCCGAAAGCGTTCGACTCGATGCGCAGCTGGAGCGCCGGCTCCCTGAGCGGGCGCGGCTGGGACATCCTCTGGGCCGTGCTGCCCTGGATCCTCCTCGGGCTCGCCCTGGCGCTGCTG
>NZ_JAPFRB010000001.1:172074-175056 GCF_035726885.1 Leucobacter sp. M11 | reverse complement strand
CGTTCCCTCGGCGCGAACATCCTGCGCACCCGGATCATCGTGATCGTCGCGGTGACGCTGCTGGCCGGGGCCGCCACCGGGGCGATCGGCCCCGTCGGCTTCGTCGGGCTGATGGTCCCGCACGTCGTGCGCTGGTTCGTGGGGCCGGATCAGCGCTGGATTCTGCCGTACACGATCCTTGCCGCTCCGATGCTGCTGATCAGCGCCGACGTGATCGGCCGCCTCGTGCTCGCCCCGCAGGAACTGCAGGTCGGCATCGTCACCGCCTTCGTGGGCGCCCCCGTCCTGATCGCGCTCGCACGGCGCAAGAACGTGAGCGGCCTGTGAGCGCCCCGGCCCCCCTGACCATCAGCAGCGAGCGGCGGGTCCCGTTCGGGCCCGGGGTGATCGTTCGCCGGCACCCGGCCTGGTCGTTTCGGCTGGACGCGCGCTCGCTCGTGGTGTGCGCGCTCTTCCTCGCGCTCACCTGCGCCGTCTTCCTGGCCTCGCTCGCCTCCGGGACGGTCCCCATTCCGCTTCGCGAGGTCATTGACACCCTGCTCGGCAACGGCTCCGGCGGGAACGCCATGGTGATCCTCGAGTGGCGTGCCCCGCGGGCGCTGTTGGCCGCGCTGCTCGGCTCCGCCCTCGCGATCTCCGGCGCGATCTTCCAGTCCCTCACCCGAAACCCCCTGGGCTCCCCGGACATCATCGGTTTCGCGAGCGGCTCGTACACGGGGGCGCTCGTCACGATGCTGCTCGTCGGCGGGGGCACCGCGCAGGTCGCGACCGGCTCCCTGATCGGCGGGATCATCACTGCGTTCCTGGTGTTCCTGCTGGCCTACCGCGGCGGGGTGCAGGGCTTCCGGCTCATCATCGTGGGCATCGGGGTCTCGGCGATGCTCGGGGCGTTCAACACCTGGCTCATCCTGCGCGCCAACATCGAGGACGCCATGCGCGCCGGGGTGTGGGGCAGCGGCTCCCTGAACGGGCTGAGCGTGGAACAGCTCTGGCCCGTGCTCGCCGTCCTTGCCGTGCTCGTGCCGCTCGCCGTGATCGCGGGGCCGACCCTGCGCCAGATCGAGCTTGGCGACGACGCGGCGCGTGCCCTCGGCACCCGGCCGAACGTTGCCCGGCTGTTCCTGATCGTGCTCGGGGTGGCGCTCACCGCGCTGGTGACCGCCGTCGCCGGACCCATCGCGTTCATCTCCCTGGTTGCCCCGCAGATCGCCCGTCGGCTGACCCGCACCGCGGGCGTCGCGATCCTGCCGTCGGCCGTGCTCGGGGCGTTCCTCCTCGTCAGCGCCGACTTCCTCGCGCAGCGGCTGTTCGCCCCGGTGCAGTTGCCGGTGGGCATCCTCACCGTCTGCGTGGGCGGCGGCTACTTCGTGTGGCTGCTCGTGCGCGAATCGAAGCGCTCCTGATGACTCACGTTCCCCACCCAGAAAGAACCGCCATGACCACACCCGTGACCGAGCACCCCACCCCGGCAGACACGCCCGCGGTTTCCGTGGCCACCGCGGCCCGCCTGCGGGCGGAGGAGATCACCCTCGGCTACGACGGGCGCACCATCAACGACCGCCTGAGCGTGGCGATCCCCGACGGGTCCTTCACCGTGATCGTCGGGGCGAACGCCTGCGGCAAGTCGACGCTGCTGCGCGGGCTGAGCAACCTGCTGAAGCCGAGCACGGGGCGGGTGTTGCTCGACGGCAAGCTTCTCTCCTCATACCGCCCGAAGGAGGCGGCCAGGCGGCTCGGCCTGCTCCCGCAGTCCTCGCTTGCCCCGGACGGGATCACGGTCGCCGACCTCGTGGCGCGCGGCAGGTTCCCGCACCAGAAACTCATCAAGCAGTGGTCCGCCGCCGACGAGGAGGCCGTGTACCAGGCGCTGGAGGCCACGAACACGCTGGAACTCGCCCAGCGGCACGTGGACGAGCTCTCCGGCGGCCAACGCCAGCGGGTGTGGGTCGCGATGGTGCTGGCGCAGGAGACCCCGCTGCTGTTGCTCGACGAGCCGACGACCTTCCTCGACATCGCCCACCAGATCGAACTCATGGAGCTGTTCGCGCGGCTGAACCGCGAGGGTCGCACCCTCGTGGCGGTGCTGCACGACCTCAACCACGCCGCCCGCTATGCGACGCACCTGATCGCGATGAAGGACGGCGCGGTCGTCGCCGAGGGTGCGCCGAGCGGACTGATCACCCCCGAGCTCGTGCGCGAGGTCTTCGGGCTCGACTGCGTCGTCATCGAGGACCCCATCGCGGGCACCCCGCTCGTCGTGCCACGCTAGGGGCTGCAAGGCACGTTCGGGAGGGCACTGCGCTCATTCGATCCGAAGCACTCGACGCCGCCAGGGCCCGCCGAGGGCGCGCACGGCACGATCCATGGCGGTGCCGAGCGGGTCGTCACGCACGAGATAGGTCCAGGTTGCGCCGGGGCGGCGCAGGCCGAGCTCCGCGAGGGAACGATCCTCGTCCGCCGGGCCGAGCGTGCTGAGGATCCGTGAGGCCCGGGCCTCGGCTTCCGCGAAAAACCCGGCGAACTCGGCGAGGGCGATGCGGTGGAACTCGTCGGTGGGATTCTGCCCGGCGAGCGAGCGCAGGTGAATGCCGTCACGAATCTCCTGCAGCAGGCCGAGATGGTCGGTCCAGGCCTCGTCGAGGGTGAAACACCCGACCCGCCCGGCCACCCCGGGGGTTGCCTCGAGCTCGGCACGGCGGGCCAGCACGGTTCGACGCTGTCGGGCAATCGCGAGGCTGTGCTGCCGGGTGCTGCGCAGCCGGTCGGCTCGACGCTCTTCCCCGATCCGCTGCGCCTGCTCGACCAGCCCGCGCCGCTCGGCGTCGGGAAGGGCCCCACCGCTGCGCCGGATTCGCGTGCGGAGGTGGGCGGGCAGGGTCTCCGCGAGCTGGGCATCATCGAGGCTCGCATAGAGCTGGCTGTCCCCGGGCTCGCCCTGCCGGCCGGCGCGGCCCCGGAGCTGTGCGTCAAGTCTGCGCGAGG
>NZ_JAPFRB010000001.1:168649-172009 GCF_035726885.1 Leucobacter sp. M11 | reverse complement strand
GAGGGTGGCTCCGCGCCCCCGAGGCGAATGTCGGTGCCGCGACCGGACATCTGCGTGGACACGGTCAACGCCCCGGGCTCACCGGCGCGGGCAATCAGCGCCGCCTCCCGGGCGTCGTCGCGGGCGTTCAACACTCTCGGGGTGAGCCCCGCGCCCCGGAGCACCGCAGCGATCGATTCGGACTCGGCCACCGACCGGGTCGCGATGAGCACGGGCTGCCCGGACGCGTGCCGCCGCGACACGTCCTGAACGAGGGTGGCGCGCAGCTGCTCGGCGGTTTCGAACACCCGGTCGGGGTGATCGATCCTCGCGCTCGGCACCGATCGCGGCACGCGTGCGGTCGGGAGCCCGTGCAACTCGAGCAGCTCCCGGGCCACGGACACCAGGGTGCCGCTCATGCCGGCGACGCTCCGATACTCGGCGATCAGATCGTGCACCGTGAGCGAGTCGAGCACGACCCCGGACGGGCTTACCCCGAGCCGTTCCTTTGCCTCGATCGCTGCGTGCAGGCCGTCCGGCCACCGCTGCCGGTGAACGAGCCGCCCGCGGGCATCGTTGACGAGGGTGACCGACCCGTCCCGCACGAGATAGTGCACGTCCCGGGTGAGCAGGGTGCGTGCGTGCAGGGCAAGGTTCACCCGGGTCAGGGTGGGGACGTGTTCCGGCTCGTACAGGCGGATTCCCCCGAGGGCGGCCTCGACCCGGTCCAGGCCTGCATCGGTGAGGGTCACGGTCGCCCCGTCTTCCTCAACGGTGAAGTCGGTGTCCGGGGCCAGCGTCGATACCAGGCGTGCCGCCTCGGCGTGATCGATGATCGTGCCCGGTGCCTGCCCGGGGTTGTGCGTGCCGGTGTGGTCGGCGTGCGGGGGAGCAGCCTCCCCGGCCAGCACCAGCGGCACCGCCGCCTCGTCGATCAGGACCGCATCGGCCTCATCAACCAGGGCGACATCCCGGACGGGCAGCACCCGCTCGGCGTCGCTCTCGGCGAAGCGGTCCCGAAGCACATCAAAACCCACCTCGCTCACCGGTGCGTACACCACCTGAGCCCGGTACGCGGCCCGGCGCTCGCCCGAATCATGGCGTTGCCCGACCCAGGCCACCCGAATACCGAGCAGCGCGAACAGGGGAGCCATCCACTCGGCATCGCGCTCCGCCAGGTAGTCGTTCACGCTGAGCACGTGCACCCGTCGCCCGCTGGACGCCAGCAGCGCCGCCGCCAGCGCCCCGGCCAGGGTCTTGCCCTCCCCGGTGTCCATCTCAACGGCGTGCCCGGACGCCAACGCGACGCAGGCGAGGAGCTGCTCGTCAGTGGCCCGTTCGCCGAGGGAACGCCTGCCGGCCTCCCGCAGCGATGCGAGCGCGACCCCCAGCAGGGGCGCATCAGCGGTGAGCGGATCGGACAGGCCCCGGACCGCGGCGCTGAGCCCCGCGTCCTCCCTGCCGCGTGCCGCAGCCTCGCCCACGGTTGCCGCCCGCACCGCAGGAGTGAACGCCCGCAGGGACACCGCGCCGGGAACCCCCAGCAGTCGACGGAACCCGGCACGCAAGACCGCGCCAGGCCAGCCACGGGGGGAACCGCGATCGGCGTTCATGCGACCGAGGGTAGTCGAGAACCCCTCACGGTGACACCCTTGGGAAGAACTCGCGCGGGCTCTGCCCGAGCACCCGGCGAAACATCTGAGCGAACGCCGCCGGGCTGTCATAACCGAGATCTGCGGCAACCCGGGCCACCGGAACCCCCTCACCGAGTCGGAGGACCCCGTGCAGGGCGACCACGCGCTCGCGCCACCTCGAAAAGCCGAGCCCCGTCTCCGCGGCAAAGCGCCGGCCCAGGGTCCGCGAACTCATTCCCAGCTCCCGCGCCCACTCCTCCGGGGACTCCCGAACGGAGGGCGCAGCCTGAAACCTGAGACACCGCACCCGAAGCGTGCCCGGCCCCGGCAGGGGGAGACCCAGGGGGAGCGGGGACAGCGCCCGAAGCTCCTCCAGCAGCAGAGCGGTGAGCGCCGTGCCCCGCCGGCTCTGCGCGGAATCCCCGACGGTCTCCCGAGCAACGGGGTCCGGCAGGTCAACGGCGGCAAGCAGCAACTCCCGCAGCAGCGGCGACACATCCACCGCGAGACAGCTCCGCGGCCACCACGGCACCGCCGCCGGCTCCAGATACAGGCTCCGCGTACTCACCCCGCGCATCTCCACCGCGTGCTGGGTGCGCGGGGGGATGAGTACCGCGCGCTTCGTCGGGATCGTCCACGAACCGTCCGCGGTATCCACCCGCATCACCCCGGTCGCCGCATACAGCAGCTGCGCCCGACGGTGCTCGTGCGGGGCCAACCAGTGCTCAACCGGATAATCGGTGCCGATCGCCAACACGGGCACCCCGAGCGCATCCACCCGAGCCACCGGAACATTTCGCATGCGCCCAGCCTACGCCGACCTGTCGGAAACACAATGAAAGCTGACCGAACATCGATTGAACGCCAACCGCGATGCTCCTACCGTGGGAGGAGTGCTCACCCCAGACCTGTTCACTCCCGACCTCATCGTCCTGCTCGGCTTCGGCATCCTCACCGGCGTCACGACCGTCCTGTTTGGCTTCGGCGGCGGCTTTATCACCGTCCCCGTGCTCGCCGCCGTCCTCGGCGGACCCGCGCCCGGGGACGGCATGCACGTCGCCGTCGCCACCTCCGCCGCGGTCATGGTCATCAACGCGGGCGGGGCCACCCTCGGCCAGGCCCGCGCCGGAGCCCTTCGCCGTGACCTGCTCTGGCCCCTCGCCGGAACCGTCGCCCTCGGCGCGCTCCTCGGCGCCCTCACCGCAACGATCACCCCGGGCCCCGCGCTGCGCTGGCTCTTCGCCGGGTACCTTGTCCTCACCATCCTCGACAGCGTGCTCCGCCGCGGCTTCCTCACCCGGGACCCCGCCGAGCCGCGCCCCCTGACCCCGGCCGTCACCGGCATCGGCGGGGTCGGCATCGGCTTCGTCGCGAGCCTGCTCGGGGTCGGCGGCAGCGTCCTCACCGTCCCCCTCCTGCGCCGCAGCGGGCACCGCATGGCCACGGCCGTGGCTCACGCCAACCCGCTCAGCCTCCCCGTGGCGGTCGTCGCCACGGCCGTCTACCTCTGCGCCCCGAGCGGGTGGGGAGACTCCGGGGTCGCCGCGGGCGGCGGCGCACTCCGCATCGGGCTCATCGACGTGGGCGCCGCACTCAGCCTGCTCGCCGCATCCCTGCCCACCATCGCCCTGGTCCGCCGCCTCGGCGCGCGCATCCCCGACCGCGCCCACGCGATCGCGTACCTCGGCCTGCTCGGCGCGGCGCTCGCCGCGGTGGTCGTCGTTGGCTGAGTCGCGCGCCGGGAACG
>NZ_JAPFRB010000001.1:163082-168575 GCF_035726885.1 Leucobacter sp. M11 | reverse complement strand
TGACCCGCTGCCGGATCTGCTCGCCGATCTCGCGCATCGCGTCCATCGCGGGCACGCGAAGATCCCCGGGGACGTTTCGCCAGTTCGCGGCCACCGCGTAGGCGACCGAACCCGCGGCGCCCGTGACGGTTCCCACATCGATCCGGGCGAAGCTCGTGGTCCCGGTCTTGTGCCGGAGCACGATGCCCTGGTACTCGGGGTCCACGTGGGCGAGGGGGTCCAGCACGAAGGCATCGGCGACCATGGAGGTGTCCGCGTCGGAGGCGAGCCAGCCGAGCACGCGCGCGCTCACCTCGGGGGAGACGATCTCGCCCCGGGAGAGGCGAAGGAACACATCGGCGAGTTCCCGTGCGGTGCCATACGACGGGGTCCACGGCATCTCGGGGGTGCGCTCATCGCGGATGTAGTCGTGCAGCGAGGTGCGCGTGTAGCCCAGCTCGGGGGCGACAGCGCGCACCGCCTCCAGGCCGCAGCGGTGCAGGAGGGCGTTCGTCGCGAGGTTGTCGCTGAACGCGCCAACGAGCAGGGCCAGGTCCCAGGCGCAGAGCCGCTGGTCCCGCATCCGATACAGGATGCCGGAGTCGGCGACCGCGAACTCCTCCGGGATCGGCACGATTTCCTCGGGGTCGATCGTGCCGTCCGCGATTCGTCGGGCGACCTCGATGAGCAGGAACACCTTGCCGATACTCGCGGTCTCGCACTGCGTGTCGGGGGAGTGCTCCAGGAGGGGCTCGGCCGTCGCTTCGTCGAGGACGCGAATGCTCCAGGTGATCCGGGGATCGAGCGCGGGGAGCGACCAGTCCGCGCTCACGCGGCTGCCCCCGTCACGGTCAGGCGCGCATCGGAGCCGCTCGCGTCGAGCACCCCGGCAACGTTGACCGGGATGGTCAGCGCGTGCGCGTCGTGGCCGAAGCCCTGCTCCCAGAGCACGGGAACCCCGAGGCCCCCGCAGTACTCGGTGAGCAGGTCGCGCACCTGATCGGGCTCGCCGCAGTCCTCCCAGGAGCCGAGCACGATGCCCGAGGCCGCGTCGAGACGGCCGGAGCGCTGGAGCTGGAGCAGCAGATTATCAAGGCGGTAGGGCTCCTCCGTGATTTCCTCGAGAAACAGGATGCCCTCGGGGTTCTCGCGCCCCTCCGGGGCGCCGATTGCGGCGGCGAGGAGGCTGACGTTTCCGCCCGTGAAGCGGCCCTCGGCCCGGCCGGGTGCGAGGATCTCGGTCTTCGGGCCGATCAGCTCGCGTCCCGCCCAGGGCTCGAAGAGCCACCGCCGCAGGTCTTCCCGGACGAACTCGGAGTCCCGGACGACGCTGGTGCCCGGCATCGGGCAGAACAGCCCGGGCACGTCGAGGTGCACCCGGAACGCCTCGTGCAGCGCGGTGATGTCGGAGGATCCGGCGAGCACCTTCTGCCGCCCGTCCCGGCGCGCCCCGCCCGCGGCGAGGGCCGCCCAGTCGATGCCGTCGAGCAGGCGCATCGCGCCGTACCCACCGCGGATGCAGAACACGGCGTCCACCGCGGGATCGGCCCAGGCTCGGACAAGATCCGCGCGGCGGTCCTCGTCCGAGCCCGCGAGATACATGGCACGCGGGTGCCGGTCGAGCACGTGCTCGCCGACGACGACGCGCAGCCCCCAGCCCTCGAAGAGGCGCACGGCCCGTTCGAGGCTCGCCCGGGCGCTCGGCCCGGAGGGGGCGATGATCGAAACGGTGTCGCCCGGGGCGAGCTGCGGCTGGTCAAGATCGATGCGGTGCTGGGCGGTCATGACGCGTCCTCCCGAACGCTCGGAGCCGCGGCGAGCAGCTGCCGGGTGTAGCTGTGCTGGGGGTCCAGCAGCACGGACTCGGTCGGGCCCTGCTCGACGATCTCGCCGTGGTACATCACCGCGACGCGGTCGGCGATGTTCCAGGCCAGCCCGAGGTCATGCGTGATCACGAGCGCCGAGAGGCCGAGCCGCTGTTTCAGGGAGAGTAACAGGCCCAGGATTTCGCCGCGCACCGACGCGTCCAGCGAGGCAACCGGCTCGTCCGCGATGAGCATTTCGGGGTGCAGGGCGAGCGCCCCGGCGATCACGACGCGCTGCCGTTGGCCGCCGGAGAGCTCCTGCGGAATCGCGCCGAAGTAGTTCTCCGGGGGCGATAGCTCGGCGTCCCGGAGGCTCTGGGCGACGTGCTCGCGCTCGTCTCCGGGGATCCCCTGCACGCGGAGGCCCTCGGCCACCGACTCGTAGACGCTGAGCTTGGGGTTCAGCGCCGCCGAGGGGTCCTGGAGCACGAGCTGCATCCGGCGCCGGAACTTCTTCAGCTCCGAGCCCTTGCTCGGCAGCGGGCTCCCCCCGAAGGTGATTGTGGTGCCCGGGTCCGTGGCCTGGAGCCCCATCAGCGCCCGGGCAAGGGTCGTCTTGCCGGAGCCGGACTGCCCCACGAGGGCGACGATCTCGCCCCGGTGCACGTCGAGGTCCACGTCTCGCACCGCTCGCAGCTGACCGGAGCCGTGGTAGGTGACGTTCACGCCGCGGGCGGAGAGCAGGACCTCGTCGCTCGGCTCGGAATGCCCGGGCTCATCGGCCCCCGCGCCGTGCCGGGTGACCGGCCGCATCCGGGACGCCGGGTCTCCGATGGTGGGGAAGGCCTCGGCCAGGCGGCGCGTGTACGGCTCGTTCGGCTCGGTGCAGATCATGCGAGCCTCGCCGATCTCGACGAGTTCGCCGCCCCGCATAATCGCGATCCGCTCGCAGGCCGTGGCGAGCACCGAGAGGTCGTGGCTGATCATGAGCAGCGAGATACCGCGCTCGGCCACGAGGCGGGAGATCATGTCCAGGATCTGTTTCTGCACGATCACGTCGAGGGCCGTGGTCGGCTCGTCGGCGATGATGATGTCGGGTTCGCAGGCGAGCGCCATCGCGATCATGACGCGTTGCTTCTGCCCGCCCGACAGCTCGTGGGGGTACGACGTCGCCTTTTCCGGGTGCAGATCAACGATGTCGAGCAGCTCCCGGACCCGGCTCTTGCGGCCCTCTGGGGTCTTCCAGCGGTCCGTCACGTGGATCTCGAGCGCCTCGGTGATCTGGTCGCCGACCGTGTGCACGGGATTGAGCGAGTGCATCGCCCCCTGAAACACGATCGAGGCCTGTGCCCAGCGGACCGCGCGGAGCTCGCCAAAGCTGAGCTGGGCCACGTCGGTGTCGCCGATGAGAACTCGGCCGTCCAGCCGGGCGTTCTTCGGGAGCAGGCGCAACGCGCTCATCGCGAGTGTTGACTTCCCCGAGCCGGACTCGCCCGCGATGCCGAGGGTGCCGCCGGTCGGAAGCTTGAGGGTGACCCCGGAGACCGCGGCGACCTCGCCGCGGGACTGCCGGCCCGAGGTGGAGTAGGTGATCGAGACGTTGTCGAATGTCAGATCAGGCATGGCTCAGCGGCTCCTCAGGGTGGGGTTCACGATGTTTTCGACCGCGCGACCCATCAGGGTAAACGCGAGCACGACGAGCACGATGGCCACGCCGGGCGCGAGGACATACCACCAGTACCCGCTCGTGGCGGCGGAGACGTCCATCGAGTTCTTCAGGATCGCGCCCCAGGACTGCACGGTGGGGTCACCCAAGCCGAGGAAGGCGAGCGTCGACTCCGAGATGATCGCGGAGCCCACGGTCAGCGTGGTGTTCGCGAGCACGAGCGGGAGCACGCCGGGCAGCAGGTGCTTCATGATGATGTGCCAGTGGCCCGCGCCGAGCGCCCGGGAGCGGTCGATGTAGTCGCGGGACTCCACGGTCAGCGTCTGGGAACGCACGACGCGCGCCGTCCCAGCCCACGAGGTGAGCCCGATCGCGATGATGATCGTGAGCACTCCGCGGCTGAGCACGGAGGAGAGCACGATCGCGAGGATCAGCGAGGGCAGCACGAGGAAGAAATCGATCAGCCGCATCAGCAGGCTGCCGGTGAGGCCGGTGAAGTGCCCGGCGGCGATGCCGACGAGCGTCCCGATGACCATCGACATCGCGGTCGCGGAGATCCCGACCAGGAGGGAGACCCGGGCGCCCCAGACCATGCGCACCCAGAGCTCGCGGCCCTGGTGGTCGGTGCCCAGGGGGTGCTCGAGCGAGGGTGGGGCGAAGCGGTCCTGGTCGACGAGCTTCGTGACGTCGAGGAGGTGCGCGGGCGCGATGACCGGCGCGAAGATCGCGATGAGGGCCACCGCGATGAGGAAGATGAGGCCGAGCATGCCAGCGCGGTGCTGCCGGAACTCTCGCCAGAAGTTTGCGAGCGCGCCACGACGGCGTGCCCAGACGATCTGACGGGGGGAGCGCTCGCGCTCCGCGGGGGTGGTGAGCGTGTTCATGCGCGCCTCACTCTCGGGTCGAGCTGACGGTAAATAAGATCGGCGATCAGGTTCATCACGATGATGATCGCTGAGAAGACCACGAAGGTGCCCTGCAACAGCGGGAGATCGGGTCCGGAGATGGCCTGGAAGGTGAGCTTGCCGAGACCCGGCCAGGAGAACACGGTCTCGACGGTGACCGCGCCAGCGATCAGGCCGCCCAAGTGCATGAAGATCAGCGTCACGGTGGGCAGCATCGCATTCGGCACGGCGTGCTTGCGGCGGACCAGGTCCTCGCGGAGCCCCTTGGCCCGCGCGGTGGTGAGGTAGTCGGCGCTCATCTCCTCGATGAGGGAGCTGCGCATCACCATCAGGTACTGGGCGTAGACGACCGCGACCATCGTGATCACGGGCAGAACCATGTGTGCGGCGATGTCCAGCGTGGCGCCGAAGGGGTCGGTGGGTGGATTGGGGGAGCGCATCCCGCCGGTGGGGAACCAGCGGAGGGTGCCGCCGAACACCATGAGCAGGATCAGGCCGAGCCAGAAGGTCGGCACGGACCAGAACACGAGCGAGGTCGACGACACGAACTTGTCGAAGCGGGAGCCGTGCTTCCACGCGGCCTTCTGCCCCAGCCAGAGGCCGAGCACGATGGCCAAGAGCGCGGCCGTTCCCGTGAGGAGCACGGTCGGCCAGAAGTACTGCCCAATGAGGCTCGACACTGACGTCTTGTAGACGTAGCTCTGGCCGAAGTCGAGGGTGAACACGTTGCCGAGGTAGTCAAAGAACTGCTGCCAGAGCGGCTTGTTGAGGCCAAACTCCTCGCGGAGCAGGTCCATCTGCTCCGGGGTCATTTGGCGCTGACGGGCGATGCTGGCGACGGGGTCGCCGGGGAGAATCTTGAAGGCGAAGAAGCCCAGGATGATCACCATGATCATGCTGATTCCGGCTCCGCCGAGCTTGGACAGGAAGTAGCGGAGTGCGGAAACGTCGCGGGGACGCTCTTCTGCCTGCGCGCTGGTCGCGATTGCCGATGTGGACGGGGGCACCGAATTCGACATGGGTTGGGCTCCTAGTGGTCTGTACCGGTGGTGCCGCAGCTCGCGTGGAGCTGCGGCACCACCCGGGAATTACTCGACGTCGGCGAGGTTCTTCTTGCGGCTGCGGAAGAAGAGCAGGC
>NZ_JAPFRB010000001.1:154298-163044 GCF_035726885.1 Leucobacter sp. M11 | reverse complement strand
TACAGCCCCGTGTTGGCGCTCTGGCCCGAGGAGCCCTCGGAGCCGTCAACGGGAGCCACGGTCAGGTAGCCCCAGTATCCGGCCTGGTTGGCGATGATGCCGCCCTTGGCCGGCTGCAGGGTGAAGCCATCGAAGCGGTCGGAGCGGTACGCCTCCAGCCCATTGGCGTACCAGGTCGCGACCTGCACGGTGTCGGTGTAGTTCATCGCGAGCATTTCGCGGACGATTTCTTGACGCTTGCCCTCGTCCAGCTCGCTGCGCTGCTGGTCATAGAGCTTGTCGAACTCGGGGTTGCAGTAGCCGTCCTGCGAGGTGCCGCCGGTGCCGTCCTCGCTGGTCGGCAGGTTGCCGCAGGTGTTCAGCCCGAGCTGGTAGTCGGGGTCCGGGTTCACGGACCAGCCGGTGAAGTAGAGGTCGTAGTCGGCCTTCATGGAGTTGGCGCTCACGGTGTCCGAGTCGGTGGACTCGACGTTGATTTTGATGCCGATCTCCTGCATCCACGGCACGAAGAACTCGGTGATCGACTGCTCGATCGGGTCATCGGCGCTCATGAGCAGGCGCAGCTCAAGCTTCGTGCCGTCCTTCTCGCGGATCCCGTCGGAACCAGCCACCCAGCCCGCATCCTCGAGGGTCTGCTTCGCGGCGTCCTGGTCGAAGTCGACAATGGCCGTGTCGTCCTCGGGAAGGTGCCACTTCGGGAAGGACACCGGGATGAAGCTCGTCGCCTGGACGCCCTCGCCCTCGAGGACCTTGTCGAGCAGCGTCTTCGTGTCGGTGCCGAGGCGGATCGCCTGGCGGACCTCAAGCTCCTTGAGAGCCGCTGCGCCGGTGCCGAAGGGGGTGCCGTCGCGGGTCTCGAAGCCGGGGTTGATGCTCAGCGAGTGGTACCGGCGGCCGATCCCGGACTGGGTCGTGATGCCCTCTTCGCCCTGCAGCGCCTGGTACTGGGTCGGGTTCAGGCCCGTCACCAGGTCGACGTCACCGGCCTTGAGGGCCTGCACCTGCGCGTCGGTGTTCGTGTAATAGATGTACTGGATCTTGTCGATCTTGGCGGCGCCCCGCCAGAAGTTCGGGTTGGCCTTGAGCACGATCGACTCGTTGGCCCGGTAGCTCTCCAGGACGAAGGGGCCGGAGCCAACGACGTCCTTGTCGTTCATGAAGTCCTCGGGGGTGTCGATCTTCTCCCAGATGTGCTTGGGCACGATGGGCATCTCGGAGCCCGGGTTCGGGGCCTGGGGCTCTTTCAGGGTGATGACGAGGGTCAGGTCGTCGGGCGCCTCGACGGAGGCGAAGTTCGAGACCAGGTTTCCGTTCGCCGTCCCCAGCACCGGCACGTTCATCATTTGGTCGTAGGTGTATTTCACGTCAGCGGAGGTAATGGGCTCGCCGTCGGACCACAGCATGTCCTTGTGGAGCGTGTAGGTCCACTTCTTGCCGCCGTCCTCAGTCTCCCAGGACTCCGCGAGACCCTCGGTGGGGGAGCCGTCCTCGGCGCTGTTCTGCACGAGGGACTCGTACATGTAGCGAATGGCGTTCGTCGGCAGCAGGTAGATCGAGATGAACGGGTTGAAGGAGTCGACGAAGCCTGAGGTCGCGATTCGGAAGGTCGTGGCGGGGGCCTCGGCTTCCGTGCTCTCCGTGGCGGCCACGGGGGGCAACGCGAACGCCGCGGTCGGCGCGACGAGTGCGGCCGCGCACGCGACCGCAGCACCGACTGCGAGCGAGCGAAGCCGACGTTTACGGGGAGGAGTGTGCATGAGTGTGCATCCCTTCGATTTCGACCGCATTCGACATTGAGGTGGGGTCGGTAGTGCTTATGCAACCGCAAAAAGCCGAATTGGTCAAGGCATTTGGTTCGTATCTTTGAAAAGGAATCGGAATTGTGATGTCCGCGAGCGCACCGCGTCGGCCCGCGAAATGGCGCGGAAAATCGACCGGATTACCCGGGCGTGTCGGCGGAAATGCCCCGCGAGCTGTCGGACGGGCCGCCCGGGTGATCCGGGTGGAAGCGCGGAACTATCGGGGAAGATCTGAATCGTATCCCGCGGAGATTCGATTCGTATCACAGGGTGACTCTGCGGCCTCGCCGGCGGGGGCGACGGGGGATTACCCGGCTGGGGGCGCGGAGAGCACCGCGGTCAGCAGGGCGATGCGCTCGGCCAGTGAGGAGCGGAGCACGTGCTCGCTGAGCGCGTGCGCACCGCCCCCGCGCGGGCCGAAGCCGTCCGCTGTTGGCACCCCCAGGCTGCCGATCAGGTTGGTGTCCCCGGCGCCCGCGGCGGGGCGCGCGCTGAGTCCCTGTCCGACGCGCTGCGCCGAGGAGGCGAGGTCCGCGAGCAGCGCCTCGTCCGCGGGCGACGCTGCCCAGGCGGGACGGCTGCTCAGGGTGCGCACCTCCAGGAGCGCCCCCGCCCGGATCGGGGTCAGTTGGGCGATCGCCCCGAGGACCCTGGCCTCGCTCTCGCCGTCGAGGAAGCGCAGGCCGACCTCGGCCTGCGCGGACTCGGGGACGACGTTTGCGCGTGTCCCCCCGCTCACGGTGCCAACATTGCAGAGGACCGGGGAGGGGAGGTCGGGGTCTACGGTGATCGCCCGCAGCCGACCCAGCTGATCGACCAGCTCGTCGATCGCCGAGATGCCGAGTTCCGGATCGAGGGCCGCGTGGGCCGCCCGACCGGTCACGCGCAGCTCCAGTCGGGTGCTGCCCCTGCGGCCAATCTTCAGGGCGCCGTCGGGGTGCGGCGACTCAAAGCCGAGTGCCGCGCAGGCACCGAGGGCTTCCGCCCGAATGAGTTCCAGGCTGGTGGGAGAACCGACCTCCTCGTCACACACGAGCAGAATGCGCACGGCCCGAGCGGGGGCGCCGCCGAGGCGGGACAGCGCTGCGTGCATCACGACGATGCCGCTCTTCATGTCGTAGACCCCGGGGCCGCGCAGGACATCGCCGTCCTGCGCCCAGGGCAGCTCGCCGGCGAGGGTGCCGAGCGGCCACACGGTGTCGGTGTGTCCCACGAGCAGCAGCGGTCGTCCCGGGCCGGGGAAGTCAATCACGAGGTTGGTGCCGGACTCCGTGTCGAGGCGGCGGACCGTGCCGCCGAGGTCGCGGAAGCGCTCGGCGACCACGTCGGCAATCCGGGCGCTGGCCGCTCCGTCGCCGGAGGGGGATTCGATCGACACGAGTTCCCGGAGGAGTGCGAGTTCCGCGGAGTCCTGGTGGATCGGCTCTGGGGCAAGGTTCATGCTTATGAAACGTATCTTAGGCTTGCTATGCACGCAAGAGCCCAATAGCATCGGGGTATTCACTGGAGAATTCCGAGGTATAGGAAACGTATGATGCCACCCGCCCTGTCGCCCCTTGCTGATGAACCCTCGGTGGTCGGCGGGGCCGGCGTCCCGCTCAGCGGTCGGGAACTGCGCGGCGTCGAGGAATTCCGCGCCGCCGCCGCGCTGTACTCCCGGGTCTTTGGCTACGAGTCACCGGAGTTCGCGCTGAATCTGAACCTGCTCAGCGCCCTGACCCAAAACGGCGGCTCCGCCGTTGGGGTGTTCACCTCGGCGGGGGAACTGATCGGGTTCGCCTACGGCTTCGCGGGCCGCGACGTGTCTGGGAGGGAGTTCCACTACTCCCAGGCGGCCACCGTTGACCCGCGGTACCAGGGCCTGGGGGTCGGCCGGACCCTGAAGCACCTCCAAGCCCGCGTCGCGGAGCGCTGGGGACACCGCAGCATGCGCTGGACCTTTGACCCCCTGCTCGCGCGGAACGCGCACTTCAATTTCACCTCTCTCGGCGCGACGGGAATCGAGTTCCTCCCCGATTACTACGCCCGGCCAGGGACGGATCGGATCCTGGTGGAGTGGGTCCTCGACGCGCAGGAACGCGATCGCGCCTGCGCGCATCGACGGGCCAGCGGATCCGCCCAGCGGCCCCCAACGCTGACCGAGAACGACTGGGGCCTGGTTCGAGCGGACGGCGACGCGATCTGGGTCGCGGTGCCCGCGACGGCCCCGGAGCCCTGGGCGGCCGTGGAGCTTCGCGCTCGCCTCGGGGACTCGCTCCGTGAGACGATCAGCTCGGGTCACCAGCTCATCGCCTGCGTCAGAGTCTCCGAGCACACCTCCGCCTACCTCGCGGTATCCGACAACCGGAAGGAATCCTCATGACCGAGCATGATGACGCGCAGCAGCGGGAGGACGAGCGCGCCCAACAGGCTTCCCGGGGGAACAACCGAACGCTGAGTTCGCCACAGGATCGCTACGGGGAACGATTGCGGGCAAACATGTCCGCGGAGATGATCCAGGCCCGCGTGATCGAAAGCGAAACGCGCTCCCTCGCGCAAACCCTCGACGAGCTGGCGGTCAACGGCGAGGTGCCCCGGGCCGCGGCGCTCATCCTGGGTGCCCGTCGCCGCTATATCGGGGGAGAGGGCAAGGGCTTTGCCTATGCCCAACTGCTGAACGCGGACCTCTCCGCGACGCTCTCGAACGTGTTCCTCATCGACGGGCGCGGGCTCTCCCCGCTCACGGTGCTGACGGATGTCCGCTCAACCGATGTGCTGATTGTCTTCTCCATGCGGCGCTACCGCGAGGAGACCATCAAGCTGGGCAGGCTCTTCCACGAGGCCGGGGGGCAGCTTGTCGTGATCACGGACGCGGAGGATGCCCCGCTCGCCTCGCTCGCGAGCGCCCTGATCCGGGTGCACACCGAGTCCGAATCGTACGCGGACTCACCCACCGCCGTCGCGGCTGTGTGTCACCTCCTGAGCGCGCTCACCACCGCGAGCGCGAAGGGGGCCCGCCGGCGCCTCGCCGTGCGCGATCAGTACTCGGCCGAGCTGTCCCTCTACCTGCCCGACACCGACCCGGCCGAGCTGGACTCGGCCCCCGCAGACACCACCACGAAGGACCACCCATGAGAATTGAGCGAATCCGGCTCTTTGCCCTTCGCCTTCCCCTGCAGCACAGCTTCGAGACCAGCTCGCACCGGAAAACGGGCATCGAGCACATCCTCGTGGAGCTGACGGACGCCGACGGCGCGGTCGGCTGGGGCGAGATCGCGTCCCCGAGCGATCCGTTCTTCTGCGCGGAAACAACCGACACTGCCTGGCACCTGGCCACCACGTACCTGGTTCCCCGGGTGCTTGGCGCCGAGTGGGAGCGCCCGGAGGAGCTCGAGACCAGCTGGGCGAAGATTCGCGGGCACGAGTTTGCGAAGGCGGGCTTCTCGGGGGCGGCCTGGGACCTGTGGGCGAAGCGGGCGGGGATCTCCCTGTCCGCGGCGCTCGGCGGCACCCGCGCGGAGGTCGTCGCCGGGGTGTCCCTCGGCATCGAGGACTCCATCGAAGCGCTCCTCGTGCAGGTCGCCCGGCAGGTGGACGCTGGCTACGGTCGCGTCAAGCTGAAGATTGCCCCCGGCTGGGACCTCGCCGCCGTGGAAGCTGTCCGGGGATCCTTCCCCGAGGTGGAGCTGCACGTCGACGCGAACGGGGCCTACCCGAGCACCGAGGACTCGCTCACCATGTTCCGGGCGCTCGACGGCTTCGGGCTCACGATGATCGAGCAGCCCTTTGCCGTGCGCGACTTCGTCGGACACGCGGCCCTCCAGCAGCACCTCGACACCCCGATCTGCCTGGACGAGTCCATTGTGACCGTGCACGACCTGGACACCATGCTTCGGCTGGACGCCGGTCGGGTGCTGAACATCAAGGTGTCCCGGATGGGGGGCCTCACCGAGGCTCGCCGCGCGCACGACCTCGCCGAGCGGGCCGGGGTGCCCGTCTGGTGCGGCGGCATGCACGAGTTCGGCATTGGCCGCGCGGCGAACCTCGCCATTTCCTCGCTGCCCAACTTCAGTTTCCCCTCCGATGTCTCGGGATCGGAGAAGTATTACGCCCGGGATATCGTGAGCCCGCCGATCACCGCGGTGAACAGCGTGGTCACGGTGCCGACCGGGCCCGGGATCGGCCACGAGGTCGACGTGGAACGCATCTCCCGGGACGCAGCCCGCGTCTTCGACAGCGCGGAGAGCCGGCGGCCAGAGGAGGCGCTGCGATGAGTGAGTACCGCGTTTTTGACGGACACAACGATCTCGCCTGGGCCTGCCGTGCGGGCCGCGGCTCCAGCGTTGCGGGTCTCGATACGGGGGCTCCCGAACTGCACACGGATCTGCCCCGGCTCGCCCGCGGCGGGGTGGGTGGCCAGTTCTGGTCGGTGTGGGTCGACCCCGTGCTCGCGGGGGCCGAACAGGTCGTCGCGACCCTCGAGCAGATCGACGTCGTGCACCGTTTGGTCGAGGCGTACCCTGATCATCTTCGTTTGGCGCGCACCGCGGCTGAGGCGCGCTCCGCCATGCGGGACGGGCGGATCGCGTCGATGATCGGGATCGAGGGCGGCGACCAGTTCCACGGCTCCCTCGCGAGCCTGCGTCAGTTCGCCCGGCTCGGCGCCCGGTATCTCACCCTCACCTGGTCCCGAACGATTGACTGGGCCGACTCGGCCACCGACCAGGAGCGTCACGGGGGACTGACCGAGTTTGGCCGGGCCGTCGTTCGGGAGATGAACCGAATCGGCATGCTCGTTGATCTCGCTCACGTGGCCCCCGCTACGATGCGCGACGCCCTGGCGGAGAGCCGCCGCCCCGTGCTCGTGAGCCATTCTGGGGCCTGGGAACGCTGCCGCCACGAGCGCAACGTTCCGGATGATGTGCTGGAGCGCATCGGCGAGCGCGACGGGGTCGTCATGGTCGCCTTCGTGCCCTCGTTCCTCACCGAGGAACGCATGCAATGGGTGCGCGCGGGCGAGATTGGCGAGGCCCCGCCGGTCGGCGTCACGGACGTCGCGGACCACCTCGACCACATCCGGGAGGTTGCGGGGGTGCACGCGGTTGGCATCGGGGCAGACTACGACGGCACCGATGCGATGCCGAGCGGTCTCGGCGACGTCTCCGGGTACCCCCGGCTCTTCGCGGAGCTGGCCAGCCGTGGCTGGTCCGAAACGGAACTCCACGGGCTCGCCTCCGGGAACGTGCTCCGCGTCATCGAGGCCTCGGACGAGGACTACCTCAGCTTCCTCGCGGGTTCCGCGGGCGAGCCGGAGGAGATCGCGATCGCACCGGCGGTCGACACCCTGAAGCAGAAAGAAGGATCATCGTGACCGAAACCCCCCGCGTGCTCGCCGTGGTGAACTCCCCGGGCTCGGGGCCGCGCCGCCTGGAGGGCTGGCTGGCCGACCGCGGCGTCGAGCTGGATGCCCGGCTCGGCGCCGAGGGCCTGCCCGAGACGCTCGACGGCTACGCCGGGCTCGTGCTGCTGGGCGGCGGACTCATGCCGGACGACGACGAGCGGGCACCCTGGCTCCCGCGGGAGCGACAGCTCGCCCGTGCCGCGATTGACGCCGACCTGCCGACCCTTGGCATTTGCCTCGGTGCCCAGATCCTCGCCGTCGTGGGCGGCGGCGAGGTCCGTGCCAGCTACGGGCCGAAGGAACGCGGCAGCACCGTCATCCACGCCACCGCGGCCGGTCGAAACGATGCTGTCCTCTCCGCCATCGGCAGCTCCGCCCCCATGATCGAAAACCACGAGGACATGATCACCCGCCTTCCGGAAGGCGCCGTGTTGCTCGCGTCGAGCGACGCCGTCGAAAACCAGGCCTTTGTGCTCGGCTCCCACGTGCGCGCGGTGCAGTTCCACCCGGAGGCCGCCGCGGCCGATCTCGCCCGCTGGGACGACGCCGCGCTCACCGGGGAGGGCTACGACGTTGCCGCGCTCATGCGCGGGGCCGAGGAGGACGACGCGGAAAACACCCGCGCCAGCCGCGCGCTCGTCGAGGCCTTCGCGGCCGAGGTGCGAGCGCGAGCCGGGGCCGGGGCATGACCGCGCGAACGGTGAGCGCGCCCGACCTTGCGCAGCTCGGGCTCGGGGAGGCGCTGGACGAAGCGCTTGCCGCCCACGACCTGAGCACGACGTCCGCCGCGGCGATTGCGGTGTTCACCCCGGACGGGGTCTGCGACTGGCGCGCGCTCGGGGAGCCGCGGCGCGACGGGGCGCCGACCCAGCGCGGGACCGTGTTCCGCATCGCCTCGATGACGAAGAGTTTCCTTGCGGCGACCGCGCTCGCGCTGCGCGACGAGGGCCGCCTCGATCTCGACGGGGACCTCGCTCTGATCGTGCCCGGGATCCGCTTCGAGTGGGCGGGCGAGTCCGTGCCCGTGACCATCCGGCAGCTGCTGTCCAACTGCTCGGGGATGCCAGAGGACAACGCCTGGGGGGACCGCCAGATCGGCGCCGAGCGGAGCTGGATCGCCGAACTGGGCGCGGCCGGGTTCCGGCTCACCGCGGAGCCGGGGGAGCGATACCAGTACTCAAACATCGGCATGTCCTTCGTTGGGCGGGCCATCGAGGCCGTCACCGGCCGCTCCTTCGAGGCCGAGGCGACCACGCGCTTCCTCGACCCGCTCGGGCTCGCGGACACGCGCTTCTCGGCGGAGGATTACCCCGCGGACGCCGACCTGGCCGCGGGGTACCGCACCTTCGACGGGGGCGAGTCCTTCCATCTGGAACCCTTCGTCGGCACGGGGGCGCTCGCCTGTATCGCGAGCCTGTTCAGTTCCCTCGACGACGTTGCCGCCTGGGCGACCTTCCTGCGTTCCGCGTTCACCCCGGCCCCGGTGTCGCCCGAGCTGCTCGCCCCGGCCAGCCGCCGGGAGCTGCAGCGGCTGCTCACCCCGAGCCCCACCGGTCCGGACCGGGAG
>NZ_JAPFRB010000001.1:144352-154245 GCF_035726885.1 Leucobacter sp. M11 | reverse complement strand
CCGCCGCTTCGGGCGGATCGTGCAGCACACGGGCGGCCTGCCCGGCCACTCCTCGCACATGCGCTGGCACGTCGAGAGCGGCCTCGGGGTCGTGGCCTTCGGCAACTCCGAGCTGTTCGGCGCCGAGAAGCTCTCTGTTCGGGCCCTGAACGCCGTGCTCCGCCGCAGTGCCGTGCCCGCGGAGACGGTGCGGCTGTGGCCGGAGACCGAGGCGGCCCTGCGCCAGCTCGACGATGCCCTCCGCGCCGAACGCGGCCTCGCCGAGCTCGTCGGACTCTTCGCCGAGAACGCCATGCCCGATGTGCCCCGCGCGGTGCGGGAGCGCCGGATCGTCGCGGCTCGGGAGTCGCTCGGCGGGATCCTGCCGAGCCAGCGAGCCCTCGGCGAACGCCTGCGCGCCTCGGAGGGGCCAGCCCACGTGCGCTGGGTAATCGCTTGCGCGGGCGGTGATCTGCTCTGCGAGATCCGCCTCATCGGACTCGCCCGGCCGCTCGTGCAGACGATGAACGTCACCGTGGCCGGGCCCGACGGGGCGACCGCACCGCAGGGGGTTCCCGGGGTGGTGACGCACGCCCGGGTGCTGCTCGGCGACGCGGCGGACCCGGCGCCGTTCGGCTGAGCGGGCCGACCCCCAACACGCTTGTGTGGTCCGCGAGTTCGCGGCCACGGACACCTCTGAACACGAAGGAAGAACAGATGAAGCCACAGCACACCGTCGTGGTTGGCGGCGGCCTGATCGGGCTGTGCACCGCGCTTGCCCTGCGCCGCGCCGGGCACCCCGTCACCCTGGTGGACCGGGGTCGCCTCGGCGGCGGGGCGGCGACCGGGAACGCGGGCGAGCTGACCCCGCAGCAGGTGTCCCCGCTCGCCTCGCCCAACACCGCCGTTGACGTGTTTCGGGGGGTGTTCACCCAGAGCTCGTACCTGTCGATCGACCCGTGGCAGCTGCCCCGCCTCGCCCGCTTCGGCCTGGGGTTCATCCGCTCGGCCGGCCGCACGCGGGCCGCGCGGGGCGCGGCGGCGCTCGCCCAGTTCGCCGATGAGCTCCTTCCGGCCATGCGCCGCCTCGGCGCGGAGGGCATCGACCTCTCCGGCGGCGGCGAGGGCTATCTGATGACGAACTCCGACCCGGAACAGCTCCGGGCGGCGCACGCCGCCTACGGCGCCCGGGCCGACCGGGGCTGGGGCGAGGCCCCCGGGCCGATCCTGCGCGATGGGCAGCTCGCCGAGGCGGAGCCAGCCCTGCACCCCAGCGTGACGGGCGGCTTCATGCTGCCCGGGGAATTCTCCCTGGACCCGGTGACGTTCGTCGCGAGTCTCATCGAGCGCGTCCGCGACAGCGGGGTGACGGTGCGCGAGGGCCTCACGGCGCTGCGCGTCGGCGAGGGGGCCAGCATCGTGTGCTCCCGGGAGGACGGCACGGAGGAGACCGTGCGCGGGGACCGGCTCGTGATCGCCGCGGGGGCGTGGACGACGCCGATCCTGCGCCGCTCCCGGATCCGCTCGGCCCCGGTCGTGTCCGGCAAGGGCTACAGCTTCACGGTGCCGGTGGCCCGCATGCCCGAGACGCTCATTCACGCGATGGACCGGCACTGCGTGGCGATCCCCATGCACGGGCGGCTGCGCATCGTGGGGATGATGGAGTTCGACGGGCACCCGGAACGGCCGAATCCGCGCCGCTTCGAGGTGCTCACGCGCGCCGCGGCGGGCGTCATCCGTGACGCGGACTGGGCCAACCGCACGGAGGAGTGGGTCGGTGCCCGGCCCATGACCGCCGACGGGATGCCCCTGCTCGGCCCCGTTGCGGGCCGCCCGGAGGTCATCGTGGCGGCGGGGCACAACATGCACGGCCTCTCCCTGGCGCCGATCACGGCCGAGGTGGTCGCCGACCTGGTTGCCGGGCGCGACCCCGTGATCGGGGGGCGCACCCTCGACCTCGCCCCCTTCGCGGTGCGTCGCTGATGCCGCTGGCCTCCCCGGACCTCGGGGAGGCCAGCGGCTCAGTCCCGCGGCAGGGTCATATTCCCCGCGCCGTAGAAGGACCGCATCGAGGTGATGCGCGCCTCGCGGTCGAGCGTCATGACGTTCACCGGGCGGATCACGGTCTGCTGCCCGGCGCGGGTCAGCGTGATGGCGAGCGGGATGACCGCGCGTGGCCCGGCGACGCGGACCTCGTCCGTGAGGACCGCGTGCACCGCGTCGTTCGCATCCAGCCCGGCATAGAACGCGGCGATGTCGGCGATGCCGCGCACCGGGGGGTGGCCGACGGGATCCTCGACCGTGGCGGTGGGTGCGTACAGCGCCGCGATGGAGGCGCCGGAGCCCGAGGAGACGGCGTCGAGGTAGCGGCGCACTGCCGCCTGGACCGTCTCGGTGTCCGGGCCCGGCGTCTGCGTGTCCGAAGGCATTCCCGCGAGATCCAGGGCCGCGAGATGGCCGAACAACAGGCTGGTGCCGATCGGGTTGCCGCCGCCGGGGTACGCCTCGCCGCTCGGGGCGGCCATCGTATTGCCTGCCGCGTAGAGGCCCGGGATCACCCCATCGGCCTCGGTGAGCACGCGGCCGGAGGCGTCGGTGCGGAGCCCGCCCTTCGTGCCGAGATCGGACAGGCCGAAGGCGGCCGCGTGAAAGGGCCCCTCGGTGATCGGGGTCAGGGGGCGCGCTCCCTCGTGGAAGAAGCAGTCGTAGACCGTCGCTCCGCGCTGGAAGTCGCTGTCCGCACCGGCCGCGACCAGCTGGTTGAACCGCGCTACTGTCTCGCTGAGCGCGGGTGGCGGCACCCCGATCAGTTCGGCCAGCGCGGGGATACTGTCGGCGGTGTGCCACAGGCCAGCCCGCTCGTAGGCTTCCCGCTCCACGAGGGACACCATGGGGATACCGGCCGGTGGCATGGCGCCCGCTCGGTCGTCATACACGAACCAGAACCTCGGGACCCGGTCCTCCTCGGGCAACTGCTCGATGAGGATGCGCCCAGCACGGTCATAGGGGGCGGATTCGTTCATAAACCGCGTTCCGGAGGAGTTCACGAAGATCCCAGCGGGGAAATCGAGGGTGAACACGGCGCCACCGTCCGGCTGCACGATGCCCGGGGCCCACCACGCCTGGTCCATGAGATCGACGGACGCGCCGACGGCGATCGCCGCGCGATGGGCTGCTCCCGTGTTCGTGGGGGCGCCCAAAGAGTCTTTCGAGGCTCCGGGGACCCCGTACCGCCTGCGCATCGGGGCGTGCTGTTCGAAGCCGCCTGCTGCCAGCACGACGCCGCGCCGCGCCCGGATGACTCCCTGTTCCCCCGCATGATCGACAACCGCGCCGGTGACGGATCCCGCATCGGTGTCCAGCGACACGAGCGCGGTGTTCAGCAGCAACGAGGCCGTGTCGTAGGCGCTGAGCGCCAGCAGGAAGCGAGCCACCAGCGCGCGTCCCCCCACGATCAGCTCTGGGGCCGGGGCACCCAGCCGGTCCGTATCGAGGGTGTTGCGCAGCACCTCGTGCCAGACGCCCAGGTCCGTGGCGCTGAGCGGGGCGGGGATGATCTGGCGGGCGGTCGTGGTCTGGGCTCCGGGGAGTTCCTCGAAGTAGTCGGGCCAGGCCAGCGGCAGAAACTGAAAGTTCTGATCCTGTTCCAGATAGGCAATGACGGCGGACCCGCCCCGGACATACGTTTCCTGAAGTTCCGGAGGGGTCCGTGCACCCACGACGGCCTGGTAGTACCGGAGGGCATCCGCAACGGTATCCTCGGTTCCCTCGCGACGGAGGACCGGGTTCGCCGGGTACCACAGGGCGCCGCCGCCACTGTACGCCGTGGTTCCCCCGAATCGATCTGCCGCCTCAATCAGGACGACCTCGAGCCCTTCGCGTGCCGCGGTGTACGCCGCAGAGAGGCCCCCCGCACCGGAGCCAATCACGAGAACATCACACGCCCGTATTTCCTGATCCATCACGTTCCTCCTGTCCGTTCGGGTCCGACTGAGTGTGCGGGCTCGCAGCCCGGGGGCACGACCTCGCCTGAGCCGACGCTAAGCCGGGCGGGGTGCTGTGTCCAGAGCCCGTTCCGCGGACAGGAAACCGGAGGCCCGGCCCCCGTGGCGCGGGCCGGTGCGGGACAATGGGGTGAGCCCGGTCGGGCTCCCGATGAGAGGACACCCCATGCTGCTCGCCTTTTCCGTTGCGCCGTCCGGTACCGGACGCGAGGACGGCTCCGTGCACGACGCCGTGGCCGCCGCGGTGCAGATCGTGCGCGATTCCGGCCTCCCGAACCGCACCTCCAGCATGTTCACCGAGATCGAGGGGGAGTGGGACGAGGTCTTCGACGTCGTCAAGCGCGCCACCGCCGCGGTGGAGCCCTTCGGCTCGCGCATCTCCCTCGTGATCAAGGCCGATATCCGCCCGGGATACGCGGGCGAGATCGACGCGAAGATCGAGCGCCTGGAGTCCGCCCTCGGCGACGCCGACTGATCCCGTCGTGGGGCCGCAGGCTCGTTCGTGCCCGGGGCGGCTCAGGCCGAGCCGACGCGGGCGGTGAGCGCGGCCGCCGCGAAGCGGGCCGCGGCCTCGGAGCCGAAGGCCAGGTGGAAGTCGGGGTTCTCCGCGTACTCGATGCTCAGGCCACGCACCATCTCGGCGCTCCGCTCCGCGTCGCCCGCGTGGCTCGGGGTCCCCGGAATCTCCGCGAACCACGCGAGGTGGGTCGAGGCGTGCTCCCGGGCCGCCGCGGAGTCCGGGGCGTGCCCGGCCTCCTGGAGCTCGCGCCAGCGGGCGAGGAGCCCCTCGGCGCGGGCCTGCCACGCGCGCTGCTGGGGGAGCGACTTGCCGTGCCACCACCGGTTGGAGTCCTCGAAGGCCTCGCGCCCCCACCGCGCCACCACCTCGGCCTCGTAGCGGTCGTTGAAGCCGTCGAGCATGAGGTCCATCCGCGGCTCGCGCCTCGCCCGGCGCATCTGCGCCGTGTGCCGCACCGCGTGGATGCGCCGTTCCAGCGCCCGTTGCTCGCTGGCGAGCTGCTCCAGGTGCGCCTCAAGCGCCTCGGCCTCCGCGAGGAAACTCTCGGGCGCGGCCAACACCCCCGCGATGCTGTCCAGCGGCATCCCCGCCTCCCGGAGGAGCAGGATGCGCTGGAGGCGAGCCACCGCGTCGGGGCCGTAATACCGGTACCCGTTGGCTCCGATCCGATCCGGGAGGAGCAGGCCGATGGCGTGGTAGTGCCGAAGGGTGCGCCCGCTGATGCCCGCGCGGGTGGCCAGCTCGCTCACGGTCCACTCCATCACGTACTCCTCTGCTTAAGCCCCGGTCGCCGGGGGCGTTGTCGTCCCGTCGAGTCTCTCGCTTTCTGAGGGAAAACCGAGGCGGCGCAGGGCGATTCGCAGGATGGACTCGGCGGGCGTGCTGAGGCTGGCCGCCGCGGTGCTCGTCGTGTCCGCCAGCGCGGCGCGCACCAGGCGGAGCCCGGCCGCGTAGCCTGCCCCGGTCGGCAGCCCGACGGGTTCCGCGCCGAACAGCCGGGCGGTGGCGTCCCCGTGCACCCACGCGGCGAAGTGTGCCATGCCGGTGACGCCGAGGCCCCCGACGACGGTGCGGAGCACCGCGTCGTCGCTCCGCGTCTCCTCGCTGACAAAGTGGCTGAGTCCGCGCTCCCCGTACAGCTCGACGGCGAACTGGTCGGCGAGCCCCTCGGCGACGATCTGCTCGCCGACGGTGACGGTCTGCGGGTCCCAGCGCACGCCGCCGGGCGAGTAGCGCAGGTTGTGGTGCAGCTCGTGCACGGCGATCGCCTCCAGCCGGTCCAGCACCTCTGGGCTCGGCCACACCGTGATCACGATGTACCCGCTGATCCCCCCGAAGGCGGAGAGGCCGCGGATTTCCTCCCGGAAGTGCGGCTGGCTGTGATCGCCGACGAGCAGGAGCACCGTGATCTCGGGCACGGGGAGCCCGGGGTTGGCGGTGCGCAGCGCGCTGAGCCCGGTGCGGAGGGCGCGGTCGATGCGTTCCCAGGCGTCCGCCGCGCGGAGCCGGTCGATGGCGGCACGGACGGCCTCGGTTTCCCCGTCCCAGGCGAAGCCGAACTGCTGCCGGTGCACGGCCGCGAGGTCGACGCCGCCCGGGACGAAGTGGTACATGCCCGCGAGGGGCGACCAGAGTGACCGGACGAGGTCCGGCCGCTCGGGGAGCGGGGCATCAAGAATTGCGGTCATGGCCGCTGCGGAGGGGAGCACGGAAATGGTCATGCGAGGAGCCTAAACAGTGCCGTAACGGCAAGGTCAACCCGGCTGGCTCGGCACACCGGCCCGCCGCTCCAACTGGAGGGCGTGGGAGGGCTTGGCAGGGCGCGGAACGCCCCCGGCTCCGCGCAGCGGAACCGGGGGCGTGCCCGGGGCGGTGCGGGGCTTAGGCCTGCGCGCCGGCCGGGGTGAGCAGGGCGTGCTCCGCCACATAGGCCTTGAGCTGCTCGGCGTCGTTCGCGATCTCCACGACGTGCTGCTCGAGCTCGAGCAGGGCCAGGATGTGCGCCGGGGTGGCCGGGGACTGCTCGCCCAGGGCCTCGGCCACGGTCACGCTGAACTTCTCCGGCTTCGCCGTTTCCAGGACCAGGGTGGGCACGCCGGGCTCCAGGTACGCGGGGAGCACGGCGAGGGCGTCCGCGGTGTGCGGGTCCACGACGGTGCCGCTGGCCTCGAAGCAGGACCGGATCGTGGCGACCCGGTCGGCGTGCGTGCTCGTGCCGCTGACGAAGCCGAACTCGGCCGCGAAGCGGGGCAGGTGATCGCTCAGGTCGAGCGTGCCCTCGGTCTCGAGCCGCGTCCAGCGGGTGACAAACTCCTCCGGCCCGAGGACGTCCCAGACGAAACGCTCCAGGTTCGAGGCCTTCGAGATATCCATCGACGGGCTTGACGTGGCGTGGGTCAGCTCGCGGGAGCGCGGCGTGTAGATCCCGGTCCGGAAGAACTCGTCGAGCACGTTGTTCTCGTTCGTCGCCAGGATCAGCTTGGCGATGGGCAGGCCCATCCGGCGGGCGAGGTGCCCCGAGTAGATGTTGCCGAAGTTTCCGGAGGGGATCGCGAAGGTGACCGTCGCCGCGGCCCGCTCCTCGGCGGGCACGGCGTCGGTGGCGCGAAGCCACGCCCAGAAGTAATACACGATCTGCGCGCTGATCCGGCCGAAGTTGATGGAGTTGACCGCGCCGATGCGGTGATCAGCCTTGAACGCGGCGTCGTTGCTGATCGCCTTGACGAGGTTCTGGCAGTCGTCGAAGACGCCGTCGACGGCGAGGTTGTGGACGTTGTCGTCGTCGATCGAGTACATCTGGGCCCGCTGGACGTCGCTCATCCGGCCGAGGGGGGAGAGCATGAACACGCTCAGGCCGGGCTTGCCGCGGAAGGCGTGCTCGGCGGCGGAGCCCGTGTCGCCGGAGGTCGCGCCGAGGATGTTCAGGGTGCCGCCGGAGCGCGCGAGCACGTAGGGGATGACCTGGCCCAGAAACTGCATCGCGAGGTCCTTGAAGGCCAGGGTGGGGCCCTCCGAGAGGCCGACGAGGGTGACCTGCTCGCTGAGCGGGGTCAGCGGAACCGTGCCCGGGGTCGGGAAGGCCTCGGGCGAGTAGGCGGCGGCGGTCAGCGTGGCGAGGTCTGCCTCGGGGATGTCCGTCGCGTAGTGCCCGATGACCTGGGCGGCCAGCTCCGCGTAGCTGAGGGAGCGCCACGCCTCGCGCTGCTCAGCGGAAATCGTGGGCACCTGCTCGGGGACGACGAGCCCGCCGTCGGGGCCGAGCCCGTCCAGCAGCACGTCGGAGAAGGTCTTCGGCTGCATCTGTCCACGCGTGGAGAGGAACTTCATGAGGGGTCGGTCCTTTCGAGATCACCTAGAGAAGACGTTACCGTGTCCGGCTGCCCGCCGCGGCACATGTCCCGCGCCGCCCGGGGGCTAGCCGCGCCCCTCGACCGCCGCGAGCGCCGAGATGACGGCCGCGCGGTCGGCGCCCGCGAGCGGGCGGACGGGGTGGTGCAGGCTCTCGGGTCGGATCAGGCCGAGTTCGTCGGCGATGGCGGACACCGTGCGGTAGCTGCCGAGGCGCTGGAACAGGGACCAGATCGGCGCGAGGGCGTCGAAGCGGTCCTGCGCGGTCGCCTCGTCGCCGTCCTGCGCGGCCCGGATCACGGCCAGGCAGGCCCCCGGGAGCACCCCGGCCAGCACGCTGTGCCAGGCGTCGCACCCGGCGCGAAGCCCGCGCACGGCCATCCAGTCGCCGCTCACCCCGAGGGTGACCGTGTCGGGGATCAGGCGGCGCAGCTCCGTGACCCGATCCCGTGCGGCCTGGGTGCCCACGGGCACCCCGGGCATCTTGATCGAGGCGACCCGGGGCAGGGCCGCGATGCGGGCCAGCAGCTCATCGGTGAACACGAAGCCCGTCGTGGTCGGGTTGTCGTAGACGACGATGGGCAGCTCCGTCTCCTGGGACACCCGGTCGAACAGCCCGAACACCTCCTCGTCGGTGAGCGGCTGGTAGCTGAGCGGTGCGAGCAGCACGCCCGCCGCGCCCGCGTCCTCGGCGGCGCTGACGTGGCCGAGCACCTCACGGGTGGCGACCGCGCTGACGCCGATGAGGACGGGGGTGGTGCCCGCACTGTCCACGGCGATCTCTGCGGCCCGGTGGCGCTGTCCGACCGTGAGATAGGCGGCGCTGCCGGTGGAGCCCAGGGCGGTGATCGAGTCCACGCCTGCGGCGGCCAAGGACGAGATCAGCTCCGCGAAGGCGCTCTCGCCCAGGTGCTCGTCGACGACGGGGGTGAGGGGGAAAGCGCTGAGTCCGGAAAACATGGCGGCTCCTTTCGAGTGCTCACGAGCCTATCCGCCAGAGCCCCCTCCGCGGGAGGGGCGAGGGCAACTTACGGGGCCAATCGCACCCGAGTCCAGCCGGAGCCGGTGCGGCGGTACTCGACCCGGTCGTGCAGGCGGCTTGAGCGGCCCTGCCAGAACTCGATCTCTTCGGGGACCAGGCGGAAGCCGAGCCAGCCCTCCGGCACGGGAACGTCCTGTCCCGCGAAGCGCGTGGCCGCCTCGGCGACGGCCCGCTCCAGCTCCGCTGCGCCGCTCAGCGGCTGGGACTGCCGGGAGGCGTGCGCGCCGAGCTGGGAGCCCCGGGGGCGGGTGGCGAAGTACTCGGCGACCGCCGGGGCGGTGAGCTGTTCGACCCGGCCGCGCACCCGGATCTGCCTCTCGATGGGGTGCCAGGGGAAGAGGACTTCGGCGACGGGGTGCTCGCGCAGCGCAGCCCCCTTGCGGGAGCCCGCGTGGCTGAAGAAGACGAAGCCGCCCCGGCCCATCTCTTTGAGGAGCACCATTCGCACGGAGGGCGCCCCGGCCGGGGTGGCCGTGGCGAGGGCGACCGCCTCCGGCTGGGTGATCCCGACGCGCTCCGCGTCGGCGAACCACTCGGCGAACAGCGCGAAGGGGTCCTCGGGCAGGCCCGGCTCGGGCAGGCCCTGGCGGGAGAAGGCGTCGCGGGCCGCGCTGAGGGCCCCGGAAGTGTCGGAGGTCATGCGCCCATCGTAGGCAATAGCGCGGCAGGCTGCCGCGCCGGGCAGCCGTTTCGGGGGCGCGTGTTGGTTCCGGGCGGGGCGCGCACGGGGCCGCCGAGCGTTGGGCGGCGGTCAGGAGGACGCTCAGGGGAAGAAGACCGGCGCGACGGGGTCGCCCGAACGCCGACCCCGCGGGTCGAGCCGCCAGCCCATCCGTTTCAGGAAGCGGACGGTGACGGAGCTCTCCGAGATGGACAGGTGGTCGATCCGTTCGACCACGGTCCGCTCGATCTCGAAGATGTCCTCGGGGGTTTCGACCCAGATCACGAAGGTGAAGTTGGTTTGCCCCGTGGTGGAGGCGCACAGGCGGAGATTGGGAAT
>NZ_JAPFRB010000001.1:141799-144310 GCF_035726885.1 Leucobacter sp. M11 | reverse complement strand
TAGCCAGCAAAACCACTGGCAGCTGATGGACTGGCCGATAATCTCGGGCGCAACGTCGCAGCGCAGGGAGACCCCCGTGTTGGCGAGCACGCGGTTCAGCCTGCGCGAGACGGTGCTCGGGTGCGTGCCGAGCTCCGCGGAGATCTCGCTCACCCCCGCCCGACCATCGCGAAACAGGATCGACAACAGCTCCCGGTCCTCCTCGCGGAGCGCCCGCCCGGAGCCCTCTCTGACCGGGTTCTGGCGGGCCAGGACCCGCACGGCCTCCTCGCTGAGCGCGTTCAGCCGCCACTCGTGCCCGCTGAAGTGCAGCCGGGTGCAGACGATGGTCTCGTGCCGGGCGATGCCCTCGAGGCGGAGAATGCCGGGGCGCAGGCGCTGCAGGAAATCCTCGAAGCTGCTCGCGAGGACGGTCAGGATGAGGTCCCAGTGCCGCGCGGGCTCCTCGACCGAGATCACCTCGGGGATCCGCATCGCCTGATCGATGAGCTCGCCCTGCCGCCCGGACTCGCTGAGCAGCGCGACGAAGACCAGCACCCCGGATCGCTCGGCGCCGAAGGGCACCGCGGTGGACCAGGCGAGCCCCGCGTCCGTGAGCTCCTGCCACCGGGTCGCGAGGGCCCCGGGGGAGCGGTGGATCGCCGCGCCGATCGACCGCCAGGAGGCGCGGGGCGCGATCTGGAGGGCGTGCAGCAGCTCAAGATCGTCGTGCAGCGGCATCGGTCATCCTTCGCGAGAATCGGACATGGGCCCGGGTTGTCCTGGCCCGCTCGTGCATCCATGCTGACAGATTTACCCGCTCTGTGCATCAATGATGCTCATATTTGGCAAATCCGCGAAGAAATAACGACTCCGGCCCCGGTCATCTGCGCGAGCGCTGTGACATTTATATTGATGTGATCAGCGACCGACCCGGAAAGAATCGTCACAGTGGACTATCGACAACAGGCAGCAACCCTCCAGGCGGACCTCGTTTCCCTCCGCCACGAGCTGCACCGCCGCCCCGAGGTGGGCTTGCACTTGCCCGAGACCCAGCGGTTCGTCCGTGACCAGCTCGCCGAGCTCGGCGTGGAGGTCATCCTCGGGCAGAGCAACAGCTCCGTGGTCGGCATCATCCGGGGCGCCGCCACGAGTCAGTCCGCCCCCGCGGTGCTGCTCCGCGGCGACATGGACGCCCTGCCGATCCAGGAGGAGACCGGCCTCGACTACGCCTCCGAGGTGACCGGCGCCATGCACGCCTGCGGCCACGATGCGCACGTGACCATGCTGCTCGGCGCCGCCCGGCTCCTGAACGCTCAGCGCGATTCGTTGCCGGGGGACATCGTCCTCATGTTCCAGCCCGGCGAAGAAGGCCACAACGGGGCCGGTGAGATGATCCGCGAGGGAGTGCTCGACGCCGCGGGGCCCCGCGTGAGCGCCGCCTACGCCCTGCACGTGTTCTCGTCCCGCATCCCGCAGGGCACCTTCGTCGTCCGCCCCGGGGCCATCATGAGCGCCTCGGACACCGTGCTCATCCGCGTCGTCGGCCGCGGCGGGCATGGCTCCGCCCCGCACCGCGCCGCGGACCCGGTCGTCGCCGCGGCGACGATGGTGCTCGCCCTGCAAACGATGGTCACCCGCCGCTTTGACTCCTTCGACCCCGTCGTCGTTTCCGTCGGCATGATCCGGGGCGGCGACATCGAAAACGTGATCCCCGACGAGGTCGAGATCAAAGCGACCGTGCGCACCTTCAGCCCCGAGAACCGGGCCCGGATGCAGACCGCGATCCACGAGGTCCTCGGCGGCGTCGCGGCCGCGCACGGCGTGACGGTCGAGATCGACTACCGGCTGCTCTACCCGGTCACCCAGAACGACCCCGCGGAGGCGAGGCTTGCCGCGGACACCGTCCGGGACCTCTTCGGCGCGGAGCGGCTCTCGCTGCCCGAGCACCCGCTGAGCGCCTCGGAAGACTTCTCCCGCGTGCTCGCGGAGGTGCCGGGCGTGTTCATTCCGCTCGGCGCGGCCCCGCTCGGGGCCGACCTCGACACGGCCCCCGATAACCACTCGCCCCAGGCTCGGTTCGCCGACGAGGTCCTGAGCGACGGGGCCGCCCTGCTCGCCACGCTCGCGCACCGGAAGCTCAGCCAGCTGAGCCAGCGCTGATCCCTCCCCATTCCCCATCACCACAGCCCAGCGGCGGGCGCACAGCCGAGCCCGCCGGAGAACTGAACCAAGCAGAAAGCCACCTGATGACCGTGACACCCCCTGACCTGGCGCCCGGCACCCCCGCGCCGGAGGACCGCAAGACCACCCGGAAAAACCTCGTCGGCATCGGCATGGGAAACCTGCTGGAGTGGTACGACTGGAACGTCTACGCCTCCTTTGCCGTCTACATTGCCGCGCACGCCTTCAACAACGACGACCCGACCTCGGCGCTCCTGTCGGCGCTGGCGGTCTTCGCGGTGGGCTTCATCGCCCGCCCCTTCGGCGGCTTCCTCTTCGGCTGGATCGGCGACCGCAAGGGCCGCAAGT
>NZ_JAPFRB010000001.1:140962-141767 GCF_035726885.1 Leucobacter sp. M11 | reverse complement strand
ATCGGCAGCCTGACCATCGCAGTGATGCCCACCTACGAGGCCATCGGCCCCTGGTCCTCGCTCATCCTGCTCCTCGCCCGGCTGCTGCAGGGCCTCGCGCACGGCGGCGAGCTGCCCTCCTCGCAGGTGTTCCTGTCCGAGGTGGCCCCGCCCAAGCGACGCGGGCTCTGGTCGAGCTGGATCTACGTTTCCGGCACCACCGGCATCCTGATCGGCGTGCTCCTCGCCGCGGTCCTGAACCTCACGCTCACCGCGGAGCAGCTCGACGCCTTCGGCTGGCGGATCCCCTTCGCCCTCGGCGCGCTCGGCGGCCTCTACACGCTGTACCTGCGTCGCAACATGAAGGAGTCGGCGGCCTTCGAGCAGGTCGCGGCCAGCAACGCGACCCACAAGCCCAACATCTTCGCGCAGATCTGGAAGCACCGCATCGGCGCCCTGCAGGTCATCGGCCTCACCGTCGGCGTGACGGTGGCCTACTACGCCTGGGCCATTAACGCCCCCACCTACGCGAACACCCAGCTCGGCATGGACCGCGGCCTCACGCTGTGGGCCGGCGTGATCGGCAACATCGTCCTGATCGGCTCCCTGCCGCTGTGGGGCATGCTCTCCGATCGGATCGGGCGCAAGCCGGTCATGCTCATCAGCGCGATCGGGGCCCTCGTGCTCTACTACCCGATCCACCTCTGGCTCCGCGACGACTTCCTCGTGCTCGTGCTCAGCGTCTCCGTGATGTCGGCCATCCTCGCGGGTTCGCTCGCGATCATGCCGGCGCTGTTCTCCGAGCTGTTCCCGCCGGAGGTGCGCA
>NZ_JAPFRB010000001.1:136441-140924 GCF_035726885.1 Leucobacter sp. M11 | reverse complement strand
GCCTTCGGGGGCACCGCGCCCTATGTGCAGACCTGGGCGGCCTCGGGCTCGTTTAACTTCTTCCCGATCTACGCGATGGCCCTGCTCATCATCAGCGCGCTCGCGGTGTTCACGGTGCCCGAGACGAAGGGCAAGGACCTGACGGTGATGTCCAGCCACTAATCGCACCGCCGCCCGACGAGCCCTGCGGCTCACGAAAACGCCCCGCCAGCCCGGCGGGGCGTTTTCTGCGTCCGCCTCCGGGGATGCGGCGCTACCGTTCCCGGTGAAACCTCTGCGCGTAGGCGCTGGGCGTCATCCCGAAGTGGGCCCGAAATGCCCGGCCGAAGGCGCTCGGGTTGAGGTAGCCGACCCGGTTCGCGACCCCGGCCAAGCTGGGCGCGGAGCGCAGCAGCAGCGCGGCGGTCTCCATGCGGTTCTGCAGGCGCCACTGCTGAAACGAGGCCCCCGTCTCGGCCTGAAACGCCCGCTGAATCGTCCGGGCGGAGGCGTGCGCCGAGGCCGCGAGTTCGACGAGCGTGCGGTCATCGCCCGGGTTAAAGCGCAGGGTCTCCGCCACGGCCAGCGCCGGGCGGGACACCGGCATGCGCAGGGCGGAGCTGTGCGCCGGTCGCACCTCGATCAGGGCGAGGATCTGCCGGTTCAGATTGGCCGCGGGTCGGATGATCGAGATTTGCGATTGGAGCTTCGCGAGGAGCAGGATGCGCAGCTCGCGGTCGACGGGCACCCGGGTCGGGACGAGCAGGGTCGTCGCCGTGAAGGGCGCCGGAAAGAGCACGGGTAACAGCACCGAGTTTTCGTGCACGCGGAACTCGTGGACGACGCCCGCGGGCACCCAGAGCGCGCGCCCGGCGGTGAGGGAGTGCTCTGCCCCGTCGAGCCGGAAGTCTGCGCGTCCCCGGACCTGCCACAGGATGAGGTGCTCATCGGGGTGGACCCGCGGTGGGATCGTGACCGGGGGCAGGATGATGTGCCCGGACGCGTCGAAGGCCTCGTCCGCATCGGGCTCGGGGGGTCCGGACATGACATCACTCCATCCCACCGCGTCGGGCCCGGGCGAGTGGCGCGAGGCGGTGTGTCACAAACGGCAGAGACCTTGGCAGGAACCGCAGGTTTGGGAAGGATAGCCTGTCCTATCTTTGCTGGGGAGGCCCCCGCGTGTCCGATCCGCGTGATCGTCGGGAACCGGGGCCCTCCGCCAAACCCAGTCGAGAGGATGCCCGGAGATGACCCGAAGCAGCACCAGACGTTTCACGGCGCTCACCGTTGGGGTGATCAGCCTGGCGCTCATGCTCGCCGGGTGCGCAACCCTCGACGCCGACGAGACCCCCGAGAACGACGACGTGAACAGCCTGCTGCCGCCCGCCGAAGGGAAAACGGAGTACCCCGTCACGCTGACGACGCAAGCGGGGGAGATCGTGCTCGAGGAGCGGCCCGAACGCGTCGCCGCGGTTGGGAGCTCGGGGATGGACGCCGAGTTGATTGTGGCCCTTGGCGGGACACCGGTCTTTGCGATCGAACCCCCGTTGTGGGTGGTGGAGGCCTCCCCGAAACCAATCGAGCAAACCGTTGAAGGGGGCGGGGATTTTCCGATCGAGAAGATCGCAACGTCACAAGCCGACCTCATCTTAGGGACAACGCTTGGTCTCGAAGTTTTCTTTGCACAACTCTCCGACATTGCTCCGTTGTTGGGAACGCCACTGGAGGAAGACCAGGGGTCAGGATGGCGTAGCCGGTTGCGAATACTCGGCGAAGCACTCGACCTTCAAGACAAAGCAGAACAAGCTATCGCAACAAACGAACAGTTTTTTGAACAGGCGCACACGGAATACCCCGAGCTACAGGGAAAAACCGCCGCCTACTTGATCTACGCAGGGGAGGGGGCCGGGCTTCAGTATCGATCATTTAGCGGGAGTAACGTCGAGGACTTCCTGGATTCCCTTGGCTTCGCCAGGAATCCTGCGGCAGAGAGTTTCGTGGACGATATTTCCGTCAGCCCGGAGAACCTCCTCAGCGCAGATGCCGAGTACGTCATTTTGAGCAACGTCGGCAGCGTTTCGGAGAGCGAGCTGTCCGAAGTGAAAGGCCAACCCCTGTGGGAACGCCTGGGAGCGGTCCAATCAGGTCGATGGGTGCAGATAGGCAATACCAGGAGCGGCTACACCTTCGACTGTCAGGAGTACGAGGGGAACCTGGCGTCAGCGATGGCCTACGCGGGACCGCTCAGTCAAGTCTGGGCAGCCGAAATCATGCTCCCGATCCTCTCGTCGCTCACCGATTAGGGTGACCACTCAGCTTCGCCAGACGGGCCCCGGGGCCGGGGTCGGGGCCCCCGACGCCGTGCCCCGGCGCGCCCTGTTCCGGAAACGGGCCTTCGGCATGGTCGGCATTCTGATCGCCCTGGCCCTGGCGCTCCTCGCGAGCCTCGCCTTCGGCGCAAACCCCCTCTCGCTGGGCGAGGTCTGGCGGGGCTTCTGGGCACCGGACGACTCCGAAGCGTCGGTGATCGTGTGGACCCTGCGTGTGCCAAGAACGGTCGTGGGAATCCTCGTCGGGGCCGCCTACGGGGTCGCGGGCGCGCTCATCCAGGCGCTCACCCGGAACCCGCTCGCCGACCCCGGCATCCTCGGCGTGAACGCGGGGGCGGGCTTCGCCGTCACGATCGGGGTGGGCCTGTTCGGCCTCTCCGGGGTGAGCGGCTACCTCTGGTTCGCCTTCGCGGGGGCTGCCGCCGCGACCGTGGCGGTGTACCTCATCGGTACCGCCGGGCGTGGCACCGCCTCCCCGGTCACCCTCGTCCTGGCGGGGGTCGCGCTCGCCGCGGTGCTCGGCGGCTTCTCCACCTTCCTCACCCTGATCGACCCGGAGACGTTCCGCTCGATCCGGAGCTGGGGCCTCGGCTCCATCGCCCGCACCGGCATCGAGGACGCGATGACCGTGGCCCCCTTCCTCGCCGCGGGGCTCGTGATCGCGCTGCTGCTGTCGGGCTCGCTCAACTCGATCGCGCTGGGCGACGACCTCGCGGCCTCGCTCGGGACGAAGGTCGGGCGCACCCGCGTGTTCGGCATCCTGTCGGTGACGCTGCTCGCGGGCGGGGCGACCGCCGTGACCGGCGGCATCGGCTTCGTCGGCCTGATGATCCCGCACATCGTGCGCTGGTTGGTCGGGCCGGATCAGCGCTGGATCATCGCGTACTCCGCCCTCGCGGCCCCCGTGCTCGTGCTCACCGCCGACGTCCTCGGGCGGGTGCTCGGCCGCCCCGGTGAGATCGAGGTGGGCATCGTCACCGCGGTGCTCGGGGCCCCGGTGCTGATCGCCCTCGTGCGTCGGCGGAAAGCGAGCGGGCTGTGAGCCAGACCACCCGGCGTCCGCGAGAGACCCCCGCGGCCGAGCGGATCGACTTCGGCTACGCGATCCGCCCCCTCCGCACCCGGTGGGCCTCCGCCCGCGTGCCGCTGCGCCTCGTGACGGTCGCGGGCGTCCTCTTCGCGGTCGCGGCGATCGCGGTGATCCTCGCGATCACGCTCGGGGACTACCCGATGACCCTCGCGGACGTTTGGGCCGCGATCACCGGGGTCGGGGAATCGTTCCACCGCACCATCGTGCTTGAGTGGCGGCTCCCGGTCGTGCTCGCGGCGGTCGCCTTCGGCGCCCTGCTGGGCATCGGCGGGGCAATCTTCCAGTCGCTCACCCGGAACCCGCTCGGCTCTCCCGACGTGATCGGCTTCGACGCGGGCTCCTACACCGCCGTCGTCCTCACGATCCTGATCCTGGGTAACACGAGCTACTGGTCGATCGCCTCGGCGGCGATCATCGGCGGCCTCCTCACGGCGCTCGCCGTCTACCTGCTCGCGTACCGGCGCGGCATTCAGGGGTTCCGGCTCATCATTGTCGGCATCGGGGTGTCCGCCATGCTCGGCTCGATCAACGCCTACCTGATCACCCGCGCCGACATCGACGACGCGATGACCGTCGGGTTCTGGGGGGCCGGCTCGATCACCCGGGTGTCCTGGACCTCGATGGTGCCCTCCCTGCTCCTCGCGGTCGTGATCGTCGTCGCCGCGGCGCTCCTCGCCCCCGCCCTGCGCAAGATGGAGCTGGGAGACGACGCAGCCATCACCCAGGGCGCGCGGCCCACCCCCGCCCGGCTCGCCCTCATGGTCGTCGGCGTCGGCACGGTCGCCCTGGTCACCGCGGCGGCCGGACCCATCGGCTTCGTCGCCCTCGTCGCCCCCCAGCTCGCCCGACGCCTCACTGGCTCTCCCGGCGTCAGCCTCCTCGGGGCCGCCGCGATGGGCGCCGCCCTCCTCAGCCTCGCCCACCTGCTCGCGCTGGTCATCGCGCAGTTCTACCGAACAATCCCCGTCGGGCTTATCACCGTGTGCCTGGGCGGTATCTACCTCATCTGGCTCCTGATCCGCGAAACCCGCAAAGAATACGGGGCGCCACGATGACGCCCCAGGAGAGCAACATGACCCCGCAC
>NZ_JAPFRB010000001.1:135590-136377 GCF_035726885.1 Leucobacter sp. M11 | reverse complement strand
TCCTCGTGGAGCACGCCACCATCGGCTACGACAAACGCATCATCTCCGAAGACCTCTCCGTGGACATCCCCGACGGCTCCTTCACCGCGATCATCGGCCCCAACGGCTGCGGCAAATCCACGCTCCTGCGCGCCCTCGCCCGCGTGCTCACCCCCTCCGCGGGTCGCGTCCTCCTGGACGGCAAAGCCATCAGCGCCTACAAATCGAAAGAGGTCGCCCGGCAGCTGGGCCTGCTCCCGCAGTCGTCGCTGTCCCCGGACGGGATCCGCGTCGCCGACCTCATCGCCCGCGGCCGAGCCCCCTACCAAAACCTCATCCAGCAGTGGCGCGACAGCGACGAGACCGCGGTCAGCCGCGCCCTCGCCGCCACGAAACTCACCGAGCTGTCCTCCCGCCTCGTCGACGAACTCTCCGGCGGCCAACGCCAACGCGTCTGGGTAGCCATGCTCCTCGCCCAGGACACCCCCATCATGCTGCTCGACGAACCCACCACCTTCCTCGACATCGCCCACCAATACGAGCTCATGGAACTGTTCCGCGGCTTCCACGACGACGGGAAAACCCTCGTCGCCGTCCTCCACGACCTCAACCAGGCCGCCCGATACGCCGACCACCTCATCGTCATGCGCGAGGGCCGCATCGTCACGGTGGGCACACCCCAAGACGTCATCACCCCGCAACGCATCGAGGAGGTCTTCGGCCTGCACGCCCTGGTCGTCCCCGACCCCGTCACCGGGACCCCGAACGTCGTCCCCCTCGACCCCCGCACCGCGCCCCTCCGCGCGGT
>NZ_JAPFRB010000001.1:133792-135545 GCF_035726885.1 Leucobacter sp. M11 | reverse complement strand
AACCCCCAACGCCTCAGAACAGGAGCACTGATCATGGCCCGCAGCCTCCGCCCCCTCGACGTGTACCCCATCACCACTCGCACCCTCGACGTCCTCCGCGTCACCGACGTCACCCCGGGGATGCGCCGCATCACCCTGGGCGGCACCGAACTGGTCGCGCACACCGCCGCAAACGGGTACCCCGTCGCCGCCTTCCGATCCGACGGCTTCGACGACGAAGGCAAGCTCATCCTGAAACACCCCGACGCCGCCGAGCCCGTCGGCCCCACCCAGGCCGACGGCGTCCTCAACTGGCCACGAGACAACCCCCACCTCCTCTTCCGCACCTACACGATCCGCCGCTGGGACCCGGACGCGGGAGAAATCGACCTCGACTTCGTCAACCACGGAATCGGCCCCGCCACCTCCTGGGCCTCCCGCGTCCGCCCGGGGGAGCGCGTGCAGTGGGCCGGGCCCAAAGCCTCGGCCCCGCACCCGCAAGGTGTCGACTGGACCCTCGTCGCCGGGGACGAAACCGCGCTCCCCGCCATCGGACGCTGGCTCGAAGCCTGGCCCCCGCACGCCCGCGGACAGGTCTTCATCGAGGTCGCCGAAGCCAGCCACCGCCAACTCGACCTGCCCACCCCCGACGGCGTCACCATCACCTGGCTCAGCCGCGACGGCCAAGACCCCGGCACCACCACGCTCCTGTTCGACGCGATCCGCGCCGCGGACTGGTGGCCGGGAACCGTGTTCGCCTGGGTCGCCGGAGAAACCCACACCCTCACCCCGATCCGCCGCTGGCTCCGCAACGAGCGACACCTCACCAAAGAACAGGTCGAGGTCACCGGCTACTGGCGACGCCAACACGTCGTCGTCTCCGAACACGACCCCGGCGTCCAAGACATCGCGGCCACCACCGACGACGCAGCAGCGTTCCACGAACGCTCCGAACTCACCCCCGGCTTCGCCCTCCGCGTCGCGGCAACCCTCGGCCTCGGCACCGCCCTCGGCGACGGCGAACGCACCGTCGCCGAACTCGCCAGCGCACACGGGGCCGACCCCGTCGGACTCGGGAAACTCCTCCGCTACCTCGCCGCCTGCGGCATCACCGAACACACCGGAAACGACCACTACCGGCTCACCACCCGAGGCCGCGAACTGGAACGCGAACACATCGCGGAAGAGCTCGACCTCGGCGGCATCCACGCCCAACGCGAACTCAGCGCGCTCCTCGGCCTGCTCGCCGCCATCCGGCCCACGCCGCCCGCGACCGAGAACCCGGGCACGGCCCAGCCCATCGCGGACGGCACCGGGATCGACCTGGGCGCAGGCCCCCGAGTGGGCGGCGACTGGGCCCAGGGCGCCCAGAACGATCACGGCCTGCTCCGGGCACGGATCGAAGACGAGGCCTCGGGAGCCGTCTACGTCGCCGGGGCGCTCGCCGCAGCCCCCGTTTTTGCCGGGCTGGGCTCCGTCGCGGTGCTCGGCCGGGCCGCGTGGAGCTTCGCGGTCGCGCTCGTCGGGGCCCGGCCCGGGCTCACGGTGTCCGTGCTCGCCGCCCCCGCGGAGCTTGCCGCCCTGCAACGGCTCCACGGAGCCCACGAACGCATCCTGCCCCGCGTCGGGGGGCTCCTCACGCGTTCCCCGGAGCCCACGGAGGCCGTGCTGCTCGCCGGGGCGCTCACGCTCCTGCCCGACCCAGACGTGCGAGACGCGCTCCGAGCGGCCGCCGCGGGCGTGCTGCCCGGGGGCCGGGTGCTCGTGTTCGGGG
>NZ_JAPFRB010000001.1:132934-133751 GCF_035726885.1 Leucobacter sp. M11 | reverse complement strand
GCAGACCTGCTGGACTTCGCCCTCACCGGGGGCGGGGCGCGCACCCACGAGGAACACCTGGCCCTGTTTGCCGCCGCCGGGCTGGGCACCCCGCACCGGAGCACGATTGGCTGGGGGCGCACGCTCTACGCGCTCCCCGTGTCCGAGTGACTCCCGTGCGCGAGGGGGAACGGGCGGGCCTGTTCGAGGCCCCGGCTTCCGCTCCCGGGCGACGCCTGCGCATCGACCCCGCCTGGTCCCCGGCCCGGCTGAGCGGCGCGATCATCGGCGGGGTGTGGCCGTGGGCGCTGGCCGGCGGGCTGCTGCTGATCGTGTACAACGCCGCCAGCATGGTGCTCCCCGCCGTCATCGGCCGGCTGGTCGACGAGGTCGTCACCCCCGCCGCGGCCGGGGCCGCCCCGGGCACGCTGGCGGGCGAACTGAGCCTGTGGGCGGCGGCGCTGCTGGGCCTCTACCTCATCATGAACCTCGGCTACCGCTTCGGGGGTCGCCTCGGCTGGTACGGGGTACAGCGCTCGCAGTTCGAGCTGACCCAGGCAATCCTCGGCCGGATCCTCGACCCGCGGGGCATCGCGGGGCCGACCCGAGCCCCGGGCGGCCTCCTGGCCGTCGCGACCGGGGACGTGTACCGGGCCTGCCTCGTGATCTACGTCTCCGTCTATCCGCCGGGGGAGATCGCGGGCCTCCTGGTGGCCGCCGGTGTCCTCTTCGGGGTGCACCCGGGCCTCGGCCTCGGGGTCGTGATCGCCCTCCCGGCGGTGCTCATCATCATGCACCTGCTGGCCCGCCCCCTGCGTCGACGCAGCGCGGCAGAGCA
>NZ_JAPFRB010000001.1:132495-132901 GCF_035726885.1 Leucobacter sp. M11 | reverse complement strand
TGACCTCGTCGCGGGATACCGGGTGATCCGCGGGATGCACGCGCAGGGCACCGCCGCGAGCCGCTACCGGGCGGTCAGCCGGACCGCGCTCCGCGGCACCCTCGCGGCGCGCGCCGCTCGGGCCGCCTACGTCGGCCTCTCCGCGGCGATTGCGCAGCTCTTCGCGGCCGGGGTCGCCCTGAGCGCGGGGCTGCTCGCCTTCGCCGGGCAGATCAGCGCGGGGGAGCTCGTGACCGCGGCGGGCGTGGCCGTGGTGCTCATTCGGCCCCTGGAAGCGCTCGTGGGCACGCTGGGCACGTTCTGGGCGATCTCGCAGGCCTCCGCCGATCGGCTCCTGACCCTGCTCCGGGCCGAGCCCAACCCCGCCAGCCTCGGCGACGCCCAGGGTCCTCGTGGCGCTGGCGCT
>NZ_JAPFRB010000001.1:132333-132456 GCF_035726885.1 Leucobacter sp. M11 | reverse complement strand
AGTGCCGCTGCCGCGGCGCTCGCCTTCGACGGACTCGTCCTCGACGGCGTCCGGCTCGACGGTGTGGTGCGCGCCGGGGAGTTCGTGGCGGCCGAGGCACCGACCGTGGCGCAGGCCGCCCTC
>NZ_JAPFRB010000001.1:130978-132277 GCF_035726885.1 Leucobacter sp. M11 | reverse complement strand
GGTGCCGATGCGCGACTGGGCCCCGCTGGCGCTCCGCGAACGGCTGCTGGTGCCCCCGCGCACCCCCGGGGTGTTCGCCGGAACGGTGCTCGACAACGTCCGCGCCAGCGGGGAAACGACCGTCTCGGAGGCGGAGGCGCGGACGGCCCTCGGGGCCGCGGGGCTCAGCGAACGGGAGCTGCCCGAGGGCTTCGCCACGGCGGTGGGCGACGGGGGCTGGGGGCTGTCCGGGGGACAGCGGCAGCGGCTCGCGCTCGCCCGCGCGCTGGCCGCTGACCCCGAGGTGCTCGTGCTCCTGGAGCCCACCAGCTCGGTCGACGCGGTGACCGAGCAGCGCATCGCCGCCGCGGTCCGCGCTCTCCGGCACGGCCCGGGCTCGACCCGGGCCACGTTCGTGGTGTCCTCCTCCGCGGCCTTCCGGGCCGTGGCCGACCGGCTCCTCCACGCCCGAGCCGGGACGGAGGACGCGCGTGACTGAGCGAGAAGCCCCCGCCGAGACGGCCGCACCCGGCGCACTGCTGCCCGTGGCGACCGGCCGAGGGGTCGGCGCGTATCTCTGGCGCACCCTGCCCGGGAAACGATGGCGATTCGCGGGGATCCTCGCCCTGTTTCTCGTGGAGGCGGGCGCAGCCCTCGTCTTCCCGCTCGTGACCGGGGCCGTCGTGGACACCGTGCTCGCAGCCGCGGGGATGGGGGTGCCGACCGCGTTCTGGGGGCTGATCGCCCTGCTCCTTGCCGCGGCGGTGGCCGCGGGGCTCCTCGCCTGGGTGGGCGGGGTGCTCCTCGCCCAGATGGTCGAGACCGTGGTCGCCGACCTGCGCGAGGACTACGTCGCCGCCGCGCTGGCCCTCCCGCGCGCGGACATCGAGCGCGCGGGCACCGGCGACGTCGTGACCCGGGCCTCCGAGGACATCGCCCAGATCTCCCAGTCCCTGCCCGACGCCCTGCCCCGTGTCGCGGTGTCGGCGTTCACCATCCTGCTCGTCGCCGCCGGGCTCGGCACCCTGAATCCCTGGTACCTCGCGGGATTCGCCCTGACCGTTCCGCTGTACGCGGGCACGGTGCGCTGGTACCTGCGCGTCGCCCCTGCGGTGTACGCGGCCGAGCGCGTCGCGCAGTCCCGGCGCGGGCAACAGATCCTGGGCACGCTGAACGCCCTACCCGCCGTGACCGCGCACCGCCTGGAACAGCGGCAGCTGGGCCGGATCCGGGCCGCGGCCTGGGAGACGGTGCGCCGGGCGATGCGCGCCCGAATCGTGCAGAACCGGCTGTTCGGGCGGCTGAACCTCACCGAGGCGA
>NZ_JAPFRB010000001.1:130244-130924 GCF_035726885.1 Leucobacter sp. M11 | reverse complement strand
CCACGCCGGGCGAGGTGACCGCCGCCGCGCTGCTGTTCCTCAGAACGGTCGCCCCGATCGCCGCCCTGCTATTCGTGATGGACGACCTCCAGTCCGCCCTCGCCGCCCTCGGGCGACTCGTCGGGGTGATCAACCGGGCCCCCGCGGTAACCGGGGCAGCGGAGGCCGCGGGCCAGCCGGACCAGCCGGGCCAGGCGGAGCCGCTCCCGGAGGGGGTGCTCGTCCGGGTGGCGGACGCGAGCTTCGGCTACGCGGACGGCGCGCCGGTGCTCGTCGGCGTCAGCCTGTCCCTGCGCGTCGGGGAGACCCTCGCCGTCGTCGGGGCCACGGGCTCGGGCAAGTCAACGCTCGCCGCCCTGATCGCGGGGGTGTACCGGCCCGGCGCGGGGCTGGTCCAGCGCGGCGTGGGGGAGGAACGCATCGTCACCGTGGCGCAGGAGGCGCACGTGTTCGCCGCGACGCTGCGCGAGAATCTGACGCTCGCCGCCCCGGCCGCGAGCGACGACGTGCTCCGGGCCGCGCTGTCCCGGGCGGGCGCCGAGCAGGCCGCGGCGGCGTTGCCCGAGGGGCTGGACACGCCGGTCGGGCACGGCGGGCACCCGCTCGAAGCGGCGCTCGCGCAGCACCTCGCCCTGGCGCGCGTGGAGCTCGCCGACCCCGCCGTCGTCATCCTGGACGAG
>NZ_JAPFRB010000001.1:127588-130149 GCF_035726885.1 Leucobacter sp. M11 | reverse complement strand
GCTCAGCCAGGCGGCCGGGGCCGACCGCATCATCGTGCTGGACGAGGGCCGCGTCATCGAGGTCGGCGATCACGCGAGCCTGCTGCGCGCGGGGGGCAGCTACGCCCGCCTCTGGGACGCGTGGGCGGCCGGGGGCGGCCACGCGACGGGCGAGCGCTGAACGGCCGAGACGCCGTCGAGCGCGGCGGCTCCCCACCGCCGGAGAGACGGGCACACTCCCGGGAGACACCTTCAGAGGAACATGGTGGAATGGGGGCATGCATCACGCGACGAGGCGCAGTACCGTGAGGAACGCATTGCCGAGCTGGCTCACCGATCTCGGCGCGGCTGCGGTCCTGGTCGTGGTGTTCTGGGTGCAGCCCCTCCGCGCCGCCGATGAGGCGCGGACCGCGGCCGCGGGAGCCGTCCTGGCCGCGGTCGTTGCGGCGGCCGTGCTGGCCCGGTGGCGGTGCCCCATCCTCGCCCCGGTGATCGCCGTGCTGGCGACGGGGATCGCCTGGGCCGTGAACGTCACGACCGACCCGATGCTCGCGGCGGCGTGGTGCCTCTACCCGCTCGCCCTGAGACGGGGCGTGCTGACGCGCATCATCGGCTCGGCCGCGGTTCTGGTCATGCTGATCGCCCTGATGCTGCACGGGAATACAGGGCCCACGGGCGTCGATCAGCGGGCCGTCTATGCGGCGCTCGCGGTCGGGGCCTCCTGGTTACTGGGTCATGCCGAGGCGCGGAGATTGGAAGCGTCCCAGCACGCGGTCCGACAGCGGGCCGAGGCCGGGCAGGCACGGCGTCAGACGGCGATGGCCCGTGAGGTGCACGATGTGGTGGGTCACGCGCTGAGCGTGATCGGCGCAGAAGCTGATATCTCCCGAAACCTGCCCGGCGTCGGCGCATCGGAGCTGCGAGCGAGCCTGACGAGTATCGAGCACCGGGCGCGCGGGGCGCTGGAGGAGGTGCAGGCGCTCGTGCGCGCCCTCCGCGCGGGGCGAAGCGACTCCGGGGGCGCGACCCCGTTGCCGCAGTTGGTGGCGGCCGCGCGGGTGGGCGGCGTCGAGGTGACGACGCGCATTGACCAGATCGACGCCCCGGAACACACAAGCTTGGTCGTGTCGCGCGTGGTGCAGGAAGCGCTGAGCAACGTGATTCGACACGCACACGCGAGCCACTGCGAGGTCGCCGTCTGGCAGGAGGACCGGGCCGTGAGCGTGCGCGTCGATGATGACGGCTGCGGTCACGTCGGCGGTCACCGGCCGGGAACGGGGTTGACCGGGATGCGGGAGCGGGTTGAGGGGATCGGCGGCTCGCTCACAGTGACCGGCCGGCTCGAGGGCGGGACGCGGGTGCTCGCGTGGGTCCCAACGGAGGTCGCCTCGTGACGGAGCCAATCACGATCGTTCTGGCGGATGACGACGCGGTCTTCCGCGGCCTGTACCGCCGCTTGTTCACCGGAACCGAGGGGTTCGGGGTCATCGGTGAGGCCGGCGGCGGGCAACACGCGTGTCGCCTCATCGGGGACCTGCGTCCCGATGTTGCCCTGGTGGATGTCCAGATGCCCGGCGGCTCCGGCCTGGACGTGGTGCGCGAGACGAAGCACCTCCCGACCCGGATCATCATGCTCACCACGTTCGACCTGGACGAGTACGTCACCGAGGCCCTGCGCGAGGGGGCGGCGGGGTTCCTGTTGAAAAATGCGTCCTCGGCCGAAGTGCTGGCGGCGGTGCGGGCGGTGCACGCCGGGCACAGCTCCCTCGCCCCCGAGATCACCGCCCGCCTGGTCCAGCAGCTCAGCGGGCAGTGGCGTCCGCGACCGCACGCCTTCTCGGGCGTCCGGTTGAGTGAGCGGGAGCTGCAGGTGATCCGGCTGGTCGCGCAGGGCACGACGAACCAGCAGATCGCCGACGGGCTCTTCCTGAGCCTGGCGACGGTGCGCACCTACCTGCGGCGGCTGTTCGTGAAGCTCGCGGTGAACGATCGAACGCAGCTGGCGGTGCTCGCGCACCAGGCCGGTCTCCTGCACGAGGAACGCTGACCGGATCCTCGGCGGGTGGCCGGGCGTCGAGCGAAGTGTCTCCTTTCGGACGACACGAGCCCCGGCCCGCTCCGGGCACGGTAGAGAGGCAGCGGTCCCGCTGCCTCACCCCGAGCGTCAGGAGCACCCCGCGTGATCGACATCGCCAAAGTCACCAAGCAGTACGGCCACAACACCGCGGTCGAGGGGGTGAGCTTCTCCGCCCGGCCCGGCCGCGTCACCGGCTTCCTCGGCCCGAACGGGGCGGGCAAGTCCAGCACACTCCGCATCCTGCTCGGCCTCGACCGGCCCACCGCCGGGACCGCACTCATCGAGGGGAAGCCGTACGCGACGCTCGACCAGCCGCTACGCACGGTCGGGGCCATGCTCGACGGCGCGTCGGCTGTGCCTGAACGCCGCGGCGTGGATCACCTGCGCTGGATCGCGCAGTCCAACCGCATCCCGGCTCGGCGAATCGGCGAGGTGCTGGAAACGGTGGGACTCACCGACGCGGCGAAGATCCGGGTGCGGAAATACTCGCTCGGTATGAAGCAGC
>NZ_JAPFRB010000001.1:124344-127559 GCF_035726885.1 Leucobacter sp. M11 | reverse complement strand
GAGCCGCGCATCCTGGTGCTGGACGAGCCGGTCAACGGCCTCGATCCCGAGGGCATCCGCACCGTGCGCACGTTCCTCCGCCGCTATGCCGACCAGGGCAATACGGTCCTGCTGTCGAGCCACCTCATGGGTGAGACCGCCGAGACCGTGGACGACATCGTGGTCATCAATCACGGACGCATCATTGCCGACGGCACCCTCGACCAGATCACCCAGGGCCACGGATCGCTCGAGGACGCCTTCTTTGCCCTCACCGGCAGCGAGCCCGGAACGAGCTGGTGATCGGCATGCTGAGCGTTCTTCGTTCCGAGTTCACGAAAATGCTCACGGTCCCCGGCACCTGGCTGGTCACCGCCGTGATCGTGCTGCTGTTCGGCTACGTGCAACAGGGCGCGTACGTCGACCACCTGGGCATGCTCGAGAGTGTTCAACAGGACGGCACGGCGACCACAGACCTGGGCATCGTGCAGGCCGCCCCCGAGATCCGTGGGTCGATCGGCATCACGATCATCAACTCGAGCCTGATCCTTCCCGTACTCGGGGCGGTGATGGCGGGCACCGAGTTCCGGGCCGGGCAGCTGGGACTGAGCCTGGTTTCGGTGCCGAACCGCACGCGCTTCGTCCTGGGCAAGGTGCTCGCGATCGCGCTCTACGCCGCTGGTCTTGCGATCGTGTTCATCGCAACCGCGCTGGTGTTGATCTTTCTGGCGATCAAAGACTGGGACACCGACCTGCTCTGGGACAGCTCGATGCTGGGAGAGATCGGGCGAGCGATCTTCGTGGTGGTGACCACCACGCTGATCGGAGCGACGATCACCCTGATCGCGCGTCGCACGCTCACCGGCATCATCGTCTCCATCTCGCTCCTCACCCTGACGTTTGCGCAGATCATCGCGATGATATCTCCGGTCGCCGACGCGCTCCTCCCATGGAGCGCGTCCCGCAACCTGCTGTTCCAAGATGCGGCGTTCCTGCCCGTGCCGGTCACGGGAACCGACGTGCAGGGGGCCCTCGTGCTCAGCGCATGGGCCGTTGCCGGGGTGATCGTTGCCGCGGTCCTCATCCGTCGGAGGGACGCCCGATGAATCCGACCGCCGCAACCCAGGCACCGACAATTCGGCGACGTGATGTGATCGCCGCGGAGATCACGAAGATCATCACCCACCCCGCCACGACGCTCATGCTCGCGATCACCCTGATCGCGAACATGTTCCTCGCCCTGATCGACGCCAGCGGGGTGCTGTTCTTCACCGGCGACGGCGTGGTGCCAGCACGGCTCTCCTCGTTCGGCATCGTGATGCTCGCCCCGCTCTACGCGTTCCTGGTCATCCCGGTCTGGGCGGCCGCGACCGAATACCACGGCGCACAACTCCGCATGAGCCTCGTGGCCACGCCGCGCCGGGCCGCGTTCGTGCTCGCGAAGCTCGCCGCACTGCTCCTGGTGTGCGTCGTCGCCGCAGCGATCGCGGTCGTCCCGGCGCGGCTGCTCATCGGAACCGCATTCGGCGTCCCCCCGGCCGAGCTCGTGCTGAACTGCGCACAATGGCTGGGCGTCTATGTGCTGATGTCCCTCATTGCTTTTGGCTTGGCAGGCATCCTGCGGAACACGGTCGCCCCCCTGGGGATCTTGATCGCGCTGCCCATCGTGGTGGCAACCGGCATCCTGCAGTGGCCGGAGGGCATCCAGTTCCTCCCCGACCAAGCCAGCCTGAGCCTCGTCGGAACACCCGCCTACGACGTCACCTGGCTCCCCCCGGGTGTGGCGGCCCTCACGCTGCTCGGCTGGGGGATGGTTGCCCTCACCGGCTCCGCCATCGCGGTCACCCGGCGTGACGCATAAGCGGCGCCCCGCTCCTGCGCGCAGGCACGCCGCGTCCGCGGCTCAGTCTCCCGGGCGACCGGGTGTGCTCCGGCGTCGGGACGGGCCTAGCCCCAATACGGGGCTGAGTCCCGTCGCGTAGCGGGCAGGGGAACTGGCGAGGCCGCTCGGCGCGGTCCTCGACGCGGAGCTGCGGCGTGGAGCGGAGGCGTGAAGGGGTCGGGAAACGGTGCGAGGGCTGGCGGTCGAACCGCGGCGCGCGCTCGCATGCCGCGGATTTGACCGTCGAAGACAGGGTGCCCCCGGCTGGACTCGAACCAGCGACCGACAGATTAGAAGGCTGTTGCTCTATCCACTGAGCTACGGAGGCGCGCAAACCAGTCTACCGGGAAGGGCCGGGGGATCGGGAATTGCCGCGCGGCCGGGCGACGCGGGCCCTGGCGCTGCCCGGACGCGCCGAGGCCCACGGCGCGACCCGGCGGGGTACCCTGGAGGGTATGCCCAAACCCTCTCTGCGTCAGCTTCCCTTCGAGGTCTGGGCACTCGTCGCCGGTGGCTTCGTCATCGCCCTCGGCTACGGCGTCGTTGCGCCCGTGCTGCCGCAGTTTGCCCGCGAATTCAACGTCTCCTTCACCGCGGCCAGCGCGATCGTCAGCGCCTTCGCCCTGATGCGATTGGTCTTCGCGCCCGCCGCGGGCTGGGTCGTCGGCAAGGTGGGGGAGCGGAAGACCTACATCGTCGGCCTGCTGATCGTCGCGGTGTCCACGGGGGCCTGCGCGCTCGCGGTGAACTACCCGCAGCTGCTCGTCCTGCGCTCCCTCGGCGGCATCGGCTCCACCATGTTCTCGATCGCGGCAACGGGGCTCCTCATTAAGGTGAGCCCGATCTGGGCCAGGGGCCGCGTCGCGAGCGTCAACGCGGCGGGCTTCCTCCTCGGGAACCTGCTCGGCCCGGTCCTCGGCGCGCTCGTCGCCGGGTGGGGCCTGCGTGCGCCCTTCGTGCTGTACTTTGTCACGCTCGTGCTCGCCGCCGTCGTGGTCGGCTTCTCCCTGCGAAACTCGGTGCACGTGCAGCCGGGCTCCGGCAACGGTGAGCCCGCCGGGCGGAGCCTGCGCGAAGCCCTTCGGCTCTCCCAGTACCGGGCGGTGCTGCTGTCCGGATTCGCCCACGGGTGGTCTTCCTTCGGGGTCCGCGTCTCCGTGATTCCGCTGTTCATCGGGGCCTCCCTCGGGGAGTCGGCGAGCGCCGCGGGCTGGGCACTGGCCGCCTACGCGGCGGGCAACGCCCTGTTCATCTTCCCCTCCGGACGGTGGAACGACACCGTGGGGCGCAAACCGATGATCCTCACGGGGCTGCTCCTCGCGGGGCTCTCCTTCGCGGTGCTGCCCTTCTCGAC
>NZ_JAPFRB010000001.1:116856-124286 GCF_035726885.1 Leucobacter sp. M11 | reverse complement strand
AACCCGGGGCAGCAGGCGGTGCTCGCCGATGTGGTGGGGCGGCGCGGGCGCAGCGGCCAGGTCGTCGCGAGCTATCAGATGATGACGGACCTCGGCGCGGTCCTCGGGCCCGTGCTCGCGGGCATGCTCGTGGACGCTTTCGGGTTCCCCTGGGGCTTCGGCGTGACCGCCGGAATCCTCCTCGTTGCCGCCGCGGTGTGGGCCGTCACGCCCGATTCGCGCCGCCTCGCGACGGACGAGGAATCGAGCCAGGGGTAGGCGCAGCCCCAGAATCCCGGGCGACGCGCCGTCGAACGTCTCGGTTTGAACGAGCCCGGGATTCGCGGCTACACTAGAGGAGTTCCAGCGGGAAGCCGCAAGAACAACACGGGTCTGTGGCGCAGTTGGTAGCGCACCTGCATGGCATGCAGGGGGTCAGGAGTTCGAATCTCCTCAGATCCACCATCAAGAAAAGCCTCGCTTCGGCGGGGCTTTTCTGGTCTCCGGAGATGAGCACGATTCTTGTGAACGCTGCGCGTTCGCTCCGAACGAATCGTGCCCCTCGATTCACTCATGCCGGCCTGGCTCGCAACGGTCCTTTCGTCTGCACTCTCGAAGCGGGCTCACCCAACACGGGGCGGGGGCGTGCCTCGCGAAGACGCGGGGAAAGCCGGACAGCGACCGCTGTGAGCAGGGGCAACATCCGAAGTCGGCCGGGGCATCAATCCGTTGCGAGGACGGAGAACCGAGGCCAGGACAATGCCAGCAAAGGTGCGTGCCACTCCGCCGATGCCGACGGGAAGCGCGCCGGGTGGTGCCAGCCGCGCTCGAACGTAGCCGGCGCGTTTCGACTGAGTCAAGGCAACGGATCAGCGCTCTCCGAGCGCGGTGCGCAGTTCACGCAGGAGCGTGGTCGCATCTGCGAGGCGACTCCCATATTTCAGGGCGAACTCTGTGAGGAGGGGTTGCCGGGCCTCGCGGGCCTGAGCGGCCAGGACTTGGCCATGGCGGGTCAGTTCGAGCACGACGGCGCGACCATCGGCGGCTGAGGTCGTGCGAGTGATGAGGCCGTCATCGACCAGTCGCGAGACGAGACGGCTCGGATGCCCCGACTCGGCCACCAGGTGCGCTGAGAGTTCCTTCAACGTGGCCGACCCCAGTGCGTCGAGAGCGATGATCGCCTCCGCTTGCACGCCGGTGAGTCCGAGTGGCTTGAAGCGCGCGGCGAGCGCGGCGTTGAGGTCGGTGACCAGGATCTTGACCTCGAAGGAGAACGCGAGGACCGCGTCCTCACCAGAATCGTGTGACATGTCATCTTGTTTCTTGTAGAGTGAAGTACGTGACATGTTATCTAACTCCGTCGGTGGGTGCCGCCCGCGCGATGCGTGTCGAGCAGTTCGGCACCACTCCGCCCGGCTCGACCCGGCGACGGTTCTGTGCGCGACGGGCTGTGGTGCGCGTCAGTCACGCCTCGGTCGGAGTGACCGATGCGATAGCGATGCGCGGGGACTACCTCATGCAGCCGTTCCCGGGATTCGTGCCCGGCTACGACTTCATCGGCGTCGTCGAGCATCTGCCGAGGGCCGACGCGACCGGGCTGCTCGTTGGCCAGCGAGTCGCGGGCATCCTGCCCCGCATGGGTGCCCATGCCACGATGATCTCCGCTGCGCCAGCGCTGCTGGTCCCCGTGCCCGAAGACCTCGACTCCGCGACAGCAGCGACCATCCCCCTGGATGCGGTCACAGCCTCGTTCGCTCTCGATGCCCTCGCCCTCGAACGCGCAGACAGCATCCTTGTCCAGGGTGCTGGTGGAGCGGTCAGCTCCTGGGCAGTGCAACTTGCGGCGAGGCGAGGGCACACGGTGCACGGCACGACCTCCTCTCGCTCACGCGCCCACTCCGAGAGCCTCGGCGCACACGTTCTTGACTACCGAGATCCCGCCTGGACAGAGCGTCTGATCGCCGCGACAGGCGGCGGCGTCGCCGGGGCGATCGACCAGACCGGAAGCCGAGCCGTGCGCCGCGTGGTGGTCCCTGGCGGGCGCATCGTTCGTATTGCCTTTGGCGGATCGCCAGGTCACCAACGCATGACGACGGCCCGCGGTTTCCTCGCCGCGAATCTTCGTCGCTACGCGCGACCCGCGGAGCGAGTCTGCTCAATTCCGATGAGCGTGCCGGTTCGCCGCGCCGCCTACCGTCAAGCCTTGGATGATGCACTCCGCTCGGTCGCCGCAGGCACCCTCGCACCCCCGGAACCTCGCCTGTTCCCGCTCGCGGCCTACTCCGACGCCATGACCGCTGCCGAGAACGCCGACCCCGGCGCGAAAGTCATCCTCACCGCAGGCTGATCCCGCTCCGGGCCAGGCTCACCGTTCAGAAGGTTCGCCAGTCACTGCCCCCGTGCGCAAACCACGCTGCTGGCCAGCAAAGCGCGAGGGGGCTGTTGCGTGTGGATGTGACAGACGGCCCTGCCTGTCGCCAACAAGCACCGTGGTGAGAGCGACGTGAGCGCTGCGCTCCGTCAGCGCGGTATGCAAACGCTGCACATTGACGACATCGATCGTTCGAGAGAGGTGCCCCGCGACGGTCAGGAGTCGTGAGCGAGGCCCGCTCCGCCGCAAAGTGCCACCGCCACGCAGGCCGTGCCGATGTCTGCGTTTCCGGCACCGATGACGACAGTGAGATCCGCGAATCGTGTTTGTGTCACCTCTCGGACCCGACAGAGTCTGGATCCCACCCTGTGGTTTGTGCCCATGCCTCAGCCTCGTTGTAGGCGGAGTCAAACCAGGAGTCCTTCGCTCTGGCGTACGCATCGAAGTTGGTGTCGTGCCGGTGCTCCGTCGCGAGGTCTTCCTTGACCCGGGCGTAGGCGTCCCGTCGATCATCGTTGGATCGAAGCCAGTCTCGGAAGAGGAGCGCGTACCGCCAGTTGGCGGCGCCGACGCGTCGAACATGCACGATGGTTCGCTGCGTGTCGTCCACCCCGGCGTAGAGACGCTTCTCCCACTGATCACGATCGGCGCATCTGCCGCGGGGGTTGTCGCTGCGCACCCCGGGCGCGTCCGGAACGATGCGCTGCACGTTGACGAATCCCGCCGACCGCAAGGCCAGGTCTGCCTCATCGAAATCGTCGAGACGAGCGAGGGACACCTGCAGATCGATGATCTCCTTCGCAGGAAGCCCGGGCACAGCGGTCGAGCCGATGTGATCAACGCACGGGGTCAGTCCACATCTCGTCAGCGCATGCGCCACGCGTGCCCCGAGGCGTTGAGCGGCATACCCCCAGCTTGGAGACCACGGCGTGATCGACGGGGGAAGGTCCGGCGGAAGCTCATGACAGCTTCGCCGACGGTCGACGTCGCGCACGCGACGGATGAACCGCTCGAGATCGAAGGGAGAGCATACGGTAGCGTCGACCAGATCACGGTTCTGAGCTGGACGCTCCTGCTCAGCGATGTCGACCACGAGATGCGAGTTCGCTGATGCTTCCCGGAGTGACTGACCCGCGTGAACCTGCGCCCGCACCGTGACGTTGGGCAAAGCGACCCGCAGCGTGTCGGCCGCGCGAAGCAGCTCCTCATCGCGGTCACCGGTCACCAACACGACCAAGGGTTGCAGCATCGTCCACCTCCGCTGGGGTTCCAGCATCGATTGCAAACTAGCACGGGAGCCAGGACGCGAGCTCCGGCCGTGGGCGGCTCAGCGGGCGCGCGTTCGTGAGGCACATCGGACGCCCACCTCCGTCGCGGGCAAGCCTGGATCGTGAGGCATGGCTTGCGAAAGTCGACGCGCATCGTGAGGGACGCAGCGGTGAGTGGCGTCGCTTGTGCGCGGCCTCTGGACCGTTCAAGACTCTCAGGTGAAGGTGTTGTGGTGCCAGATTGCTCGGCACTCCTCAGTGCAGAGGCGAGGCGCGACGTGTGCGCCGCGCGACGTCACCGCGGTGTGCAGCGCCTCTGCACGGTAACGACACTGATCTTTCCAGAGAGGTATCCCGGAGCGATCAGACGTCGCGAGCGGGGCCCGTTCCGCTCGCGACGTCTGATGACCGCTGTGCCTCCCGCTCAGGGGATGCTAGGAAATGCCCTCGAACAGCTCGGACAGGGGGTTGGGCGTCGCGCCGGAGGCCTTCGCGAGCTCGCTGAATCGGGCATCGGTGGCCGCGTTCTCGGTCTCGCTCGCGTTCTTGAAGAGGGAGAGGTACTCCGCGTCGCCCGCGGTTTCTTCGACCGACTGGACGCGGATGAGCCAGCACGTTGCGTCCGGAGTGAAGCCCTCACGGACTTCCCACGCGAGCGCGAGCGCGCCCAGGCAGACGTTGTTGGCGTCGAGGATCTCGGTCGCCGTGGCGTCCTCCTTGACGACCGCCAATTCGAACAGATCCGCCATCGTGTGCGTGGGGGAAATGTTCGCGCCGTTCGAGAGGAACTCGTCCGCGGCGTCGCGGTGTGTTCCGCAGAGGAACCGGGCGGCGAGCCAGGTCATCGCGGGATCCTCGAGCGCCGCTGCGTCGCCGGCCTCGTCCGCCCGGGTGCACGCATCGAGCCCCATGCCCACCACGGTCTCTCGGACCGCCGGCTCAGCATCGTCCCACGCCTGGAGCTCGACGGAGGTCCAGGTCGATGAGGGGTCAAGGCTTGCGACCATCGGGATCGCGAGGATCACGTTGTCGAAGAACTCCTGCTGGGCCTTCGGGTTGTGACGGTCATCCGCGGTGGGGGACTCTGCGGGGGACGTAGTGGGGGACTCGGCGGGCGCGTCCGAAGCGCCCGTATCGGCAGGGGCGCTCGGAGCTGATGCGCACCCGCTCAAAACCAGGGAAGCGGCAACCGCTGCGCTGGCCGCCAGCGCGGGCCAGGTCCGCCGTGATCGTGATGTTGACACGGTGTATTCCTCTCACGTTATCGGCGGCCGCAGGGAACGGTCCCCCTCAGAAATGTATCGCCTGCAGTTTATCGTGGCCGCTGCGAGCCCCGACATCGTCGGCTGGAGCGACCGCGTGCATCGCTGAGGGGGCGGCAGACTCCGTGGCGGCGTCACCGCGCACCGGGAGGGAATGACGAAACCTGCGCCTGGACCCGCTGCTCGCTCGTCGGGGAGTGTGCGGAACGCCCTCACCCGGGACCGGCAGGTCGTCGACCTGCCAAGCGTTGTCGCGCTGGCCGAGGGAACGCGGCAGGCGTCGCCGAAACGCACCGTGATGGCCAGGGCTGACTCTGCGACCGCATCGGGGCGATGCCGGTCGGGACCGCGTGGGTGATTTCCAAGCCGAGGCCGTTCGCCGCGGCACCCGCTCTGGTGGGCATGGGCTCGCCGCAATCGTGCCACTGAGGAACCGGGATACTGAACAACCGGGATACTCAGCAACCGGGATACTGAGTACCCGGAACGCTGGGCACGCCGAAGAATGCACGTGGATCTGCCCGTGACCGCTTACGTACACCCGGGCTGAACGCGCGCTCGGCCTGCCGAGCAGCAGCGAAAAACGGTGTCGGCTGTCACCAGCATCCTCAGCGGTCAGCAGGGATCGACCGGGTGAGGCGCTGCCGGGCCGCCCGAGTGCAGTGACCCGCAGTCCTCCGGGCTAGGCCTTCGGGAGCTGCGACGTTTCCTGCTCGAAGGCGTCAAGTGCTCGGCCGATATCGACCAAGCGCCCGAGCGCCTCGTCACGATGGCGCCAGTTGGGGTGCAGCGTCGTGTCGGCGGTGAGCGCCCGCCACACGCGGAGCCCGCGTCGTCCCTCGGCCAGAACCGTGGGCGACAGGGTGCCGGTGATCTTCACCTGCCCGAGCGCCGCGGCGACCCGGGTGCACGCCTCGAACATGAGCGCCTGCTCGTTCATGGCATCGGCACGAGCCCACGCCAACTGGTCTTGCTCCGGGGCATCGCTGAGGCCGACCGGGATCTCGAATCCGGACTCGGCGAGTGTCTGCGTGAGAAAGCCGCCAGGGTCGGCAGCTGCGCCGCGCTCCGTCAGCCAGTCCTCCAGCCCGCGGAGGGCGTCGCTCCCGTCGTCGCTGCCGAACGGCGCAAAGTCGTACATCTCTTCGTAGAACCAGTCGGGGGCGACGGCAACAAACCGGGGGTGGCTCGTGATCGGCGAGGTGCCCTCGCCGTCCATGTCATCCACATACAGCGTGGTCATGAAGCTCTCCTTCTCATCGCGCGTGAGGCCTGGCGTCGACCTGCTGGAAAGGCCGATCGTGCCTCTCCGCAAGGAACCATCCTTTGTGGGCGTTCCTGCGGACTCCCGGCAACGTCCGGCTCAGCCTATCGGTCCCCACGGACACGAGCGTTCCGCGCCAACGGCGATCGCGGCTCTGCCCCGGGGCGGGCCGATCCTGCTCCCAGACGACGAAGCACTCGGCCAGGGGCCGCCCGAACCGTGGGCACGCCGCATCCGTGCCAGCTCGCCGCAACCGAGACGGGGCGGTGAGCCTCCCGGGCACGCGCGCTCGGCGGGCCCGAGCCGGATCTAGACTGGGTGAGTGCTGAGGAAACGTCGAACACTGTCCGCCACGCTCACGGGTCGAGCGGTCACCCTCACGACGTCCAGGCTGAAATCTGGCCGCGTCGAGCTGAGCGTCGACGGGATCGCCCAGTCCATCGTCTCCCCGGCGGATCCCACTGCGCTCGCGTACCCGTACACGCGGCATATCGCCAGGGCGATCGATGTTTCGGCCCCGGCCGGAGCTCACCTCTTCACCGTGCACCTCGGGGCCGGAGCGCTCACGCTGGCCCGCTACGTCGAGGCGAGCCGCGCGGGCTCGCCCCAGCTCGTGGTCGAGTTCGAACCGGAGCTGTACGCCGAGATGCTTGCGGCGCTCCCATTGCCGCAGGGGAGCGACGTGCGCGTGATTTTCGGTGACGCTCGCGAGGTCGCCGACGCGGCCCTGCCCGCGGCATCCCCGCGGCCAGTTCCGGATCCTGCCACGGCAGTCGCGACGCCGGCGGGTCCGCGGGACGGCGCGCACCCTCCCGCCGTGCGCACCGCCGTCGCCGCTGAGTGGGTTGACGCCCCGTTCACGATCGTGGATCTCTGGGACGCCGCCGTCATCCATCGCCGCGTCGCCAGCCGCGAGTTTTTCGCTCGCGTCGCTGCGCGTTCCGCCGCTGACGGGGTCGTCGTCGTGAACGTGCTCGACGGCCACCCCTTTGCCTACGCGCGTCGCCAGGCGGCGACCCTGGCGACCGTCCTCGCTCACGTCGCGGTCGTGCTCGACGCGGATCCGCTCGACCCGGACGGGCCCCTCGGCAACGTCCTCGTCTTCGCGAGCGATGCGCCGCTCGACATCGTGGCCAACCCCGCCGTGCTCGGCCTGCCGGCCCCGAACGTCCTCCACGGCGGCGAGCTCGCCGCCTGGGTGGGTGCCGCTCGCGTCATGACCGACAGCGACGGCACCGATTCACCCGACCCGAACGACCCGCGCTGGGGCTAAGCGTTCGGAGCCC
>NZ_JAPFRB010000001.1:95454-116811 GCF_035726885.1 Leucobacter sp. M11 | reverse complement strand
CACGGGTGAGCCCGGTCATTGTTCTCTCTCGGCCCGGAACAGCGCCGTCGAATAGGTGCCGAGGCCGATCCGCACCGGCTCGGCGCGAGTGCCGTCGAACAACACCCACCCGAGCGTGGTCTCGCCGATCCACCCGCCGTGCCGCCGACCGAATGGGAGGACCCGCTCGGGCTCCCTGCCCGGCGGGACCAGCCAGAGTTCGTCACCCCGTTCCTCGAACAGATACGCTGCGTCGAACGTCGGCTCCCGATACGCGCCGAGGAGCCCGCGCGGATACTCGGCAACCGGCTCCACCCGCTCGTAGCGGTCGGTGATTCCGAACCAGGACGTGATCGCGAGACCGGTCGGAATCGCTTCGATTCGAGCGAAATCGTCGGCTCCGTGCCAGACGTGACCGCCAGCCCAGTGCGCGGTCTCGGCGTCTTCGGTCAGCCCCGTACGCGCGGCGAGATTCCCGTCGGCCTGCACTGCAAGTTGCGCCCCCATGAACGTCTGGGTCGAGTACCAGTGTCCGGCGACATCACCGAAGCCCGACGCGAAATGCATCGCCGTCCACGCGGCTTCTGAGGAACGAAAGCCGCCACGGTTCGAAAAGCAAGCCACGCTGATCCCCGTGGCTGGATCCACGATCGAGTATGCCGAGAAGCCCCACATGCCCCCGCTGTGGGCATACGCGGTGGTGTGCGCCCGAGTCTCATGCTCGATGCCGAAGCCGTAGCTCGTCTCCCGGCCATCGGTGAGCACCGTCTTCGTGAGCAGCGCCTGGCGGATATCCTCGCCGAGCACCCGCCCATCGAGCAAGAACCCCTGCCACGCCCCGAACTCGTTCAGTGACGTGATGACCTCCCCGTCGCCGTTCACGCCCCGCACCGGGGCGACCGTGCCAACGCCCATCGTCTCCTTCTCGAACTCGCCCGAGTCGGTGCGCGTGAAACTGAACGCCATCCCCGCGCTGAATTCGCCGAGCACGGTCGTGCTGAAGGATCCGGTCATGCCGAGCGGGAGGAGGACCGTCTCCGCGAGGACGAGCGGAAACGGTTTGCCCGCCGCGCGCTCCAACGCCACAGCGGCAAGCACGTACCCGGTGTTCGAATACGACTGCCGCTCTCTCGGCCGGAACTCGTGCGCTCCGACTCGCGAGAGCCAGTCGAGGAAGGTGCGCAGCGCCGCGATCTCGATCTCGGGCATGCCGACCGTGTACGCCACCGCGAGGTAGTCGGGGAGACCCGCGGTGTGATTCAAGCAGTTGCGGAGCGTCACTCCCGAGAGCTGCAGCTCCGGCACGAGCCCGCGGAGGTCGGCGTCGAGGTCGAGGGTGCCGGCTCGGACCGCGAGCAACACCGCAGCTGCGGTCATCTGCTTGCTGATTGACGCGACGTTCATCATGGTGTCGGGGGAGAGCGCCGCGCCTCCCGGAGCATCGGCGAGGCCGGCGCAGGCGCTCGCGAGGAGCGTTCCGTCGCGGTACACGGCGATCACGGCTCCCGGTTCGTCAGCGCCGATCTGCCCGGCGAGCAGCAGTTGGTGCAGGCGCGAGCTGAGCTCTGGCCGAGCCGGCGTGGTGTGGTGCATGGTGACGGTTCTCCTCGGTGAATTGGCGGCGGGTGTCTCGTGGCCGCGCCGCGGCCTAGTATTCCTTGATCAGGGTGAGTGCTCGGTCGTACTCCGTGAACCCCAACCGCCCGTACAGGCCGACAGCGCCCGTGGGGCTTTCGCTGTCGACGTCGAGCATCGCCTGTTCCAGGCCGAGGCCGCGCAGGGTGGTGAGCGTGGTGGCCAGCAGCGCTCGGGCGATTCCTTGGCCGCGCCAGGCGCGTGCGACGCCGAGCACTTCGATATAGCCGAAGGAGAAACCGTTGGGCTCCCACTCCGCTTCGGTGATCATCACCCGCAGGACGCCGGCGAGCTCCTCCGAGCCGTCGTCGCCCGTTGCGAGCACGACGGCTCCGAGCTCGGGCCTGAAGCTGCCCAGCCTCGCGATCGACTCCCAGTCCGCACGGTTCAGCGGCTGGCTGCCCCAGTGATCTCGGAACGCATCGTTGATCACGAGGCGTGCCGGCTCTGAGAGCTCGTTCCGGTAGGGGGCGATGCGCAGATGCGGGGCCAGCGACACGGCGGGGATGGGCTCGGCGAGGTCGCGGACCATGGTGAACCACCAGCGCGTCGGGACGAAGCCCGCGCGCTCCAGCAGCGGTCGCTGAGCGAGGGCCCCGGATTCGGACCCGACGGTGAGCCAGCCGGGGAGGTGCTGCTCGGAGGACGCGAGCAGCTGCAAGCCGCGCCCCTCCTGCCAGGCGAGCAACGCCGTGCCGATCCCCTCGCCGCGCCGGTCAGGCCGCACCTGGCCGTTGAGGTGGACCTTCACGATTGTTGCGGCTTCGCTGTCTCTGACGGACTCGCCGTAGGCGACGAGTTCGCCGGCGGGGTCGACGGCGACCACGCTATCGAGTTCCGGATCGAACGACGGCGCATCGAAGCCTTCCTCGAACATATCGAGCGTGTTCACGAGCCGCGGGTGGTCGACGGCCCCGCACAACCGGTCGAGCTCGAGGAGCCCGGGCAGATCTGAGCGGTGCAGGCGACGCCACGTCAGGTCGTGCCCGACCGCGGGGAGCGGGAGCGATGTGGGCGCGGAGACGCGAGCGGAGAGCGGCGTCGCCGTGAACGGGTCGGGTTCGGAACGCGTCGCGGGGGTGGTGTTCATTGGGGTGAATCCTCTGGGTATCGGTGATGTGACCGGGCAGCCCGGCTCCGCACAATCGCCTGAGCGAGCGGGGAACGGGGCGGACCGGAGTGCCCGAGTCGGGGCTAGTCAGCGGTGTCTGGCAGCGGGAGGTCCCAGGTGCCAATGGAGGTGAAGCCGGAGCGGGTGGCGAGCTGCACCGAGGAGGTGTTGTCGATCTGGCAGCGATACTGCGGCTCGTGATTGGCGGCAAGCGCGCCGCGGGCAAGCGCGTAGATGACGCTGCGAGCGTGCCCCTGTCCGCGGTGCGCGGGGTGGGAGACCACGCCCATGTCGGCGAGCGCAACGCCGTCGTCAAACGGGTAGGAGCTCCCGACCGCGACGAGTGCGTCGCCCGCAAACGCCCCGAACACCATCCAGTGGTCAAGCTCTACCGAGGCCCCGTCGAGGTCTTCTTCTGAGACGGCCCCTTCGAAGGTTTCGAAGGCCGCCGCATCCGCCGAGGTGAGGCGGCGCACATGGCTCGGGTTCTCGCTCTGCTGGAGCTGCTGCTTGGTCGCGTCGTCCAGGAAGAAGAGGTGGTCGGGGCCGTTCAACGGGATACCGGATGCGAGGAGCGCCGCACGGAGCGCCTCCTCGGCCTCGGCCTCGGCCACGCCGGGCAGGTCGCGCACGGCGGGGGTCACGAGGACGGACGTCCGCTCGGGGCGGACCAGGATTTGCACGCGCTCGTCCTCGTCGAGCTGCTCGTTGACAGCCAGGCGGAACGTGGCGGACTCGCGAACGACCTCGCCGCGCTCGAAAGGGGCGATCCAGTGCGCGTAGATTTCGGGGTGCATGGTTTCCATGGGGTTCTCTTTTCGTCGGGTGAGGTGGGGTCGCAGTCACGTGGACCGGGATCGTACCCGGACGATCTCGGGTGAGGCGATGGCTGCGATTGATTGCCGGAGGGTCAGCCGCGCGGGGTCAGCGAGCCGTGGGCGCTGTCGCACGGAGGCGCCAGAAGCGGGGGTGAGTGGTGGGTGAGCGTTGGCGCGCCCGATTCGCGCGGCACACACGGCTCGCGGCGGCTCCCCCCGGAGACGCGGGAGCAGGGCTGACTGAGAGCGCCGTGACCGGTGCGAGCGCTCACAGCCACTGGCGCGAGCGGGCGCACGGGGGTGCCCGAGACGGTGCCCGAGACGGTGCCCGAGACGGTGCGGTACCGGTGTCCGGTGTCCGGTGAACGTGCTAGATCATCGCTTCTTTCCTCCGCGTGAATGATCGCAGGAACGGGGCACGGAGCGCCAGTATTCGTGCCGAAAGAGCACGACGCATTTCCTCGCTGCCTCTGTCGTGGTGTCTGTCGCTGTCCGGTGCGCGGCGGTGGTCCTGTTCGCGCGGCCTTCCCGCCGCGAGAGGCGGGATGTGCGCGCGGTGTTCCGGGTGCACGACGGCTCTGCCGGTGGCGTGGACGTGACCCGGTCGCCCCCTAGGATGGTCCCCGTGGGGGCGGAGAGCTGTTCCCCGTGCACGCTGCCGGGAGTGCTCAACTGGTCCTCGACCCCTTCCCCGCACGCAACCCCTGATGCGCCGACACCTGCCCAACCGACACACGAAAGAGCGTTCCCCCACATGACCGGTACGACTGCCCCGGGCGTTGAGCCCACCACGATCCGCCTCGCACGCGAAGCGGACACGGAGGCGATCTTTGCGGTGCGGATCGCCGTTCGTGAGAACGTCCTCACCATGACGCAGCTCGCTGAGCTGGGAGTCACGCCAGAGAGCTTTCGTGAGGGGCTGCGGACTGCGCCCGCGACATGGGTCGCCGAGGCCGCAGGCCGGATCCTCGGCTTCGGGTCGGTGGACGTCACCGACGGCTCCGTATTCGCGCTTTTCGTTCACCCGGATGCGGAGGGGCGCGGAGCCGGTCGGGCGCTCCTGAGCGCGATGGAGGCCGAGCTGTTCGCGAGGTTCCCGAGGATCTGGCTTGAGACCGACGGCGCAAGCCGGGCAGCTGGCTTCTACCAGCGCCAGGGCTGGACGGTGGTCGCCGACCGTGAGGACGGCGATGTGCGCATGGAGAAGGCGCTCGGCTGAGCGGCGGAACACCGCTTGGCCCCGCGCGCTCGGGCGCGGCCTCGGGCGCGATTGCGGCGGGCCGCGGTGACGCTGGGAGATGGTGGCGCATGGGCCCGGACGCGGGTGATGGGCCCCGCCGAGACAGAACGGACGTGATGAGGAAACGGTGTGACGCAGGTGCTCTCGTCTGGCCGGTGCCGGCCTTGACCCACTCGGCACCGAAGCGGCGCGTCCCTCATGCGAAACCCGCTGTGGTCCCCGGAAACCCGCACCCGGGTGCGGGCGCTTCGCCGCTGGCGGGAAGCGCCAACGGCGAGATGCTGACCGTCGAGGGGGGCTGACGTGAGCATCAACCTGATCGTTCTGTCGCTGATGCTGCTCCTGATCGGACTCTCTTTGCTGCTCCTGACCGTGTGGAGTTGGCGGGGGAGATCGTCCCGTTCCCGGTGGTGGATGCGGTCGTGGGAGGGCGACAGTGTGGCCCTGGTCGTGCTGCCCACCGCGACGCTCGCGGTGCTGCTGTTTTCGGTGGCCGTGTTCGCTCCGTCGTGGCTGCGCGTGCTCGTCGTGTATCCGCCGCTGGCGGTCGGGGCCTGGGGCACGCTCGTCGCGCTCGTGTCTCCCCTCTGGTGGCCCGCGCACCGGCTGTGGGGGCCCCGGTGGTACTCGAGGATGAGCAAGGAGGACGTGCAGAACCAGGAGCGCGGCGGGACCATCAGCGCTTCGGCCCGTCAGCTGGGCGCGGGATCAACCGCCGATCGACGACCCGCGTGGCTCGGCACCCTCGTGACCTCGTTCTGGGGGAACCTGCTGCTCGACCGGGCGAACCCGTCGCGGCGGAACGTTGCTCGCGGAGCGCTCCGCGTCTTCGAGAACGGGTTTCGCTTCGAAGCCACCGGCGCGGCCCCGCAGAGCGGCGCTGGGCACGACACCGCGTTGCCCTGGGAGGAGATCACGGCAGCGCGCGTCGTCTCCGACCGATCCAACGGCAGCGGGGAGCCCGTCTCGGGGCTCCTCGACCGGTCCTTCCTGACCCGCTTAGTCGTGACCACCCGGGACGACGCGTTCCTGTTCGAGGTGACCGGGTGGAACGCTCGGCGGGTGGCCGAGTGCATCACCCAAAATATCGGCGGCACGACCGAAGCGTGAGCCAGGAGCTCCGGCTCAGCGTAGTCTGCGTGAGGGAAAGGCTGAGTCGGTCGTTTCGGCGGTGGGGGCGAAGCTACGCGGCGAGGAGGAGGGCTCGAATCCCAGCCGCAACGAGCTCCTCTGGCTGCGCCGAATGGGCCGCGTGCAGGCGCGCATAGGTGGGCGCTCGCTCGGGGTCCACGGGCGCTGATCGTTCGCGGGCGGCAACCTGCGCGGTCGTCGCACTGCCCAGCACGAAGTTCGAGAGCGCGGAGGAGGTGCCGAGCGCGTCGCGCGCGGATCGTTCCTCGAGTAGCACGCAGATGCGTTCGGACAGGGCTCCGTAGTGCGGCCCGCAAGGGGCACGGAGCGCGATGACCTGGCAGGACCACGGATGGCGGGTGAGGTGCCGATACATCGCCAGCATCAGTTCGGCGATCGGCGCCGAGGCCAGAGCCGTGCCCGGCTCCGCGTCAGCGCCGAGGGCATGATCGAGGGCAAGGTCGACGAGGTCATCCACCGACGTCACCCGTGAGTACCCGGACGTTCTGCGGCACACCGGGGCAGCGATCGACCCCCGGACCATCGGGCACGGCATGCTCCCCGGGTCGGCTTGGTCCGTGTCCGCCCGGGGGCGTGCAACGGCCGCCCCCGCTCCGGTGAAGAGATGAGGCGCTGCTGGTGTCCGGGAAGCGTCTGCGCCGCATTCCTTCTCCCGCAACGGGGGAGACGTTCGGGCCTCGCACGCTCGCGTTATTTGCGGCGGAGCGGGCTGCCGTTGGCCGCGAGAAAGGTGACCGGGGTGGCGCGGATGTCGGCCAGGAGCGGCTCCAGCTCGGCCACGTGCCGCCGAAATCGCTCGGTGGCGGCCCAGCGTGACCGGTCCGCTTCGGAACGAAATCGGGTGATCACGATCAGGGCCGAGCCGTCGTTGGCGAGATAGACCTCGTTGCCGAGCCAGCCCTGCTCGGTCGCCGCCGCGGCCATCTCCCGCATCTCGGCAAGCTGAAACTCCGTCAGCGCGTCGATTCCGCCGGTGGCGGGGGTAAAGGTGTTCATCGAGATGACCATTGTTGGGTGTTGCGTTGCGGTCATGGCAGGCTCCTCTCGTGCGTTGCTGCCGGAAACGGCTGTGGTGGGTCGGGTGGGTCAGCGGGGGAAAGGGCGGTTGGCCCGCGCATCGCTCAGCAGGGTCGCCCACCAGCTCAGCTCCGCCAGGGTGCGCTCCAGCGCCCGGGTCTTTCCCGGGCTCGGCGCGAAGCGTTCGTTTTCGTCCAGGGCCGCCCACGGGGCGGGGTAGCCGAGGCAGCGACGGGTCGTGACCAGGCCGAGCTCGGCGAGGACCCCGCGGAGATGCTCGATCGCGGCGAAGCCACCGTTCACCCCGTAGGCGACGATGCTGGCCGCCTTCAGGTGCCACTGCGCATAGTGCCAGTCGAGCACACGCTTCAGGGCTGCCGGGTAGGAGTGGTTGTACTCCGGCGTGACGAACACGAAGCCCTCCGCTGCCCCGAGCCGCTCGCTCACCTCCGTGGTGAGTCCGCCGCCGGGGGTGAGCAGTGCATCGTCGGGCAGAGAAATCTCGGCCAGGTCGAGCGCATCGATCTCGATGCCCGGCTGGGCACTCAGGACGAAGCGCACCCACTCGGCGAGGGCGGGGCTCATCCGCTCGTCTCGCACGCTGCAGGACAGCACCGCGATCCGTGTCCGCCGGAGGGGATGTGTCGGATCGTGGACGCCGTGTGCTTCAGTGTGACGAGTCATGGTCACCACTGTGCGGGGTGAACCAAGGGTGAGGTCAAGACCCGCCCCGTCCCGATTCGCCCCTTCCCGAATCGTCGAACGCCGGTCATTCTGGAGGCATGACCCCTCCGCACACTGACCCGTCCGGGCTCCTCACGGTTGGCGAGACGGCGGCGCGCAGCGGCGTCGCCCCCTCCGCGATCCGCTTTTACGAGCGGAAGGGGCTGATCGAGGCCCAGCGCACCGCCGGAAATCAGCGCCGCTATCCCGTCTGGGTACCCTGCGTGGTCCGCGTCGCACGGCTCGCGCAACGCGCCGGGCTCACCGTCCGGGACATCGCCGCCGCCCTCAGGGACATCCCCGCCGCGCCCACACCCGCGGACTGGGCGCGGCTCAGCGAGCACCTCGTCACCGAGGCCGAACGCCGGATCGCCGAACTCCAAGGGGTGCTCGCCGACCTGCACACCGAGACCAAGCGCTGCGAACTGCCCGGCCGATAACCGCCCGCCCCCGGATCGCGGGCCGCGTGTGTCGCTCAGCCCAGCGGCGTCCAGTCCTGCAGCCAGGCAAGCTGCCTCCGAAGCGCGGACGAGGGCATCGCGCGGATGAGCACATCCCTCGCCCAGGTGAGGCGCGGCCCCGGGGTATGCGCCAGGCGGCCCACCATCCGGGAGCGACGGGTGACCGTCTGCGTCCGGCCGACCCGAAGCGAGTCGTACCGGGCCAGCGAGGCGTGCACCACAGGCTCCGGCACCGCGGCGCTGCCCGCCACGGGCGCGAAGAGGGCGGCGAGCGTGGCGGCGTCCTCCATCGCCTGGCCGCCCCCCTGCCCCAGGTTCGGGGTCATCGCGTGGGCCGCATCGCCGAGCAGCGCGATCCGCCCGTGCACGAAGCTGGGCAGGGGTCCGGCCAGCTCGTCAATCGGGAGGAAGCTGATGCGGTCGGCAGCCGTGGCAGCCAACAACTCCGGAATCGGGTCGTGCCAGGAGCCGAAGTGCTCCGTGAGCGCGGCCCGGTCGTCCGCGAAGCGCTCGTCGCGGTCACTCGTGAGCACGGCAAACCAGTACACGCGACCGTCATCAAGCGGCGCGATCCCAAAGCGTTTCCTCGTGCCCCAGGTCTCGGCGGCTTCCCCGCGCAGGTCAACCGGGCGGTCCGTGATGCCACGCCACGTGGCGTACCCCGAGTAGGCGACGCCGGGGTCGTGGGGGAGCGACCGCCGGATACGGCTGCCGATGCCGTCGGCGGCGACCACGAGGTCAAAGCGCTCCCGCCGCTCCTCGCCGCCGCCCGGCGTCCACGTCACCTCCCCGCTCGGCCCCGCCGCGGTCACCCGCGCGCCCGTCCGGACGGCCCGGGCGGGAAGCGCGGAGCGGAGCAGCTCGTGGAGGGGGGCCCGATCCACCACGCGCAGCTCGCTGAGCGCGTCCATCGGGGAGCGGGCGAGCCACCTGCCGTCCGGGCGGCGTTGCCCGCCGCGAATGGCTGCGGCCTGGGCCGAGGACACCGCCCGGAACGCCTCGCCCATCCCGATTTCGTCGAGGGCGCGCAGGCCGTTCCCGAACACCGAAATCCCGGAGCCGCCCGCACGAACCTCCGGGGCCTGCTCAAACACCGTCACCTCGGCCCCGCCCCCGTCCAGGCCGATCGCGGCACAGAGTCCGCCGATTCCCGCACCAATGACCGCAACACGCATCACGCCTCCACTACATCTGTAGAGATGAGTATGGCCCCAATCTCACCGGGTGTAAAGTTCAGGTGTGACCGCGACACACACCACCGGGACCGACCGGCGCGTCCTCATCGCCGAAGCAGGCATGCGCATCATCGCCCGAGACGGCGTACGAGCGCTCACCCACCGCGCCGTCGACCGCGAAGCCGGGCTCTCACAGGGCTCCAGCTCCTACTACGTGCCCACCCGAAGCGCCCTGATCGATCTGATCGTCCGAACACTCGCAGAGCGCTCGATCGGAGACGCAGAACAGTTCACGCCCCCCATGCCGCAGACCCACGCCGGAGACGGCGGTCAGGGCATCGAGGCGCTCGCCGCAGGCATCGCGCAGACGCTGGAGGCCTTCGCCGCGCGGACGGTGGAGATGCGCACCCGCTACGCCCTCCTCCTGGAACTCGACGCCGAGGACCCGTCCCGGGCGCTCCTCGCCCAGCAGTCACCCGTCCGGCAGGGCATGCTCGGGCAGGCCAGCCAGGTCCTGGCCGAGCTCGGTGTCGCTGATCCGCCAGCGCGGGCGCGCGAGCTCTTCGAGCTGGCCGAGGCGCTCCTCGCTCGCCGGGTGATCCTCGGCGGCGACGCGGCGGCGACGGAAGCCCTCGTGCGCGCCCACCTCCGCGGGCTCGCCGCGGGGCACGACGCGGACCCGGCCGGGGACCCGCGCTCACCCCGCCGGCAGGTCCCCGTGCGGGAACACCCGCTGCCAATTCCGAGAGCGTGAGCCAAACCCCTGGGAGGCCCCAGCCCAGGTCGATGCTCCGAAGCTCATCCTCGGTTCAGATGCTCCCACACGCCGGGCGGGTGCCCCTCGGGGCTGGCTCAGGGGCGGAGCCAGCGGTCGAGGGCGTGGAGGACTTCCTGGTTGAGGGCCGCGAGCGGCGCGGCGGGGTCCCGCTGCACCGCGGTCACGGGAACGTCGAGCAGGGCCTCGACGATCGCGACGGCGGTGGCCGGGTCCGTGCCGCGGATTTCGCCCGCGGCCATGCCCGCGCTCAGGATCTCGCGGAGGAGCGCGGTGTCCTCCTCCGCCGGTTCCAGGTAGACGGGCGTGCCCGCCGCGTTCCGGTGCGAGACCGCGACGGTGACCGCCGCGGCGATCTCCGCCGGGTGGGCCTCCGTGTGCCGGAGGGAGCTCTCGGCGTAGGCGCGAAGCCGCGTCCGGTGGCCGGTGGCGGCGGTCACCGCCGCCACCACCGTGGCACCGAGCTTCGTGAACACCTCGGTCATGACGAGCTCCATGAGCGCGTCCTTCGAGCCGAAGTAGTACACGATCGCGCTCTTGGCGATCCCGGCGTGCCTGGCGATCTCGGCAAGCGACGCCCGGTGGTAGCCGAGCGCGTTCACCGTCGCGATCGCGCTGGCCACGATCTGGGCGCGCCGGGCCGTCTCCGTGAACGTCGGCGTCGCGCGCGGCGCGGTCATCTGCCGGCCCGATCGTGGGCCGCGCCGTGGCCCGCCAGCAGGCCGGGGGCCGCGCGCTCGGCGAGCGCGAACGCCTCCGCGTGGGACACATCCGTCGCCTCGTAGACGAACCATCCCGCGGCGGTCATCGCCGTCACGGAGCTGAGCCCGAGCCAGCGCTGCAGGAGCGAACGCCGAATCGCGAGGGTGCTGATCGCTTCGCGTTGCAGGGCCACGGTCGAGCGGTTCATCAGGCCAGAACGGACGACGAGGTAGCGTCCGCTGATCGCGTGGCCGAGCGCCCGGTAGGCGAGCGCGGCGGCCCCGAGCCCGAGCGGCCACACCCCGAGCGCGATCCACAGCGCCCACACGGGCAGCGCCCCGGAGAGCACCGGCGCGGCGAGCGCCGCGAGCAAGCCCGCCGTGAGCCCCGTGGCCCACCAGATGCGGCGCAGCAGCGCGGCGTTCGGGTGCCGGGGGAGCGGGACCTCGAACGGGGAGGGCTCGCCCAGCACCCGCTCCGCCACCGCGACGGCCACGCGTTTGGGCCCCCGGGGCAGAATCGCCGCGGGCTGGGCGGGATCGTTCAGGCTGAGCCCGGTCGTGATGAGGTGTGTGTCGGTCATCCCGATCCAGCGCCAGAGCAGCGGCTCGGTCAGCGAGAGCCCGCGCGTGCGCGCCTCGTCCCGGTTCACCTCGCGCTTCGTGAGGAGCCCGCGGGAGGTGCGCAGCGTGCTCTGCGCGCCCGAACCGAGCCGGGAGAGGGTGAAGCCCCAGTTCGTGACGAGGAAGTGCGCCGCGAGGGCGAGCGCGCCGAGGAGGCCGGCGCCCACGAGGATCAGGAGCACGGTCGGAATCCATCCCAGCCGCTCCGCCCGGAGGCCGCCGAGGATGAGCGAGAACAGGTCGACCCCGAAGGAGCTCGCGAACCAGTGGCTGCCCCACAGCAGGCCGGCCGCCATCAGGTACCCCCAGATCGTGAAGCAGTTGTAGAACACCCAGGCCGGGCGGAAGCGCGCGAACACGAGCTCCTCCGCCTCGCCCGTGACCGTGGGGGGCCGGGGAGCGGCCCCGGTGCGGTCGGGCACCGGGGCCGGGCGGCTGACCGGGACGCCGCCCGGGTCGGCGCGCCGCTCGCCGAGGAGCAGGGCACGCAGGCGGACGGCCTCGGCGCGGCTCAGCGCGTCGAGGGCCAGGGCCTCCTCGCCCGAGGTGGTCTGCTGGCCAGCGCCCAGCGTGACGACCCGGAGCCCGGCCAGGCGGTGGCGCAGCTTCGCGCTCGTGTCCACGCTCCGGATCCGGTCCCGGGGCACTCGACGGTGCCGTCGAACGATGAGCCCCGTCTGCCGCTCGACCTCCTGCGCGGTGACGCGAAACCGGGTGAACCGCCAGCGAATGAGGTCGGTGATCCCCGCGACGACGCCGAGCCCGATGACTGCGAGGAAGGGCCAGAGGTTCGTGAGCGTCGGCGCGACGCCGAAGCAGCGCACCGCGATCACGGCGGGGAGGACCGCGAGCGCGCTGAGCGCGGCATCGACCCAGATCACGCGGGGGCTCAGCCGCCGCCAGCCCGTGCCCTCGACGGGCTCCGCGTGCTGCGTGCTCTCCGTGGACTCCGGAGTCTCCGTGGCCGCGCCGGGGGCAGCCTGCGGGATCATGTGGCGTCCCCCTCAGTGAGCTCGGCCACGACGGCGAGGCGGGCGACGGCGCGCTCTGCGGTTGCCCGGTCGAGCCCCGCGATGGTGACGGCGCCCGCGGAGGAGGCGGTCGTGACGCGCAGGGTGGCCAAGCCGAAGAGCTGCTCCAGGGGCCCGCGCACCGCGTCGACCGTCTGGATGCGGGAGCTGGGCGAGACCCGCCACTCGCGCACGAGCCACCCGCTCGCGGCCGTGGTGGCGTGCTCGGTCACCTCCCAGCGGTGCACCGCGAAGCGCCACCAGGGTTCGACCGCGAGCTTGGCGAGCAGGACGATGCCCGCCGCGATGAGCGGGGCGATCAGCCAGACCCGGAGCGGTTCCCAGAGCAGCGCCGGGACGAGCAGCGCGGCGAGGAGAGCGCCCCAGATGAGGAGGGAGCGCAGCATCCACCAGGCGATCGCGCGGCGTTCGATTCGCTCACGTGGCTGGCGGGGCTGCCCGCCGTCGGCGAGCAGCGGGGGAGGGGGAACGGTCATGAGCATCCTTCCGTGCGGGGTTCGTCACCGGGGACCGGTGAACGGTCGGTTGGAGAATAATCCGATCGGTCAAGAATGCGCGCGGGCAATCTGCGCGGCACGCTCGCGAAATCCGCGATTGAATCCCCCGCCGAGATGCCGTAGTTTCGCCGCAGGAGGGGGCCGAAGGGAGACCCGATGACCGACGCCCGCACCGGAGCGTTGCTCCGCGCCGAGAACGACACGCTGCTCATTCGTTTCGACCGCGCGCTGCCGCACCGGGCCGTGCGGGTCTGGTCGGCGCTCGCCCGGCCCGAGCACCTGGGGGCCTGGCTGCCCGGCAGCCGCATCGACGCGGAGCCCGGCGGGGTCGCGCGGCTGGCCCTCGGCGAGGCCGGGGCCTCGGAGGGGCAGGTGCTGGAGGCCTTCGCGCCCTCAGGCCGCGTGGACGGGCTGCTCATGCACAGCTGGGCGTGGGACGGCCTGCCGAACTCGGTCGTCAGCTGGTCGCTCGCCCCCGGCGATGGGGGCACCCGGCTCCGACTGAGCCACGCCGAGGTCAGCGACCCCGAGGCCGCGGTCTCGTTCGCGGCGGGCTGGCACCTCATCGCTGATGGTCTCGCCCGCTTCCTCCGCCGCGAGCCCGCCGCGGAGCTGTGGGCGAATGCGGAGCCGCTGCTGGCCACGTACCGAGCCCAGCTCGCCGCGGGGAGCGACGGCGGCTAAGCCAGCGCCCCGCGGGCCACGCGGGCGCGACCGCCAAGATCGGAAACGAAGATCGCCCGGGCGGGCGTGATCTGCGTTTCGCGGCGAGCCCGGGCACGCGGGGGTCGGGCGGCGCGACCTGGGGGACGCGATTCTTGGAGCTTCCTTGGCGCGGCTGCGGGACGCTGGACGGGTGGCTTCGAGTCCCGCCCGCCCCGGAGGCGGGCGCCGGCTCCGAAGCGCCCCACCCGTCCCCGACCGAAAGAGCCCCATGCGACGACCCGAGTCACGCCCCACCGCCCCGCCGACCGCCCCGGGGAGCGGGCGGCGGACGGGGCGGAGCCGTCGGATCCTGTTCGCGGTGTCGATCACGGCGGTGCTCGCCCTCGTCCTCGGCGTCGCGGTCGTCGTCTGGGCCATCCGGGGCCTCAACGACGGCATCGTCCGCTCGGAGTTCGACCTGCCGGACGCGGCGCGGGTCGCCGCCGAACCGGGGGAACAGAACGTACTTATCATGGGCCTGGACAGCCGGGTCGATCAGAACGGCGAACCGCTCCCGGACGGCGTCTACGAGGCCCTGCACGCCGGGGGCGCCGACGACGGCGGCTATAACGCGAACGTGCTCATGCTCCTGCACATCCCCGAGGACCGCTCGAAGACGGTCGGCATCTCCATCCCGCGCGACGACTACGTCGAGCTGCCCGGCGCGCCCCTCGGCGTGAGCCACGCGAAGATCAAGGAGGCCTACGGGCTCGCCCTGCAGGAGCGCATGAACGAGCTGCTCTGGGGGGACGCTGCCGAACTCTCGGACGCGGAACGGTACCAGCAGGCGCGGGCGGCCGGGCGGCAGGCCCAGATCGAGACGGTGTCCCAGTTTCTCGGGGACGTGCGCATCGACCACTTTGTCGAGATGACGATGGGCGGCTTCATCCACGTCGCCGAGGCGGTCGCGCCGATCTCCGTGTGCCTCAATCAGGCGACCGAGGACAGCTTCTCCGGGGCGGACTTCGTGGCTGGGGTGCAGGAACTGGACGCCGAGCAGGCGATGAGCTTTGTGCGGCAACGCCGGGACACCGGCGTGGACGGCCCCGCGCTCACGGACCTGGACCGGGCCCGCCGGCAGCAGGCCTTGCTCGTCTCGCTGACGGACAAGCTCCGGCAGCGCAGCACCCTGCTCAACCCCAAAACCGTGTGGTCCCTCGTGGACACCACCCGCACGCACGTCGCCCTCGACGCGGACTTCGACGTGCTCGGCTTCCTGGAGATCGCGCACGAGGTCTCGCAGAGCGGGGTCACTTTCCTCACGTTGCCCATCGTGGACTTCGGCATGATCGACGGAGCCTCGGTCAACCTCGTCGACGTCGAGGAGATCCAGCGCATCGTCGCCGCGGTGCTCGACGGTGATCACACCGGGGGTCACCCGGATCAGCCCGGCGCCGCGGGTCCGGCGGACGCGGACGCCGAAGCGGAGCCCGGCGCGCAGCCCGATGCTGAGCTTGATCGTGAGCCGGAGGCCTGGGCCGAGGCCGAGGCAGCGCCCGGGGCCCGGCCCGGCGAAGCCGCGGACGCGGGGGATCCCGCCCCGCCCGCGCCGCCGCTCGACCCCTGGGCGGAGCCCCTCCGTGCGGGGACTGCGCCCTGCGTCAACTAGGCGGCCCGCGATGCTGACGCAGACCGTGGTCCTGCCCGCAGCGCACGGGCGGGGCTCCCTCGTCCCCGTGCGTCCCGGGCGGCTGCGGCGGCTCACGCTCGTGCTCCTGAGCGTCGTGCTGCTGCTCGTCGGGGTCGGCGTGCTCATGGTGCAGTCCGCGAGCCAGGTCGAAGCCATCTCCGCGGGGCGGCATCCCCTCGTCGGGGTGTTGCGGCAGGGCAGCTTCGCCGTGCTCGGCCTCGCCCTCAAACTCGCCGTGAGCCGGGTGCCCACGGCTGTGCTCCGCCGGCTGTCCTGGGTCGCCCTGCTCCTCGGCTACGCGCTCCAGCTCCTGGTCTACACGCCCCTCGGCTACGAGGCGGGCGGCAACCGAAACTGGCTGCGGCTCGGCCCCCTCTCGATGCAGCCCGCCGAGTTTATGAAGGTCGTGCTGCTCGTCTGGGTTGCCTCGGTCATCGCCGCGAAGGGGCCGCTCCTGCGCCGCTGGACGCACGTGGTCATTCCGATCGTGCCGGTGGTCGCCCTGTCGATGCTCATTAACATCCTCGGCGGGGATTTGGGCACGCTCATGATCATCGCCGCGCTCGTGTTCGGCGCGCTCTTTTTCGCCCAGGTTCGGCTACGCATCCTCGCGGCCCTCGCCGGGGTGGCGCTGCTCGGGATCGGCCTCATGACCGTGATCAAGCCCAACCGGGTGGTGCGTATCCTGCACTTCTTCGAGGTCAACTGCCAGACGGAGCCAGAGCACGCCTTCGGCGGGTGCTGGCAATCGCTGAACGGCTTTTGGGCCCTCGCCCAGGGCGGGATGCTTGGCACCGGGATCGGCAACTCGACCGCGAAGTGGCTCTGGCTGCCCGAGGCCGAAAACGACTTCGTGTTCGCGATCCTCGGCGAGGAGCTCGGCTACCTCGGCGCAATGATCGTGCTCGCCGCGTTCGTGGTGCTCGCGACGACGCTGCTCGGCCTCATGGCCGTGTGCCGGACCCCGTTCGCCCGCGCCGTGCTCGGCGGGCTCACCGTCTGGATCGGCGGGCAGATGGCCGTCAACATCGCCGTGGTGCTCGGCTTTGTCCCCGTGCTCGGCGTGCCCCTGCCGTTCATCTCCGCGGGCGGGACCGCGCTGCTCTCGCTCCTCCTGGCGCTCGGCGTCGTGCTCGCCTGCGTGCGGGAGGCGGCCCAGGAACGGGCCGCCGACCCAGCCGAGTCGCCCCGGGAGGCGGTATCGTGCGAGGGATGAGCACGCGCACGAACGCGGGACCGCGGAGCGGTGCCGAGAGGGAGAGAACGCCGATGGGGCACGCGCCGGGGCACGGAAGCCCGCTGGCCGACGAGCGAGCCTACCGCCGCTCGGCGTCCCGGATCGGCTGGCAGGTGATGGCGGTGTGCGCCGGGCTCGTCGTCGTCGGCGGCGCGGTGGTGTTCGCCTTCGTCTTCTGGCAAACCACCCCCGGTGAGGCGGGGAAGGCCCCACAGCCGGGGGAGATCGAGGTCCGCCTCGACCCCGGCGAGCTGCTGCTCGCCGTCGGCCTCCTCGCAACGGGCGCGGTCCTCTGCGCCGGGCTCGCGGCGCGCCTGATAGCCCGGCGTGCGGTCGCGCCGCTCGACGAGGCGTTCCGCCTGCAGCGCCGCTTCGTCGCGGACGCCAGCCACGAACTGCGCACCCCGCTTGCGGTGGTGGACGCGCGCGCCCAGCAGCTCGCGGCCTTGAGCCCGGCGGGGGCGGCGAATCAGCCCGTCCTCGCCGAGCTGCGCGCGGACATTCGAATCATGTCGGAGGTGATCGACGGCATGCTCAGCGCCGCCTCGGGGGCCGCGCCCACCGCGGGAAGCGCCCGGCTCGACCGGGAGGTCAGCGCGGTGGCGCGCGACCTCGGCTCGGTCGCGGCACCCTTCGGCGTGCGCGTCGAGGCGGACTGCGCGCCGCTCGCGGTGGGGATGCCCGCCGTCACGCTGCGCCGCTGCCTCGTCGCGCTGCTGGAGAACGCGATCGCCCACGCGCCCCGCGACAGCGCGGTCACGCTGATCGGCGCACGGCGGGGGCAGCGCGCCGTGCTCACCGTGCGCGACGCGGGCGGCGGCATCCGGGGTATCGACCCCGCCCGGCTCTTCGACCGCGGTGCGCAGGGGGAGCCGCCCCGGACGGCGCAGGGCGAGGCCCGCACGAGCCGGGGGATCGGCCTCGCGCTCGTCAGCGAGCTCTGCGCCGCGCACGGCGCGGAGGTCCTCCTCGCTCGGACGGGCCCCGGGGGCACCGAATTCGAACTGCTCCTGCCGCTCGCCGGGGACGGGACGCAACGCTGATGCTCCGGTTGCTCCTGGTGGAGGACGATCCCCGGCTCGGGCCGATCATGCGCGATGTCCTCGCCGCCGACTGGCACACGGAGCTGGTCACGACCGCGGCGGACGGCGACCGGATCCTCGAGTCCCGACACATCGACGCGATGATCGTGGACCGGGGACTCCCCGGACGCAGCGGCGAGGACTGGGTGCGCGAGCTTCGGCGTCGCCGGGTGCGCACCCCGATCCTGATGCTCACCGCGCTCGGGCAGCTGCACGACCGCGTGACGGGGCTGGACGCGGGGGCCGACGACTACCTCGTGAAGCCCTTCGAGTTCGCGGAGCTGACCGCGCGGCTGCGCGCGCTCACTCGCCGCTACGACCCGAGCGCGCCCCGCTACGACCCGAGCGCGCCCCGCTACGAGTTCGGGGGGTGGTCCTTTTCCCCGGAGGCTCGCCGGATCGAGTCGCCCTACTCCGGCAGCATCGTGCTCACGGCCACGGAGACCGCCCTCCTCGCCGTGCTCGCCGCGGAGCCGGGGCGCATCTTTTCCCGCGAGGAACTCCTCGACCGGGTCTTCACGCAGGGGGAACGCGAGACCACCGTCGAAACCTATGTGCACTACCTGCGCCGGAAAACCGACCGAGAGCTGATCGAGACGGTTCGGGGCCTGGGCTATCGGCTCGGCACCCTCGGGTGACCGCGTCCGCGCGGCAGTGCCTCAGCGGGTCAGCGCGCGGCGCGCTGCCACGCGGCGGTCGCCCCCGTCAGGTCGGCGACGGCGGTCTCGTCGCCGGTGTGCAGGCGCTGCCAGGCGTCGATGACCGGCTCCGGGCAAGCTGGTGAGGCGCATGACCTCCGCCGTGAACGCGACGGGGTGGATCCCGCTGCCCGTGGTCACGTCCGATCCGTGACGACGGGCTCCCCGCGCGTGACCGGGTGGGGGAGCACGTCGAGCAGGCGCGCGTGCCCCTCCCCGTCGCCGCTCACTCGGTGACCCCCGTCTCGGCGAGGGCGGCCTCGATGCGGCGCGCCCTAGTCTCGGGCCGTTTCGCGCCGGTGATCCCGGCCGCGATCTCGTGGCGCCGGGTGTAGGACAGGCGGGCGTAGCGCTCACTCGCCCCGGGCACCCGGTCAAGTGCCTCGCGCAACGCCGCGGGCACCTCGACCGTGCGCTCGGCGGTGTCCAACGCGACCTCGGCGCTGACCCGATCGCCGATGGCCACGCCGAGCTCCGCTCGGGCAGCCCGGGAGAGACCGATCAGGTTCCTGCCACCCATCCGGGCGACGCGGAGCCGGGCCGTGCGCCCCGCAATCGTGACGAGCACGGGGGCCCGGGAGCCGCCGCCCAGCTCGGCGAGCTGCCCGGCGCTCAGCTCGATCGCGGTCGCGGGTCCCTGCGGCTCCAGGGTGCACTCGATGAACAGGCTCATGGCGACAGGGTACCCTCGCGACACGCGTCCGAGGCGAGGGGCCGGACCCGGTATCCTTGGAGGAATGACCAACGTGCGTGCGGAAGCTGCCTATCAGCGCGCTGTCGCGGCCTTCCAGAACCCGACGCTGAACCTCCTTCACGGCCGATACGCCCCCTTCGTGGTGGCAACGCTCTCGATCGTGTTTGCCCCCGACCGGCCCACGGTGCCCATCGACGACGCCCACGTCGAAGTGCAGGAGATCCTGGACGGTCTTCGCGCCTCCGGCCACGACGCCGACGAGCGCCGCCTGCCGGGCGGCTCCGGGCGGGAGGTGTGCCGCGCCTGGGTGCGCGGCGGCTGGCTCGTGCCGCAGATCGAGGACGGCGTCGAGGCCTACCGGATGAGCGCGCAGGCCATCGGTGCCCTTGAAATCGCGGGTCGCACGGGCGGCGGCCGGGCCCGGGTGTCGCGCTCCCGCGTGCGCACCCTGCTCGACTCGGTTGAGCAACTCGCGCGGCACGCCGAGCCCGACCCGGCGCTGCGCCGGGCGCAACTCGTCGCCGAGCGCGACGCCCTCACCGCCCAGATTGAGCGCTTGGACCGCGACGGCATCGAAGCCGTCGACGAGGACCAGCTGCTCGAGGAAGCCGAGAACGTCCTGCACCTGTCCCGGGAGCTGCCCGCGGACTTCTCCCGCGTCGCCGAGTCCATTAACCGGATGCAGCGCGACGTCGTCGCCGAGCTTCGCCGGGATGAGCGGCCCACGGGCGAGGTCCTGCGCGAGTACCTGCTCCGCGGCCAGCACGTCATGCAGGCCACGCCCGAGGGGCGGGCCTTCTCCGGCGCCCTGCGCGTGATCGGGGACCCCGAGCACATCGATGCCCTGACGACCCAGATCGAGGGGCTCCTCGCGCAGCCCTTCTCCGGGCAGCTCGGCTCCCCGCAGCGGCGGGAACTCGCCGCGATCGGGACGCGCGTCGAGCAGGGGGTGAACGAGGTCCTCACGGCCCAGCGTCGGGCCTCCCACGTCATCACGGCTCAGGTGCGCACCCACGACCCGGCCCGGGACCGCGAGGTCGACGAGCTGCTTCGCGGGATCATGTCCGGCCTGCAGACCTGGATGCAGCACTCCCGCTCCAACGACCGGGTGGCACCGCTTCGCGGCTTCCCGACCGCGACGATCGGGCACCTCCGTCAGGCCGTGAGCGACCCGCGCCCGCCCGCGGTTCCCGAGCCGCTGCGCTCGCGCGCTGACAGCGCGGTGTTCGTCGACGCCGACACGCGCGCCTGGGGCGGCCCGCAGTATCCCGAGCTGGAGGCCTACGTCTCCGGGCTGGGGGAGCAGTTCGATCTCGCCGAGGCCTTCGACGCCGCCGCGGAGTCGCTGCGCCGCCCCGTTGACCTGCTCGGCCTGCTGGAGATCGCGCACCGCAACGGCATGACCGAGCACGAGCACGTCTCCGTCGTCGAGACCATCCGCCCCGACGGCACCACCCGACGCTTCGCCTTTGGCGCGGCGACCGCCCGCACCGTGAAGGACCCCGAGAATGACTGAGCACCCGCGGCCCGAGCCGGCAGCCGCCCCCGAGCCGGCTGACACCCCTGTTGTGGCTGACACCCCTGCGCCCGCGGACACCGCCGCGTTGGCTGAGCGGGCAGCGTCGGGCGAGCCCGAGCGCGCCGAGCGCGCCGATCACGGCGAGGAGTCGGATCCCTTCGTGGCCCCGGCGACGATGGACGCCGAGAGCACGGAGTGCTTCCCGGGGGACCGCGGCGTGCTGGACCCCGAGGTGCGCCGCGTGCTCGCCCGCCTACTCCAGCGCCGCTTCCTGCTCGCGGACCGGCACGGGGAGGACTGGGCCGTGCTCCTCGCGAACCAGCCCGTGATTGAGTCGCGGCTGCACGAGCTCTTTCTCCGCCTGATCGTGGATCCCGCCCGGGGCGTGGCCTACAAGCAGCAGGTCCGCACGGAGGAGTTCGACGTGCCGATCCTGCTCCGCGACGAAGCCTACTCCCGCGCCGAGACGCTGGTGCTCGTCTACCTTCGCACGGTGTACCAGCGCGAATCCACCGCGGGCGAGCCCGAGGTTCGCGTCGACGTGGAGGAAATCGAGCAGACCGTGCTCAGCTACTTTTCCGAGGCTGACGGTGACGTCGCCGGGCGGCAAAAGAAGGTGCGCTCCGCGCTCGGCAAGCTCCGCCAGGAGGGGCTCATTGAGGAGGAGTCCGAGGGGCGCTTCCGGATTAGCCCGCTCGTCGAGATCGTGCTGAGCGCCGAGGGCATGCGCTCCTTGAACGACTGGCTCCGCGAACAGAACGACCGGGCCGCCCGCGGCCTGCCCCGCACCGCCGTCGGCGAGGAGCCGGACGCGGAACACGCGCCGGAGCACGACGAGTTCACTGGCCGCCGC
>NZ_JAPFRB010000001.1:87889-95422 GCF_035726885.1 Leucobacter sp. M11 | reverse complement strand
GGTGCCCGACGCCCAGACTGACCACGACCGCGAAGGAACCGCCCTGTGACGATGCTCGACACCCTCTTCGGGCTCATCCCCGCCGAGTCCCGCGGACAGCAGTGGCTGGCCGAGGAACTCCAGCTCGTGAACTGGGGCGGCTACGACGGCCCGCACCGGGTCCGGTTCTCCCCGGGGGCCACCCTGCTGAGCGGCGGCTCCGGCTCCGGCAAGTCCACCCTGATGGACGCCTACATCGCGCTGATGATGCCGCACACGACCCCGTTCAACGGCGCCTCCAACGGCGCGGTGACGGGCCGCGCGCGCGGGGAAGACCAGCGCAACATTCTCTCCTACGGCCGCGGCAAAATCGACGAGTCCCGCACCGAGGAGGGGACCCGGATGACGGTGCTCCGCGGCGACGACCGGGACATCTGGACGGCGATCGCGATGACCTGGGTGGACCACACCGGGGAGCGCTTCACCGCCGTGCGCGCCTGGTATATTCCGCTCGGGGCACGCATCGTTGAGGACACCGTCCGGGTGCGCGCCACGGTGGAGGGCCCGTTCTCGCTCGAGGTGCTCGAGGCGGCGGCCCAGGACCGGTTCTCCACGGCCTCGGTGCGCCGGGCGGGCCTCGACCCCGTCGGCACGGAGCAGGAGTTCTCCGCGCGCATGCATGCCGTCCTCGGAATCGGCGCGGCCGGGGCCGGGACGAAGGCCATGCGCCTGCTCGCTCGCGTCCAGTCCGGGCAGCAGTTCAGCACGGTCGACGAGGTCTACAAGCGGCTCGTGCTGGAGGACCCGGAAACGCTCGGCACCGCCGACGCGGTCGTCAGTCACTTCGATGAGTTGGAGAGCACTCGGACCCGGATGGTCACCGCGCAGAAGCAGGTGCGCGCCCTGCGACCGATCCGGGGGATGCGCACGCGGATCGAGGACGCCGCCGAGCGGCTTCGGCTGCTCGACCAGGTCGGCGCGTTCGCCGATCCCGGCTCGCTCGCGGCGCTCTGGCGCACCGGGCGGCGGCTGGAGCTCCTGCGCGACGTGGAGAGCGAACTGCAGCGCCAGAAGCGCGAGGCCGACGCGGCGGTCCGCGAAGCGCAGGCCCTCGCGCTGGCCACCGAGAGCGAGCGCGACGGCCTCGCCGAGGTGCTGCGCAGCTCCGGCGGCGACCGACTGGACACCGCCGAGCGTGAGCTGCGCGGCGCGGAGGACCGCCTGAGCGAGGTGCGCGCGAATCGGGATCGGCTCGCGGCGGCCGCCGCGGTGCTCGACGCCGACCTGAACAGCGCCGCTGGCTTTGCCGAGGCGTTGGAGCAGGCCCGGCTCGTGCTCGACGACCCCGAGCAGAAGCGGCGGGTCCGGGAGAGCTTCGCGGAGGCGCGCTCGCTCCGGCTCACCCGGGACCGGGAGCTGCGTGAGCTTGAGGCGGAGCGGGAAGAGGCTGAGGACCGGCAGGACAATATCCCCCGTGCGCTGCACGAGTCCCGCGCCCTGCTCGCCGAGGCCGCCGGGCTCAGCGTCGAAGAGCTGCCCTTCGTCGCGGAGCTGATCGATGTGCGCACGGAGTTTGAGCCGTGGCGGGAGGCCTTCCACCTGGCCCTCGGCGGCTTCGCAAAGACCATGCTCATCGACCAGGCGAACCTCGGCCGCTTCCGGCAGGCGATCGATCGGGTGCGCACGCCGATCCGGCTGAACTACGAGGGCGTCGTGACCGGCCAGGAGCTCCGGCGCGCCCTCGACCCGGAGCAGCTGCCCGGGCGGCTCGACTACCGGGAGGGGCCCTTCACGGGCTGGCTCCAGGACCGGCTGGAGCAGCAGTTCGGCTTCCGCTGCGTGGACACCGTCTCGGACTCCTCCGGCCAGCACAAAACGCTCACCCTGTCCGGCCAGGTCGCCCAGGGCGCACGCGGCGGGCACGGCGGCCACGGGCGCGGCAACCTCTTCGGATTCTCGAACCAGCGCCGCCTGCGGGAGCTCGGCGACGCGATCGCCGCGGCCGAGACGGCCCTGCGGGCCGCGCTCACGGCCGAGGAACAGGCCACGCTCGCCCACGACCGCTTCGACGAGCACAGCACCGCCTCCGCCCGACTCGTCGAGACCGAGTGGTCGACGATCGACGTCGCCGCGGCAACCGCCGAGCGGGACCGCTGGGCGAAGGTCTCCGCGGACATCGTCTCGGGAAACCCAAAGATCGCCTCCCTGCAGGAGCAGATCCAGCGCCTCAAACGCGAGTCGGTCGCCCTGCAACAGGCCGTGGGCCGAGCCGAGGGGCTCCGGGAGGACCTCGCCGCGCGCTGGGCGGAGATCACCGACCAGGTGGACGCCGAACAGGCCGTCTGGGAGGCCGCCGAGGACGCCGGACGCGCCCTCACCGCCGAGCAGGCCGACTTCCTCAGCGACCACGTCGAGGAGCCCGGCGCTTCCCCCTCCGGCAAGCGCACGGACGAGCTCACCCGGTTCAACGCGGCGCTCGACGCGGCCGCCAAGCGGCTGCTCGAGGAGCAGCGCCGCGCGCAGGCGGTCATCGAGGAGCAGCGGGACGCGCTCCGGCGCACCTTCGAGTCGTACCTGGAGAGCTGGCCGAATCCGAACCTGCGCGCCGACCCCGACAGCTCGCTTGCCGACTTCGAGCAGCTGCTCGACGGGCTGGAGGACAGCGGCCTGCACGAACTCGAGGGGGAGTGGAAGGAGAGCCTGCTGAAGCTCTCCGGCAACGACCTGACGAGCCTCGACTCCGCGCTCAGCCGCGCGCTCCGGGAGATCCGGGAACGCATCGAGCCCATCAACCGGATTATGCGCGATCTGCCGTTCTACGACGACGAGCACCGGCTGCAAATCAGCCCGCGGGAAACGCAGTCCGAGGTCCGCCGACGCTTCCGGGCCGAGCTGCGCGAGGTGCGCCGCCTGATCGAGGCCGCCGACACCGATCAGCTCCGCGAACAGGTCTACCCGCGAATGGCGAAGCTCATCAACCGGATCCGCCGCCAGGCCCCGGACTTCACCGAGCTGATCGACGTGCGCACGCACGTGCGCGTGAGCGCCGAAAAGGTGCACGCGGATACCGGCGCGCACGCCGCGCTGTACGACCACATCGGCGAGAAGAGCGGCGGCGAGTCTCAGGAGCTGATCGCCTTCATCGTGGGCGCGGCCCTGCGGTATCAGCTGGGTGACGCGGACGCGGAGCGGCCCCGCTACGCCCCGGTGTTCCTCGACGAGGCGCTCATCAAGGCCGACGCGCACTTCACGAAGCGCGCGATCGGGGCGTGGCGCGGCCTCGGCTTCCAGCTCGTGATCGGCGCGCCGAACGATAAGTACAGCGCCATCGAGCCGCACGTGGACGTGGAGTACGACATCCTCAAGGACACGAGCGGGCGCTCCTGGGCGCGCCCCAAGGTGGCGCTGCCCGCGGCGTAACCCCGGCGCAGAAACGACGCTGGCCCGGTTCCCGAGCGTGTTCGGGAACCGGGCCAGCGTCGTCTGTGGCTGCTTAGTGGGCGTCGGGGAGCTTGATCGCCGCGGTGAGCGGGCGGCCCTCGCGGAGGAGCTTCCGCTTGCGCAGCTGCCAGAGCACGGTGAGCAGCAGGAACCAGAGCGGGGTGGCGAGGAACGGCGGCCGGGTGTCGTCACCGTAGAGCAGGGTGCCCATGATGAACACGAAGAAGGCGAGCACGAGCCACGGGGCGACCGCGCCGAGGGGCATCTTAAAGCCGGAGCTCGCGTGCCGCTCGGGGTACCGGCGCCGGTACACGATGTAGCTCACGACGATGGATCCCCAGGTGAACAGGATCATCGTCGCGCACATTGAGGACACGAAGGTGAAGGCCGCCACCACGCCGTCGCCCGCGAACAGCAGGGGGATCGCCGCGAAGAGGAACACGCTCGTGAAGAACACCGAGCGGCGCGGCACCCCACGCGAATCCGTGAGCGAGAAGGAGCGCGGCGCGTGCCCGTCCTTCGAGAGGCCGAAGAGCATGCGGGTGCCCGAGTAGAGCCCGGAGTTCGCGCTTGACGCGGCCGAGGTGAGGACGACGAGCTGGATCGCCGCCGCGGCCAGCCCGAAGCCCGCGAGCGCGAAGGTGGTCACGAAGGGGCTCTTGTCCGCGTCGATCTGGTTCCACGGGGTCACGCTCATGATGATGGCGAGCGCACCCACGTAGAAGATCAGGATGCGCAGCACGATCGAGTTGATCGCCTTCGGCAGGGTCTTGCGCGGGTTCTGGGTCTCCGCGGCCGCGGTGCCGACCATCTCGACGCCGATGAAAGAGAAGATGCCCATCTGGAAGCCGAGCACGAAGCCGGAGGCCCCCATCGGGAACAGTCCGCCGTGCTCCCAGAGGTTCGCGAAGGAGGCCTGGGTGCCATCGGCGCTCGTGAAGCCGGTCACGACGAGGATCACGCCGACGGCGATCAGGCCGAGGATCGCGACGATCTTGAGGATGGCGAACCAGAACTCGGTCTCGCCGAAGTACTTCACCGGCTGGAGGTTCAGCACGAGCAGCACGAGCGCGGTGATGAGCGCGGGCAGCCAGTTCGGGATCTCCGCGTTGAACCACTGCACATAGGCGGTGATCGCGATGATGTCGGCGACGCAGGCGATCACCCAGGAGAACCAGTAGTTCCAGGAGACGAAGAAGCCGGCCCAGGGGCCGAGCATGTCCTTCGCGATGTCACCGAAGGTGTGGTAATTCAGGTTCGACAACAGCAGCTCGCCGAGCGCGCGCATGATGAAGAAGACGAAGAAGCCGATCACCATGTAGACGAAGATGATGGAGGGGCCGGACACGCTGATGAGCTTGCCGGAGCCGAGGAAGAGTCCGGTCCCGATGGCACCCCCGATCGCGATCAGTTGCAGGTGGCGGTTCTTCAAGCCGCGCTGCATCTCGCCGGTGGGCGAGTCGCTGACTGTGCTGGACATGACACTCCTTTGTGAAACGGGCTGCGCTGGTGAGCGCGTGGTGTGGCTGGGTGGGGGTGACCAAAAAAGCTTAGTGCCGTGCGGGGGCCTCGCGCGCCGCGCAGGCCCCCACGCGGATGCCGTGGGCTAGGCCACGACGCGGAACAGGTCGAGCGCGGGGTCTGCCGCCCCGCGGACGTACCCGGCGGGGGCGGCCGCGGTCGCGCGCAGGAAGGCGACGACCTCGGCGCTCAGCACCTCGCCCGGGAGGACGTTCGGCACCCCGGGCGGGTAGGCGGCCAGCGAGTCCGCGGAGACGCGGCCGACGGCCTCCACGAAGGGCACCATCGTCACGGGGCTGTAGAAGGCCTCGCCGAGGCCCATGGCGCGCTCGCAGGGCTGGGGGAGCACGATGGGGCGCTCCGGCTCGATGTCCGCCTCCGGCAGCGCCTGCAGCGCCGACCAGAAGCGGTCGACGTCCACGGGGGACACGGCCCCGATGAGCAGGAGCAGTGCGGAGGGGGTCGACAGCTCGGCGTAGACGCGGTGGTCCCGGAGCAGCTGGTAGTGCGCGTCGTTGCCGGTGATGCCCGCGCCGCGCGTGTCGATGACGACCTTGAAGGGGTCGTGCGCGACCGCGTCGGGGCTCGCGAGGATGTCCGGCGTCGCGTCGCGGAAGCGACGGTCGGCGCGGACGAGCGCCCGGATCTGCTCGGCGGTGTCGAGCGCCTGCTCGACGAGCTCCGGGCGGGTGACGATGTTCTTCCGGGCCTCGTCGAGGGAGGCCAGGAGCAGCGCGCTGCAGCTCGTGGACTGGTGAGAGCGCACGACGCGGTCCACGAGCGGGCCGAGGTCCTCGGCGAGGGGGCCGGTGCCCAGCTGGATCATCGCCGACTGCGTCAGGGAGCCGACCGCCTTGTGCGTGCTGGAGATGACGAGGTCCGCGCCCAGTCGGGCCGCGTTGACGGGGAGCCGGGGGTGCAGGCCGAAGTGCGAGCCCCAGGACTCGTCGACGATGAGCGGCACCCCGCGGTCGTGGGCCACCTTCGCAATCGCGGCGATGTCCGCGACCGCGCCGAAGTAGCTGGGGGAGACGATGTAGACCGCGGCGCTGTTGGGGTTTGCCTCGAGCACGGTCTCCACCTGCTCGGCGCTGACGCCGTGCGCGGAGCCGAGGCCGTTGTCGACGTAGCCCGTGACGAAGTGGGGATCCAGGCCGACGTGCGTGATGCCGTCGATGACGCTGGAGTGCACGCTGCGCTGGACGACGACCTCGGAGCCGAGGGCGCGGACCACGGTCGTCGCGATGTGATTGCCGCCCGAGGCGCCGTTCGTGATGAACCAGGTCCGGCTCGCGCCCCAGGCCTCGGCGGCGAGTTCCTGGGCGCGCATGAGCGGGGTGACCCGGCCGGGGGTCACCAGTCGCCAGGTCTCCTGGTCCACGCCGCTGAACAGCATGGGAAAGTCGATCGACAGCGCGGTTTCGCCGACGAGATTCGCCACGCCGGGGGCGTTCGCGGCGACCGCCTGGTGCCCGGGCACGTGCAGGCGCTGCCAGTCGTGTCCGGCGAGCGAGCGCAGGGCATCGGCGTACGGGGTCTCGAACTGGTGCGCGGGGACGTCCACGGCGGTGGATCCGGCGGCGGGGGCGATGGGGAGCTTCTGCATGCCCCCACGGTAGATCGCTTTCGACTCCTATGCGTGATATGAGCTTTTCGCGCGTGGTCACATAGTGACTATGAGAGTAGGCTGGGGTCATGATGTCGCTGCAGCAGTTCCGGGTGCTCCTCGCGATTCGGGAGCACGGCAGCCTCACCCGTGCCGCCGAGGCGCTGTCGTACGGGGTGCCGACCGTCACGCATCACCTCCGCGCGCTCGAGGAGCACCTGCGCGTCCGGCTCGTGGACCGGGACCGGCGCGGGGCGCGCCTGACCCCGCTCGGCGCGGCCTTCGCGGCGGAGATCGCGCCGGTGCTCACGCGCATCGACCGCGCCGAGCGCGCGGTCGCCGATCAACGGGATGCGGGCGTCGTGACCCTGCGCATCGGCACGTTTTCCTCGATCGGCTCCCGGCTCCTCCCGGCCGCAATCGCCCGACTCCAGCAGCGAACCTCGGTGCGGGTCGAGGTCGAGGAGGCCGAGCCGACCGAGGTGTTGCGCATGCTTCGCGCCGGGGAGGTGCACGCGGGGCTCATCTACGACGTCTCCGACGAGCTCGCCCTTGCGGTGCCGGACATCGAACGCAGCACGCTGCTCTCGGAGCCCTACCGGGTGATGGTCTCCCGCAGCGGCCCGCTCGCCCGCCAGGAGGAGCTGGACTTTGCGGAGCTCGCCGAGGTCGCCTGGGTGTGCAGCCGCGACCCGGAGGAGGCCTCCGACCAGGTGCTGCGCCGCGTCTGCCACTCGCTGGGGTATCCGGTCCGGGAGGTGATGCGCACGGACGATCTCATGATGATTCACGGCCTCGTGGCCGAGGGGCTCGGCTGCGCGCTCACGACCGCCGCCGCCGTGGACGCGGACTTCGACGTGGAATTACGCCCGGCCAAGCAGGATCTGGGGGAGCGCCGGGTCTCCTTCGTGACCCGGCGCGGTCCCGTGCCGCCCGCCGTGCGCTGGCTCGGTGAACTGCTGCGCACGATCGCCGAAGAGCGCACC
>NZ_JAPFRB010000001.1:87497-87834 GCF_035726885.1 Leucobacter sp. M11 | reverse complement strand
GTTCCCTCGGGCGCGTCCGCCGCTCAGTCCCGGAGCGCGGCCCGGACCGCCGACTGCGCCTCGGCGGCGGTGAGCTGCCCGGTGAGCCAGCGCCCGCTCAGCCCCTCGACGAGGGCGGTGAGCGACAGGGCACGCGCCTCGGCGTCCTCCCGGGAAAGCGCGGGCTCGGCGGCGCGGATCAGCTCGACCACCCGCAGCTGCCAGTCCGTGGTCGATGCGGCCAGCTGCCGTGCCCGCTCCGAGTCGAAGACGGCGGCGGCACGCAGCTCGTTCCAGACGATCGAGCCCTCCCGGATATTGGCCGCGTCACCAAACTCGGCGCACAGGAAACGTTCGA
>NZ_JAPFRB010000001.1:84754-87432 GCF_035726885.1 Leucobacter sp. M11 | reverse complement strand
GTGACCTCGTCGAGGGCGGCCTGGAGGAGGCCGTCCCGGTCACCGAAGTGATAGGCGAGCAGCCCGATCGAGACCCCGGCCTCGCGCGCCACCTCGCTCATCCGAAACCGTGCGAGGCCCGTCCGGGCGATCACCCGGGCGCACGAGGCGAGGATGCGTTCCCTCGTGTCCGCTGCCATGCCGCTCCTCCCGGTGGGGCGCGCCGCATTTGACAGCGGCGCGGAAAAAACTGAAACTGATTTCAGGATACCGTGTCGGAACAGAAACGAGGACGTCCATGATCGACCCGAAAGCCCCCTTCGCGCTTGCCGAGGCCAGCATCGAGCAGGTGCTCGCCGCCCTGGGCAGCGGCGAGATCACGAGCGTCTGGCTGACCGAGCGCTTCCTCGCGCGGGCCGAGGCCTTCGACCGCGGGGCCGAGGGGCTGCACGCGATCGTCGTGCCGAACCCCGCCGCCCTCGACGCGGCCGCGGAATCCGACCGGCGCTGGGCCGCTGGCACCGCGCGGCCCCTGGAGGGCGTGCCCTTCACGGTCAAGGACTCGTACATGGTCCGGGGCCTCACGGTCGCCTCCGGCTCGCCCGCCTTCCAGTCACTCGTCGCGCAGTGGGACGCCTTCTCCGTCGAGCAGTTGCTGGGCGCGGGGGCCGTGCTCCTCGGCAAGACCAACATGCCGCCGATGGCCGACGGGGGCATGCAGCGCGGGGTCTACGGTCGGGCCGAGAGCCCGTACAACCGCGACTACCTGGCCGCGGCCTATGCCTCGGGCTCCTCCAACGGCTCGGGCGTCGCCACCGCGGCGAACCTCGCCGTGTTCGGCATGGGCGAGGAGACCGTGTCCTCCGGCCGCAGCCCCGCCTCCAATAACGGGCTGTGCGCGTACACGCCGAGCTGGGGGGTGCTCTCGATTCGGGGCAACTGGCCGCTGTTTCCGGCCCGGGATGTCGTCGTGCCGCACAGCCGGACCATGCCGGATCTGCTCCGCCTGCTCGACGTGCTCGTGCAGGATGACCCGGTCACCCGCGGCGACTTCTGGCGCGCCCAGGACGTCGTGCCCGTGCCCGCCCCCTCCGCGCACCGCCCCGAGAGCTACCTCGCGGCCGCGGAGCCGGGAGCGCTCCGCGGGAAGCGCTTCGCGGTGCCCGCGATGTACCTCGGCGAGGACCCGAACTTCCCGATCGCGGTCCGCCCGAGCGTGCTGGAGCGCTTCGCCGCGGCCCGGGAGCGACTCGAATCCCTCGGCGCCGAACTCGTTGTCACGGGTTTCCCGCTGATCGAGCAGTACGAGGGCAACCGTCCCGGTCAGGAGAACGTCGCGGCGCTCGGGGTGCTCCCCGAGGGCTGGATGGACACCGAGTTCACGGACTTCCTCGCCTTCGGCTGGGACGACTTCCTCCGGGCGAACGCGGACCCGGCCATTCCCACCCTCGGGGCGGTGGACCCGGACCAGATCTTCCCGCAGGCTCCCGGCACGCTGCCCGACCGCTACGAGGAGGTGGAGGACTATCCCAACCGCTACCGGGCGACCGTGGCGATGGCCCAGCAGCCGGGCGGGGTGCCCGATCCCCGCCAGCGCGCCGACTTCGCGGACGGCCTGCGCGCCCTGGTCCGCCTGCGCGAGGACCTCTTCGAGCGCTGGCTGGCCGAAGAGGGCTTCGACGGGGTCGTGTTCCCCGCGAACGCCGACGTGGGCCGGGAGGACGCCGAGCGCGACCCCGAGGCCGCCGATCACGCCTGGTCGAACGGGGTGTTCTTCTCGAACGGCAACTACGCCCTGCGCCACCTGGGCATCCCCACGGTCACGGTGCCGATGGGGCTCATGGCCGACATCGGGATGCCGGTCGGACTGACCTTTGCGGGCCCCGCATACGCGGACGTGGCGCTGCTCGGCTTCGCGGCCGACTTCGAGGCCCCGGGGAGCATGCGGGTGCCGCCCGCCGCGGCCCCGGAGCTGCCCGAGGACCGGCGCGGCGCGTAGCCCGGAGGAGCGACCCGGCGGCGGGGCTCAGGCGCGCCGAGCGAGGGCGGCGACCCAGGCGGCCGCGCGCTCCGCGCCCCGGGCGCTGCCGCGCAGACGTTCACCGGCCCGGGCGGCGCGTTCGCGCGAGTCCGGGTCGGCCAGCAGGGCGCTGATCGTCGATCGGAGCCGCGCCGTGCTGGCGCGCTTGGGCAGGGTCGCGCCGAGCCCGTGCCGCTCGATGACCGTGCCGATGAGGCGTTGATCGGAGATCGGGTTGATCGGGAGCGTGAGCACCGGCACGCCGTGCGCCAGGGCCTTGAGCGTTGTGGAGTGCCCGCCGTGCCCGACGAGCAGGCTCGCGCGGGGCAGCACCCGCGTGTGATCGAGCCAGCCGGTCACGGTGACGTTCGGGGACCCGCGAAGCTCGCCGCCGAGGTCGACGTCTCCCGTCGTGACCACGGCCTCCACCGGGAGCGCGGTGAGGGCCGCAACGATTCTGCGGTACACGGGGAGCATCCCGGGCCAGTCGGTGGCGCTCAGGGACACGAGGACGAGGGGACGCTCCTCGCCCGGTTCGGGCGGCGCACCCTGCTCGGTTGAGCCGGCCCAGAGGAAGCTCCGCAGAGCGGGGGCAGCGCTGCTCGGATCCAGCGCGGGATCGCTCAGGATGATCCGGGCCGTGGCCCCGCCCCACAACCGGGCCGGGGCGACCCCCAGC
>NZ_JAPFRB010000001.1:84410-84724 GCF_035726885.1 Leucobacter sp. M11 | reverse complement strand
AGAAAGCTCTGCTCCCAGTACCCGCCGAAACTGTGGAAGAGCACCACCGTGGGCACCCCGGTGCTGAGCGCGCCGCGCAGCGCCCCGAGCGCCATGCAGTCTACGACGACCACGTCCGGATCGCGTCCCCGCACGAGGGCCGCGACCGACGCGCTCACGGCCCGGCCCGTGACGAAGCGGAGGAGGCCGCCGGACTTGGCAAAGCCGCGCTTTCCCGCGGCCGGGTTGATCGCGCTGGCCGCCGCGAGCGGGAGCTGCGGCAGCTCGCTCCGGCCGGGGTCCAGCCCCGCAATGGCCACCTCGGCCCCGTGACC
>NZ_JAPFRB010000001.1:82878-84377 GCF_035726885.1 Leucobacter sp. M11 | reverse complement strand
GACGTTGCCGCCCAGGTCAGCGGTCACAAAGAGTGCGTGCATTCGGCTCCGCTTCGCTCGGCCCCAGCGCGTCCAGCCTAGGCGGGGGGCGGCGCGCGGACAACCTTCGCCCGCCGCGGTGGCCCGCCCGGCACGAGGGGCAGGCCCCGCCCGGGGCGAGCCGCAGTCGACTTAGGGCAGCAGGGGGCCGACGGAGACCATCAGGCTGTAGCCCATGATGATGATGAGCGAGAAGCGGAACATCCGGCGCGCCCAGGCGGCGTCGTCGGTCGCCCGGAAGCCCTGAACGCCGATGACGATCCACCAGATACCGAGCACCGCCATGACCCCGAAGTACACCCAGCCGGTGTAGCCGAAGGGCGTGAGCAGCACCGAGGAGACCGCGTAGGCGATCGTGTAGAGCAGGATCTGCACCTTCGCGTGGGGAATGCCCTTGACGACGGTGATCACGGGCACCCCGGCCCGCGCGTACTCGTCACGGCGGTAGACCGCGATGGAGTAGAACTCCGGCATCTGCCAGAAGAAGATCGCGAGGAAGGCGAGCACGGCGGCCATGTCCACGGTGCCGGTGACCGCGACGACGCCGGCGAAGATGGGGGCGGCGCCGGAGATGCTGCCGACGAGCGTGCCGTGCACGCTCATTCGCTTCGAGAGCATGCCATAGAGGACGACATAGGTGAAGAAGCCGACGAGGCCCGTGACCACGACGAGCCAGTTGGTCCAGCCGATGAGGATGACGAGGCCGAGCACCCCGAGGACGATCGAGAAGACGGTGGCGTTGCGCACGCCGATGCTGCCGGAGACCGTGGCGCGTTTCTTGGTGCGCTCCATGCGGTCATCGATGTCCCGGTCGAGCACGTTGTTGAGGACGCACGCGGAGGCGATGACCAGGGTCGTGCCGATGATGGTGGCCAGGAAGAGCAGGCCATCGAAGTCGCGTGCCACGCCGGCGGCGAGGAGGAACCCGGCCGCCGCGGTGAGCACGTTGCCGTAGAGCACGCCGGGCTTGGTCAGGGAGTAGTAGCGGGCGAAGGTGGCCCGGAACGAGTCTCCGTCGGCTTTCGAGGCGATCTTCGCGTCCGTGCCGCGGCTCCGCTCGGAAAACACCGCCGCGTCGGCGAGTTCGGCCAGCTCGGGAGCGATCTCGCTCTGCTCGGCGGCGGTTTCGCGGTCACTCCGGGCGGCCCCGGGGGTGCTCGCGCCGGGTTGGTTCTCTGCGGGGGACCCACTCGCGGGCATACGAATCTGGCCTTTCTCAAGCTCCTGCGCCATCTGGCGCGGGTTCGCCGCATGCGCTGCGGCGTGTCCGCAGCGCTGGCAGGGCCTGGCGCCGTAGTCGAGTGACTGCGGACTTCTCCAGTCAAATTTACCCGCTTTTTTGGGGAGTCAAGACCGTTTCGTTCGGAGCACAGTGATTTCCATGAGCTACGCCCCGTGTTTCGTGGCCGATCGCGGCAGAAAACCGGCCAATCCCCGCGGGTCGACCCGGGCAGTTTGCC
>NZ_JAPFRB010000001.1:80881-82828 GCF_035726885.1 Leucobacter sp. M11 | reverse complement strand
TGCGCCGTGCTACGCTTTGGCATAGGTCAAAGTTTCCCCGGTCTGATCCGGGGCGTGCACCCGGAAGCCGGGCGAAAGGAGAGCAAGCGATGACGCGCCGCACCGTGGGGATTCGCGAGACAGCGGGGCCGGACTCGGCCCGGACACCGGGGGAGCGCCCGCTCGGGGGCGGTGGCCAGGGGGCGCACGTGCGCGCGGGCGACCGCCTCGTCACCTGGATCACCTCGACCGATCACAAGGTGATCGGGTACCTCTACCTGGTCACGTCCTTCCTGTTCTTTCTCATCGGGGGGCTCATGGCCCTCGTGATCCGCGCCCAGTTGTTCGCGCCCGGCCTGGAGGTCGTGGCCACCAAGGAGCAGTACAACCAGCTGTTCACGATGCACGGCACGATCATGCTGCTGATGTTTGCCACCCCGCTCTTCACCGGTTTCGCGAACGTGATCATGCCCCTGCAGATTGGCGCCCCCGACGTGGCCTTTCCTCGGCTCAACGCCTTCTCATACTGGCTCTACAGCTTTGGCTCGCTCATGGTGCTCGCCGGGTTTCTGACGCCGCAGGGCGCCGCCTCCTTCGGCTGGTTCGCCTACACCCCGCTCAGCTCGACCACGTTCTCGCCCGGGGTTGGCGGCAACCTCTGGGTCCTCGGCCTCGTCCTCAGCGGCTTCGGCACGATCCTCGGCAGCGTGAACGTCATCACGACGATCATCACGATGCGCGCCCCGGGCATGACGATGTGGCGCCTGTCGATCTTCAGCTGGAACACGCTGATCACCTCGATCCTGGTGATCCTCGTGTTCCCCGTGCTGGCCGCGGCGCTCTTCGGCCTCGCGGTGGACCGCATCTTCGGCGGGCACATCTACGGCATCGAAACGGGCGGGCCGATTCTCTGGCAGCACCTGTTCTGGTTCTTCGGTCACCCCGAGGTGTACATCATCGCGCTGCCGTTCTTCGGCATCGTTTCCGAGATCTTCCCCGTGTTCAGCCGCAAGCCGATCTTCGGCTACAAGACGCTGGTCTACGCAACGATCGCCATCGCGGCGCTGTCGATGACCGTGTGGGCGCACCACATGTACGTCACCGGCTCCGTGCTGCTGCCCTTCTTCGCGCTCATGAGCATGCTGATCGCGGTGCCGACGGGTGTGAAGATCTTCAACTGGATCGGCACGATGTGGCGCGGCTCGATCACCTTTGAGACCCCGATGCTGTGGAGCCTGGGCTTCCTGATCTCCTTCATCTTCGGTGGTCTGACCGGCGTGATCCTGGCCTCGCCCGCGCTGGACTTCCACATCTCGGACACCTACTTCGTCGTGGCGCACTTCCACTACGTGGTCTTCGGCACCGTGGTGTTCGCGATGTTCGCCGGGTTCTTCTTCTGGTGGCCGAAGTGGACCGGGAAGATGCTCAACGAGCGCCTCGGGAAGATCCAGTTCTGGATGCTGTTCATCGGTTTCCACGCGACCTTCCTGGTGCAGCACTGGCTCGGCGTCATGGCGATGCCCCGCCGGTACTACACCTACCTGCCGGAGGACGGCATCACCTGGATGAACCAGGTCTCGACGGTCGGCTCCATGCTGCTGGGTGCCTCGATGATTCCGTTCCTGCTGAACGTGTGGATCACCGCGCGCAACGCTCCGAAGGTGACCGTGGATGACCCGTGGGGCTTCGGGCGCTCGCTCGAGTGGGCGACGTCCTGCCCGCCGCCGCGGAACAACTTCACCTCCATCCCGCGGATCCGGACCGAGTCTCCCGCCTTCGACCTGAACCACCCAGAGGCGGCCCCCCGGGAACGCGGCTTGCCCGCGCCGCACACCCCGTTGTCGGAGGAACCTCCTACGATGAGAGGAACATGACAGCACAGCCCGCCGACGCCGACCGCCCCGAGCCCGCGGAGGACCCAGCGGCACCCAGCGAAGGCAGCGGCCCCGCCGCTCCCGAGGGCGCCGA
>NZ_JAPFRB010000001.1:80152-80849 GCF_035726885.1 Leucobacter sp. M11 | reverse complement strand
TCGCCCCCGAGCCGCAAACTCCGAGTCGGGTGCGCTTGCCCGTCTTCGATGACGACGTTCCGCTCGATCCCGGACCGAGCACCCCGCTCGCCCTCCAGTTCGAGCTGCGCGAGCTGATCCCGCGCTCCTCCGATCGGTGGAACGGGCCGACCTCGCGGTCGATCAAAGCGGGCCAGGAGCCCGGCAGCGGCATCACTCGCCTCGGCACGCGTCCCGCGATGCGTACGGAACGCGGCTGGGCGCGCGGCACCCTCACCTGGTCCAACATTGGCCACCAGGGCAGCCGCCTGAACCTCGACCTGGAGCAGCAGCGCTGGTTCCGCCAGCTCGGGGCCCTGCACCGAGCCGCGGAAACGCTGACGGTCGGGCAGGACCCGAACTGGGTGTTTCTCGACGACTTCGTGAGCCCCGCCCTCTGGACGATGCTCGCGCAGGCGGAGCGGCTCGGCATCGCGCTCGTGGGCGCGGGCAGCCGGGCCACCGTGACCCTGCACCAGGAGGCCGCGTTCAGCCTCGACGCGAGCGAGGACGAGACGGGGGGCCTCCGGCTCAGCCCCCGCCTCCTCGTCGACGGGGCGGTCACCCCGGCCGAGGACACGGGCGCGATCGGCGACCACGGCCTCTACCTCGCCCGGCGCGAGGGGGACCGCTCGATCCGGCTCGCCCCGGTCTCCGCCGGGCTCAGCCCGGCGGAGAT
>NZ_JAPFRB010000001.1:79848-80094 GCF_035726885.1 Leucobacter sp. M11 | reverse complement strand
GAGAGCTTCCTCGCCGAGGGCATCCCCGAGCTGCGCACCGGGTTCCAGCTCAGCAGCTCCGACGGCTCCGTGCACCTGCCCGAGCCCAAGCCCGGCCGCATCGTCCTGACGGCGGCGTGGCGGAGCGGGCACCGGCTCTCGCTGAGCTGGGCCGTCGAGGGGCCGCCCGGGGCACCGACCCCCTCCCTCGCCACGCTGCTCCCGGCGGAACTGATCGGCGAGGGGCTCTTCCCCGCCGCGTGGTTG
>NZ_JAPFRB010000001.1:76290-79800 GCF_035726885.1 Leucobacter sp. M11 | reverse complement strand
GCCTTTCTCGGCGGGGTCGTCCCCGCGCTCGAACGAATTCCCGGCATCGAGGTCCGCCGGACCGGCTCAGCCCCCGACTACCGGGAGATGCGGGGCGCGCCCAAACTCACCGTCACGACCGTGCCGAGTGAGAAGGACGACTGGTTCGACCTCGGCGTGCTCGTCACGGTTGACGGGCGCACGGTGCCCTTTGCCCCGCTGTTTCGCGCGCTGGCCCAGGGCAAGAAACGCCTCCTGCTCATCGACAACTCCTATCTTTCTCTGCGCCACCCCGCGTTCACGCCCCTCGCGGAGCTGATCGCGGAGGCCCAGGACCTGGACGAGTGGGAAACCGGCCCGCGGATCAGCCGCCACCAGGTCACTCTGTGGTCCGAGTTCGAGGACCTCGCCGACGAGACCGTCGCCGCGGTCGAGTGGCGCGCACTCGTGCGGGAGATCGGGCGCACCGCCCCGGTGCCCGTCCCCGTGCCGGAGGCCATCCGGGCCGAGCTGCGTCCCTATCAGCGCGAGGGCTTTCACTGGCTCGCGTTCCTCTGGCGCAACCGGCTCGGCGGGATCCTCGCCGACGACATGGGCCTCGGCAAGACCCTGCAGTGCCTCACCCTGATCGAGTACGCCCGCGCGGGGGACCCCGGCGAGGCGGGCAGCGCGGCGACCCCGCCGGATCATCGTCCCTTCCTCGTGGTCGCGCCCACCTCCGTCATGAGTAACTGGGCAGCGGAGGCGGCCCGCTTCGCGCCGGGGCTCCGGGTTCGGGTGCGCACCGCGACCGAGGCCGCCGCCGGGCGCACGGTGCGTGCGGACGCCGAGGACGCCGACCTCATCGTGACCAGCTATGCGCTGTTCCGGCTCGATTACGAGCGGTACCGGGACCTCGCGGAGGATCCGAGCGCCGGGATCGCCGGGCTCATCCTGGACGAGGCCCAGTTCGTGAAAAACGCCCAGGCGCAGGGCAACGAACTCGCCGAGGCGCTGCCCGTGTCGTGGAAGCTCGCCGTGACCGGCACCCCGATGGAGAATTCCCTCCGGGAACTGCACGCGATCTGCCGGATCGTTGCCCCCGGGCTGTTCCCCTCGGCGCGCCGATTCGAGGAGGAGTATGTCCGCCCGATCGAGCGCACCGCCCCCGGGGTCTCTCGCGGCCGGGGCGCGGGCAGCGGGCCGGAGACCCAGGAGCGCCTCCGCGCCGAGCGCACGCAGCGACTGCGTGCCCGGCTCCGACCGTTCCTGCTCCGCCGCAGCAAAGACCTCGTGGCGACCGAGCTGCCCGAGAAGCAGGAACAAATCCTGGAGATCGAGCTGGCCCCCGCGCATCGGGAACTCTACGAGGTCTTCCTGCAGCGGGAACGGCAGAAACTCTTCGGGCTGATCGAGAACCTCGATCAGCACCGGTTCACCGTGTTCCGCTCGCTGACCCTGCTCCGGATGCTCGCCCTCGACGCCTCCCTCATCGACGCGCAGTACGCCGAGATGCCCTCCGCGAAGCTCGAGTCCCTCGCGGAGCAGACCGCGGCCCTCGCGGGCGAGGGGCGACGCACCCTGGTCTTTAGCCAGTTCACGTCCTTCCTCGACCTCGCGCGGGAGCGACTCCGCGCGGCCGGGGTGCGCACCGTGACCCTGGACGGCAGCACCCGCAACCGGGACGCCGTCATCGAGCGCTTCCGCCTGGGCGAGGCCGATGTCTTCCTGATCAGCCTCAAAGCTGGCGGCGTCGGCCTGAACCTGACCGAGGCCGACACCGTGTTCCTGCTCGACCCCTGGTGGAACCCCGCGAGCGAGGCCCAAGCCATCGACCGCACCCACCGGATCGGGCAGCGCAAGCCCGTGCACGTGGTCCGCATGATCGCGCTCGGCACGATCGAGGAAAAGGTGCTCGAACTCCAACAGCGCAAGCGCAAACTCTTCGACGCGGTGATCGACGACGAGGAACTCTTCGCCAACGCGCTGACCCAGGACGACGTGCGGGAACTGCTCGGGGGCGTCGCGGCGGCGGGCAGCCCAGAGCCGACAGCCCCCGGCGGGCAGCCCACCGGGATCCGGGGCGCTGAGCCGATGCTCGGGGAAGCTCGGTAGGCTGGCCGCATGGCGACCATCGACATCACTCAGGACAGCTGGACCGAAACCGTCTCCTCTGGCATCGTGCTCGTGGACTTCTGGGCGGCCTGGTGCGGCCCCTGCCGCTCCTTCGCCCCCGTCTACGAACGGGTTTCGGAGGCGAACCCGGACGCGGTCTTCGCGAAGGTGGACACGGAGGCGGAGCAGGAGCTGTCCGCGGGCTTCGGCATCACCTCGATCCCGACCCTCATGATCTTCCGCGAGGGCATCCTCGTGTTTGCTCAGCCCGGCGCGCTCGCGCAGGCACAGCTCGAGGATCTCCTCGGTCAGGTCCGGGCCCTCGACATGGACGAGGTCCGCCGCCAGGTCGAGGCGGAGGAACGGGCCCGCGCCGAAGCCGCTCAGGCCGACACCCCCAGCGCCTAACGTGGGCGGGCACGCCGCCCCGGCCTCGACGGGCCGGGCGCACCGCTACGCCATCATCGGCAACGGGGCGATCGCGACCGAACTGCGCAGCCTCGCCCGGGCGCACCCGGCGCTCGACCTCGTCGGCATCGTGACGCGCCCCGGATCCGCCGCCCCCGCGGGCGCGGCGGCCCTGACGCTGGCCGAGGCCATCGACCGGGCCGACACCGTGGTCGAGGCCGCCGGGGTGGCCGCGGTGGCCGAGCACGGGCCTGCCGTCATCCAGGCGGGGCGTACCCTCCTCGTCAGCTCGGTCGGCGCGTTCGCGCACGCGGAGCATCGGGCGGGCGTGCTCGACGCCGGTCCGGGTCGCGCCCTCATCACCTCCGGTGCGATCGGTGGGCTCGATCTCATCGCCGCGGCCGGGCGCACCGGCGGGCTGGACCGGGTGACCCTCACCACGACGAAGCACCCGCGCTCCCTCGTGCAGCCGGGCATGCCCGAGCCGGAGCGCGCACGCATCCTCGGGGCGACGCAGGCCACCGAGCTCTTTTCCGGCTCCGTGGAGGACGCGATCGCGCGTTTCCCGGCCTCGCTCAACGTCGCCGTTGCGCTCGGCCTCGCCGCGGGGGACCTCGGCCTTGTCCGTGTCCGGCTGAGTGCCGACCCCGCCGCGACGCAAACCGAGCACCGGATTGAGGCCGTCGGTGCCGCCGGGAGCTACCGCTTCCTCGTGCGCAACGAGCCCCTCCCGGAGCATCCGTCAAGCTCCGGCCTCACGGCCCGCTCGCTGCTGAGCGAGCTGCTCCGCCTGGCGGGGCAGGGCACGATGCTGGCCTGAGTCACCCCGCCCGCAGCCTAGGCTGGCCGGGCGCGCTCCTCCGGGCCCGCGGCCTCGAAGGCTACCGTGCCGGTCGCGATGTCGGCGCGGAGCAGCCGGACGCGGATGCGCTCCCCGGCGACCAGGGGGCCGGAGCAGCTCGCCGACACCGGCGGGTCCTGGAGCTGCACCGTGCCAGAGCCGGGGGAGCCCGAGCGCCCGGGCGAGGA
>NZ_JAPFRB010000001.1:72487-76243 GCF_035726885.1 Leucobacter sp. M11 | reverse complement strand
GCTCCGCGGCCTCGTAGGCGTCGATCGTGGCCCGGTTCAGGCCGCCGCTGCGCTGCGCGGAGGCGGCCATGAGCGCGGGCAGCTGCGGCAAGGACGCGCGTACCCAGTCGGGGACCTCGGCGCCCGCGCTGATCGCGGCGCAGCAGGCGAGGCCGAAGCGATCCACGAGCCGCCGGAGGGGAGCGGTCACGTGCGCGTAGGGAGCGGCCACCGCGGCCTGCTCCGGCTGCGCGGGAGCCTCGCCGTCGAAGGCGGTGTACCCGGCGCCGCGGAACAGGGTGCCCGCGGCGTGCATCGCGGCGAGGCCGACCGGGGTGTCCGTATCGAGCCCGCGCAGGTACGCGCCGTAGGGCTGGTCGGTGGGCCAGGGCACCCCGAGGGCGGCGACCCGGGCGCGCAGCAGCCGCACGGACTCGGGGTCCGGCGGGGGCATCGTGCGCAGGATGCCGATCCCGGCGTCCAGCATGAGCCCGGCCCCCGCGATCCCGGCGAGCAAGGACAGCTGCGCGTTCCAGTCCTCCACGGGCAGGGGGGTGCGCTGACGCAGTCCCAGCTCGCCCGTGGCCTCGTTCCGGGCCACCTCGATTTCGGGCAGCCGGAGGCTCGCGCCGCCCCGGTCGAGCTCGCGCTGGGCCCGCAGCCCGCCGAGCTCGCGCAGCAGCAGCAGCGGCTCCGCGGCGCTGCCGGCGTCGAGGGAGCGTTGCGCCCCCGCGTAGCTGAGCTTGGCTCGGGAGCGGACGAGCGCCCGGGCGACCCGGGTGCGGACGAGCTCCCCGGCATCGTCCAGGTCAAGTTCCCAGACGTAGGCCGGTCGGACCCGGTCCGGCAGGAGGGAGGCCGCGCCCTCGCTGAGCACGAAGGGGTGTAACGGGATCCGGGCGCTCGGCCCGTAGAGGGTCTGCCCTCGGCGGCGGGCCTCCGCGTCGAGCTCCCCGCCGGGCCGCACGAAGGCGTCCACGGCGGCAATCGCGTAGCGCAGCCGGTACCCTGCCCCCGCGCGGCTCAGGTGAAACGCCTGATCCAGGTCCGTTGACTCCTCGGGGTCCACGGTGACGAAGGGGACCTCCGTGAGATCCCGGTCAACGGGTTCGGGGTGCTCCGCGGCCGCACGGGCCTCGGCCAGCACCGCGGCCGGGAACTCCCCGGGCGGATCGAAGCGTTCCAGCACAGCCGCCAGCGCGGCGCTCAACTGCTCGGCTGAGGCCGTCGTTGGGGAAAGCACGCGCTCGGACACGACGCCAGCCTAGAGGAGTCGCCCCGCCGCGCGCAGAAAAAAGTGGCCGCGACCCGAGCGGGTCGCGGCCACTGACGTGGGGGAGCCGCGTTAGTCGCCCTGCCAGACCGCGTCAAAGGGGGCGTTCGAGGCCACGCGCACGGTGATCGCGTCGGTCACGAAGGCCTTCGCGGCGCGGGCCGCCTCCAGGGGGGTCGCACCCTTGGCGATCTCGGCGGCGATGGCGGCGGCCAGGGAGCACCCCGCGCCGCTCACGGCAACGTCGCCCACCTTGGGCGCGCGCAGCACCTCGAGGGTCTCACCGTCGTAGAACACGTCGATCGCGTCGGGGCCCGCGATGCGCACGCCGCCCTTGGCGACGACGGCTGCCCCGGAGAGCTCGTGGATCTTCTTCGCGGCCTCGATGAGGTCCGCCTCGGTGTCGATCGCGTCCATCCCGGACAGCGACATGGATTCGAAGTGGTTCGGGGTGACCACGGTCGCGAGGGGGAGCACCTCGGCCTTGAGCGCGTTGTCGGTGTCGAGCGCCGCGCCCGGCTCCTGGCCCTTGCAAATGAGGACGGGGTCGAGGATCACGTTCGCGAAGGGGCGATCGCGCAGCGCCTGGGCGACCGTGCTGATGGTGGCGGGGGTGCCCATCATGCCGATCTTCACGGTGTCGAGGGCCTCGGGGCCGTACGCACCCGTGATGGCGTCGATCTGATCCGCGATGACGGCGGCGTCAACCGGCACGAAGCGGTGGTTCCAGTCGTTGCGCGGGTCGAAGGAGACGATGCAGGTCAGCGCCGCCATTCCGAAGACGTTGCGCGCCTGAAAGGTCTTCAGGTCGGCCTGGGCGCCAGCGCCGCCCGTGGCTTCGGAACCGGCGATAGTCAGTGCGAGTTTAGGCATGGAGATATTCTCTCGCGGGAAGCCGGGAATGCAAAATAAGGCCGCCGGGCGGGTGGCCGGGCCACCGTGCGCGGTGTGGCGGCGCACACTCGCTAGCCTAGAGGGATGCATCGCACGAGTGACCAGAGCCCGCACGCCCACGATCCCCGCATCGACGAGCTCCGGGCCGACCTCCGTGCCGCGGGGTACGGCAGCGCCGCCGTCCGGGCGCGGCTCGGCGAGGATGCCGACGAGGCCCGCGGCCGCGGCGTGCTCGCCCCCGCCCGGCGGGCCCTCGGCGACGCCGCGACCGCCGGGGAGGCCTCCCCGCTCGACGCCCTCATCCGCCTCTTCCTGCTGCGCGAGCCGCTCAGCCCCGCTGCGGTCGCGGTGGCCCTGCCCGCGCTGGGGCTCACGGGGGCGCGCGAGCTCGGCCTGATCGAGGCAGCCCCCGCGGGGGGCGAAGCGGGCCTCCTCGCCGCGGTGAGCCTGAACTGCGTGACGCTGCCCGGGAGCGAGCGCGACTGGTGGCTGCTCTCGGATCTGGACGAGCACCTCGTGCGCGGGCCGCTCCGCGCGGACCACGTGCTCGGCGTCGGGGGAGCGACGCGTTCGCTCCTCGGCATTGCCTTCCCGGTGAGCTCGGGAGAGCGGGTGCTCGACCTCGGCACCGGCTGCGGGGTGATCGCCCTGGTCGCGGCCGATTCGGGTGCCCGGGTCGTGGCCACGGATGTCTCCCCGCGTGCGCTGCGCTTCGCGGCGTGGAACGCCCAACTGAACGGGGTCTCCGGCGTGGAACTGCGGCTGGGCGATCGCTACGAGCCGGTCGCGGGGGAACGCTTCGACCGGATCCTCAGCAATCCCCCCTTCGTGATCACGCCCCGGACCGAGGGCGTGGCCCGCTACGAGTACCGCGACGGCGGCCTCGCCGGGGACGACCTCGTGGCCTCCGTGCTCGGCGGCGCGGCGGCGCATCTGCGCCCCGGGGGCAGCCTGCAGGCGCTCGCGAACTGGGAATACCGCTGGGGGGAGGACGGCCTCGGCCGGGTGCTGAGCTGGCTGGACACCGGCACCGGCCCCCAGCCGGGCGACGACCCGAGCCCCGCCCTCGACGCCTGGGTCCTGGAGCGGCAACGGCTCAGCCCCATTCGCTACGCCGAAACCTGGGCCAGGGACGGCGGGGCGACGACCGGCTCCGCCGAGTTCGAGCGCCGCATCGCCGACTGGGTCGCGGACTTCGCCTCCCGCCGGGTGCACGGGATCGGCTTCGGCTTCGTCCTGCTCAGGGCCCCCGCCGCGGGGGAGCACCCGACCGCGCCCGTGCGGCGCACGGAGATCGTGAGCGGACCGCTTCCCGAGCACGACCCCGGGGCCGAGCGCCTGGGCGCGCACCTCGCGCGCGCCCTTGACGCGGGCCTGCGGACCGACAACCTGGACGAGCGCGGCTTTGCTGAACTGCGCCTGGCCCGGGTCGGTGCGGTGAGCGAGCACCGAGAATACGTCCCGGGCGCCGAGGACCCGAGCGCGATCCGGCTCGTGCAGGGGGACGGGCTGGGTCGCCAGATCGCGCTGGACACGGTCCTGGCCGCCGCGGTGGGGGCCTCCGACGGCGAGCTCACGGTCGGCCAGATTGCCGAGGCCCTCGCGGGCCT
>NZ_JAPFRB010000001.1:68654-72454 GCF_035726885.1 Leucobacter sp. M11 | reverse complement strand
GCTCGTCGCCGGGCTCCGGGAACTGGTCTGGCACGGCGTCCTGGCCCCGATCCCTGACGCCGAGCGTCGCTAGACTGGAACCGACATGATGAGAACACTTGACCTCAGGGGTCGCACCGACGACCCGAGCAGCCTGCGCGCCCTCGTCCCCCGGGCGAGCGTCGACATCGGCATCGCCGTCGAGCGGGTCCGCCCGCTCGTCGAGGACGTCCGCGACCGCGGGGAAGCCGCGCTGCGCGAGCAGGCCGCCGCCTTCGACCGAGCCGAGGGGCACGACCTGCGGGTTCCGGCCCAGCGCATCGAACAGGCCCTCGCCGACTGTGACCCGACCGTGGTCGCGGCGCTGACCGAGATGATCGCGCGCGTCCGGCTCGCCTCAGCCGCGCAGGTCCCGGCGTCCGCCGTGACCGTCTACGGGGACGGCTCCTCGATCACGCAGCGCTGGCAGGCGGTTGACCGGGTCGGTCTGTACGTCCCCGGCGGCAAGGCCGTCTACCCCTCCAGCGTCGTCATGAACGCGGTTGCGGCCCAGGCCGCCGGCGTGCGCAGTATCGCCCTCGCCTCGCCCGCCCAGGCCGACGCAGGGGGATCGGTGCACCCGACCATCCTCGCGGCCGCGGCCCTGCTCGGCGTGACCGAGGTGTACGCGATCGGCGGGGCCGGGGCCATCGCGGCCTTCGCGTACGGCGTGCCCGCGATCGGGCTGGAACCGGTTGACGTGGTCACCGGGCCCGGCAACATTTACGTGGCCGCCGCCAAGCGCATCGTCAACGGGCGGGTCGGCATCGACGCGGAGGCCGGGACGACCGAGATCCTCGTTATCGCCGACGCGGACGCGAACCCCCGCTACGTCGCCGCCGACCTCATCAGCCAGGCCGAGCACGACGAGGCGGCGGCGTCCGTGCTCGTGACGACCTCCGCCGAGCTCGCCGACGCCGTGCTCGCGGAGTGTCGCGCGCAGGCCGAGCGCACGGGGAATGCCGCACGCGTTGCCGAGGCCCTCGGCGGGCCGCAGTCGGCCGTGATCCTGGTGGACACCCTGGAGCAGGCCGCCGCGCTCAGCAACGCCTACGCGCCCGAGCACCTGGAGCTACAGGTCGCCCGGCCGCGCGAGCTCGCCGAACGGATCACCTCGGCCGGGGCAATCTTCCTGGGCGCGCACACCCCCGTGAGCCTCGGCGATTATCTCGCGGGTTCCAACCACGTGCTGCCGACGGGCGGCACCGCCCGATTCGCCTCCGGGCTCGGCGCGCACACCTTCCTGCGCCCCCAACAGCTCATCGAATACGATCGGGCGGGACTGGACGGGGTGCGCGAGCACCTCGTGACCCTGGCCCGAGCCGAACACCTCCCAGCCCACGGTGACGCGGTCACCGTGAGATTCGAGTAATCATGCACTGCCCCTTCTGCCGACACTCGGACTCCCGCGTGATCGATTCCCGGACCTCAGACGACGGCCTGTCCATTCGCCGCCGCCGTCAGTGCCCCGAGTGCGGCCGCCGCTTCAGCACGACGGAGACGTCGAGCCTGACCGTCATCAAGCGCTCCGGCGTCGTCGAGCCGTTCAGCCGCGAGAAGGTTGTCTCCGGTGTCCGGAAGGCCTGCCAGGGCCGACCCGTCACGGACTCGGACCTTGCGCTGCTCGCTCAGCAGGTCGAGGAGACCCTGCGGCAGTCGGGCCAGGCCCAGCTCGACGCGAACGACATCGGCCTGGCAATCTTGGCCCCGCTCAAGGATCTCGACGAGATCGCCTACCTGCGCTTCGCGAGCGTCTATCAGGCCTTCGAAACCCTGAACGATTTTGAGTGCGCAATCGAGCAGCTGCGCGACCGCCAGCGCGCCGACACCGCCGCCGACCCCGAGGGGACCCACGCCTGATGCGCATTTACCCGACCGTGTTCTCCCTGCTGTTCAAGCGGATGGATCCGGAAACCGCTCACCACCTTGCCTTCTCGGTGATCAAGGCCGCCCCGAAGCTCGGCCTCGGCCGGCTCGTGCACCGCTTCTGCGCCCCGGGGCCCGAGCTTCGGGTGCGTGCCCTCGGCCAGGAGTTCCCGAGCCCCTTCGGCTTGGCCGCTGGCTTCGACAAGGACGCCTCCGGCATCGTCGGGCTCGGGGACATCGGCTTTGGCCACGTCGAGGTGGGCACGCTCACCGCGCACGCCCAGGACGGCAACCCCACCCCGCGCCTGTTCCGCCTGATCGAGGACCGCGCCGTCATCAACCGGATGGGCTTCAACAACGGCGGATCCGCCGCGGCCGCCCCCCGGATCGAACACGCCCGGTTGGTGGCCCGCCGACCGGTGATCGGGGTGAACATCGGCAAGAGCCGGGTCACCGAGGTTGAAGACGCGGTCGCGGACTACGTCACGAGCACCCGGCGGCTCGCGCAGATCGCCGACTACCTCGCCGTGAACGTGAGCTCCCCGAACACCCCGGGCCTGCGCGGCCTCCAGGAGATTGAGCTGCTGGCCCCGCTCCTGACCGCCGTGCGGGACGCCGCGGGGGAGACCCCCGTGCTCGTGAAGATCGCCCCGGACCTGAGCGACGACGGCGTGATCGCCGTGTGCGAGCTCGTCTCCGAGCTCGGCTTGGACGGCATCATCGCGACGAACACGACCATCTCCCGGGAGGGGTTGCGCGAGCGCCCGGAACGGATCGAGGAGATCGGCGCGGGCGGGCTCTCCGGCGCTCCGCTGCGCGAGCGCGCCCTCGAGGTGCTCGCCCTGATTCGCACCCGGGTGCCCGAGGACCTCTGCGTGATCGCGGTCGGCGGGGTCACCACGGCCGAGGACGTGCTCCTCCGCCTGCGCGCCGGGGCGACCCTCGTGCAGGGGTACACGGCGTTCCTCTACGAGGGGCCGCTCTGGGCGCGCAGCGTGAACCGCGGCCTGCGCGCGCTCGGCTGGCGAGGCAACGCCTCCCCGGCCACGGTCTAGCGGGGCCCGGGCCCGGGCCGGGGCATGCGTCAATCCGGTCCGGAATCCGTGCCGCTGCGTCTGCCGCACAACACGTCAGGAGTCCGCTGATGAGCGCAACGATCGAGGTGATTCGCACCCACAGTGCGGCCGGCAAGCCTGCGCCCTCGCGGGTGTCGCACGCGGTCACGGCAGCAACACGGGGGCAGACGATGCCCGATGCGGTCCGGAGCGTGATCCGGCCGTTGCGCCCCTCCCGTTCGGAAACGCCCGGTGTCTATCCCTTCGATTCCCCGGAGCACGGCAGGGGACGCATCGTGGTGACGCTGCAGGGCGCGCTGGCCCGCGAGCGGATGGACGAACAGGTCTTGATGCTGGAGATCGAACGCGCGTTGGGATCCCGGGAGCCGGCGCGAACGGCTGATATCCCTGCCTGGCAGTACCCGATCACCCTGCACGTGCGAAACCCCTACCTCCAGATCGGGTACGGGGTGATCTTCATGGTGCCCGGGCTGCTGATTGCCGGCAGCGTGCTCTTCGTCCGTGACACGGGCGCCCTGCAGGGCAGCCTCTTCTTCGTCCTTGCGCTGCTCCTCATCGCGGGCGGGTTCTTCCAGCTGCTTTGGCCCGGGACGCGCCGGATCGCCTGGTGGCATGCAGCGCGCCGCGAGGTACGTCGCCGGGGCGTGAAAATGCCCGCTGATTTAGCGCTGATCTAGCACTGATCTAGCGCTGACCCGCGCCGGTGGGGTGCCCCCGCAGACCGCGCGACGCCCGGGCGCAGACAGCAGCGGCTCCCCGAGGGGAGCCGCTGCTGCGTGTCAAGCGCTGGGTGTGGAGCGGGTTAGCTCGGGTACTGCCCGCGCTTGACCTGGGGCTTCG
>NZ_JAPFRB010000001.1:52263-68605 GCF_035726885.1 Leucobacter sp. M11 | reverse complement strand
GTAGCCGGACTGGATCTTGTCGTCGCCGAACTTCGCGCCGAGGCGCTTTTTCAGCTGGCGGCCCAGGAAGACGGCATCCAGGATCGCCAGGACCAGGAAGCCCCAGATGAAGAACACGCTGTAGACCTGGACGGCATTGATCGGGACGAAGGTCATGACGAGCACGAGGCCCATCACGGGGATCATCCACTCGCCGATGCCGGTGCGCGCGTCCACGAAGTCGCGGACGTAGCGCCGCTGCGGGCCCTTGTCGCGGGGGGTCAGGAAGCGCTCGTCGCCCGCGGCCATGCCGAGGCGGGCCTGCTCGCGTGCGGAGGCCATCTTGGCCTTCTCTTCTTTGGTGAGCTTGCGGCGGCGATCGCCGACGAGCGGCTGTGCGCGAGCGGCCTGCGCCTCTTTACGGCTCGGAGTCGGTCGGCCCTTCCCGGCGACGGGGACCTCGGGGGCCGGTTCCGCGGCTACGTTCTTGGAAGCGTCTTTGGCCAAAATCAATCCTTCTCGGTGGGCGATGCGGGGGAGAGGCGTGCCCGGGTGCCCGCGGCTCCGGAGGTGTCACCCCGGCCGAGCGCGGGCTCGCGCACGAATCTTCCTCCTAGGATACCGGTCCCTCCTGAGGGCGCACGCCCAGATCTCGGAAACGCCAATGCCGCCTCCCTGGGCGGCCGATCAGAACGGGGCCCACGGCGCAGCGCGCAGCGAAACGCCCGGGGCGCGCCAGGCCTTCCGGGAACAAATGCCCTCGCGGCATCGTTGCCAGAGATGACGACTGCTGTGCGACGGCGGCCGGAGACGTACACTGGAGGCAGGTTTTGCCCGCAGAAGAAAGGCACGGTGGATCATGACCGACACCATTACCAGCACCCCCGAGACGATCGCCCCCGAGGGCGACGCCGCGCAGGGCGCAGAACTCGAGCACGGCGTGATGCTCACCGATGAGGCGCGGGACAAGGTGCGGAGCCTCCTCGACCAGGAGGGCCGCGACGACCTGCGGCTCCGGGTCGCCGTGCAGCCCGGCGGGTGCTCCGGCCTGATTTACCAGCTCTTCTTTGACGAGCGCTACCTCGAGAACGACAAGGTCGTTGACTTTGACGGCGTCGAGGTCATCGTCGACAACATGAGCGTGCCCTATCTCATGGGCTCCTCGATCAGCTTCGAGGACACGATCGAGAAGCAGGGCTTCACGATCGACAACCCGAACGCGGCCGGAAGCTGCGCCTGCGGAGACAGCTTCAGCTGATTTCCTTCGGGCGGGTCACGAGATTCCGCGGAGAAATCGAGTGACCCGCCGAGGGTTGTCAATAGTTCGCTTGCGTTCGCGCTAAGCTATCAGGGAGTCATCAGCTTTGAGGGCTCATGAAGAGTGTCCACGTCTCGAAAGGTATGCGGTGCGTTCCAATCGTCGTATGAAATGGGTCGCAGCACCCCTAGCGCTCACGGGAGCGCTGGTGCTAGCAGGATGTACCCCGGAGCAGCTGCGAGGGTTCCTGCCCGGTGATGAGCCCGGCATCACGAACCACACTGACGGCATCACGGGACTCTGGGTAACGTCCTGGATCGTGCTGCTGATCGTCGGTGTCATCACCTGGGGTCTGACGATCTGGGCGGTCATCGCCTACCGTCGCCGCAAGGGCCAGACGGGTCTGCCCGTTCAGCTCCGCTACAACATGCCGATCGAGACGTTCTTCACGGCTGTCCCCGTGGTGCTCGTTCTCGGCTTCTTCGCGTTCACCGCGGTTGAGCAGCAGAGCATCGAGAAGCGCGCTGAGAACCCCGATGTGACCATTGAGGTCATGGGGAAGCGTTGGGCTTGGGACTTCAACTACCTGGATGAGGACGTCTACTTCTCCGGTGTGCAGGTTGAGACCGATGAGAGCGGCTCCGCAAAGCCGGAGACCATGCCCACCCTGTACTTGCCCGTGGGGAAGGAGGTTGAGCTCCGCCTCGAGTCGCGCGACGTCAACCACTCTTTCTGGATCGTGGAGTTCCTCTACAAGAAGGACATGATCCCCGGCAAGACCAACTACATGACGTTCGTCCCGCAGAAGACCGGCACCTACATGGGTAAGTGCGCTGAGCTCTGCGGCGAGTACCACTCGATGATGCTCTTTGAGGTCAAGGTCGTTGAGCAGGACGAGTATGACGCGTATATCGAGAGCCTCCGCGCCGCCGGCAACACTGGTTCGCTGGGCAAGGAGTACGACCCGAACCAGAACCTGCCCGGTAACAAGGTTCCGAGCGAAGAAAGCACCGAGGGTTAATCAATGAAGAAGGGCAATACGCTCGTCTCGTGGATCACATCCACGGACCACAAGGTGATCGGGTACATGTACCTCATCACGTCGTTCATCTACTTCCTGATCGGTGGCCTCATGGCCCTGGTCATCCGCGCGCAGCTCTTTGCGCCCGGTCTTGAGATTGTCGCGACCAAGGAACAGTACAACCAGCTGTTCACGATGCACGGCACGATCATGCTGCTCATGTTCGCCACCCCGCTCTTCGCGGGCTTCGCGAACGTGATCATGCCCCTGCAGATCGGCGCTCCCGACGTGGCCTTCCCGCGTCTGAACGCCTTCGCCTACTGGCTCTACAGCTTCGGCTCGCTCATCGCGGTCGCCGGCTTCCTCACCCCCCAGGGCGCAGCCTCCTTCGGTTGGTTTGCCTACACCCCGCTCAGCACCACGACGTTCTCGCCGGGTGTCGGGGGGAACCTCTGGGTCCTCGGTCTCGCGATCGGTGGTTTCGGCACGATCCTCGGTGGCGTGAACTTCATCACGACGATCATCACGATGCGCGCCCCGGGCATGACCATGTGGCGCATGTCGATCTTCACCTGGAACACGCTGATCACCTCGATCCTCGTGATCCTCGTCTTCCCGATCCTCGCCGCTGCCTTCTTCGGCCTCGCGATTGACCGCATCTTCGGCGGGCACATCTACGGCATCGAAACGGGCGGGCCGATTCTCTGGCAGCACCTGTTCTGGTTCTTCGGCCACCCCGAGGTATACATCATCGCGCTGCCGTTCTTCGGCATCGTTTCCGAGATCTTCCCCGTGTTCAGCCGCAAGCCGATCTTCGGCTACAAGACGCTGGTCTACGCAACGATCGCCATCGCGGCGCTGTCGATGACCGTGTGGGCGCACCACATGTACGTCACCGGCTCCGTGCTGCTGCCCTTCTTCGCCCTGATGACGATGCTGATCGCGGTGCCGACGGGTGTGAAGATCTTCAACTGGATCGGCACGATGTGGCGCGGCTCGATCACCTTCGAGACCCCGATGCTGTGGAGCCTGGGCTTCCTGATCTCCTTCATCTTCGGTGGTCTGACCGGCGTGATCCTGGCCTCGCCCGCGCTGGACTTCCACATCTCGGACACCTACTTCGTCGTGGCGCACTTCCACTACGTGATCTTCGGCACCGTGGTGTTCGCGATGTTCGCCGGGTTCTTCTTCTGGTGGCCGAAGTGGACCGGGAAGATGCTCAACGAGCGCCTCGGGAAGATCCAGTTCTGGATGCTGTTCATCGGTTTCCACGCGACCTTCCTGGTGCAGCACTGGCTCGGCGTCATGGCGATGCCCCGCCGGTACTACACCTACCTGCCGGAGGACGGCATCACCTGGATGAACCAGGTCTCGACGGTCGGCTCCATGCTGCTGGGTGCCTCGATGATTCCGTTCCTGCTGAACGTGTGGATCACCGCGCGCAACGCTCCGAAGGTGACCGTGGATGACCCGTGGGGCTTCGGTCGCTCGCTCGAGTGGGCGACGTCCTGCCCGCCGCCGCGGCACAACTTCACCTCCATCCCGCGGATCCGGACCGAGTCTCCCGCCTTCGACCTCAACCACCCCGAGGTCAGCGGTATTCGACAGCCCGGTGACGAGGAGCGCGAGCACGAGCTCGCCGAGAAGAAGGCCTAGGAACACGCCATGAAATCAAATGTCGTCCTGATGACGATTCTCACCTGCTACTTCGTGGTGCTCGGCACGGTGTACACGGTGTGGAACCTGATTGACCACGGCAACGTGGAGTGGGCCGGTTCCACCGCGATCATCCTCTCCGGTGGCCTCACCGGGTTCATCGCCTACTACCTGGCGAAGACCCGCAAGGCGCAGGGCGGGGAACTGATCGAGGACCGCCTCGACAGCGACATCGACGATGGGGACCCGGAGCTCGGTGAGTTCAGCCCCTGGAGCTGGTGGCCGATCGTGTTGGCCGGCGCCGCGTCGCTGGTTGTCCTGGGCCTCGCCCTCGGGTTCAACTTCTGGATCTCGTTCCTGTCGATTCCGCTGCTGATCGTCGCCGTCGTGGGCTGGACCTACGAGTACTACCGCGGCTACTTCGCCCGCTAAGTGATGACGTTCACCATCCGGAGGGGTCAGCTCGAAGACGCACACGCGATCTTCGGGCTGGCCCGCCAGTTCACCACCGGCCGCGAGCCCATCGGGCGCGACGAGTTCGAGGTTGCCCTCGACAACGTGTTGCGCACCCGTGACCAGGAGACGAACGTGCTCACGGTCGCGGTCACCGAGGCGGGGCAGGTCATCGGCTACTCGCTGATGACGGTCTCTCGCCTCCTGCACGCACCGGGCCTCACCGCCCACCTGCAGGAAATCGTCGTTGACCCCGAGGTTCGTGGTCAGGGCGTCGGCGATCGGCTCATGCGCGCGAACGAGCAGTACTGCCTCGGGCGCGGCGTCCGTCAGCTGAGCGCGTCCACGGCGCGCATCGGCCGCTTCTACAACCACCTCGGTTTCGAATCGGTTGGTGAGCACTACCGGAAGGTGCTCGAAATGGGCTAGCCGCCCACGCCGGACCCGGATCACCGAAGCGCCCGTCCCCTCCCGGGGGACGGGCGCTTCGTCGTTCCTAGTGCGCGGCCGGGGACAGTGGCAGCGTCATCTGGACCCGGTCCCCGAGCGCATCGAGCCCGAGCGCGTGCTCCGTGGCGACGAGCCCGCGGTGGAAGTCGTCGTGGGGCTGGGTCACCGCGAAGCCCAGCGCGGCGTAGAAGGGGGCGTTGAAGGGCAGCGAGGCGAAGGTGCGGAGGGTGATGTCGGCGTATCCGCGTCGCTCGGCCTCCCGGGCTGCGGCCAGCACGAGTTGCCGCCCCAGCCCCTGCCGGGCGTGGGCGGGGGAGACGGAGACCTGCTCCAGGTGTGCCCCGTCGCCCCACTCCAGGACGTGCGCGAATCCGAGCACCTGGCCCGCCCCGGCGTCGGGGGCTTCGGGCGTGCCCGGGACCGCGACGAGCAGGAAACCGGGCTCCGCTGCCCGTTCCTGGCCGCTCGGGGCCTCGTCCCAGGAATCGGGACGCAGGGCGTCGATGAGGAGGGCATCCGCCTCGGTTTCGATCTGGCGAAGGGCCGGGAGGTCCCGGTCGGTGGCGAGGCGCAGGAAACAGGTCATACTCACCACGCTAGCGTGTCGGTGCTCCTCGGCCGGCGGCCCGGCGTCCCGCGCACGACACTGCGCCGCACCCCAGCGTGAGCTGGGATGCGGCGCGTTTATGTACGCGGCCAGCAGACGGGCGGAGCCGCGTCGGGTGGCAGCGGGGGAGCGTGCGCCCTAGAGCACGGTGCTCCGGCGCAGGGAGAGGTGCTTCGTCTCCCGGAAGCACACGATGACCACGAGCGTGGAGACGACGGCGACGGCCATGAGATAGAAGCCGGGGGCGAGCGCGTTCCCGGTGCCCGCGACGAGACCCGTGGCCACGAAGGGCGCCGTGCCGCCGAAGAGGACATAGGCGAGCGTATAGCCAATCGCGGCCCCGGAGGTGCGGACCGAGCTCGGGAACATCTCGACCAGCGCGGGCACGTTCGAGGTGCCGATCACGGCCACGAGCATGGCCAAGAGGCTCGTGCCCAGCATGGCGTACCCCAGCCCGAGGCTCATCATGCTGAAGGCGGGGATCGTGACCACGACGAAGCCGACGCAGGCGGCGATCAGCATGGGCTTGCGGCCGAACCGGTCGCTGAGCGCCGCCATGAACGGGCAGGCCACGGAGTAGGCGAGCATCGCCACCACGCTGGTCAGCATCGACTGCGCGGCCGTGTAGTGCAACTCCTTGGTCATATAGGCGATCATGTAGCTGCTCATCAGGTAGTAGCCGACCGCGTTCGTGATGCTGTACCCGAAGAGCGTGAAGATCTGTCGGCTGCACTGCCGAATGGCTTCGGTCAGCGGCTTTTTGACGACCGCGCCGCTCTGCTCCATCTCCCGGAACACCGGGGTGTCGTCCACGCGGGAGCGGATATACAGGCCGATCAGGCCGAGTGGGGCCGCGAGCAGGAAGGGCACGCGCCAGCCCCAGGAGGACATCGCCGCGTCGCTGAGCGTCGCCGAGAGGCCCGCGCCCAAGAGCGCCCCCGCCACGGTCGCGAGGCCAACCGTGACGGGGATCACGCTGGCGTACAGGGCCCGTTTGCCTGCCGGGGCGTACTCCACAATGAACGCCGCGGAGCCGGTGTACTCCCCGCCGGTCGTGAAGCCCTGGACGGCTCGGAACAGAAACAGCAGGATCGGGGCCAGCACCCCGATCGCGTCGAAGGTGGGCAGGATACCGATGCAGAACGTCGCGGCGCTCATGATGACGACGCAGAGGCCGAGCATCTTATTGCGCCCGATGCGGTCCCCGTAGCGGCCGAAGAACGCGGCGCCGAGGGGCCTGGCGATGAAGCCACCCGCGAAGATCGCCCAGGTGGCGAGGAGCCCGGCGGTGACCGAAAAGTCCGGAAAGAACAGGGCCGCGATGGTGACGCTCATGACCGCGTAGGCGGCGGAGTCGAACCACTCGACAAAGTTGCCGATTGCGGCGGCGGTGGCCACCCGCTTGAGGTTTTGGCGGGGCGGCGTCGGCGCGGCAGCCGGGGCGTCGCCCCCGGTCGATGACACGGGGGTGGCCGGGGAAACGGTCGTCATTGAGCATTCCTTTCAGAGGGTGTGGTGTTCAGGGCGCGCAGCGTTGCGCGCTGAACCTTGCCCGTTGCGGACCGTGGCAACTCGTCAACATATTCGATGAGTCTCGGGTACGCAAAACGGGAGTAGTCGGAGCGCACGAGCGCCACGATCTCCGCGTCGAGCTCGGGAGAGGCAACCGCGTCCGCCTCGAGCTCGATCCAGGCCTTCACGGACTGGCCGCGGATCGGGTCAGGCACGCCGGTTACGGTGACGTCGCGAACCGCGGGGTGGCAACGGATCACCCCCTCAATCTCGTAGGGGCCGACCCGGTACCCGGAGGTCTTGATCACGTCGTCGGTGCGCCCGAGGAACCAGAAGTACCCGTCCTCGTCCACCGTCGCCTGGTCGCTCGTGCGGAACCATTCCCCGCCGAACGTCGCCTCGCTGGCCTCCGGCATCCGCCAGTACCCGAGGGGGAACTGGGGGTTACTCCGAGCCCGCAGGCAGATCTCGCCCTGCTCGCCCACGGCGACCGGCTCGCCCCGCTCGTCCAGGAGCGCCACATCCCAGCCCGGCAGTGGCTGGCCCATCGAACCGGGCTTGATGGGGACGCCGGCCAGGTTGCCGAGCAGCGGATAGGACTCGGTGGAGCCGTAATAGTCCAGCAGGGGCACCCCAAACTGCTCGGCGAACCAGTCGATCAGGTCGGCCGTGAGGGGCTCGTTTGAGGAGCACACGGTGCGCAGGCGCTGGGGGAAGCGGCTCCCCGCGTCGGGGACCACCTCGCGGATCTTCCGGAGCACCGTGGGGTTGAGCAGGGCGCTCGTCACCCCGTTGCGCGACATGGATTCCAGGAGCCCGGCCGCGTCAAAGCCGCGCTCGGGCCGAAACACCAGGTGCGGCACCCCGAGCCGCATCGGCCCGAAGAGCTTGGCGAGGGACCAGGCCCAATCGCCGGCCCCGAAAAAGAGATCGCCCGGCCCGAGGTCATGGCAGTGCCGGAACTCGTTGTGCCCGAGCAGGGTCCGGTGCGCGTGCACGATGCCCTTGGCCCGCCCGGTGGTCCCCGAGGTGTAAAAGATGAGGGCGGGGTCGTCCGCCCGGGTTGCCGCGTCCCGAAAAACCGGCTCCCGTGCAGCGATTGCCGGGTCGTCTATGTCCAGGACGGTGGCCGCGGTCCCCGCGACGAGCCCCGCGGATGCCCCCTCGATGAGCACGGCTGCGGCGCTCGAGTCCTCCAGGCGAAAACGGATCGGCTCCTCCGCCCAGAGCAGGGACATCGTGACGAGGATCGCCCCGGTGCGAAGCACCCCGAGGTAGGCGGCTGGGGTCTCCGGGCGCTGGGGGAGCAGCACCGCGACCCGATCGCCGGGGCCGATGCCGGCTTCGCTCAGGTGCGCGGCGATCTGCCGAGAGCGGTCCTGGATCTCGCCCCAGAGCACGTCCCGGCCGGGCGCACCCGCGCGCTCGTAGCGGAGGGCGAGGCCCTCGCGGGGGTGGCCATCGGCCACGTCGACGGCCATGTTGTACCACTCCGGAACCGCCCATTCGGCGTCGAGCGCCGCGTGGTCGAGCGCGGGGAGGTCGGGGAGGGCGCTCAGCGCACCGAGTGCGGACACGCTAGTTCCCCCGTCCGGCGAGGAACTTCGCCATCTCGCGCTGCGGTTCCCCGCTGCGGTACGCCTCGCGGTGCACGGTCTTTGCCGCCGCGACAGCCTCCGTCAGCGCGTCCTCCTCGAGCTCGCGCAGCCGCCCCTTCGTGAGCCGTACCGCCCCGGGGGGAAGCAGGCTCAGCCGGGCGGCGAGCTCCTCGGCCTCGGCGAGCGCGGCGCCGGGCGCGGAGAGCCGGTTCAGCAGGCCGAGGCGGTGGGCCTCTCCCGCGTCGACGAGCTCGCCGGTGAGGGCAAACTCGGTGGTCTTCGCCCGGCCCAGGATGCTCCACATCGCCCAGAGGCCCGTGATGCTCGGGATGCCGGAGTGCACCTCAGGCTGCCCCATGCGGATCCCGGGGTCGCCGATGCGCAGGTCGGCGAGCAGGGCATACTGAAAGCCGGAGCCAGCCGCGACGCCGTTGACGGCCGCAATGGTGATCTGGTCCAGGTCGCGCACCGCGCGGTAGAGGCGATCAAATCCGTCGATCCAGGCCTCGGCGGCCTCGTGGTCCTCGGGGTCCATCGTGGCCGTCTCGGCCAGGTCCTGGCCCGCGCAGAAGGCGCGGCCGGTGCCGGTGAGGATGACCGCGCGGACCGAGGTGTCGGTCTTCAGCCGGTCGAGGTGCCCGATGAGGGCGTCGCGCATGCTCTGGGTCCAGGCATTCATCTTGGCCGGACGATTCAGGGTGATCGTGGCGACGGCGCCGTTGACGGCGTAGTGAACTTCGGTGGTCACGGGGGACTCGCTTCCTTGAGAGGGGTGGTACGGCTCTCATCCGACCACCCGCGGACCGCGCCCGTCCAACACCAACTTGGACTCGCGATGAGACCAAAGCGATATGGCTGAACCTGCTAGCGTGCCGATATGGATGTCCGTCACCTCCGCTATTTCGTGGTGCTCAGCGAGGAGCTTCACTTCGGCCGCGCCGCGCACCGACTGCACATGGCCCAACCCCCGCTCTCCCAGCGGATCAAAGAGCTCGAGCGCGAGGTCGGGGTCGAGCTGTTCCATCGGCGGCGCAGCGGGGTCGAACTGAGCGAGGCGGGGGCGCTGCTCCTGGAGCACGCCCGGGAAGTACTGCGCTCGGTCGAGCGGGCCGAGGCATCGATGCGCACCATCCGGCCCGGGGCCTCCGGGGTGCTGCGCGCGGCGTTGCCGCCGGATACGCAGCCCGACCTGCTCCACGACATCGACCGAGAATTCCGGGAGCGCTCACCGGAGGTGCGGCTGTCCCTGCACGAGCTCACCACGACCGAGCAACTGGCACTCGTCCTCGGCGGCGACCTCGACGTCGGGGTCGTCCGGCACCCCGTCGCGACGGCGGACGTGGAGATCGGGCCGATCGTGCGGCGGCCCCTCGGCGCGCTCCTGCCCGCGGGACATCCCTGCGGCGCGGGGGAGCCGATCGCGCTCCGGGAGCTGTCGGGCACGGGTCTCGTCATCTTCCCGCGCACGATGGCCCCCGCGCTCTACGACGCGATGCTCGAATCGTGTCGGATGAACGGCTTCGTGCCCCGGGAGATCGTGCACGCGCGCAACCCGTTATTCACGCAGGGACTCGTGCTCGCGGGCCGGGGTGTGCACTTCGCCGAGGCGCCCCGGGGTGCCCTGCCGGAGGGGATCGTCTGGGTACCCCTGGCGGGGGAGCCGCTCAGCTGGCGCTCCTCGGCGCTATGGCGTCGGGGCGGCTCGACGCCCGAGATCCGTGGCTTCGCCGAGGCGGTGCTCGCGGCGTTTCGAGCGGCCGGGCACCGCGACGCGGGGTACCCGGAGGGATGACCCGCCCGGGGCGAAAAGAAGTTTTCTGGAGCGGCCTGGACGCGGCTGGCGCGGCCCGGGGCTCGTCGTGACTCCGGGAAGGCCGGAAGCGAAAAGAATTCCCGCGCGGGCACGCGCCACGGGGTATGACGCTCCCGGCGCGTGTTTGCAAGGGTTTCGGGGGAGTTCTGCCGGAAAAACAGGGCGCGCGGCACATTAGCAGAGACGGCGACACTCGGAAACGCTGGTAATCTAAAGTTTGCTGGGAAAAAGTTCAGGCAAATCTCAGCTTGTTTCAAGGAGTTTCATTTCGCCGGAACCGCGACACGTGCCCGAATGGGGAAAATGCTTCGCGATATCGGCCATAATAGGAGTGTGACAACGACCACTATGAACCCCAAGTCAGCTGTGCCTGCGGTCAAGCGACCCAATGTCGTCTCCGTCGGCACCATCGTTTGGCTCGGCAGCGAGGTCATGTTCTTCGCCGGCCTGTTCGCGATTTACTTCACACTGCGCTCTATGGCCCCGGAACTCTGGGCCGTTCAGACGGATAAGCACAACTTCACCTTCGCCGCGATCAACACGTCGATCCTGGTGCTTTCTTCTGTTACGTGCCAGTTCGGAGTCTTTGCGGCTGAGCGAATGCAAGCCCGTGCTACCGGCCCCAAGCCCACTCAGTGGGGCACCGTCGAGTGGTTCTTCGTAACCTACGTGCTCGGCGCCATCTTCGTCTCCGGTCAGGTCTGGGAGTACGCCACCTTCGTGTCCGAGGGCATCACGCTCAGCTCGGACGCCTACGGCTCGGCCTTCTACATCACCACCGGTTTCCACGGCATCCACGTGGCTCTCGGCCTGATCGCGTTCCTGCTCGTGATCGGTCGTTTCTACGCCGTGAAGAACCTCACCCACAAGGAAGCCACCACCGCTGTCGTCGTGTCGTACTACTGGCACTTCGTCGACGTCGTCTGGGTCGGCCTCTTCATCGTCATCTACATTCTGAAGTAGCGTCAGGAGAACTTGAGTCATGGCTCGCGCCAAAAAGAATCTACGTAAGACCGGTCGTCGGTCACCCTTCGCGACGTTCGCGCTCGTCGCGGTTGGGCTGCTGGTCACCGGCGCGGCCTACGCTGGCATCAGCCAGACCTCCGCCACCGCCGAGGTCGACATGAACGCCCAGACGACGATCGACGAGGGCGGCAAGCTGTTCGCAGCGAACTGTGCCACCTGTCACGGTATGAGCGCCGTCGGTACGACCGAGGGCCCGTCCCTCGTCGGCGCCGGCGCGGCCTCGACGCACTTCCAGGTGGGCACCGGCCGCATGCCGCTCGCCTTCCAGGGCCCGCAGGGCATGGTCAAGCCGAAGCAGTTCACCGAGGAGCAGACGCTGCAGCTCGCTGCCTACGTCGCCTCGCTGGGCCCCGGCCCCTCCATCCCCGAGCAGAAGTACCTCGAGGGCGACGGCGACTCCACCGCCGGCGGTGAGCTCTTCCGCATTAACTGCGCCATGTGCCACAACGTGTCCGGCGCCGGTGGCGCCCTGACGCAGGGCAAGTGGGCCCCGCCCCTCGGCGGCGTTGCTCCCGCGCACATCTACGAGGCGATGTCGACCGGCCCGCAGAACATGCCCGTGTTCAGCGACGCCAACCTGACTCCTCAGGACAAGGCCGACATCATCACCTACCTGCAGTACATCGACCAGACGCCCGCTATCGGTGGCCTGGGTCTCGGCTCGATCGGACCGGTCGCCGAGGGTCTGTTCATCTGGATCATTGGCCTGGGCATCATCATTGCGTTCACCGTTTGGGTGACCGCAAAGTCCAACTAGCGCGCCAGCGTCGAAATAAGCACCACTGAAAATGTCAAGGAGAAACATGGCAGAGGAAGCGAAGAACGGTAGCGAAGGCACCGTTGTCGCCGCTCAGCGCCAGGGCGGAGACGGGGCGGCCCTGAGTACCGCGGTCGTCTCGCCCGATGCTGTCCAGAACCCCGGGCTCCCGCCGCACCGCAAGCGCGTCGGCGACCTGGACCCGAAGAAGGCCAAGCGCAACGAGCGCATCGTATTCACGCTCTTCTACCTCTCGATTGCGGGCAGCATCGGCGCGGTTCTCGCGTACATGTTCTTCCCGATCGAGACCGGGGACCCGACCGCGATCCGCACGAGCACCGTCTTCATTGGCGCGGGGATGACCCTGTCGCTGCTGGGGATCGGTATCGCCGCGGTGCACTGGGGCAAGGCCCTCATGGCCGACCACGAGTCGATCGACGAGCGCCACCCGACCCCGAGCTCGCCCGAGGTCCGCAAGGACGCCGTCGAGATCTTCGAGATCGCCGACGAGGAGTCCGGCTTCAGCCGTCGCTCGCTCGTGCGCAACAGCCTCATCGGTGCGCTCATCGCGTTCCCGATCCCCGGCGTGGTGCTCCTGCGTGGCCTGGCCCCGCAGGACATCGATCCCGTACAGGTCTTCAAGCACACGATGTGGGACACGGGCATCCGCCTGGCCCGCGACCCCTCCGGAATCCCGATCAAGGCAAGCGATGTCACCATCGGTTCCGCCTTCCACGTGATCCCCGAGAACCTCCACGAGGCCGAGCACCACCTGGACGAGAAGGCCAAGGCCATCGTGCTGCTGATGCGCCTCAACCCCGAGGAGCTCAACGAGGACGAGGAGCGCAAGTCCTGGTCGTACAACGGCATCGTTGCCTACTCGAAGGTGTGCACGCACGTTGGTTGCCCCGTTGCTCTCTACGAGCAGCACACGCACCACCTGCTGTGCCCCTGCCACCAGTCGCAGTTTGACGTGTCCGAGCACGCGAAGGTCGTCTTCGGCCCCGCGAAGCGGCCGCTGCCGCAGCTGCCGATCACGGTCGACGACGAGGGCTACCTGGTTGCCCAGAGCGACTTCCATGAACCCGTTGGCCCGAGCTTCTGGGAGCGCCTTAAGTGAGTACCTCAACCACCACGCAGACGTCGAGCGCACAGGGCTCGACCACGTTCACGTCCAAGGCCGCGAACTACCTCGACGAGCGCACCAAGATCGGTGTCGTCGTCAAGGAGTTCGGCCGCAAGGTCTTCCCCGACCACTGGTCGTTCCTCCTCGGTGAGGTCGCCCTCTACAGCTTCGTTGTGATCCTCCTCTCGGGGACGTTCCTGACGCTGTTCTTCCAGGCGACCATGATCGAGACCGTCTACAACGGACCCTACGTGCCCATGAAGGGCATTGAGATGTCGGGCGCGATGGCGTCCACGATGGACATCTCCTTCTCGGTTCGCGGCGGTCTGCTCATGCGCCACGTGCACCACTGGGCCGCCCTGCTGTTCGTCGCCTCCATCGGCCTGCACATGCTGCGCATCTTCTTCACGGGTGCCTTCCGCAAGCCGCGCGAGCTCAACTGGGTGATCGGCTTCGTGCTGTTCATCCTGGCGATGGCCGAGGGCTTCACGGGATACTCCCTCCCCGATGACGTGCTCTCCGGAAACGGTCTGCGCATCATCGACGGTCTGATCAAGTCCTTCCCGGTCGTCGGTACCTGGGGCTCCTTCCTGTTCTTCGGCGGGGAGTTCCCCGGCCAGGACATCGTGGGACGCCTCTACATGCTGCACATCATGCTGCTGCCCGCCCTGGTGATCCTCTTCGTCGCGCTCCACCTGGTGTTCGTGGTCGTGCACAAGCACGCCCAGTACCCCGGCCCGGGCAAGACCGAGAAGAACGTGGTCGGCTTCCCGATCCTCCCCGTGTACGCGGCCAAGGCCGGTGGCTTCTTCTTCATCGTCTTCGGCGTGATCATGCTGATTGCCACCTTCGTGGGGATCAACCCGATCTGGGCATACGGCCCCTACGACCCCTCGCCGGTGTCGGCAGGTACCCAGCCCGACTGGTACATCGGCTTCGCCGATGGTGCCCTGCGCCTCGTGCCGCCGGGGTGGGAGACCGAGTGGTTCGGCTTCACCTGGTCCTGGAACATGCTGGTTCCCGTGATCGTCATGGGAAGCTTCATCGTGCTCGTCGCGATCTACCCCTTCATCGAGGCCTGGGTCACGGGCGACAAGCGCGAGCACCACATCCTGGATCGTCCGCGCAACGCCCCGACGCGCACCGCCATCGGCGCCGCGGGTGTCACCTTCTACGCCGTGCTGTGGGCCGGAGCGAGCTCCGACCTGATGGCAACGCACTTCCAGCTGAGCATGGAGGGCGTGATCCACGGCCTGCAAGCCGCGCTGATCCTCGGCCCGATCATCGCGTATGTGATGGCCAAGCGGATCTGCCTCGGGCTCCAGAAGAAGGACCGCTCGATCGCCCTGCACGGCTACGAGTCCGGGCGCATCGTCCGCCTCCCCGGCGGCGAGTTCGTCGAGGTGCACAAGCCCGTCTCGGACTACGAGCGCTGGGAACTGCTGAGCTACGACGACCACAAGCCCCTCATGCTCCGCCCGAACGACCAGGGCAAGATCACGATGGGCAACCGCCTGCGCGTTGCATTCAGCCGCTGGTTCTACGAGGATCGCATCATCCCCGTTGACCAGAAGGAGCTGGACTCCGCCAAGCACGACGAGCACTAAGCAGCACGCTCGCGGCACGTCACCGCCCCGGACAGAGATTTCTCTGGCCGGGGCGGTTTCGCGTTCCGGGCCGCGCTAGGCTTAAGTCATGATTGACGAACTCAGCTGGCCTCCCGTGCTCACGTCCTTGCTCGCCAAGACCGACCTGAGCGTGTCCCAGTCCGAGTGGGCCATGGCCCAGATCATGCGCGGCGACGCGACGCAGGCGCAGATCGGCGGCTTCCTGACCGCGCTCAGCGCCAAGGGGCCGACCGTGCACGAGATCGTGGGCTTCCGCGACGCGATCCTGGACGAGGCGCTGCCCATCAACATCGACCCCATCGCGCTCGACATCGTCGGCACGGGCGGGGATCGCTTCGGCACGGTGAACATCTCCACGATGGCCTCGATCATCGTCGCGGCCGCCGGGGTGCCCGTGGTCAAGCACGGCAACAAGGCGGCAAGCTCCAAGTCCGGTTCCTCGGATGTCATCGCGGCGCTCGGCATTAACCTCGACCTGGAGCCGGAGCGGCTCGCCGAGGTGTTTCGCGAGATCGGCATCGCCTTCGTCTTCGCCGCGAAGCTGCTCCCCGGCTTCCGGCACACCGCCGATGCCCGGCGCGAGCTCGGCATCCCCACCGTGTTCAACTTCCTCGGTCCCCTCTGCAACCCGGTTCGGCCGGAAGCCTCTGCGGTCGGGGTCGCCGACGCGGACCGCGCGCCCCTGATCGCGGGCGTCTTCCAGATCCGCGGCACCAACGCGCTCGTGTTCCGCGGCGACGACGGCCTCGACGAGCTGACCACCACGGGTCACTCGCACATCTGGGAGGTCACCCGGGGCGGGATGACCGAGCACGACCTCGACCCGCGCGAGTTGGGCATTCAGCGCGCCAGCATCTCCGATCTGCTCGGCGGCGATTCCGCGGAAAACGCCCTCGTCGTTCGCCGCGTGATGGGCGGCGAGGCGGGCCCCGTTCGCGATATCGCGCTCCTGAACGCGGCGGCCGGCATGGTCGCCTACGACCTCATCGCCGACCCCGCCTCCGCGGAGCGCGGCATCCTGGAGCGCCTCGCCGCGAAGCTCGAACTCGCCGCGGCGGCGATCGATTCCGGGGCCGCTGAGACGAAGCTCACCGAGTGGGCGCGGCTCAGCACGCAGTAGCGCTTCGCTTCGTCCGAGCACCCGCCGGTGCGGCGCGTGCTCGGACACTCCGCGCCCGAATCGGGTGAAGCGCGCGGAAACCTCCTAGGCTCAAGGGTGCGCGCTGGGGGAGCCTCCGCGCGCGGGGAGGTTAACAGCATGACTGAGCGCACGCCGCAGGACACCGGAACACCCGGACGTGATCCCGGCAAGGCTTCCGGAACGTCCCCGGAGCCGCTCGCCGATCGCGCGATCAAGGCGATCAAGAGCGTGGGGGACCCGTACCCGCACGATATCCACCCGGGCCTGGTGCCCGGCATCAGCGTCGACGAGCAGCGCATCCGCTACGGCACCGACCG
>NZ_JAPFRB010000001.1:50592-52228 GCF_035726885.1 Leucobacter sp. M11 | reverse complement strand
CCTTCATTCTCTGGGGGGCGACCTCGACGGACACGCTCAAGGCGGTCTCCGACATCGCCCTGAACTGGGTCGTGGAGAACACCGGCTGGCTGTTCAACGCGCTCGTGTCGATCATCCTGATCTTCATGCTGTTTATCGGCTTTAGCCGCTACGGCAAGATCCCGCTCGGCATGGACGGCGAGGAGCCCGAGTACGGCAAGTTCGCCTGGGTCGCCATGATGTTCTCCGCCGGCGTCGGCATCGGCCTGTTCTTCTTCGGCCCCTTCGAGCCGCTCAGCTACTTCCAGTCGCCCGCGCCCGGCACCGCCGAGCCGGAGACGGCCGAAGCGATCCACCGTGCGATGGCGCAGACCATCTTCCACTGGGGCCCACACGCGTGGGCGGTGTACGCGCTTGTCGGGGCCGCCGTCGCTTACGGCTCATACCGCCGCGGGCGCGTGCCGCTCATGAGCTCGATCTTCACCCCGCTGCTCGGCAAAAACCGCGTTGAGGGCTCCGCCGGTCGTCTCATCGACATGTTCGCGATCGTCGCGACCCTCTTCGGCACCTCGGCCTCGCTGGGCATCGGCGCGATGCAAATTGGACGCGGCGTCGAGATCGTCGGCGGCATTGGTCGCCTGCCCAACGCGGCGCTGATTCTCATTATTTCGGTGCTCACGGCGGGCTTTATCGCCTCCGCGGTCTCCGGGATCGGCAAGGGCATCAGGATGCTCTCCAACGTCAACATGACCTTGACGGTCGCCCTGGCCGCGTTCATCTTCCTGGCCGGACCCACGCTCTTCCTGCTCAATCTTGTGCCCGCGTCCATCTCGGAGTACCTCGCCGAGCTGCTGCACATGACGGGGAAGGGCGCTTCCTGGGGACAGGAGAGCGCGGACTTCGGGGCCACCTGGACCGTGTTCTACTGGGCCTGGTGGATCTCCTGGTCGCCCTTCGTCGGGATCTTCCTGGCGCGGATCTCCCGCGGGCGCACGATCCGCGAGTACGTGATCTACGTGCTCGTCGTGCCCACCCTCGTCATCGTCACGGCCTTCGGCATCTTCGGGGGCACGGCGATCTGGCTCAGAATGCAGGGGGCCCCGGGGATTGACTCCTCGGAGTCGGCCCAGGACCTGTTCTTCACGATGCTCTCGCACCTGCCCCTCGCGCAGATCACCCCGATCCTGGCGATGGTCTGTATCGCGATCTTCTTCATCACCTCAGCGGACTCCGCCTCGGTGGTCATGGGGATCTTGTCCCAGCGCGGGAAGGCGGTGCCGGACAAGAAGGTCACCGTGTTCTGGGGGCTCGCCATGATGGGCATCGCCGTCGTGATGCTCCTGATCGGCGGGAACGAGGCGCTGCAGGGGCTGCAGAACCTCATCATCGTGACGGCCCTGCCCTTCGCGGTGATCCTGCTGTTACTCATGATTGCCTTCGGCAAGGACCTGCGCACGGACCCGCTCGTGATCCGGCGTGAGTTCGCCGCGCAGGCCCTCGCGAACGCGGTGAAGCAGGGCATCGACGAGCACGGCGACGACTTCGCGCTGTCGATCGAGCGCACCGAGGAGGGACAGGGGGCCGGCTCCGACTTCGACTCCCACGACACCTCGCTCACCGACTGGTACCAGCGCACGGACGAGGACGGCGACCCCGT
>NZ_JAPFRB010000001.1:46362-50554 GCF_035726885.1 Leucobacter sp. M11 | reverse complement strand
GGACGCCCGAGTCCACCGCGAGCGGCACGATCATCATGCCCCGTCGTCGGGGTGACGGCACCCAGGCCGCGGCCGAGGGCGCGGCCATCGATGCGCTCGCCGAGGAGGCCGGGGCGGGCACCCCCGCCGAGGATGCGGCGCTGGGCGAGCACGCGCAGGGGCACGAGGGGCACTCGGGGGGTACCGCCGGTTCGCCCGACCGTGCCCGGCACGGGACGAAGCCGGATCCGGAGGCCCCGCAGGGCTAACCCGCGATCACGCCCGCAGCCCCGGCTGCCCCCGCTGCGCCCGACTCGGCTTCCCCGCCGCGTCGGGCGCTTCGCGTTCGATGGCCGAGCGCGGCGTCAGCGGTCTGGGTGCCGGAAGAAGCCCAGCTCGGCGGTGTCGAGCACGCGGAGGGTGTGCTCGGCGTAGCTGCCGCCGATCACCGCGGAGAAGCCCGATCCCCGGGCGCGGCGAAGGAGGCCGCGGATCGGACGCACCCCGGCAAGCTGCGCGGCGACGATCGCCGAGCCCTGCGCGTGCACCCCGGCGATGGTCACGACGGTGCGGTCGCCGCCGACCGCCGCCTCCCGGGTCCGGGACAGGTACCCGATATCGGAGTCCTCGCCGGTCGAATCGTTGCGTGAGCGGTAGCTGAGGCCCGTGTCCCGGGTGACGATCCGCCAGCCGTCCGCGCGATGCGTGAAGCGGAGCCGCGGGTCCCGGCTCATTCGCTCGGCCACGTCCGCGGAGCTCTTCGGTCCGCAGATGAGCAGGTGCCCGCCCGGGCCGAGGGAGAGCGGTTCCTCGGGGCCGACGAAGCGGGTCTCGCAGCGGATTCCGCGGGTGGCGAGGAAGGTTTCCAGGGTGCGGGCGGCCAGGTAATCGGGCTCGGCGACCGCCGTGCGCCCCTGCAGGGTCCGCAGCGGCAGGACCAGGCTGATCTCGGTGCCGCCGAAGAAGCGGCGGACGGCGCGATTTCTCAGGCGCGTGCGCGTCACGTGGGTCAGCCAGGAGCCGAGGGCGATGAGCGTGCCGATCCGGGCGAACCAGTCGAGCACGGTCGCGGGGGCATCGAACGGGTTCATCGCACGAGCACCAGGGTGGCATCGTCAACCTTTGCCCCGGGCACCGTCTGTCGGTGTTCCCGGGTCCGGGCAATCGCGAGCTCGGGATCGGCGGCAAGCCACTCGGCGACGGCCTCGTCCAGCGTCGGCCAGATGCCGCCCGGGCCGATCGCGTCCAGCGCGCCGTCGCTTGCGAGCAGCAGCGGGCCGTCCGCGTCGAGGTGACCGTGCATGGCGTGCTCGGCGGCCGCTGGGTCGTCCGCGGCCACCCAGTAGCCGCCGGGCCGGTTCCGGGCGGCGCGCTCGGCGCGGTACAGCTCCAGCGAGCGCTCGGCGAGCGCGTCGGGGGAGCCGAAGGCGCGGGCGGCGCTCCGGGCGGCCCGCTCGGCCACCGCGACCCCGGCGAGGCGCTCGTCCCGGAGGGCGAGCGCGCCGCCGGGGCCGGGGACGATGACGGCGGCATCGCCCAGGACCAGCCAGTCCACGCCGGCGGGGGTGCGCCGCAGGAGCGCGACCGTGGCCGCGGGCCCGGCCTGGGCACGTGGCCAGGAAATCGACTCGGCAATGGCGCGCTTCAGGATCTCGGTCAGGCTCAGCTCGACGCGGTCCGCCTGGCGCGACAGGGCCTCGGACAGGGCGGACGCGTACTCGGCGGCGGTGACGTCCTGCACGGTGCTGAGCGGCTGCGTCGCGCCGTCGATGACCCAGGCGAGGCTGCCGCGGGTGCCCCAGCGGTCCTCGTTCGGGCGGGAAAAGTCCCCGGGGAGGCTGGCCCCGCGCACGCGGATCGCCGCGGACTCCGTCAGGGTGAGGCTGAGCCCGAGCTGCGCGGCGAGCTCCGCGACGTCCGCGAAGCCGGGGGAGCCCTGGCCGCTCTCCAGCTCGCTCAGCCACTTGCGGCTCCGGCCGATGCGCGCGGCCAGGGCCTGCTGGCTCACGCCGAGCTGGAGGCGGCGACGGCGCAGCACCTGCCGGGCCGGGGCCGGGGTGGCCGAGTCCGGCCCGGGGAGCGGTGCGGTGAGCGTCCTCGTGGTCATGCCCAGAGTGTAACAAATCACAGCACCCCATGTCACGTATTTGTGACATCCGGGAATTCTGGGGTGCGGGGCGTCAGTTCGAGGGGTCGGGCCGCGCTCCGACGGGGCGCGGCCGTCGCGGTCGCAACACGCCCGGTTCCACGCGTTGACCTCCGCGGGATTCCCGGGCTAAGATTGAGTGTCACTTCTGTGACAAATCCATAAAAACCCGCCGCCGCGGTTCCGAATACCGCGACCGGCCCGATATGTGTCCATTCTGGAGTACTACTTACATGACAACCGCAACGACCAAGGCAACCAAGCAGGTCGCCATCAACGACATTGGCTCTGCTGAAGACTTTCTTGCCGCGGTCGAAAAGACCCTGAAGTTCTTCAACGACGGCGACCTCATCGAGGGCACCGTTGTGAAGATCGACCGTGACGAGGTCCTCCTCGACGTCGGTTACAAGACCGAGGGCGTTATCCCCTCCCGCGAGCTTTCCATCAAGCACGACGTCGACCCGAGCGAGGTCGTCGAGGTCGGCGACAGCGTCGAGGCGCTCGTCCTGCAGAAGGAAGACAAAGAGGGTCGCCTGATCCTCTCCAAGAAGCGCGCCCAGTACGAGCGTGCCTGGGGCGACGTCGAGAAGATCAAGGACGAGGACGGTGTCGTCACCGGTACGGTCATCGAGGTCGTCAAGGGTGGTCTCATCGTCGACATCGGCCTGCGTGGCTTCCTCCCCGCATCGCTCATCGAGCTGCGTCGCGTCCGCGACCTGACCCCGTACCTGGGTCAGGAGATCGAGGCCAAGATCCTCGAGCTGGACAAGAACCGCAACAACGTGGTGCTCTCGCGCCGCGCGCTGCTGGAGCAGACCCAGTCCGAGTCCCGCTCGACGTTCCTCGCGAACCTCGCACCGGGCCAGGTCCGCAAGGGTGTCATCTCCTCCATCGTCAACTTCGGTGCCTTCGTGGACCTGGGTGGCGTGGACGGCCTCGTGCACGTTTCCGAGCTGTCCTGGAAGCACATCGAGCACGCCTCCGAGGTCGTTGAGGTCGGTCAGGAAGTCACCGTCGAGGTGCTCTCCGTCGAGCTCGACCGCGAGCGCGTCTCCCTGTCGCTCAAGGCGACGCAGGAGGACCCGTGGCAGGTCTTCGCCCGCACCCACGCCATCGGCCAGGTTGCTCCGGGTAAGGTCACCAAGCTCGTTCCCTTCGGTGCGTTCGTTCGCGTTGCCGACGGCATCGAGGGCCTCGTGCACATCTCCGAGCTCTCCGGCCAGCACGTTGAGCTCGCCGAGCAGGTTGTCTCGGTCGGCGAAGAGGTGTTCGTCAAGGTCATCGACATCGACCTCGAGCGTCGCCGCATCTCGCTGAGCCTCAAGCAGGCCAACGAGGGCGTGGACCCCGAGGGTACCGAGTTCGACCCCGCGCTCTACGGCATGGCCACGGAGTACGACGAGAACGGCGAGTACAAGTACCCCGAGGGCTTCGACCCCGAGACGCAGGAGTGGAAGGAAGGCTTCGAGACTCAGCGCGAGAAGTGGGAGCAGGACTACGCTGCTGCCCAGGCTCGCTGGGAGGCTCACAAGAAGCAGGTCGCGACCGCCGCTGTGGAGCAGGCCAACAAGCCCGAGCTCTCCGGCGAGGCCGGCGGCAGCTCCTTCTCGAGCGAGTCCGCTTCCGCGGGCACCCTCGCCGACGACTCGGCCCTGGCCGAGCTGAAGGCGAAGCTCGAGGGCAAGTAGCCCCTTCGGGTGAACTGACTACGCGGCCCCGGCCGCGCTGAGTCACCGCCCACACGACAGGCCCCGGTTCCTTCTGGAACCGGGGCCTGTTGCGTTGCGTGGCGGGCGGCACCCGGAGCCGGGAATCGAAGCACTGCGAGACGCTCGCCCCGCCCCATGCGAAGCGCCCCACTGCCTCGCCGAGCAGGCGAGACAGTGGGGCGCTCCGGTTCCTACGCGTCGTCCGTCGGGTGCTCGGGCGCATTGGCGCGGGCCGCCCCGCGGGTTCGGAGGCGACGCCACAGGAGCAGCCCCGCTCCCACGGCCAGCACGGCGATGCCGCCCCAGATCAGGGTGCCTTGCCCGTCGGCCCCCGTTTCCGAGAGCCCGGTGGTCGTGG
>NZ_JAPFRB010000001.1:43025-46164 GCF_035726885.1 Leucobacter sp. M11 | reverse complement strand
TGATCGTGACGGTCACCGTGACCGGCTCGCCGAGAACCGCGCCCTCGGACGGCTCCGTGAGGGTCACCGTGAAGGAGCGTTCGCCCTGCGCACCAGACCGCTTCACGGTCGGAATCGTGAGCGTTGCCCGCTGGGGCTCGGGTGCCCGCGTGTCCTGCGCGGGGAAGGTCACCGTGCCGGTCGCGCGGGAGTAATCGGTGTCCAGGAGGGCGGTCCCGTCGTGCGCCGTCAGCGTCGCGCTGCCCTCGGACAGCGACGGTCCGGTGCGGAGCGCGGTGATGACCGCGTCCTCACCCTCGACCACGGAGAGATCCTGATCGAGCGTGATCACGTCATCATCGAGGGGCTCCTCGATCTCGACGGCCCCGATATCGGCGGCGGGGCCCTGCGGGCGTGGCACGCCGCGTTGATCGGCCGCCGCGTAGCTCGCGTCCGCGGTCACGGCGTCGATCAGTGTCGAGCCCTCGGCCGGAAGCATCGTCAGGGTCGGACCCCCGTTGTTCCCGGGCTCCGCCAGCGCGAGGCCCTCGCTCGTGGCGGGTGCCGCTCCGGGCAGGTTCGGCGACGCGGTGACCGTCTGCACGTCGCCGAGCACCGCGGGCTGAGCGCCCTCATCAATGGACAGGGGGTCATGCGCGGTGTCAAAGACGGTCGCGTGCACCCGCAGGGCATCGCTGCCGACCTCCTGCAGTGAGCCGATCGCGAGCCCGCCGCCCGAGAACGTGTTGTGGGTGAGAGCCAGGTCGCTGCCCGTCGCCAAGGTGCCGATGCTCAGCAGTGCGTCCTCGCCCGTCGCAGCGGAAAACGTGTTGTTGAGCACGTCGATGCTCGTGTTTTCCGCCGACATGACGGAAACGGAACGCCGGCCGCTGTCGTTGTCCGGGTCGGAGGGGCCACCTGCGGAGCCCAGGAAGGAGTTTCCGCGCAGGGCGATTGTCGCGCGGTCCTCCTCGTCCATCCCGCTCATGGAGACGGAGACATCGTTGGCGTCAAACGTGGACCGATTGCCCTCGAACTGATTTCGCTCCACGATCAGCGTGGGCTCGATGCCGCCGCTGAGGAAGGACTCGACGTGCACCCCGGCGGCGCCGGACATGCTGGCGTTGTTTGCGAAGGTGTTTTCCTGGATGACGATCGCCCCCTGGACCATCCCGGCGGGCAGCTCGGCTGCCCCGCTCGGGTCCTCATCCTCAGACGCGTTGCGCGCGAGGATGAATACGCCGCCGCCTTCTCCGGTGCCCGCAACCGCGCTGTCGTTCTCGCTGAACTCCGATCCGGTGACGAGAATGGATCCGACCGTGTCCTTGACCGTGAGGCCCGCAAAGTCGCCGAGGTTCTGCCGGAAGGTGGAATTCGCGACGTGGACCCAGGACGCGGTGCCGCCCTCCATGCTCAGGTTCAGAGCCCCGGCACGGCCGTTGTTCTGGAACTGCGTATCCGTCACCGTGACGGTTTCGGCGCTCGTCGTCTGCACGCCGCCCGAGGGATTGTCGGTGATTTCGGACCCCTCGATGGTGAGGTGGACCGGTGCCCCGGCCTCCGCGGCGTAGGTGTACACCCCGAACGCGGTCTGCTGTTCGTTCCCGGTCATCCGGGTGTTGCGCACGGTCAGGTCGTTGCGTCCGCTGGCTCCGGCATGCACCGTGAAAGGCGCATCCGTGAAACGGCTGCTGTCGAGGCTGTCGCCGGAGACGGTGAGCGCGTAGGTGTCGCTCACGTCCTCGGGCGCTTCCAGGGTGAACGTTGAATTCGTCGCGATCACATTGGTCAGCGTGTCCGATTCCCGCGACTGGAAGAGCGTTTCCCCGTACCCGGTTCGGGTCACTCCGGTGAGCGTCGTGGATTGGGCCACCGGGTTCGACCAGGTGCTGTCACCCGTGATGGTGAGGCCGGACACGGTCATCGCGCCGCTGAGGCCGACGCCGGTGAAGTCAACGTCGTTGTCGGAGAGGTCGATCGTGGCGTCGCCCTCGATCGTGAGCGACTGTGCGCCCGAGCCGAGCTCGACCTCAAGGCCGCCCGTCAGCGTGACGAGAGAAACGCTCGGGTCGAAGGCCACGGTGTAGTCCGTGGGCGGTGCGCCGCCCTGGGTGCTGGCCGCGGAAATCTGTTGCAGGGCATCGCGCAGGCTCCCAGGTTGGGGTGCGCTGCCCGAGGTGTCCGAGCCGTCCGTGACGGTGAACACGGTGCCGGAGTCGGCATGCGCCGGGCTGAGCCCGCCGCCCAACGGGGCGCTCAGCCCCACCCCGGCGATGGCCGCCGCGGAAAGGAACGCCAGGCCCGTCCTGAGCGGTCGAAGACGACGCGGCGACGCGTGGCCCAGAGAATGCTGTTCAGGCCTCGTCGGCTCAGCGAACGCTCCCCGTGTGCGGGCAAAAAGTGCACGACTCATACGATGTTGTCCCCCCCCAAGGACACCTGAGACTGTCTCGGGCATCTCCGCAGGAGCCTACCCCCGTGCCGACACGCCCGACAAGGTGCTCAGCCTGTGCTGGGCGACGCGGTTGCCGCTTTTCGTGCTCGACGGGAACGGAGTGCGCGCCGCAACCTGCGGATCAGCAACCAGATGGCGAGCACCGCGAGCAGCGCCCCGAGCACCGGCACCAGCACCGCGAGCAGGGTGAGGGCGATGCTCGCCCCGTCCTCCGCCGTGCTCGCCACCGGGGCCGCGACCCCGACGCTCACCGCGTTGAGCGCGGGCCGGGCGACGGCCTTCAAGAGATGCGGGACGAGCGCGATGCCCACCCCGATGATGACGGGCCAGAACTGGCTGGAGTTCACGAACGCCTCGGGATCGGACACCGCCACGGTCTCGCTGCCGGTCCCCGCGGCGAAGACCATGCCGCCCGCGGCGGGTCGGATTACGGAAGACAGCACATCGTTCACCGTGTCGAGGCCGGGCACCTTGTCGACGAACAGCTCGATCACGAGCAGGACGCCGAACACGATCATGACCCAGTCGTTCGTGAGCCAGTCCCAGCCCGAGGGCAACGTGACGAGCGGCGTGAACTTCGCGAGGAGGCCGAGGCCCAGCAGGGGGATATAGGCGTTCAGTCCTGCGGCGGCGGCGAGTCCCGCCCCGGTCAACAGCTCAAGCATGGCCCGCACCCCTTTCCTCGCGACCAGTCTAGAACGTGGC
>NZ_JAPFRB010000001.1:41526-42948 GCF_035726885.1 Leucobacter sp. M11 | reverse complement strand
AGTACACTGCTGAGCGTGTTTCTCATCGGCCTCACCGGCGGCATTGCGTCCGGAAAATCGACCATCGCCCGCCGCCTCGCGGAGCACGGCGCCGTGCACCTCGACGCCGATCAGATCGCTCGCGACGCGGTTGATCCCGGCACCCCGGCGCTCGCTCGCATCGCTGATGCCTTCGGGCCGGACGTGATCGCTGCGGACGGCTCGCTGGACCGGGCAGCGCTTGGCGCGATCGTGTTCGCCGACTCGGCGGCCCTGGCGACGCTCAACGGGATCGTGCATCCGGCCGTGTTACAGCTGACCGCGGATACCCTGGATCGGCTCCGCACAGAGCTGCCCGAACGAGGTGTTGTTGTGTACGACGTGCCGCTCCTGGTTGAGGCCAAGGTGAACCACCCCTGGGATCTCGTCGTCGTGGCCCACGCCCCAGCCGCGGTGCGTCGTGAGCGCGTGATCCAGCTCCGCGGGCAAACCCCAGAGGAAGCGGATCGCAGGATCGCCGCTCAAGCGAGTGACGAGGAACGCCTAGCCGTCGCGGATGTCGTGATCGACACAGCGGGCGACCTCACCCATACGCTCGAGCAGACGGATGCGTTGTGGGAGCGGATTACCGCCTAGCTCGGAGGCCCAGTGCTGGTTCGGTGAGCGCCTGAACCGAACCCACATCAACCTCGTCACCCCCGGCCGGAGTGCGCCGCCGCGGAACGCTGCGCTTGATCGGGACGCTCACCGAACCAGGACCGGGCAGGACGCCGTCGTGGCTCCGTAACGCGGGCACCGACTGCTGGGCAAGCTCCCGCGGTCGACCGCGGATACTCGCCCTGAAACGCTGGCGAGGGCGTTCCGGCAAGCGGTGGTCACGGTGTCACCTGGGGATCAGTCGGTGCCGATGGTCGTTCCGGCACGGTGTTGACGCGTCTGCCGCTGAGCGTTTCCCACTCGAGGACTCCGTTGTTGTTGTCGAGGAGTGTCCAGCCCCGGTACCGCCACCCTCGGGGGAAGGGGCCCCGGCGTCGCCCGGTGGGGCCGAGGCCGGCCCGGGCTCCGGGGTCGCCGAGCCCTTTCATCGTGTGGTGCGTGCGACACAGGTGTGCGAGGTTGTCGTGCGCGGTCTCGCCGCCCTGGTCCCAGGGCGTGGAGTGGTCGAGGTCGCATCGAATCGCGGGGCGTTCGCAGCCGGGGAAGCGGCAGTGCTGGTCCCGGAGCTCGGTGAATCTTCGGAGCGCTTTCGGCGGCGTATAGCTGTCCCGCCCGACGTTCAAAATCGCACCCTGGTCGTCCAGGTAGAGGTTTCGGAGGGTGCCGAGGGCGAAGGCGAAGCGCAGCGCGGTCTCGTCATCGAGGACCCCGTACCCCTGGATCTCGGCGAACTCCTTCGCGTGGATCTGTCTCGCAATGTTCTTCGCGGAGCTGCCCGCGTTCCCC
>NZ_JAPFRB010000001.1:40102-41488 GCF_035726885.1 Leucobacter sp. M11 | reverse complement strand
ATCGAGCCCTGGATCGAGGTCGAGTTCGTGCCGGATACCCGCGAGGAGCCTGACCGGGACGGTCACGGTGACCTGCCCGCGAATCCCGCGCCCCGGGGAGGTGGGGAGCCGCCCGGGCCGGAACCCCGACACCGGTTCCCCCGCGGCCTCGGGGGTGTGTGCCCCGTCGATTTCTCCGTGCGAGACGAGATCGACCGCCACATCCGCCCGCAGTTGGGAGAAGGTCCGCGGCAAGGGGATCTCGGCCAGCGCCGTATCGAGCGCTTCCGGGCTCCTGTCCGGGCCGTTGTCCGGGGCGTTTTCGTGTGTCCGTGTGGTTGTGGCGACCAGTTTCCGGTGTTCGCTCTTTTCGAGGGTGGCGAGGTGTTTCGCGAGTGTATCGATGCGGTCCATCGCGGTGAGGAGCTCCGGTGCGGAGGAGCGGATGGTGAGTTCCATCATCCCGTTCCGGCCGGGGTCGAGCCACGCACCGCGGCGCGTGAACGCGTCCGCGTGCCTCGCTTCCGGGGAGATCGGGTCGACCCGGTTGCGGAGCCCTTCGGCGACGCGGACGAGTTTTGCGGGGGTGAGGGTGGGGGCGATCTTCGCGAGTTGCTCGTCGAGGATGCTGCGGGCCACGGGGGTGGCGTCGAGGGTGGCGTGTGCGATGGTGTGCACCCGCCCCTGGTCGAGCGCACCGGCCTGGAAGGCCGCCCAGGTGTGGGGGAGGTCGTGGCAGACGGTGATGGCGTGGTTGAGGAGCTTGGTCGCGGTCGGTGTGCCGAGGGTGGTCGCGGACGCGATTTCCTCGGCGAGTTGATTCATGCGGTGTTGGTGTTCTGCCGGGGTGACGGCGGGGTCGATGATCTCACCGGTTGCGGTGCGGATCCGGGCGGCGTCCTCGGTCGCTTCGCGGGTGAAGCGTTCCTCGGTGAGCCGGGCAAGGTCCGAAACCAGGCGGACTCGTGTGGCTTCTGCCTGGTTCTTCAACCGGGTGGCCTCGGTGATCGCGTCGCTTAACGATTGCTCCGCAGCGCGCAGTTCCTCGGCGGTGAGGGTCGCGCGGGCATCGCTCGCGGCCCGCTGCTCCGCTGCCAGGGGATGCGTGGAGTCAGCGCCATCCGAGGGGGCGACTTCGACGCGGGACGCGTTCAGGGCGTCCTCGGCGATGCGTTGGGCGATGCGGGCGGCGGTGCCCGCGGTGATGGTGCTGCGGCCCGGCACCCGGGCGTAGGGACCGGGAGGAGAAGCGCCGGGGGCGCTGGGAGGGGACGCGCCGGGGGCGGCGTCCGGGCTGGGATCGAGAGGGGAAGAGACCATGCGCCAATACTCCGCCGGCCAAACGCCCCGCGGGGGAGTCCCCGGCACACTGTGGAGAACGCCTGGAGAGTCGGGAGGTGTGGAAAA
>NZ_JAPFRB010000001.1:34243-40024 GCF_035726885.1 Leucobacter sp. M11 | reverse complement strand
AAACAGTGCTCAGCGCCGGAAATCCGAAACGTTCTCACGCCGCAGGCGAACAAAGTTTCGAATACTCAGCGAATCGGATTATGCTGGAGTCCATGGAACCGACGCGCACCGTTCGCCCCTTCGAGGTGGTCAGCGAGTACACCCCGAGCGGCGATCAACCGCAGGCCATTGCCGAACTCGCCAGCCACATCAACTCGGGGGACTCCGACGTGGTGTTGCTCGGCGCGACCGGAACCGGCAAGAGCGCGACGACCGCCTGGCTCATCGAGCAGGTGCAGCGCCCCACCCTGATCCTGGCGCACAACAAGACGCTTGCGGCCCAGCTCGCGACCGAGTTCCGGATGCTGCTGCCGCACAACGCGGTGGAGTACTTCGTGTCCTACTACGACTACTACCAGCCAGAGGCCTACGTCCCGCAGACGGACACCTTCATCGAGAAGGACTCCTCGGTCAACGCCGAGGTCGAGCGCCTGCGTCACTCCACGACGAACTCGCTGCTCAGCCGCCGCGACGTCGTCGTGGTCTCCACCGTCTCCTGCATCTACGGCCTCGGCAAACCCGAGGAATACTACGAGGCGATGGTGCCGCTGCAGGTCGGCGACCGGGTAAACCGGGATCACCTGCTCCGCAAGTTCGTCCAGATGCAGTACCAGCGCAACGACGTCGAGTTCGTGCGCGGCAACTTCCGCGTGCGCGGCGACACCGTCGAGATCATCCCCATGTACGAGGAGCTCGCAATCCGCATCGAGTTCTTCGGCGACGAGATCGAGGCCCTGCACTTCCTGCACCCGGTGACGGGGGAGAAGCTGTCCAGCCCGAAGGCCGTCTCCGTGTTCCCCGGCTCGCACTACGTCGCGAGCACCGAGGTCATGAACCGCTCGATGCGCACGATCCAGACCGAGCTCGACGAGCGTCTGGTCGAGCTCAAGAAGGAAAACAAGCTCGTGGAGGAGCAGCGGCTCCGGATGCGCACCACCTTCGACCTGGAGATGATGGAGCAGATCGGCTTCTGCTCCGGCATCGAGAACTACTCCCGGCACATCGACGGCCGCCAGCCCGGCGAGGCCCCCCACTGCCTGCTCGACTATTTCCCGGATGACTTCCTCACCGTGATCGACGAGTCCCACGTAACAATCCCGCAGATCGGCGCGATGTACGAGGGCGACTCCTCGCGCAAGCGCACCCTGGTGGACCACGGCTTCCGGCTGCCGAGCGCGCTCGACAACCGCCCCCTGAAGTTCAAGGAGTGGGAGAACCGGGTCGGCCAGAAGGTGTACCTCTCGGCGACGCCGGGCAAGTACGAGATGGAGCGCGCGGACGCCGTCGTTCAGCAGATCATCCGCCCCACCGGCCTCATCGACCCCCTGGTCACCGTGAAGCCCTCCGAGGGCCAGATCGACGACCTGCTCGAGCAGGTCCGGCTCCGCGCGGACCGCGACGAGCGCGTCCTCGTCACCACCCTCACGAAGAAGATGGCCGAGCAGCTCACGACCTTCATGGAGGAGGCGGGCGTCCGCGTCCGCTACCTGCACTCGGACGTGGACACGCTGCGCCGGGTCGAGCTGCTGACCGAGCTGCGCGCCGGGGTCTACGACGTGCTCGTCGGCATCAACCTGCTCCGCGAGGGCCTCGACCTTCCCGAGGTCTCCCTCGTGTCGATCCTGGACGCCGACAAGGAGGGCTTCCTCCGCTCGAGCACCTCGCTCATTCAGACGATTGGTCGCGCGGCCAGAAACGTCTCGGGCGAGGTGCACATGTACGCCGACCGGGTCACCCGCTCGATGCGCGAAGCGCTTGACGAGACAAGCCGCCGCCGCGAGCTGCAGCAGGCCTACAACGAGGAGCACGGCATCGACCCGCAGCCCCTGCGGAAGAAGATCGGTGACATCACCGAGATGCTCTCCCGCGAGGCCGCGGACACCGAGGCGGTGCTCGACCGGGACAAGCCGAAGAAGAAGCGCTCGAAGGACGCGATCGCGGGCCAGGGGGCGGAGCAGCTCGAAACGCTCATCTCGGAGCTCACCGCGCAGATGCTCTCGGCCGCCGAGGAGCTGAAGTTCGAGCTCGCGGGCCGGCTCCGCGACGAGGTCTCCGAGCTCAAGAAAGAACTCCGGCAGATGGACGCGGCGGGGCACCTCGGGTGAGCCACCCGGTCCCGCGCCACCCCTCCCGACCCACGCTGACACACCACCGAAACCGTAGGATGACTCTGTGACGACACCAACCGCGCCCACTCCGCCCGCCCGCACCGCGGGGCCCCACGCCCACATCACCGTGCAGGGTGCCCGCGTGCACAACCTGCGCGACATCGACCTGCAGATCCCGCGCGACTCGCTCGTGGTCTTCACGGGTCTCTCGGGCTCCGGGAAGTCCTCGCTCGCCTTTGACACGATCTTCGCGGAGGGTCAGCGCCGCTACGTGGAGTCGCTGTCCGCCTACGCCCGCCAGTTCCTCGGCCAGGTGGACCGCCCCGACGTGGACTTCATCGAGGGCCTGAGCCCCGCCGTGTCGATCGACCAGAAGTCCACGAACCGGAACCCGCGCTCGACGGTCGGCACGATCACCGAGATCTTCGACTACATGCGGCTGCTCTGGGCGCGCGTCGGCGTGCCGCACTGCGCCGTCTGCGGCGAGAAGATCGAATCGCAGACCGTGCAGCAGATCGCGGACCGGCTCATGGAACTCGAGGACCGCACCCGCTACCAGGTCCTCGCCCAGGTGGTCTCGCAGAAGAAGGGCGAGTTCGTCGACCTCTTCGCCGAGCTGGCTTCGTCCGGCTACTCCCGCGCGATCGTCGACGGCGAGATGATCGAGCTGAGCGAGCCGCCCAAGCTCAAGAAGCAGATCAAGCACGACATCCTCGTCGTGATCGACCGCCTCGTGGCCGGGCCCGACACCCTCGGCCGCCTCACGGACTCCCTGGAGACCGCGCTCAAGCTCACGGGCGGCACCGTCACGATCGACTTCGTGGACGAGGAGCCCGGCACCGACGAGCGCCGCCGCACCTTCTCCGAGAAGCTGTCCTGCCCGAATAACCACCCCGTGCAGCTCACCGAGATCGAGCCGCGCACCTTCTCCTTCAACGCGCCCTTCGGGGCCTGCCCCACCTGCTCCGGCCTCGGCACGAGCATGTCGGTGGACGAGGACCTCATCATCGGCGACCCCGCGCTGAGCATCGCCGAGGGTGTTATTGTGCCCTGGACCAGCCAGGGCAAGAGCCTCTACCAGTACTACGAGAAGCTGCTCAAGGGCCTCGCGAAGGACCTCGAGTTCTCGCTGAAGACCCCCTGGCAGGACCTCGACCCCGAGGTGCGCGAGGCCGTCATGCGCGGCAACAATTTCTCCGTGAACGTGCGCTGGAAGAACCGCTTCGGCCGCGAGGTCAAGTACACCTCCGGCTTCGAGGGCGTCGTGCCCTTCATCGAGCGCCAGTTCGCGGAGTCCGAGACGGACACCCGCCGCGAGCGCTGGGCCGAGTTCCTGCGCGAGGTGCCCTGCCACGCCTGCAACGGGCAGCGGCTGAAGCCCGAGGTGCTGGCCGTCACGATCAACGGCGAGTCCATCGCCGCCGTCACCGAGTTCTCGCTGCTGAACGCGCAGGAGTTCTTCCGCTCGGTCGAGCTGAACGACCGCGAGGCGATGATCGCCGCGCAGGTGCTGCGCGAGATCCGGCTCCGCTTCGACTTCCTGATCGAGGTCGGTCTCGGCTACCTGACCCTCGCCCGCTCCGCGGGGACGCTCTCGGGCGGCGAGGCCCAGCGCATCCGGCTCGCGACCCAGATCGGTTCGGGGCTCACGGGCGTGCTCTACGTCCTCGATGAGCCCAGCATCGGCCTGCACCAGCGCGATAACCGCCGCCTGATCGACACCCTCGTGAAGCTCCGCGACCTCGGCAACACGCTGATCGTGGTCGAGCACGACGAGGACACGATTCGCGCCGCGGACTGGATCGTGGACATTGGGCCGGGCGCCGGCGTGGAGGGCGGCCGCGTCGTGCACTCGGGCTCCTACGCCGAGCTGATCGCGAACCCCGAGTCGATCACGGGGGACTACCTCGCGGGTCGGCGCACCCTGGAGTCGCCGCACAAGCGCCGCAAGATCACGAAGTCCCGCCAGCTGGAGGTGCAGGGCGCGCGCGCCAACAACCTGCAGAACGTGGACGTGAAGTTCCCGCTGGGCGTGTTCACCGCGGTCACCGGCGTCTCCGGCTCGGGCAAGTCCAGCCTCGTCAACGACATCCTCTACCGGGTCCTCGCAAACCAGCTCAACGGGGCCCGCCTCGTCCCCGGAAAGCACACCCGCATCAAGGGGCTGGAGCACCTCGACAAGGTCGTGCACGTCGACCAGGCCCCCATCGGGCGCACCCCGCGCTCGAACCCGGCCACCTACACGGGGGTCTTCGACCGGATCCGCACCCTGTTCTCCCAGACCCAGGAGGCGAAGACGCGCGGCTACCTACCCGGCCGCTTCTCCTTCAACGTGAAGGGCGGCCGCTGCGAGGCATGCTCGGGCGACGGCACGCTGAAGATCGAGATGAACTTCCTCCCCGATGTGTACGTGGACTGCGAGGTCTGCGGCGGCGCGCGCTACAACCGCGAAACCCTGCAGGTTACCTACAAGGGTAAGAACATCGCCGAGGTGCTCGACATGCCCATCAGCGAGGCCGAGGGCTTCTTCGAGCCGATCACCGCGATCCACCGCTACATGAAGACCCTCGTGGACGTCGGCCTCGGCTACGTCCGCCTCGGGCAGAGCGCGACGACCCTCTCCGGCGGCGAGGCCCAGCGCGTGAAGCTCGCCACCGAGCTGCAGCGCCGCTCGAACGGGCGCAGCATCTACGTCCTCGACGAGCCCACCACGGGCCTGCACTTCGAGGACGTGCGCAAGCTCCTCCTCGTCCTCAACGGGCTCGTGGACAAGGGCAACACGGTGCTCACGATCGAGCACAACCTGGACGTCATCAAGGCGGCCGACTGGGTCATCGACCTCGGCCCAGAGGGCGGCTCCGGCGGCGGCACGATCCTGGCCACCGGCACCCCCGAGCAGATCGCCGCGAACCCGGAGAGCTTCACGGGCTCCTTCCTCGCCGAGATGTTCACGGCCCCCGCCACGGCCGAAACGGATGCGGATGCAGCCCGCCGATAACCGCGACGCGTACCGCCCGGCGACGGGGGAAATCCCCACCTCGCCGGGCGTGTACCGCTTTTCGGACCGGCACGGCCGCGTCCTCTACATCGGCAAGGCGAAAAACCTCCGCGCCCGGCTGTCGAACTACTTCGCGCCCCTGCACACGCTGCAACCGCGCACGCAGCGGATGCTCGCCCTCGCCGCGCGCGTGGACTGGACCGTGGTCGCGACCGACACCGAGTCCCTCATCCTGGAGCACACCTGGATCACGGAGTTCTCCCCGCCGTTCAACGTCGTCTTCAAGGACGATAAAAGCTACCCCTACCTCGCGCTGACCCTGGGCGCTGAGGCCCCGCGGCTGCTCATCACGCGCAACGAGAACCTGCGCGGCGCGCGCTACTTCGGCCCGTACCCGAAGGTGTGGGCCCTGAAAGAGGCCGTGTCGCTCCTGCAGAAGGCGTTCCCCATCCGCACCTGCAACGACGCGGACTACCGGCGCGCGATGGACTCCGGCCGCCCCTGCCTAGCCGGGCAGATCGGCCGCTGCCACGGTCCCTGCTCCGGCACCGTGACGATCGCCGAGCACCGCGAACGGGTCGAGGAGCTGCTCGCCTTCCTCGCGGGCGGGGACACGAGCCACCTCCGTCAGCTGCA
>NZ_JAPFRB010000001.1:27492-34185 GCF_035726885.1 Leucobacter sp. M11 | reverse complement strand
GACCAGATCACCGCCGTGGAACACTTCCTGGAGCGCAACGCGGTCGTCCTGCAGCGCACCGTGAACGCGGACGTGTTCGGCCTCGTCTCGGACGAGCTCGCCGCCGCCGCGCACCAGTTCATCATCCGACAGGGACGCATCCGCGGAGAGCGCAGCTGGATCGTGGATGTCGAGCTCGACGATTCCCCCGCCATGCAGCTGGAGCAGGTCATCCAGAGCGCCTACGACGGCGGTCGGGAAGCGCCCCCGCTCGTCCTGGTGCCCGACGTCGGACTCGACCCGGAGCCGCTCGAGCAGGTGCTCGGCGACACCCGCGCCCGGGGCCGCGTGAGCGTGCGAATCCCCGAGCGGGGCGAGAAGGCCGAGATCCTGAAGCGCGCCACCCTCAACGCCGGCGAGAACCTGATCCGGTACAAGATGAAGCGCACCGCGGACCTCACCGCGCGCACCGACGCCCTCGCGGAGCTCCAGGACGGCCTCGGCATGACCGAGCCGCCGCTGCGCATCGAGTGCATCGACGTCTCGCACCTGCAGGGCACGAACGTCGTGGCCTCGCTCGTCGTCTTCGAGGACGGCCTGCCCGCGAAGGGCGCGTACCGCAAGTACCGCATCGAGGAGACCACGGACGACACCGACTCGATCTATCAGGTCGTCTCGCGCCGCGCCGCGCAGCTCAACGCGCAGGACCCCGAGGACATCACGGTCGGGGCCTACCGGGACCGCCCGCAGCTGCTCATCGTGGACGGCGGCCAGCCCCAGGTCGCGGCCGCCCAGCGCGCCCTCGACGAGGCCGGGATCCGCGATGTGGCCCTCTGCGGGGTCGCGAAGCGCCTGGAGGAGCTGTGGCTCCCGAACGACGACTTCCCCGTGGTGCTCCCGCGCACGAGCGAGGCGCTCTTCCTCGTGCAGCGGATCCGCGACGAGGCCCACCGCTTCGCGATCACCTTCCAGCGCCAGCGCCGGAAGACCAGCATCTCCTCACGGTTGGAAGAGGTGCCCGGGCTCGGCCCCAAGCGGGTCAAGGCCGTGCTCCGGCACTTCGGCTCCGTCGCCCGCCTGCGGGTCGCCACGGTCGAGGAGCTGGCCGCGGTGCCCGGGATTGGCCCGCGCGCCGCGGAGACGATCGTGCAGCACCTCGCCGACCCCGCGCCACCGGCCGAGGAGCCCGGCGCGATCGCCGGTGCCGAGCCGGCCCCAGGGGGTACGCTAGACGGGATCGACAGTGAGATCGACCGTGAGCCAGAGGAGCCGCCCCATGAATGACGCCCCCACCGCCCAAGAGATCCTGATCGTCACCGGGATGAGCGGCGCCGGTCGCAGCACCGTGGCGAACTCACTCGAGGACCTCGGCTGGTACGTCGTGGACAATCTGCCCCTGCCGATGGTGAAGACGCTCGCGGACATGGCCGACCGGACCGGGGGAGCGATGCCGAAGCTCGCCGCGGTCGTCGACGTGCGCGGCCGCGACCTGTTCTCCGACATCCAAGAGACCGTGTCCTCGCTCCGCGAAAACGCGACCGTGCGCGTCGTCTTCCTCGACGCCACCAACGACATCCTGGTGCGCCGCTACGAGGCGGTGCGCCGCCCGCACCCGTTGCAGGGGGACGGCTCTCTGCTGGAGGGCATCGCCCTGGAGCGCGAGCGCCTGCACGAGCTGCGCGCCTCCTCCGATGTGGTCATCGACACCTCGCGGTTCAATGTGCACCAGCTGAGCACGAAAACGCGGGAGCTGTTCTCCGAGGAGGACACGCCCGGGCTGCAATTGACGATCCAGAGCTTCGGTTTCAAATACGGCGCGCCCACCGACGTGGATCTGCTCGCTGACATGCGCTTTTTGCCGAATCCCTTCTGGGAGCCCGAGCTGCGCGCGCTCACCGGAGTCGACCCGGATGTGAAAGAATATGTTCTTTCGCGGGAAGGCGCCAGGGAGTTCCTGGACCAGTACGTTTCCGCGCTGACACCGGTGTTCGCAGGCTACCAGCGTGAAAACAAACGTCACGCTTCGCTCGCCGTCGGATGCACCGGGGGGAAGCACCGATCGGTGGCCATGGCCCGCGAGCTCGCGGACCGGCTTGCGATCCTGCCCGGCGTCAGCGTGAGCGTGCGCCACCGAGACCTCGGCCGCGAGTAACCCACGATCCCAGAAATGGAGAGGATGCCGCAGTGTCATTGACGGCTGATGTCAAGAACGAGCTTGCCCACTTTGAGGCCGCGAAAACGAGTGTTCGCGTGGCAGAGGTGGCGACCGTTCTGCGGTTCTCCGGGGGGTTGCACACCATCTCGGGACGCATCGCCCTGGAATCCGAGCTGCACACCCCCCAGATCGTGCGCCGGGTCCGCCGCGACCTCGCCGAGATCTACGGCGTCCGTTCGCAGGCGATGGAGCAGCACCCCTCCGCTGCCCGCGCGAACACGCCGGGGTACCTGGTCCGCGTGCTCGACGGTGAGACCCTCGCCCGTCAGATCGGCCTGCTCGACGCCCGCCGTCGCCAGATCCGCGGCATGCCGAACCGCCTCACGACCGGGTCCCGCGAGGAGCTTGCGGCCATCTGGCGCGGGGCCTTCCTCGCCCGTGGCGGCCTGACCGAGCCCGGTCGCTCCGCGAGCCTCGAGGTGGTCTGCCCCTCGAACGAGGCCGCGATGGCGCTCGTCGGCGCCGCCGGCCGCCTCGGCATCCCCGCCAAGGCCCGCGAGATCCGCAGCGTCAACAAGGTCATCATCCGCGATGACGAGGCCATTGCCGCAATGCTCCGCGCGATGGGCGCCCCGAACACGGTCGCCGAGTGGGAGCGGATGCGGCAACAGCGCGAGGTCCGCGCCACCGCGAACCGCCTCGTGAACTTCGACGACGCGAACCTGCGCCGCTCCGCGCAGGCAGCCGTCGCCGCCTGCGCGCGCGTCGAGCGTGCCCTGGAGATCCTGGGCGACCAGGTCCCCGAGCACCTGCGCTACGCGGGCGAGCTGCGCCTGGCTCACCGCGAGGCCAGCCTGGACGAGCTGGGTTCGCACGCCGAGCCCGCCCTCACGAAGGACGCCGTCGCCGGTCGGATCCGTCGCCTCCTGGCGATGGCCGACAAGGAGGCCGAGGCCAAGGGCATCCCCGGCACCGAGGCGAGCCTGCCGGCCGACCTCGACTCGATGTAGCCCCCGGCGCTCATCCCGGTTCTCGCTTCCAGCGAACGCGGCTCCCTGTTCCGGGGGCCGCGTTCGCGATAGTCTGAGGGGGCACTCACCGTCAACGCGCGCTCGCGCAAGAATGGAGATAGAGCCTCATGGCTGCTTACACCCTTCCCGAACTTCCCTACGATTACTCGGCTCTTGAGCCCAGCATCAGCGGCAAAATCATGGAGCTGCACCACGGCAAGCACCACAACGCTTACGTGACCGGCGCCAACACCGCCCTCGAGCAGCTCGCCGAGGCCCGTGACTCCGGCAACCTGGCCAACGTCAACAAGCTGGAGAAGGACCTCGCCTTCAACGTGGGCGGCCACGTCAACCACAGCGTCTTCTGGAAGAACATGAGCCCCGACGGGGGCGACAAGCCCGTCGGCGAGGTCGCCTCGGCCATCGACGAGTACTTCGGCTCCTTCGACAAGTTCCAGGCGCACTTCACCGCCGCCGCGATGGGCGTGCAGGGCTCCGGCTGGGCCGCGCTCACCTGGGACTCGCTCGGCCAGCGCGCCAACATCCAGCAGTTCTTCGACCAGCAGGGTAACTTCCCGGCCGGCACCGTGCCGCTGCTGCTCCTCGACGTCTGGGAGCACGCCTACTACCTCGACTACCAGAACCTCCGCGCGGACTACGTGAAGAGCTTCTGGAACATCGTGAACTGGACCGACGTCGAGCAGCGCCTCGCCACGGCCCGCAAGCAGACGCCCGGCCTGATCTAAGCAGATCGTCCCGTGACCCCCGTGCCCCCGTTGGCCCGGGGGTCGCGCCGTCTCTGCGGCTAGTTTTTCTGGGGCGAGATAGATTAGGCTGAAACACGAAACGCGCACTGCCCTGCGCCCCATCCACACCGCGGTCCCGATCCGGTCGACCGCGCCTCCTGAGGGGAAAGCATGACGACTCGCGTAGCAATCAACGGTTTCGGTCGGATCGGTCGGAACTTCCTGCGGGGCGCGCTTCAGCGCAACGCGGACTTCGACATCGTGGCGATCAACGATCTGACGGATCCCGCCACGCTCGCCCACCTGCTGCAGTACGACACGATCCTCGGCCGCTTCGGGGAGCCGGTCAGCGCCGGCGACGGCGTGCTCCGCATCGGTGACCGCGAGGTGCGCGCCTTCGCCGAGCGCGAGCCGGGCAAGCTGCCCTGGGCTGAGCTCGGCGTGGACCTCGTCATCGAGAGCACGGGGCTGTTCACGAGCAAGGAGGCCGCGAGCGCCCACCTGGACGCCGGGGCGAAGAACGTTATCGTCTCCGCGCCCGCGAAAAACGCCGACCTGACCGTCGTCGTTGGCGTCAACGACGAGCTCCTCGACCCGAAGAACCAGCCCGTCATCAGCAACGCCTCCTGCACCACAAACTGCCTGGCCACGATCGCGCAGGTCTTCTCGGATGCCTTCGGCATCACGCAGGGCTTCATGACGACCACGCACGCCTACACGGGCGACCAAAACCTGCACGACGGCCCGCACCGGGACCTGCGCCGCGCCCGCGCGGCCGCCCTGAACATCGTGCCGACGACCACGGGCGCCGCGGCCGCGATCGGGCTCGTCATGCCCGAGCTGCAGGGCAAGCTCGACGGCCGGGCGCTGCGCGTTCCCGTGGCCACCGGGTCCTACCTCGAGCTGAGCCTGCAGTCGCCGACCCCCGGCTTGACCGCGGAGCGGATCAATGCGGCCTTCCGCGCCGCGGCGGAGGGCGACAAGGCCAAGTATCTGGAATACTCGGAGGCACCACTCGTCTCGTCGGACATCATCGGCACCGAGTACTCCGCGGTCTTCGACTCGGGGCTCACGACCGTGTTCGGCAACACCGTGCAGATCTCTGCCTGGTACGACAACGAGTGGGGATACTCCACCCGGCTGGTTGATCTCGTGGAGCGCATCGGACAGTTGCGCGCCGCCGAGTAACCACCCGGGAGCATCACCCCCGCAGACAGAAGGAGAGTAACGCCCCGATGAGGACGCTCGACACCCTGGGTTCGCTGGACGGCAAGACAGTTCTTGCCCGACTCGACCTGAACGTGCCGCTGGACGGAACGACGATCACGGACGACGGCCGCGTGCGTGCCTCGCTCAACACCATCCGGGAGCTGCGCTCGCGCGGGGCCCGGGTCGTGGCGATGAGCCACCTGGGCCGCCCGCAGGGCGCGCCCGAGGAGCGCTTCTCCCTCCGTCCCGTTGCCGCGCGGCTCAGCGAGCTCCTGGAGACCCCCGTCGCTTTTGCGACGGACACGGTCGGCTCGGACGCGCGCGCTCAGCTCGCGCAGCTGCCCGCGGACGGCGTGCTGCTCCTGGAGAACCTGCGCTTCAACCCCGGCGAGACGAGCGCCGACGAGGCCGAGCGCCGGGCCTTTGCCGCCCAGCTCGCCGAGCAGGGCGATGTCGTCGTCTCGGACGGCTTCGGGGTCGTGCACCGCGAGCAGGCCAGCGTGACGGACCTGGAGCGCCTGCTGCCGAGCGCCGCCGGGCTCCTCGTCGAGCAGGAACTCGACGTGCTCGAGCGCCTGACCCGCCGCCCGGAGCACCCCTTCGCGGTCGTCCTCGGCGGATCCAAGGTCTCCGACAAGCTCGGGGTGATCGCGCACCTGATCGAGCGCGTCGACACCATCCTGGTCGGCGGGGGCATGGTCTTCACCTTCCTCGCGGCCCAGGGTCACGCCGTCGGGGCGAGCCTCCTGGAGGAGGACCAGCTCGAGACCTGTCGCGGCTACCTCGCCGAGGCGGAGCGCCGCGGGGTGCGCATCGTGTTGCCCACCGACATCGTGGTTGCCGAGGCCTTCGCAGCCGATGCCGCGCACGAGGTCGTCGCCGCCGAGGCCATCGAGTCCTCCGCCTTCGGCGCGAGCGGGCTGGGCCTGGACATCGGTCCCGAGTCGGCCGCGGCCTTCGCCGCGATCATCCGCGAGTCGAAGACCGTGTTCTGGAACGGCCCCATGGGCGTGTTCGAGATGGCCGCCTTCGCGGGCGGCACGCGGGCCGTCGCCGAGGCGCTCACGCAGACCGCCGGGTTCTCGGTGGTCGGCGGCGGCGACTCCGCCGCGGCGGTTCGCGCTCTCGGCTTCGCCGACGAGCAGTTCGGTCACATCTCGACCGGCGGCGGCGCGAGCCTTGAATTTCTGGAGGGCAACGCCCTCCCCGGACTGGAGGTGCTCGGATGGGCGTAACGAAGCGGACCCCGCTGATCGCGGGGAACTGGAAGATGAACCTGGACCACCTGCAGGCGATCGCCTTCGTGCAGAAGCTGTCCTGGACCCTGGCTGACGCGAAGCACGACTTCGCGGGCACCGAGGTCGCGGTCTTCCCGCCGTTCACCGATCTGCGCTCCGTGCAGACGCTGCTGCACGCCGACCGCTTGTCCCTCCGCCTCGGCGCGCAGGACGTGTCCCCGCACGCGAGCGGTGCCTACACGGGCGACATCTCCGCGCAGTTCCTGGCGAAGCTCGACGTGCACTACGTGATCGTTGGGCACTCCGAGCGGCGGCAGGGGGCCGGGGAATCGAGCGAGCTCGTCGGCCAGAAGGCC
>NZ_JAPFRB010000001.1:25847-27446 GCF_035726885.1 Leucobacter sp. M11 | reverse complement strand
AGACCGCCGAGGACCTGGAGACGAACGAGCCGAGCGTGATTCCCGCCGAGCAGCTGCGCACCGCGCTGGCTGCGGTGCGGCCGGGCCAGGAGATCGTCGTCGCCTACGAGCCCGTGTGGGCCATCGGCAGCGGCCAGGCGGCCAGCCCCGAGCAGGCCGAGGCGGTCTGTGCGGTGCTCCGCGAGGTCATCCGCGAGGCGCTCGGCGACGACGCCGCCGAGACGACCCGCGTGCTCTACGGCGGCTCGGTCGTCAGCGAGAACGTGGCGTCCTTCCTCCGCGAGCCCAACATCGACGGCGCCCTCGTGGGCGGGGCGAGCCTCAAGATCGAGGAGTTTGCCCGGATCGTGCGCTTCGAGAAGCACGTCGGGCGATAGACTCCGACCGCGGTTCGCCCGACGCGACGGGGCGAACCGCGGTATACTCGTAATTCCTGTGTGCGTTCGCGCGCGCAATCGGCAGCGAAAGGCCAACACACGTGATCGTTCTCCAGGTGATCCTGCAGGTGGTACTCGTCATCACGAGCCTCCTGATCATCCCGCTCATCCTCATGCACAAGGGACGCGGCGGCGGACTCTCCGACATGTTCGGCGGGGGCATGAGCTCCTCGCTGGGTTCCTCCGGCGTTGCCGAGCGGAACCTGAACCGCATCACGGTCGTGCTCGGCCTGGTGTGGGTGACCGTCATCATCGTGCTCGGCGTGCTGAACCGCCTCAGCGCAGGCTAAGCACCCCGCACGCACCTCCGTGGGCCGAACGGTCCACCCCGTCCGTACGCCCGACCCCGGGCAGAACAGGCAGTATTTTCATGGCAGGTAACGCAATTCGTGGCTCGCGCGTCGGCTCGGGCCCCATGGGCGAGCAGGACCGCGGCTATCAGGCCGAGCGCGTCGCAATCTCCTACTGGGACGCCGTTGGCAACGAAACCATTCGCTACTTCGCGGCGAACGTTCCCGACGAGGAAATCCCCGAGCAGATTGACTGCCCGCAGTCCGGTCTGCCCGCCGGCCGCGACAAGGAGAACCCGCCGCAGCTGCTCAAGGCGGAGCCCTACAAGACGCACCTCGCCTATGTGAAGGAGCGCCGCACCGAGGAGGAGGCCGCCGAGCTGCTGGAGGACGCGCTGCAGCAGCTGCGCACCCGCCGCGGAACGAAGGCGCCCGCCTAGGCAGCACGCCTCCCCGGCCCCGTGCCGGAACACCACGGCCCGGTCCCCGCGTTTCGCGGGGACCGGGCCGTTGTTCGTCTTCGGCCGGGGCGACGCGGAATCTCGCGTCGGGCCGTCCTTAGCGGGTGACCGCGGGCGTCGTGGCGCTGTCGGCGGCCGCGTGGTCAGCAGCCGCGTCGTCAGCGGCCGCGTGGTCAGCCGCCGCGTCGTCAGCATAGAGCACCGTCTCGGCGCGGCCCCGGACCCGCGCGGCGGGGGCCGCGGGCAGCGCCGCGCCGGGGCGGGGGCGCTCGCCCGGGGCGGGCCGATCGGCCGCGGCGGCGAGGAAGGCCTCGCGTTTTTCCTCTCCGGCGACGAACAGCCAGACGCGCTCCGCGCGGTTGATTTCGGTGAGGCTGAGGCTGAGCCGCTCGGCGGGGGGCTTGGGGGAGT
>NZ_JAPFRB010000001.1:24543-25803 GCF_035726885.1 Leucobacter sp. M11 | reverse complement strand
TGATTCGGGAACAGCGAGGCGACGTGGGCGTCCGGGCCGACGCCGAGCAGGACCAGGTCGATCTCCTCGAGCTCCGCGATGCGCTTCGCGAGCTCTTCTGCGGCCTCGTCCAGGTCGAAGCCCTCGTCGGAGGCGGGCATGGCAATCACGCGGTCCCGGAGCAGGGGGAGCGCGTCGAGCAGCGCCTCCCGGGCCTGGGTCTCGTTGCGCTCGGGGTCACCGAGGGGCAGCCAGCGCTCATCGCCCCAGATCAGCCGGACCCGCGTCCAGTCGATCGCCTCGCGCTCCGGGAGCCGGGCGAGGGCCCGGAGGCAGCCGATGCCCATGCCGCCGCCCGTGAGCGCCACCGTCACCTCGTCCTGGCTGCTCAGGCGATCCGCGAGGAAGGCCAACAGGTCGTGGGCGATTCGCTCGGCGAGTGCGGCCGCGTCGGCCGCGGTCACGAGACGGGGAACGGGGGTCATGGCGTTAACCTTCTGCGCTGGGGGTGACGATCAGGGGAACCGCCCGCGTGACGACCAGGCCGTACTGCGGGTCGGGGGACAGGAGCCGTAAGTCCTCGGCGAGGCACTCGTGCAGGGGCCGCCGGGGCAGGGGCACCTCCAGGCTGGGCCGCCCGGGCTGGGAGAGCTGGGCGAACACGCCGGTGCTGCGCACGATGGCGATGTCGCCAGCGGGCCGGTGCAGCTCGACGGAGTGGATGCCCCACATGACGCTCGCGCCGACGGGGAGGTCGACCCGCGTGACGGGCACCCCGAGCTGCAGCCGCAGCCAGGCCGCGAGCAGCGTCGTCGAGGAGGAATCCGGCGTGCCGCACACGGTCACGTGCGTGATCTCTCGCCCGGGGGAGTTGTCGAGCGCCGCGGCGAGCTGGGCCCGCCACAGGGTGAGCCTGGCCCAGGCCAGGTCGGTGTCCCCGGCGCGGTAGCTCGCGGAGAGGCTGAGCAGGCGGTCGCTCGAGTCCGGGAAGAACCCGGAGTCCGTGATGCGGCGCTGGCTGAGCCGCGCGAGCCCGTCGTCCGCTGGGCCGTTCGGCCAGCGCCCGGCCCACCAGGTCACGACCGGGGTGTCCGGCAGCAGCAGGCCGGAGACCAGGCTGACCTTGTTCGCGGCGGCCTTGCCAACGGCGCGCAGAATGATGACCTCGCGCGAGCCCGCGTCGCCGCCCACGCGGAGCTCGGCGTCGAGGCGGGGCGGAACCGACGTCTGCGACTCGCCCGGCTCGCTGACGACCACGACGACGCGCATCGGGTGCTCGCG
>NZ_JAPFRB010000001.1:21340-24516 GCF_035726885.1 Leucobacter sp. M11 | reverse complement strand
TTCCTCGAGCGCGTCGGGCGTCGTCACGATGATCAGGGTCAGCACCCGGCCGAGGGAGCTCACGCCGCTCTCGACGCGGATCTGGACGAGGTGCTTCGAGATTTCGCTGACGGTGGTGTCGCTGAGCTGCAGAATCACGGTCGCCTCCAAGCCCGGTCATCCCGCTCAAGCATGGTGTCGGCCGAGGCGGGGCCCCAGCTCCCTGGCGGGTAGCTCTCGGGGCGACCGGAGCGCGCCCAGTGCTCCTCGATCGGATCGAGGATCTGCCAGGAGAGCTGCACCTCGCGGTGCCGGGGGAAGAGCGGGGGATCCCCGAGCAGCACGTCCAGGATGAGCCGCTCGTAGGCCTCCGGGCTGGCCTCGGTGAAGGCGTGGCTGTAGCCGAAGTCCATCGTGACATCGCGCAGCTGCATCGCCGGGCCGGGCACCTTCGAGCGGAGGCGGGTGGTGACCCCCTCGTCCGGTTGGACGCGGATCACGAGGGCGTTATTGCTCCGCTCCGCCGGGGCGAACGGCCCCGCGTCCGGCTGGCGGAACATCACGGCGATCTCGGTGACGCGGCGCGCGAGCCGTTTCCCCGTGCGCAGGTAGAAGGGCACCCCGCGCCAGCGGTCCGTGTCGATGCCGAGGGTGATGGCGGCGTAGGTCTCGGTCTCCGACTCGGGCGACATGCCCCGCTCCTCAAGGAAGCCGAGCGCGAGCTCGCCCCCCTGCCAGCCCCCGGCGTACTGCCCGCGCGAGGTCGTCGTGCCGAGGTCCTCCGGGAGGACAACCGCTTCGAGCACCCGCTCCTTCTCGCGGCGGAGATCATCCGCGTCGAGGGAGTCGGGGCGCTCCATCGCGGTGAGCGCGAGCAGCTGCAAGAGGTGGTTCTGGATGACGTCCCGGGCCGCGCCGATCCCGTCGTAGTACCCGGCCCGTCCGCCGACCCCGACGTCCTCGGCCATCGTGATCTGCACGTGGTCAACGTGCTCGGCGTTCCAGATGGGTTCGTAGAGGGCGTTTGCGAAGCGCAGCGCGAGGATGTTCTGCACCGTCTCCTTGCCCAGGTAATGGTCGATCAGGAACACGCTCTCCGGCGGGAACACGGCGTCGATGGTCTCGTGCAGGGCGTTGGCCGTGGCGAGGTCGTTCCCGAAGGGCTTCTCGATGACCACGCGTCGCCAGGACGCGTCGGCGCACTCGGCGAGCCCCGCGTCGCGGAGCTGCCCGGTCACCTCGGGGAAAGACCGCGGCGGGATGGAGAGGTAGTAGGCGTAGTTACCGCCCGTGCCCCGGGTCACGTCGAGCTCCGCGAGGCGCTCCCGGAGCCGTTCGTAGGCCGCGGCGTCGTCGAACTCGCCGGTCACGAAGCGCAGCCCCGCGCGGAACTGCTGCCAGACATCCTCGTTGAAGGCGGTGCGCGCGTGCGCCCGAACCGCCTCGTGCACGACGCGTTCGAAGTCGGCGTCGGACCAGTCGCGACGGCCGAAGCCGACGAGGGAGAAGCCCGGCGGGAGCAAGCCGCGGTTGGCGAGGTCGTACATCGCCGGGAGGAGCTTCTTTTGCGCGAGGTCGCCGGTCACCCCGAAGAGGACGAGGGCGCAGGGGCCGGCGACGCGATTGAGCCGGACCTCCTCCGCGGAGCGAAGCGGGTTGCCGCTCACGACGCGCGCCCCCGGGCCAGCGACTCGGCCAGGGCGGTGAGCGCGGCGACGTCCGCGAGGGGGTCGCCGAGCCGCACCCGGAACACGGGGAGGCCGTGCGCCCGGAGCACCGCGGCGTCCCCGCTGGCCTGGGCCTGGAGGAGCTCGCCGAAGCTGTAGTCGGTGCCGGGCACGTCGAGGTCCGGCTCCGGTCGGTCGAGCAGCTGCAGGAAGGCACCGGTTTCGGGGCCGCCCTTGTGGAACTGCCCAGTGGAGTGCAGGAAGCGGGGCCCCTGCCCGAGGGTGACGGTTCTGCCGCCGGCGAGGAACAGGGCGCGGCGCAGCTCGTGCAGGGCCGCGGTCAGGCGCTCGCCCGCGGCTCCGGTGAGCTCCGGCAGGTAGGCCTGCACCGCCAGGTAGCCGTGCGGGGGGATGCTGGCGAGCAGATCGGCGAGCGGCCCGTCCGCGAGGGCCGACACCGGCAGGGGCCGGGCGGCGTCGTCGGCGTCGTCGGTGTCCTCCCCGCTGAGGGCGGCCCGGGCCGCGATCTTCGCGCGTTCGACGTCGGGCTGGTCGAACGGATTCGTGCCGAGGAGGACGCCCGCGAGCGCGGTCGCGGTCTCCCAGAGGAGCAGCTGCGCGCCGAGGGGGCCGGCCAGGGCGGCCTCGGCGGGGGCTGGGGCGGGGGCGTGCGGGGGGAGCCAGGCCCGCAGGCCCGCGAGCGCGGGGGCGGCGGGCGCGGCCTCCGGGTCGTCCCGGCCGAGGACGACCGGCAGGACGCCCAGGCCGTGCTTGCCCGTGGACTCCGCGACGAGCTGCTCAATCCAGTCGCCGAGGCCGCTTCCGGCGTCGGCCCCCGCAATGAGGAACAGCGCGGGGCGTTCCGGCACCCCCTGGCACAGGGCAGCGGCGAGGAGCAGGGCCGGGTTCTCCGGCTCGTCCCGGGCGAGCAGGTCGCGCACGGACCCCGCCTCGGCGGTCAGCTGCGCGATGTCTGCCCCCGCGAGCCCCGCGGGCACCAGCCCGAAGGCCGTGAGGGCGGAGTAACGGCCGCCGACGTTCGGGTCGGCGAGGAAGACGCGGTAGCCGTGCTCCTCGGCCAGCGCCTGGAGCGGGGAACCGGGATCGGTGACGATCACGATGTGCTCGGCCGGGTCGACCCCCGCCGCCGCGAAGGCGGCCCGGAAGACCAGGTGGTGGCTCAGCGTCTCGACCGTGGAGCCGGACTTCGAGCTGAAGACAGCGACGGTCTCCGCCAGGGGAGCGCTGAGCGTTTCGCGCACCTGCGCGGGGTGCGTGGAGTCCAGCACCGTGAGGGCGACCCCCGCGGCGGCGGTCATCATCTCGGGGGCCAGGCTGGAGCCGCCCATCCCGCAGAGGACGAACCGGCTGATGCCGCGGGCGCGGAGGGCGTCGCGCAGTTCGGTGATCTCCGCGACGAGGGGACCGGCGTGCGCCGGGGCGTCGATCCAGCCCAGACGCACGGCGGCCTCGCTCTCGGCCTCGGGGCCCCAGAGGACCGCGTCCGCCGCGAAGAGCCGGGAGGCCGCC
>NZ_JAPFRB010000001.1:20379-21295 GCF_035726885.1 Leucobacter sp. M11 | reverse complement strand
AGCTCGGAGCCCAGGGTGAGGAGGGTCACCGGTTCGCCTCGAGACCCGCGCGCACGGTCGCGAGGAGTTCGTTCCAGGACACCTCGAACTTTTCGAGGCCCTCGCGCTCCAGGAGCTCGGTGACCTCGGCGTAGTCGATGCCCTGCTCGGCGACGGCGTTCAGCTGCGCGTTCGCAACCGCGGTGTGCCCCGTGACGGCGTCCGCCACGACGGGCTCGGCGGCGGCAACCGCCTCCAGCGTGGCCTCCGGCATCGTGTTGACGGTGTCCGGGGCGACCAGCTCGGTCACGTACGCGGTGGGGGCCAGCTGCGGGTCTTTCACCCCGGTGGAGGCCCAGAGGGGGCGCTGCCGGTGGGCGCCCGCGGCGCTCAGCACGGCGAAACGCTCGGAGTCGAAGGCCTGACCGAAGACCTCGTAGGCGAGGTGCGCGTTCGCGATCGCGGTCTTCCCGGTCAGCTCGAGCGCCTCGTCGGTGCCGATCGCGCGGAGCCGCGCGTCGACCTCGGTGTCGAGCCGGGAGACGAAGAACGAGGCGACGGAGTGAATTGCGGTCAGGTCCAGCCCGGCCGCCCGGGCCCGCTCGAGGCCGCTCAGGTAGGCGTTGGTCACCTGCCGGTAGCGTTCCAGGCTGAAGATGAGGGTCACGTTCACGCTGATGCCCTCGGCGATCACGTCGCTGATTGCGTCCAGCCCGGCCAGGGTCGCGGGGATCTTAATCATCGCGTTTTCGCGGTTGACGAGCGCCCAGAGCTCGCGGGCCTGCGCGACGGTGCCGACGGCGTCGTGCGCGAGGCGCGGCTCGACCTCGATGGAGACGCGCCCGTCGACCCCACCGCTGGCCCGATAGCGGGGCTCCAGGAGGTCGCAGGCGTCCCGGACGTCGGCGCTCGTGAGCGCGAAGACGGTCTCCTCAAG
>NZ_JAPFRB010000001.1:17189-20309 GCF_035726885.1 Leucobacter sp. M11 | reverse complement strand
AAGATGCTGGGGTTGGTCGTGACCCCCGTGACCGAGCGCTCCAGGAGGAGCCGTGCGAGGTCACCCGATTCGATGCGGCTCCGTGAGAGGTCGTCGAGCCAGATGCTGACACCGAGACTGCTGAGGGCTTCGGTCGAGCTGTTCGTCATGGGGTTCTCCTTCGCTTCAGTGCGGGGGTCGTGTTGCGCCGCTGCGCGAGTCCGGCTCGGGTGCGGCGATGCTCTGCGGTGGTGCGGTCTGCCGTGAAACTGATGCGGGTCCTGAACCGTTCCGAACGGGTCCGGAACGGGGTGTGGGCGGCCCGAGGGCCGCCCACAGGGGTTAGCGTCCGAGCTGCGCGCGGGCCGCGGCGACGACGGCCTCGGCCGTCATGCCAAACTCTCGGAACAGCGTCTGGTGATCCGCCGAGGCACCGAAGTGCTCGATGGACACCGAGGCGCCCGAACCGCCGACGAAGCGCTCCCACCCCAGGGAGAGCCCCGCCTCGACGCTCACGCGCGCCGTGACATCGCTCGGCAGCACCGCTTCGCGGTACTCGGCGGGCTGCTCATCGAACCACTCGACGCTCGGCATGGACACCACCCGGGCACCGATGCCGTCGCTCGCGAGCGCGGCGCGGGCCTCGACGGCCAGCTCCACCTCGGAGCCGGTCGCGATCAGGATGACGTCAACGGAGCCGGTGCCGGACTCGGCCAGCACGTAGCCGCCGCGCGCGGTGAGCTCGGCCGACGCGAAGACCTCGCCGGCGGCCGCGCCCTCGCCGCGCGGGAACACGGTGAGGTTTTGGCGGCTGAGCGCGATGCCGGTCGGGCCACCGTGGCGGCGGAGCATCTCCAGCCAGGCCTGCGCGACCTCGTTCGCGTCCGCGGGGCGCACCATCGCGAGGTTCGGGATCGCCCGCAGGGTCGCGAGCTGCTCGATGGGCTGGTGCGTGGGGCCGTCCTCGCCGAGGGCCACGGAGTCGTGGGTCCACACGAAGATGCTGGGCACGTTCATGAGCGCGGCCAGGCGAACCGCGGGGCGCATGTAGTCGCTGAAGATCAGGAAGGTGCCGCCGTAGGCGCGCGTCTTCCCGTGCAGCTGGATCCCGTTCAGGATCGAGCCCATCGCGTGCTCGCGGATCCCGAAGTGCAGGACGCGGCCATAGGGGTTGCCCTGGTAGGCCCCCGTGGAGTGCGACTCGGGGATGAAGGACGCGGCACCGGCGATCGTGGTGTTGTTCGAGTCCGCCAGGTCGGCCGAGCCGCCCCAGAGCTCGGGGAGCACCGCGCCGAGCGCGTTCAGGGTCTTGCCGCTCGCGGAGCGGGTCGAGACCGAGGTGCCGGCCTCGAAGACGGGAAGCGCGTCCGCGATGCCCTCGGGCAGCTCGCCGGCCTCGAGCCGGTCGAGCAGCGCCTTCCGCTCGGGGTTCGCGGCCGCCCAGGCATCGAAGCCGCGCTGCCACTCGGCGCGCGCCTCCGCGCCGCGGTCGACGGCCTTGCGGGTGTGCTCGATGACCTCGTCGGCGACCTGGAAGTGCTGCTCCGGGTCGAAGCCGAGCTCGCGCTTGAGCCCAGCGAGCTCGTCCGCGCCGAGCTTTGCGCCGTGAATGCCGCCCGTGTTCTGCTTGCCCGGGCTGGGCCAGCCGATCACGGTCTTCAGGATGATCATGGTGGGCTTGGTCGTCTCGGCCTTGGCCTCCGCGATCGCGGCGTACAGCTCGGCCACGTCCTCGACGTAGGCGCCGGTCTTCTTCCAGTCCACCGTGAGCACCTGCCAGCCGTAGGCCGCGTAGCGCTGGGCCACGTCCTCGGAGTAGGAGATGTCCGTGTCGTCCTCGATGGAGATCTGGTTGGAGTCGTAGATCGCGATCAGGTTGCCGAGCTCCTGGTGGCCCGCGAGCGAGGAGGCCTCGCTCGTCACGCCCTCTTGGAGGTCGCCGTCGCCGGCGATCACGTACACGTGATGATCGAAGGGGCTCGTGCCGGGGGCCGCGTTCGGGTCGAAGAGGCCGCGCTCGTAGCGTGCGGCGTAGGCGAAGCCCACGGCGGAGGCGAGGCCCTGCCCGAGGGGGCCCGTGGTGATCTCGACGTGATCGGTGTGCCCGTACTCGGGGTGGCCGGGGGTCTTCGAGCCCCAGGTGCGCAGCGCCTTCAGGTCGTCAAGCTCCAGCCCGTAGCCGCCCAGGTACAGCTGCACGTACTGCGTCAGCGAGGAGTGACCGATGGAGAGGATGAAGCGGTCGCGGCCGAGCCAGTCCGGGTCCGTCGGGTCGTGGCGCAGGACCCGCTGGTGCAGGAGGTAAGCGACCGGGGCGAGGCTGATCGCCGTGCCCGGGTGGCCGTTGCCGACCTTTTCTACCGCGTCCGCCGCGAGAACCCGTGCGGTGTTTACCGCGGCCTCGTCACGATCGTCCCAATTGAAATCGTTCACCTGCACACTGCCTTTCCCGAAGGGGGTTGCCCGGGCCGCGCCTGAGGTGCGCCGCCCCCCTCAAGTATAGGGAGCCGGGGATGCCCGGCGCGGTTTCGCCGGGAACCCCCAGGCCGCCGCGGGCGTGTCCCGGCCGGTGCCCGTGCGCGCTCAGCCCCGGCGGCGGCGTCGGCGTCGGGCGAGCAGGACGCCGCCCGCGCCCGCGGCGAGGAGGGACAGGGCGAGCGGCCAGGAGGGCAGCGGCTGGGATCCGCCCGCCGCGAGCCCCGGCACGGACGGCGTGCCGGGCGCGCCTGGCGTCGCCGGTGCGGGGGCCGGGGCAATCGTGGGTGTCCCGGGTGTCCCGGGTGTCCCTGGCGTTGGCAGCGTCGTCGGCTCGGGTGTTGGTCCGGTCGTCGGCTCGGTCGTCGGCTGAATCGTCGGCCCGGGCGTCGGCTGGATCGTCGGCTCGGGCGTCGGTTCCGTCGGCGGCTCGGCGATCGTGAGCACGAAGCTCCGCTCGGCGGCCTCGCCCAGCTCGTTGCGGGCGGTGACGGTGACGGTCGCGCTGCCCAGGGCCTCGCCGCTGCCCCGGATGCGTGCCGCGCCGGGCCCCGCGTCCTCGGCGACGAAGCCCGCGGGCAGGCCGGAGACGCTCACGACGGGAACGGGGGAGCCGGTGGCCGCCAGCGGAAGCTCCCAGTCCGTCCCGAGCGTGACGACCCGGTC
>NZ_JAPFRB010000001.1:15168-17120 GCF_035726885.1 Leucobacter sp. M11 | reverse complement strand
CGCCCCGTCCCCGCCCGCGGTGACCCGCGTCGCGCTGCTTCCGGGCTGGACCGGGGTGCCGGTGACGCGCCAGTGCCCCTCGCCGACGCGGGCGATGCTGAGGCCCGGCGGGAGATCCTCGGCGGCGACCGCGAGCTGGGTCAGCGCGGGGTAGGCGTGGCTCGCGCGAATGTCGGCGCTGAGCGGCACGCCGACGGTGCCGGTGACGAGCGGGGGCAGCTCCAGGCGGCCCCGCTCCAGGACGGTGACGGTCAGGCGCTGCTCGCTCCGGTACCCCGCGGAGTTCACGGCCTCGATCGTGACTTCCCGGCGCGAACCCGAGCCGACCCGGGCGGAGCCGGAGATGACGGCGACGTTCGCCCCCGGGTGGTACAGCAGGCTGAGCCCGTCCGGGAGGTCGCCCTCGCTCACCCCGATGCGCTCGAGGCCGGTGCCCCCGGGGGCGATGGCGGCTCGGATCTCGTGCGCGGGGGAGACCGGGGTGCCCACGGCGGTGTTGAGTGCGCCGGTCGGGGCCATGAGCGGTGCGTTCTGCACGTCGATGACCACCGTGACGAGCGCCGAGCCCGCGGCGTTGCTCGCCCGGAAGGTGAGGGGGAAGCGCCCGGATTCGTCCGGGCCGATCCGGCCGCCGAGGGAGACGGTGTTCGCGGACAGGCCAACGGTGAGCCCGCGCGGGGCGTCGCCGGAGACCCGCTCCATCCGGATCGGGACGAGGTCGCTCTGGCCGCTGAGCTGGGCGGAGACGCTCTCGCCGGGCAGCACCTCGATCAGGGTGGGGCCGTGCACGACGGGGGCTTCGCCCTTGGGGACGGTCAGCTGGGCCCGAGCCGAGCCGAGGGCGGCGGTGACCTGCACGGTGCCCACAAAGGGGCCGCCCGTGAGCGTCGTGGTGGCCGAGCCCTCGCGGAGCGTCGCCGTCGTCGGAGCCACCGCGGCCCCGGGGAGCCCGGACGCGACCCAGCTGACGGTCGCGCCCGAGAACGCGGTGAGGGATTCGGGCGGCACGGCGTCGCCCGCCTGGTCCCGGAGCAGGGAGGCGTGCAGGGCGGCGCTCGGGTGCGCGCGGTTGAGCACGGCCGGGGCCGCGGTGACGGCGAGGGTCAAATCCGGGGCGGCGGCGACGGGCCGGTCACTGACCAGGGACACGCAGGCGGCGGAGCCGCAGCCCCACCAGTTCCGGGCGGTGCTCAGCGCGATCCCCGAGGCGAGGACCTCCGGCTGCGCGGGCGCTCCGCTTTCCCCGGGGGCCGTCTCCTCGGGGGCCCTGTCGAACCAGACGCCGGTGATGGTGGCCTCCGCCGGGGGAGCGCCGTCGCCCGCGGCCCCCGCGAGCGCGATGCTGTTCGCCCCGGTGTCGGCCCGGTTGCCGGCGAAGCGGCTCCGCTCCAGGCTGAGGGTGCCCGCGACCGCGAGCGCGCCCCCCGGGGCGGGGCTCGTGTTGTCGAGAAACGCGCTGTCGGTGATACGGAGGTCGCCGCCCGAGAAGCGCAGACCGCCGCCCGCGCCAGCGCCGCCGCCGTTGTCCCGCACGGTTACCCCGGCCAGCACGAGCCGATCCGCCTGCTCGGCGCGCCCGGCCCCAGCCGTCAGCCCGGTGCCGCCGCCGGACACGGTGAGCGCTTCGACGTGGGTCGTGACCCCGCCCAGCTCGTCGGGATCGAGCGCGAGCACGGGGGAGTGGCCGTCGCCCACGATCCGGGTGCTCGGCCCGGCGCCACGGATCGTCACGGCGGCGGCGCCGAACTCACCGCTGATGAGGGTCGTCGAGCCGTCCCGGTGATTTGCGGCGCTCAGGACAAACTCCCCGGCGGGCAGGAGTACGGAGCCGCCGCCGTGATTGTCCGCGAGGCAGAGCGCGGCACGCAGGGAGAGCGGGCTCGGCACCCGGGTTGCGGCGGGGTCCCCGCAGGCGGGGTCGTCGAGGTCCTGCGTCGTGGTGACGGAGAACG
>NZ_JAPFRB010000001.1:5779-15116 GCF_035726885.1 Leucobacter sp. M11 | reverse complement strand
CGGGGTTGCCGCGCTGAGCAGCAAGACGACGAGGCACGCCGCGAGGCCGGGAACCGCCAGGGATCCCCGGCCGCGCGGCGCCACTCAGGACCCGGGGGTGACCCGCGGGGCCCGCTCGGCGGTCCGACCGTACATGGCGACCACCGTGAGGACGAGCCCGGCGGCGAGCACGGTGGCGAGCACCATGTGGATGCCGACGAGCAGCGGGGGCAGGGCGTTGCGGGCCTGGGCGACGCCGACAATGATCTGCAGCACCATGACCCCGAGGGTGCCGAGTGCGAAGTTGCGCACCGGGCGCACGCGCTCCTTGTGGGCCAGGAAGATCGCCAGGAGCGTGAACGCGAACAGGGCGTACGCGGGCCACGCGTGGAAGTGCTGCAGGATCTCCGGGTCGAGGCCGTTGCGGGCGGCCCCGCCGTCGCCCGCGTGCGGGCCCGCACCCGTGGTGATGATGCCGAGGGCGATCGTGAAGGTGCCGAGGATCATCATGAACCAGCCGGTCTGGAACAGCGGCGCGCCCACGCGGAGCGCGCGCGTGCCCGGGGCCTCGTAGACGCGGTACACGAGCAGCGCGCCGAGGACGACCAGGACGACGCTCACGAAGTAGTGCAGGCCAACCACGTAGGGGTTCAGGTTGGTGAGGACGGTGATGCCGCCCAGGATGGCCTGGAAGAAGACGCTGAAGGAGGGGATCAGGGTGAGCCAGAAGAGGTCCTTGCGCTCCTTGCGCAACCGCCAGACGGCGATAAAGGCCAGGATCGCGATGATCTCCAGCAGGAAGAACAGCGTCCGGTTGCCGAACTCGATCGCGCCGTGGATGCCCATCTCGGGGGTGGTGACGAACGAGTCATCGGTGCACTTCGGCCAGGTGGTGCAGCCCAGGCCGGAGCCGGTGAGCCGCACGGCGCCGCCGGTGCCCACGATGAGCACCTGGGTGATGAACACGAGCCAGGCGAGGACCCGCACCGGCTTCGTGATCGTGGTCGGGAGGCGGTCGATGAACCGTCGTCCGGAAAGCTGCTGCTTCTCGCTCTGGGAACCCAATATGCTCACTTCGTCTTCAACTGATGCGCGACCGCACTTTGCTCCCCCATTCCTGGCAGAAATCTGTAGAATGGAAGTTCGTGAGACCGCGACAAGGTTTGTTCGCCAACACTCACGCGATTCGGGCCCATTTCCGGGCCGTATCCCAAGAATACTGCATCGTTGCGGGGATTCTGATGCCTCCCCCCACTGGTCATCGGAATTTGCTGGAATACGTTCAGCCCCTCGCGGGTTGAACCGGTTAAGAGTGCCGAAGAGAAGGAACAGTGATGCCAGACGTATTGATTGAACGGCCAGAGCTCGACAGCCTGGGTGTGTACGAGTTCGGGTGGCACGACGCCGACACCGCGGGTGAAACCGCGAAGCGCGGCCTCAGCGAGGATGTTGTTCGCAACATCTCCAACCTGAAGGACGAGTCCGAGTGGATGCTCGAACGACGCCTCAAAGCTCTGCAGATTTTTGGCCGCAAGCCCATGCCGACCTGGGGCTCCGACCTCACCGGCATCGGCTTCGACAACATCAAATACTTCGTGCGCTCCACCGAGAAACAGGCCCAGTCGTGGGAGGACCTGCCCGAGGAGATCAAGAACACGTACGAGCGCCTGGGGATCCCCGAGGCCGAGCGACAGCGCCTCGTCGCCGGCGTCGCCGCGCAGTACGAGTCCGAGGTCGTCTACCACCAGATCCGCGAGGACCTGGAGGAGCAGGGCGTCATCTTCCTCGACACCGACACCGCGCTCAAGGAGCACCCGGAGATCTTCCAGGAGTACTTCGGCACCGTCATTCCCTCCGGCGACAACAAGTTTGCCGCGCTGAACACGGCCGTCTGGTCGGGTGGCTCCTTCGTCTACGTCCCCAAGGGCGTGCACGTCGAGATCCCGCTCCAGGCCTACTTCCGGATCAACACCGAGAACATGGGTCAGTTCGAGCGTACCCTGATCATCGCGGACGAGGGCTCCTACGTCCACTACATCGAGGGCTGCACGGCTCCGATCTACAAGTCTGACTCCCTGCACTCCGCCGTGGTCGAGATCATCGTGAAGAAGAACGCCCGCGTGCGTTACACGACGATCCAGAACTGGTCGAACAACGTGTACAACCTGGTCACCAAGCGCGCCATTGCGGAAGAGGGCGCGACGATGGAGTGGGTCGACGGCAACATCGGCTCCAAGGTCACCATGAAGTACCCCTCGATCTACCTCGCCGGCGAGCACGCCAAGGGTGAGACGCTCTCCGTGGCCTTCGCGGGCCCGGGCCAGCACCAGGACACCGGCGCCAAGATGATTCACATGGCCCCGCACACCAAGAGCGCGATCCTCGCGAAGTCGATCGCGCGCGGCGGCGGCCGCACCGGCTACCGCGGCGAGGTCCGCATCGACGCCGGGGCCCACCACTCCGCGAACTCCGTGGTCTGTGACGCGCTCCTCGTCGATCGGATTTCCCGAAGCGACACGTACCCCGCGATCGACATCCGGGTCGACGACGCGGTCCTCGGCCACGAGGCGACCGTCACCCGCGTGAGCGAGGAGCAGCTCTTCTACCTGATGAGCCGCGGCCTCGCCGAAGAAGAGGCAATGGCAATGATCGTGCGCGGCTTCATCGAGCCCATCGCTCGTGAGCTGCCCATGGAGTACGCCCTCGAATTGAACAAGCTCATTGAGATGGGCATGGAAGGATCCGTCGGATAATGGCCGAGGTACTTGACACCGCACAGCACGGCAACAAGGCGCACACGGACGGCGGCTGGGACCTCGTCCCGGTGCAGACCCGTTCCGACCGCTTTAAGTCTGTGGATGTGCAGGACTTTCAGACCGTGACCGGCCGGGAGGCCGTCTGGAAGTTCGCCCCGATCGATCAGCTGGACACCCTGCTGAACGGCGAGCTCGACGGCTCCCGCTACGGCTACGAGGCCGCCGAGGTCGAGGGCATCAGCCTCGCCTGGGTGCCCCGCGCCGAGGCGACGCTCGGCCAGGCCGGCACCCCGGAGGAGCGCGGCTCGGCCGCGGCCTGGACGGCCGTCCAGGACGTCCTCACGGTCACCGTGACGGGCGAGGACGAGAAGACCCTGCGCCTCGACCGGAACGCCTTCGGCCCCGCTGCGCGCGCCGCGCACACGATCATCGAGGCGAAGGCGCACAGCCGCGGCCTCGTGATCCTGGAGAACACGGGCGACGCCCAGCTCTCCGAGAACGTGGAGATCGTCGTGCACGACGAGGCACAGCTCACGGTCGTTACCGTGCAGGAGTGGAGCGACTCCGCCAAGCACCTCGCGAGCCACTTCGCGACGGTGGGGCGCAACGCCTCGCTCAAGCACATTGTGGTTTCCCTCGGCGGCAAGGTCGTCCGGGTCAACCCGTCGATCCACCTGAACACCGACGGCGGCGGCACCGAGGCCCTCGGGGCCTACTTCGCCGACGCGGGCCAGCACCTCGAGCAGCAGGTCTACATCGACCACGACGCCGCGCACACCCGCAGCCGGGTCACCTACAAGGGTGCCCTGCAGGGCGAGGGCGCGCGCACCGTCTGGATCGGCGACGTGCTGATCCGCCAGTCGGGCACCGGCACGGACAGTTACGAGCAAAACCGCAACCTGGTCCTGAGCGATGGCACCCGCGCCGACTCGATCCCGAACCTGGAGATCGAGACGGGCGACATCGCCGGTGCCGGGCACGCGAGCGCGACCGGTCGCTTCGACGATGAGCAGCTCTTCTACCTGATGAGCCGCGGCATCTCCGAGGAAGACGCGCGCAAGCTCGTCGTGCGCGGCTTCCTGCTCGAGGTCGTCAACCAGATCGGGAACGCCGAGATCGAGCAACGCCTGCAGGAGGCGATCGACGCCTCGCTCGCAGAGAGCGTTCGATAGGTGGCCCGAACGAAGGTGCTCACCGTGAGCGAGCTGACCCAGGATCAGGCGGTGCGCGTCGTCGTTGACGACGTGCCCATCGCCGTGGTCCTCGACTCGAACGGAGAGGTGCACGCCATCGGCGACACCTGCTCCCACGGCCAGATCAGTCTGGCCGAGGGCTTCGTCGAGGGGGACACCCTGGAGTGCTGGGCCCACGGCTCCGCGTTCTCGCTCCGCACCGGAATTCCGCAGAACCTGCCGGCCTATGAGCCGGTGCCCGTGTACCAGGTCGACATCCTGGACGGGGACGTATACATTGATCCGACCGTAACGAAAGCGATTTAACCCATGAGTTCTGTTCTTGAGATCAAGGATCTCCACGTCAGCGTTGAGACCGATCAGGGGACCAAGCAGATCCTGCGCGGCGTCGACCTCACCATCAACCAGGGCGAGACCCACGCCGTGATGGGCCCCAACGGCTCCGGCAAGTCCACCCTGGCCTACACGATCGCCGGTCACCCCCGCTACATCGTCGACTCGGGCTCGATCCTGCTCGACGGCGAAGAGGTGCTGGAGATGGGCGTCGACGAGCGCGCACAGGCGGGCCTGTTCCTCGCCATGCAGTACCCCGTCGAGATCCCCGGCGTGACCAACACCAACTTCCTGCGCACCGCGAAGACCGCGATTGACGGCGAGGCACCCAAGATCCGCACCTGGATCAAGGACGTCAAGGAGGCGATGGAGAACCTGCGCATGGACCCCTCCTTCTCCGAGCGCAACGTCAACGAGGGCTTCTCCGGCGGCGAGAAGAAGCGCAACGAGATCCTGCAGATGGAACTCCTGAAGCCGAAGTTCGCCGTGCTCGACGAGACCGACTCCGGCCTCGACGTTGACGCGCTGAAGATCGTCTCCGAGGGCGTGAACCGCGCCAAGAACGACAACGGCCTCGGCCTGCTGCTCATCACGCACTACACGCGGATCCTGCGCTACATCAAGCCGGACTTCGTGCACGTGTTCGTGAACGGCAAGATCGCCGAGCAGGGCGGCCCCGAGCTCGCCGACCGCCTTGAGGACGAGGGCTACGACCGCTTCCTCGTGGGAGCCTAGGACCCCGCGATGGAATACAGCATCGATCCCGATTTTCGGGAGCAGGCCATCGAGGCGCTGAAGGACGTGTCTGACCCCGAGCTCGGCGTCAACATCGTCGACCTCGGCCTGATCTACGATCTCGGCTTCGACGAGGAGAACGACGCGCTCGTCATCAGCATGACCCTGACGAGCGCCGGCTGCCCGCTGACCGACGTGATCGAGAACGACATCGCCGAGTGCCTCGACGGGCTCGTCACCGCGTTTCGGATCAACTGGGTCTGGATGCCCCCGTGGGGACCGGACCGGATCACCGACGACGGGCGCGACATGATGCGCGCCCTCGGCTTCTCGATCTAACGAGCACCACCCGCCGGATTCCCGGCCGAAAGCCCGAGAGCTGCCCCGCCGTTTTGGCGGGCGCAGCGCTCGGGCTTCCTCCCGTTTGCGGGAGGAGCCCCTCATTTCCACGATTGAAAGAAGAACCACCCCGTGATTGCCGTTGAAAACCTCGCCATCGACGTGGGCGCCAGACGACTGATGTCCGAGGTGTCGTTCCGCGTCAACCCCGGCGACAAGGTCGGCCTCGTCGGCCGCAACGGCGCCGGGAAGACCACCCTGACGAAGACGCTCTCCGGGGAGCTGCAGCCCGCCGAGGGCTCGATCACCGTGAAGGGCGAGCTGGGCTTCCTGCCCCAGGACCCGCGCACGGGCGACCCGTCGATGCTCGCGCGCACCCGGATCCTCGACGCCCGCGGGCTCGGCCAGATCTCCCTGGGCATGGCCGAGGCGACCGAGCTGATGGGCAGCGACGACCCCGAGGTCGCCGAGAAGGCCATGAAGCGCTACGGCAACCTCACGGACCGCTTCCAGGCCCTCGGCGGCTACGCGGCCGAGGCGGAGGCCGCGGTCATCGCCTCAAACCTGAACCTGCCCGACCGGATCCTCGCGCAGCCCCTCAGCACCCTCTCCGGCGGACAGCGCCGCCGCATCGAGCTGGCCCGCATCCTGTTCTCCGACGCCGAGACGATGATCCTCGATGAGCCGACGAACCACCTGGACGCGGACTCCGTCGTCTGGCTCCGGGAATTCCTGAAGGGCTACCGCGGCGGCCTCATCGTCATCAGTCACGACGTGGAGCTCGTCGGGGAGACCGTGAACCGGGTCTTCTACCTGGACGCCAACCGCCAGGTCATCGACATCTACAACATGGGCTGGAAGCACTACCAGCGGCAGCGCGCCGCCGACGAGGAGCGCCGCCGCAAGGAGCGCACGAACGTCGAGAAGAAGGCCAGCGTGCTGCAGTTGCAGGCCGCGAAGTTTGGCGCGAAGGCCTCGAAGGCCGCTGCCGCGCACCAGATGGTGGCCCGCGCCGAGCGCATGCTCGCCGGACTCGAGGAGGTCCGCGCCGAGGACCGGGTGGCCAAGCTGCGTTTCCCGGACCCGGCCCCCTGCGGGAAGACGCCGCTCATGGCCGAGAACCTCTCGAAGAGCTACGGCTCCCTTGAGATCTTCTCCGGGGTCGACATCGCGATCGACCGCGGCTCCAAGGTCGTCGTGCTCGGGCTCAACGGCGCGGGCAAGACCACCCTGCTGCGCATGCTCGCCGGGGTGGACCCCTCGGACACGGGGCAGATCATCGAGGGTCACGGCCTGAAGGTGGGCTACTACGCTCAGGAGCACGAGACGCTCGACGTGAAGCGGAGCGTGCTGGAGAACATGGTTTCGGCCGCGACGAACATTCGGGAGGTGGAGGCGCGGAAGATCCTCGGCTCCTTCCTGTTCACCGGCGACGACGTGCACAAGCCGGCCGGGGTGCTCTCCGGTGGGGAGAAGACCCGGCTCGCGCTCGCGATGCTCGTCGTGTCCAGTGCGAATGTGCTCCTGCTCGACGAGCCAACGAACAACCTGGACCCCGCCTCGCGCGAGGAGATCCTTGACGCGCTCGCGCACTTCACGGGCGCCGTCGTGCTCGTGAGTCACGACGAGGGTGCCGTGCAGGCGCTGAACCCAGAGCGGGTGCTCATCATGCCCGAGGGCACCGAGGACCACTGGGCTCCGGACTACCTGGAGCTCATCTCGCTCGCGTAACCGGCCGGCTTGGCCCCGTCGCCGATCAGGCGGCGCGGCCGAGCCGCCAGAGCGAGGTGATCTCGGCCGAGCGCGCCGCGTGCAGGTGATCGTGCTCGTCCTGCGCGCGACGGTGACTCGGGCGCGCGTCCATGCGGTCGATGACGGTGAGCCCGGCGGCCGCGATCAGCTCGCGCAGTTCCTGCGGCTCGCGGAGGCCGAGGCGCTCGGCGAGGTCCGAGATGATCAGCCAGCCCTCGCCCTCGGGATCCAGGTGCGCCGCGAGCTCCGCGAGGAAGCCTCGGAGCATCCCGCTGCCCGGATCGTACACCGCGCGGTCGAGCGAGGAGTGCGCCGTGCCGGGGAGCCAGGGCGGGTTACACACGATGAGCGGCGCGGTGCCCTCGGGAAAGAAGCTGCCGAGGCGGGGCTCGACGCGGTCGTCGAGGCCGAGCCGCGCCAGGTTCTCCGCCGCGCAGGCGATCGCGCGCGGTTCGCTGTCCACGGCGATCACGCGCGCCACGCCCCGCTGGGCGAGGATCGCGGCGAGCACCCCGGTGCCGGTGCCGATGTCCCAGGCGAGCCGGGTGCTCGGCAGCGGGGCCGTGGCGACCAGATCCAGGTACTCGCCCCGGGTGGGCGCGAAAACGCCGTGGTGGGCGTGGATGCTGGCGTCGAGGGCGGGCACCCAGACGCCGCGACGGCGCCACTGCTCCGCGCCGATCGCGCCGAGGACCTCGGTGAGCGGCAGCTCGGTCGCTTCGAGGATGGGGCCGCGGGCGCGTTCCAGCGCCTCCGCGGCATCGGGCGCGTTCGGCAGGGCAATGACGCCCCCGGGGGAGACGGGGACGAAGAGCAGGCCCAGGATGCGCGCGCGGTGCGCGCGGGACTGCCGCCAGCGATAAAACGCCTCCCGCGGGGTGTCATCGGGGACCCGCTTGACGCCGCGGTCGATGCGGCGGCCGAGCGCGGAGAGCAGTTGCTGCGCGCCGCGATAGTCGCCCGTCCAGAGCGTGCCAATGCCCTGCGAGGCGCGCTGGGCGACGATGCGTGCGGAGAGCTCGTCGCCCCCGGGCACGAGGCGCTGGCTCACCGGTGGGCGTCCAGGAGGGCGTCCTCGATCTCGCCGTCATCCAGCCCGCGGCGCTGTTTGCGCTCCGCGGTCTTCTTGTCCTGGCGCTTCGTGCGCTCCGACTGCGGGTACAGGCTGCGGTATTCCATCCGAATGGCGTACGCGAGGCCGATCCAGGCCATGATGATGAACACGTACCACTGCAGGGCGTAGGACAGGTGCGGGCCCTCATCGCGCTCGGGCTTGGGCTGGAGGATGCCAGCCTCGGCGCTCAGGGGTTCCTCGGTTGCCGCATCGAACTCGGCGCTGAGCAGACCGTAGCCGCCCGTGTACGTCGGCTGCTCGACGAGGTCGGCGACGTCGTTCAGGTTGATCGTGGCGAGCATATCGCCGGAGGTCTCCCGGCCCGGGATCTCGGGCTCGGATTCTTTGAGCCGCGCGTGCACCGTGACCCGGCCCTCGGGCGGGGCGACGATCTTGCCGGGCTCGTCCGGGGTGTTGCCCGCGTCGATCCACCCCCGGTTCACGACGAAGACGTTGCCGGAGTCGGTGCGGAACAGCGCCAGCATGTCGAAGCCGACGCTCTGCTGGTTCGGACGGTTTCGGACGAGGAGCACGCGCTCCTCGTACTCGCCGGTCATCTCGACAGTCTGCCACTTGTCATCGTCGTCGGAGTAGGCATCGAGGCTGGGCAGCACCTCCTCGAGGGGCAGGGCCGCGTTCGCGTAGTTCGCGTCGATGCGGGCGATCTCGGCGCGCGCCTGGGCGCGCCGATCGAACTGCCACTGGCCGAGCAGCGCGCAGACGATCGAGAACACGACGACGAGGCCCGTGTAGCCCGCCCAGCGCTTCGAGCGGAGAAACCCCCAGCTGGGCTGGTCTGACTCGCGATTCATTCGGGGGATCCGTTCTCGTGCAGCGGGGACTCAAGGAACTCGTCCAGCGTCATGGTCTCCACCGGGAACGAGCGCGCGCGCAGGAACTCGGTGAGGTAGTCGGCGTGGTCCGCGCACGCGAGCCAGATCTTGCGGCGGCTCTCGGCGTGGATTTTCGGGTTTCGCCAGGCGAGCGCCGCGGTGGCAACCGCGTCACAACTGGCCCGGGAACAATTGTATCGTTCACTGGGCTCGCCGCCGAGTATCATCGTTCATCCTCCTGAGGGGGGTCCTGCTGGGCTGCGGTGGGGAATTCCTCGTTGCCCTCGGCGTCAAAGACGAGGA
>NZ_JAPFRB010000001.1:0-5733 GCF_035726885.1 Leucobacter sp. M11 | reverse complement strand
GCCGAGTTCGAGGGGGCCGACCTGCTCAGGCGCGCCGCTGACGGTGCCGGTTTTCACGTTTGCGACGACCACGGCAAAGTAGGGCAAAAACACCGCGCCGATGGCCAGGATGAGGACCCAGACCCAGCCGCGCACGAAGGGCAGGGCGAGGATGCAGGCCATGCGCACGCCCATCGTGATGGCGTAGTTGCGCATCCGGTGGGACCGCTCGACGGAGGGTGCCTCACCGACCCCGGTGACCCGGTAATTCTTGTCCATGCCTGGTCCGCCTTCTCCGTTCCCCTCAAGCCTACGCCTAAGCTGGGGAGGAACCCTGTTTGACTTGGAAGGACCACTATGACGACACCCAGGACCGTGCTGATTACCGGCGGCAATCGCGGGATCGGTTTTGCGATCGCCGAGCGGATGATCGCGGACGGGCACCGGGTCGCCGTGACGGCTCGCTCGGGGGAGGGCCCCGCTGGCTCGCTGACCGTGCAGGCCGATGTCACGGACGCGGCGAGCATCGACGCCGCCTTCACGCAGATCGAGGCGGAGCTGGGCCCGGTCGAGGTGCTCGTGGCGAACGCGGGGATCACGAAGGACACGCTGCTGCTGCGCATGAGCGAGGAGGAGTTCACGAGTGTCATCGACACGAACCTGAACGGCACCTTCCGCGTGGTCAAGCGTGCGGCGAAGGGGCTGCTGAAGCAGCGCTTCGGGCGCGTCATCATGATCTCCTCCGTTGTGGGCCTCTACGGCGGCCCCGGGCAGATCAACTACTCGTCCTCGAAGGCGGCGCTCGTCGGCTTCGCTCGATCGCTGACGCGTGAGCTGGGCTCCCGCGGCATCACCGCGAACGTGGTCGCCCCCGGTTTCATCGAGACCGACATGACGGCGGCGCTGCCCGAGGCGCAGCAGCAGCAGTACCTCGCCTCGATCCCCGCGGCACGCTTCGGCCAGGCCGAGGAAATCGCGGGCGTCTGCGCCTGGCTCGCGGGTGACGACGCCGGGTACATCTCCGGGGCGGTCATTCCCGTCGACGGTGGGCTCGGGATGGGGCACTAGCCGTGCCCGCGTCCGGGCGGGCCGGGCAGGGCGACACTGCCCCTGACGCCGGCTCCCCGGACGCCCGATTTCTCCCCGATCAGCGATTCCTCGACTGGGACGTGTCGCGCCCTGCCGATGCTGATACTGAGCTCCCGGCCGACTCCGCTGCCGAGCCGCTGACACCGGAAGAGGAACAAGAACATGCGGCGATCACGAGCGCGCTGCAGGCGGAGGAAAAACGCCTCACCGCGCTGGCAGACTCAATTCTTCGTGACCTGAAGCATCTCCGGTGGTGGTTCCTCGCCGTTGCGGTGTTTCTCGTTGCGAGCCTGGTCGTGCCGATCATCAGCAGCGAGCTGAGCCGCGACCGGACCACCCCGTTACCGGCGCTGACCGGCGGGAGCTCGTGGAAATCCGATTCCGCGCTGCACGAGTTCCGGCAGACCGGGGCGGGGTCGCGGCAGCAGCCCTATGCCGTGGACGATTCGATCCGGACCGGCGGCTGGACGTTCGCAATTGCTGAGGTGAGCGAGGACGTCACCGAGGAACTGCTCGCGGCGGAACCCGAGCGGCCCGCGCCGGGGGTCAACAACCGCTTCCTGCGGATCGCGTTCACGGCGACCCGGGACGAGCCGGTCACGCCGGAGACCGCGCCGGAGCATGCCGAAATGATGCTGTTCGAGTACCTGAGCGAGGACGGCGTCGGTGGGATTGAGCTCATCACGCTCGCTGATGTTCCGGGGGGCATCGTGCTCGATCCGCGCACCGTCCGGGGAACCGCCCCAACCGGGTGGCCGGAGCAGATCGCCGGTTCCCTCGTGTTCCGGATGCCGCAGGACACCGAGGGCGAGCTCAGGATCCAGGTGGGGGTGACGCCCAGGGACTCGGTGCTGGTGGCGATCCCTCGGAACTTCCCCTAAGCGGAGGCGGGCCGCCCGCGGTCGAGCAGCGGGATGACCTGGGCCAGGTCGAGCTCGTCGATCACGACGTCGGCGAACTCGCGCACGATCGGCTTCGCGTTGAAGGCGACGGAGAGCCCGGCGACCTTCATCATTTCGAGGTCGTTCGCGCCGTCGCCGATCGCGATCGAGGCGGCCAGGGGGATCCGGGTCATCTCGGACCAGTGCCGAAGCGTGTCGGCCTTCGCCTGGGCGTCGATGATGGGGCCGGAGACGCGGCCGGTGAGCGCGCCGTCGAGGACCTCGAGGCGGTTCGCCTTCCAGATGTCCACGCCCAGCTCTGCCCCGAGCGGGTCGAGCAGCTCGTGGAAGCCGCCGGAGACGACGCCCACGATGCCGCCGCGCTCGTGCACGGCGGCGACGAGCCGGTGGATGCCGGTCATGGGGCGAATCTTCGGGTAGGTCTCGGCGAAGACGGACACCGGGGTCCCGGCGAGGGTGGCGACACGCTCACGCAGGCTCTCGGCGAAGTCGAGCTCGCCGCGCATGGCGCGCTCGGTGACCCGGGCGACCTGCTCTCGGGTGCCCGCCGTCTCGGCGAGCAGTTCGATGACCTCGTCGAAGATCGTGGTTGAATCGCAATCGAGGATGACGAGGGGTGGTACGGCAACCATTCGTTCGCTGTCGCTAGTTCCCATAGTTGTCGGTCGCGCCCCTTCTCAAGCTCGCACATGTGGCTGGCCGAGTCTCGGGTCTTCCGAGACACGGCACCGGACAATTCTACCTGGCTTTTCCGTTAGGCTGGCCACATGGTCAATGTGCTCGACTTTTCCGACGTTTCCTATGTCCGCAACGGTGCCGCCATTCTCGACGGTGTTTCCTGGCGGGTGACGAGTGACGAGCGCTGGGCGATCCTCGGACCGAACGGCGCGGGCAAGACGACCCTCATGAAAATCGCGACCGGGCACGACTACCCGACGAGCGGCACGGTGCACGTGCTGGGGGAGCGCCTCGGCGGCGTGAACGTCTTCGATCTGCGCACCCGGCTCGGCTTTGCCTCCTCGGCGCAGGCGCGTCGCATTCCCGGCAACGAGACGGTGCGCAACGTGGTCTTGACCGCCGCCTACTCGGTCGAGGGGCGTTGGAACGAGCAGTACGACGAGCTGGACACGCGCCAGGCCGACCGGATCCTCGCCGAGTGGGACCTCCTGGGTCTCGCCGAGCAGGCCTTCGCGACGCTGAGCGACGGGGAGCGCAAGCGCGTGCTGATCGCGCGCGCCGTGATGACGGACCCGGAGCTGCTGCTGCTTGATGAGCCGACGGCGAACCTCGACCTCGGCGCCCGCGAGCGCCTCATTCAGCTGCTGAGCGGATTCGCTTCCTCGCCGAGCTCGCCCGGGATGGTGCTCGTGACGCACCACGTCGAGGAGATTCCGCCCGGGTTCACGCACCTCATGCTCCTCAAGGAGGGCCGGATTGTCGCGGCCGGACCCATCGAGGAGACCCTCACCGCCGAAGCGCTCGCAGAGACTTTCGGCATCGAGGTTGACCTGCAACGCGCCAACGGGCGCTTTGCCGCCGTCGCACGCTAAAGTTCTGCTAAACTTACGTGTTGGCGCTCGCGCCGTAAAGCTTCGTGTCACCGAATCGATCCGATGACACACCTCCCCAGATACCGAAGGAACCCAGATGAAAACCGCCATTCACCCCGAGTACAACGCGATTGTCTTCCGTGACCTCGCATCTGGTGCGACCTTCCTGACGCGGTCCACCCTGACCAGCCAGAAGACCATCGAGCTCGACGGCGAGACCTACCCCGTCATCGACGTTGAGGTCTCCTCCGAGTCGCACCCGTTCTACACCGGCAAGCAGCGCATCATGGACTCCGCCGGTCGCATCGACAAGTTCAACCAGCGCTTCAAGAGCTTCGGCGCCTAAGCACGGTTCTCAAGCGGCCAATCTCCCTCGGGAGGTTGGCCGCTTTTGTGTTCCCACCGCCGGACAGCGGTTATGGCCGACGCCCCAGCGGTGAGGCGAGCGCTTCCCTCGCGCTGCCCGAGCGTGTGCCACGCAGGCGGGCGAAGGGATGAGGGGTGGGGTGAATGGACTGCCCTGGCCCCTGGCCCCTCGCCGCGGGAACAGACCCCTCAGGGGGTCTCCGGCGCGCCCGACGGTCGTTCAGGGTGCGTCGTCGCACGCCGTCCGCTCAGGGTCTCCCACTCCAGCACCCCGTTCACGTTATCGAGCAGGGTCCAGCCCCGGTGTGTCTTGCCCGGCCCGGTCGTCCCCGGGTCGCCGCGGCCCTTCATCGTGTGATGGGTGCGGCAGAGAAACGCGAGATTATCGTGACAGGTCTCCCCGCCCGCATCCCACGGCACCGAGTGATCCAGGTCACACCGGACCGCCGCCCGTTCACACCCGGGAAAGCGACAGTGCTGGTCCCGAATTTCGGTGAATCTGCGAAGCGCTTTGGGCGGCGAGTAACTGTCGCGGCCGACGTTGAGGATCGCGCCCCGGTCGTCGGTGAACAGGGCCCGGAAGGAGCCGATGCCGAAGGCGACCCGCTCCGCGGTCTCATCGTCGAGGACGCCGTAGCCGTCCAGCTGGGCGAATTCTTTGCCGAGGATCGCCTCGGCGGTGGCCTCGGGGCCGAGGTCGTCGGTGAGCCCGGCGAGGATGCGGGTGGGCACGGTCACGAGGACCTGCCCGCGCACCCCGCGGGGTGGGGCGGTGCTGGCCTGGGGGGCCGTGTCTCCCTCGGCTGGCGCTTCCGTGTCGATCTCGCCGAGCGAGATCAGGTCCACGAGCACGTCGGCGCGGAGCTGCGCGATGCCGCGGGGGAGCGGGAGCGCGGCAAGGGCCTCGGCAAGCTCCTCCTCGGTACCCGTGTGCGCGTCCTTCAACGCGTCCACGCGGTCCTGGTGGTCCTGTTTCTCCATGATCGCGAGCTGTTTCGCGAGGGCGTCGCTTCGGTCGTATGCCGCGGTGAGTTCCACGGCGGAGTGCCGGATCGTGAGCTCCATCATGCCGTTGCGGGCGGGCTCGTTCCAGGCACCGCGGCGCTGGAACGCATCCGCGTGCCTCGCCTCGGGAGATACGGGGTCCACCCGGTTCCTTAGGTCCTCGGCCACGCGTAACAGCTTCGCCGGGGTCAGCGTCGGGGCAACCTCGGCAAGCTGCTCGTCCAAAATTGAGCGGGCCACGGGCGGAGCATCAGCGGTGACCCGCACGATCGCGGATACGCGGGCCTGATCGAGCGCGCCGGACGAGAAGGCATCCCACACGTGGGGCAGATCCTCGGCGACCGCAAGAGCGTCGTTCAAGAGCCGCGCACCCGTGGGCTTCCCCACGGTGACGGCGAACGCGACCTCTTCGGCAAGCTGGCCCATCCGCTGCGCCCGGTCCTCGCCGGTCACGGTTTGCTCGATGACCTGCCCCGTCGAAGCGAGCACCCGTGCGGCGTCCTCCGCGGTCTCCCGCGTAAAGCGCTCCTCGTTCAGGTCGGCGAGTTCCGCGATCAAGCGAGCACGACGGGCCTCAACCCGGTTCTTCTCCCGCGTAGCCTCGGAAATCGCCTCACTCAGCTCAGCCTCGCGTGCGCGCAGTTCCTCGGCATTGAGGTGCACGCGGGCCGCTGACGCGGCCACCTTGGCGGCGGCAAGCGGATGCGGTGCCTGGTCACCCGGAATGACCCGGGACGCGGCAAAAGCATCGGCGGCAATGCGCTGCGCGATCTTCGCGGCGCTCGCCCCGGTCACCGTCCCCGTGCCCGGCACGCGCGCAAACGCACCGCCCCGCGATGTGC